>NZ_JARVRC010000030.1:0-1429 GCF_030209895.1 Agrobacterium sp. CFBP2214 | reverse complement strand
CTGATCGCGTGTGAGGCTCTGAGACCCCCCTCAGGATCACTTCGCGCCATGATCACTCAGCTTTACCGCAACGGACCCATAACGCACAGCACAGTCGGTTGTCGGGTCCCGGAGGCAATTTCCTTGCAGCACTGCCTCTCCTGGGCGACTCCATCTTGCTGCAGCACCTGGTTCTGATTTGTCGCTTCGGCCTTGGCGATCGCAGGCCGGCAGGGTGGGGGTGCTGTTACACCCCCACTTTCATGCGGATCTCCGCAGTATTGCGGATTTCCTTTTTATTTTCCTTTTAGAATCAAGTGCCTATCTTCCACTTTGGCTTTCTTCTTGGTATATCTTTGGTAGTTACTTGACACCTACCTTTCTGTCGTGTAATTTCCGCTTAATTACTCAGTAACTACTAGGTGTGTTATGAATTCAGAGAATGACCGCATTGCTGATTTGCGGCAGCGTTCTGCTCGAATAGGTAATGATCGCTCAAGCTTAACCGCACACAAGCGTATTGAATCCATTGGTGATGATTTAGATACAACTCTTAATTTCAAGCTCAACTCTGGACTTAAAGCAGAGTTTGAAAAGATTTGTAAGCAGCACGATTCTAATGTTTCTCGCGAACTTAAACGTTACATGCGCGCTTCTGTTATTGCTGGAGAGCTTCTTTAATATTTCGGCAATTCTGCCGATTAAATGCAGATCAGGGGAGCGCCAACTCCCCTTATCTGCTCACCATCCTGATCGAGAGAGGATCAAAATGGCTAATATCTATTCTACAGAAACACCTACCTTTGCAGGGTTTGCTTCATTGCCTCATGCTCTGATTTCTGCCCTTCAAAATGAAAAAATATCATGTTCATTTTCTCCCTTCGTAGGTCTGGATCCTGCCGCTTTGCTCGGCAGGCACGTCTACGTCCAGCATGAGCAGGAATACTCATCTCAGCTTCTATCGTATGAGGCTGTCGTTATCGGCTTTCAAGTGGGGGCCGTAGGTTATGGCATAGAGTCTCAGTTGCTCCTTAGGGCTAAGGATGGCTCAGATGATGAATATGTTCCTGTGTCAGCACTTACGGTTCTTGCCGTATTTTCTTGATGGTTTTTTGTCGTTGCCATGACGCAGCTAATGGTCAAATTCAATCTAAATCCTCTGTCTTTTTCTTTTCTGAAGCCTCGTCGCCGCGACAAGCGGCTCGGTTCAGAGCGCGGAGCGGATACGAGGCAGACCATGCCGCTAAGTCTCCATAGGCGTATCCGTAGGTACGCATAATGTGTGGACGTTATGGTACTTGCGGCCAACGGCCAGAATCGATCACCGGGACGATTGCGCAGCCCCCCCGGTGTTCGATTTACCCATAACGTCAATTATGCGTGGCAACCCCTCTTCTGATCGCGTGTGAGGCTCTGAGACCCCCCTCAGGATCACTTCGCGCCATGATCA
>NZ_JARVRC010000016.1:0-1430 GCF_030209895.1 Agrobacterium sp. CFBP2214 | reverse complement strand
TTGGCGGCCTTTTGATTTGGGCTTGTTGCCCATTTTTGTGATTGAGAAGATTTTGTGTTGCGTTTTGCAGACCTGGCAGCGACCTACTCTCCCGCGTCTTGAGACGAAGTACCATTGGCGCTGGGGCGTTTCACGGCCGTGTTCGGAAAGGGAACGGGTGCAGCCGCCCCGCGATAACCACCAGGTCGGCAAAACGCAACGATTTCCATTTTTGAGATGGAAACAGTTTTCGAGAAGCTGGAGAGCCGAAGCTCTATTTAATTTAACACGTCTTTCTTTGACTGGTCCGTTTGCCTGCCTTGCTCGAGGTTGAGCGAGGCAGCCATACAGGACGTTAGTCCGTCGCGCCTTATGGCGCGCGCCGTCTGCAGGGCCCTTGGCCCGTGAAGACAGAAGATGATGTCATCAAGCTTGGCTTGATGAACATATTCAATGGGAACGAAGAAGTCGATCGAGCTATTAGTAACGGTAAGCTTCACACATTGCTGTGCTTCCACACCCGTCCTATCAACGTGGTCGTCTTCCACGGCTCTGATAGGGAACACTCGTTTTCAGGTTGGTTTCCCGCTTAGATGCCTTCAGCGGTTATCCATTCCGTATATAGCTACTCTGCTATGCCCTTGGCAGGACAACAGATCCACCAGAGATACGTCCATCCCGGTCCTCTCGTACTAGGGACAGATCCTGTCAATATTCCTACACCCACGGCAGATAGGGACCGAACTGTCTCACGACGTTCTGAACCCAACTCACGTACCGCTTTAAATGGCGAACAGCCATACCCTTGGGACCTGCTCCAGCCCCAGGATGCGATGAGTCGACATCGAGGTGCCAAACAACCCCGTCGATATGGACTCTTGGGGGTCATCAGCCTGTTATCCCCGGCGTACCTTTTATCCGTTGAGCGATGGCCCTTCCACACGGGACCACCGGATCACTATGACCGACTTTCGTCTCTGCTCGACTTGTCAGTCTCGCAGTCAGGCTAGCTTATGCCATTGCACTCGACGACCGATTTCCGACCGGTCTGAGCTAACCATCGCGCGCCTCCGTTACTCTTTCGGAGGCGACCGCCCCAGTCAAACTACCCACCATACACTGTCCCGGATCCGGATAACGGACCGCGGTTAGACATCCACGAAGATAAGGGTGGTATTTCAAGGATGGCTCCACAGAAACTGGCGTCCCTGCTTCAAAGCCTACCACCTATCCTACACATGCCTTGGCGAATGCCAGTGTAAAGCTATAGTAAAGGTGCACGGGGTCTTTCCGTCTGACCGCAGGAACCCCGCATCTTCACGGGGAATTCAATTTCACTGAGTCTATGTTGGAGACAGCGGGGAAGTCGTTACGCCATTCGTGCAGGTCGGAACTTACCCGACAAGGAATTTCGCTACCTTAGGACCGTTATAGTTACGGCCGCCGTTTAC
>NZ_JARVRC010000017.1:0-1513 GCF_030209895.1 Agrobacterium sp. CFBP2214 | reverse complement strand
TAGCCTTGGCGCGCGCGCCGCCTGCGGACGTCCCGACGCGCAGGATATCCTGCAGGGTTTCTTGGTCGTCAGCGCCCTTGAGGATACCTGTAAGGTTGGCGCGATTGTTGAGGACTTCGTTGGCGAGTTTGGTCAGCGCGTCGATCTCAAGGCGCTGGGATTTGCGCGGCCCTTTGAGGATTTTGGGATGAAACTCGAGCGCACCCATGCCGCGCGTACCGATATAACAAAGGCGCTCGACCGGATTGAAGCTGCCGGGTGACCTTCCTTGGGTCACGAGCCATGTATCGATCAGAGCGTTGCCGAATTTGTCAGGGAGGGAGTCGGCGATCATGCCGGGCAAACCCTTGAAGGCGTCACGGGGCAAACCGGGGAATTCGTATGGGTCGGGGCGCAGCGGCATCATGATCGGTGCCAATTCTATGGTGCTTTGGACGAACTCAGGCATGTATTGGAATACGCCGATTGCTCTGTCGTCGAGCCAACTAACTGCACCGATATCTCTACCCCATAGGCGGACGGTCGCATCCGTCATTGCTCATCCTCCTCGGCCCACGCCCAATCGCTGGCTTTTGGGGCTTCTGTCTGCGTTCGTGCGCGCCGCCGCTCGTGGCCGTCATGCTGGACTCGCTCGACCGGTCGAACGTCCGGGTTGGGGAGGATGTCGAGAATGCGATCGCCCAAGTTAAGTGCTCTTAATACGCGGAGAAGGGTATCGAGCGAGCTGTTCCGGCCAGCCTCCAACCGCTTGATGCTCGGTAGCGAAGCTCCGGCCTCCTGCGCCAGTCGTGCCTGGGTCAGGTTGCGACGGAGGCGAACCCGAGCCAACCTGGTGCCTAGATCGCGCATGGTTGTCTCGATGCTGCCTGTCGGAGATTTTTTATTAGGAATCATAGGTGATCCTTTATGGCGAAACTCTTGGAAATCGTATCATATGTGATCCGTTATTACTAGGTGTTACAGCGGGAAGACATGGGATCAAAAATGATCCCTAATCGGTGAATATGGATATAAAGAAGCACTTATGATCCCTTATTTGTGAATAGTGAAATCAGGGGATTGAGAAACCCGGGCGGCGATGGGCTGCAGGCAGGCAACTGGCTGAATATTCGTCCGCCCGACCGCCGCGGCCCGTAGGGGATTCATCTACCTGCGCAAGCGGATTTTTGCAGTTATGGATGTTTTGAAAGGTATTCGCCTCGGAATATTTTACCTATATAAATTCAATCAATACATATATTTGTATATCTATACTTTTTAGATAGAATAAATTTCCCATTGATGGATGAGGCGGGTGATTGGGTGGTCGCGGTTGAAATGGGAAAGGACGGCGCTCGCAAAACATATAATTTAGCTAGAGCAAAGCCTAAAACATATAAATAATTGTAAGCGCACCATTATTGAGGAAGGTGAGGGCTTTAATCGGTGGGCAGTCAATTTGGCGCTGTGTAAATAGGTGATTTTATATAGATTTTTGCTGTGGGGCGGATTTGGTTATAGATGAATCCGGAAG
>NZ_JARVRC010000025.1:0-1639 GCF_030209895.1 Agrobacterium sp. CFBP2214 | reverse complement strand
AACGTCCTATATTCGGAATGCATCGCCGTTTTGGCAGCAGGTCGTTATCGCATCGGTCTCCCGATACGTCTGGATTATGATGTAGGCCCGGCCGATCGTCAACGAACGGTCTCTCCCATAACAAACACAGAGTACGCATAATCGCGGCTCTCACCGTCCTTAAGACGAGATCCTTTTGCCGTCGAGCGGAAGGCCTGAACATTATCTACGAGGTCGCTGAAACACTCAGCGCCTCTACGGCCCTGTCAGAGAAGGGTCCTTCCGCTGTGGATCGTCCCTTCAAAGAAGGGGCGATAGGGTTCACCACTTTTGACAACCGCATGCACGGTGCGAGCCATCTTGGCGGCGATTGCTGTTGACGCCTTGCGACGCAAATGGGGATTGTGACGGTCCTTGGTGATGTATCGCTCGAATTTGTCGCGGAAGCTGTTGGCGCGCTGCAAAATCGCGACTTGAGCTGCCATCCATAAGGTCCGCCTCAGGCGAGCATTGCCGTACTTGGACAACTTCGTCTGGCCTCGAAACATTCCTGACTGGATTGTCGAAAGATCCATGCCGCAAAACTTCAGGAACTGGCGATGGTGTTGAAAACGGCGCAGGTCTCCCGCCTCTGCCAAAATCGTCAAAGCATTGATCGGGCCGATACCGGGGATTGTGCATAAGAGTTGGTAATCAGGATTGTCCTTCAGCATGGCGACCGCACGCGCCTCGATTTGATTACGGTGGGCGATCAGGCTTCTGCCCTGGGCCAAAACCATACGGAACATGCAGATTGCGTCGGAGTCAGGTGCAACCGGAAGGCCGATTGAACGGGCGGACGTGGCGTAAATATCTGCCAGCAAACGCTCTTTGCCAACCTTACGTCCCACGACATCCCAGGCAGCTTCGATGAAAGCCTCCTTGCTCATGGCCGCGATGAAGTGCGGAGACGGAAACAGTTCGAGGAAGGCGAAGAACCAGTCGCTGCGTGAACTGCGGTGAAAGCGATCCGCTTCAGGAAAATACAATGGCAGGTAATGTGTCAGGATCCGATGCCACAGTTCGGTCTTCGACCGTGAGATCATGTCGTGGGTCTTCGACAGCTCTTGAATGTCGTTGGTGCCGCGCATCAACGGGTCATGGTAGAACTGCTCGGCACCAATGGTCATCATATGGAGGATAACCTGGGCATCCTTCGGGTCGTTTTTATCCCAGGAATTATGCAATGCCTCCCTGGTCCGAGCCAGCGCGATCGACGAGATCAGTTTGATCTCGAAGCCGGCTGAGCCGAGCTGATATGCCAATGCGCGATGATAGTTTCCCGTTGCTTCGAAGGCTACGCGGACAGGACGCTGATAGCTGCGCAGCAAGCTGATGAGGCGATCGAACTCATCAAGATTGTTGAGCACGCTCACCCGATGTCGGCGCTTTTTGTCCGGTGCTTCGATCAGCACCTCGTGGCGTTCTTTGGAAATATCGATAGCTGCCAGAACGGGAGCAGATGCTGTAATGTCACAATCGGTCATAGCCGGTCTCCTTTACAGTGTGGCTTCGCAAAACCACTGTGAGACCTGATGCCCGGCTATGACCACCTGCTTCGCCTGATTGGGGCTACGCAACTGGTCAAAGCCTCTTGCAACGCAAACTTCCGAAGGTGTTA
>NZ_JARVRC010000031.1:0-2478 GCF_030209895.1 Agrobacterium sp. CFBP2214 | reverse complement strand
TGTAGCCGCAAAGTTAAAGTGTCGTGTTTCTGCAAAGTTGGAATGTCACACTCCCCGGATCTGATTGACGTCTGGGAGATGCAGATGGGATTGATCACCATGAGCGAGCGCGATTTGCAGCGGATCGAGGTTTTGTCGAAAGTCGTTGATGGCCGCATGACCCTTGTCGCAGCGGCGCATGTACTGGCAATCAGCGTCCGGCATATTCAGAGATTGATTGGTCGTATTGAGGCTGCCGGCGCTGCCTCGATCAGGCATAAAGCGATCGGTCGGCCGTCAAACAATAAAATAGCCACCGGCGTCCGTGATTATGTTTTGATGCTGGTGCGAGAACGCTACCTTGATTTCGGGCCAACGCTGGCGGCCGAGAAGCTCCAGGAAGAGCACGGCGTGACGGTTTCACGC
Source organism: Agrobacterium sp. CFBP2214 (assembly GCF_030209895.1). Classification (NCBI taxonomy): domain Bacteria; kingdom Pseudomonadati; phylum Pseudomonadota; class Alphaproteobacteria; order Hyphomicrobiales; family Rhizobiaceae; genus Agrobacterium; species Agrobacterium sp. CFBP2214. The sequence goes on along the minus strand of NZ_JARVRC010000031.1, from coordinate 2,073 downwards.
GAGACCTTGCGCAAGTGGATGCAGGATGCCGGTCTATGGCTTTCGAGGAAGCAGCGGCGGACGTTTCATCAGCCGCGGTTGCGACGAGAGGCCTATGGTGAACTGGTCCAGATAGACGGCTCCGAGCATCGTTGGTTTGAGGATCGTGGGCCCGCCTGCTCGCTATTGGTCTTCGTCGACGATGCGACCGGAAAGCTGATGCAGCTGCGGTTTGTTCGGTCGGAGAGCGCTTTCACCTATTTCGAGGCGCTTTCGCTTTACCTTGAAGAGCATGGCGCACCTATCGCCTTTTACTCCGACAAACATTCCGTTTTTCGTGTCGCCCGGAAAGACGCCAAGGGCGGGCAAGGCATGACGCAGTTTGGTCGCGCGCTATCGGAGCTGCACATCGAGATCCTTTGCGCCAATTCCAGCCAGGCCAAGGGACGCGTCGAGCGTATGAACAGGACATTGCAGGATCGGCTGGTCAAGGAATTGAGGCTTGCCAATATCAGTGACATGGAGACCGGCAATGCGTTTCTGCCAGCCTTCATCGAGCGATACAATGACCGCTTTGCGGTGACCCCTACCCGCCCCGACAACCTCCATCGGCCTGTCAATCTGGCGCCAAGCAGGCTGAATGACGTGCTTTGCAAACGCGAGCAAAGACACGTCGGCGCACAGCTTTCATTCTCCTATGAGCGCAAACGCATCATGCTTGAGGAGAACGACGTCACGCGCGGCCTAGTTGGAAAGTATGTCGAGACATACGCTTACGCTGATGGTCGACTGGATATTCGATGGAAAGGTCACTCGTTGCCTTACAAGATATTCGATAAGGACCAGCGCGTGACCCATGCGGCTGTGGTCGAGAACAAGCGTCTCGGCGAAGTGCTGGCCTACATCAAAGAGCAGCAAGATCGAGACCACGCACCTGCGCCAAAGACCAACAGTGAGAAGATCGGCTACAAGCCGAGAGGCCGCAAACCCGGTCCGCGCACGGATTTCATGAATGATCCGGACGTCATTGCGAGACGGCAAAAGGCTCTTGCTCAAATAGATGCGGCTGAATGATCCACTTCCGGCCAAAAGCGGAAGACTGCAGCTGGCCCATTGCTGTCATAAGACGTCGTAATCAAGATTGTTGGAGAGACCATCATATCTGGCCGGACGAGCAATCCGCAGAAATAGCGCATCGCCCACCATATCGCGTGGTCAACAAAGAAGACTCCGTTCATTGCGTCAAACGCAATACACTCGTCAGATTTATTGCAATTTACGAGACAGTCAAACTCGTTCAGTTTCGGGTTCTAAACATTTCTCGAAGGAGCCAACGATGACGAACAAAGCAAACAGACCCCGCGTTGAATCTGCAAACCACGGCGTTGCCTGGGAAAAAGCATTTGGCTACGCACAAGCGGTCAAGGTTAAGGATACGATCTATGTTTCCGGTCAGCTGAGCCACGATAGCCAAGGGAATTTGGTCGCACCTGCCGAAATCGATGCCGCTGGAAAGCCAGTTTCGTTCGACACCATGGAAGCTCAGATTCGCCAAACTTATGAGAACGCCCGCGTCCTCCTACAACAATTCGGCGCAACCTTCGATGACGTGGTTGAAGAGACACTTTACGTACTGGACGTCGATGCAGCCTTCGGCCCCGCCTCGGAAATCCGGAAAAAAGTCTACGGTTCCGATCTCCCTCAGCTGGCTAGCAACATCATTGGTGTGACGCGCCTCGCCTTTCCCCAACAGCTCGTTGAGATCACGTTCCGAGCGGTCGTGGACCGTTAAATGGCGGTGCGGGTTCTCAGATAGAAAAGCACGGTTTGTCAAAAAGATCGCGCAAGTCTATGCCTTATACGGCAGCGTGGTTACTTCCTCGATCGTCTCCCTCTGGGGTGACGATCGAAGGAAGCTAAAGCCGAAGGGGGAGTTCCATCACCCGCCCCCTCCCTACCCTTGCAACCCGGCCCAGCCGGTCCGGTCGGGGGCTGATTGTTTGAGCCAGTGTCGCACTTCTCACGGGCTGAAAGAGCGACAGGGGACATTTTAACTTTGCGCAATGCGCGACATTCCAACCTTGCTGCCACATT
>NZ_JARVRC010000019.1:0-5659 GCF_030209895.1 Agrobacterium sp. CFBP2214 | reverse complement strand
CATCAGGGCTAAATCAATCTAGCCGACTTGCCCGGTGAAATGGGGTGCACTCCAGTCAATTAGTGAAGGCGTTGAGCCGATCTATAAATGCATTGTCAATCGATACACCAAAGACGATGACGAAATCAACGCACGCTTATTGGGAATGGCGGAAATCAATCGTGCTATCGATCACGCTGGTTCAATTGACGAATTCATAAATCGCCATACCGGAGACGAAGTAATCGCGGAAGTGGGGAAAATCCAGATTGCTTACGCGATCTTGGAAGCAGAGCGCCGCAGTAAGCTCGCAACTACCCTACTCGGAACAGCGGCTTCTTCACCCCCACAACTCTCTGACACATGGATCAATTCGTTTACGCGGATGCTCTTCGATGGGGTGAGAAACAGCGACGTTGACAACGTGGGAAGCAACATAACGATTATTTGCTTCAACTATGATCGCTGCATCGAAATGTACCTAGAACATGCCATAATGAATGCGTTCCGTGATGTTCCACCTGATAGGGCGAGACAGATTGTCGCTAGGATCAATATTATCCACCCATACGGAAGCCTTGGAAACTTGGAAGAGCATCCCTTTGGCGGCGATGTTTCCCCCCAAAGAATAAGGCAAATGAGCGACAATATCGTTACGTGGTCCGAGTCGCGGGCGAGTGATAGAGCACCAAAAATTCAGCATGCAATGGCAAACGCGTCTACCATCGTTTTTCTTGGCTTCGCTTTCGCTCCGCAAAATATGCGGCTTTTGACTATCGACAAGGGCTTTGATGAACCCGAACAAGAGGTTGAGACCTTCGCGACTGCATATGGCTACAATCCCGTCATAAATGAGCGACTTAAAACAAAAATCCTTGATTTGTACTCCCCTAACGACTTCACCATTAATTCCGAGCGCGTCCACATTCAGTACGATATGAAATGTGCTGAATTCCTTAGAGCGCACAGCATGGCGTTGGTGGTATGATGAAGAAACTGTCCAACAATCAGGGGGGTTCCCGATCACTTCAAAACGGAATGTCCTTGTCTAACTCTTCGGACAACTGCTCGATATATGGACGATAGTTCTTTTCTATCCTCTCAACCATTTCATTCACCAGTTTCGCGACTTCTTCTACCTCTTCGAGTTTTAGCGGAATGAAGTTTCCGTCATTGTCTCGCCCGTTACGATGCACGATATGATGTCGGATTTGGATTATTTGTTGCATCTTCTGCTCTTCGGCAGTCAGTTCGGATTGACCTTCATTTTTTTTCTTATTCTTCTTAGGTTTTTCAGGGCGCTCGTCAGCAAAAATATAAACGTCAAGCACGGCTTCGTAGAAGCCTGAAACTTTCAAAAGATCATGAAATGAAACTCGTTCTAGATATTTTTTGGCAGTCCTTTTTACAAAATTTGGGTCTTTAGCTATGTCAATCAGCGTATGCGTTGAAGATCGGAGAGCCTCAGTGCTTCCAACTAAGGCAAGTAGTTTTTTATCATCGTTGGTGATTATTTTTATCAGTCGGTCACTAAGATACGCTTCCAAAATGACGACGTACTGAAGGTAAAGCACCTTTAGAAGCGGCTGACCGGGTATCCCTAACTTGTACGAGTTTGTATGAAGGGATTTCGCGTCTGCAACTGATTGCTGATACACCTCATAAGCGTCGAAAGGCAGGTCTTCAGGTCCGAAGTCTTCAAAATCGAATGTATCATCAATGAAACGGACTTTTACTTCAGGATGATCAGTCACCTTCACATCCTTTTGCCCCGGCATGGCGATTACCTCGATATTGTAATCTTCATCGCACTCGGTACAGGTAACTGTCGAATAGTTGCTCTCTATCCCGTCGCCAGTGCTATCGTTTGTCCAGTCGAAAGTGGCATTATCAACTTCATCTTCGATGAATGAGTTGCACTCGGGGCATTTGAAGTTGATATTTAGCAATGCACAAATCCTTGGTGGTTGCGATATATATTCTCCGCAACCTAAGAAGGTGAATGCAAAAAAAGAATGAAGACCCTTTATCAAATTGTCTAGTCGAGACAATTATGCACTGACGTTTCGATGAGGGCTCAGGGGCTACAAATCCTACCCGCGCCCGGTGCAGCCCTAGTTTTCCGCCAGATTTCACAATTGTTGAACAATACACAAAACTGTTCACTTTTGTTGAGCGATTTAAACCTTGTCCGGTAAATATCTGTAGACAGTCGCTCTGCCGATCCCAAGGGTTTTCGCGATCTCGGTCGGACCTTTACCAGCCGCCACTAGCTCATTGATCCTAGCGCCATCAACAGTGGCTTTCCTGCCCTTGTAGACGCCTTCCTTCTTCGCCTTGGCAATTCCCTCCAACTGGCGTTCTCTGCGTATGGCTGTCTCGAATTCAGCGAAGACGCCAAGCATCTGGAGAAATGCTTTTCCGGCTGGAGTGCTGGTGTCGATTGGTTGTTCCGTTGCCTTTAAGGAAACACCTTTGGCTTTCAGGCGGTCCACAATAGCGGATAGATCGCCTATCGAGCGGGCGAGACGGTCAATGCGGGTAATGATGATGGTGTCGCCTTCCCGAGCGAAATCGAGCAGTCTGGAAAGCTCTTCTCTGCCTTGTGTTGTGGTGCCGCTTTTCTTCTCTTTCAGAATAAGCGTTGCCCCGGCTGATCGGAGGGTCTCTTCTTGCAGGGTCAAATCCTGATCGACCGACGACACTCTGGCATATCCGTATATGACTGACATCTGATGCCCTTTTGTCTCATTTGACTCTAGATGTATGAGTCGTAACGTCTCGGAATGCTGAAATCAACCCTAATAAGACGCTAAAAGTGTCTCATGGCGTTGTCTCGCTACGGTTTACTCAAATGACTCAATTGGGGATCGACACCGCTCGTCACTGACACCCTTATTGGCCCCTCCGGCATGCCGATGAAGATTAAAATCAAGAATTATCAATAAGGCGATTGAAATAATCGCGCCAATATGGTAATATAAAACAATATATTGGATTATTAATAATCCATAGTGCGAATAATATAATTCGCGCCAATCAACTCCACATCATAAATAGGAAGAAGTCGATTTTCGGCAATCAGAGGTCCGCTCACGAGAGCGACTTTGATTTTCTTTATTTAATTTTTCGCATGCGCCTCTCTGCGATTGGCGCAATTAGATTTATATTGCCTTTAAAAGAGTAAAAATGACAACAAAGAAAACAAAAGAATGGGCTTTCGATACATTTATTCAAAAGGCATATTTCGACATTATTAATTCAGATGATAAAAATACATCAAGAACACAATGTTACATAAGTGAAAATGCTTTTCTTGTTACTGTTCATCTCCGAAGTTATGGAGATTGCCATAACATTATCGAAGCGCAGCGCAGACTTGATAAAGCATTTGGGCGCTATCAGGCTTTAACTCTGCGACCTCAATGCTTCAATAATGGCAAAGTGACGCGATGGAATAAAAAGCTCCAGCCACTAGCCTTCATGGCGTTCGACATCGAAGGTAGTCGTCAAAATCGCTTCCATACAAATCCACTTTATCCGCATGGTCATGGTGCGGTTTTGTTTCATGAAAAAACACTCGCCCACTTCCAAGACAATAATAGTAGATTTCTTACACTGGACGGCGGCTATAAGATTCCCAATCCAACAGCAGACATTTCACTCATAGACTTTAAGCCGGTGAACAGCCTTCATGACCTTGATCAATTTTTGGGCTATTCGCTGAAACTGGAAAGCTATCTTAGGAGCAATCAAACGAATTACGCTCCGTTTAATTTCTATCCGGCGTCGTCTGTCCATTTCCCATTTTGGGAGCATCTCAATGGTAAAAACGTTTCCACGGATCAGGACAGTCCGGCAAAAATCAACAATTCGACCACTAATTTGTTGCCGCAAACTATGATCGTACCCTGAAATGAATCGCTGGAGTTAGAGAGCTGAACTCTTCAGCGCCTCTCTCGATATTGGGAGAATGAATGAAATCAAACGGTTTTGGACGGTTCGAACAAAGGATCATTGTTCACATCGACCAACAATACGCATCACTAATTGAAAGCCAAAATGGTGGCGTGAGCAGATGGAAGTTCGATGGACGCCGCACTTTCGTTTGGTCGAGACTTTCAACCCGAAAAGGCGATGACGAGGGGATCGTCTCCCATTTGTCCACCTTACTCAAAGACCTTCCAGAGAGCGCTTGGAACATCGACTGGAAGCGATCTCAATATTGAGTGCTGTAGGGCGTCGCCTCTATGGCAGAAACTTAAGGTACGATCTCTCACTCTTTGGACCTTGCCAGTCCTTTAGAAACATCGCCTGTGCAAGCCTCGTCACCGTTTCCTGCAACTGCTTCCTTGGTAATCCACTTGCCATCCTCAAACAGAAATGCTTCGAGAACGCATGTTTCCCAGAGGCTATCTGTATACCAACGTGCCAGCATAAGTTTGCTGTTTGGTTTAAATTCCAGGGTCAGTGCCTGATTAAATTCTCCGCCTCTTGGAAAATCGTAGAGCTGCCCGGTCTTATTGTTCGCCACTATCACCGTTGTGCAACCGGTGCCGCAGCCAAACTGCGCAACAGATAGCTCTCCGGCAAATGTTACGCCAGACTTTATCGCATCCGTTATTCGCGTCCGGAAGGGTGCAAAATCTCTTGCCTGCCCATTGAAATCGGGCATTTGCGCTTTCCCTCTAAAAATACCTTGTGCCGGGAAAACTGAGAATTCCAAATCGGAGGCTTTCGCAAAATCAGAGCCAATCACAATTGCGATTATGGAAACCGCTATTAAAGAAATTGTTTTCAAAACGGTCTCCATAGACAGATTAGCCGCAGTCATCACAGGGCGGTACAGGCTTCTTAACTTTGTAGAGCTTTTGCATCTCGGCTTTACCGATATGCTTTGGCTTTACAAAACAATCCAATTGGCTCTCGATGGAGAAGTAACTGTGGTCAGGGAGTACCCATGTTCTCACACACTGAAATTCCTCCTCCGATTCCGCAGTGTTGGTATTCCAATAACAACGGGCTTTGACCATTTTTTTCTGTTTGACGTACTCCAGAACGTCCTTCTCTGTCAGACATTTTTCTTGCGAAAACGCGACTGTCGTAGAGCTTACAAGAAGCAGAATGGCGACAAATGATCTGAGCATCAGGCGGCTTTTGGGCGAGTGAACATAACAAACAGCCCTAGGATAACCGCTCCGATAACCCAGAGTATGAGGAGCATCGCGACTCCTAGACCCGTGCCAATTGCTGCTCCGGCTTGTTCTGCACCAGACAGAGCGTTGTCGTCTTTTGTGGCTGCATTGAATCCACCGACAACCCAGACAGCCATAAGCAAATTAAAAAGCACAAATGACCACTTGAAAAGCTTGCCGAAAAACCCGCGCTTCGGTTTCCGAAGCTGTACTCCGCACTTGGGGCATTTGAATGCGCTATCGGCGACGCTTTCGCTGCATTCGGGACAATTTATAAGTGCCATGGTCGATACCTCATTGTTTTGAAATGGCAGTAAATCGGAAAAGAAACTCAGGAGCGGTCATCGCGCCGCGAATTGTCATGCTGTTTTCAAACACGCCATCGGCATCAGCCTGAAAGAAGTTGCCGGAAATTCTGACTTTATCGCCAATGACCTGCCACTGCGAATTTCCTCCAGATTGGATTAGAGTCCGGCCCATTAAAG
>NZ_JARVRC010000009.1:0-7096 GCF_030209895.1 Agrobacterium sp. CFBP2214 | reverse complement strand
GTAGCTTTGGCTGCCAAGCTGGCCCGTATCGTTTGGGTTGTCCTGACAAAGCCGGCCGTTGAGGCCGGACAGATTGCGAGGTTCGAGGGTGATGACGAGACAGTTGATCGACATTCTGTAAATCCTGGTTGAAAGCGGGCTTCGTGCCCGAAGAAGCTATTTGGAAACAGAATGTGCGGATCTCATCAGGGCCTGGCTGCAACAGCAGTCCACTCGCGAGAGGCCGGATACATTTACGCAAACTGCTATCGCCGGAACCTAAAATCCTTGCAATGACAGGGCGGACCATACATTTCGGCGGATGACATCCTGCAACATCTCGCGGTCCAGTGTCAGATCAGCGACGATCTTCTTGAGCCTGGAATTCTCATCTTCCAGAGCTTTCAGTCGGCGCATCTCGTCGGGCAGCAGGCCCGCATACTTCTTGCGCCAATTGAAATAGGTCGCCTGGCTGATCCCCGCCTTCCGGCAGATCTCTGCTACCGGCACGCCATCATCGCCCTGCTTCAAAATGAACGCCTTCTGGGCGTCCGAGAACTTCGATGCCTTCATGCTTCCGCTCCTTTTCCCAGCCGGGAAATTAACGCGGAAAACTCCAGTTATAAACGGTCCAGTTTTTGGGGATCAGAGCACGGGCATCAGCCGAACCTCATGCCCGAGATTAATCAGAACCCGAGCCCAGTGATGAGCCGTGGCGCACGCCTCAACCCCAATCAAACAGGGTGGCAGGTGATCGAAAAAGCTGATGATCTCCGATCGCCGGAGCTTCCTCCGCAGAACAGTATCGCCCTTTTGATCGACGCCGTGGACCTGAAAAACGTGCTTGGCGATATCCAGGCCGACTGTGATAACTTCCTTCATGGACGGTTCTCCCGATTGTGACCTTTGACAGCCACAGTATGCCACAACAGTGTTGGGTGCGGAGGCCGTCCACCTCATCACTCCATTGCACTTCTACCCCGGTATTCGATTGAACCTGCGCGAAATGCCGCGCGGACTGCGTGCCTGTCGGATGTTGGATGTCAGCTTTCTCGAATTCCTCGCCGATACCGGTCAGTCCGATAGCGGCCCCATATCAGCCATTCCCGAGGGCAAGTAGTTGCCCCTATGCGGAAATTCAGCGCGAACTTATCGGCCAATAACGGGGTCAGCGGTTCGAGTCCTTTCAAGAGCAAATGAAGACCGTTTTTCCAACGCCGTGATCGTTGCGCTGGCGAAAGCGGAGTGTCTCTGCTGAGACACTCCAAAGCGACGTCGGTAAGTGGCGGCGCCCTGCCGCTCGATTAACGCAGGCGTTGCGGTGTAGCTTCCGCCGGAATCAACGGAATGTAGCTTTCACCACCCAGTTGCTCGCGGTGTTCCGCTTTGGCCGCCAGGATGATTTCCGGGTCCATGAGCGTCTGTACAGCTGAGGCAGCAAGAACCTTGCCAGCCTGGAGCATGCCCTTATGGGCGTAGCCTGACTTGCCCTGCGAAACCATCTGCCAGGTGTGCGGCGGCGTGCCGTATGCCTCGGTTGCGACATAGACCTGTCCGGTCGGAACAAGCCAGCTGACATCGCCCACATCGGTAGAGCCATGCAGGAATGTCGGTTCTTCCTGAAATGCATTCAGGTCTTCCGACAGGATTTTTCCGCGTTTGGCAACCTTTGCCTGGACTTCTGGCGAGAAGGTCTTCTGGATGCTGGTGGCAAAGTCCTTTTCGCTGTTTGAAAAGCTGGCAGCACCAAATTTCTCGAACTCGCCGTGCATCATGCGCGCAAGTGAAACGTTTGGCACCAGATCGGCGGAGGCGGCGTCAAACGTGATCTCCAGTTCGGTGCCGGTCATCTGGGCCGCGCCGCGGGCGACGTCCTTCACTCGTTCGGTGATCTCGCGAACCTGATCCATGCGCGGCGCACGGACCTTGTAAAGCACCTGCGCCTGCGCTTGCACCACGTTGGGAGCCCGGCCACCGGTGTCGGTGATAGCATAATGGATACGTCCGTCCTGAATGATATGCTCACGCAGATAGTTGCAGCCGACATTGGTCAATTCAACCGCATCCAGCGCGGAGCGTCCGAGATGAGGCTCGAAGCCCGCATGGGCACTGGTGCCGCGGAACGTGAAGTAGAGCTGGTTGGTTGCCAGCATGCGGGCATTGTAGGCGAGGTTCTCGTCCCATGGGTGCCAGGTGAATGCGACATCGACATCCGAGAAAAGCCCTTCGCGAGCCATATAGGCCTTGCCCCCGCCGCCTTCCTCAGCCGGGCAGCCATAATAGCGGATCGTCCCCTCGAGCCCGAGTTCTTCCTTGCAGGCCTTGAGCGCCAGAACGGCGGCGAGCGCGCCGGTTCCCAAAAGATTGTGGCCGCAGCCATGGCCGTTTCCACCCTTGACGATGGGGTCGTGGCTGGTCGCGCCGCCTTGTTGGCTAAGCCCTGTCAGGGCATCGAATTCGCCCAGGATGGCAACGACGGGATGTCCCTCACCGTAACTCGCCACAAAGGCGGTTTCGATATTGCCGGCCTGGCGTGTGACGGCGAAACCGGCCTTTTCGAGCTCGTCGGCCAAAAGAGCGGCCGACTGGGTCTCCTCATAACGGATCTCGGCAAATGACCAGATTCTATCGGCTACTGATTTCAGATTGTCCGAATGCGCGGCGACGGTGCGTTCGATGATATCGAGATAGGTCATTGTATTCCTTCAGGCAGCCTGTTCGACAGGCTTTTTGCCGTGGACGGCGGGAAAAGTGGTGGCGACGGCGCAGACAACGACCGCGCAAGCGACGATGATCGAGAACGCGATCTCATAGTTCTGATTGGTAGCCGACAGCACGGCACCGATCAGCATGGGCGAGGCAAACGAGCCGAGCTGCGCCAGCGAGTTGATCAAGCCAGTGGCGGTGCCCACAGTATTCTGCGGGAAATGCTTCATGATGCTGACGAAGACGCTGATCGAGATCGCATTCAGGAACACGTTTGAGACCGACAGATAGGCGAAGGCAAGCGGGATCGATTCCTCATTCGCCATCAGATAGATGAAGATGGCCGAGACAGCCGAGCCGATGCAAATGAGGTACTTTTCCTTCTGGTGGAAGAAACGGTCGAGCAGCCAGCCGCAGGTCAGAAAGGAGATGAAGCCGAGCGTCGGCGGGATCATCGAATAGGCACCCATTTCGACCATGCTCATGCCCTTCACCTTGACCCAGTAGGACGGCAGCCAGGACTGCAGGCCCCAGAAGACGATATTGGTGAAGAAGTAGACGAGCGTGATCTTCCAGGTCAGCGTGTTTTTCAGGAGCGCGCCGATCCGCTTCTTTTCGGAGACCTTCTCAACCTTTTCCTGCGTAACCAGCGCACCCGCCGCCGGCTTCATGATGATGTAAAGAGCTGCCGAAAGAACCAGACCGATGGCGCCGAGAACAAAAAACATCACCTGCCAGCTATGTGCGGCGATCAACGCGGTGATAACCAGCGAGCCGACCGCAAAGCCGACCGAAGCGCCAGACTGCAACACGGATTTTGCGCGTGCCATCTGCGATTTTTCGAAATGTTCGGTGATCGCGACTGAGCCGCCGGCGGGGAAGACTGCTTCGCCTGCACCCGTGACCGCACGGGCGGCAGCCAGCCCGACAGCACTGGTGACCGCGCCAGAAACGGCAGTTCCCAGCGACCATACTGCAACGGCCGAGCTTAGCACCCGGCGGGCGCCGAAGCGGTCAACCAGATAGCCGCCGATCAACTGTGTCATGGAGTAGGCAAGGAAAAAGGCGCTAATGATCATGCCCTGATGATCAGGGCTCAATCCAAACTCCTCGCTGATCGGGATGATCGCAATGTTGATTGCGGTCTTGTCGATGAAACCGACAACCCAGCATATGAACAGCATCCCTATTATGACGTGACGACGCTGAAGGTTTGAAAACATCTCTGTGGTTCCCCTTTTTTTTGAGATTTTTCTGTTTTCGCATCGCTGGCACAAAACGCCATGTTGTAACTTCCATAAAAGATTGAAATGATATGTGCATCTGAACATAAGACACATCATGAAAATCGATCTTCTTTCCCATTCTCTCCTTCGCGACCTCGTGCAGCAAAAGAAGGTGTTTATGAAAAATGCGATGGTTGAGGCCGTCGGGACGCCGGCATCCGTGACGCATGTCCGCGATGTCGCCGCAGGTGAGATGCGGTTGGTTGTCGACCATTCGCATTTTACCGCCAGGCGCACGGAATTCTCTTTCCGCGGCAAAGGCGTGGAAGCGCTATCTGCGCAAATCTTACTCGCCATTCAGGAGCTTGTGGTCGAGCTCCAGGCGCGAACGCTCAAGATGCTTGGATCGGTGAATGCGGATGTCATCAACTCTCTGGATGACAAGGAGATCGTTCACAACGTCCTGCGCGAGGTGATGAACGTCCTGCCCCACTGCGACGCTGGTGTTTTCCGTCTGTTCGACGAGCAGACCGGTTTTCTCGTTCCCGTATCGCATGAGGGGCTGCCGGGAGACTATACCGATTATCGGCTTCAGCCCAATGAGTCCGTATCCGGAGAAGTATTCTCAACCGGGCGGCCTGCGATCCACAACGGCAGGCAAAACATTATCGACGCCCATCGGATCATGCGCCCCGAAAGTCAGTCATTCATGGAACGGTCGCAGATCGCCAATGCGCTGCTCTGCGTTCCTGTCATGGCGGAAGGGCGGCGGCTCGGAACGCTGACGACACTGTGTTTTTCCGTCGATGGAGCCTTCTCGACCTTTGACCAGACGGTATTGGAAATCCTCGCCGCGCAGATCGCCGTCGCCTATCAACGGTCGTTGGCATACCGCAATGCGGTTGCAACATCGCATCGGCTCGAACAGATGCGGAATGATCTCGCGCGGAAAAATGCGGAACTAGACAGGGCTGTGGAGCTTCACGAGACCTTCCTGCGAATATTCTCGGCCAATAGCGATCTGCGCGAACAGTTGCACGCGGTGTCAGAGCTCTACAAAATTGATTTCCGCTTCGAAAACGTGCTTGGAACCGGATATCAGTCTGTTGGCTGGGTTGAGGACGGCGAAATTCTTGATCAGGCTGTAGAGGTGGCCGATGCGCCCGTCGGCCATTTCCATTTCCGCATGTCGGAAGACTTTGGTTTTCATCGCACCCTGTTCGGTACTTTGGCTGCTTTCGTCGCACTGGATTTCGTCCGCGATATCTCGCGCATCGACCTACTCAATGCGAAGAAACAGGCCTATTTCGACGCTCTGCTTGCTGGAAGCACTGTTGATTACCGCAGGGGGAGTGACGGCTTTCGGCTTGAACGTTTCACCCAGATGTTTGTCGTAAAAAGCTCGAGAGGCGAGGTTTCGGGCAAATCCCATCTTTCGCTGCACAAGTCCCAGTCGGATATCCACAAGGGCATGTCACTATCCAACGTGTTGCTTTTTCATCAAGATGACCGCATCGTCATCCTTGTTTCTGCAGCGACTTCCGCAGCGCTTGATCGCAATCTCCTCGCGATATCCGAGGTGGCGAAGGCGCAAGGCCTTTATGTTGGGGCCGGTGACATGCAGGAAGACATCATCGGCCAAAACGACGCCCGCGCCCGCGCCACCCAGGCAGCCGACGTGTTGTTACGCCGCGGGCGGCCAGGTGTTTTGCTCTATCGAGACATAGGATTTGAAATGCTTCTCCATGGCCGGGATCGCAAGGACGTTATCGGATTTATCCGCCAAACACTCGATCCGCTTCTGGCAGATGAAAGACATCGTGGACTGCTAGACACGCTTTCGACCTACGTGCGGGAGGGCAAGTCGGCGACCCGCACCTCTCAAGCACTCCACATCCACACCAATACGCTGTACCAGCGACTTTCCAGGGTTGAGGCCCTGACCGGCCGCCGCATCGCGGATGCTTCCGATTTCACTTTACTAAGCCTGGCCTGCCAGCTGCACGCCGAATATTCGAGAGGCGACCCGATCGGATAAAGAGCGCGATCATCTTGGATGCCGAATTCATCTCAGGTGATTGTTTTCCGTCCGTCTCATGCCTAGCAACGGGGTCAGCAGTCCAGTACCGCTCAAGGCGGTTGCTCGGACGCTCAGTGTGCCTGCGTCATTCAGGAAAATCTGTCAGAACGATCTTCCCAAACAACCCGCCAGCCTCCATCCGGCGATGGGCCTCCGATGTAGCCGCGAGCGGATAGACCGCTCCAATGACCGGCTGAAGCACTTTTCCCATCATCGGCAGTACTTGTTCCTTGAACCGGCGGATCATTGCCCTTTTTTCTGATCGTGATCTCGATTTCATGACCGTGCCAATCAGTTGCAGGTGGTTGTGAAGTACGACGCCGAGTGGAATGATGGCGTTATCATCGCGCCCCAACAGGCCCACTTGGACAAGCCGACCACCGGGAGCAAGACTACGAATGTTGCGGGCGAGATAGGACGCGCCGACAAAGTCGATGATCAGATCGACCCCGCGAGACGCCGTCGCATCAACAACTTCCGCCTCGAAATCCACCCGCTTGTAATCAAAAACAGCATCGGCGCCAAGTGACAGCACGTTGTCGATATTGCCTGCTGAAGCAGTGGCCAGGACAGTGGCTCCGGCAGTCTTTGCAAGCTGGACAGCAGCCGATCCGATGCCGCCTGCTGCAGCATGAACGAGGACGGTGTCACCTTTTGCGATGTGTCCGGCGCAGGACATCCGCGCCTCCGAAGTCATCGAAGATGATCGCCTTCATTTGGATATCTCCTTACTTGGAAAGGGCCCGGCGGGCGATGCTTGCAGCAAAAAGAGGTGTCTCACGACTGTTGTGGTCGCCGCCTGCTGCCTGACGGGCCGCTGCAGCATCTTCGAACTTGATGCTGTGCTCGCTGAGGAAGGCCATGAACACATCCGTCGGATGGGCGGTAACCTTGTTGGTATAGCGGGTCCTGCCATCGTCGATCTTCATTGGCCGTGAAGACATCGGAGATCGAGTTCATGCGGCAGTAGGCAGGCTCGGCGACCTCGGCCACATAATGCTGCACGACGAGGCCCGAGCCGATCTGCTCAACATTGATCGACATGCGACGACGGGCCTGTCGCAAACATTTTCGGAGGGCGCGATTACCCCCTCCGCATCTTCAT
>NZ_JARVRC010000020.1:0-7445 GCF_030209895.1 Agrobacterium sp. CFBP2214 | reverse complement strand
ATATCGCGGCCGATCTTGTTGCCGAAGGACGGTTCGCGATGAAGGCCGTCGCAGATACGCTGGGCGTATCCCGTTCCAACCTCATCGAGCGGCTGAAAGGCAGATCGAAGCCGCGCGGCTCCTATCACAAGGCCGAGGATGCAGAGCTTTTGCCCATCATTCGCAGGCTGGTAGATCAAAGGCCAACCTATGGCTATCGGCGGATCGCCGCGCTCCTCAATCGCGAAAGGCGAGCCGCCGATAAGCCTGTCGTCAACGCAAAACGGGTTCACCGCATCATGGGCAACCACGCCATGTTGCTGGAGAAGCATACGGCCGTTCGCAAGGGCCGCATCCATGACGGCAAGGTCATGGTCATGCGCTCGAACTTGCGCTGGTGCTCGGATGGGCTGGAGTTCACTTGCTGGAACGGCGAGGTCATCCGTCTCGCCTTCATCATCGACGCTTTCGACCGGGAGATCATCGCCTGGACGGCGGTCGCCAACGCGGGCATCTCCGGCTCTGACGTGCGCGACATGATGCTGGAGGCGGTCGAGAAACGCTTCCGCGCAACCCGAGCCCCGCACGCAATCGAGCATCTCTCGGACAACGGCTCTGCTTACACCGCGAGGGACACGAGGCTGTTTGCGCAAGCACTCAATCTGACACCCTGCTTCACGCCGGTAGCCAGCCCGCAGTCGAACGGCATGTCGGAAGCCTTCGTCAAAACGTTGAAGCGGGACTATATTCGGATATCAGCTCTACCGGACGCCCAAACAGCGCTCCGGCTCATTGACGGATGGATCGAGGACTACAACGAAATCCATCCCCATTCCGCGCTCAAGATGGCTTCCCCTCGGCAGTTCATCAGGGCTAAATCAATCTAGCCGACTTGCCCGGTGAAATGGGGTGCACTCCAGCTCCATTGTTTTCAGCGAGAGCGCGATAAGGCGCAAAGCGGATCTGATAGATCGGGTCGGTCGTAAGCTCATCGGCCCGCTTCTTATGGATCTCGTCCCGTTCAGCCTGAGATAGGTCGCTGAAGGGTTTCTCCTCGGTGACTTCCTCGTCACAGCTCTCATCGTCGCTGTCATCTTCTCGGGTAGGCGCAGTAGCCTGGATAACGGGCTTGATGCTGCTGTGAGGAGACGCAGCGGGCGCCGAATGCTTGGTGGCTCCCTTGGTCGCAGTTTTGGTAGCGGTTCCTGACATGGCGCAATTGGTAGGCGAGTCGCAATAAGTGTCTAAAAAGATACGGGTTGGCAAGTGGATGATCTTGCGGTTGATGTGTGGTGTTTGTTGCTGATGGGTGGGAGACGAAGGGTGCGGTGAACGGCTGTTTTATAGACGGCCGGAGGCCTCCGAATTTTTTGGCAGATCGGCCTGATGTTGCTCCGTTATTGAGCGTTTACGTAAAAAGATGACGCGGTATCTTTTTAAATGGGGGAAGGGGCAGTGTTTGGACTATTGGCTTGGCAAGTGGATCAGCTGACGGGGAACACGTCACTTCCGGTGTGGGAATTACGTGAGTTCAAACGACTGTGCATATACGAGTTGCCGCGTGCGCAAGCGAAGTCAGCCAACCACATCACGCAAGGCGTACCGAAGCTAACGGTGGAAACCGATTGGATGGCGCCTGAGTTGATTTATCACCCATATGGTCTTGCCTGTTTCATTTGCTCGACATGGAAGGCGAGGGAATTATGGCCCTGAGTTATTGCAGGATATATAGGAACGTATTGTATGTTCATATGTTTGTTTGCTACTTCGTTAATATGAGTATTTGTTGCGGTTTGCCCGCTTAAGCGGGCAAACGCTGGTTGTGCGGAAGTATGGACGGAAGCAGAGAGCTATTTTGGATGAACCGCGAGCTGTGATTCCGCTCTCTAAGAAAGTCTGATGGTAGATGCCGCCGATAGATCGAGATACAGCAGGCTTAATCACCCAGCTGATGTCAATCACCCATTGGAAAAGATCTTTCTAGGATATAACCATCATGGGCATAATCGTTGAATTCCCGGGAGCACTATAGATTCGGTCTCTTGCCGCCCAGATCGTTGGCGCTGGCAAAGGCTCGAAGGTTGGACCCCTTGATCCTATCTCGTTGACAGGTCGACTGAGAAAATTCTGGTCGCGTAGGAAAATGAAAGCACCGTAAGGCATGTCGTCGACAATGCTTCCGGTACCATACGAAGGCGTCCGGTGCCGCCAGCCGAACGGGCTAGCTTCCCGGGTTCTGGCTCTGCTCCGGTCACAGGAAGTTGCCCTGGGATAGATCGTCTGGCGATCATGACATAAAAACCCGAGAAGCTTGATTTCACTTGTAGCCGAATTGATTGGGACGGCAGCACCATTTCGTGACAGAGAGGGTGACCTTTGCGCGTATGCGAGGCATCCTCATGGACACGACAATCAAAGAAAAAAAAAGAAAATATAATGCGTTCGCTGATGAAAAGAGACCGGTTGGCAGTTCTGAACGGTCCGACCCGTCTGCGTCAGTCATCGCGTCGAGCGAGGCGCCAGCGCAACCCAGCACCTCGCAAGCGCGAGTGGTTGATGGAGGTAAGCCGGAACGGCTTGGAAATGACGCGGATCGCCGTCCGATCAAGCGGCTTCAGTACAGTAAAAATATGGTGATCGCTGCCGCAGATGTCACCCCTGACCGTTCCTCGACGGCCGCAGACACCAGCCCCAGAAAGACAGACATCAACGCAATTCCGGCAGAAACTTTTGCATTGATTGGCGCTTATGTGGGGTTGAATGCGCTAGAGATGGGTCGGTACGAAGTGACGAAGCTACGCCTTCTAAATCGGGGTTCGAAAGCCTCGATAGATCTTTTACCGGAAATAAAAAAGGCGGAGCCGACCCTACACGCCGTCGAAACTACACGGTATCTTATTGAAAGCGCCCATATCAAACGAAAACGGCAAGATGATTTCTCCGAATATTCCGCAGAAGATGGTAACGGTGATCCGGAAACTTGGACAAAAGGCTATCTCCACGGCCACGTAGAAGACATCTATGCAGTTATGAAGTTCAGTGATCCCGACTATAACTCTGCCTTGCTAAGGGCGGGTCTCAAGGAAGCCGACCAACTGAATTTACAATCTCAAGGCGGGATGTTGTACCGTTTTGCTGTGAATGCCAGGGAGTTCAATCGCGCTGAGCGAAAGGCTATCGCTGACGCATCCGTCGAGGTACTCGAGAGCAGAAAAGGTGGCCAAATCCCGGCCGCGAAAGCATATTTGCACTTGAGAGAACACTTGCATGACGATGAGGCGCTACAAAGCCATCTCCGTACTCTCAATTCGAAACTAGAAGAGAAATTTCGGCATGTTTTTCGGCGTGCTAAAGAAGAGAGAGCTGTTCCCATGACGCCGGGTGTGAGCGCTGAAGCGCAGCAGAAGGATATTGATCTTCATTGCATCCGAGACGCCGCGCCTTACAGATCGGCGCACGGGAGTGCATGGGATAGCTATAGAGGGGAAATCGCGGAGAAGTTTAAGAGTGAGATGACAGAGGAATTTAAGAGTGAAATCAGGGGAAAATTTAAGAAAAGATTTGAGGCAGAACTGCTTACTAGAGCCGCTGTCGGATTGCGGGGGACGGATGAAGGAGTCAAGACTGAAGACGTCGCGCTTGCGGTCCGGGAAAAATTTTATGATATGATGAGCTATCGGGAAGCGGAAAAATCGCTGGCGATTGCGACAAGAGAAATCTCCTCTTTCAACGAAAAAAGAGCAACCTTACTCGAAAGATCTCCTCGGATGGAGGGACGTGGGGAGTAACCGCTGTTCACTCCCACGTTGTCCTCGCCGCTCTGATCTATGATCGCATATCGATGGGTAACCGCTGTCTCAATCCCACGTCGGATAGCCGATTGACAGCATTGCTTGACGTTCATTGAGGTCCACGGCGATATTCTGATCGAGAGGAGACCCGCGCGATGCATCCGGATACGCCGATACAGCAAGACTTTGAACGTGAATGGGCATCATTCTACGCCAATCGCAGGCCGTTGGGCTGGATGCTTCGGTCAGACCAGTTGTTAGCCTGGGTCAGATTCCATTCGTTGCCGAACTCGAAGCGGTATCCGGAGAACAAAGCGGAGAAAGATATCATCCTCGGCCGGGCCTATAGCCTCGCGAATGAGACATTGGGAGCGGATGCTAGTTGCTGGCAGATTGAATGCCGGAAAGAAGAGGTAAACCCACCATATTGGGATGTTGTTGTGGGTGGCGCAGCAGCCAAGACATTTGCTGATGGCGACGAGACACGGTGGTGTGCGAATGTTTCAGAAACTCGCTGGTGACAAGGCACTCTGGACTACATTTTACTAGCAATCGCTAATGATAAGACGGGACCGACGATGTGGATGGATCGGAAAACCGGACGGATTTTTGCTCCATACGATGGCGGTTTCGACCTGCTGGTGTCATCGCCAGAGGAGGTTAAGCGGTTGAAGGTTCGTTTTGGCGACTGGCTGTCTGATCATCCCGAGGGTTTGTGAGAAACAGCCTATGACCCGTCGTATCAGGTGTTGGGAATTTCCATGGCAAAAGCTCATCAATACGTGCTTGCTTGTGGCCCTTCACGATGGCAGTGAGCGTCTCGGTCATCGATAGCATTTAGTTTGCAGGTTTCGATGAGCGACGCGATAGTAGCCCAATTCTCCGCTCCCGCATCATGCCCAGCAAACAGAGCATTCTTACGATTGAGGGCTATCGGCCTGATGGTTCGTTCGACGGAATTGTTTTCGATCTCGATACGACCGTCGGCGAGGAAGAGACAGAGGCCGTCCCAATATTTGGCGATATAGGCCAGCGCTTCGCCAAGTGGCGACTTGCCAGCAACACGGGCACGGTGATGCGTCAACCAAGTCCGCATATCGGCGACCAATGGCACTGACAGCGCATGCCTCCCGCCGAGACGAGCGTCGGCGTCGAGACCGCGTAGTTCGGCCTCGATCCGATAGAGTTCACCGATCCGCTTCACGCCTTCCTCTGCAATCGGTGTCGAGCCGGTGCGAGTGATCTCGACCAGCTTACGGCGGGCATGCGCCCAACAGTAGGCTAGCCGGATGTCAGGACCGACACGATCCGGCGCAACTAGCCGATTATATCCGGCGTAGCCGTCGACCTGAAGGATGCCCGTGAACCCCTGCAATATCCGCTCGGCATGTAGGCCACTGCGACCGGGCGCATATGTGAAGGCGACGCCCGGCGGCGCTCCTCCGCCCCAAGGTCGATCATCACGGGCAAGCGCCCAGAAGTATCCGGTCTTGGTTTTGCGGGAGCCGGGATCGAGCACCGGTGCACGGGTCTCGTCCATGAACAGCTTGGTCGAACGCTTCAGGTCCGCGATCAAAGCGTCGAAGACCGGACGAAGTTCGAATGCCGCTCGGCCGACCCAATCGGCGAGCGTGGAGCGGTCGAGATCAACGCCTTGGCGGCTCATGATCTGAGCCTGTCGGTAAAGCGGCAGGTGATCGGCATATTTGGAAACCAGCACATGCGCAATAGTCGCCTCTGTCGGCAAACCAGCCTGGATCAATCTTGCAGGCGCTGGAGCCTGGGCAACGCGGTCGGTGCAAGCACGGCACGCATATTTGGGGCGACGCGTGACAATGACGCGGAACTGCGCCGGGATGACATCCAGCCGCTCGGATGCGTCCTCGCCGATGCAATGCAGGCCGCCGCCGCAGGCACAGATCAGGCTTTCCGGTTCGATGATCTCCTCGACGCGAGGAAGATGAGCGGGAAGACAGCCGCGATTGGTGGCACGGGGTTTAGGCTGCGGCTTCCCAGAGGGGCTATCGGCTTCATCTTCGGCATGGATGGACGCGATGGCCGTTTCCAGTTCCTTCAATGCGAGATCGAATTGTTCAGAATCGGTCTTCTCGGATTTGCGGCCGAAGGCTGCCTGCTTGAAAGCGGCAACCAGCTTCTCCAGACGCTCGATCCGGTCATCCTTGCGAGCTTCACGAAGCTGCGCCGCGATCAGCATGGCCTTCAGGGCAGCAATGTCGTCTGGAAGATCGGCGGCATCCAACATGCCCGAAGTCTATCAAACCCCGTCACGCTTCGCCGGAAGAATCCGCCGACCGAGTCATCGTGCCGCATCTATTCGATAGTATCCGGCGGTCTCGCCTCCACGGACCGAACCCGACGCCAGTCGAGGCCCGCAAACAATGCTTCGAACTGTGCGTGGCCCAGCGTCATTAGGCCGTCCTTGATGCTCGGCCAGGTGAAAGTGTGTTCTTCAAGCCGCTTGTAGGCCATCACCAGTCCGCTGCCATCCCAGTAGATCAGCTTCAGCCGGTCTGCTTTCCGTGACCGGAAGACGAAGACCGTCCCTGTGAACGGGTCCTTGTGCAGTTCGTTCTTGACCAGCGCCGCCAGTCCGTCATGGCCTTTACGGAAATCGACGGGCTTGGTGGCCACCATAATCCGAACCCGGTTCGACGGAAAGATCATGCCGGGACCGCGCAGGCACGCGCAACGGCGGCGATGCGGGCGGCAGATGCACCTTCTTCCAGCCGAATGGTGACGGACCCGACGATGATCTCGGGACGGCTGTCCTTCTTGATCTGCGGTTCCAAAACAGGTGGTTCGACGATCACCGCTGCGAATTCCACGGCATCCTCAGGTGTAGGCGGAGTTAGCTTGCCCTGCCGCGCCATCGTCCGCCATGTCGACAGACGGTTCGCCCGCAATCCAAACCGTTCGGCGACCTCATTCACCTTCGCACCGGGCTGAAGACTTTCCGATACGATCTGCGCCTTGACCTTATCAGGCCAATGTCGGTGGCTCTCACGTCCAGACTTCCTGGTTGTGAGAAACTCCAATGTAGTCTCCATGGAGAAACTCCCGTTGCTCGTCCATGGAAAGCCGATCACAGATCAGGGCGGCGAGTACAACGTGGGAGGGGAACACCGGTTACATCGATGGGCGAGCAACGGGAGTGTCTTCGCGCCTTGTTCCGCCACTCGACGCAGGAGGGTAAGGTCACAGCCTTTCTGGTTCTTGTTCTGATCGGCTTCTTGAAGTCCCGGCATGGATGTTCGACCGCTCCTTGAGCGGATAGCCAAACCGACGGCGTTCATGAGCCAGCGCCTTCATACGCTCGCGAAGGTCATGGTCATCGCTGCGCCTGGTTTCGTAACGGATCGTCATCCGGCAAAAGCCGATGGCTTTACACGCCCGCCGTTCGCTCATCTGGTGGTGATCCATCAGATGAGCGACAGCTTTCCGCCTTGCTGCGGGCGTCACCACTTCTTTCCCAAAAGGTCTTTCAAAGCCGCATTGTCGAGCATCGAGTCGGCCAGGAGCCGTTTCAGCTTCGTGTTCTCGTCTTCCAGCGCCTTCAGACGTTTGGCTTCGGATACGTCCATGCCGTCGAATTTGGCCTTCCATTTAATGGGATGGACTGTTCCCCCACCCCGCAGTCAAACTGGTCGCGCCAAC
>NZ_JARVRC010000033.1:0-8313 GCF_030209895.1 Agrobacterium sp. CFBP2214 | reverse complement strand
ATGAAGATGCGGAGGGGGTAATCGCGCCCTCCGAAAATGTTTGCGACAGGCCCGTTCAAGAGCTATACAACGACTTGTAAGCGCTCCCACGGGACCCGCAGCCTTGCTGCGAACCCCGTAGCCGATTGTGACCGTTCTCGTATTACGTGCTCCGCTCCCCCTCAAGAGCAGGCTCGTCCGCTCTGCGACCGCGCTTGAACTGCACAACCAGTGGGACGACAAGCGCAAGGATCGCGATTGCAATGAGGGTTGCGGAGATCGGGCGGGTGACAAACACGGATAGGTCGCCTTGGCTGATTGTCATCGCCCGCCGAAACTGCTGCTCCGCGAACGGCCCGAGGATCATGCCTATGATCACCGGGCTCGTCGGAAAATCATAGCGGCGCATGAAGAAGCCGATGATGCCGATAACATAGAGTAGCGCCAAGTCGAATACCGACTGACTGATGCCGTAGGTGCCAATTGTCGCGAACAGCAGGATGCCCGCGTACAGGTATGGCGTCGGGATTTTTAGAACCTGCACCCAAAGCCCCACGAGCGGAAGATTGAGCACCAGAAGAAGGACGTTGCCGATATACAGGCTCGCGATCAGGCCCCACACGAGGTCGGGTTGCGACACGAGCAACTGCGGTCCGGGATTGATGCCGTACGATTGGAACGCGGACAGCATGATTGCAGCTGTGGCAGACGTCGGAAGCCCGAGGGTTAGAAGCGGTACGAATACACCGGCGGCGCTCGCGTTGTTCGCTGCTTCGGGACCCGCAACACCTTCAATGGCGCCGTGACCAAATTCTTCCGGGTGTTTCGACAGCTTCTTTTCGAAGAAGTAAGACAGAAACGTCGGGATCTCGGCCCCACCCGCTGGCATGGCCCCAATCGGGAAGCCGATGCAGGCGCCGCGGAGCCAGGGTTTCCAGGAGCGTGTCCAGTCCTGTCGGTTCATCCATAGCGATCCCTTGATCGGGATAACTTCGTCTTTGCCAGCTCGATACCGAGAAGCAAGATGAAGTGTCTCTCCTACAGCGAAAAGCCCAACGCAAACGATGACCACATCCACCCCGTCAAGCAGAGACATCTGACCGAATGAGAACCGTGCCTGACCTGTCTGGAGGTCCACACCGATCAGGCCGATGAACAGGCCGAGCGCGAGGGCTGTCAGACCACGCACCATCGTCGACCCCAGTACGACGGAGACGGTGACGAATGCCAGGAGCATCAGCGCGAAGTAGTCGGCAGGAGAAAACGTCAGAGCGAATTTGACGATGATCGGCGCGAGCAGAGTAATGCCGACTACACCAAGCGTACCTGCGACGAAGGAACCGATCGCGGCGGTCGCGAGTGCTGGACCTCCTCGCCCTTTGCGTGCCATTTTGTGGCCCTCAAGGGCAGTGACGATGGTCGCGCTTTCGCCTGGCGTGTTGATAAGGATCGAGGTTGTCGATCCGCCGAACATGGCGCCGAAGTAGATACCGGCGAACAAGATAAATGCCGCAGTCGGTTCGACCTGGAACGTGATCGGGAGAAGCATCGCGATCGTCAGAGCGGGACCCAGCCCGGGCAAGACGCCGACGAAGGTGCCAAGCGTTACCCCGATCAGTCCCCACATCAGGTTGACAGGGGTCAGAGCGACGGCGAAGCCGTTGGCAAGTGAAACGAATGAATCCATTAGAAAAGATCCTCGATCAGGCCACTACCCATGCGAAGGTCAAGCACGCGTGCGAACCCGTAGTAGGCAAGAAGAGCAAGAACGAAACCGACGATCGCAGCTAGCCAGAGACGTCGGCTGCCAAATGCCTTGGCGACGAACACGAACATCGCCGTCGAGGCGAGGATGAAGCCAACATAGCTGATCATAACAAGATTGATCGCTAGTCCGCCGATCACCCACATCATAGGCTGTAGATCCGGTCGATCGGCATCCTCGTCTGTCGCCTCGCAGGACCAGGTGCCAGAAAAGACGTCTCGGAACAGAAGACAGCCGAGACCGATCAAGGCGGCCCCGACCGTGTAAGGAAAGATCGTCGGGCCAACTTTCGCATATGTCGGCGGTATGGCGATCTGCATGGTCATGATGACCACGCCGACGCCGAGCGCGATGACGCATAACGCCACCGCTGTGAGTTCAAGATTACGGGATTTCATAAGCTCGGTCTCACGCCAATCCGAGGTCCTTGAGGATGCCGCCAATGCGCCGCGTATCTTCCTCAAGGTATTTGCCAAACTCGTCGCCGGCCAAAAATAGCCTTGTCCAGGAGCGTGTCTTGAGTTCGGACTGCCACTTCTCCTCTGCATCCATCTTGGTGACGAGGTCGATGAGATTGGTTTTCTGCTTATCAGAGAGATCTGGACCAGCGAAGACCGCACGCCAATTCAACAGCTCGACCTCAAGGCCCTGCTCTTTGATCGTCGGGGCATCGATGCCCGCTACACGTTCAGGAGCTGAGAGGCCGAGAACCCGGAGGTTGCCCGCGGCCACCTGCTCGGAGAATTCACCCCATCCGGACACGCCGCAAGTCACCTGATTGCCAAGAAGGGCGGCCATGGCTTCCCCGCCGCCTGCGAAAGCAACGTATGAAATCTTAATTGGGTCGACGCCCGCGGCCTTGGCAACAAGGCCTGCCAGAATGTGGTCACTTCCGCCAGCAGAACCGCCGGCCCAGGATACCGAACCGACGTCCTTCTTCAAGGCTTCGACCAGATCAGACATGGTCTTCAACGGCGAAGCAGCGGGCACCACGATCGCCAGATATTCCCCGGTCAGGCGCGCGATCGGCGTGACCGCCGACAGATCCACAGGAGACTTGTTGGAGATGATAGCGCCGATCATCACCATTCCACCGGTCATGAGCGCGTTGCCGTCGCCCTTGTGCTGATTGATGAACTGCGGGAGACCGATCGTGCCGCCCGCGCCGCCAACGTTGGTGATGCGCGAGTTGCCGATAAGTTTGGCGTTCCGCATGACGGTATCCATCACGCGGGCGGTCTGATCCCAGCCGCCACCGGGCGCTGCCGGAACGAAGATTTCGAGACGCTTGATGGTCTGTGCGCGCGCCATGCTTGGCATTGTCGCCATCACGGTTGCGATGCCCGCGGATGCAAGGAAAGTACGGCGGTTCATTTGGTTTCCTCCCAGGTTTGAACTCGTTGTGTTCCGGATCTCCGGATCGATGTTGTTCGGCCCTCCAAGCCGACGATGGGCGATGCGCCTAAGCAGACGCGCCCTCTTCATTTATGCAAGCTTGCGGGCTTGCTGCTTGCCGAGCGCTGTCTCGTCGGCGATCACGCCAGCAGCAACCATCTTCTCGATGTGGGCTGCGCTATATCCAAGTTCGCTCAGCACTTCCGCGCTATGCTCGCCGCAGCGCGGTATGTCGTGGCGCAAACCAAGGCGCTGGCCATTGAAGTCGATTGGAAGCGTAGGCACCTTGGTCGGGGTGCCATTGGGTAGGACGATATCCACCGTGCCACCTGGCTGGGTGACATGTGGATCGTCGAATAGGTCCTGCGGTTTGGCAATCGGCGCAAACGGCAGCCCGATTTCCTCACAGCGAGCCAAAGCATCGGGCAGCGTCATGCTGTCGAAGATCGCGCGTATCGCCGGCATGAACTTTTCCCGATTGGTCACGCGTTCGGCGTTCGTCTGGAGATCAGGGTCGACCAAGAACTCCTCAAGGCCGAACGACTTGCAGAATGCTGCCCACTGTGTGTCACTGACCACGCCGACAAAGATCTGCTTCCCGTCTCCCGTATTGAAGAGATCGTAGACCGCCCATGCCGAAATCCGTTCGGGCAGGGGGGCGGCAGCCTTTCTCGTGACCGCCATCTGCATCATGTGCTGCGCCACGAGAAAGACGTTGTTCTCGAACAATGCGCTGCGGACGAGCTGTCCTTTTCCTGTCTTCGACCGTTCCTGAAGTGCTGCGAGGATGGCGATGGCGGCAAACATTCCTCCCATCACGTCGTTCACGGACGCGCCTGCGCGCAGCGGTCGTCCTGTGGGCCCCGTCATATACGCTAGCCCGCCCATCATCTGGACAACCTCGTCGAGCGCTGCGCGATGTTCATAGGGTCCGGAAAGGAAGCCCTTGAGAGAGCAATAGATCAGCTCGGAATTGCGCGCGTTTGAGGCATCGTATCCGAAGCCAAGCTTGTCCAGCGCGCCCGGGCGAAAATTTTCGATCAGCACGTCAGACGAGTCTATTAGCTTCTGAGCTGCCGCATGACCGTCTGATGATTTGAGGTCGACGACGAGGCTACGCTTATTTCGATTGAAGGTAGGAAAGAAGCCCGCACCGGAACCATTTAGACGACGCGTGTTGTCGCCGTTTGGATATGGCTCGACCTTCACCACGTCGGCGCCGAGATCAGCCAGGATCATGCCACAGCTCGGTCCCATGATCATGTGCGAGAACTCCACGACCTTAATGCCAGCTAGGGGAAGCGCCGCCGTATCGCGGAAAGGTTCGTTCATAGGCCGTCCTCGAATTCTGTTAGATAGAAATGTGTTCTGTTGAAGAAAAATGAGGAAGTGTTTGCTTGGTGTCAAGCGAATTGCTTGCTGCGCTGCGGCATTGCACGCATGAGAAGCCTCTATCGAGGCACTTTCTAAGAACGGTCGATCAAACAGGTTTGACGTATGCCAGAATTCTATCTAATAGAATGACGTTCTGTTAAAGAGAATTGGAGGAGCAATTTCATGAGACCAGATGGTCGCGACGTCATCGTCAGCGAAGTAGGTCCCCGCGACGGTCTTCAAAGCATTAAGCGCGCTATGCCGACCGCAACGAAGATCGCCTGGATCAACGCCCTCGCTCAATCCGGTCTGTCAGAGATTGAAGTCGGTTCCTTCGTGTCGCCGAAAATGCTGCCTCAAATGGCGGACTGCGGCGAGCTTGTTACGGCTGCTCGAGAGATCCCTGATCTGACAGTCTTGGCGCTCGTACCCAACCTTCGTGGAGCGCAGGCTGCATTCGACGTTCGGACACCGAAGATCACTATGCCTGTCTCGGCTTCGCAGTCCCATAGCATGGCGAACATCAATCGTACGGTGGAGGAAGCTGTTGCTGATGTAGGGCGCGTCAACGACCTCCGCGGCTCGCTGCCGGATGACTATCGTCCGGGCCTGGAAATCGGTATCTCCACCGCGTTCGGATGCACCATCGAAGGCAGCATACCGGAGGACTGGGTTATCAGGCTGGCAGTCATGCTTGCCGAGGCTGGTGCCGATTCCGTCGGCCTATCTGATACCACAGGGTATGGAAACCCGGCGCAAGTAAAACGCCTGTTCTCCCGACTGCGTTCCGAGCTCGGGGATAAGGCAGGTGGGGGTCACTTTCATAACACGCGCGGTCAAGGACTGGCCAATGTGGTTGCCGCGCTCGAGGTGGGTGTCACGACCTTCGATTCCTCCCAGGCTGGCCTTGGGGGGTGCCCCTATGCGCCAGGCGCGACGGGGAACATTGTGACCGAAGATCTCGTATTCATGCTCGAATCCATGGGTCTCAAAACCGGAGTTGATATCGACAAGCTTGTAAGCGCTCGCCCCATCATTCTATCCGGTCTTCCGGGCGAGAATTTGTATGGTCACGTCCAGGATGCAGGCCTGCCAAAGGGCTTTCAATACGCCTGAGCTCAGTGAGCTCTATCCACACACGTCTAAGAGTTAGTGAACCCGCGTCAGTGACCACGGGAATGGTTGCGCGCGAGTTCGGGAGGGTACGCAATGCTGACTTTTCTTGGATATTCGATGGTCGCGACGTTCATGGCGCTGATCATGACCAAGCGCATGACGGCTATGGTCGCGCTGATGGTCGTGCCGATCGTCTTCGGACTCATCGCTGGCGCAGGCACAGACATTGGCAAGATGATGATGGGTGGTCTTGTCAAGTTGGCACCGACCGCAGCCATGCTCTTCTTCGGGATCATCTACTTCTGCATCATGACGGACGCGGGCCTTTTCGACCCGCTTATAAGAGTTGTGGTCAAGACGGCAAAGGGTGACCCTCTCAGGATCATCGTCGGTACTGCCGTCATGGGCACAGTAGTTGCGCTCGACGGCGATGGCGCTACCACCTACGTGATTTGCACGGCCGCGCTTCTCCCTGTTTATCGCCGTCTCGGCATCAGATTGCAGTACATGGCGACGCTGGTCCTCATGTCGATCGGCATCATGAATATCCTACCGTGGGGCGGACCTACCGCGCGGGCCGCCAGTGCGATGCATCTCGATGTGAGTGAAGTCTTTGTCCCGCTCATACTACCCATGCTGACAGGCTTCGCGTACGTTCTCTGTGTCGCCTTCTATTTCGGCGTTAAGGAGCGAAAGAGGATCGGCAGGATCAGCCAGCGCGACATCGCTGCGATTGAGGAGAGCCTGGAGCAAGTGCCGGAATTCCGGCGTCCGCAGATGCTGCCTCTCAACCTCATTCTGACTGTCGTTCTGATCGTCGCCCTGATCCAGGGGCTTCTGCCGCTGCCTATCCTGTTCATGGTAGCAACAGCGATTGCCCTGATCTTGAATTATCCGAGTGTTTCCGAGCAAAAGGAGAGACTGAGCGAGCACGCCTATAATGTCTTGGCGGTAGTGTCCCTCATTTTCGCAGCAGGCATATTTACGGGTATCCTCAACGGCACTGGCATGCTCGACGCAATGTCGAAAAGCCTTCTCTACATAACTCCAGATGCCTTCGGTCCCTACCTCGCCCCTTTCACTGCGGTATTGAGCGGGCCCGCTACATATGCCGTCACCAATGACGCGTTTTATTTCGGGGTGCTACCAATCCTCGCCAAGACCGCAGCGGCCTATGGCATCACAGCTGCAGAAATGGCGCGCGCGTCTCTCGTCGGCCAGCCGCTTCACCTGCTCAGTCCGCTTGTTGCCTCGACCTATCTTCTCGTCGCGCTCCTGGACATCAACTACGGTGAGAACCAGCGTGCCTCGATCCTCTGGGTGATCGGACTGATGTTCGCGATGCTTGCCGGAGCCCTCATCTTCGGCGCAATACCTTTGCGAGGATCGATCGGATGAGCATTGGTGAAGAGTGGCAGATCGAAGACGACGACGGGTTCATCGCGCATGTTGGCCCTGTTTATCACGTTCCCTTTTCTGCGGGCGAAGGGCGCTTCAGGTTCGTTGCAGAACCTAAGCACAGAAACCGCGCCGGGTTCGTACAAGGCGGAATGCTGATGACTTTTGCAGATCGCGCAATGGGACGGACCGCAAGGCAATCAGACGAGAAGAGAGCGCAGGCGACGGCGCAGTTTTCGATGCAGTTCTATGAGCCGGTCAGGATTGGCGAATGCGTCGAGATCGTCTGCACTATCGAGAAACAGACGCGGCATCTGGTGTTCATGAGAGGCGAGCTGTTAGTCAGCGGGCGTCAGGTCGCAAGCGCTACCGGGGTGTGGAAGATCATCGGCTCATAGCCAATACGACGCGGGCGGGCGGCAATCTCCGGATTTCGTTGTCTTGTCGCACCGTGACGCGCTATGCGTTCAAGGCAAGAAGCGGCGATCATTCGGAGACTAGTCAATGGCGGTTCAAAAAGAGCAGAGGGTTGAGGCCGTTGAACGCGCATTGACGATCCTCAATGCCTTCACAGATAGCGATTCTCGCCTGACCCTCAATCAGATAGCGGCAAAGACCGGTTTCTATCCCAGCACGATCCTGCGCCTCGCCGGCTCGCTCGAACGGTTCGGCTATATCAACAGGGAACCCGATGGCCGCTTTCGTCTGGGTTCGACACTGTACCGTCTCGGCAACCAGTATCAGCGAACTTTTAATCTGGCGGAATATGTTCGCCCCGTCCTGCGAAAGCTGGTGGAAGTGACCGAGGAGACCGCCGCGTTTTACATCAAGGATGGGGATCGCCGCATTTGTCTCTATCGGCATCATGCGGATCGTATCTTTAGGCATTACCTTGAGGAAGGTGCTTCCCTCTCACTCGACAAGGGTGCAACCGCCCGTATCCTGATGGCATTCTCCGGGGAACCCGGTGTGTTCTACGATGATATCCGTGGCAAGGGATATTACATTTCCCTCGGCGAGCGAGATCCGGACACTGGAGCGATCGGGGTTCCGGTCTTCGGGGTGGGGAACAATCTGGTAGGCGCGTTGGGCCTCACGGTACAAATGCAGCGATTCACCGCAGAGGCTCAATCTCAACAGCTGGAGGTTTTGATGAGCGAGGCTAGGGACCTATCGATCCGGCTAGGTTCCACGCAGGGTTTCTCCAACCGATAGCAATCAGAAAAAGTTTGGGCCTGTCGCAAATTTTCGGGCTTAACGGTATATTGACCATAGGCATGAAATTT
>NZ_JARVRC010000001.1:0-1386360 GCF_030209895.1 Agrobacterium sp. CFBP2214 | reverse complement strand
CAGGGGACATTTTAACTTTGCGCAATGCGCGACATTCCAACCTTGCTGCCACATTGTGTGTAGCCGGGTACATTCTATTTTCGAGTGCGACATGCCAATGATTTCAATGGCTTCACTTTGGAGATTTTGGCATGTCCCGATGCTATACTCAGATCACCCTTGCCGATCGCCGCCGTCTTCATCATCTGGTGGCGGCAAAGGTTCCCGTCAACGAGATGGCGCGTCAGCTTGGCCGTCATCGCTCGACCATTTACCGTGAGATCAAGCGCAACACGTTTCATGACCGTGAACTGCCAGATTATGACGGCTACTACAGCACGGTTGCTCACGACATCTCCAGAGACCGTCGACGCCGATTGATAAAGCTGCGGCGCCATCCGGCTTTGCGCACCGAGATCATCAACCAGTTGGAGGCCCGCTGGTCTCCGGAACAGATTGCCGGACGTCTGCAGTCGGACGGCTTCGGTCGTATTCGCGTATGCAAGGAGACAATCTACCGCTTCATCTACAGCAAGGAAGATTACGCGCTTGGTCTCTATCAGTATCTGCCTGAGGCTCGCCGCAAACGTCGCCCAATGCGTTCGAGGAAGTCGCGCGACGGTGCGTTTCCCTCTACCCACCGAATATCCCAAAGGCCTGATTTCATTGGAGATAGATCGAAGTTTGGACATTGGGAGGGAGACCTCCTCATCTTTGAACGCCCACTCGGCCATGCCAATGTCACCACGCTCGTGGAGCGCAAGAGCCGCTACACCGTTCTTATCAAGAACCCGAGCCGGCACTCGGGGCCAATCATGGATAAGATCGTCAGAGCGTTTTCGCTGTTGCCGGCATTCGCGCGTCAGAGCTTCACATTTGATCGGGGCACCGAGTTTGCCGGGTTCAGGGCTTTGGAGGAAGGGATCGGTGCGTGCAGCTGGTTTTGCGACCCAAGCGCGCCTTGGCAAAAAGGGACCGTCGAGAATACCAACAAGCGAATTCGACGCTTCCTGCCAGGCAGCACAGACCTGGCAGTCGTGTCACAGCGCGACCTTCTCCACCTCACGCGTCATATCAACGATCAACCGCGCAAATGCCTTGGATACAGGACGCCGGCCGAGGTGTTCATGGCTCATTTGCAAGAAGGAGGGTGATCCCCTACCCTAAAGCGCAGGCATGGTGCACTTGGGTTAGCTTCTCCACCGCAAAGTTAAAGTGTCCTGTTTCCGCAAAGTTGGAATGTCACACTCCCCTGGTCTGATTGACGTCTGGGAGATTGCAGATGGGATTGATTACGATGACCGAGCGTGATCTGCAGCGGATCGAGACTTTGTCGAAGGTGATTGCCGGTCGGATGACTATGGTGTCGGCGTCGCATGTGCTTGATCTGAGCGAGCGCCAGGTCCGCCGTCTTCTGGAATGGTCGGCTTTCAGCCGGAAGCCGCAGCCTGTCGATGGCGAAGGCCCGGTTTCAAGGTTCGCGGCGCGGGCCGCTCATGTCGCATTGCTGTTCCTTACCCTTGCCGTTCCCCTCGCCGGCTGGGCCGTCGCTTTGACGGCTCCCCTGCAAATCCCAAGTTACGTCTTCGATCTCGTGGTCGTGCCGGGGTTGCCTCTGGCGATTTCCGATCAGGCGGAGGCGTTCTGGACAGAGGTTCATGCCACCCTCGCCTATCTCGCCGTAGCCATCGTATTTCTACATGTGACGGCAGCGCTATGGCACCATTTCATCCGCAAAGATTCAACCTCCGGCGTATGCTTCCGTCTCCGGCAGCCGCGAATAACAGGCGCAAAACTGTGTCCTACCGGAAATAGAGTCGCAGCCCATCTGGTGACATCGTTTTGACCGCGGAATGGGCAGGCTACCCGAAGTTGCACAAAAGTCACATCGCAGTGGCTTTCGGCCGCTGAGCGCGCCGCATGCTTCCATTTCTGACCGATCATTTGTTATCGTTACCGCCGAAGAGCATTGGCGCATCGAGGTAGACTTTGCCTAAGTAAATACCGGTCTCAATCCAGTTTCACCCGTACTGCGGATGGCCACAGGCTGTCGGCGTATGATCACGTTCATCGGGTGGTGGCAAGAGACCGGTCTGGCATTGTTAAAATGTGCCCTGCGCAGCTTTGCTGTCTCAGCTCTTCACCCACCCGAAACATCGCCACGCCGTTCCCGTCAGGGTTTTCTCCTGCACCATCTTGGTGGACTTCCAAATGGAAGACCAAGACAATATGTGCAATGTACTTCGGGTCCAATGGACCATTACACCACGAACGGCGCCCCAGCCCTGGCTTGCATGCAGCGGATGTGGCGACCTGAGGGCGTTTCAAGCCAGCGGCAAGATCCGGCTTAATGCCAACGGCCGCAAACTGGATGCCTGGCTCATCTATAAATGCCTGATCTGCGACAAAAGCTGGAACCGGCCGATTTTCGAGCGGCAGAATGTCCGCGACATCAGCCCTTCCGTTATGGAAGCGCTGCAGTCGAACGATCCGCAATGGATAAGAGCGGAAACATTCAACCTCGAAGCCCTGAGACGCAAATCGCAACGCATCGACGAGTTTCCCGAGTTTGATATCGAGAAAAAGATCAAGGACGAACCTCCCGACTGGACCAAGGCCGAGATTGATCTCACGGTTCCACTCCAGACCGGCATACGCCTTGATCGTCTGCTGGCGTCCGAACTGGGGCTTTCACGGTCGATGCTGCAGAAGCTTCACGATGGCGGCACCATACGGGCACCATCCGACCTTCTGCGGCGACGTCTCAAGAACGGCGCCCGCATTGTGATTGAGTGCTGCGATGGTTTCGATCGGGAGCTATTCCTGAAACCCGTGACGGTGGGTTTCTAAAGGTGTCGCGAGGGTCTGTCAGGTCAGACCCTCGCGCTGAGACTGGGTTAGACCGCAGCGGCAGTCTTTCCGACCGTCGCTCAGCCGTTCGACGCAGCCTTGAAAATCGCCAATTGGTCGGCAAATGCGCGTTTATAGGCGGGGCGCGCTTCGCCCCGGGCGACGTAGGCCGAGAGGTTCTCATATTCGTCGAGGATGCCTGAGCTTTTTATCCTTTGCAGCACGGACACCATCAGCAGATCGCCGGCGCTGAATCCGCCGTCGAGCCAGTCGGCGTCACCGAGGCGGTCGGACAGTTCGCCAAGCCGCTTGCGAATACGGTCGTGGACGATCTGCAAGCGCTCGCTGTGCCAGCTCTTGTCCCTTTCGAGAAAGCCGGCGACAAAATGCTCGACGATGGGCGGCTCCATGGTGCTGAGCGCGGCGAACATCCACATGATCGCACGCGCCCGCGCATCCGCATCCTCTGGCAACAGGCCTGCGTGACGTTCGGCTATATGCAGCACGATCGCCCCGGACTCAAACAGGACGAGTTCATCCTCCTCATAGGTCGGGATCTGCCCGAAGGGTTGAAGCGCAAGGTGTGCCGGCTCCCGCATCGCCTTGAAGGAAAGAAGGCGGACATCATAGGGTTGGCCCACTTCTTCGAACGCCCAGCGGACGCGCATATCGCGGGCGAGACCCTTGCCGCCATCGGGCGAGTGTTCAAAGGCGGTAATGGTGATTGTCATTGCTGTTCTCCATCACTCCCTGTGCGGAAACGCCCCGGAATGCCGTCGCCTGACGTGGCGTCACAATATGCGCTGGGATGAGCGAAAACAACGCCGGGATCGCCTTTCGAGTAATCCTGTCCTCCTGAAACAATCAACCGGGTGGAAATCACGCAACTGCGACAAACGATGGAAATCAGGGTCATCAAATCTCTGTGGGGCTGAAGCAAACGCCACTGAGGCCAGATGAAAAGGCTGGCCATTTCATGCAAAAACTCTAAGCTCCAGCGCCGGACACGAATTGTCGAAAACCATCAGATTTTCACTTCAAATCATCAGGGAGAAAGCATCAGATGAGCCTGCGTATCAACGATATAGCACCAGACTTCACCGCCGAGACCACCCATGGTCCGGTGAGCTTTCACGACTGGATCGGCGACGGTTGGGCGGTCCTGTTTTCGCATCCGAAAAATTTCACGCCCGTCTGCACGACGGAACTTGGCGCGATGGGCGGCCTGCAGCCGGAATTCGAAAAACGCGGCGTGAAGATCATCGGCATTTCGGTCGATCCGGTTGAAAGCCATGAAAAATGGAAGAACGACATTCGCACCGCGACCGGTTTCAACGTCGATTATCCGCTGATCGGCGACAAGGACCTGAAGGTCGCGAAGCTCTACGACATGCTGCCGGCCGGTGCTGGCGACAGTTCCGAAGGCCGCACGCCTGCCGATAACGCCACCGTGCGCTCCGTCTTTGTCATCGGTCCCGACAAGAAGATCAAGCTGGTCCTCACCTACCCGATGACCACCGGCCGTAATTTCGAGGAAATTCTCCGCGCGATCGATTCCATCCAGCTCACCTCCAAACACCAGGTGGCGACACCTGCCAACTGGAAACAGGGCGAGGATGTCATCATCACCGCAGCCGTTTCCAACGAAGATGCGATTGCTCGTTTCGGCTCCTACGACACGGTTCTTCCCTATCTGCGCAAGACCAAGCAGCCCGGCTGATTTTGAAACCTGTGATGGGGCGGTGAAAACGCATCGTCCCATCCGTTCTGGGGTATGACGGCGCGCCCTAGCCGGCTTCCTGCTTCGCGACGAGCAGCATTGGCCGATCATCGAGTTCGGCGGGGGTGAAGCGCGCAAGAAGATCGAAAGATGTTATGGCTTCACCGGCGGCGAAGCGTCGTCCGTTGACAACGAGATGTCCGAGGCCGAATATGGTGAGAAGCGCTTCCGTCGCATCTCCCGCTGGGCTATCGAAAAGCAGATTTGTCTGGCCGAAATGTTCCAGACCCGTTGTCCAGGCCCTGATCTTTTCCCCCTCTTCCGTCACAAAGGCTCCGAAGGCCAGCATCGTCGCCATTTGCTGCGGCTGATCCAGATGGCTGTTTGCATAGTTCAGATAGTCATCGAGATTGGCGCGGCCGACGATCATGTCCAGATAATGCAACGCAACCGCCCGCATGGGGGCGAGCTGATGGATGCCGAGCAGGGTCGAGGCGATCTCGTTATGCGCGATGTCTGGATCATCTTCATCCGCCAGGATGAGAAATCTGAACTCGCATTGGTGTGTCGCATGGGTGAAATCGTCATATGCCGCTTTTGCATCGATACAAAAGGTCTTTGACCAGTCGACCCTCGCCTCTGCAACTTCCGGATATTGGGCCGGCGCAACCGGCGTCGCCACGACCGGCTCGGGAGTACCGACAAAAACCCTGGTTGCACCGCGCAGTCCGTCAAACACGCCCTTTTCGCCCAACCGCTCGCATTCATATCCCTCCTCACCCCACGCTTCTATCAGGGTCATATCCGAGATCGCGGGTTTGCTGTCGAAATAGAGTGTCGCCTTGAAAAATTGAGCGTCGCCATTTGCCATTGTAGTTCCTGTCCATGGCATTTCTTGCGCTCTATGGCTTTATGATCCCGCCATGATAGTCAAGCCGGTATGTCTCGACATGTCCGCGGTAAATGCGCTCGACGCCGGTGAAGGACCGGAATTCACCCGCATTCGTATCGACATAGACCAGATTTTCCACCGGGTGGGTGAAGCCGCCAAGAAAGCGGCCCTCCCGATAGAGGGTGGAAAGCGACTGCTGAATGACCATGCCGGCTGTCGCGCCGTCGATCATATCGGGCCGGAGGATACGGCCGTAATAACTCATCGCCCAGAGGGCCGTCCCCTGATGCCAGACGACCTCCTGACCGATGAAATCGGTTCCCCCGAAATAGCTGTCGATATAGTGCCAGTCGCCGTTCTGATAGCCGAGATCGTGCGATCCCTTGCGCGTGGGCGTCGCGGATTTGTTACCGCCGCCAACATACGTGGCAGACTTGGCCTGCACGATGAACTCTTCCAGCATGACACCCCTCGAAATAAGAACATAAAGGGAACATATGCCGTTTTCATGATCGTCGCAAGTACTATCCGCGCCCGGTATCGAGCCCTTATTTCAGCCATCGTGGGCTTGGTAATCGTGGCGTTTGCGCTTAGAAACGTGGCAGGAAATATCCGAAAAGAGTGTCCATGCCGCAAAACCCGCAAATCTATGTCGATGCCGATGCCTGCCCCGTGAAGCCGGAGATTCTCAAGGTGGCGGAACGGCATGGGCTGGAAGTGACCTTTGTCGCCAATTCCGGTCTGCGCCCGTCGCGAGATCCCATGGTGAAAAACGTCATTGTTTCCGCCGGTTTCGACGCTGCGGACGACTGGATCGCCGATCATGCCGGCGAAAACGATATCGTCATCACCGCCGATGTGCCGCTGGCTGGACGCTGTGTCGCCAAGGGTGCGTTGGTCACCGGGCCGACGGGTCGCGTTTTTGACCAGTCGAATATCGGGATGGCGACGGCGATGCGCGACCTTGGTGCACATCTGCGTGAAACCGGTGAAAGCAAGGGATATAATGCGGCTTTTTCACCGCGCGACCGCTCCGCCTTTCTGGAGACGCTTGACCGTTTCTGCCGCCGTGTCAAAAAGTGACGGTGCCAACAGAAAGATGCCGCCCATGACCACGGCCAATATGAAAAGCAGCAGCTATCGCCGCCATCAACCTTTCGTCATTGCTTTTCTCGTCGGCGCCATAGGCCTTGGGCTGGCTCTGGTTCTGACGCCACCGCTGGCGATCGAGGTCGCGGCCGTTCTGTTCTTCCTGACCTATCTCACTTTGATTGGCTTTCGCCTGTCGGGCCTGACGGCGCAGCATCTGAAGGCCCATGCCGATAGTGACGATCTGCCCGCAGTCGCCATCATCGCCGTCACGCTGCTAGCCGTTGCTGTCGCCGTGGTGTCGCTGTTCCAGGCGCTCAACCACACGGGCGAGACGGTCTGGACGCTGCTCATCGCCTTTGCCTCTGTGATCTTGGGCTGGCTGACCATCCACACCATGACAGCCCTGCATTACGCCCATCTTTACTGGCGGCCTGCCACGGTGGACGGCAAGCGGCAGCATCTCGGCGGCATGGATTTTCCGGCGACCAAGGAACCCTGCGGTTACGACTTTCTCTACTTCGCCGTGGTGATCGGCATGACGGCGCAGACATCGGATGTGGGAATAACCACAACTGCCATGCGGAAGGTCACGCTGCTGCATTCCATCGTTTCTTTCTTCTTCAACACGGTTCTGGTGGCGGCGGCGGTCAATGCCGCGGTCTCGCTTGCGGGCTGAACCGGAATTTTCACAAGGAATGTCTTTATGAACATCATCTCGCAGAATACGGCCTTTGGCGGCATGCAGGGCGTATTTTCGCACGTATCGGAAACCCTGAAATGTGAGATGACCTTTGCGGTTTACGTGCCGCCGAAGGCGATCCATGAACCCTGCCCCGTCCTGTGGTATCTTTCCGGCCTCACCTGCACCCATGCCAACGTCATGGAAAAAGGCGAATATCGCCGCATGGCCGCCGAACTCGGGCTCATCATCGTCTGCCCGGACACCAGCCCGCGCGGCAATGACGTGCCGGACGAACTGACCAACTGGCAGATGGGCAAGGGCGCCGGATTTTATCTCGATGCCACGCAGGAACCCTGGTCCGAGCATTACCAGATGTACAGCTATGTCACGGAAGAACTGCCCGCCCTCATCGGCCAGCATTTCCGTGCGGATATGAGCCGCCAGAGTATTTTTGGCCATTCGATGGGCGGACATGGCGCGATGACCATGGCGCTCAAGAATCCCGGCCGTTTCAAAAGCTGCTCGGCCTTTGCACCGATCGTGGCTCCCTCGTCAGCCGACTGGTCAGAGCCGGCGCTGGAAAAATATCTCGGTGCGGACAAGGCCGCATGGCGTCAATACGACGCCTGTGCGCTGGTCGAGGATGGCGCGCGTTTTCCCGAGTTCCTGATCGACCAGGGCAAGGCTGATAGTTTCCTTGAAAAAGGCCTGCGTCCCTGGCTCTTCGAAGAGGCGATCAAGGGCACGGATATCAGCCTGACGTTGCGCATGCATGACCGCTACGACCACTCCTACTACTTCATTTCCACCTTCATGGATGACCATCTGAAATGGCATGCCGAGCGGCTTGGATAAGGGTGGAGAAGCAAGCCGGCGGCGCCCTGTGAGCGCCGCCGTTTCAGGTTTGACCCGCTATTAAGGGATACGGGCAATGACCTTGATCTCGAAATCGAAGCCCGCGAGCCAGTTGACGCCGACAGCGGTCCAGTTCGGGTAAGGCTTTTGGCTGAAAATCTCCTGCTTGACGGTCATGATCGTTCCAAACTGGTTTTCCGGATCCGTGTGGAACGTCGTGATATCCACAATGTCGTCGAAAGTGCAGCCCGCCGCCTCGAGCGTTGCCTTGAGATTTTCGAAGGCCAGCCGGACCTGCCGTTCAAAATCAGGTTCAGGCGTTCCATCGGCACGGCTGCCGACCTGGCCGGAAACGAATAGCAGATCACCGGATTTGATGGCAGCAGAGTAGCCATGCTCTTCGTAAAGCGCGTGCCTGTGGGCGGGAAAAATTGCTTCGCGTTTACTCATTTCCATCTCTCTTTCAGCTGAGTGACGATGCCGCGCTCTATAGCGTCAGCGTCCAGTTTACATACGTTGCGTATGCGAGATAGGAACATACACTGCGTATGTCAAATAAATATACGCGATGTATGTGAGTGCGACACGCGGAACCAATGGTGGCGCGACATTGAGAAACGACGCATCGTGATTGTGCCACCGCTTCCGCGGACGTTACGGGAAGAGCGCCGTCGCAAGCGTCGTCGGGCCGGATCGGCTGAGCCTGAATTCGCGGATCACCCGTTCTGCAACGCCATAGGCGAGTTCCTGCTCGATAGACTGATTGTCGAAGCTGACGACAGTGGCGGTGAATTTGGCTTCGGCGATCACTTCTCCCGTCGCCACGGCGGCGGCGCGGACGATGACCTTGGCCGACGCCCTTTCTCCAAACAGGAAGGGGCCGCGCGTAACGGATGCGAGACGGATGGTCAGCACCACGCGCGGGCGGGTCTCTCCACGCGCCGTGGTCTTGATCGCATTCTGCACCTGCGCATGAATGGACTGCATCAGCGCCGGAGCGACATCCGGGCGGGCGGCGACGAATGCGCCGCGCACATCGTAAAGCAGCCGGTCGGTATTGGTCGCTTCCGGTTCCAGCCTGAAAGACATGAGCGTGAAACACGCCAGCACAAGAATGCCAAGGCGTTTCAGCGTGGTGATCATGATCAGCGGCTCCCCTTACGTGAGGTAACCGCATATTCGGCCATCAGGGTTAGAAAAGCGTTAAGAAGCGCTCTTCAGGGACTCCAGAACATTGAGTGCCGCGCGCATGTCGACAAGCCTCACGGCGCGGCGCTCCAGCGCGTCCTCGTCCTCCCCCCATTGCTCGGCGGTCCAGTCCTCATCGAGATGGGCAAGCGCCCATGCTTCCTCCTGCGTCAGCTGCCCTTCCGCCAGCGCAAGCGCCAGAATGGCGGAGCCGGTCAGCGACGTCATGGTGTGAAGAGCGGCAAGTGCGATCGGTGTGTCATATTTCTTCAGCGTTACCGCGAAAGCCGCGATGGCTTCGCGTGGCTGGTCTTGATGCATTACGCCTTCAACGAGAATGAAGCGCGCGCCGAGCACATTGGCCGCCCAGTCCAGCACGGGATCCCAATGGTCCGTCTGTCGCGCAACCAGCGCTTCCGGGTCACCGGCGCGGTAACAAAGAAGATCGGAAGAAGAAAACCGGAGGATATCCTCGAAAACCGCCTGGGTGTCGTTGGCGACGCCATCGATGGCGGTATTCACATGGCGCGATACCGGCATGACCACCGGGTTCACCACCTCCTTCTGGGCATCCCACTCATCGCGAAGCAGTTCAGCCAGCGCGTGCGACGGGACGGTCAGCGGCTTCTTGGCGGGCGTGCGCAGCGGCTTGCCATCGAGAAGGATGGCAAAGCCACCCTCCTCCACCTCTCCGACGGTGACATCTTTGTAGAACCGCTTCGGCAAAGGTTTCTGCATCTGGATTTGCGCGCGCAGGATCGGGTCGGGGTGGCTCAGGCCCTCCGAAAGGTCGTTCAGGAGATCACGCATGGCACGTCCTCATCAGTCGGATAGAAAGGTTAGAGATTATCGGCAGGAACATAGGCCGGAATTTCACGTGGATGGCTGACTACCGCATCTGCGCCCGCCGTCCAGAGTTCATCGACGGAAGCATAACCCCAGGCGACGCCGATCGCTTTTGCGCCCGCAGCCTTGGCCATCTGCATGTCATAGACCGCATCGCCGATCACGATAGTATCGGCCGGAACCATGCCGGTTTCGTGGCAACACTCCATGACCATGGCCGGATGCGGCTTTGACGGGCAATCATCCGCCGTGCGCGAAACGATGAAGTGTTCGGCAAAGCCGTGGGTTTCGAGAATATGGGTGAGCCCGCGCCTTCCCTTGCCGGTCACCGCGCCGATCAGCACGTCGTCCCGTTTCGAAAGCGTGTCGATCAGCGGCGCGATACCGTCGAAGAGCGGCGTCGTCATTTCGGGACGCTCGCGCAGGGGATGATAAACTTCCCTGTAACGCTGCGTCATTGCCAGCGCCTCCTCATCCACATGCGTCTTGCCGAGCATGCGGGCGATGGCGATATCCAGCGTCAGCCCGATGATTGCCTTGGTCTGCGAGATATCAGGCCGCGGCTTGCCAAAATCGGCAAAGGTTTCGACCATGACCGCATGGATCAGGCCGGCGCTGTCCACCAGTGTGCCGTCGCAATCGAAAAGAACGAGCTTCATCGCTTTCAGTCTTCCCTGTCGCCATCGGCCACGTCGAGGCCGAGCAGGTTCCAGGTCTGCACCATATGCGGCGGCAAAGGTGCGCTGACCCGAAGCCGGCCCCCATTCGGATGCGGAATGTCGATATGGCGCGCATGCAGATGCAGGCGCTTCTGGATGCCGCCGGGGAAATCCCAGTTCGGATCGTCGATATAATATTTGGGATCACCGATGATCGGGTGGCCCATATGCAGCGCGTGAACGCGGAGCTGATGGGTGCGGCCGGTATAGGGTTCCATCTCCAGCCAGGCGAGGTTCTGCGCGGCGGTATCGATGACACGGTAATAGGAAACGGCGTGATCGGCCCCCTCCTCGCCATGCTTGGCGATACGCATGCGGTCGCCATCCATGGTCTGTTCCTTGACCAGCCAGGTAGAAATCTTGTCCTGGTGCTTGCGCGGAACGCCCTTGACCAGCGCCCAATAGGTCTTCTTGGTGTCGCGCTCGCGGAAGGCGGCCGTCAGCTTCTGCGCAGCACCGCGGGTGCGGGCAACCACCAGCACGCCGGAGGTATCGCGGTCGAGGCGGTGCACCAGACGCGGCTTTTCGCCCTTAGGGCTGGTCCAGGCTTCCAGAAGCCCGTCGATATGGCGGTTGACGCCGGAACCGCCCTGAACGGCGATGCCGGCCGGCTTGTTGAAAACGAAAACCTTGTCGTCTTCATGCAAGAGCATGCGCGCCAGAAGTTCCGCGTCTTCCGAATGTTTGAGATCCCTTGATCCGATCGGTCCGCTTTTGACCTTGAGATCGGAATCGACCGGCGGCACGCGCACCATCTGTCCCGGCTGCACCCGCGCATCCGTCTTCACCCGGCCGCCATCCACGCGCACCTGTCCGGATCGCAACAGCTTCTGCAACTGTCCGAAACCAAGTCCCGGATAGTGAATCTTGAACCAGCGATCGAGGCGCATACCGGCCTCGTCGGCCCCGACCTTGATATGCTCGATACCTGCCATGAAATTTCCAGTCTCTCTGTCTTGATCGCGCGCCCGTTGTTCGGCGCGCCGTTTGGATCAAGCCTTTAGAACAAGTTGCGGCCCAAGGCCAGCCCGGCGAAAACCGCAGCAATGGAAACCACAAGACTTGCAAGGACGTAAACGGCCGAAAGGCCGAGCGCACCGCGTTCGAAAAGCGCCACCGCATCGAGCGAGAAGGACGAAAATGTCGTGAACCCGCCGAGCACGCCGGTGACGAGAAACAGGCGCATTTCCATCGAGGCGTTCAGCCGCCGCGCCACAAGCTCGACCAACAGGCCGATGAGGAAAGACCCGACCACATTAACTGCAAGCGTTCCCCAGGGGAAATTGGGCCCGGCCAGCCGCACGCTCCAGACGCTGACCAGATAACGGAACACGGAACCGATGGCGCCGCCTATCGCGACAAGAGCGATATTGATCATGGGAATGGTATCTCCGGAAATTACCGGACCTGTGAAGTCCGACCCATTTCTAGACCAAGGGCACAGCGGACGAAAGCCCTTTGGCAGGCGTCTTCGTCCACTAAAATACGATTAAATTGCAGCGTCGCGATTTAGCCTTCCAACAAGATGCGGCTGCTAATCTCGTTTTTTTAAGGGTCGGCGACAATTGCCGGGGGTTGGATGACACAGGTTCTTTCTGTTTCCGCGAATACGGCAGCCTATGCGCTGGAAGCCGTGAAGCCATCGCAGCGCGTTCCGCGCAAAAGCGAAGTGGAAGAGGCCATTCACGAATTGGCGCGCAAGGCCGAAGGTGGGGATGACTTCCAGCTGCGTGGTATGATGACGGTGATCAAGCCACCCGCCCTGACGCTCTATTTCCTGACCGTTGCCAGCCAGCGCCACGAGCCGCAGACGACACTGGAGCAGGCCGTTGAGGCCTATGAGGAAAACAGCACCACGCAAAAACCCAGAAATGACGTGTTAGATCATACCGATATATAGGTATCTTAATTTGGTTTCTCGGCCTCTTGACCACGTCGAATGGACATTCGCGTTTAGCTTGGTGTCAGCTTGATTTTCTAGATATTCGACCGAGTTCCGGAAAATCGCGATGGCAGATGCCCTCTCCCTTTTTCCATCACGGCGCTGAAGAACAAATACAATATATGAAAAATCTTGCGGCTACCGGACCTGTCACGCGTTCCGGTAGCCGCTTTTCATTGGTCAATTATGCTTGTGGTCGCCGCCGCCCTTGGCTGCGCCAGCGGAGAGCACGATGTCGACCTTGCCGGCCTTTTCGAAGATCAGCGTCACCGGCACCTTGTCGCCTTCGGCAAAGGGCTTCTTTACATCAAAGAACATCATGTGCAGACCGCCGGGCTTCAGCTCCACTGTCTGGCCGGCGGGAATGACGATGCCGTCATCCAGCTTGCGCATTTTCATGACGTCGTTGACCATGGCCATCTCATGGATTTCGGCACGACCGGCAGCCGAGGATTCAACGCCGACCAGCTTGTCGTTGCTATCGCCGGTATTCTTGATCGACACATAGCCGCCGCCCACGGGCTGGCCCGGCAACATGGCCTTGGTCGTGCCGCCAGACACTTCGAGGCTGCCTGCCTTTACGACAGCCATATCCATGCTCATGCCGGCATGGTCATGGCCGCCCGCATGCGCCTTGGTGGTGACCTTGATGGTCGGCGCCGGGCTTTTCAGGGAATGGGGATCGACGCCGGCCGCCGCGACCTCATCCCAGGATACCTTGCCCTTGTCACCGCAAAGCTGCGTTACCTTGAAGGGCAGGTCGTGCCCTGCTTCGATACCGGAAATCTTACCCTGCACCGCGAAGGTATCGTAAAACTCGTCCGGGAGGTTGCCGCCCTTCCAGCGAATTTCGATCGGACCGCTTTTGATCTCCTTGCCGTGGTTCTTATAGACCTTCTGGTAGTCGCCCTTGATGATCTCCAGCTCCCAGCCGGCCTTGGGCTGCGGCTTGGCGGAAATGAAGCCTTCCGGCAGCTTGATCTGGACTTCGGTGGTGGCGAGCCCGCCGTCACAGCCATGCGGCACCTGAAGGGCCGCAACGACGGTGCTGTCCTGTTCGGCCGAACCCTCAACGAATGTGGCATGGGCAAAAGCCTGTGCAGTCGA
The DNA here is from genome assembly GCF_030209895.1 of Agrobacterium sp. CFBP2214. NCBI lineage: Bacteria > Pseudomonadati > Pseudomonadota > Alphaproteobacteria > Hyphomicrobiales > Rhizobiaceae > Agrobacterium > Agrobacterium sp. CFBP2214. The sequence continues at coordinate 1,372,488 of NZ_JARVRC010000001.1, read as the reverse complement.
AACCGAGGCGACGAAAAGGCCGCAGGTGATGATCTTGGTGGTTTTCATTTGCTTGTCCCTGCGACTGCTACCCTCTGGGTCTGCGCAGCCGCTCCGTGCCGCCAAAGACGGCGATTATCCCGTTAAAACGAAAAATCAGGCGGACTGGGGTGGCGGGCCGCGCGCGGCGGGTTGCTGGATCGTCAGGACGGAGCGGAAGCTCCATTCCGCAGAGAGACGATTGTCGAGCCAGGCAAATTGGGTCTTCAGCCAGCCTTCCGTATCGGGCATGGGCAGAAGAATGGACGATGCCAGCAGGCACGCCTCGCAGAAGAGGATAGCGTCACCCGAATGGGCCGGGCTGTCCTTGGTGTGGGAGGCATTCAAACCGCCGGCGTGGCCGAGGCAGATTTCGGCAAAGGTGCCATCCGGAAGCCGGTAGCTCTCGTCGAGTGCAACCTCCGGGGCAACGGCAAGTGCTGGCTTGTGGGCAAAACCGAGCGACAACATCAGGGTCGCGCAGAAAATGCGAAGCACCTTCTCCATCCCTGTCAGCCGTCGTTTTCGATTTGCATCCATAATCCCATGCGATATCCCGCTTTCCCGCCGATTTCAAAGGGGAATTTTGCCGCAGGCTTAACAGTTGCAAGGGAACAATCGCCGCAAGGCGGCATTTTCCCGTCGGAACCACCGTTTCAAGGGAGATCCGACATGCCAGCCAAATCGAAAGCCCAGCAGAAAGCCGCCGGCGCCGCACTCGCCGCCAAACGGGGTGAGACGAAGAAATCCAGTTTACAAGGTGCTTCAAAAAGCATGGAGAAGTCTATGACAGAAAAGGAACTTGAGGATTTCGCTTCGACGAAACGCAAGGGCCTGCCGGAGAAAAAATCCGATTAGCGCCGCCCCTTCCAGCCAGCCTGAAGCCGTACGCTGAAAAAGCCTCGTCGCGCCCATGCGAGCCGCATCGACCGGACTACTCCGACGAGTACGAAACGCGGTCTTAAAACCGTTATACCGGACAGGATAGATGTTGATGGCGCAGATGGAGCAAGAATCTGTTCAGATGCGTCATTTGGTCCTTGCCAATAGCGGGCCTTCGAAGATAATGAGCGTCGCATCATCGTTGGGAGAAACCGCTTCAATGCGGTGCCGAAGGAGCAACCGCCCCGGAAACTCTCAGGCAAAAGGACCAGCGGTGAAGACGAAACTCTGGAGAGAAGCCACCTTTAAACAGGACGGCTCGCCGAAGGGATAACAATCTCAGGCGACAAGGACAGAGGGGGCTCTTGAACCGGCGCTTCGCGCCATGACCTGAGCCCGCGCGATCATTCGCGCAACCCTGGAGGCGTCCTTGGACGATAACGCCGAGCTTCAAATCACGCCGCTCAATTCCCTGCATATTTCGCTTGGCGCCCGCATGGTGCCTTTTGCCGGTTACGATATGCCGGTGCAATATCCGGCCGGCGTTCTGAAGGAACATCTTCAGACCCGCACCTCAGCCGGCCTGTTCGACGTATCCCACATGGGCCAGGTGATCGTGAAGGCGAAGTCCGGCAACAATGCCGATGCCGCACTTGCGCTCGAAAAGCTGGTGCCGGTCGACATTCTCGGCCTCAAGGAAGGTCGTCAGCGTTACGGTTTCTTCACCGATGAAAACGGCTGCATTCTGGACGACCTGATGATCACCAATCGCGGCGATCATCTTTTCGTCGTCGTCAACGCATCCTGCAAACACGCCGATGTCGCCCATATGAAGGCGCATCTTTCCGGTGACTGCGAGATTACCCTTCTTGACGACCGGGCGCTTATCGCGCTGCAGGGACCACGCGCGGAGGCGGTTCTGGCGGAACTGTGGGCCGGCGTGTCCGAAATGAAGTTCATGGATGTGCTGGAAATTCCGCTGCATGACGTGCCCTGCATCGTCTCCCGCTCCGGTTATTCCGGTGAGGACGGCTTTGAAATCTCCGTGCCCGCCGAAAAGGCGGAAGAGATAGCCAAGGCCCTGCTCGAACATCCCGATTGCGAGCCGATCGGTCTTGGCGCGCGTGACAGCCTGCGTCTCGAAGCCGGTCTTTGTCTTTATGGCAACGATATCGACACCACGACCTCCCCCATCGAAGCTTCGCTCGAATGGGCGATCCAGAAGGCGCGCCGCGCCGGTGGCGATCGCGAAGGCGGTTTTCCGGGTGCTGAGCGCATTCTCGGCGAACTGAAAGACGGCACATCGCGCCGTCGCGTCGGCCTGAAGCCCGAGGGCAAGGCGCCGGTGCGTGGCCATTCCAAGCTTTTCGCGGATGCCGAGGGCAAGACGGAAATCGGCGAAGTGACATCCGGTGGCTTTGGACCTTCGGTTGAGGGTCCCGTTGCCATGGGTTACGTGCCAACGGCCTACACGGCCCCCGGTACGGCAATCTTTGCGGAAGTGCGCGGCAAATACCTGCCCGTCACCGTCGCTGCCCTGCCCTTCATCAAGCCCACCTACAAACGATAATCTTCATCCCATCTCCGGAGAGAATACGATGCTGAAATTTACCGCAGAACACGAATGGCTGAAGTTCGAAGGCGATATCGCCACCGTTGGCATTACCAGCCACGCCGCTGAACAGCTTGGCGACCTCGTCTTCGTCGAATTGCCGGAAGTGGGCGCCACCTTTTCCAAGGATGGCGACGCAGCGACCGTTGAATCCGTCAAGGCGGCTTCCGATGTCTATTGTCCGCTGGATGGCGAAGTGGTGGAAATCAACCAGGCCATCGTCGACGATCCCTCGCTGGTCAATTCCGATCCGCAGGGCGCCGGCTGGTTCTTCAAGCTGAAGCTTTCCAACGTGGCGGATGCCGATACGCTGCTCGACGAGGCAGCCTACAAGGAGCTGATCGCGTAATGACGACGCCCACAGAATTCCATTTCACCGACTATCAGCCCTATGATTTCGCCAATCGGCGTCACATCGGGCCGTCGCCGTCGGAAATGGCTGACATGCTGAAGGTCGTTGGTTACAAAAGCCTCGACGCGCTCATCGACGCCACCGTTCCCTCCTCCATTCGCCAGAAGGTACCGCTGACCTGGGGTGCGGCGCTGACCGAACGCGAGGCGCTCGATCGCCTGCGCGAAACGGCCAACAAGAACCAGGTGCTGACCTCGCTGATCGGTCAGGGTTATTACGGCACGATCACGCCGCCGGTCATCCAGCGCAATATTCTGGAAAATCCAGCCTGGTACACGGCCTATACGCCCTACCAGCCGGAAATCAGCCAGGGTCGTCTCGAAGCGCTGCTGAACTACCAGACCATGGTCTGCGACCTGACCGGCCTTGATGTCGCCAACGCATCGCTGCTCGATGAAGCGACGGCCGCTGCCGAAGCAATGGCCATGTGCCAGCGCGTCGCCAAATCCAAGGCGACCGCCTTCTTTGTCGATGCCAATTGCCACCCGCAGACCATCGCGCTGATCGAGACCCGTGCTGCCCCGCTCGGCTGGAAGGTGATCGTCGGCAACCCGTTCGCCGATCTCGATCCCGTCGATGTGTTCGGCGCGATCTTCCAGTATCCGGGCACCCACGGCCATGTCAGCGATTTCTCGGGCCTGATTTCCCGCCTGCATCAGACCGGCGCCATCGCCGCCGTCGCCGCCGATCTCCTGGCGCTGACGCTGTTGAAGTCTCCGGGCGAAATGGGTGCGGATATCGCCATCGGCACCTCGCAGCGTTTTGGCGTTCCGGTCGGTTACGGCGGCCCGCATGCGGCCTATATGTCTGTCAAGGATGCGCATAAGCGCTCCATGCCGGGCCGTCTGGTCGGCGTCTCGGTCGATGCGCGCGGCAACCGCGCCTATCGCCTGTCGCTGCAGACCCGCGAGCAGCATATCCGCCGCGAAAAGGCGACGTCGAACATCTGCACGGCGCAGGTGCTGCTGGCCGTCATGGCTTCCATGTACGGCGTCTTCCACGGCCCGCAGGGCATCAAGGCGATTGCCCAGCAGACACACCAGAAGGCCGTACTGATGGCCAAGGGTCTGGAAAAGCTCGGCTACACGATCGAGCCGGAGACCTTCTTCGATACGATCACCGTCGAAGTCGGTCACATGCAGGGCGTCATCTTGCGCTCGGCCGTTGCGGAAGGCGTGAACCTGCGCAAGGTCGGCGCGACCAAGATCGGCATGAGCCTTGACGAGCGCACCCGCCCGGCGACGCTTGAGGCCGTCTGGCGCGCATTCGGCGGCAATTTCTCGATCTCGGATTTCGAGCCGGAATATCGTCTGCCGAAGGAACTGCTGCGCACCAGCCAGTACATGACGCATCCGATCTTCCACATGAACCGTGCCGAAAGCGAGATGACCCGATACATCCGCCGTCTTTCGGACCGTGATCTCGCGCTCGACCGCTCGATGATCCCGCTCGGTTCCTGCACCATGAAGCTCAATGCAACTGCGGAGATGCTGCCGATCACCTGGCCGGAATTTTCCGACATCCACCCCTTCGTGCCGGCCAATCAGGCGCTCGGCTACAAGGAAATGATCGACGATCTCTCCGAAAAGCTGTGCTCGGTCACCGGTTACGACGCCTTCTCCATGCAGCCGAATTCCGGCGCGCAGGGGGAATATGCGGGGCTTCTGACCATCCGCAACTATCACCTCGCCAATGGCGGCACACATCGCGACGTCTGCCTCATTCCGACCTCCGCGCATGGCACCAATCCTGCCTCCGCGCAGATGGTCGGCATGAAAGTGGTGCCGGTGAAGGTGCGGGACAATGGTGACATCGACATCGATGATTTCCGTGCAAAAGCAGAGCAGTATGCGGAAAACCTCTCGTGCTGCATGATCACATATCCGTCCACCCACGGCGTGTTCGAGGAGACGGTTCGCGAGATCTGCGAGATCACCCACAAGCATGGTGGTCAGGTTTATCTCGATGGCGCGAACATGAACGCCATGGTCGGCCTTGCCCGTCCCGGCGATATCGGTTCGGACGTTTCCCACCTCAACCTGCACAAGACCTTCTGCATTCCGCATGGCGGCGGTGGTCCGGGCATGGGGCCGATTGGCGTCAAGGCGCATCTTGCTCCCTTCCTTCCCGGCCATCCGACGACGGACGGTCGTGAAGGTGCGGTTTCGGCTGCCCCGTTCGGCTCGCCTTCGATCCTGCCGATCTCCTGGAGCTATTGCCTGATGATGGGCGGCGAAGGGCTGACGCAGGCGACCAAGGTTGCGATCCTCAACGCCAACTACATCGCCGAACGGCTGAAGGGCGCTTACGACGTGCTCTACAAGTCCGAAACGGGACGCGTGGCGCATGAGTGCATCATCGACACCCGGCCCTTGGCGGACAGCTGCGGCGTGACGGTGGACGATGTTGCAAAGCGCCTCGTCGACTGCGGTTTCCATGCGCCGACCATGAGCTGGCCGGTGGCCGGCACGCTGATGATCGAGCCGACGGAATCCGAGACCAAGGCGGAAATTGACCGTTTCTGCGATGCCATGCTGGCGATCCGTGAGGAAGCCCGCGACATCGAGGAAGGCCGTGCGGACAAGACCAACAATCCGCTGAAGAACGCACCGCATACGGTGGAAGACCTCGTTGGCGAGTGGGATCGTCCCTACAGCCGCGAACAGGGTTGCTTCCCGCCCGGCGCCTTCCGCATCGACAAATACTGGTCGCCTGTGAACCGCATCGACAACGTCTATGGCGACCGTAACCTCATCTGCACCTGCCCGCCGATGGAGGCCTACGCCGAAGCCGCCGAATAAGGCATTCGGTGCAAACAAACACAAAAAGGCCCGGAGCGATCCGGGCCTTTTTCGTTACGGCAACAACATTTCGCGACCTCGCTGCACACGATTGATCGTCATCCGTTCCATGCTAAAACGGGTGCCACAATCAAGCGGTGATGGAGTGTGAATGCGTCTGATTTGCCTGAATGGTTGGGGCGGAAAGCTTCATGACGAGCTTGTTCCCTATATCGCCTCATCCGATCCCGATATTCTCTGCCTGCAAGAGGTGGTGCACACGCCGACTGCCTTGCAGGACTGGCTGAGCTATCGTGATCACGGCATCGACCTGCCGCAAAGAGCGAACTTCTTCAGCGATATCGCCGAGGCCTTGCCAAATCATCTGGCGATTTTCTGCCCGGCGGCGCAGGGCGATCTCTGGCATGGTGAGATCAGGTATCCTTCCCAATGGGGGCTGGCGACCTTCGTGCGCAAATCCATCGCCATTGTTGCGCAGGCGCAGGGTTTCGTGCACGGCACCTTTTCCGCAGATGGATACGGCGATCATCCACGGTCGCGTACGGGTCACGCCATCAGGGTTTTCGATTTCACGACCGGTCAGCCGGTTGTCATTGCCCATATGCACGGGCTGCGCGACCCCAATGGCAAACACGATATCCCTGCCCGTCTGGCGCAGGCAAAACGCCTCGTGCAACTTGTCAAAAACATTGCGGAAGATGGCGACCGGATCGTCGTCTGCGGTGACTTTAATGTTCTACCCGACAGTGACACCTTCACTGTGCTGAAGGAACTGGACCTCATCGAACTCGTCACGACACGCGGTTTTACCGACACGCGGACCTCGCATTATGCCAAAGCGAACCGTTATGCGGATTACATGCTGGTCAATCCGGCTGTGAAGGTCGATCACTTCAATGTGGTGGGGCAGCCGGAAGTCTCGGACCACTGCCCTTTGCTGCTCGAGTTCAGCTAAAGACCCCGAGCAGCCTCGTCTGTCATTTTTTCACGGCCCGCTGCCTCAGCGCACCAGCCGGATATCGCTCGTCACCACCGTCTTGCCGGTCCGGCCATCCTTGTCGGTGGTGCGCAGGCGCAGGCCATTGGCGCCAACCTTTTCGATGGTCATGGCGGCGACGCGATCACCATTGATGTCGCGATTCCAGCGGACCGTGAGGTTGATCGCGTTTCCCCGCCTTTTGCCGGAAAGCGCAGACGGACGACCGGAAGGACCGGTATAGGCACCGCTATAGCGTCCACCCTTCGCCGAGAGATCGGCGGCTATTGCGCGCCTTACGACGAGCAGTCCCCGGCAAGTGCCGGACATGTTGAGCGACGAGGCCCCCGCATTGGAATTAAGCGTACAGTTCACATTGATGGGCGGCGTGCCGATGCGAGTAATCACGGTTCCCTTGCCCGCCCATGTGCCTTTCAGCGACGAAAGGAATTCGCGTTCATCCGCATGCGCGGGCTGTGCGCCGAGCAATCCGGCAGAAAATAAAATTGCGAGAGCCTTGGTCTTCATGGCGAGTATCCGGTTTTTCTTCGAAGACTAACTCGCTTGCACCGCGAAACGTTCCTCCGGCCTATTCTGCAATGAGCAAAATATCGAAGGACTTATGTTTCTGTCGTGTCAATGCAACCAAATGCGGGCACAGATGTTTCTCGCCAGCCTCGATCAATTTCTGATCACCTCTTGCATATTTTTCGGAGCATATTTCATGACGACTATCGGCGTTTCGGCACCGCGCGGCAGCCTGCCTTCCGGCGGTCTGCCTCGCAGCGGTGGCATTTCAGACCGCACGCTTTTTGCACTTGCAGCACTGAATTTCTTTCTGGCCGATGCCCGCGACGGTCTAGGGCCGTTTCTGGACACATTTTTAGCGACACAGGGCTGGTCTTCGCTTTCACTCGGGATGATCGCCACGGTCGGCGGTCTCGTCGGTCTGCTTGCCACGCCGCTTTGCGGCGCGCTGGTGGATGGCACGACGTGGAAAAGAACGCTGATTGCCGTTCCCGTCGTTCTCGTGACTGTCGGCGCGCTGATCACGCTGATCTTTCCGGATGTGTGGATCGTCTGGACCGGCCAGATCATGACGGCGGTCGTCGGTGCCGTCGTCGGCCCGGCGCTAGCCGGACTGACGCTCGGCCTTGTCGGCGAACGCCTGTTCTCCCATCAGATATCGCGCAACGAGTTCTGGAACCACGGCGGCAATTTCGCGTCGCTTTTCGCGACCTATGTGGTGGTCACCTTCTTCGGCATGAACGGCATCATCGGCCTCATGCTGCTGACCGCTGCAGGCGCCTTGGTCGCGACGGCGGCCATCGACCCCGATCGAATCGACCACAAGGTCGCGCGCGGCCTTGCTGAAGACACGGGGGAACCCGGCCCATCCGGCATAAAGGTGCTGCTGCAGGAGCGCGGGCTGATCTTTCTCGCCATCATTCTGCTTGTCTTCCACTTCGGCAACGCGCCGATGGGCCGGTTGATCGCGCAGGATTTCGCCATCGAATTGCAGACGCCCTTCCGCACCACCGCCATCATTACCGGCGTCGCGCAATTCGCGATGATCTTCGTCGCAGCAATGGCCCCATGGCTGATACGCCGTTTCGGTCTCTCGACCGTGTTTATCGTCGCGCTGGTCGCCCTGCCCGTACGAGGTCTTCTTGCCTCGGCCTTTACGGATTTCTGGGTCATCTTCCCGGTGCAGTTTCTTGACGGCGTTGGCGCCGGCCTGCTCGGCATCGTCACCCCCGTTGCGGTGGAGAGGATTTTGAAGGGCACCGGCCGTTTTAACGTCGGTCTTGCCAGCGTCATGATGGTTCAGGGTATCGGCGCATCATTCAGCAATGTCGTTGCGGGCTGGCTGGTGACGAAGGGCGGTTATTCGCTGTCGCATCTCGTCGGTGGCGGCATTGCCGCTATCGCCATCGGGTTTTTTCTTCTCTATCGCAACGAGATCGCGCCGAAACACAATGATGACGCCGTTTCTTAACAGCGACACTGAAGTGCGCAAACAAAAAGGAGGCCTGACGGCCTCCTGAAATCTCATAGTTTGTTATGCAATCAGCCGACAAAAGCACGTTCGATGACGAACTCGGCGGGCTTGTTATTGGCGCCTTCGGTAAGGCCGGCCTTTTCAAGCAGCTCCTTGGTGTCCTTCAACATGGCCGAGGAACCGCAAATCATGCCGCGATCGATTGTCGGATCGAGTGCGGGAACACCGAGATCCGCAAACAGCTTGCCGTTTTCAATCAGCGTGGTGATACGGCCCTTGAAGGGGTAGTCCTCGCGGGTGACGGTGGCGTAATGCTTGAGCTTGTCGCCGACGATCTCGTTCAGGAATTCGTGGTTCCTGATTTCCTCGACCAGATCGAAACCGTATTTCAGCTCGGCCACGTCGCGGCAGGTATGGGTGAGGATGACCTCTTCGAACTTTTCATAGGTATCCGGATCGCGGATCAGGCTTGCGAAAGGCGCAATGCCGGTGCCGGTCGAGAACATATAAAGCCGTCTGCCGGGTGTCAGCGCATCCAGAACCAGCGTGCCTGTCGGCTTCTTGCGCATCAGAACGGTGTCGCCGGGCTTGATCGCCTGAAGATGCGATGTCAGCGGGCCGTCCGGAACCTTGATCGAGAAGAATTCAAGTTCCTCGTCCCAGGCAGGGCTGGCGATGGAATAAGCGCGGTAGATCGGCTTTTCGCCGACCATCAGGCCGATCATGGCGAATTCGCCTGAACGAAAACGGAAGCCAGCCGGACGCGTCGTGCGGAAACGGAACAGGTGATCCGTATAGTGTTCCACCGACAAAACTGTCTCGGCGTAAACACCATCAGGTATCTTGATCGCGAAATCTTCCGTCTTGGCTGGCGCGTTCATTTCAGGTTCCGTCCATTCATTCGATAAGCGACATTCTTCGACCGGGCAATTATACCATTTTTGCCGCGGTTTGAAGGCATGAGAATATCAATACTGCCATGCGCGCAGAAAATATGCATCTAAAACTCATATTTCCCGCACAACGCGTCATTGGGCCGCACGGCGGCGCCAGCTATAGGCCTCTCCACCGTTGGCAGAAAGGGCCGTCGGCTGGTAATAGACTGGGATTTCCGGCAGGCGATTTTCGGACAGGCGGCGGATCGCCGTCTCGTTCGTGACCGCAAAGCTGGTAAAGCCGGTGCGCAGCATCAGCGGCACCTGGTCGATCAAAACATCGCCAACCGCCCTCACCTCGCCGGCAAAATCAAGACGGCTGCGCAGCAACGAGGCATGGCTGAAACCCCGCCCGTCATTGAAGGCCGGGAAGCTGACGGCGACAAGGTCGATACGGTCGAGATAGGGCTCGAGCCGGGTGACATCGTCGGCAGGCGCAATCAGAACGCCGAGGCCGACATCATTGCTTTCAGCCGCACGGACAAGGAAATCAGCAAGCGACAGCACCGGTTTCTGCTCGGCAGTTGCTTTCACTTCCTCCGTTTCGATCACCCAGGGATCGTTTTCCACGAAGCCGTCGCGGTTCCAGATTTTCGTCATGGCAATCTCCTCAGGCGGCTTCAGCGGCGGAACCGTAGAGCGCATCCTTGAACGGCTGCGGTCCGACGCGGCGATAGGCTTCGAGGAAGGTTTCTTCCTTCGAAAGACGCAAGCCCAGATAGGTGTCCACGATGGTTTCCACCGCGTCGGTCACTTTTTCCGGCTCGAAACCACGGCCAATGATCTCACCAATCGAGGTGTTTTCATCACCCGATCCGCCAAGGGTGATCTGGTAGAGTTCCGCACCCTTCTTCTCAACACCCAGAAGGCCGATATGGCCGACATGGTGGTGGCCGCAGGCATTGATGCAGCCGGAAATCTTGATCTTAAGCTCGCCGATTTCCGCCTGACGTTCCGGCGCGCCAAAACGGGTAGAGATTTCCTGCGCCACCGGAATGGAGCGCGCATTGGCAAGCGCGCAATAGTCCAGCCCAGGACAGGCAATGATATCGGTGATCAGCCCGGCATTGGCAGTCGCCAGTCCGGCTCCTACAAGTGCGCGATAGACCGGCTCGAGATCGGCCAGTGCCACATGCGGCAGGATGATGTTCTGCTCGTGGCTGATGCGGATTTCGTCAAAAGCGTATTCGGCGGCGATATCGGCGACGAGTTCCATCTGCTCGTCGGTCGCATCGCCGGGAATGCAGCCAATCGGCTTCAGGGAAATCGTCACCATGCCGTAGTCCGGATGCTTATGCGGCTGGACGTTCTGCTCGACAAAACGGGCAAAACCCTCATCCGCCCGCTTCCAGCGCGCCAGGCTCTCCCAGCCTTCAGGACGGTCCTTAAGTGCTGGCGGTGCGAAATAGGCGGTGATGGCCACAATATCGGCATCCGGCAGCTTCAATTCGGTGTTTTTCAGCTCCGCGAATTCAACCTCGACCTGGCGGGCCAGTTCTTCTGCGCCGGTTTCATGCACGAGGATCTTGATACGCGCCTTGTATTTGTTGTCGCGGCGGCCGTGCAGGTTGTAAACGCGCATGACGGCCGTGGTATAGGACAGCAGGTCTTCTTCCGGCAGGAAGTCGCGGATTTTCTTGGCGATCATCGGCGTACGGCCCTGCCCGCCGCCGACATAGACGGCAAAACCGATCTCGCCCTTGTCGTTCTTTTTCAGATGCAGGCCGATATCGTGAACCTGAATCGCGGCGCGGTCGCGCTCGGCGCCCGTTACAGCGATCTTGAACTTGCGCGGCAGGAACGAGAACTCCGGATGCACGGAAGACCATTGACGCAGGATTTCCGCATAAGGACGCGGATCGGCGACCTCGTCTGCGGCGGCGCCCGCGAAATGGTCGGCGGTCACGTTGCGAATGCAGTTACCCGAGGTCTGCAGCGCATGCATTTCCACGCTTGCCAGTTCGGAGAGTATATCGGGCGTGTCGGACAGGCGCGGCCAGTTGTACTGAATGTTCTGGCGGGTGGTGAAGTGGCCGTAACCCCGGTCATATTTGCGGGCGATATGAGCCAGCATCCGCATCTGCTGCGAATTCAGCGTGCCGTAGGGAATGGCGACGCGCAGCATATAGGCATGGAGCTGGAGATAGACACCGTTCATAAGGCGCAGCGGCTTGAACGCGTCCTCGGCAAGCTCGCCGGACAACCGGCGCTCGACCTGATCGCGAAACTGTGCCACGCGGCCTTCAACAAATGCGTGATCGAACTCGTCGTAACGGTACATATTCTTCCTCAGACTGCGATGAATGCTGCATCGGCCGGCTTGAAGCCGTTGGCGTAGTGCATGGTCGGGCCAGCGGCGCGAATGCGCTCACGAAGCCGCGTCGGCCAAAGCTTGCCATTCTCCTCCACCACGTCGATGACATTCACGTCAACGACCTTGTTGGCGGAAAAATCCCGCTTGCCGATTTCCTCGAACGAAGCGACGGCCTCTGCGTGGCGGGCGACGATTGCGTCCTGCAGGTTCTCCGTCCATTCGCCATTGGCATCGAGCCATACAGCGATCCCATCGCCCAGGCGGTTGGCGGTCAAAACCTTGTCAGCCATTTGCATACTCCCTTTTAAGGTTCGCTGGCCGCGCAACAAGCGCGAGCGCCTCGGACCTGTCAAAATTGGCGCCCGCCACCGCATCGCCGATGATGACCATGACCGGACCGGTCAGTTCGTCGCGATGTTCGAGGTCGGGCAGATCGTTCAAAGTGCCATGCAGTAGGCGGCGATCCGCGCGGCTGGCATTTTCGATGACGGCTACGGTCGTTTCCACGCCGAGACCTGCCTCTATCAGCCTCGTCGCGACCGACGCGGCAACGCTGCGGCCCATATAGACAGCAATGGTAGCGCCGGAGACGGCAAGCCGCGCCCAGTCCGGCAGGACATCGCCAGTCAGATCGTGGCCGGTGGTGAAAATCAGCGACGAAGCGACACCGCGCAGCGTCAAGGGCAATTCGAAATCCGCAGCAGCGGCGAAGGCGGAGGTAATGCCCGGAACGATCTCGTAACCGATACCGGCATCGCGCAGTGCCGCCATTTCCTCTCCCGCCCGGCCATAGACCAGCGGATCACCGGATTTGAGGCGCACGACGCGCTTGCCGTCTTTACCAAGACGCACCAGCAGGCGGTTGATCTCATCCTGCGACTTGCTGTGGCAGCCCTTGCGTTTGCCGACGGACAGCCGCTCGGCGTCGCGGCGCCCCATGTCAACGATTGCCTGCGGCACTAGCGCATCATAGACGATCACATCCGCCTCCATCAGCACGCGCTGCGCGCGCAGCGTCAGCAAATCTTCAGCACCGGGACCAGCGCCGACAAGCCAGACGCGGCCTTCGCTGCGCTCGGGCGATTGCAGCAAACGGTCAGCGGCATGGCGGGCGGATGATGTATCGCCGAGAGCGACGGCATCTGCGACAGCACCGGAAAAGAACCGGCGCCAGAAATTGCGCCGCAACGCGCCCTTGGGAACATTCTGCTCGGCGGCGTCACGATATTGCACGGCGAGACGCGCAAGCTTGCCCAGCGACGGAGACAGCATCTGGTCGATGCGTGCACGGATCATCTGGGCAAGAACCGGGCCTGCGCCTTCGGTGCCAATGGCGATCGCGACGGGTGCGCGGGGGACGAGTGCCGGCGTGAAGAAATCGCAGAACTCCGGCTGATCCACCGCATTGGCGGGGATTTTCTTAGCGCGCGCAGCCAAAACGATCTCACGGTCCAGTGCCTCGTCCCCAGTGGCGGCAAAAACGAGCGTTGCGCCTTCAATCAGCGGGCTTGCGAAACCCAGGGCCCGATGATCGATGCCGTTTTCGCTGATATAGCGCGCAAAATCCGCTTCCGGCTGGTCGGCATAAGCAATGATATGTGCATTGGTATTGGCAAGCAGCCTTACCTTCGCAAAGGCCTCGTCACCATTGCCGAAAACAGCGACCTGCCGTCCCTCAACCCGGAAGAACGCGGGGAAGGTCGAAAGGCGATCGCCAGAAGCGGAAAAATCATGTTCGTTGTGCATCGGGCATTTATCCCGCATTGCGGCGCAAGATTGAAGAAACAGAAATTCAAGCCTTTCCGACACCTGGATTTTTATTTCTCGAACACCCCGGTTTTGGAGGAAAACAAACCGGTAGCCCTTTTTCGCGCCTGCGCGAGGCCTGAGAATCCACTCAGAATCCCTTGACAAAGCGGGTACCCGCGCCGAACAAGGAGCAACGATTACCAGTCGATTTCTCCATGCGAAGACCGCTTTTCCTTGAGGCGGCACGAAGGATCAGACCCTTGACCAGCCACACCCTCGCCACCCGCCTTCTTGATGTCATCGAACACGATATTCTGCCCTTGACGGCGCGCGGCGTCAGCCTCGGCAACAAGGTCTTCGGTGCGGCTATCCTGCGCAAATCCGATCTGTCGCTGGTGATAGCGGAGACCAACAACGAGCTGGAAAATCCGCTCTGGCATGGCGAGGTGCACACGCTGAAGCGGTTTTACGAACTCGGCGAAAAACCGAACACCAAGGACCTGATTTTTCTTTCCACCCATGAACCCTGCACCATGTGCATGTCCGCCATCACCTGGGCCGGTTTCGACAATTTCTATTCCTTTTTCAGCCATGAGGATTCCCGCGACGCTTTCGCGATCCCGCACGATCTGAAAATCCTGAAGGAAGTTTTTGGGCTGGAGCCGGGCGGATATCGCCGCAGTAACGCCTTCTGGAACTCTTTCTTCATCGCCGATCTGGTGGAGGGCGAAGACGATCCGCTCAAAACCACGCTGAAGGCGCAGACGGCCCGTATCAAGGCCGCTTATGACGATCTTTCCACCAGCTATCAGTCGTCAAAAAGCGGTAACGACATTCCGTTGAATTAGAGCCCTTCCAGGCGGTTTTCCGTCAGGATAATGCGTAAAAAAAGCGAAGAACGAAGGTTTGAGACATATGGAAGCCTCGAAGGATATTTCCCGCCTGATCGAGATCATGGAAGCCCTGCGCCAGCCGGAAACCGGTTGCCCGTGGGATGTTGTGCAAACCTTCGAGACGATCAAGCCCTATACCATTGAAGAAGCTTATGAAGTCGCCGACGCCATCGAGCGCAAGGACATGGACGATCTTTGCGAGGAACTGGGCGACCTTCTCTTGCAGGTGGTTTTCCACGCCCGCATTGCCGAGGAACGGGGTGAATTCGCCTTTGGCGACGTGGTTGAGGCCGTCACCTCGAAGATGATCCGCCGCCATCCGCATGTCTTTGCCGTTTCCGAGGCCGATACACCTGACAGCGTCAAGCTGCAATGGGACCGGATCAAGGCCGAGGAAAAGCGCGAACGGGCTGAGCGCCGCGCGCGGCGGGGCATCACCGAGGATTTCAAGGCCGGGTTTCTGGGCGGCGTGCAGCGCAGCCAGCCGGCGCTCACCGAGGCCCTGAAGCTGCAGGAACAGGCCGCGCGCGCCGGTTTCGACTGGTCAGATCCCGCTCCCATTCTCGACAAGATCGAGGAGGAAATCGCCGAATTGCGTGAGGCGCTGGCGGAGGGGAAACCGGAGAAAGTTTCGGACGAACTCGGCGATCTGATCTTTGCCCTCGTCAATATTGGCCGGCATGTCAAAGCCGATCCGGAAGATGCGCTGCGCGGCACCAATACGAAATTCCGTAGGCGTTTCAATCACATCGAAACGTCGCTCACCGAAAATGGCGAGACGCTGGAAGAAGCGAGCCTTGAGCGGATGGAAGACCTGTGGCAGGCGGCAAAACGCATCGAGCGCTCGCTCGATACCGTTTCGTCCTAATCAACCGGATATGCCCGAAAAATAGGAGCGCCCGGCGCTCCCGAGACTGGTGACGTGAGGGAAGCTCCGCCATCGTTCTCGAAGCCCTCAGCGCTCCCAGTCCTCGCGTTCGCGGATGGTAACTTTGCCAAGCTTGCGCTCCAGCTCGGCGGCCTGCGTTTCCGACAGGCGCACATCGAGCGCCACCGATCCGTCCTCATGGTCTTCACGGGAATCCACGATGGAATTGCTGTAGACCCAGGAAATCAGCGACAGCTGCTCAACGGAAAGCACGACGGTCGTTTCCGTCAGCACACCGGAGAGGCGCTTTGAAATCTCGTCCATCAGGGCATCAACGCCCTCACCCGTGATTGCCGAAACGGCGCGAATATCCGAGCGGCCTTCGGCGCGCTGCATGATGGCGTCATGCGCTTCCGGCTCGAGACGGTCGACCTTGTTCCAGACCTCGATGATGCGCTTTTCGGCCTCCTTCTCGTCAATGCCGAGATCGCCGAGAATACGTAGCACATCCGCAGACTGTGCGGCATTATCCGGATCGGACATGTCGCGCACATGCAGAACGAGATCGGCTTCCAGCACCTCTTCCAGCGTTGCACGGAAGGCGGCGACGAGATGCGTCGGCAGGTCGGAAATAAAACCGACCGTATCGGAAAGGATGACAGTGCGGCCATGCGGCAGCTTCATCCGGCGCAATGTCGGATCGAGGGTTGCGAACAGCATGTCCTCCGCCAGAACGCCAGCACCGGTGATGCGGTTGAACAGCGTGGATTTACCGGCATTGGTGTAACCGACCAGCGCCACGATCGGATGCGGCACCTTGCGGCGCTTGGCGCGGTGAAGCTGGCGGGTGCGCACCACCTGCTCCAGCTCCTTCTCGAGCTTTACGATGCGATCCTGCAGCAATCGTCTGTCGGCCTCGATCTGCGTTTCACCCGGACCGCCCATGAAACCCGCACCACCGCGCTGGCGTTCAAGGTGGGTCCAGCTTCTGACGAGGCGGCCCTTCTGGTAGTTCAGATGCGCGAGATCAACCTGCAACGTGCCTTCCTTGGTGGAGGCGCGGCGGCCGAAGATTTCAAGGATGAGACCCGTGCGGTCGATGACCTTGGCATTCCACTGCTTTTCGAGATTTCGCTGCTGCACCGGGGTCAGCGGATGATCGACGATCACCAGGCCGGAATCCGTCTCATCGAGCAGATGGCCGATTTCCTCGATCTTGCCGGTTCCGAACAATGTCGCCGGGCGCGGCTGGTTCACCGAAACGATGAGACCCTGCGTCACCTCCAGATCGATGGCGAGCGCCAGACCCTTGGCTTCCTCAAGCTTGGCTTCAACGGAACGGCCGGGAGCGACGGGGCCTGCCGCCGCATCGCGATTTTCGCGCTGCTGCTTGAGGACGGGCACGAGGACAACCGCGCGCATGTCGTCGCGGCGCTTTTCCTGCTCCGGAATGATCGATTCGTTCGAAGTGTCGCGCGTCGAAATGGGCTCAGCCTTATCCAGAAAGAAGATTGCGGCCGACCGCATCCGCGCGGGCGGCCATGGGAATTAACCTGACGGAACGGGAAATGTTCCCGATCCGGGTCAGTCTATATCGAATATCCGTCGAGGGAGCCGATCAGGCCGCGCCTTCTTCGCTTTCGAACATCTGCATCGGCTGGCCGGGCATGATGGTGGAGATCGCATGCTTGTAGACCAGCTGCGAATGACCGTCACGGCGCAAAAGCACGCAGAAATTGTCGAAGGAGGTAACAACGCCCGTCAGCTTGACGCCGTTGATCAGGAAAATCGTGAGCGAAATCTTCTGCTTACGAACGGTATTGAGGAAGAGATCCTGAAGGTTTTGAGAACGTTCCGCCATAGCGCCGCTTCTTTCTTTTTTGCCGGCAGGGATACCGGAAAATAATCAATCAATAATAAGCCGGCCAAGTCTTGTCCCCCGCTTGGCTGACCTCAAACTCTGGTATCAAATCATGTTCCGTTCCGCAACGGTCAAAACAGCCTGACGGGTACGAGTATTGACCCGCATTTTCGATTCGGGACAGTCAAAAATATTGTATCGAAACACGGAAAAGTTGTTCCACGTCGCGCACCGCATCGGCGGATGCAAAGAGCACGACACGGTCCTTCGCCTTGATTTTCGTGCTGCCGTCAGGACGGATCACCACACCGTCGCGATAGATCGCGCCGATGCGCACGCCTTCGGGCATATCGATGTCGCGGAAGGATTGGCCGACCAGCGGCGATGTCTCCAGCGCCTCCGCCTCGATTACCTCCGCCGAACCGCGCTGGACGGCGTAGACCGAACGGATGCGCCCCTTGCGCACATGCTGAAGCACGCGGGAGATCGTCACGGCTCTGGGATTGATATAGGCATCGAGCCCCAGAGAACGGGCGACATCGTGGAATGACGTGCTGTTCAAGAGCGCCAGATTCGATTTGCAGCCGAGCTGCTTGGCAATCACGGCGGCCAGAATATTGGTCTGGTCATTGTTGGTGAGCGTTACAATCAGGTCGGCGTCCTGAATATCGGCCTGCATCAGGATTTTCTGATCGAGCGCCGAACCATGCATGACGATGGTGTGGCTCAACTGCTCGGATGCGGCAACCGCCCTGTCGCGGTCCGACTCGATGATCTTCACCCGCGTCTTCGGCTGCATCTCCTCGATCTTGTGCGCGACGAAATGGCCGATATTGCCGGCGCCCGCAATCACGATGCGCTGCGCTTCCTGCTCCTCGTGACCGAAGAGGCTTAGGGTACGGCGGGCGTGCTGGCGCTGGCAGATGACATAGGCAAGGTCGCCCACCCGCAACTGTTCCGAAGAATGCGCCACCTTCAGAATACCATCCCGGTAAACGCCAACCACCGTGGCGATGAGGTCGGGAAAGAGGCTGGAGAGTTGCTGCAGCGGTGTGTTGATGACAGGGCAATCTTCCATGCATTCGATGGCCAGCATGTAGATCGTATCTTCCGCGAACCGTACAACGTCGGTTGCGCCCGGAAAAGCGATACGCCGCAGCACCATCTTGCCGACTTCAACTTCCGGAGAAATCGTCACATCGATGGACATGTTCTCGCGGCTGAAGAGATCGGCATATTCCGGCTTCAGATAGCTCTGGTCGCGGATGCGGGCGATCTTGGTCGGCACGCTGAAGAGCGCATGCGCCACCTCACAGGCGACGATATTGATCTCGTCATGCAGCGTAACGGCGATGATCATGTCGGCCTGGTCGGCGCCGGCCTTGGCCAGCATGTCGGGATGGGCGCCATGGCCGACATAACCGCGCACATCCAGCGTCTCGGTTATGGCGGTGATGAGCGGCGCGGCGGTATCGATGACCGATACCTCATTATCCTCCCGCGACAATTGCTCCGCGATGCCGTAACCCACCTGCCCTGCGCCGCAAATGATGACTTTCATGCTGTCTCTCTGACGGAATAATCGGTTACGGCAAAGCGCCTTCGTCCCTTATACGCCGAGAGATTTCAGTTTGCGATGCAGCGCCGACCGTTCCATACCGACAAATTCCGCCGTGCGCGAAATATTGCCGCCGAAGCGGTTGATCTGGGCCATCAGGTAGTCCCGCTCGAACATTTCACGCGCTTCGCGCAGCGGCAGGGTCATGATGTGCTGATCGCCCTGCGCCGAAATCTTCGGCAGCATGTCGCCAATATCCGCCGGCAGCATGTCGGCCGAGATCGGCGCTTCGCCGCCTTCGGGCCGCGCCAGAATCATCAGCCGCTCGATATTGTTGCGGAGCTGGCGGATGTTGCCCGGCCAGTCATGGGTCTGGAGAACGGCCATGGCGTCATCCCCGATCTTGCGCGGGCGAATGCCAGCCTGTTCGGAAATCTGCCGCATGAACATGTCGACGAGGAAGGGGATATCTTCGCGGCGCTCGGAAAGCGCCGGCACCTTCACCGGCACCACCGCGAGGCGATGATAGAGGTCCTCGCGGAACTGGCCTTCGGCGATCAGGCTTTCGAGATGGTGGGCGGTCGAGGAAATGATGCGCACATCCACCTTCACCCGCTTGCCGCCGCCGACACGCTCGAATTGCTGGTCGACCAGCACGCGCAGGATCTTGTTCTGCGTCTCGCGCGGCATTTCACCGACTTCATCGAGATAAAGCACGCCGCGATGGGCTTCTTCCAAGGCGCCTACCTTGCGTGGCTGCCCGGGCAGGCCTTCCGTGCCAAACAGCGCAATTTCCATGCGGTCGGGCGTGATCGTCGCGGCATTGAGCGCCACGAAAGGTCCTGTAGCGCGCGAGGATTTCTTGTGCACCATGCGCGCCACCAGCTCCTTGCCGGAACCGGAGGGGCCGAGGATCATGATGCGGCTGTTGGTGGGGGCCACCCTGTCAATGGTCTGGCGAAGCTGCGACACGGCAAGTGACGCACCAACGAGTTCAACCGCGTCACCGGTGCGCTTCTTGAGTTCCTGAACCTCGCGCTTCAGCTTGGAGTTTTCCAGCGCCCGCTCGGCGATCAGGATCAGCCGGTCGGCCTTGAACGGCTTTTCGATAAAGTCGAAAGCGCCACGCTTGATGGCGTTGACGGCGGTTTCGATATTGCCGTGACCGGAAATCATGACGACAGGAATTTCGGGATGGCGGCTCTTGATTTCGTCCAGCAGCGCCAGACCATCGAGCTTCGAACCCTGCATCCAGATATCGAGAAAGATCAGACGCGGCACGCGTTCCGAAATGGCGGCCAGCGCGCTGTCGCTGTCGAACGCCATGCGGGTCTCGTGTCCCTCGTCGGAAAGAATGCCCGCTACGATTTCGCGAATGTCCGCCTCGTCATCCACGACCAGAATATCAGACGCCATATGCTGCTTCCTTGTTATTTTCACTGCCGACCGCCTCGATATAGGGCAGCAGCACTCGGATCATGGCGCCATGGCCATGGTCGAATTCGGCCGGGGCATCATGGAGCTCCAGATACCCGCCATGTTCTTCGATGATTTTCTTGACGATGGCGAGGCCGAGGCCGGTGCCCTTGTCCCGCATCGTCATATAGGGTTCGAGAATGCGGTGACGGTTCTCGACGGGAAGGCCGCGGCCATTGTCGATGATGTCAGCCACGAAACGGGAATTGGCCTCGTCGAAGGAGGCGCGCACCAGGATTTTACCCGGACGCTTTTCGCCTTCCACCGCCTCGATGGCTTCCGTCGCATTCTTGATGAGATTGCCGAACGCCTGTCCCAGCATGCGGGCATCGAACATGCCCTCCAGCGGGATGTCGCCCAGTTCCGTTGAGAATTTCGTGTCGGCGGCGCTGATTTCGCGCAGGAACGCCGCGTCCTTCAAAATCGAACGCAGGTCCGATTTTTCCTTCGTTGGTTTGGGCATACGCGCAAAAGCGGAGAATTCATCCACCATCCGGCCGATATCACCGACCTGCCGGACGATGGTGTCCGTACACTGGTCGAAAATGGCGCGGTCGCTCTCATCGATCTGCTTGCCGAAACGGCGCTTGATGCGCTCGGCGGAAAGCTGGATCGGCGTCAGCGGGTTCTTGATTTCATGAGCGATGCGCCGCGCCACATCCGACCATGCGGTGGAGCGTTGGGCGATGACGAGATCGGTGATGTCGTCGAGCGTGATGACATAGCTGTCGCGGCTGTCGCGGGCGTCCTCGCGGGTCACCTGCACATTGAGGGTACGCTCCTTGCCGCGCCGCATGATATTGATCTGCTTGCGGAAGTTGCCGCGCGACCAGGTGTTGGCCTCGGTCACGACCTCTTCGATTTCAGGCGCAATCTCCGACAGTTGCGCACCGATAAGCTGCTCGGAGGTCTGCGCCAAGAACTCTTCGCCCGAGGGATTGACGATGGTGATCTTGCGGTTCTCGTCAACGCCGATAACAGCGGCGGTAACGCCCGACAGCACCGCCTCGATGAAGCGGCGGCGATCGTCGATATCGTCTTTCGCCTCGATGATCTGTTCCTGCTGGCTGCGCAGTTCCGAGACCATCTTGTTGAAGGTGCGCGACAGACGCCCGACGTCGCCATCAACGGCGCGAACGGGCACCAGCACATGCATGTTGCCGGTGGCGACACTGTCTGCGGCGCTGATGAGAAGCCGGATCGGGCGCACGATACGGTCGGCGACTGCGATCGCCGTCCAGATCGCCGCCAGAAGCACGATCAGCGCAAAACCGAGATAGAGGATCGCAAAGGCGATCTGCAGCGGCGCACGGCCTGCCTCCATCGCCTTGTATTCGGCGCGGTTCTCTTCCATCAGCCGCATTGCGCCCATGACCTTGGGATCGACGGCGCGTACCGTGTAAAGGAAGGTTCCGCTAATGCCTTCGAGCTTGATAATCGCGCCAACGAGGTTGGTGATGCCAGGCGGGATCAGCGTCGGCTGACCGGCGGCGGCCTTTTCAAGCGCGTCATGCGGAATGGCGGGAAGCGGTTTTTCCGTCTTGATATCGGCCTGCGCGACGGCGTCGCCGTCTTCCTGCACCAGAAACGCGCCAAGCAGGCCGCGTCCCTTGGCCTGACGGGTCATGAGATCAACGAAGCCGGTGCGGTCTAGATAAAAAAGCGCGCGGTTGCGGTCGAGGTCGGTGGCCATCGACAGGGTCTGGCCCTGAAGATAACCGGCATTTTCCATCATATAGGCCTGGGCGATGTTGCTCGACGAATCGACGATCGACTGCGTGCGCAGCGAAAACCAGCGGTCGAGACCGACATTCAGCGTCAGGCTGGCGAAGATGGCGACAAGCACGGCGGGCGTGATCGCCACGATGGAGAAAAGCACGACGATGCGCACGTGCAGACGCGCCGCCGCCCTGCCCTTTTTCCGGGCTTTCAGCAGGCGGTTGATTTCGCGGCCGATCAGAAAGATCAGGCCGATCACGAAGATCGAATTGATGACGACGGAAGCGATAACGACGTTGGATGTCGGCGCAATCGGGGTCACGCCGAGCAGCACGAAGAGGGTAATGATGGCGCAGACGAGGGCGACGCCGGCGAGCACCAGCCCCGGCAGAGCGAAAGACATCCTGCGATCGGCAACCACCATGCCCGCTGCTTCGTCAGCAACGGCGTTTTCGGCGGCGGGTTTCCGCATCAACTACTCCCAATCGCTGGCCAGCCAGCACCACATTCCTGAAGTCAGGCAAGATTCACCGCAGTTCGGCGAATCTCTCTCCCTCCTAGTGTTTTCCAAGCAACACAATGTGGCGAAAATGCAACGACAGATGCGGCCTTGTCAACATTCTCAGCTGGGGCGGGAGCTGCGATACACGGAAACTCCAAGCTCGCGGATTTTCTTGCGCAGCGTATTGCGGTTGAGGCCAAGAAGATCGGCAGCCTTGATCTGGTTGCCGCGTGTCGCCGTCAAGGCGGCAAGAATCAGCGGATATTCCAGTTCGCGCAGCACGCGGTCGTAAAGACCCGGCGGCGGCAAGCCATCACCAAAGCTTGAGAAATAATCCCGCATGTTTTCCTCGACCGCCTGCGAAATGGTGAGTGAGCCGGTGCGGACCGCCATCTTGTCGAGCGGGCTGTCCGGAACATCCGACTGCAATTCCTGCTCGATGATTTCGCGGGTGATGACCTCCTGCGGATAAAGCGCCATCAGACGGCGGATCAGGTTTTCCAGCTCGCGCACGTTGCCCGGCCAGGCATAGGCCTTCATGACCTCCAGCGCCTCGGTCTCGAAACGCTTGCCTTCCAACCCTTCCTTTTCACCCTGCTGGATGAAATGGCGCACGAGATCGGGAATATCCTCGGCACGGTCGCGCAGCGGCGGCAGGCGCAGCGGCACGACGTTCAGGCGATAATAGAGGTCTTCGCGGAAGAGACCCTGATTGATCGACTGCTTCAAATCCTTGTTGGTGGCGGCGACGATGCGGACATCGGTGCGGATCGGCGTGCGTCCGCCGACGGTCGTATATTCACCCTGCTGCAAGACGCGCAGCAGGCGCGTCTGGGCGTCCATCGGCATGTCGCCGATTTCATCGAGGAACAGCGTGCCACCCTCGGCCTGTTCGAAACGGCCGGTCGAGCGGTTCTGCGCGCCGGTGAAGGCGCCCTTCTCATGGCCGAACAGTTCGGATTCGATCAGATCGCGCGGGATTGCCGCCATGTTGATGGCGACGAAGGGCCCGTTGCGGCGCTTGCCGTAATCATGCAGCGCGCGCGCCACCAG
The DNA here is from genome assembly GCF_030209895.1 of Agrobacterium sp. CFBP2214. Taxonomy (NCBI): domain Bacteria; kingdom Pseudomonadati; phylum Pseudomonadota; class Alphaproteobacteria; order Hyphomicrobiales; family Rhizobiaceae; genus Agrobacterium; species Agrobacterium sp. CFBP2214. The sequence goes on along the minus strand of NZ_JARVRC010000001.1, from coordinate 1,348,857 downwards.
TTCCTTACCCGTACCGGATTCGCCTGTTATCATCAGCGTCAGGTCGGTCTGCATCAGGCGGGCGAGAACGCGGTAGATTTCCTGCATCGCCGCCGAGCGGCCAACCAGCGGCATGCCATCCTGCATGTCGTCATCAAGCTTGGCCGGCTTGCGCTTCGGCTCCGACAAAGCGCGGCCGATGATCGCGATCAGTTCCGTCAGGTCGAAGGGCTTCGGCAGATAGTCGTAAGCGCCTTTTTCCGAGGCCTTGATGGCGGTCATGAAGGTGTTCTGCGCGCTCATGACAAGAACCGGCAGGTCCGGACGGGCCTTCTTGATGCGAGGCAGAAGATCGAAGGCGTTTTCATCCGGCATCACGACATCGGTAACGACCAGATCGCCCTCACCTGCCGAAACCCAGCGCCAGAGCGTTGCGGCATTGGAGGTGATGCGCACGTCGTAACCGGCACGGCTGAGCGCCTGGTTGAGTACCGTGCGGATTGCGGCATCATCATCGGCGACGAGGATCGTAGCTGTCATAGGTCATTTCCTGTCGTGTTCGGCAAGGTGATGTCGTCGAGCGCCACTTCCGGCGAGACGGGCATCAATACGCGGAAAGTCGTGCGATGGTTCTGGCTGTCGCATTCGACGATGCCGCCATGGGCGCCGATCAGCTTGGCGACAAGCGCCAGGCCCAGGCCCGAACCATTCGTCTTGGTGGTGATGAAGGGATCGAAGAGATGCGGTAAGAGATCGGCCGGAACGCCCGGGCCATTGTCATGCACGCAGAATTCGAGCGGCAGCGAGATGCGCTCGCGGCTGCCGGCGACGGAAAGTCGCATGCCGGGACGGTAGGCGGTGGTCAGCAATATCTCGCCATCCGACTGGTTGCCCACGGCTTCCGCCGCATTCTTCACCAGATTGAGGAAGACCTGAACCAGCTGGTCGCGATTGGCATAGACCGGCGGCAGCGACGGGTCATAGTTCTCGGAAATCTTGATGTTGCGGGCAAAACCGGCCTTGGCGATGGCCTTCACATGATCGAGCACCGAATGGATGTTGACCGGCACGCGATCCACCGGCCGCTCGTCGGAAAACACCTCCATGCGGTCGACCAGCGAAACGATACGGTCGGTCTCATCGCAGATCAGCCGCGTCAGCGCCCGGTCCTCGTCGGCAACCGATGTCTCCAGAAGCTGGGCCGCGCCGCGAATGCCTGACAGCGGGTTCTTGATTTCATGCGCGAGCATCGAGGCAAGGCCGGTTACGGAACGGGCAGCGGCGCGATGGGTCAATTGCCGGTCGATCTTGTCCGCCATCGACCGCTCCTGAAAGACGACGACAACCGAACCCGGCTCGCTGACAACGGGCGCCACATAGAGATCGACGAGCTTGTCCTGTCCAAGCCGTGGCGAACTCAGATCGACGCGATATTCATTGACCGGCGCGCGGCGCTCCCGCACCTGATCAATCAACGCCAGAAGCGGGCTGCCGAAGGGAATGAATGTGGAAACGCGGTAGCGGGCAAGATGGGAGGCGCTTGCTCCGAAAAAGGCTTCGGCTTCCCAATTGGCGAATGCAATGAAACCTTCGGCATCCACCAGAATGACGGGGTTCTGCACCGCGTTCAGAACCGCCATGGCGAGCGGGTTTGCATCTGCCGGGCTGTGTTTGTCAGCGCTCATGCGGCCTTCCTTGCGGCGTCTTCGCCCGCATTTGCGCAAAGTGCGGAGCGCAGCAGATCGGCCACCTCCACCGTGTCACGCGATGTCATGATTTGAGCCTTGTCTGGCGTGGCGATCTCTGGCGCGAAACGGTCGAGATACCAGCCCAGATGTTTGCGGGCATGCCGGAGACCGGCTTCCATTCCGTAAAATTCCAGCATCATCTCGTAATGCTCGATGGCAATGGCGGGAATATCGTCGCGGTGCGGCGCTGCATGTCCGGCGAGCACTGCCGGCAGCCAGGGTTGTCCCTGTGCGCCGCGCCCGACCATGACGGCATCCGCACCCGAACGGCGCAAGATTTCGCGCGCATCTTCGGCCGTCTCCACATCTCCATTGGCGATGAGAGGGACGGAAATTACATCGCGAACGGCGCGGATGGCGTTCCAGTCGGCCCGTCCCTCGTAAAACTGCATGCGGGTGCGGCCGTGAATGGTGATGAGCTGAACACCTGCCGCCTCGGCGCGGCGGGCGATATCAGGCGCATTGATGGTGTTTTCGTCCCAGCCCAGCCGCATCTTCAGCGTCACAGGCACATCGACCGCATTGACCGTCGCCTCGATCAGCGAGAGTGCGTGATCGGGGTCACGCATCAGCGCCGAGCCGGAATAACCGCCTGTCACCTTCTTGGCCGGGCATCCCATATTGATATCGATGATGCCGGCGCCGTTATCGGCCGCGATCTTCGCCGCCTCGGCCATGAAATGCGCCTCGCGCCCGGCAAGCTGCACCATATGCGGAACCATGCCGGCATTTTTCAGCCGCGCCCATGATTCTCCCCTGTTAGCGACAAGTTCGCGGCTCGCCACCATTTCCGTCACGACGAGACCCGCACCATAACGCCAGGCAAGCTGCCGAAACGGCAGATCCGTGACGCCCGACATGGGCGCCAGCACGGCACGATTACGGATCGTAACTGAGCCGATGCCGAACGGTTCTGACAACTCCGGAAGATGCAATTGATGATCTTTCATGCAGAAGGGTTATTTGCATTATTTTTAGACAGTGTTTGCGCGGTTGCCAAGCACTTTTAGAGGGTTGCACCTTTTATTTGCTGGGCGACTGCCTGCCTGTTTTGCTGTCGGCAGCAATTTGTGCAGGTTCAAAGGCCAATGATGATCGATCCTGCGTCATGCAGGGGCGAATGCGCGTCTTATCGGGCTGGCCATCCGGGTTTTGAAACGCTAGAGCAGGACTGTCAACCGCTAAGGGTTGCGCGCAAAGCATATGACCAATGCAGGAAAGTACTATGAAACTCGGCATCGTCATCGTCGCCGCGGGACGCGGTGAAAGGGCAGGCTCGCCCGAGGAAGGGCCGAAGCAATATCGCCCGATCGGCGGCAGGGCCGTGATCGAGCATACATTGGCGACGTTCCTCGGCTGGAATGGCGCCTCCCCCATCGTGGTCGTCAGCCATGCCGACGATACAGCACTGCTGTCACCAATTCTGCAGCGACTGGATGCGGGTGAGCGGATTGCCACCGTGACAGGCGGCGCGACGCGCCAGCAATCGGTACTGGCCGGGCTGGAGGCGCTCGCCTCGGAAGAGCTGACGCATGTTATGATCCATGACGCCGTGCGGCCTTTCGTCGCCGTGGACATGCTGGAACGCATCATCGCCCTGCATCAGGCTGGCGCCACCGGCGTTCTGCCTGCCCTGCCCGTCACCGATACACTGAAGCGCGGCTCTGACGACCTCGTCGTACAGACAGTTTCCCGGCAGGGTCTTTATGCGGCGCAGACACCGCAGAGCTTCAATTACGGTGATATTCTTCGCGCGCATCGCGCTGCTGCTGCTTCCGGCAAAACGGATTTCACCGATGACGCATCCATCGCCGAATGGGCCGGGCTGACGGTGACGCTGACCGAAGGTTCGGTCGACAACGTAAAACTCACTCTCAAGCGGGATATCGCCATGGCCGATGAAAAGCTTTCTCACGGATTGCCCGACGTGCGCACCGGCAATGGTTACGACGTGCATCAGCTGGAGGCCGGGGATGGCGTCACCCTCTGCGGCATCTTCATCGAGCATGACCAGAGACTGAAAGGTCATTCGGATGCCGATGTGGCGCTGCATGCGCTGACCGATGCGCTGCTCGCCACCTGCGGCGCCGGCGATATCGGCGACCATTTCCCGCCCTCGGATCCGCAATGGAAGGGTGCGGCCTCCCGTATCTTCCTCGAACACGCGGCCAAGGTGGTGCGTGACAATGGCGGCACGATCATGAATGCCGACGTTTCGCTGATCGCCGAAGCGCCACGCATCGGTCCGCACCGCCAGGCCATGCGGGAAGCGCTTTCGGACATGCTCGGCATCGCGCTGGAGCGCTGCTCGGTGAAAGCGACGACCAACGAGACGATTGGCTTCGTCGGCCGCCGGGAGGGCATTGCGGCGATCGCCACCGCCACCGTTGTCTACCGGGGCAGACCGCTATGAGCCTTTTTCCCGCTGACATAGAAGAACTGGCGCGGCGGATCATCACCGATTTCACCGCCCGCGGTTTCATGGTCTCGACAGCCGAGAGCTGCACGGGCGGCCTGATCGCCGGCGCGCTGACGGAGATTGCCGGCTCCTCCGCCGTCGTCGATCGTGGTTTCGTCACCTATACCAATGAAGCCAAGATGGACATGCTGGGGGTTGGCGTCGGGACACTGGCGAATTTCGGCGCGGTATCCCGGCAGACGGCGCTGCAAATGGCGCATGGCGCGCTGTTCCGTTCACGGGCGGATTTTGCCGTGGCCGTAACCGGCATTGCAGGCCCGGGCGGCGGCTCTTCGGAAAAACCGGTGGGACTGGTGCATCTGGCGGCCAAGGCGCGCAACGGCCACAGCCTGCATAAGGAGATGCATTACGGCGATATCGGTCGCACCGAAATCCGTCTTGCGACGGTTAAGACAGCGCTCGAGATGCTGACTGCACTTAATCAGGCCGGGTCGGCATAAATCTTGTCGGCGCGGGTCTCGAAAGCTTCCGCGAACATGCGGAACGCCCGGTCGAACATCGATCCCATGACCGCGCCGAGCAGTCGGTTCTTGAATTCATAGTCGATGAAGAAATGAATGGCTGAGCCGTCCTCGTCCGAGGCCTCGAAACGCCAGCGATTTTCGAGATATTTGAACGGTCCGTCGATATATTTCACATCAATGGCGCGCTCCGCAGGGTTCAGCAGCACCTGGGTGGTGAAGGTCTCACGAATGGCCTTGTAACCAACCGTCATATCCGCCACCAGCAGTATCTTGCCGTCGCGTTCCTTGCGCGAGCGGACGGTGAGCGCCTCGCAAAGGGGAAGAAACTGCGGATATTTCTCCACATCGGCGACGAGGTCGTACATGCGGTCGGGCGAGTGTTTGACAAGGCGATGCGTTTCGAACTGTGGCATGAGCGGCAGTTAATCCTCGATAACGAGAAGATCAAGAAGGCGGCGAAACTGTTTTCGGCTTTTCAGCTGGAATACCGGCACATCAGGACCATAAAGCGCGAAATTCTGCTCAAAAATCGGGGCGTGGCGGCGTTCGAAATTCCAGATATAGCGCAGGAAATCGATGTCTATCCTTTCGGGACATCCCTCCGCCATTTCGGGCCGCGCCTTGCCGTAACCCTTGATCGCCCGGCTGACGGCGCCCCACAGGCAGAGCCAGCGCGGCATGCGCACCCAGAGAACGATGTGGGACCTCGGCAGGCGCATATCGAAAGACGACGGGTTGCTGCCGTCCATCAGCCAGCGCTCTTCGGTGATGATGGCGGCTATCCTCTGCCGCTGCTCATGGCGGGCGCGCGCCTGCCAGCCGGGCAGCCAGAAAATCTCCCGATCCATGGAGATATAACGAAGCCCGAAATTGCCCGCGAGCTTCTGCGAAAGCGTCGACTTGCCGCCGCCGGAACAGCCAACGACCAATATGCGCTGCGCGCCGGCGATAATCGCGGCAGCATCTTCTACCCTGTGAAGATAGTTCGGCATTTGATAGACCTCATCCAACCGCTGGATATATTTCTGCCACCCGGTCATAACCCTTGAGCGATATCGTTACCGCGCATGGCAGTTACGGAAAATTGACTATTGTAACTCCGTCGCAGGGATTGCTATTTATTTGCGACTAATATTACACCCATTGGATGCAACGGCGCTGGAAGCTCCCAATTTCACCCAGCGTATTCATCCTTGGGTTCAGACCCGATACATAACCGCTTTGAGCCACTGAGTGAGCCGATGGACGATTTTTCCAACATCATCAACCTTCTCGAATCCGCAAAACAACTCGCATCGATGAACGGCATGCCGGTGCTTGCCTATCTTATCGATGTCGCGAAATGCGAGGCGAGAGAGAACAAGCCGGTTCTGCGCAAGCGCAAACGCGGCGAATCGACCGCCAAGGAAGACTGTTAATTGCCGGCGCGCAGAGCCGACGGATAAAGCCGACTGGCCCAATCTTCAAGACGATGTCATAATCAAACAATGAAACCGGCCGCTTTTTCGAGGCGGCCATTTCTTTGCACAATGGAAACGACAGCGTCATGACAGCCGCATCCGCCGATATCAGAACCTACAGGGAAGAAAGACCGAAGGAACGGCATGGCTTCGTTCAGATCGTTCTTCCGGTCTCCGGGCGTCTGCTGATCGATGTAGCCGGACGGCAGGATGAATTGTCGACCGGGCGCGGCGTCTTCATCCATCGCGACACACCGCATACCCAGGAAGCGACAGCGAGCAATCACTCACTGGTGGTCGATATCGATGAAAGCGCCCTTCCCGCGCAAACCCTCGAAAAATTCGCCCGTTCGCCGTTTCTCGACATAGCGCAGGATACCCGGCAATTGATCGCCTATATGCGCGGCATCATCGGAGCGGATGGGCGGCGCGACGATATTGCCGGTCTGTGGGCGCCGCTGCTGATCGACAGCCTGGCCGACGAACGAACCGATATCCGCCAACGCCTGCACAGGCTCGCCGCGGTCGTCAGGGCGGAACTGTTCTTCCCCTGGACCATCGGGATGCTTGCCTCCTGCGTGACGATCAGCGACAGCCGTCTGCATGCTCTGTTTCTCGAAGAATTCGGCCTCCCACCTCACCGCTGGCTGGCCGGGCTGCGCATGGACAAGGTTTTTGCATTGCTCGACGATTCCGCCCTGCCAATTGCCGAGATTGCCCTACGGGCCGGCTTTTCCGACCAGACGGCACTGACGCGCGCCATGCGCAATGCGGTGGGTGAAACGCCCGCTGCCTATCGCCGAAACCGCGGCATTCATTAGAACCGTCTACACGGTCATCAGGAGTTTTTGTCAAGACAGCCGGAAGGGGCTGTGGCACATCGCAGGCAAATGCGAATGCGGATGTGACAGGACATGAACAGGACAGGTCTCGGTGTTTTTTATGGCATGCTGGCGGGAGCGATGTGGGGAGGCATCTTTCTCGCCCCCAAACTCGTGCCGGATTTTTCCGCCCTACAACTGTCGACGGCGCGTTACCTCACCTACGGGCTGATTTCCCTCATCATCATTGGACCGCGCATCAGGCGGGTTTCCGCCCGTTTTGGCGTGCGGGAATGGTTTGCGCTCGGCTGGCTGAGCATGATCGGCAATATCGCCTATTATGTCTTCATATCGACAGCCGTTAAACTCAGCGGTGTCGCTTTCACCTCCATCATCATCGGTTTCCTGCCCGTCGCCGTCACCATCATCGGCAGTCGCGACCACGGCGCGGTATCGCTCCGGCGGCTATGGCCGTCGCTTGTTTTCGGCGCAATCGGCATTGTCGGCATTTCCTGGCAATCGCTGGTGCAAGGCGATGGTGGGCTCAATGTTTCACGCGTCATCGGCCTTGCCTGCGCGCTCGGGGCACTGGCCTCCTGGACGGCCTTTGCCGTCGGCAACGCCCGCTGGCTTTCCCGCCTCCACGATGTCAGCGCCGATGACTGGAACATGATGACGGGTGTGGTGACCGGCGCACTGGCGCTGGCGCTGGCAATTCCGGCTTTTGGCCTTGGTGGCGCAAGCCACGCTTCCGGGGATTGGCTGCATTTCGCCGCCGTTGCCGCAGGCCTCGGCGTCACCGCCTCCATTATCGGCAATGCGCTATGGAACCGCATGAGCCGACTTCTGCCGCTCACCATGGTCGGACAGATGATCCTGTTCGAAACGCTGTTTGCGCTGCTTTACGGTTTTCTCTGGGAGGGACGTGGCCCGACGCTGGTTGAGGTCGTCGCGATCTGCTCAGTAGTGCTGAGCGTGGTGCTGTGCATGCGGGCGCATCGCCCGAAGAAGGTTGTGGCGTAATTAGCTTAAGGGCCGAAGACAGGCGATTGAGCCATTTCGTAAGGATCGCCTCCAGCTCAACGTCATCCTCGGGCCCGTCCCGAGGATCCAATCACGTATCGTAAAGTACAGAGGTTGCAGATGCTCGGGACAAGCCCGAGCATGAGAGCGTGCAAAACGTGCGATGACACGTCGTTTTGCCCAGCCTTTCCGCCCCTGATTACTCAGCAGCAGCCAGCAGCTTCTTCTCGCGGGCAGCACGCAGGCGCTCGAAATCGTCGCCGGCATGGTGCGAGGAGCGGGTCAGCGGGCTCGACGACACCATCAGGAAGCCCTTGGTATAGGCCACCGTCTCGTAGGACTTGAATTCCTCCGGCGTCACGAAGGCCTCGACCTTGTGGTGCTTGCGGGTCGGCTGCAGATATTGGCCGATGGTCAGGAAGTCCACGTCGGCGCTGCGCAGGTCGTCCATCAGCTGCAGCACTTCGTTGCGCTCTTCGCCAAGGCCGACCATGATGCCCGACTTGGTGAACATGGTGGGATCGAGTTCCTTCACCCGCTGCAGGAGGCGCACGGAGTGGAAATAGCGCGCGCCGGGGCGAACCGTCAGATAGTTGCCAGGAACGGTTTCCATATTGTGGTTGAAGACATCGGGCTTGGCGGCAACAACACGTTCCAGCGCGCCCGACTTCTTCAGGAAGTCAGGCGTGAGGATTTCGATGGTCGTCGTCGGAGACGCGGCGCGGATCGCCCAGATCACCTTCTCGAAATGTTCAGCGCCGCCATCGGCGAGGTCATCGCGGTCGACCGAGGTGATGACGACGTGCGACAGGCCCATCTGCTTGACGGCCTTGGCGACGTTCTCGGGCTCATCCATGTCAAGCGGATTGGGCTTGCCGGTCGCGACGTTGCAGAAGGCGCAGGCGCGGGTGCAGATTTCACCCATGATCATGAAGGTCGCGTGCTTCTTGTCCCAGCACTCGCCGATATTCGGACAGCCGGCTTCCTCGCACACCGTGACCAGCTTGTGCGAACGCACCAGTTCGCGCGTCTCGTGATAGCTCTTGGAGGTCGGCGCCTTGACGCGGATCCATTCCGGCTTGCGCATGACCTCGGTATCGGGCTTATGCGCCTTTTCCGGGTGGCGAATACGCTTTTCTTCGGACGACGTCCTGTCGAGAATAGTGACCATTTAAAACCTGCTTCCATCGCCTTTAGCGATCTAAACATCTGTTGGCCGGATGCTTTAGAACAATTCCAGAAAAAGCGTAAGCCCCTTCCGGTCACGAAGCCTTGTCAGCGCCGCACCTGCTTCGCCAGAAACAGCAGCAGGCTGGCGCCGAGGAAAGACGTGACAAAGTAGCCGAGCCTGCTGTCCTGCACGAAAACATCGAAGGTTCTCAGCACCGCAACAGCCACCACCGAACCGACGATGCCGAGGACGATGTTCATGAAAACGCCGAAGCGCATGTCCATGAGCTTGCCCGCAAGCCAGCCGGCGAGACCGCCGATGATGATTGCTGCAATCCAGCCTACACTTTCCATTCCACGCTCCCTGAAAGAACCGGCCCCTTGAGCGGCCTGCATCGAGACATATGGGACACCCGGCAGGGTTAGACAATGCCGGGTATCACGGAGCACTTATGCGTTCAGAACACGCCCATAGGCGTCGAGCACGCTTTCCTTCATCGACTCCGAAATCGTCGGATGCGGGAAGATCGTGTGCATCAGGTCTTCTTCCGTCGTCTCGAGATTCATGGCGACAACGAAGCCCTGAATGAGCTCGGTCACTTCCGCACCGACCATATGCGCGCCGAGCAGTTCACCGGTCTTTTTATCGAAGATAGTCTTGACCATACCCTGATCTTCGCCGAGTGCCACGGCCTTGCCGTTCGCAGCAAAGGAGAAGCGACCGACGCGGATATCGCGGCCCTGTTCCTTCGCCTTGGCTTCGGTGAGGCCGACAGAAGCGACCTGCGGGTTGCAATAGGTGCAGCCGGGAATCTTGAGCTTGTCCATCGGATGGACATTCGGCAGACCTGCAATCTTTTCGACGCAGATGACGGCCTCATGCTCCGCCTTGTGGGCGAGCAGCGGCGGGCCAGCAACATCGCCGATGGCGTAGATACCAGGTACATTGGTCTTGCCGTAACCGTCGATGACGATGAAGCCGCGATCGGTCTTCACGCCGGCAGCCTCAAGCCCGATACCTTCAATATTGGCGACGACGCCGACGGCGGAAATCATGCGGTCGGCCGTGATCTTTTCGGAAGAACCATCCTTCTTCTCAAGCGTCGCGGTGATGGAGTTCGCGCCCTTCTCGACCTTGGAAACCTTGGTCTCCAGATGGATTTTCATGCCCTGCTTTTCGAGCTGCTTCTTGGCGAAGGTGGAGATTTCCGCGTCTTCAACCGGCATGACCTGGCTCATGATTTCGACGACGGTGACGTCGACGCCCATGGTGCGGTAGAAGCTGGCGAATTCGATGCCGATGGCGCCCGACCCCATGACGAGCAGCGACTTCGGCAGTTCTTCCGGCTTCATCGCCTCGAAATAGGTCCAGATCAGCTTGCCATCCGGCTCGATGCCCGGAAGCGCGCGCGGGCGTGCGCCGGTGGCGACGATGATGTGCTTGGCGGTATAGGTGCCCTCGCCCAGCGTGTTTTTCGGCACGGGACCCTGCGGCTGAACCACCGGCTTGGTGGACTTTCCGACAACGATTTCGCCCGGCTTGGTGATCTTGGCTTCACCCCAGATGATATCGACCTTGTTCTTCTTGAACAGGAAACCGACGCCATTGTTCATGCGCGCAGCAATGCCGCGCGAGCGCGCCACAATCGCCTTGACGTCAGGCTTGATCGAGCCTTCCAGCGTCAGACCGTAATCCTTGGCGTGGGTGGCGGTGTGCATGACATCGGCGGTGCGCAGCAGCGCCTTGGTGGGAATGCAGCCCCAGTTGGAGCAGATGCCGGCCAGATGCTCGCGCTCCACGACCGCAACCTTCATGCCGAGCTGGGCTGCGCGGATCGCGGCAATGTAACCGCCTGGTCCCGAACCGATGATGATGACGTCATAAGATTGAGCCATTGGAAATCCTGCCTTGTCTTATTCGGGTGACGGCAAACCGCCCCGAAACGAGAATGAGTGTCAAAGTCCGAGCATCATGCGGACGACAGGCTCCAGCCCGCGCCCGATGGCCCGCGTGTTTTCAGCGTCGAGATGGACGCCGTCCACCGGCGTCGTGCGGGCGACAGACCCGGCATCGAAAAATCCGCAGTCGAGGTCGTCGGCAAGGTCCCGGTAAACGGAAGCCAGCATCGCCGACTCATCGATTGCATCGCGAAAGATCGCGCCCATGACGGGGTTTGCCGTCTCACTGAGTTGCGGCGGCGCGACGATCAGCACGTCAGGCGCTTCCCAGTCCGGAACTTGCCAGACATGGTTGCGCGTGAGCTTCACCAGCCGCTCGATACCCTTCATGGCGACAATCGCCGAGCCGTGGATCGACGGTTTCATGTCGTTGGTGCCGAGCATGATGATGACGAGATCAAGCGGCGCATGGCTGTGCAGCAGCGTCGGCAGAAGCCGCGCGCCGTTGCGGTCGCAATCGGCCGTCAGGTCGTCATAGGCGGTGGTGCGGCCGCCAAGACCCTCATGGATCACATGCACGTCGGAACCGAGCGCCTTCTGCAAGACGTTCGGCCAAAGATCGTCATGGCTGTGCCGGCCACCCGTTTCCGCATCAGATCCCCAGGTCAGGGAATCGCCAAAGCAGAGGACCGACTTCACCATGTTATTCTCCGATCAAACCAGCATGCCCATCGGGTTTTCGATGTAGCGCTTGAAGGTGCCGATCAGTTCGGCTCCGAGCGCGCCATCGACGCAGCGGTGGTCAGTGGAAAGCGTGACCGTCATGACATTGGCGATCTTGATCTCGCCGTTCTTCACGACAGCGCGCTGTTCGCCCGCACCGACAGCCAGGATGGTGGCATGCGGCGGGTTGATGACGGCGGAGAAGCTCTTGACGCCCATCATGCCCATGTTGGACACGGCCGTTGTGCCGCCCTGATACTCCTCGGGCTTCAGCTTGCGCTCTTTCGCGCGCTTGCCGTAGTCCTTCATCTCGTTGGAGATGGTGGAGAGCGACTTCTCTTCCGCCTTGCGGATGATCGGCGTAATCAGGCCACCCGGAATGGAAACGGCAACGCCGACATCCGAATGCTTGTGCTTGACCATGTTGCTTTCCGTCCAGGAGACGTTGGCATCAGGCACGTCGCGCAGCGCGAGAGCCAGCGCCTTGATGACCATGTCGTTGACCGAAAGCTTGTAGGCGGGCTTGCCGTCCTTTTCGGGAGCGGCGGCGTTGAGCTGGGCGCGCAGCGCCAGAAGCGTATCCAGTTCGCAATCCACGGAAACGTAGAAATGCGGAACGGTCTGCTTGGATTCGACCAGACGCTTGGCAATGACCTTGCGCATGCCGTCATGCGGCACCAGCTCGTAGGAACCCGGCTCGAACAGCTTGAGAACGGCTTCGTCGGACGGACCCTTGGCAAGTGCCGGAGCCGGTGCGCCTGCGGATGCTGCGGCGGCAGGAGCTGCCTTCGCACCACCGGAAGCGGCAGCCTTTTCCACGTCGGTCTTGACGATGCGGCCATGCGGGCCGGACCCGGAGACGGCCGTGAGGTCGAGACCGGCTTCCTTGGCAAGACGACGGGCAAGCGGCGAAGCGAAAATGCGCTCACCAGACTTTGCCACCGGAGCCGGTGTGGAAGCTGCGGCTGCCTGATCGGCTACAGGCTTTTCAGCTTTGACTGGCGCAGCTTCGCTCTTCTCTTCCTTCGGTGCCTCGGCTTTGGCCTGAGACGGAGCAGGCGCGGCATTGCCGCCCTGTGCCGCCTCGGCGACATCTTCGCCTTCCGCAGCGAGGATGGCGATCAGGGCGTTGACCTTGACCGCTTCAGTGCCGGCGGGAACGACCAGCTTGGCGACCGTGCCCTCATCGACGGCTTCCACTTCCATGGTCGCCTTGTCGGTCTCGATCTCGGCAATCACGTCACCGGGTGCGACCTTGTCGCCTTCCTTGACCAGCCACTTGGCCAGATTGCCCTCTTCCATGGTGGGAGAAAGGGCAGGCATGGTGATGTTTATCGGCATCGAAACGCCTCCCCTTACTTGTAGCAGACGGTTTTGACGGCCTGAACGACTTCATCGACGTTGGGCAGAGCCAGCTTTTCGAGGTTTGCCGCGTAAGGCATTGGAACATCCTTGCCGGCGATCGTCAGGATCGGCGCATCGAGATAGTCGAAAGCGGCGCGCATGACCTGGTTGGCGATGAAGTCACCGACCGATGACTGCGGGAAACCTTCCTCGACCGTGACCAGACGACCGGTCTTCTTGACCGATTCGATGACGGTGGGCAGATCCATCGGACGGATGGTGCGAAGGTCGATCAGTTCGACGTCGATGCCGAGCTTTTCGAGTTCCGCAACCGCCTTGATCGCGTAGGTCATGCCGATGCCGAAGGAAACGATGGTCGCGTCCGTGCCCTTGCGATGAATGCGCGCCTTGCCGATTGGCAGCACGAAATCATCGAGCTTCGGTACTTCGAAGCTCTGGCCGTAGAGAATTTCGTTCTCAAGGAAGATGACCGGGTTCGGGTCACGGATGGCTGCCTTCAGAAGACCCTTCGCGTCCGCTGCCGTGTAAGGCATGACGACCTTGAGGCCCGGAATATGGCTGTACCAGGCGGCATAACACTGCGAATGCTGAGCGCCAACGCGGGCGGCAGCACCCGAAGGACCGCGGAACACCATCGGCGCACCCATCTGGCCACCCGACATGTAAAGTGTCTTCGCTGCCGAGTTGACGATCTGGTCGATCGCCTGCATGGCAAAGTTGAAGGTCATGAATTCGACGATAGGCCGCAGGCCCGTCATTGCCGCACCGACGCCGATACCGGCAAAACCGTGCTCGGTGATCGGGGTGTCGATAACGCGGCGCTCGCCGAATTCCTGCAACAGGCCTTGGGTAATCTTGTAAGCGCCCTGATATTCGGCGACTTCTTCACCCATGACGAAGACTTTTTCGTCGGCGCGCATTTCTTCGGCCATGGCGTCGCGCAGCGCTTCACGCACCGTCGTCATCACCATTTCCGTGCCTTCAGGAATATCCGGATCGGCAGCAACTTCGATCTTGGGTGCTGCCGGAACCTTGGCGGCTTCCTTGGAAGTGCTCGGCTCTTCGGATGCTTCGCGGGTCTTGCCGCCTGCGGCATCCGAATCGGAATTTGCAGCCTCCGCCTTCGGCTCTTCCTTCTTGGCGGAAGAAGAGATGTCGGCGGCGCTTTCGCCTTCCTGAATGAGAACGGCGATCGGCGTGTTGACCTTGACGCCTTCGGTGCCGGCGTCGATCAGCAGCTTGCCGATAACACCTTCATCCACAGCTTCCACTTCCATGGTCGCCTTGTCGGTCTCGATCTCGGCAATCACGTCGCCGGATGTGACCTTGTCGCCTTCCTTTTTAAGCCATTTGGAAAGCGTGCCTTCCTCCATGGTCGGGGAAAGGGCGGGCATAAGAATTTCTACTGGCATGGGTTTCCCTTTCCCGATCAGAGCAGAATGTCGGTGTAGAGCTCGGATACATCCGGCTCTGGGTCGTTCTGGGCGAAGTCTGCGCTATCGGCGACGATATCACGGACATCCTTGTCGATGGCCTTCAACTCGTCTTCGCTTGCCCAGCCCTGCTCCAGAAGCCGTGCCTTGACCTGCTCAATCGGGTCATGTTCGGAGCGCATCTTCTGCACTTCGTCTTTCGAACGGTATTTCGCCGGGTCGGACATGGAGTGACCACGGTAACGGTAGGTCAGCATTTCCAGAATGATCGGACCCTTGCCGGAGCGGCAATGTTCCAGCGCCTGATCGGCGGCGGCCTTTACGGCGCGCACATCCATGCCATCCACCTGGATGCCGGGAATGCCAAAGGACTGGCCGCGCAGCGAATAGTTCGACTGGGCGGTGGCGCGGGCGGTCGAGGTGCCCATGGCGTAACGGTTGTTTTCGACGATATAGATGATCGGCAGCTTCCAGAGAGCAGCCATGTTGAAGCTCTCGTAGACCTGACCCTGGTTGGCCGCGCCGTCACCGAAATAAGTCACGGAAACATTGTCGTTGCCGCGATAACGGTTGGCGAAGGCAAGACCGGTTCCAAGCGAAACCTGCGCACCGACGATGCCGTGACCGCCGTAGAAATGCTTCTCCTTGGAGAACATGTGCATGGAGCCGCCCTTGCCTTTCGACAAGCCGCCCCTGCGGCCGGTCAACTCGGCCATGACGCCACGCGCGCTCATGCCCAGAGCGAGCATGTGGCCGTGGTCACGGTAAGCGGTGATGACCTGATCGCCTTCCTTCTGCGACATCTGCATGCCAACAACAACGGCTTCCTGACCGATGTAGAGGTGACAGAAACCGCCGATGAAGCCCATACCATAAAGCTGGCCGGCCTTTTCTTCGAAACGGCGGATAAGAAGCATTTCACGATAAGCGTGAAGCTCTTCTTCCTTCGAGAAGTCCGGGCTGTTCTTGCCGGTAAATTCGGTTGCAGCCTTTGCCGTTGTCTTGCGGCCGGATACGGTCGCTGGTTTTCGCGGCGCCATTCATCCCTCCCTGAGTTGCCGTTTGAATGGATAGAGTGGCGCGTACCATATGCAAGAAAATGCCATGCAGCAATGCTTTAAACGCATGGCACATATTCACGCTAAAGCTCTGTGAATAAATCACAAATGATTAATTAACTTGATTTAGGTTAATCAGAAATAGGTGTTCATGATGACGATTTCGTCCGTGCGGGACATATTGAGCTGATAGCGCGAAATCTCGTCGATCATGTCCCGCTCAAGCGAGCCGTCGCTCATCAATTCCACCTGCCGCTCAAGCGCCACACGCGCCTGCGTGAGCTTTGCGAGCTCCGCGGTGCGGGTAATGCGCTGCCGCTCCAGCCGCTCCGTCGCCTGCAGGCCGAAGTCGCCATGAATGGAATGATACCCGAAATAGGAAAGAAAAGCGATCGTGATGGCCGGAACGATCAAACGGCCGAATCGTCTCTTTTTATGATGTCTGGTCCACATGCCGGAGAGAAGCCTTAAAACGCACAACGTGATTCTGAGACTAAGCCGGATTGTTTAACTATCCGTTGACCTTAAATTCCTGTCGGCTGACGGACGCAAAAAAGCCCGCCGGAAGGCGGGCTACGTTTGCAAAGAGAGTTCTCCTCTCAACTTCGTCATCCTCGCCCTTGGGACGAGGATCTATAAGTGGTTTGGAAGGTGGATCCTCGGGTCAGGCCCGAGGACGACGTCTCATGCGTGGACACGTCTTTCACCAACCTCAGCCCGCCAAGCGGCGGGCCACGTCGCCAAACCTGAACGCGAATTATCCGCGCAGGATCGAACGGCCGGCGTAAGCGGCCTGCGAGCCCAGCATTTCCTCGATACGGATCAGCTGGTTGTACTTCGCGAGCCGGTCGGAACGGGCAAGCGAACCGGTCTTGATCTGACCGCAATTGGTGGCAACCGCGAGATCGGCGATGGTGGAATCTTCCGTTTCGCCCGAGCGGTGCGACATGACGGCGGTGTAACCGGCCTTGTGCGCCGTTTCGACCGCATCCAGCGTCTCGGAAAGCGAACCGATCTGGTTGACCTTGACGAGGATGGAGTTGGCAACCCCCATCTTGATGCCGTCGCGAAGACGTGCGGAGTTGGTGACGAAAAGATCGTCGCCCACCAGCTGGCACTTGTTGCCGACGAGATCGGTCAGCGTCTTCCAGCCTTCCCAGTCGTCTTCAGCCATGCCGTCTTCGATGGAGATGATCGGATACTTGCCGACCAGATCGGCGAGATATTCAGCCATCGCGCCCGGCTCCAGCGTGCGGCCTTCGCCTTCGAGAACGTATTTTCCGTCCTTGAAGAATTCGGTCGATGCACAGTCAAGACCAACGAACATGTCGTCGCCCGGACGGTAACCGGCCTTTTCAATCGACTTCATGATGAAATCGAGCGCAGCCGGCGCACTTTCGAGGCCCGGTGCAAAACCGCCCTCGTCGCCGACGTTGGTGTTGTGGCCCTGCGCCGACAGTTCTTTTTTCAGCGTATGGAACACTTCCGAACCCATGCGCACGGCTTCGCGGATGTTTTCCGCGCCGACCGGCAGGATCATGAATTCCTGGAAATCGATCGGGTTGTCGGCATGCGCGCCGCCATTGATGATGTTCATCATCGGAACCGGCAGCAGATGCGCGTTCGGGCCGCCGACATAACGGTAAAGCGGCAGGCCGGACGCTTCAGCGGCAGCCTTCGCAACGGCGAGCGACACGCCGAGGATGGCGTTGGCGCCGATACGCGACTTGTTCGGCGTGCCGTCGAGCGCGATCATCATCTGGTCGATCTGGATCTGGTTTTCAGCGTCGAAACCGCCAATCGCGTCGAAGATTTCCGTATTGACGGCTTCGACCGCCTTTTCCACGCCCTTGCCGAGATAACGCTTGCCGCCATCACGCAGCTCAACCGCCTCATGCGCGCCGGTGGAGGCGCCGGAGGGAACGGCGGCACGGCCCATGGAGCCGTCTTCGAGATAAACGTCGACTTCAACGGTCGGGTTGCCGCGGCTGTCGAGGATTTCGCGCGCGATGATATCGGTAATGGCAGTCATGGTCTCTCCCTTGGGAATGGAACAGATATTTTCCGTCGCCTGTCTTAGACGATGGCGAAGAAATTACAATGACGGTGGGCAGCGGAAACGGCCCGCCCGCCATTAAAATCGATTGGCACAAACGGCGCCCGCCGCAGCGGCCAGCCCTCAGGCTTTGGTGATGGCGTCGAAAGCCAGAAGCTTTTCGAGCAGTTTCGGCATGTCCTTCAGGTGCACCATGTTGGGGCCGTCAGACGGCGCATTATCAGGGTCCTCATGGGTCTCGATGAAGAGGCCGGCCACGCCGACGGCGACCGCCGCGCGTGCCAAGGTCTCGACGAATTCGCGCTGGCCGCCCGTGGAGCCACCCTGCCCGCCCGGCTGCTGCACCGAGTGGGTGGCGTCAAACACGACCGGCGCGCCAAGCGATGCCATGATCGGCAGGGAGCGCATGTCGGAGACCAGCGTATTGTAACCGAAGGAAGCGCCGCGCTCGCACAGAAGCACATTCGGGTTGCCGCTCTCATTAAGCTTGGCGAGCACGTTCTTCATGTCCCAGGGCGCCAGGAACTGGCCCTTCTTGACGTTGATGACACGGCCGGTTTTGGCGGCGGCGACGAGAAGATCGGTCTGGCGGCTGAGGAAAGCCGGAATCTGCAGCACATCCACCACCTCGGAAACGATGGCGCATTGCTCCTCGGTGTGAATGTCGGTCAGAACAGGAAAGCCGAATTCCTTCTTGAGATCAGCGAAAACCTGCATCGCGCTGTCAAGGCCGATACCGCGCTTGCCGGAAAGCGAGGTGCGGTTCGCCTTGTCGAAGGAGGACTTGTAGACAAGTCCGATCCCGAGGCTGTCGCAAAGCTCTTTCAGGACACCTGCAATCATGAAGGCATGTTCGCGGCTTTCCATCTGGCACGGGCCGGCAATCAGCGAAAAACGCTCGGCATTGGAGAAGGAAACCTTGCTGACGCCGTCGCCGGCGGTGACTTTGAGATTGTTCGTAACGCTCATCATTTTTCCTCGAAGGCGAAGGCAACGCCCTGACCGGGTGCCGCAGGCACCACCAGGCGACCGTCCGCTTTTGCGCAGGACACGCCATTAGCAGCAAGCGCCGCCTCTGTCACGGCAAGATCGTGTGACGAAAAGACGATGCCCGCACCGCGCAATCCGCCGCCGCTCCAATCAGGAGTATTCGGGGCCTGTCCGCTGAAATCAGGTTTTCCGGTCAATCTGATGCGCGCATTGTCGGTCGCGAAAACCATATCACCATCCGGAGATATTCTGCCCTCACAACCAAACACCGTTTCGATCAAGCGCGCCGCGTTCGGATCATCACCGGAGAACAGAACGATTTCACTGAGGCCGGAGACACCGTTGGCATGGCGCTCCAGCACTGTTCGATCGCCCGGCAGGGCCTGCAGCCGCTGACAACTAAACAGAAAGAAATCCGCCGCCCCGCTTGCCGCAAAAGCCAGCCGGAACGCCGCCTCGCTTTCCGATCCATCCGGCATCCGCACAGGCCGCGAAAACTGGAACACATCGCCCGCTGACACGCCAGACGTCAGAAACCTGTCATGGTCGGCAAGGGCATCTTCGGTTTTGGCGACAAGAGCCGAAAAACCCTCCCGCCCGTCACGTTGCCGGAAGGCCCTGTCCCTGCCCGTGAACACATCTCCCCTGTCTGCCGACGCATTATATTTAGCCGGATCAGCAATTACGAGCGGCTCCAGATAGGTCCCGTCGGTAAAAAAAACACAGGCATTTCGGGTGCCGAAAGGATGCAAAGCCTCCGGTGAGACCGTAAATCCAAGGCTGGCGAGACGTTTCGCGGCAACGCCGATATCCTGCACCGGCAGAACGAGATGATCGACGCTATGGGATTTCATCATGACCTGTTTCCTGCGCTGGCACTCCGCCCGGACATGCCTGGACGATTTGGGCCGCAGAAAAGCACAATCGTAGGCCAAGAAGCAAATCATCAAAACAACAGATAGCAGCTTCACGAAATTTTAGGGGATTGCGGAACACATATGGAACATATAGTGTTCGTTCTGTATTTGTTTCGCGACTTCCACTACGATTCTAAAGGGTGTTTTCCTCATGCTCACGCGCAAACAGCAGGAATTGCTTCTCTTCATTCATGAACGAATGAAAGAGTCCGGCGTGCCGCCATCCTTCGATGAAATGAAGGACGCACTCGATCTTGCCTCGAAATCTGGCATCCACCGCCTGATCACCGCCCTCGAAGAGCGCGGGTTTATTCGCCGGCTACCAAATAGAGCGCGAGCGCTGGAAGTCATCAAGCTGCCTGAGGCCTATACGCCGGGTGCAAGGCCGCAGCGCGGCTTTTCGCCGAGCGTCATCGAAGGCAGCCTTGGCAAACCCAAGGCGTCGGAAGCGGCCCCTGCCCCCAAGACGCCGGCCAATGATCTCGTCGGGGCCGTCACCGTGCCGGTCATGGGCCGCATCGCTGCCGGTGTGCCGATTTCCGCCATCCAGAACAATACCCACGATGTGGCCGTGCCTGTTGATATGCTGGGTTCGGGCGAACATTACGCTCTTGAGGTCAAGGGCGACTCGATGATCGAGGCCGGCATTTTTGATGGCGATACCGTCATCATCCGCAATGGCAATACGGCAAATCCGGGTGATATCGTTGTAGCGCTGGTGGATGATGAGGAAGCCACCCTGAAGCGTTTCCGTCGCAAGGGCGCCTCCATTGCGCTCGAGGCGGCAAACCCGGCCTATGAAACGCGTATTTTTGGACCGGACCGGGTGAAAATCCAGGGCAAGCTGGTCGGACTGATCCGCCGTTACCATTGATTCAAGGCATGGGGCCGCAATTCCTTTTGCTGCGGGCACCATCAAGAGGATGGCGCTCCCCTTATGGAGCATTGCAGCTTGCTCCTTGGAATGATGCGGTTCTGCATAAGTGAGAAGCGACATCGTCTGGCAGGTCCGCACATCTTTTATCGCGAAGGCCAGCAGGCAGCGGTAAGAAACAGATGATTGAAAATGAGCATCCTTAATTTCGTTGAGAAAGGATGCAGGTCATCAGTCTCGTCGCGGTGTGTTTCGTCGTTATCTCCGAATGGTGACCTGCAGGTGCTTCTTTTCTTCCTGTCCCACTCATCAATGCGGCTTATGGGAGCCATGGATTATTTGCAATATTCCTGGGCCCATCCGCCGGTATAGAAATGCGCATCATATCGGGGAACACGCCATGTACGATCTTTATATCGCCAACAAGAACTATTCCTCATGGTCACTGCGGCCATGGGTATTGATGCGCACGCTCGGCATTGCTTTCGATGAAAAACTCGTTCCCTTCGGCGAAGGCGTTTCCTTCTCCACCTTTTCGCCAACCGGCAAGGTGCCTTGCCTCGTTGATGAAGGCGTGACGGTTTGGGAATCGTTGTCGATCGCCGAATATCTGGCGGAGCGACATCAGGGCGTCTGGGCGAGCGACAAGCAGGCAAGAGCATGGTCGCGTTCGGCTGCGAGCGAAATGCATGCGGGCTTTTTCTCGCTGCGCAATCTCTACCCCATGTCGGTCGGCATTCGCGTGAAACCGAAGGGTGACAATACCGGGCTAGCGGCCGACATAAAGCGCGTTGATGCGCTGTGGAGCGAAGGCCTGGCAAAATTTGGCGGGCCCTTTCTTGCCGGTCAGAAATTTACGGCGGTCGATGCCTTCTTCTGCCCGGTGGCTTTCCGTTTCCAGACCTATGGCGCGGAACTTTCGCCCGCAGCGAAAGCCTATTGTGACCGGCTGCTCGCCCTGCCCGCCATGCGCGAATGGTACGAGGCCGGACTGAAGGAAACCTGGCGCGACGCGGCGCATGAAGAGGAAATCGGCGGGATCGGCGAATTGACGACGGATCTGCGCATCAAGGCTTGACGATCCAGGCTGGCGGCCCTCATTGTGGTGCCGCCAGCAACCGCGTGACGGCATCAGGGACCTCATGGTCAAAACGGCCGCTTTTCCAGTCGTAATAGCGATGTTCGCTCCAGGGCCTGTCCATGCCGGCTATCGCGGCGCGCAACCTGCCGACTACCGCTACCTGATCGCTGCCGGCAAAGTCTATTTCCAGTGAACCGATCCGGCGCAGGATATCGCGGTTAAGCAGAAGTGCGCCCGAGCGGCATTGGGAGAAGGATGTTCTGCGGGAAACGACGACAATATCGGCGATATCACATGCCTTTCCGGCAAATCGACCATCTTCCAGAACGATGATCCATTCGCCGCTTCCCGCGCGTGCGGCACACCATATGCCTTTGCTGCAGGTGAAAATACCGGGCTCCGCGTCTCTCAGGGCCACCGTCATCTGCCGTGTAACCGCCCTCATCTTTTCCGGATCAAGCTTCGCCTTGGTTAAAGCCACGGTGGTTGCCGCAGCCTCGCTCTTGAGAAAGACCGGCGGAACTGGCTGTTCCGGCAACAGCAGTGCCCTTTGCCACTGGTCATAAACGAAACCCTGCGGCCGTGTTTTCGTCGTGTAGGCTTTGCCATCCTCCAGCAGCGCCACCAGCATGCCATCCTCATGAACAAGCAGATGAGGCGGATTGCGATAGGCCGTGGCCGCCGACAGGCCAAAGGCGAGGACCAGAAACGGCAAACCAAGAAGCGCCAGCCGGCTGCGTAACAATGCCAGCAGCAGAAAACCAACGGAGGCAAGCCCCAGGAACCAGCCATGTGGCCGCCCCGTCGCAGCGCTTCCTCCCCAGGAGGCCACCTCCCGAGAAACTTCGATCACGAGAGCCATACCGTAACCCATGACCTTGAGGAACGGAGCATCGAGCCCGAAAGGCATCAGCAGCATGGCGACAAGGCCGAAAGGCATGACGATCAGCGACATGAGCGGCATGGCGGCCAGATTGGCAAAAAGTCCATAGGTGGTGACACGCTGAAAATGCTCGGCGGAATAGATCGCAGTCGAAAGACCGCCGATCAACGAGGTCGTGATGACTCCGCCGATGATGGCGCCCGCCGTTTGCGCCACCGTCATCCATGCCGGTTTGCGCCCGATGAACAGACGCTCGCGATCAACACGCCAGCGGCTCCAGGCGGCATAGGAGGCGACGAGCGCGATGGTTGCGGCAAAGGACATCTGGAAGCTCGGCCCCATGATTTCCGAGGGCGACAAGGCAAGAATGACCAGAGCGGAAAGCGCAACATTCCTGAGACTGAGCGAGGGTTGATCGAAGAGAACAGCGATCAGCATCACCGACATCATCAGCCAGGCCCGTTCGGCGGAGACGGCGAAACCGGAAATCAGATAATAGGCAAGCGTCATCAGGAGTGCGGCGAAAGCCGAGATCTTCTTGACGGGCCAGCGCTGCGCAAAGGCCGGAAAAAGGCTGAAGGCAAGCCTCAGCCCCACAAAAAATATGCCTGACGCGAGCGCCATGTTGAGCCCGGATATGGCGACGATGTGGGCAAGGCCGGAAAGCCGCAGCGCTTCCATCGTCCCGGCGGATATGGCCTGTCTCTCATCGGTGACGATGGAGGCGGCAAAGGCTCCGGCGTCCCCGCCGATGGTGTTGCGAATGCGTTCGGCAATGGCGGTGCGCAGGCCGTAAAGCCTCATATCGGCCCATTCCAGCCAGTCCGTTCCGGCGCTGATGTCATCTTCGGGTGATATGACCGTCTGTGGCGGCTTATAAAAGAAGCCCGTCGCGCCTATGCCCCTGAAATAGGAGGCAAAGGCGAAATCGTTGAGCCCCGGCAAAGCCGGGCCGGATGGTGGCGAAAGCCGCGCCTTACCACGAATGGTCGCGCCCAGTGCGACAGGCTCACCTCCCCCGCGTGAGAGAAGCGAGACCTTTTCCGGCGGGCGTGACAATGCCGGCGCCTCCGTCGCGGCAAGCCGCACCACATATCGCCAATCCCCGCGTGCATCGACCTCCCGGCGCGTCACCGTGCCTGTAATGGTAGTGGTGACGGGTGTATCCAGCACCACGGTTCCCACCCGCCGCGTTTCGACCTCGGCGAAAAGCATGCCCAGCAAGAACAGCGCGAAAAAGCCGCAGGCCGTCGCTGCCAGGCCCGAACGATATTTCGTGAAGGATGCCAGACCCGCGGCAATGAGACATACGATTGCCAGAACAGGGAATGAAGGCGAGGTGTCGAGGGAAAACCAGAAGATCGCACCACAGCCGATGAAGACCGGAACGAAAAGAAAATCGTGGCCGAATGAGCGCTCCTCGGCGAAGCACGCGGCGATTTTTTGAGAGGCGATAGCTCGCAGTTTTGGCCCGCTGACAAGGGCGGGCGTATCATATGTCGCGACATCCCCGGTTCTGCGTAGCGGAAACAGAATCTCCGCCGTGCCGGGCAAGCCGCCCTGCATCGTTTCCGCATATCCGAAATGCTTTTTTTCCCCTTGACCAAGCACTCTGCGCCGCGCCCCTGCCGCACCGGAAACAGGTTTGCAGGCGGATGCGAGGGATTGCAATGCTTTCCTTTAACCCTGCGTTGACCGAGATCGAATTGCTATGATGATAAAGCGAAAAGCAACGCAATTGCGTATGCCGCAATGCACAATTTGACCTTTGGATAGCTTGGCATCGGCGCAAGGATCATATAGCTAATCGGTAGACGCTTAACCGCGGGGCGTGTCTCAACGCCCCCACCCGCATGTTTTCGGAGGATCAGTATGACGGAAAAAAGCGCTACAGTGACACTTGGCGAAAAACAGGTCGAACTCCCGGTCAGGGAAGGCACGATTGGACCAAGCGTCGTCGATATCGCCACGCTGTACAAGCACACGGGCTCCTTCACCTACGACCCGGGCTTCACGTCGACGGCCTCCTGCGAATCCAAGATCACCTATATCGATGGTGACGAAGGCGTTCTCCTTCACCGCGGCTTCCCGATCGAGCAGCTTGCCGAACAGGGCGATTTCCTGGAAACCTGCTACCTGCTGCTCTACGGCGAACTGCCGACGGCTGCGCAGAAGAAGGATTTCGACACCCGCGTCACGCGTCACACCATGGTGCATGAGCAGATGAGCCGATTCTTCACCGGCTATCGTCGCGACGCACATCCGATGGCCGTCATGTGTGGCACGGTCGGCGCTCTCTCGGCCTTCTATCACGACTCGACCGACATTACCGATCCGCACCAGCGCATGGTCGCTTCGCTGCGTATGATCGCAAAAATGCCGACGATCGCCGCCATGGCCTACAAGTACCATATCGGCCAGCCCTTCGTTTACCCGAAGAACGATCTCGATTACGCCTCCAACTTCCTGCACATGTGCTTTGCTGTACCGTGCGAGGACTACAAGGTTGATCCGGTTCTGGCCCGCGCCATGGACCGTATCTTCATCCTGCATGCCGATCACGAGCAGAACGCCTCCACCTCCACGGTGCGTCTTGCCGGTTCGTCGGGCGCCAACCCGTTCGCCTGTATTGCGGCTGGCATTGCCTGCCTCTGGGGCCCGGCTCATGGCGGCGCCAACGAAGCGGCGCTCAACATGCTCAACGAGATCGGCACGGTTGACCGTATTCCGGAATATATCGCCCGCGCCAAGGACAAGAACGATCCGTTCCGCCTGATGGGCTTTGGCCACCGCGTCTACAAGAACTACGACCCGCGCGCCAAGATCATGCAGAAGACGATGTACGAAGTGCTGGAAGCCACTGGCAACTCCGACGATCCAATCATGCAGGTTGCTCTGGAACTGGAAAAGATCGCCCTTTCCGACCCTTATTTCGTCGAGAAGAAGCTCTACCCGAATGTCGACTTCTATTCGGGCATCACGCTGAAGGCGCTCGGCTTCCCCACGACCATGTTCACCGTTCTCTTCGCTCTCGCCCGCACCGTCGGCTGGATCGCACAGTGGAACGAAATGATCGAAGATCCGCAGCAGCGCATCGGTCGTCCGCGCCAGCTCTACACGGGCGCCGGCAAGCGCGACTACGTTCCGGTTTCCAAGCGCTAAGCCGCGAAACCATTTGAGATCAAAGGCCGGCAGGTTTTCACCCGCCGGCCTTTTTTGTTGGGCGTCTGAGTGGTTCTTAGTGGCGCGCCGCAACGCCCAGGAACTGCTTGAGTTCGGGGGTTGCGGGATTGGCGAACACCTCTTCCGGCGGGCCAATTTCATGCACCCTGCCCTCATGCATGAAGACGACGCGAGAGCAGACGTCGCGCGCGAACTTCATTTCATGCGTCACCATCAAGAGCGTCATGCCTTCGGCGGCGAGTTCCCGCACCACGGCAAGCACTTCCGCAACCAGTTCGGGATCGAGCGCCGAGGTGATCTCATCGCAGAGCAAAGCGATCGGCTGCATGGCGAGGGCGCGGGCAATGGCGACGCGCTGTTGCTGGCCACCTGACAACTCATCGGGATAGGCATCGAATTTATGCGCCAGGCCAACCCGCTCCAGCATCTTTCGGGCAACGGCTTCCGCCTCCGGTTTCGACGTCTTCTTGACCACCATCTGTGACAGCATGACATTGCCGCCGACGGTCTGGTGCGGGAAGAGATTGAACTGCTGGAAGATCATGCCGACCTTCAGCCGCAGCGCCTTGAGATGGAGATCGTCTTCGAGAAGCTGTGCGCCGGCGACCGATATGGAACCGGCCGAAATCGTCTCCAGCCCGTTGATGCAACGAAGCAGGGTCGATTTTCCCGATCCGCTCTTGCCGATGATGGCGATGACCTCGCCCGGCTCGACATCGAGATTGATGCCCTTCAGAACCTCGTTGCTGCCATAGCTTTTGC
Organism: Agrobacterium sp. CFBP2214; assembly: GCF_030209895.1. Taxonomy (NCBI): domain Bacteria; kingdom Pseudomonadati; phylum Pseudomonadota; class Alphaproteobacteria; order Hyphomicrobiales; family Rhizobiaceae; genus Agrobacterium; species Agrobacterium sp. CFBP2214. Next base: position 1,322,489 of record NZ_JARVRC010000001.1, on the reverse strand, counting down.
GGACTTCAGTGATTTCGATGAGCGACATTGAGCTTCCTTTCGAGGATCTGGCTGCTCTTCGACAGAGGCCAGCACAGCGCGAAATAGATGAGGGCCACGAGGCCATAAACGGTGAAGGGCTGGAAGGTGGCGTTGGTGACGACCGTGCCGGCCTTGGACAGTTCCACGAAGCCTATGATCGAGGTCACCGCCGTTCCCTTGATGACCTGCACGAAAAAACCGACGGTCGGCGGAATGGCGACCCGCATGGCCTGCGGCAGGATGACGTAACGCATCTGCTGCAGGCGGCCCATGGCAAGGCTTGCCGACGCCTCCCATTGCCCCTTGGCGACAGATTCGACGCAGCCACGCCAGATTTCGGTCAGGAAGGCTGCTGCCCACAGGATCAGCGTCAGACCCGCCGCGAGCCAGGCCGGCACATCGATACCGAAGAGACCAAGGCCGAAAAAGGCGATGAAGAGCTGCATCAGCAGCGGCGTTCCCTGAAAAAGCTCGACATAATAGCGCGCGAAAACCCGCATCGATTTTTTCCGGGAAATGCGCATGAAGAGCAGAAGCAGCGCCACCAAGCCGCCGCCCGCAAAGGAGACGAGCGAGAGCAGCACGGTCCAGCGCGTGGCGAGCAGCAGGTTTCTGAGAATATCCCAGGTGGAGAACTCGATCATCGGACACTCCTGCGCGGAAAAATGAGGTTGCCGCCCGTCAGCAGCACCTGCCGGAGAAGAATGGCCAGCACGAGATAGATGACCGTGGAGACCATGTAGGCTTCGAAGGCGCGGAAGGTGCGCGACTGGATGAAATTGGCCGCGAAGGTCAGGTCCTCGGCGGCGATCTGCGACACGACCGACGAACCGAGCATGACGATTACCACCTGCGAGGAGAGCGCCGGCCATATTCGTTGCAGGGAGGGAACCAGCACCACGTGGCGGAAGGTTTCGAAACGGGTCATGGCAAGGCTTGCGCCGGCCTCGAACTGCCCCTTCGGCGTCGCCTGAATGCCGGCGCGGATGATCTCGCAGCTATAGGCCCCGAGATTGACCACCATGGCGATATTGGCAGCGCTCAGTTCCGACAGTTGCAGGCCAAGCGACGGCAGGCCGAAAAAGATAAAAAACAATTGTATGAGAAACGGCGTATTGCGAATGAGTTCCACATAGGTCGCGACCGGCGGCCGCAGCCATTTCGGGCCAAGCGCGCGCACCCAGGCACAGAATATGCCGAGCGCGATGCCGAGAACGCCGCCGACGGCGATCAATTCAAGCGTGACGGCGATACCCTTGGCGATCTGCGGATAATATTCGAGGAGCCATCCAAAATCGAATGTGTATTTCACCCGATGTTTCCTTCGGAAGAGGACAAACCATGCGCCGGGCCGGGATCAAACGGGACCGGCGCATGTGTTTGCCGGGTTGGTCACAGATCCTTCGGAAGATCGGTTTTCAGCCACTTCTGCGCGATGGTGTTCAGCGAACCGTCGGTCTTTGCGGTGGCGATGATGGCGTTGACCTTCTCCAGCAGCGCCGGCTGCTCCTTGTTCAGGCCGATATAGCAGGGAGAATTTTTGATCAGGAACTTAAGCTCGGGGCGCTTCGGTGGGTTCTTCGCGAGAATGGCGGCGGCCACGACATTGCCCGTGGCGACGGCTTCCACCTGACCGGCGAGGAAGGCAGAGATAGTGCCGTTATTGTCCTCGTAGCGCTTGATGGTCGTATCAGCGGGAGCGACCTTGGTCAGTTCGAGATCCTCGACGGCGCCACGGGTAACGCCGATGGTCTTGCCGGCCAAATCTTCCGCCTTGGTGACAGCAAGCGAGTCCGGTGCGAACACACCGTTGAAGAAAGGCGCATAGGCGGTGGAGAAGTCGATGACCTTTTCACGGTCCGGGTTCTTGCCGAGGCTCGAAATGACGAGATCGACCTTGTTGGTCTGCAGATAGGGAACGCGGTTTGCGCTGGTGACCGGCACCAGCTCGACCTTCACCCCGAGCTTCTCGCCGATCAGGTTGGCGACGTCGATATCGTAACCCTGCGGCGCCATATCGGTGCCAACGCTGCCGAACGGCGGAAAATCCTGCGGGACGGCGACGCGGATCGTGCCTCGGGAAGTGATATCGCCGAGCGCGTCGGCAAAGGCTGCGGGCGAAAAACCAAGTGTTGCGGAAATCGCGGCAATGGCAAGCAATGAACGTCTGGAAAACATTGGGAATTACTCCTTGGGGCTTGAGGAAAGAGGCTGCAGTGAAAGCGAATTGCGAAGCTCGTAGAGCGGGTCCGGCCTGCGGGTGAGATCGAGACCGGTTTCAACTTCGTCGAGATGGCGGATGGCGAGTTCGGCGGCGCCGTGAAAATCAGCCGCCTTGATCGCCTCGAAGATGCGGCAGTGCCCGTCATGCGATTGCTGCGCATGGAAATCGGACTGATAGAGCATGGAGATGAGGATGGTTCTGGCCGTCAGGTCGCGCAGCGTTTCGACGATGATGTCATTTCCGGCGATTTCGGCGATGCGGATGTGGAAATCGCCCATCAGGCAGGTCAGGCGCTGGCGGTCGCCTTTGACAATCGCCGCCTTTTCTTCATCGAGATGATTGGCAAGGATCGTTATGCCTTCCGCGCTGATGGCGGAAAGGTTGCGCAAAAGTCCATATTCGATGATGCGCCGTGCCTCATAGACCTTGATGGATTCTTCGGCGGAAGGCTCCACCACGAACCAGCCGCGGCGCGGGCTGACCGTGACGATGCCGCGCGTTTCAAGCCGCATCATCGCCTCGCGGATGCGCGTGCGCGACACGCTGAAAAGGCTGGCGAGCTGGTTCTCGCTGAGGCGGGTGCCCGGGCGGATGCGCGCGGAAAGAATACCTGAGATGATGGCGTCTTCTACCGCGCTCTGGGCGCTTTCTGATGTATGGCTATCTTGCATACAAGATTGAAAGCAAGAGGTGTGCCAGACGTAAATTCGCGGGCCGCGAACCCTATAAAAGCCTGGGGATTGCCGCCCTAACGATCAAATGCGTTAAAACCAACCCCTCGCCTGCCTGCATTGGCGGCAAGGCGGCAGCTGGCTTAACCTTGTCGGAAAACCGCTATTTCCGCCGCCTGAGGACAGGATGGCTGCGATTATACCGAGGAGCTATTCTTGTTTTTGAGGACATCGAGAAGAATGCGTGCGCCGGTTTCGCCCGGCGGTACATCCGTGTGCAAACGCCGCTGCACCAGCGCATAACCTTCGAGCATCGCCCGCCGCTCGGTGGTATCGGACGACAGACGCTCGGCCCAGCGCAGCATCGAGCCTGCCCTGACGACCTCGTTGAAATATTCCGGAATGATGGCGTAATCGGCAATCAGGTTCGGCAGGGCGCCGGTCCAGGTTTTCACCCGCTTGCTCAACATGGTGAAAATCCAGTCGGTCTTGTAGACCGAGATGGTCGGTACGCCCGCGAGTGCGAGTTCCAGAATGACCGTGCCGGAAGCGGCGATAGCCGCATCGGCTTGAGCAAACGCGTTCCATTTGAAGGCGGAATCGATGCCGATTTCGGGCCTTATATCCTCCGGCCATGATGCCGCCAGTTCGCGGATGCGTTTTTCCTGACGTGGCACGGTGGGCAGGAGAAACCACGTCGGACCGTTGCGCTCTACAAAAGCTCTCGCTGCCGCCTGAAAAGGCTCCATCAGCCGCGTCGTTTCAGTGGAACGCGAGCCCGGCAGGAGGAGGATGGTTTTCGGCTGGCCATCTGCAGGTAGAGAGCGTTCCGCCCGCTTCTGCCGCACAGAGAGCACATCGGCATCGACGCTGAGCCGATGGCCGACAAAGGTCGTAGGGGGACCGCCGAGACGGCGCATCGCTTCCGGCTCGAAGGGCAGCAGGGCCAGAACATGATCGACATAGGACAGCATCGCGGTGGCGCGATATTCCTTCCACGCCCAGACGCTGGGGCAGACATAATTGACAACAGGCAGATGCGGTAATTGCCGGCGAACTTTTTTCGCAACGCGATGGGTGAAATCCGGACTGTCGATGATCAGCAGAATATCGGGCTTTGCAGCGGCGATTGCCTGGGCGGTCTGGTTGATCCGCGCAATGAGCTTCGGCAGCTTTTTCAAAACCTGCGTGAAGCCCATGATCGAGAGTTCGGAATAGTCGAACAGGGAAACCAGACCCTGTGCTTCCAGCGCATCGCCGCCGACACCCACCAGCTCGACGGGGCCCGCATATCGGGCCTTGAGCGACCGGATCAGATCCGCACCCAGAAGATCACCGGATACCTCCCCGGCAATGACCGCCACTTTTAATGCCGCCGTCATCCGATCAACTCTCCCCCATCATGTCTCCGCTGAGTGACGTATCGATGCCGCAGACGAATATGCCCGCCTCATCGGCCGCCTTCAACATCGCCTCGCGATCAAGCACCAGCGCCCGTCCGGCTTCGACGGCGATGCCGGCCAATCCCGCCTTGCGTGCATTCTCCACCGTTTCCACACCGATTGTCGGCAGGTCGGCTCGCACATCCTGCTGCGGCTTGCACAGCTTTACGAGTACACCCTTGCGGCGCGGGGATATACGTCCTTCGGCGCGCAATGCCGCGACGCGCGCCAGCATGGCGTCCGTGCCCTCAACGCCTTCCAGCGCGACGATACGGCCACCCACGGCGACTGCTCCCTGCCCCACATCCAGCTTACCGAGTGCAAGTGCCGCCTCAGCCGCCTTGCGTATGTCACGCAGATCTTCCTCGGCGGGCTTTTGTGCACCGAAAGGGCCTGTCGCAGCCAGCAGGCCGGGCGCGATCTCGTGCGCGCCGATGACTTTTGCGCCAAGTGTGCCAATGATCTTGATGACCATCTGCAAAACGGCGTCATCGCCGCTCGACAGCAGCGTCCTGACAATGGACGGCAGTTTGAGCAGGATGCCGACCGTGGGGCGGATCTCCCGCCATTCCGGCCGTCGCGCCACGCCGCCGGAAAGCACGACACGGTCTACCTGATTTTCACGCAGCAGACGGCCCAGCCCGGCGACATCACCGACACTGATGACGGCATTGTCGAAACCGCTCCAGTCGAAACGGGAATCGTCGCGCAAGCGCACGATGAAAGGGTTCTCGCCCATCTCACGGGCGGCAGCCGCCACATAAAGCGGCAGCTGGCCGCTGCCGGCCACGATGGCGAGACGCCCGCCGCCTGTCACGGCTCACTTGCCCCGGTTGGGCGAAGAGATCGCGCGGTCGCTATCCGCGCCGATGAAATCGAGGATTTCAAGCGCCTGCGGGCAGTCCAGATAGTCGTTGCGGTCGAGGGCTGCGGCATTGCCGCGGATCGTGCCTTCGGCCTCGAAAATCGCCTTGTAGACGCGTCTGACCTTGTGGATATCCGCACGCTCGATGCCTGCACGTGTCATGCCGACAACGTTCAGCCCGCCGAGAATGCCGGGATTGCCATTCAGCATGCCATAGGGAATGACGTCGTAATTGACCGCCGACAGCCCGCCGATGAAAGCCTGGCGGCCGATACGGGTGAACTGGTGCACGGCGCAGCCACCGCCCAGAATAGCGCGGTCCTCGATGGTAACATGGCCCGCCAGCATCACATTGTTGGACAGGATGATGTGGCTGCCGAGGCGGCAATCATGCGCCACATGCGAATTGGCGAGGAAGAGATTGTCATCACCGATAATGGTCTTGCCGCTGCCATCGGAACTGCCGGCGTTCATCGTTACGCCTTCACGCATGACGCAGCGCTCACCGATCTCAAGCGTCGTTTCCGAACCGTCGTGGCGAACCGCCTGCGGTGTGCCGCCGATGACCGCCATGGGATGGACGACCGAACCTCGGCCGATGACGGTCCGGCCGGAAACAACGGCGTGATTATGCAGCCAGACACCGTCATGCAGCGTGACTTTCGCGCCGACATAGCTCAGCGCGCCGATGACGACGTTTTCACCGATCACCGCGCCGTCTTCGATGACGGCCGTCGGGTGAATTCTGGCCGAGGCGGCAATCGTGCTCATTGCTGGTCCTCGGGGATCATCATGGCGCCGACATCGGCTTCCGCCACCAGCGCGCCGTCCACCTTCGCCTCGCAATGGAATTTAAAAACATTGCCGCGCTGGCGCTGCTTGACCACGTGGATTTCCAGACGATCACCGGGAACGACGGGTCTACGGAAGCGCGCATTGTCGATGGTCATGAAATAGACGAGGTAACCGCCCTCACCCTGGCTACGGGCGCAGATTGCGCCTGCCGTCTGCGCCATGGCTTCGACGATCAGAACGCCCGGCATGATCGGGCGATCCGGGAAATGGCCGGTGAAATGCGGTTCGTTGACCGTGACGTTCTTGATGCCGATCGCCGAGTTGTTACCATCGATCTCGATGATCTTGTCGATCAGCAGGAATGGGTAACGATGCGGCAGAAGCTTCATGACTTCCAGAATGTCAGCCGCGCCGAGCGTCGTCTTCGTTTCTTCAGTCATTGTTTTTCTCTCCTGTTTTTTTATCACGCCCTTCAGCGCGTGCCAGAATTTCGGCCATGTCGCGCAGGAAATATTTCATTGGACGCGCAGGCGTTCCGCCATAACGGGCGCCTGCCGGTACGTCCGCCACAACACCGCTCATCGCCGCAATCTGCACGCCGTCGCCAATGTTGATATGGCCATTGATGCCGGCCGCGCCGCCAATCATCACACCGTCGCCGATGCGGGTGCTGCCCGCAATGCCAACCTTGCTGACGATGCCGCAATGGCGGCCGATACGGACGTTGTGGCCGATCTGGACCTGATTGTCGATCTTGGTGCCTTCGCCGATGACCGTGTCATCCATGGTGCCGCGATCGATCGTGGTGTTGGCGCCAATCTCGACATTGTCCTGAATGATGACACGACCGATCTGCACGATCTTCAGCATGCCGCGTGGACCGGGGGCATAACCGAAACCGTCCTGACCGATGCGCGCGCCGTTGTGGATAATCACATTATTACCGATGAGCGCGGCAAGAACGCTTGCGCCGCCCGCAATGGTGCAATCACGCCCTATCTGCACATCCTGCCCGATGATGACGCCGGGGCCGATCCGCGTGCCAGCGCCGATATGGGCGCCGGCTCCGATCACGGCGAGCGCCTCGACAATGACGCCCGCTTCCAGTTTCGCGGATGGATCGACATGGGCAGCATGGGAAATTTCGGCGTCCATCCGCGCGATCGGACCGGGTCGCATGGCGGAAGGATGCAGCAAGGCACCGACCTGCGCAAAAAGCGTGTGGGGGTTTTTCGATATCAGCGCGGGGGTGTGAGACGGAAGCATGTCTACAAGCGCTGCATCACAAATGACGGCGCCAGCTTCGCAGGTCTGCAGCTCATCGCGGCTCTTGCGCGAAAGAATATAGCAGAGTTGATCGGGCTTTGCCCTATAGACCGGCGAAACGGACCTGATAATCCGTTCTCCCGCCGCATCGTCAGACAGTTCCGCCCCAAAACGATCTGCGATATCTTTCAATCGCAGTCCCTCGTGGGGCGGAAAAAAGGCATTGTATTCCATCAGCCGGAAACTCCAGAACGTTCAAAGTTGCAGTTCTGGACTGCCGATATCAGAAAGTGTTGGACATGCCAAACCGGAAACGCTGTTCCTCGTCGTAGTCTTCCTTGGCGATCGGTACCGCGTAGTCGACGCGGATCGGACCAAAGGGCGACGCCCACATCACGCCGATACCAGCAGACGCACGGATGGAGTTGTCGTCCTTCACACCTGCGCTGTTGGCAACCTTGTTGCCATAGAGCGTGCCGGCATCGACGAAGCCTGCGAGGCGCAGACCGAAATCTTCCGGAACGCCAGGCATCGGAGCCGTGACTTCAGCAGACGCGGCGAAATAGGTCGTGCCGCCGATGGAGTCGGAGCCGATACGCGGACCGATACCGTCGTTCTTGAAGCCGCGAACCTGACGGCCGCCGAACTTGAACTGATCGAAGACCAGCAGATTGTCGCCCGTCGGCACTACGTGACCGGCCTGACCCGTGAGCGAGCCGATGACATCGTATTCGTCAGACAGCGTATAGAAGAAACGAGCCTTGGCGTAGATCTTGTAATATTCGGAATCGCCGCCGAGGCCTGCAAATTCGTTCGTCAGAGCAGCCTGCCAGCCTTCACGCGGCATGTTGCGGTCGTCGAGCGTATTGTAGTTCAGCGTGTTCGAAATGATGGACTGCGTCCAGTCACCGCCACGGATCAGGTCCTTATAAGGCGCGGCAAGATTGCTGCCGGTTTCCCAGTCGCCTTCGCCATCATAATTGAGCTGCTTGTAGGTGTACTTGAACGTCGTCGAGAGATCTTCGGTAATCGGCGCGGTTACACGCAGCGCGAAACCCTGCTCGTCGTAGTCGTAATAATCTTCGCTGCGGCTCTGGCTCTTGAACAGGTCGAAACCTGCGGCAAGACGATAGCCGAGGAAGTAAGGCTCGGTGAAGGACAGCGTGTAGCTACGTGCATCGTCTTCACCCGCACCAGCGGCGAGACGAATGTACTGTCCACGACCGAGGAAGTTCTTTTCTTCGATGGAGGCTTCGAGCAGAACGCCGTCGTTCTGCGAGTAACCCGCACCGATACCGAACGAACCCGTCGACTGGTCTTCCACATCGACAACAATCACGACGCGGTCAGGCGCGCTGCCGCCGGCGGTCGAGATATTGACCTTCGAGAAATAGCCGAGCGCCTCGAGACGGCGCTTTGCAGCCGTGATGACCGTCTGGTTGAACGCGTCGCCTTCGGAGATATCGAACTCGCGACGAATGACGTAGTCACGCGTACGGGTGTTGCCACGGATTTCGATGCGCTCGACATAGGCGCGCTCGCCCTGATCGACGATATAGGTTACGCCGATGGTGTTGCCAGCCATGTCACGGTCGCCGCGCGGCGTTACGCGGGCAAAGGGATAACCTTCGCCGGCCACGCGCTTGGAAATCGCTTCCATGCTCTGCTGAACTTCCTTGGCGCTGTAGCTGCCACCCTGACGGGTTTCCACGAGGCCCTGAAGTTCGGAACCATCGACGCCCGGAACGGTCGATTCGACCGCGACGTTGCCGAAGTTATAACGCTGACCTTCATCGACCGTGATGGAGACGGTGTATTCGTTCTTGGACTCGTCCAGCACCGCCTCGGAGGACACGACCCGGAAGTCGGCGTAACCGCGGTTGTAATAGAACTGGCGCAGCGCCTCTTCGTCGGCGCGCAGCTTGTCCTCGTTATAAACGTCCTTACGCGTCAGGAACGACAGCATGTTGGACTTCTTGGTATTGATGACAGCGGCCAGACGACCATCGCTGTAGGCATTGTTGCCGACGAAATCGATACGGCCGATCTTCGTACGCTCGCCTTCATTGATGACGAAAGCAATGTTCACACGGCCCTGACCGACGGAAACGGTCTGCGTGGTGATTTCGACGTCACTACGGCCGATCGCGGCATAGGCTTCCTTGATGCGGGCGATATCCGCCGTCACGATAGCCTGATTGAAGGGGCCAAGCGCCTGTGTCTGTACGACGCCAGCGAGCTTGTCGTCCTTGATCTTGCGGTTACCGTTGAAGACCACCTGGTTGACCAGCTGGTTCTCGTTAACAGTAACGACCAGCGTGCTGCCGGAAACGCGCATGGAGACATTCGAGAAATAACCGGTGGCGTAAAGACGCTTCACCGATTCATCGATATCCGAATTGGAAAAGTTCTTACCCGGCGCAATGGTGATGTTGGAGCGCACGGAGTCCGCACCAGACCTCTCGGCCCCGCGAACATCGATCTTGCTGATGACGGCTGCATTCGCAACACCAGCAGAGGCAAGCACGCCAAGGCCCGCAACCGAAGAAACACCAGCAGACAGCGCAACCGCCGACACCGCGTTCAAAAATCTTGAACCAGCCTTCATTTCAATTCTTACCTTTTTACGTTGTCCCTCAGCGGGCTGAACCCGACTCCGGCCATGTGCGTCGTTTTACCTGCTTTTCCCCTACAAGCAAGTCAGAACGTTAAATTCTGTTTACTTCGTGATCCAGAGTGGCGCATTCGCCACTTCGGCATAAAAACAAGGTAAACAGACAACTAACAAAACCGTTAAAACACAATCCTCAGCCGATCAAGCTGCTGATATCATTCCATGTTGCAAAAACCATAAGACCCAAAATCATCATCATGCCGATACGGAACGCGACTTCCTGCGCGCCCGCGCCGAGCGGCCTGCCGCGAATGGCCTCGATCGCGTAAAACACCAGATGGCCGCCGTCCAGAACCGGGACGGGCATCAGGTTCAGCAGACCGATCGAAACGGAAAGGACTGCGGCAAGCTGGATAACGGCGGAAATGCCGAGCGTCGCCATCTGGCCGGACGCCTGCGCGACACGGACCGGACCGCCCAGCTGATCGGCATTCATGCGGCCGGTCACGAGGTTGCCGATGTAGTTGAAGGTGCCGGTAATGACGTGGCCGGTTTCGCGCACGCCCTCAACCAGCGCCTCGGTCGGCGAATATTCGATGTGGCGGAAATTGCCGCTGGTCTGGTCGGTGACGATGCCGATAATGCCCATTTCCAGCTTGTTGCCGAACTGGTCAGTGGTTTCCGTGCGCGTCGGAACCATCGGCAGCTTCAGCTCCTCGCCTGCCCTTTCGACAGTTACGGTGATCGGCGTGCCCGGGCGGATGCCGACGTAACGACGGACATCCTCGAAAGTCATCACCTTTTCACCATCGATTGCGACCAGTCGGTCGCCGGGCCGTACGCCAGCTGCGGCGGCAGCGCTGTTTTCGCGCACTTCCGCCACGACTGGATCGGCGATCATCCGGCCATAAATGCCGAAAAGCACCGCGAAGATGAGAATGGCGAGAATGAAATTTGCGATTGGGCCCGCAGCAACCGTGGCCGCTCTTTTCCACAGCTTTGCGCCGGAAAGCGTCTGCGCCCTCTCCTCCAGCGACATATGCGACAGGCCGGAACTATCCGGTTTGCTGGCGGCATCCTCATCACCGAAGAACTTGACGTAACCGCCGAGCGGGATCGCGGAAATCTTCCATCTCGTGCCGCGCTTGTCGGTGAAACCGATCAGCTCCGGGCCGAAGCCGATGGAAAATGCCGTGGAACGGATGCCGCACCAGCGCCCTACCAGATAGTGGCCCATTTCATGGACAAAAACGAGCAGGGACAGCACCAGGATGAAGGGCACGATATAGCCGGTCAGAAAGCCGGTCGCCGCCATTACTGTGTTCATGACAATCTGCCCTTTATGTCGTGACCTTTCGCGCCGCTCAGAAACCCGGCAACAGACCGCCGCCCGATCCGGGCACGTCGCCGGTTGCCGCCGCATGCACGAAAGCAATGAGGAATACCGTAAAGCAGGCGAAAACAAGACCGTCAACACGGTCCATGAAGCCGCCATGGCCCGGAATGAGATGGCTGGAATCCTTGACCTGGAAACGTCGTTTCACGAAGGATTCAAAGAGATCACCTATCTGGCTGAATACCGACAGGATGAACGCGAGCCCCAGCACCAGCAGGCTGATTCTGCCGTGATAGGCCATGGACACCGCGCCGCCGCCGATCACAGCCGCCGCTGCCCCGCCGATCGCACCCGACCAGGTCTTGCCGGGCGAAATCGAAGGCGCAAGCTTCGGCCCGCCAATGGCGCGTCCAACGAAATAGGCGAGAATATCCGTCGACCAGACAACGGCGAAGATGAAAAGGATGGACACGAAGCCCGTCAGCTCATCACCGCGAATGGCCGCCAGCGATATGCCGCTCAGACCCGCATAAAAAATGCCACCCACCAGCCACCAGTTCCTGCCGCGCAAAACCGGAAACAGGGCTGCGGTCAGCGTGAAGCCGGATAAAAGCGGCAGATCGAGCGAGGATTCGCCGAAAATCGTGTTGCCGGCGATAACGGCGACCGCGAACCAGCCCCAGGCATTGCCGGTCGGGTTGGCCTCCGACAGCCGGGTAATCGTCGACCATTCATAATAGATGAGGATCGCCAGAAGACCCGCGACGATGCGGAACAGAATGCCGCCATACCAGGTCGCGGCCAGAATGACCGCTGCCATGACGATTGCGGAGACGATCCGCAGTCTGAGTTCACGGCTCATCAGGCGCCTGCCACGGCAACCTGCTCGGTGAGTGCACCAAAGCGGCGGTCACGCGTTGCATATTGCTCGATTGCGGAGAAGAATCGCTGGCGGTCGAAGTCGGGCCAATATTCGGGAACGAAGAGGAACTCAGAATAAGCGGCCTGCCAGAGCAGGAAGTTCGACAGGCGCTCTTCGCCACTGGTGCGGATGATAAGATCCGGATCCGGCATGCCCGACGTGTCAAGCCGGGCCGAAATCATCTCCGGCGTGATCGAAGCGGCATCGAGCCGGCCTTCGGCGACATCGCGGGCGATTGCCACCGTCGCGCGCGCAATCTCGTCACGGCTTCCATAGTTGAAGGCGATCACCAGCGTCAGCTTGGTATTGCCAGCCGTCATCTGCTCCGCCTCTTCGAGGAGAGAGCGTATGTCGGTCTTCAGCCCCTGCCGGTCACCGATGATCCGCACACGGACATTTTCGCGATGCAGTTCGGCAAGGTCACGCCGGATGAAAGCCTTCAACAGCCCCATCAGGTCACTCACCTCGGATTCGGGTCTGCGCCAGTTTTCCGACGAGAAAGCAAACAGCGTGAGATAGCGTATTCCGCAATCACCGGCCGCGCGCACGGTTTCGCGCACGGCCTCCACCCCGCGGCGATGCCCCATCACGCGCGGAAGACCGCGCTGCTTTGCCCAGCGTCCATTGCCATCCATGATGATGGCGACGTGCTCGGGTATGGAGGAACGTGTCGTCGTCGGCATATCGATCCAGTAACAGGGCAGCGCGGAATTAAAACGAATAAAATACAGGTCTACCGCAAGCGATATCAGACCTGCATGATTTCCTTTTCCTTCTCGGCAAGCAAGCGGTCAATTTCCGAAATCGTGTCGTCGGTCATTTTCTGCACCTTTTCCGACTGTCCACGGCTTTCGTCCTGACCGATGTCGCCATCCTTTTCGGCTTTTTTCAGACCATCCATGCCGTCGCGGCGCACATGGCGAATCGCGACCTTGGACTTTTCGGCATAATCATGAGCGACCTTGACCAGCGACTTGCGGCGCTCTTCGTTCAGTTCAGGCAGCGGAATTCTGAGGTTCTGACCATCGACGATCGGGTTAAGGCCGAGATTGGATTCCCGGATCGCGCGATCGACGGCATTGACCATCGACTTGTCCCAGATGTTGACGCCGAGCATGCGCGGCTCCGGAACCGTGATGTTTGCAACCTGGTTGAGCGGCACACGCGAACCGTAAGCTTCAATGGTGACCGGATCGAGAATGTTGGCCGAAGCCCGGCCGGTGCGCAGCGATGCGATATCGCTCTTGAATGCGTTGATGGCGCCATCCATGCGGCGCTTGATATCGTTGAGGTCAATACCACTCATCTTGATACTCCGTCTCTGTCGGCTGTGGCCGGAATTCGCCCAGGGGGCGGCGTCTTTTTTGATTACTTGTCGTGCACGATGGTCTTGCGGCCACCGCCGGTCAATATCTGCGCGAAACCGCCCTTCTCGTGGATCGAGAAGACAATGATCGGAATATGGTTTTCGCGAGCAAGCGCGACAGCGGCGATATCCATGACCGCCAGGCCCTTGCCGAGCACTTCGCTATGGGTCAGCTCATCGAAACGGGTGGCTGCCGGATCCTTCTTCGGATCGGCAGAGTAGATGCCATCCACCTGGGTACCCTTGAAGATCGCCTCGGCGCCCATTTCCGCTGCGCGAAGCGCTGCAGCAGAATCGGTGGTGAAGAACGGGTTGCCCGTACCGCCGGCGAAAATAACCACACGCCCCTGTGCGAGATGGTGAAGGGCGGCGCGCTGGGAGAAGCTCTCACAGATTTCAGGCATCGCGATTGCCGAGAGAACGACGGTGTCGATGCTGAGCTTGCGAAGCGAGGTTGCGAGCGCCAGTGCGTTGATGACGGTTGCCAGCATGCCCATATGGTCGCCGGTAACACGATCGCCCCCCTTGGAGGCCACGGCCACGCCGCGGAAAATATTGCCGCCGCCGACGACAACGCCGACTTCAACACCCATCGCCCTCGCCTCGGCGATATCGGAGGCGATACGGTCGGCCACCGCCACATCGATACCGAAACCCTGATCGCCCATAAGGGCTTCGCCGGAAGCCTTGAGAAGAACACGTTTGTAGATCGGCTTGGAAGACATCATGACTCCTCGGAAATGTAACCGAAACGCGGATACACGAAGGGCACCGCGTTGTCACGCGATGCCCTCCCGTTTTCCCAAGATTGGGTAAATATAATCAGCCCTTGGCGACTGCGGCGACTTCTGCTGCGAAATCGCTTTCTTCCTTTTCGACGCCTTCGCCGAGCAGCAGGCGAACCATGCCCGTCACTTCGATGGAAGCGCCGGCTTCCTTTTCGGCTTCCTTGACGGCAGCGCCGACAGTGATGTCGGGGTTGATGACGAAAGCCTGCGACAGAAGAGCTACTTCTTCGAAGAACTTGCGCATACGGCCATCAACCATCTTTTCGATGATGGCTTCCGGCTTGCCGGATTCGCGGGCCTGTTCGATGAAGACGTTGCGCTCGCGCTCGGCCACGGCAGCGTCGACTTCTTCAGCGCGGATGGCGAGCGGGTTGGTCGCAGCGATGTGCATGGCAACCTGGCGGCCGATCGAGTTCAGAACGGCCTTGTCGCCGTCCGACTTCAGGGCAACGAGAACGCCGAGCTTGCCGATGCCGTCGCCGGCAGCGTTGTGGATGTAGGTCGCAACAACACCGTGCGGCACTTCGAGTGCAGCCGAGCGGCGCAGCGTCATGTTTTCACCGATCGTAGCGATCGCGTCCTTGATGCTGTCGGAAACGGACTTGCCGGTTGCCGGATAGGTCGCAGCGGAAACAGCGTCAACGGTGCCGTCGGTGGTGAGGGCAACCTGGGCGATACCGCGGATGAGGTCCTGGAACGCATCGTTGCGGGCAACGAAGTCGGTTTCGGAGTTCAGCTCGACAACAACAGCCTTGTGACCCATGGTGGCAACGCCGACCAGACCTTCGGCAGCCGTACGGCCGGACTTCTTGTCGGCCTTTGCGATGCCCTTGGCGCGCAGCCAGTCGATCGCCGCTTCCATGTCGCCATTGGTCTCAGCAAGAGCCTTCTTGCAGTCCATCATGCCTGCGCCAGACTTCTCGCGCAGTTCCTTCACCATTGCGGCTGTGATTTCGGTCATTGTTTGCCTCTTATCGGTTCGATCGGTCAGCCGGCGGAATTTGCCGTGCCGAAGTTCTGGGTGATGACTGTACCCGGCCGCACACCCTTTGAAACCGGAGAGGATTTCAGGAAAGGGGCATGCGCATTCCCAAGTGCTGCGGCGTCTCCATACATCGAAATGATGGGTGCCGCCGAAGTGTGACAGCGTTATGAAGACTGCCTTGCGTTTCAACCACGTCAGACGCCAGCGGTTTCCAAAAAACGTGGCGGAGCGCTTGAAACGAACAAGGCCGTCAACCCATTGAAGGTCTTTGACGGCCTTGTCATATCCTGGTCGAGGAGACGGCGATAAGAAACCGCCGCCAGACAGGGCCTAAATCAGGCGCCAGCCTCGTCTTCGAGAGCGGGCTCGATCGGAGCTTCTTCAGAAGCGCCGATGTCGCGGCCGGAAGCACCCTGCTGACGGGCAATACCGTCGATGGCAGCGCGGGCAATCAGGTCGCAGTAGAGCGAGATGGCGCGCGAAGCATCGTCGTTACCCGGGATCGGGTAGTCGATATGGTCCGGGTCGCAGTTGCTGTCGATGATCGCAACGACCGGGATGCCAAGACGCTTGGCTTCTTCGATCGCGATCTTTTCCTTGTTGGTGTCGATGATGAACATCAGGTCCGGAACGCCGCCCATATCGCGGATACCGCCGAGAGCCTTTTCAAGCTTTTCGCGCTCGCGCTCAAGGTTCAGGCGTTCCTTCTTGGAATAGCCGGAGCCTTCCGAATTCAGGATTTCGTCAACCTTGCGCAGACGCTGGATCGAGTTCGAAATGGTCTTCCAGTTGGTCATCATGCCGCCGAGCCAGCGGGAGTTGACGTAATACTGGGCCGAACGTTTTGCGCTGTCGGCGATGATTTCGGACGCCTGACGCTTGGTGCCGACGAACAGAACGCGGCCGCCACGGGCAACGGTGTCGGACACGACCTGAAGGGCGCGCGACAGCATCGGAACGGTCTGAGCCAGGTCGATGATGTGGATGTTGTTACGGTCGCCGAAGATGTACGGCTTCATCTTCGGGTTCCAGCGGTGCGTCTGGTGGCCGAAGTGAACACCAGCTTCCAGAAGCTGACGCATAGAAAAATCGGGCAATGCCATGCCTTGTTACTCCTTTTCCGGTTTAACCCCCGCGAAGCGAACAGCGCCGATTTTCATCGACACCACCGGGCGGAACGGACCGGATTTCTCCCGGAACATCCCAAGCTTCGCGTGTGGAATGGTGAGCCGCATACAGTCGCCCGCGTAAAAATGCAAGCATTTATGCGAAAAAACCGGCGAAATAGCCGCGTTTCAGCGAACGGGCTTGTTTTCGCAGGTTTCGGGCTTGAGAATATCGAGCTTCGCAAGCTTTCCCGTCAGGACGAAATCGCCGTAATCCATCGTCAGATCGCGGGTGATTCCGTTTTCATAAAGCTTGAACGACATGCGGTAGATCGGCAGGGCGTCGGTGCCGGTCTTGTCGTTGTAATAGGCGATCGTTACCGGCCAGAAGGCAGCCTTGGCGAATTCGCCCGCCTTGCCGGCGTCGGCATCGCCATCCTTCGGCATTTGCGATTTACCGACCAGCGTGGAGGTGATCAGGCTTTCGTCGCCATCATCAGAACCGTCGAATATCCGGGATTCGAAAATACGCTTTCCCTGTTTCGCATGTTCGATGACCTGAAACATGTGCTGTGTCGGGAATTCGCTGGCGACGAGACTGATCTGGCGGGCATCCGGCCGGGTCAGATCGACCTTCACGCCCTCGGTGCTGTCGGTTGCCGCCCCCTGCACTTCCTTGTCCAGCTTGTCGTCGGTGTAGGATTTGGTCTCGAAGGTGAATTTCTTCGCGGCAAGGTCTTCGAAAGTCGTGGTCTGCTGGTCGGTCATGCGCACGGCGTCGCCGGTGTTGATCTGCGTCACGAAACGGAAATCGGTCTTGTAACCCTGACAGGATGAGCCGGTGAATTCATAGACCATGCGGCCGGTCATGCCCTCGATGCCGGAGCGATCCGACGCATCCTTGAGTTCGAGATCGTAGACGGCGCGGTGGGCGACGAGATCCGGAACCGTGACGGGCAAGGCATTGGCAGCGCTTGACAGGCCGGTCATAAGCCCTGTTGCGGCAACGAAACCAAGCGTCCTGACAAACATGCAATATCTCCTGTTGGACTCGCCGCTCATATTGTACAAGCAACCGCCCGGCTTTTGGATCAACATCTTCTGAATGCCGGATTCTTGAAGGATTTACAACAAAACCGGAGACGAAAATGTCGGACGTCATCGAAGGCCGCCTCAAGGAACTTGGCTTCACGCTTCCCGTCGCCGCGGCGCCAGCCGCAAACTACGTTCCGTTCACCATCAGCGGCAATCTTCTTTATGTATCGGGTCAACTGCCGATGGAATCAGGCAAGATTGCGGTGACGGGCCTCGTTGGCCGCGATGTTGACGTGCCAGGCGCCCAGCGCGCGGCAGAATTATGCGCCGTCAACATTCTCGCACAGGTCAAGGCCGCTTTGAATGGTGACCTCTCGAAAATCCGCCGTGTCATCAAGTTGAATGGCTTTGTTGCCTCGGTTCCGGAGTTCGTGGAACAGCATCTCGTCATCAATGGCGCCTCCAATCTTCTCGCCAATGTTCTCGGTGATGCCGGTAAACATGCCCGCGCCGCCGTCGGCATGGCCTGCCTGCCCTTCAACGCATCAGTCGAAATCGACGCCATCGTGGAAATCGACGTATGACGCTCAAGCTTTCCTGGCTGACGGCTGAGCCCGTCGCCCATAGCGGTTATCATGATCTCAACAAGGCGGTCTGGGAAAACACGCTTTCCGCCTTTTCCCGCGCCATCGAGGCCGGTTTCGCCATCGAATGCGACGTTCAGCTGGCAGCCGACAGCGTTCCGGTGATTTTTCACGACGACGACATGGCCCGCCTGACGGGCATCAAGGGCGACGTGCGCGAACGCACATCGGCCGAGCTGTCCCTTCTTGCCGTCGGTCAGACCAAGGATCGGGTTCCAACGCTCAAGCAGCTTCTGACGCTCTGCGCCGGCAAGGTGCCGCTGGTGATCGAGCTGAAGGGCCGTGCTGGCGAAGGCGTCGATGACGGTTTTGCCGAGGCGGTTCTGGAGGACCTCGAGGGCTACAAGGGCCATGTGGCGCTGATGAGCTTCGACCATCACCTGCTGAAGGACCTGAAGGCTGCGGGCTCGCCCTGGCCGCTGGGCCTCACCGCCGAGGGCGACAAGCCGGAAGACTTCTTCAAACATGATGAAGCGATGCAGCTGGGGCTCGATTTCATCTCCTATCATTGGGGTCATCTGCCCAACAGCTTCATCGAAGCGCAAAGAAAACTCGGGCTTCCGGTGATTACCTGGACGGTCAGGGATGAAAATGCGCGCGAGACTACCTATAAATATGCGGACCAGATGACATTCGAAGGTTTCGACCCGAGAGAGAACCCATCCGCGACGGCATGACAGAAGACTATTCCATCAGCATTGCGCAATCCTTTGGGGATATCGATCCGGAAAGCTGGAAACGGCTTTCCGGAACATCGCGCAATACATCAGGAAAACACTACAACCCTTTTATCTCCCACGAATTTCTATCGTCTATGGAAGAGTCCGGCTCGGCGACAGCCAAAACCGGCTGGCTTGGCCACCATCTTCTTCTCGAAAACGCCTCCGGTGTGCTCGTCGGCGCAGTGCCGGCCTATCTGAAAAACCACAGCAAGGGCGAATACGTCTTCGACCACGGCTGGGCGGATGCTTTCGAGCGGGCCGGCGGCCATTATTATCCGAAGCTGCAATGCTCGGTGCCCTTCACGCCGGCAACCGGGCCACGCCTGCTCGTTTCCGAAGCGGTGGACGAAACGCGCTTTAAACCGCTTCTTGCCTCCGGCCTCGCCCAGGTGGCCGAAAAGATCGGCGTCTCTTCCGCCCATGTCACGTTTCTCGAAGAAGACGATCTGTCTGCCCTTCTGCCCCGCGATTTCCTGCACAGGACAGACCAGCAGTTCCACTTCATCAATGATGGCTATCGCGACCACGATGATTTTCTCGATGCCCTTTCTTCGCGCAAGCGAAAGGGGCTGAAAAAGGAACGCCGTGCGGCGCTGGAACACGGTATCGAGATCGACTGGTTGACCGGAAGCGACCTCACCGAAGACATCTGGGACCAGTTCTTCGCCTTCTACATGGATACCGGCAGCCGCAAATGGGGCCGGCCTTATCTCACGCGGGAGTTCTATTCGCTGATCGGCGAGCGCATGGCCGATGATGTGCTGCTGGTGATGGCGAAACGCGATGGGCGCTATATTGCGGGGGCAATCAACTTCATAGGCTCGGATGCGCTTTATGGTCGCCATTGGGGCTGCATCGAGGATCATCCCTTCCTGCATTTCGAGGTCTGTTACCATCAGGCAATCGATTTTGCGCTGGCGAAGGGGTTGAAACGGGTGGAAGCGGGCGCCCAGGGCGAGCACAAGCTGGCGCGTGGTTACGTGCCGGTGACCACCCATTCGGCGCATTTCATCGCCCATCCGGGCCTGCGCCGCGCCATTGCCGATTATCTTCAGCGCGAACGCGAAGAGGTCGAACATATCGGCGATTATCTTGATGAACACACGCCCTTCCGCAAGGGCGAGAGACAGGAACCGGACGTATA
Organism: Agrobacterium sp. CFBP2214; assembly: GCF_030209895.1. Classification (NCBI taxonomy): domain Bacteria; kingdom Pseudomonadati; phylum Pseudomonadota; class Alphaproteobacteria; order Hyphomicrobiales; family Rhizobiaceae; genus Agrobacterium; species Agrobacterium sp. CFBP2214. Next base: position 1,302,543 of record NZ_JARVRC010000001.1, on the reverse strand, counting down.
GTCCGCTACGAGGAGAGATCACGATGACGGCCAGCGCCTATGACGACAACAATATCTTCGCAAAAATCCTGCGTGGCGAAATTCCGAGCCACAAGCTTTACGAAGACGAGCATACGCTTGCTTTCATGGATGTGATGCCGCAGGCCCCCGGCCATCTGCTCGTCGTTCCCAAGACCGGCTCGCGCAATCTGCTCGATGCCGACCCCGAGGTTCTGGCAAGGACAATTCCCGTGGTGCAGAAACTGGCCGTCGCGGCCAAGGAAGCCTTCGATGCAGACGGCGTCTTCGTCGCCCAGTTCAATGAGCCGGCGGCCGGGCAGACCGTTTTCCATCTGCATTTCCACGTCATTCCGCGCAAGGAAGGCGAGCCGTTGAAGCCGCATTCCGGCGTGATGGCCGATGGCGAGGTACTGAAGGCCCACGCGGCGAAGATAAAGGCTGCGCTTGCTTCGTGATGCGTGCCAAGACGCCAACGCGTCTGGCAGAACCGCAGCTTCCGCAGATCGTCACCCCGGACTGGATCCGGGGTCCAGCGCGATCAAGTCCTTGATCGCAAAGACTATCCTTACGGCGCCGACGCGCCGTGACTGGATGCCGGATCTAGTCCGGCATGACGGCGGTGGTGCTTATCATCATTCCACAGGCTGATACGCATTCCTCTGCGGCCATGGCCAGCCTTCAAGCACCGCCATATCCGGCCGGAATATCTCCACCTTCAACGGATAACAGGCCGCCGTATCGCTGGAATGTGTGGCGCTGCAATCACCGCCCGGGCAGGCGGACAGCGCGCCGATAAGATCGATCTCCGCAAAAAGCTCCAGATAATCTCCCGGCCGCACCGGGCTCGCTTTCATGAAATATTGATGCGTGTCGCGGGTAAAGCCCGTGCACATGAACACGTTCAGCACGTCGTGCACATGCGGCTCCGCCTCCTGGAACGACAGACCCTTGGCCGAGGCGAGCGCATTCGTCAGGTTCGAATGACAGCAATGGTGATAGTCGCCGCCGCTCAAAAGCCTGTTGGTATAGGGATCGCAGCGGGTGCCGATCACGTCATGCACCCCGCCGCCATCCTCGTCGAAGCCATACCATGACAGCGTGTCGTGCGTGATGGTCGCCATTGGCCGCAGCGATGGCAGGTTGCTCCAAAGCCGATTGCCGACCGAAACGTGGGTGGCGTGCAGGGCGCGGGTCTTGCCGCTGAAAAACCGCTCGGTCAGATCATGGGCGTTCCATAGGTTCAGGTCTCCCACCTGCGGACCTTCGATGCTCACGATGCGAAAGAAATGTCCTTTCGGCACATGAAAGGTGCGACCGTCACGCGGCGGCACGATGACCTCATCGATCTTTTCCATGCCATTCTTTGCCTGCGCCAGGCGCGCGAGGTCCGGCGTCTCAAGCGTGCCGTTCGGATAAACGACAACGGGACGGACGGCGCGGCGTGCAGCGGCGTCAGCGGGTTCGGCGACGGGCATGGGGGTCATGAAATCCTCTGATCGATGAAAATACCGATGCGAAATTGCGTCAGGAATACCCGCCTGACAAGACGGGTTTTTCTTGCGCTCAGACCAAGTCTGACTTAGCCTTGGCAATCATGAAGCTGCCTCCCCTTGCCACCCTCCGCGCATTCGAAGCCGCCGCCAGAAGAACGAGTTTTTCTCTGGCCGGGCAGGAACTCGGCATGACGGCGACTGCCGTGAGCCAGCATGTGCGCAATCTGGAGGCCTGGCTTGGCGTGGCCCTGTTCGAGCGGCATGCTAGAGGCGTGAGGCTCACCCCGGCCGGCCGGGAATTCGGTCTTACGGTTTCGTCAGGCCTGCGGCAGATCGCCTCCGGCGCAGAGCGGATCAGCCGCGGCCGTGACCGCATGACCGTCCGCCTTGCCAGCCTGCCCTCCGTCGTGGCGCATTTTCTGACTCCCCGCCTGCCCCGCTTCCGGGCGCTTTACGCGGATATCCAGGTATCCATCAGCTATTCCGGAGCACATCATGCAGTGCCGGCTGATCTGACCATAGGGCATGGGGTGGTCTCCGGGGAAAATGCCGTAGCTCTCTTTAGCGCTGAGACCCGGCCGACATGCGCGCCAAGCTATGCCGCCGAATTCGGTCCTTTCGACGACGTTGACAGCCTGTTGCGAGCGGAATTGCTGCATGACGATACCGAAGCGGCATGGCAGAACTGGTTCGCAGCCGACGGGATATCCCTCCCCGATAATGCCGGCCCCGTTTTCGCGGATTTCAATCTGCTCGTGACCGCGCTCAAAGCAGGACAAGGCGTCGGCCTTTGCCCGACGGCGCTTCTTCACGACGAGATTGCCAACGGTCAACTGACCGTGCTTTTCGACCGGGCCGCCGATACGGAGAAATATTACTGGCTGATGGAAGCAGAGGAGATAACCGCCCCGGCCCGCATATTATCGGACTGGCTTGTTGCGGAAGCCCGGGAGAGCGAAACGCGTCGCAATTATTCTGCCGCGACGATCTGAATACGGGAGGCAGCCGCCGCTTCGGTCAGTTCCCTCGCCGACAGCCGGTTGAGCAGGCGGGACGATACAGCACAAATGACGACAAAAGCAGCGAGACCGCCGAAAACATCCGAAAGATGGTGTCCACCCTGAACAAGAACGGCCAGCGGCATCAACAGGTTTATCGGCAAGATCGCTGCCATCACCGCCCAGTGACGCGGCATGAACCAGACTGACATTGCCGCCATGAAGATATGAAACGATGGAAAGCCGATCAGCCCCAGGACATTTTTGGGAGAAAGATAGACCACTCCCTCGGTTATAAGGCGGTTCAACTCTTGGCCGTAATTATTATCAACGGCCAGGGGGATAGCCTGTGATACCCACTGCGGCAATTGCACATAGGCTGAAGGTCCGAATGTCGGGAAGAATATCCAAAAGACGATACATGCAAACGCCCCCAGCACTCCCGTCACCAGGAAGTGGTGCAGCATCCGCTGGTTGCCGGTGAAGCCGAGCGTAAGGACGATCACCAGAAGCTGCGGCAACGATGAGGCATAGACGAAAAACAGTCCGGTTCCGATCCATGGATGGGTTGCCGCCCACAAGACGACGCCCGTCCAACTGTAGCCAAACGCTGCATCCACACCGAAAAGCACATGATCAATCGCTGGAAAGGCGACAGGTAGGAACATGTAGTTGAAAATCGAAGCGGCAAGCGTGAACAGGATGAATAGCCCGCCAGAAATCAGGGCGACTGCGATGCGAAGATCGCGCCCGCTAGTGCGATATAGCTGACCGAGGATAAAAACGCCGACGCCTGCCAGAACGCACAGAAGATATCCGGCGTAATCGACACGAATGCCTTTGACCGCAATCAATACCGCATCGATAACGAATAATGTTGCGATAAATCCAAGTACAAAACGCTCTGCCGCAAAGAGTCGCATTGAATTCCGGTCCCTGTTTCAACCAGCGGCAAAGTAGGGCAATGAGCTTAATATTCGGATAAAGCGAGCATCAGAAACCGAGTGCGAACAATCCACCCGCCAGAAGCAGGATCGGAACAGCCACACCGACGATGACCCGTTGGCCCGCCAGCAGAAATGCGATGAAACCGAGTGTGGCAGCGCCGATGCGCAGCCATAGGGGTGACGCCTCAAGCGTACCGGTTGGAAAGACGATCAGCTTGGCGGTGACGGCCATGACGAGTGCGGTGGCAACCGCCCTTACCCAGTGCAGGGCCTCGGAATCTTCCTTCAGGCGGTTACCGGCGAGAACGCCGAGCCAGCGCCAGAGATCGGTCGCCAGCCAGCCGGCAATCGCGATGAAAAGATAGGGCGCCCACCAATGTTCGGTCATCATGGTTCGCTCTCCGGCGAGACGGGCTTTATCCGGCGACGAAACACGAGGCGGTCGATCAGATAGGCCGCCGTACCGCCGCCGATCCCGGCATAGAGAATGTCGAATTCCGGCGCAATCACCGCGAAGGCGGGTCCGGCGATGACGCCGATGACGAAGGCGACCTTGACGACGGAATGACGGGCCGAAGCCCAGATCGATGCCACGAAATAGACCGGTGTGAGAAAAAACAGCACGCCGGCGACGAGAGGCGGAAAGGCGGCGACGATGCCGTAACACAGGCCGACGATGATGGCATTGACCACGGTGAGCGTAATACCGAAACCGGCAAACCAGGCGGCGCGGGCTTCACGCGGCACCTTGGAAAGATTCTGCGTGGCAAAGACCCAGGCGGTGATTGCAACGAAATGTGAGAGGAACAGTAAAATCCATGTCGGCGTTTTCGCGCCGCGCATTTCCGGAACGATGGAGGCGACCATCGGCATCATCCGGACCGAAGACAGCGTCACCGCCAGAAAACAGGCGGCGAGATTGGCGCCGCCGACCATGGAACCAATCAGGATCATCTTGGCCGGCAAGGCCCAGATGACAAGCGTCATGAACACGGCTTCGCCGCGCGCAACCCCGGATTCGAGTGCGAAAGCGCTGAAACCGACGAAAGATGTCATGAGAATGAGCGAGGGCAGCGAGAATATGCCCCGCATCCCCCGGAAAAACCAGCCGCGCAATGGGATGGTATCGCTGTCGGCAGTGTGCATTGCTGACCCACTCGAGCATGTCGCCCGAGAATGCCGTGGCCTCGGGGTAACGTCATGCATGAAACAAAAATGAAACGCGTCGCAGGTATCAGGTAAAACGCGACGCATTTCATACATGAAAATGCCGGGCTTTCGCCCGGCACCGGTTTATCGATCAAAGACCGTGATCATTTTTTCTTCGGCACTTTCGGCACCGTATTGGTCTTGCGCCGCGGCTTGCTGGCCTCATCGGACTTATCGGCCTCGGCAACAAGGACATCCGCCTCTTCCTTGGCTTTTGCCGCCTTGGAAGCAGTTTTTGCCTTTGCCTTGCCCGGCGATTTGGCGGCCTTCAGTTCGGCCTCCGGCTGCGGCTTAACGGGCGCGGTTTCCGGCAGAACCTCAAGCTTGAGGCCGTCGGAGCCGTCATCCTTCTTGCCGACGGTGACGCTGACGACGCCGCCCTTCTTGAGCTTGCCAAAGAGGATTTCGTTGGCGAGCGGCTTCTTGATGTGCTCCTGGATCACGCGCGACAGCGGGCGTGCGCCCATCTTTTCGTCGTAACCCTTCTCCGCCAGCCACGAGATCGCATCTTCATGCAGATCGAAGGTGACGTTGCGCTCAGAGAGCTGGGTTTCCAGCTGCATGACGAACTTCTGCACCACCTTGTGGATAACAGCGGTCGGCAGCGGCGAGAACGGAATGATCGCATCCAGACGGTTGCGGAATTCCGGTGTGAACAGGCGGTTGATCGCCTCTTCATCCTCGCCCGTGCGTCGCGAAGAACCGAAACCGATGGCCGATTTCGCCATTTCGGAAGCACCCGCATTGGTCGTCATGATGAGGATGACGTTGCGGAAGTCGATCTTCTTGCCGTTATGGTCGGTCAGCGAGCCATGGTCCATTACCTGCAACAGGATGTTGTAGATGTCCGGATGGGCCTTCTCGATCTCGTCCAGCAACACCACGGAATGCGGATGCTGATCGACGCCATCGGTCAAGAGACCGCCCTGATCGAAGCCGACATAACCGGGAGGTGCACCGAGCAGACGCGAGACGGTATGGCGCTCCATATATTCCGACATGTCGAACCGCAGCATCTCGACGCCAAGCGAGGCGGCAAGCTGCTTGGCCACCTCCGTCTTGCCCACGCCCGTCGGGCCGGAGAAGACATAGGAGCCGATCGGCTTGTTCGGTTCGCGAAGGCCGGCACGCGCCAGCTTGATCGCCGTGGCGAGAGCCTCGATGGCGATATCCTGACCGTAAACAACCGAGCGCAGTTCCTTTTCAAGGTTGGCGAGGACCATCTCGTCATCCTTGGAAACCGTCTTCGCGGGAATGCGGGCCATCGTCGCGATGGTGACCTCGATTTCCTTTTCGGTTATCAGCTTGCGGCGCTTGGACGCTGGCAGCAACATCTGCGCCGCACCGGTTTCGTCAATCACGTCGATTGCCTTGTCCGGCAGTTTCCGGTCGGAAATGTAGCGGGCCGACAATTCAACGGCCGCCTTGATCGCATCGTTGGAATATCGCAGGTGGTGATATTCCTCAAAATAGGGCTTCAGGCCCTTCATGATCGCGATGGTGTCATCGATAGAAGGCTCGTTGACGTCGATCTTCTGGAAGCGGCGCACGAGCGCACGATCCTTCTCGAAGAACTGGCGATATTCCTTATAGGTGGTCGAACCGATGCAGCGGATCGCACCCGAAGACAGGGCCGGCTTCAGCAGGTTCGAAGCATCCATTGCGCCGCCGGAGGTGGCGCCCGCGCCGATGACGGTGTGAATTTCATCGATGAACAGAACCGCGCCCGGATACTCTTCGAGTTCCTTGACGACCTGCTTCAGACGCTCTTCGAAATCACCGCGATAACGGGTTCCGGCGAGCAGCGTGCCCATGTCGAGCGAGAAGATCGTGTCATTGGCCAGCGCTTCCGGCACCTTGCCTTCAACGATACGCTTGGCCAGACCTTCGGCGATCGCCGTCTTGCCCACGCCGGGATCGCCCACATAAAGCGGGTTGTTCTTGGAGCGGCGGCAGAGAATCTGGATCGTGCGGTTGACCTCGTCGTGACGGCCGATCAACGGATCGATCTTGCCGTTTTTCGCCTTTTCATTGAGGTTGACGCAATACGCCTTCAGCGCATCCTGCTGCTTCTTGGCGGAAGATCCCTCTTCCTCGGGATTGCTGCGGCTCGCCTTGTTTTCACCTTCGGGCTCATCAGCACCGCGCGGCGCGCGCGTCTGCGACGTGCCCGGACGCTTGCCGATGCCGTGGGAGATGTAATTGACCGCATCGTAACGGGTCATCTCCTGCTCCTGCAGGAAATAGGCGGCGTGGCTTTCGCGCTCGGCGAAAATGGCGACGAGCACGTTCGCGCCGGTCACTTCCTCGCGGCCGGATGATTGCACGTGAATGACGGCCCGCTGGATGACCCGCTGGAAGCCGGATGTGGGCTTGGAATCCTCGTCGTAACCGGTCACGAGGTTGGTCAGTTCGTTGTCGACGTAATCGCTGACAGTCTTGCGCAGCGCATCGAGATCGACGTTGCAGGCGCCCATCACGGCAGCGGCATCCGCGTCGTCGATCAGCGCCAGAAGGAGATGTTCAAGCGTCGCATATTCGTGGTGACGCTCATTTGCAAAGGTCAGTGCCTGGTGCAGCGCCTTCTCGAGACTCGGGGAAAAAGTTGGCACGTTGCGATCCTCATTTCTTTTCCATGACGCATTGCAGCGGATGCTGGTGCTGTCGGGCGAAATCCATGACCTGGCTTACTTTCGTCTCTGCGACCTCATATGTAAACACCCCGCATTCGCCCACGCCGTGCTGGTGCACGTGCAGCATGATACGGGTTGCCGCTTCGCGATCCTTCTGGAAAAAACGCTCCAGAATGTGGATGACAAACTCCATGGGAGTGTAGTCGTCATTCAGTAAAAGAACACGGTACAAATTCGGTCTTTTCGTCTTAGGCTTGACGCGGGTGATAACAGACGTTCCGCGGTTGGTGCCGCCGCCGTCTTCCCCTTCGCCCTCGCCCTGCATGTAGATCGGCTTAGCGATCATCTTTCATCATTCTCCAAACTGTTCTCAAACCGACAGTTCTTTGCCAGGAGGGAGAACTTCGCCTCTTCATATCTAGGTCGTTAAGACGCGATTTTAAGCCCCTTGCGAAACGGTGCAATCACTATTGCGTTTGCGAAGAGGCAAACCTCGGGAAAAGTGCAGATATGGAGGCAGCTAAAGCGCGGGAAGACATGAGCCAGCATTGGCGGCATGTTTTCAGGCCGGACGCAAATGGGTACGACAGGTCTCAGCGCTGCCGAATCCGGTTCGCCGCCGCTGGCCTTACTCCTTGTCGTCAAGCATTTCGCGGACGGCGATGGCGAGCTGCTTCAGCGAGAACGGTTTCGGCAGGAAACCGAACTTGGCGTCCGCCGGAAGGTTCTTTGCGAAGGCATCCTCGGCATAACCCGAAACGAAGATGAATTTCAGGTCGGGATAGGACTTGCGCAATTCTCTCAGTAGCGACGGACCATCCATTTCCGGCATCACGACGTCGGAAACGACGATATCGACCTTGCCCTCCAGTTCCTCCATCACCTCCAGCGCCTCGGTGCCGGAACCGGCCTCGTGCACGGTGTAGCCACGGGTTTCCAGCATGCGCTTGCCACCGCGCCGCACCGCCTCCTCGTCTTCCACCAGAAGCACGACGGCGGAGTTGCCGGTGAGGTCCAGCGGTTCTTCCTTCACGGGCTCGGGGGCGGCCACGGGGGCGAGAGCCGCCTGACCAGGCTGCTGGCCGGCAACGGCTTCCACCACATGGCGCGGCAGGTAGATACGGAAGGCAGTGCCCTTGCCCACTTCCGATTCGGGATAAATGTAACCGCCCGACTGCTTGACGATGCCATAGACCATAGAGAGGCCAAGGCCCGTGCCCTTGCCCACTTCCTTGGTGGTGAAGAAGGGCTCAAAAATCTTGTCCATGATCTCGGGCGGAATACCCGTGCCGTTATCGGCAACTTCCACCATCACCATGTCTTCTGCCGGGAATTCCGGACGGCCAAGCGCTGCGATCTCTTTCTCGTCGACGTTGCGCGTCCTGATGGTGATCTTGCCACCGTCGGGCATGGCGTCACGCGCATTGACGCAGAGATTGATGAGCACCTGCTCGAATTGCGACAGGTCGGTCTTTACCGGCCACAGATCACGGCCATAATCGACCTCCAGCTTGACATTGGTGCCTGATATCAACCGGTCGACCAGCATGCGCAGATCGCCGATCACGTCGGTCAGGTTGAGGATCGCCGGGCGCATGGTCTGCTTGCGCGAGAATGCCAGCAGCTGGCGCACCAGCACCGCTGCGCGATTGGCGTTGCGCTTGATCTCCATGAGGTCGGCAAAGCTCGGATCGGCCGGCCTCGCCTGCAGCAGCAGATGGTCGGACGACAGCAGGATGGCGGTCAACACGTTGTTGAAATCGTGGGCGATGCCGCCTGCGAGCGTGCCCACCGCATTCATCTTCTGCGTCTGCGCCATCTGGGTTTCGAGCGCCTTCTGCTCGGTCACCTCTATAGCGTAAACGATCGCCACCTCTTCCGGGGCTTCATCATCCTGATCGATCACGGCATTGACGTAGAAACGGAAATGCCTGCCCTCGTCGCTCGGATGGCGGGAATCGAAGGGCGCGATATCGCCCTGACGATCCTTGGCTTCGGCCAGCGCCTGTTCGAGCCGCGGCTTTTCGTTGTCGTGAAGCACGGTTTCAAGCGCCACGCCACGGTCGATATCATCGCGCCCGACAACGCCGGAGAACAGCTTGAGGAAAGGCGCGTTGATGCGCAGGATGCGGCCATCGCCGTCGAGCGAGGCAATCGCCATCGGCGTGTTGTTGAAAAAGCGGGTAAAGCGCATGGCGGAGGAGGATTCGGTGTCCTCCTGCCCCTTCGGACGCATAAGCACAATGGTCCGGCTCTCACCCGGCGCGCCGTCCTTTGCGGTGACCTGATGCACAAGGCGGGCCGGCATGCTCTGGCCGTTGACGCGGCGCATGTCGAGATCAAGGATTTCGGTGCGCTTGGCAGCCCCCTGGGGCTGGACGGATTCGATCAGCGCCATGCCTTCGCCGGCGACGATGTCGGAAACGGTCATCGAACCGGGTGAAAACTGCGCGAGATCTATGCCGAGCCATTCGGACAGGGTGGCGTTCAGATAAACGATCTCGCCCTTGCGCCCGGCGGAAAAGAAACCAGCCGGGGCATGATCGAGGTAATCGATGGCATTCTGCAATTCGCGGAAAAAGCGCTCTTGATCCTCGCGTTCCGGCGTGATGTCGGCGATCTGGAAGACGTGCAGCCCCTCGCCGCCGGCATCCTTCAGCACCCGCCCTTTCAGCCGGTACCAGTGCGGCCCCGCATTGGAATCCTCGCCCAGCGGTTTCAGCAGCCGGAATTCTTCGTAACCGTCTCGGCCTTCGCGCAGCACGTTGATGAGCCGGTAAAGCGCTTCGGTGGATTCCCGGCTGCGCGACAGAAGCGTCTCGAGGCTCTGGATATCGCTCGCCTTCGTGGTGCCGCTCATGCGGCAATAGGTGGCGTTGGCATAAACCATATGCCCCTTGGCGTCGGTAATCAGCGTACCTTCGGGGTGAGCCGACAGGAAGCGGCGGGCAAGCCCGTCAGATTGCGACTGCGGCATGACCTCGATGAAGCCGATGATCGACGACACCAGAAAGAAGATGCCCATCATCGCCAGCACGCCGAGAATGCCGAGCACGATTTCGTTTTCCAGCGAATCCTTGAAATAGACAAAGGCGGCGGCAGCCGCGATCAGAACCAGCGCCAGAAGCAGAATGCGCAGCACCGTGCCGGAACGGGCACGCCTGTCCACCAGCGGAAGGTCGTTGTCGCTTGTCTCGCGCACCCGTGTCATCTTGGCCTCGCAGTCGTGCAGGTCGTCATTCGGTCAGCCCTATTTCCTTGACGGAATCGGGCAGCAGAATTTCTTGTAGCAACTCGCTTGACCGGCAAAAAGCTCCGCCAGGACACAAAGGCTTAAAAACGCACAGCGAAAACGGCCTGAAAGGTGTATAAAAGCGTTGAGAGACTACTGCCTGGTACAGGTAAGCTCCTTCACCTGACATTGGATGCGTGGCGCGGAACAGACGATCTTGCCGTCAGCGACGGTGCAAACCGAGCATCCGTCAGTGAAGTCGAGGCAGGAGGGATTATCGCGCACGAACTCCGCCATGGTCGCTACGTTATCCGGCGCCTTGTCTTCGGCCCTCACGATCGAATGCGGGAACGCGAAAGAGGATAGCAACAGCAAAACAACAATGAAATGCCGGGCAAGGGAGCCGTCAATGCGCAATGCTTGGAACATTCAGAACCGCTCCTTCGTCAAAAGAATTGCAACTTTCACTGTCTCTCAGCATTGAAGGACGAGATGAGGCGCTTTGGTGGCGTCTTCACGTTTGAGGCGGCAATCCTGTGGGGTGAAATGAATAAACCTTGTATCGCGCCCAAAAAAATCGTCTTTTCCTGCTTGATGTTCACAATATAAGAACCACGGCAATATTAATTGCCCAAGAAATTAAAAAGCCAGAAAATCTGAAGGGATGATCTCCATGATGGAAGATTTTATCGGCACCTATGGAAACCGTCTCATCGTCGCCGTTGTTGGTGTGGGCGTGGCCCTGCTCATTCTGGCGATTGCGCTGTGGCTTATGCGCAGACGCAGCGGTTCGGCCCCATTCATTCGAGGCGGGCGCAACCGGCAGCCGCGCCTGCAGGTTCTCGACGCAACGGCCGTGGATGCGCGCCGCCGTCTGGTGCTGGTGCGCCGCGACAATGTCGAGCATCTGGTCATGATCGGCGGCCCGACGGATATCGTCATCGAAAGCGGCATAGGCGCGATCCCAATCGTCAGGGATGTGCAGGAGCCGGAACTGAAGGCGCTGCCGCGTCAGGAAAGCGAACAGAAGAGAGCCGAGCCGACGATCCAGCAGGAACGTCGCCCCGCCCTGCCGCAACAGCAGCCCGTTGCCGCTGCGGCCCCCGTTTCCGTGCCTGAAGAACCCGCAAGGCAACCACAACGGCCGGAGCCGCCGGCACCTGCGCCGCGTCCCGCACCCGTTGCAGCAGCAGCCGCTCAGGTTCCGCCACGCCCATCAACCCCGCCGCAACCCGTCTCCACGCCTGTAACGGCGCGCGAACCCGCTCCGCCGGCAAGACAGGCCGCGCCCGAGCGGGAGACAGTTCGGCCCACGCCGCCGCCAATACCGGTTGCTGCGGCTACAGCTGCCGTCTTGCCCATGGCGGCCGCGTCGCTAGACATGGCCGCAGCCCGGACGGAACCCAGGCGTGCCGAACCCGTCGCGCCCGCTCCGGCACCCGTCGCACCGCCGATCCCGGCACAGACGCCCGTACAGGCAAAGGCGGAAGAACGGACTGCGGAATTCGCCCCGCCGGTTTTTGCCGCACGCGAGCCGGTGATCGACCAATCCATCGCCGCTGATTTTCTCGACGCGGCCCGGGAGCGTGTCCTTCCCGACCTGAATCCAGGGCAGACGACGCCCCCCGCACCGTTTCCGCCCAGACCTGAAAATCCGGCTGTGGCTTCCAATGACGCCGAACCGAAATTTTCCGACGAGCTCGCCAGCGATTTCGAGAGCTTCCTCGAGGCGGAGATCGCCAAGAGCAAGGAGGCGGATAACGAACCGTCCATCGCCCCTGCCGCGGAAAAGCAGGCCAAGACCCAGCCCGCCTCCCCGCCTGTCACCGGCGCTTCACCGGATGGAGACATGCAGAAGGAAATGGCGCGTATCTTCGGAGAACTTTCCGTTACCCGTGACCGCTGACGGGCGCGGGCCTTTCGACCAGAAATTCGAAATAGAAAAAGGGCACGGAAGCGAATTCCGTGCCCTTTTTATTTGCCTGCGATTTGAAGGCCTGCTTGCCGCAGCGCCTTATTCGTCGCGGTAGACTTTTTCGCGACGCTCGTGACGCTCCTGCGCCTCGATGGAGAGCGTTGCAATCGGGCGGGCGTCCAGACGCTTGAGGCCGATAGGCTCGCCCGTTTCCTCACAGTAACCGTAAGTGCCGTCTTCGATCCGCTGAAGGGCTGCATCGATCTTTGAAATCAGCTTGCGCTGACGGTCGCGGGCGCGAAGTTCGATCGCCCGGTCCGTTTCGGAAGAAGCCCGATCAGCGAGATCGGGATGGTTGGCGCTTTCTTCAGCGAGATGTCCGAGGGTCTCGCGCGCTTCTCTAAGGATGTCATTTTTCCAGGCGACCAGCTTCGCGCGGAAGTATGCCCGTTGGCTGGCATTCATGAACTCATCGTCTTCCGAGAGCACATATTTGCTAAGATCGATCTTCTCACTCAACGCGATTCTCCTCGAAGAACATCTCAATGCGGCGGTGTATACTCCAATGATAGTGGCCGATTCAAGTCTGCAGATCAGTTTTCAGGCATTTTTAAAACTGACACAAAAATCATCTAAATGACTAATTTTTATTCTTTATTCGTATTGAAGCGAACTCTTCTTCAATCACGTCAACGCGACTTACCAACAGGAAAGAGGACTTGCGGTCCTGCAACCCTATCCTGTAGCATTCATACCGTGCCCTGACATTCGAACGCCGGTCCCCGCCCTTGACAGCATCTTCCCCGAGCCGAGTTTATCTTCTGCGCCACGCCAAGGCCGCCTGGGCGGCACCTGGAGAACGGGATTTCGACCGGGGATTGAACGAAGCCGGTTTTGCCGAGGCGGAGGTCATCGCCGACCTTGCCGCCGACCGGCATTACCGCCCCGATCTGCTTCTGTCATCCACGGCCGCGCGCTGCCGGCAAACCACGCAGGCCTGGCAACGGGCCTTCAACGAAGGCATAGACATCTTCTACGTCGATGAGATGTATAATGCGCGCAGCGAGACCTATCTGTCGCTTATTGCCGCTCAGGCGGAGGCGCCGTCGGTGATGCTGGTGGGTCACAACCCCACCATGGAGGCGACGCTGGAGGCGATGATCGGCGAGGACCTGCTGCATGCCGCCCTGCCCTCGGGCTTTCCGACATCGGGCCTTGCAGTTCTCGACCATGATGACAGCGCCGCAAACGGTAAAAATCGCTGGCGGCTGGTCGATTTCCTCGCACCGGGCAAATAATCGCTGCGGCCTTTCATAAGAATTTTGCAGAGCGGCGTTCTGAAAATCCGCTGAAGCGCTTCTTTTTTGGGCAGCCGCAGCTCCCTATATTGCAGCGGTGACCGTTAAACACAGCCAGGAAACTGCCATTGTCGCCTTCTCTTACGTCCCTGACAGACAGCGCGCTGATCGCTTTCGATAATCTGGCCGACCGTGCGAGCAACCTCACCCATCCGACATTGCGGCTTGGCGTCACCGGCCTTTCGCGGGCGGGAAAGACGGTTTTCATCTCTTCCCTGGTCCACAATCTTCTGAATGGCGGGCGACTGCCGCTGTTCGAGGCCATGCGGTCCGGGCGCGTCTCGAATGTGCGTCTTGAACCGCAGCCGGACGACGCCATTCCCCGTTTTCAATATGAGGATCATATTCAGGCGCTGGTGCGCGACCGGCTGTGGCCGGATTCGACGCGGGCGATATCGGAACTCAGGATCACGCTGGATTACCAGAGCGCCAGCGGCTGGGGCCGGTGGTTTTCCGCCGGCAAGCTTTCCATTGATATCGTTGATTATCCCGGCGAATGGCTGCTCGACCTGCCGCTTCTATCGCAGGATTACAAACAGTTCAGCGATGCGACCGTCGCCCTTGCCGGAAGCGGCGTCCGTGCCGAACTGGCGCAGGAATGGCTGGCGATCGCCTCTTCGCTCGATATCAACGCGCCGGCCGACGAAATGACGGCCCGACGTCTGGCCGAAAGTTTCGCAGCCTATCTGAAAGCCTGCAAGTCCGACGAGAGATCACTCTCAACCCTGCCGCCCGGCCGTTTCCTGATGCCCGGCGATCTGGAAGGGTCGCCCGCACTGACCTTCGCGCCGCTTCCGGGCCTCACCGACGAGAAAGCGCCCAAGGGCTCGCTGCGCGCCATGATGGAACGGCGCTACGACGCTTATAAGTCGATTGTGGTCAAACCCTTCTTCCGCGAGCATTTTGCCCGCCTCGACCGGCAGATCGTCCTGATCGACACGCTGCAGGCCGTCAATCGCGGGCCGGAAGCCGTGCAGGATCTGGAGCGTGCGCTCGGTGATGTGCTTGCCTGTTTCCGCCCCGGCACCAACAGCCTGCTGTCGTCGCTGATCGGCAGGCGAATCGACAAGGTGCTGATTGCCGCCACCAAGGCCGACCATCTGCACCATGAAAGCCATGACCGGCTGGAGCGCCTGACCCGCCGTCTGGTGGACCGCGCCATCACGACAATCGGCATGAACGGCGCCGGCATCGAGGTCATGGCGCTCGCTTCCGTGCGCGCCACCCGCGAGGCGAGCGTGCGCCAGGACGGCCACGAGCTGCCTGTCATCGTCGGCACGCCGATAGCAGGTGAAACCATCAATGGCGAGACCTTCGATGGCAATCGCAAGACGGCGATCTTTCCCGGCGACCTGCCCGAGGATCCGGAACCGCTGTTCCGCAGCATCGACCGGGATGGCGACAAGGCATCGCTGCCCGACGTCAATGTCGTGCGCTTCCGCCCGCCGAACATAGATGAGCCGGGCAGCGGCGGCATCCGGCTTTCCGTTCCCCATATCAGGCTCGACCGCGCCATGCAGTTCCTGTTCGGAGACAAGCTCGCATGAAGGCTCCCACACAAAACGATCCGCAGACACGCCGCCCCGCGGCTTTCACGCTCGATACCGAGGAGACGACACGGTCGTCCGCCACACAGAAGCGCGCACCGCGAAGCTTCGACGCCGAGATTTCACTGACACCCGACGAGGACGATCCGTTTCTGGCGCCCGAGGGAATCGATGCCAATGCGCTGCCGGTCGCGACGCCGAAGAAAAGCCGCTTCTCCTTCGGTAAGCTCGCGCTCGGTGCGCTGGGCGTCCTGTTCTCGCTTGCCTTCGGGCTGTGGGCGGATCAACTTATACGCAATCTCTTCTCCCGCTCCGACTGGCTGGGTTATACCGCGACGATCGCCCTCATCGTGGCGCTTTTTGCGGTTCTTGCCCTCGTCGGCCGCGAAGTCTTCGGCATCATGCGGCTCAATGCCGTGCAGTCTCTCAAGGCGGATGCTGAGACGGCGAGCCTCGACAAGAGCCCGAAACCTGCGCGCGCCATCGTCACCCGCCTGAATGCCGTCCTCTCCCACCGGGCCGAAACGGCCAAGGGGCGAGCGGCGCTGAAGGAAACGGAAAGTGACGTCATCGACGGCCCGCATCTGATCGAGCTTGCCGAACGCGAGCTGCTCGTGCCGCTCGACCGGCAAGCGCGGGCACTGATTCTCAATTCGTCCAAGCGCGTCTCCGTCGTCACTGCCGTCAGCCCACGCGCTGTGGTCGATCTCGCTTATGTGCTGTTTGAAGTCACGCGGCTGGTGCGCGCCATGGCGGAGCTTTATGGCGGCCGCCCCGGCACGCTCGGCATGCTCAAGCTTCTGCGGGATGTCGTCGCACATCTCGCCGTCACGGGGTCGATTGCCGTCGGTGACGGCCTTGCCCAGCAGGTTCTCGGTCACGGCCTTGCCTCGAAACTCTCCGCACGTCTCGGCGAAGGCGTCATCAACGGCCTGATGACGGCGCGAATCGGCATTGCGGCGATGGATCTGTGCCGTCCGCTGCCGTTCAGGGCGGTGAAGCGTCCGGGGATCGGCGACTTCATGTCCGACCTCACACCCGATCTAAGCGGGGGAAAAACCGGTGAAAAAGCCTGATCTACCGGGCATTTACGGTTCAAAAGGTTACGGACAAAGCCGCAAATGAGAGTGAAATAAACCAAGCATTAACCATTCCGCCGGTAGATTGCAGCCTATCGAACAGGCTTCTTCGCCGGGGAAAGTATCATGTATTCGCGCTTCTTTTCGCTTGTGGGCGGGCTTGCCGCCATATTGTCCGTCAGCGGTGGTTTCGGCATGTCTGACGTCCATGCCGCATCGCGCGATCGCGACGACGTGTTTTTCCGCTCCGTGGCCGGTGTCTGGAAAGGTCCGGGCGAAATCGTTGCCGGCAAATACAAAGGCACCAAATTCACCTGCGATCTGACGGGCGAACCGCTCGACGACAAGCAGACCGGCATCAAGCTCGGCGGCACCTGCCGCGTCGGCGTCTTCAGCCAGCCCATGTCGGCCGTCATCAGCCAGAACGGCAACAGCTACGAGGGCAAGTTCCTCGACGGCGCCGAAGGCAAGGGACTGGACATCACCTCCGGACAGGTGAGCGGTGACAAGGTCGTCGTCGGCATCAACCGCGCCAAGCTCAACGGCGCCATGGTCGCCCGCGTCTCCAAAGACAATTCGATGAACATCACCATTTCCGTCAAGGTCGCCGACCAGATGATCCCGGTCATCGGCGTGACATTGGCGCGCGATATTGATCAGATCGCTGTCGGCTCCATCAAGCCGTAAACGCCATACTCTTCTCAGCCATCACCAAGCGGGAGTGTCCACCACTCCCGCTTTTCGTTTGCGCTGACAATGCCTGTTTTGTCCGCCTGCCGTAGCCATTCCCGCACGGCCTTGCCCCTGACTTCGAGATCGGATGCAATATCGGCGAGCGGCATCAGCACGAAAGCGCGTTCCGTCATGCGTGGATGCGGCACTTCAATGCTTTCCGTTACGAGAGACTCGTTCCCATAGGTAAGCACATCAATATCGATGGTGCGCGGACCCCAGCGCTCCGTCCGCACGCGTTTCATGCCCTTTTCGATATCAAGGCACAATTGCAAGAGCGCGGGCGCTGAAAGCGAGGTTTCGACCAAAGCGCAGCAATTGAAGAAATCCGCCTGATCCGTCTTGCCCCAGGGCGGCGTGCGATAAAGTCCGGAAACGGCCAGCACGCGGCAATCCTCGTGTGCATCGAGTTCTCGGAGCGCCCTTGCCATGGCGGCGGCGGGATCGCCGATATTGCCGCCAAGGCCCAATGCGGCGACGGTCTTCTTCTCAGGCACGGTGTTCAACGCTCACCTGCGCATAATCGAGAATGCCGGGAACCGGCGCCGATGGTTTGCGCACTGTGATCCTGAGCCAGACGATCTGCGGATAACGGGCACGCAGCGCCTTGGCGATATCGTTCGCCAGCGCCTCGATGAGATAGCGGCGCTGCCCCACGACGATTTTTTCGATGACGGCAAAGGCCACGCCGTAATCGACGGTATTTTCAATATCGTCGGTTTCCAGCGCATCACCCGCCTCGACTTCCATCTCGGCATCGACGAAAAAGCGCTGGCCCAGCACCTCCTCCTGCTCGAGAAGACCATGACGGGCGAAGAAAGAACAGTTTTTCAGGATGATGGTATAGCGGCTCATCGCATCGCCTCCATGGCAGGACTGTTTCTCCAGAAAGCCGCCCCCTCTTGGGGACATGGCATTCCGGCACTCATTGATCTACGCATCGGCCTTTGCCGACGTTTTGGCAAGAACCGCATCGGCGATTGCCAGTGCATCGCGCGTTGCAGCGACATTGTGCACGCGAAAAATCGAAGCACCCGCCAACCTCAGGATCGCGGTGGTCGCAGCCGTTCCGATATCGCGTTCCGCTGCCGCATCCCGGCCCGTCAGCGACCCGATGAAACGCTTGCGCGACGTACCGGCGAGAACCGGAAGGCCGAAAGCGGCAAGCTCGCCGAAACGTGCCATCAGTTCGACATTTTCCCGCTCGTCCTTGGCAAAACCAAAACCGGGATCGAGCACGACGGCATCGCGGGCAATACCCGCATCCTCGGCGATCTCGAGCGAGCGATTGAGGAATTCGAACTGGTCGGCGACCACATCGGCAAGCTTCTGCCGGTCGCGGCCGGTATGCATGATGCAGACCCCGGCGCGGGTGGCGGCGACCACGCCGGCCATTTCCATGTCCTTCTGCAGGCCGAAGACGTCATTGACGATATGTGCGCCGGCGCTGATCGCCAGCTTCGCCGTCGAAGCGCGGTAGGTATCGACGGAAATCAGCACATCCGTCTCGCGGCGCAGCTTCTCGATGACGGGCAGCACCCGGTCCTGTTCCTGGGCTTCCGTCACCGCGGCGGCACCCGGCCGCGTGGATTCACCGCCGATATCGATGATGTCAGCACCCTCTTCCACGCAGGTCAGCGCATGGGAAAAAGCCGAATCGACGGCAAGATAACGGCCGCCATCGGAAAAGGAATCGGGCGTTGCATTGACGATGGCCATAATACGGCCACGCCCATCAAGTTTCAGGGAGCGACCATGGGCCGCTTGCCACGCGTTGCTGCCGGCTGTTATCACGTAACACGCGCCTTTCGGGAATAACGGAGTGTTATGCCAATTCTTATAAGTTCCGCTCCGCCTATGCAGCAAACCTTTTTGAAGTTCAACCGGAAGGCCGGGTCATGACTAAATCATCACGTGCTCTTTGCGTCGCTTTGGCGGGCGCAATGGCACTTTCCCTACCCGGATCGGCATTTTCCGACACCATCGTCCGCAAGACCTATTCCTATTTTTCGATTGGCGGCAAAACGGCGGCCGATCTCGACCAGCAGCTTTCCAAGCACGGACCGCTGACCCGCAATACCGGCGCGCGTCATCCCGGCGCTACCGAAATCAAATTCGGGGGTGAGCTCACCTATGTGGAGAAAAACGGCCTTTGCAGCGTCGGAACCGCCAAAGTGGTGCTGAACACCCGCATTCTCCTGCCGCAATGGAAAAACCGCCGTCGCACCACGGCGGAACTGGCCTTCATCTGGGATACGCTGCTTGCCGATATCAAGCGCCACGAGGAACGCCATGCGGAAATCGCCCGCACCCATGCCCGTTCGCTTGAAAGACAGCTGACCTCGCTTCGGCCGCAGAAAAGCTGCGAGACACTGCAGGAAATGGTCGGCAAGATCACCCAGACGGTGATGGACGAGCATGACCGGGACCAGATGCGCTTCGACGTCGTGGAATCGAAAAATTTCGATGCCCGCATGACCCGGCTTTTGAAAAACCGGCTCGAGCAGAGCCAGAATCGTCGCTGACGGTCATTGGCCGTACCTTCCAGAATCTCGGGGAAAATCACGGACATGACGTAACGTCATGTCCTATATCACCCGTGAATTCTCGCCGTGGTGCGGTCGGCAAGACTCATTGTAGCTTGTTCATACGGTTTGAAATGGTTGCGGCCCAAGGCGGGTCCGGCGGTTGCAACCGTCTCCGGTTCTCCCGGTGCGCACTTGAGGGCTCGCAGGTGTTTCCTCCCTCGCCTGCATGCGCGTACCCGCCTCGCCCCGCTCCCCGCTACCAGGTGAGCGGGGCTTTTTCTGCGTGAAGCAATACGGAAATTTTCAGCCCTGACGCTCGGGAACATGAACGACGAGACCATCAAGCTCGTCATTCATCTTGATCTGACAGGAGAGCCGCGAGGTGGGGCGCACGTCGAAGGCGAAGTCCAGCATGTCCTCTTCCATCGGTTCCGGTCCGCCGACGCGCTCGGCCCAGGCGTCGTCGACATAGACATGACAGGTCGCACAGGCGCAGGCGCCGCCGCATTCCGCATCGATGCCGGGAATGGAGTTGCGCACCGCATTCTCCATGACGGTGGAGCCGTTGCTCACGTCGAGTTCATGGGGCGTGCCGTCAAAGGCAACGATGGTCAGTTTTGTCATGCCGGAAATCCAAAATGTGATCTAAGAACTGTTCTAAACACATAGAAAGGCCGCTCCGCCTTGGCAACCCGCTTCGAGGGCGCTTAGACGCAACCGGCCTTGCAAAATGGCAAATTTGATGGATTACGCCTCAGCGGCAAAGCTTGAGGATGAAATTTTCGGCTTCGACAATGGTTGCCGCGAGTTTTGCGATCGCCGCGCTGTCCTTGCCCTTGTCTTCCACTGCTGCCGCGGCTGCGGAAATGGCGGATGCGCCGACGGCCTGCGCCGACCCCTTCAGACGGTGGGCCGTCGCCATGACGGTCTTGTCGTCCGCACCCGCCATTTCATGCAGGGCGGCGCGGGCGTTGCGGCTGAAGAGTTGCAGCACCTCGATCTCCAGATCCTTGTCGCCCATCGTCTGCCGGGCGAGATGATCGAAATCGATCGGTTTTTTACCGGTGGCAGGCGCGCCGCCGCAATTATCGGGAGCTTCGAAAACAATACTGACCGCTGCCATGGCTGAAATCCTGTCTCACCGTTTCCTGTTTCGTGTCACATCTGTGTCGTATTCACGCATCCGGGCGGCTGCTATCAGCTTAAATTACGGCGTGACGCGGGCGAAAATCTTCTGCTATGGTTAATTTATGTTAAACTTATGCGAAACAAGGCGTTCAGCGTGAAACTCAGGTTTAAAAACTGTTAAAAAGCCGACACTTCGCCACCGCCGCAAATCCGCATTAATTGTTTCGAACACCTAAATGTGTCACTACGGTACTGCCGTTCCCGCAGGGCTTAAGCTCAAGCTTTGTTATTGCGGCACAGTGATGTAATTTCGCCCGAAAGCTGGACCACCAGCAATTCGGGATTTGGTAAATGGCGGAATTGTTCTCTCTTCAAGGGATAATGTTCCGCTGGCATGATGGCGGCAGTCTGCTTGCGGATCGCAAGTGGTCAACGGCATGAAGCCGGGCGTATGTGTAACGAGGCGTAACCGCATGGCGAATAACAAGATCAGCGACTCTGTCGACGAGACTGCATTTCAGGCATTGGAAGATGCCCTGCAGCTTGGCGCTTTCGAAGAAAAGCCGGAGACGCGGAAAACTGCAGCGCCGAAGCAGCCGGAGGCCAGATTGAAGGAAGCAAGCAGACAGACCCCTGCTCCCGAGGCCGCGCGCGCGCCTGCCGAACAGACACCCAGATCGCCCAATCTCGAAGCGGCCAATGACGGTTCCAAGCGCAGCCCGGCCATGATCCTGAAATCGCTGGAAGGCGGCTCCATCGGCGGCGCGCTGCGCAACGCCACGATCATGTCGGTCATCTGGGCGCTCGGCGGCCTTGGTATCGCACATCTTCTCTATGGCAATGCGCTCTGGAACATCGCCTCGCTGGCTGATCTCACCGCTATCCCCGGCCTGATGGCAATCGTCGTCGGCATCCTTGTTCCCATCATGCTGTTCTTCGCCTTCGCGATCATGATGGCGCGTGCCCGCGATCTGCGGAACGCCGCCCGCTCCATGGCCGAAGTCGCCCTTCGTCTTGCCGAGCCCGAAACGGTAGCGTCCGACCGCATCATGTCCGTTGGTCAGGCGGTGCGCCGCGAAGTCTCGGCCATGAATGACGGCATCGAGCGCACAATCGCCCGCGCGACGGAACTCGAAACCCTCGTTCATTCCGAAGTCAACGCGCTCGAACGCAGCTATGCCGACAATGAACTGCGCGTGCGCAGCCTCGTGCAGGAACTGACCGCCGAGCGTGACGCCATCGTCAATCACGCCGAGCGCATCCGCTCCTCCATCGTCGGCGCGCAGGAACAGATTAAAGAAGAGCTTTCCATCGTCGGCGAAGAGCTTTCGATGCGGATCGCCACGACCGGCGAGGCTTTCGCCTCTATGATCGACACGCGTTCGGCTGCGCTGCTCGAAAAATCGCGCGCCTCGACCGAAGCGATGGGCAGCCTGATCGCCGCCAAGACCGAAAACCTGCTCCAGGCGCTGAACTCCTCGGGCTCGACGATCTCCAACGAATTCGACATGCGCCTGCATAATCTCACCTCGACGCTGGACGAGCGCGGTGAAGTGCTGCTGGAGCGTTTCGCGATCCATGCTTCGACGCTGGATAGCGGCGTGGAAAGCCTCAACAGCGCGCTTGAGGAACGCACTCGCCAGCTCAACGAGACGCTGTCCAACCGCACGCTGGAACTCAATCGCAATATCGAACGCGGCCAGCAGGTCATCGGCGGTTCGCTCGATACGGTTCTCGACAAGCTGTCCACGACGCTTGAAGAAAAGGGCCTCTCCTTCCGCCAGAGCCTGCAGAGCACGGCTGACGATGCGATCATGGATCTCGATCTTCGCTCCGGCCTTTACGAGGAGCGCATGCAGGCGACGGTAGGCCAGGTCAACTCGGCCTTCGACGTGCATGTGGCGCAATTCGCCAGCGCCTTCGACCAGCGCGCCGGCAGCCTCGACAGCAAGCTGATGGAAAGTCTCGCCCGCATCAACGAAACCGTTGCCGGCGGCTCCGAAGCGCTCGACACCATGCTGAGCGCCGGTCTGGAGCGTATCGGCACCACCATGACCGATCAGTCGCTGGCGCTCGCAACTGCGCTGGGCACGGGTCAGGAAATGCTGGAAAGCGCGCTTGAAATCCGGACTCAGGCCTTCAGCGACGCGATCGGCCAGCGCACCGCCGAAATCACCGACGCCTTCGCCAATTCTCACGAGAAGATCGACGCTGTGCTGTCGGAACGCAGCAACGCCCTGTTCGGTGCGCTCTCAGCCAGCCAGAACCGTTTCGACGAGGCACTCGCCAGCCGTTCGATGGCGATTACCGGCTCCGTCTCCGGCACGGCCGAACGCCTTGCCGCCATGCTCGACGAACGCGCCGCCGCGATCAACAGTGTCGTTGCCGATGTCGAGCGCCGCCTTTCGGACACGCTCGAAACCCGGGCTGCCGCCATCACCGGTGCTGTTTCCGGCATCGAGGATCGTATTTCCGATACGCTGGAAAGCCGCACGGCTGCCCTGCACGACGTCGTCGCCGGTGCGGAAAGCCGTATCGCCGATACGCTTGACGGCCGCACGGCCGCTCTTTCCAGCGCCATTTCCGGCGTCGAGGAACGCATCGCCGATACGATGGACAGCCGCACCCTTTCGCTCGACATGACCTTTGCCAATGTCGAGGAAAGACTGTCCGAGACGCTCGACAACCGTACCTCTGCCCTCACCGGCATTGTGGCGAGCGCTGAAGAGAAAATCGCCGGCGCGCTCGACAGCCGCACGGCCACCTTCGGCGACGTGGTCGCCGGTGCTGAAACCCGTATCGCGGAAACGCTGGATGGCCGCACCGCCGCTCTCAACGCCGTGGTCTCCGGCGCTGAAGAACGCATCGCCGATGCGCTCGACAGCCGTACCATGGCGCTCGACATGGCATTCTCCGGCGCGGAGGAAAAAATCACCGAAGCGCTCGACACGCGCACCGCAGCCCTTGGCGAACTGGTGGCCGGCGCCGAGACCCGTATTGCCAGCGCGCTTGACAGCCGCACGGATTCGCTGAAGACCGTCGTTTCCGGCGCCGAAGAGCGGATTACGGATGTTCTCGACAGCCGCACCATGGCGCTCGACATGAGCTTCTCCGGCGTCGAGGAAAAGATCGCCGATATTCTCGATGGTCGCACCACGGCCCTGCAGAACGCCGTTTCCGGTGTCGAAGACCGCATTGCAGACGCATTGGACAGCCGTACCGCTGCCCTTTCCGGCATCGTGGCAGGCGCGGAAGAACGCATCGCGGATGCGCTGGACAGCCGCACTCTTGCGCTCGATATGACGATTTCTGGTGTCGAGGAGCGTATCGCCGAGGCGATGGATGCCAGAGCATCGTCGCTTTCGCTTGCGGCGGCCGGTGTCGGCCAGCGTCTCGAATCCACCGCATTCACGCTTGAGAACGCGCTTGCCAGCGGTCACGAGCGGCTCGAAACCATGCTCGGCTCCCAGGCCGAGCGCATTGCCGGCTCGCTGGAGCGCAATAGCGGCCTGATCGAGCAGAGTGTCTCGGGCGCGGCCAACCGCATCGAAAGCGTCGTTGAAGACGGCAGCACCCGTTTTGCCCAGACGGTGGAAGAAGGTGTGTCCCGCCTCGAAACCAACCTCTCGCAATCGCATGAGGATATTCGCACGGCGCTCGACCAGCGCCAGGCGGACCTTGCTGCGACGCTCAGCTCCGCCACGACGCAGATGGGCGACATGCTTTCCGAGCAGGCTATGATGATCGGCACCACGGTCGCCTCCAGCGCCAGCATGCTTGAACTGTCGCTCGAGACCCAGCAGGACACGCTGCAGAAGGCAATCGACGGCAGTGCTGCGACGCTGGAAGAGCGTCTTCGCAACAGCGCCGGTGATATCGCCGTCAAGATCGGCGAGGCAGCCCGCGAAATCGGCGGGGCCACCGACGCCCTATCCGCCCGCATCGAAACATCGATCGGCAATGTCACAACCCGTCTCGACGAGACAGGCGCCCGCATCGAGACATCTCTCGACACCCTGCAGACCCGCGTCGGTGGCGATCTCGCCAACGTCAACAGCTCGATCGAGGACGCCGGCCGCCGCTTCGCCGACGCGCTGGAAGACAAGACGGCCGTGTTCGCCCGCACCAGCGACGAGGCCGCCGAGCGCATCACCGGCATTCTGGACGAACAGACCACGCGTGTCGCAGATACGCTGGAAAGCCGCACCAGCCGCCTGGCAGAAACCTTCGATAGCGGCACGGCCCGCATCGATGAGCGCCTCGGCACCATGGACCGTGCGCTGACGATCGGCCTCGAAAACGTCAACCGCACCATTGAAGGCAAGGCGAGCGATCTCGCTGTCAGCCTGCGCGGCGCGGTCACGTCGGCCACCCAGAGCATCGGCGATGAAGCGGCCCGCTCATCCGCCCTGCTCTCGAAATCCGGTTCGGAATTTGCAGAACAGGTGCAGGCGCAGAACGAAGCCTTCACCAAGGCCATCGAAGAGCGCTCCGGCGAGATCGTTAACCGCATCTCGGATGCGCAGACCCGTCTCTCCGGCCAGGCCGCCGCCGTGGCCCAGACCTTCTCCGAGGCAGGCAACATTATCGTCAACAAGGTTGCCGAGGCTGAAGCCGTCGTCCGCTCTCAGGTCGGTGTCATTTCCGAAACGCTGACGGGTGTCGAATCGGCCCTCGACGCGCGCGGTGAATCCATCCGCTCGGCGCTGGACAACCGCACCCGCGAACTCAACTCGATGCTGGCCAGCCGCTCTGCGGAGCTGTCTCGCCTGATCGAGGAGAAAGCCAAGCCTATCGTCGACGAATATGCCACCATCGGCCGCGAAGCCGCCGAGAAGATCGTTTCCGCCGCCCAGCAGAGCGCCGAGCTTCTCTCGCAGAGCAACAGCGGCATGGTCGGCATGGTGGAACAGGCGATCAGTGACTATGCCGCTGCCGGAACGGATGCGGCGGGCAAGCTCGTCGCAGCCACCCGCCAGAGCACGGATATGCTGTCCGAGACCCATACTGCTATGGCGGACGCCGTCGAACAGGGCATCGACAAATATGCCCGCGCCGGCAGCGATGCCGCCAACAAGCTGGTCGCCGCCACCCGCCAGAGCACGGACATGCTGTCGCAGACCCATAACAGCATGGCCGAGATCGTTGAACAGTCGGCAACCAACTTCAATTCCGCCGTTGAGCGCGCCGCACAGGGCTTCGGCGCGGCAGATGAGGCATTGAACGCCTCGGCGACCCGCTTCTCCGAATCCGCCTCGCAGGCCGCCGACATGGTGTCCAGCTCCAGCCGTCTGCTCGAAGGAAAGATCGACCGCCTGTCGAATATTTCCGGCCAGACGCTGGCGCAGGTTGCCGGTATCGTCGGACGCTTCGAAGAACATTCGAAGGTGCTGAGCCAGGCATCCGAACTGCTCAATGCCGCACAGTCGAGCCTCGTCGGCACGCTGGAGGAACGCCAGGATGCGCTGCGCAGCCTGTCCGTCGGCCTCGTCAAGCGCTCCGAGGAAATCGAAAGCGCCATGCGCAACGTCGTCGGCGTCGTGGAAACCACGCTCAACGAAGCCGAAGAGCGTTCGCAGAATGTCGCCGGCAATCTGCGTGACAATCTGCAGGCGTCCTTCACCGATATCGGCCGCTCGCTCGACGAGACCGAACAGCGCGCCCGCTCGGCGGCACAGACCATGCGGGGCGCCCTGCTCTCCGCCGGTCAGGATGCCAGCCGCTCGATCGAAAGCACGCTCTCCGACGCGCAGAAATACTCCGACGAGCTGGTGAACCGCCTGCGCGGCGGTGTCGAGTCCTCGCTTTCGGAAGTCGACAATCTTCTGGGCAGCGCCTCGGAAAAATCGAATGCCGCCGCCGCCAACCTCAAGGAAACGCTGCGTCAGGCCGTCGAGGAGGCCGTTAGCCGCTTTGCCGGTGCAACGGACGAAATCCGCCGCTCCAGCCACGACATCCGCCGCGAGCTGGATGCGACACGCGCCGAACTGAAGCGCGGCGCCTTCGACCTGCCGGAAGAAGCCAAGGAAAGCGCTGCCGCCATGCGCCGCGCCGTTTCCGAGCAGATCAAGGCCCTGCAGGATATTTCCCACCTTGTCGGTCGTTCGACCCACCAGATGGAAGTGTCCGAACCGGTCGCCCGTGCCATCGCCGCGACCCAGCCTGCCGCTGAACGCCGCGTCGAGACGCGTCCGCAGCCGGCAGCAGCCGCTCCGGTACAACAGCGCCCGGCACAGCCGCAGCCTGCTGCTGCCCCTGCCTTGCGTGGCACCCTGCCGCTTGAAAACCGCCAGGTCGAGAACCGTCAGGCACCTGCCCCGGCTCCCACTGGCGCTGCCGCTCCCGCTGGACGTCGTGAAGAAGGCGGTGGCTGGATCAGCGATCTTCTGCGCGGCGCCTCACAGGAAACGGCAGCCGCTTCCGCACCCCGCACCGAGCAGCAGCCAACGCGTGCGGCCGATACCCGCAATCCGCGGCACATGGTGGAATCGCTGAACTCGCTCTCCGTCGACATCGCCCGCGCCATCGACCACGATGCGTCCGTGGAACTGTGGCGCCGTTACCAGCGCGGCGAGCGCGACGTCTTCACTCGTCGCCTCTACACGCTGAAGGGCCAGACGACGTTTGACGAGATCAAGCGCAAATACGAGCGGGAGGCTGAATTCCGCACCGCCGTGGACCGCTACATCACCGATTTCGAAAAGCTGCTCGCCGATGTGGCCCGCACGGATCGCGACCGGACAGTCACCCAGTCCTACCTCACCTCCGATACCGGCAAGGTCTATACGATGCTTGCCCATGCCGCGGGCCGGTTCAACTGACAGGAGGTCACGCGGAGAGGATCCCTCTCCGCGTTGCCTGTTCAAGTCTGATGTGAAAAATGACCGTCGCGGAATATTTGATTTCCGCGGCGGTCATTCTGCATTTCGGCGCAGGCTCAGCAGATAATCGCGCTCATTGAACGGATCAGCACCCGACCGCCGGCGCGGCGGCGGCGGATTATCCGCCCGTGCATAGTGGCTGAACGACGTTTCCATCGCGCCCATGCCACCCGTCAGCCCCGGCACCTGCTGCTGAACACCCTGAACCATTGCCGACGCTATCGTCCCTTCAAGCCTTGCCATGCCGCCGGAGATAACGGCGTTTCTGGTGACTGCACCCGCTTTGGCAAGAACGGTGCTCAGGCGTGTCATCGCTGCCGCCGGCGCTTCGAGGTGGAAGTGATCGATCGGTTCACAAACGTAGGTTTGCGCTTCGGTCAGCGCCATTGCCAGCACCCATGGTGTCAGCTGCCGGAAATCGGCAGCCGTGCTTGACGGTGCACTCTGCCGGGCGGCCGTCATGGCGACATGGCAATCCACCACCCGCCAACCGAATATGCCCTGCTTCAGCGTTTCGAATACGGTCTCCTCGACCGCTCGATAAAAGCTTGCGGGCATCTGGCCCACCTCCACCTCCAGTGCGAAGCTGTTTCCCGCACCATCCGGTCTTGGCTCGACCCGCAATCCGACGGTGGCGATAAAGGGGTTTGGTGCCTTGAAGATGGTTTGAAGTCCGCCCGATACCTGCCAGCCTTTCCACGCAGATAATCGTGCTGTCCTCAAATTCGGCCTCGATGCCAAACCCCGTCAACAGTTCCGATTGGATGATCTCCTTTTGCACCTCGCCATAGAGCGATACGAAAACCTCGTTCGTCTCGTCGTTCCTTCGCAATCCGACAAGCGGATCCTGCTCGGTCAGCTGGTTCAGCGCCAGCCAGAGCGCCGCGTGCTCAGCCGGACGGCGGGAAACGACTCGTGTTTCAAGCGTGGGTGGAGCGAAATGAAACGGGCTGTCGGCAACCGCGTCCGCGCCAACCCTGTCGCCGATCCGGGCACTCGTAAAGCCGGTGACGCGGGCGATCTGACCGGCGCGGAGATGCGTCGAATTGTGAACGTGACCGTCCTCGAACAGCTGTATTCCGGTCACTCTTACCGGTCCCTGCGGCAAAGGCAGATACTGCCGGAGCTGGATCGTTCCGGATGTCAAATGCAGATATGACAGCTTTTCACCGCCCCATCCGCGTTCGATCTTGAAGATTTTTCCCGAGACTTCTCCCTCGGGGTCGGGTTGACGAGCGGGCAGCATGTCGACAATGGCCGATATCAAAGCCGGCAGGCCGGCTCCCGTCATCGCCGCACCGGCAAAAGCCGGATGCACCAGCCCATGGGCGGTCTGATGCGCGAGCGATTGGAGGAGTCTTTCGGCCTCCACACCGTCGGGCGTCAAAAGATAGTCGCGCAACAGGTCCTCGTCATTCTCGGCAAGGATTTCGCAGAGGATGGAGAAAAACGGCTCGCTCTTCACATCCGGAGCCTCCACCCGCGCGGACTTGCCGCCAGCGCCAGTGACAGTCGACATGGCGATCGGGCGCGCCCTCAACTGATCGGCGAGGTTCTGCACGACCTCATCATAGCGCGCGCCGGGGCGATCGACCTTGTTGATGAAGAATACGAACGGGACTGCGAGACGTTGCAACGCCCGAACAAGTATCCGCGTTTGCGCCTGCACGCCTTCCACGGCCGAAACCACAACCACCGCTGCATCAAGCAGCCCCAACACACGCTCGACTTCCGCAATGAAATCGGGATGGCCGGGCGTATCGATGAGATTGACGACGGTATCGCCAATGGTGAAGGACACGACAGCGGCCCTGATGGTGATGCCGCGCTGCCGCTCCAGTTCGAGGCTGTCTGTCTGTGTATTACCGGTATCGACGCTGCCCAGCCTGTCGATTACGCCGGTGTCAAATAGGAGACGCTCCGTAAGGCTAGTCTTGCCTGCGTCTACGTGGGCGAGGATGCCCAGATTCAAAGTGCGCATGAACCCTCAACTTCTCAGAAACTCCAAGGTGATTTTCGTGAGAAGGGACTCGGCGCATTGGGACCTCTATGTGCTAAAAACCATGATCTGGTGCGCAAATCTCCGCCGGTTCGCGGAGATGCGCGCGAATTTAAAACCCTCGTCGGGATATATGTCAAGGACGGCCATCCCGGTGTCCGCTCCATCAGGCGTCGCGCGGCGCGCGATCACAGAAGCCACCGGTACGGGATGTTACCGGACAATCAAACGACCGTTCGCCTCAAATCTCGAACGTGCCCGACGCCACACGCACCGCATGACCGCCGATGCGCGCGCGGGCTATTTCGTTGTCCTTGATGTCCATGCGTAGATGGATGTGGGACGGTCTTTCCATCTCCACGCCCTGCTCTATCAGGAGCGGATGATGGCCGTCCGTCAGCCCGTCGAAATGGTGGATCGCGCCGGACAGGGCGGCGGCGGCGGAACCGGTTGCGGGGTCTTCCGAAATGCCCATATCCGGGGAGAACATGCGGGCGTGGAACTTTGCCGCGTGATTGACGCCGCCGCGACAGTAGATATAGGCCGCCGCCAGGCGTCCCTCGACCAGCGGCGCGGTGCGCAGCCAAAGATTGGCGTCGAAATCCATGTCCCTGATCGCGGCGATATTGTGCAGCGGTACGAGCAGGAACGGCACGCCTGCTGTCCAGATAGACGGCACATGATTCTCAAAGCCGAGATGTCCTTCGCTGACGCCGAGCGCATCGGCAAGCGCGGTGTGATCGAGCGGCAGGTCAACTCGGGATGATTTGCGCGGCAGGTCGAATTCCGCGAAGCTGACGGCTCCCGCGCGCATCTTCACCGCGCAACGCACCGGCCCCACCTTCTCCTCCAGCACGCAGACCATATCGATGTCGTCATCACCCTCGCCGCGATTTCGCTCGGCGATGGCGACTGCGGCGCCCACCGTCGGATGGCCGGCAAAGGGCAATTCGCCTGATGGCGTGAAGATGCGCAGCGAAGCCGCATGCGCCGGGTTGGTGGAGCCGTTAACGAAAACCGTCTCGGAGAGGTTCATTTCCCGCGCAATCGCCTGCATCGTGGCTTGGGAAAGATCATCGGCGTCATACATGACCGCCAGCGGATTTCCCGCCATTTTCGTCTCGGTAAAGACATCATAGATATCGTAGTTCAGCGCCACATCCGTCTCCTGCCACTCGTCATTCCGGCTGCCTTGGCAAACTGCATCAGGCCGTCCCGCATCGCAACCCTTGTCGGTGGGCGCAAATCAAGAAGCTGTGGACCGGAGCGGTGCGGTCCGCCTCCAGGGAACGCCTGCGTCTGCGAAAGGCCTTGTCGCCAGCCGCCGTCTTCATGTACCAAGGGTGCGTCTGGCGGCATGTTATCCACCTCCTTGTTGAGGTTTAAAGATTTCAAGCCGCTTCAACAGGTTACAGTGCCTTGCTCGGACCGGCCCGGTCTGCGCCGTTGTCGAGGGAAGCGAATGTCGCATTCTACCTATTCACTGTCCTTCGTCGCCTCCGCAACAGAGGAGGCGCAGACAGCGCTGAAAGAGCTGAAAGGCATTTACGGCGATACGCCGTTTGCAGAGGCGGAGGTGATCGTTGCACTCGGCGGCGATGGCTTCATGCTGCAGATTCTCAACGAGACGATGAATTCCGGCAAGCGTGTCTATGGCATGAACCGGGGGTCCGTCGGCTTCCTGATGAATGACTACCGGGTGGAAGGCCTGCTCGAGCGCATCGCGGTGGCGAGCGGCAATGATTTTCACCCCTTGCGCATGACGACAACGGATTCCGACGGCGACGAGTTCACCGCCCTCGCCATGAACGAGGTCAGCCTGTTTCGCCAGTCCCATCAGGCCGCCAAGCTTCGTGTCGAGGTGGACGGCAAGGTGCGGCTGGAAGAGCTGATCTGCGACGGCATGATGGTGGCGACCCCGGCTGGTTCGACAGCCTACAATTTCTCCGCCCATGGACCGATCCTGCCGCTGGAATCACCGCTTCTGGCGCTGACCCCCGTCAGTGCTTTCCGGCCGCGACGCTGGCGCGGCGCGCTTTTGCCGAATAAGGTAACGGTCGACATTCATGTTCTCGAACGCGACAAGCGCCCGGTGAACGCGGTGGCCGACCACACCGAGGTGAAATCCGTTCGTCACGTTAGGATCGCACAATCGCAGGACAGGACGGCCAGAATTCTCTCGGATCCGGATCGTTCATGGTCGGACCGGGTTCTCGCCGAACAGTTCAACAATTGACGCCCACAATCGATAATGGCCATGCAACTGACAAGACCTATCCTCGCTGCTTTCCTTTTCGCCGCCGCCGTGCTTCCTGCGCGGGCGCAGACGGAAGCGATCGACGCCTTGCCGGTTTCGGCAATCTTCGTCGTCAGCAGCGGCATGTGGGAAGATCGGAATCTTGAGCCGGTGAAAGGTCCTGACGGACAGCTGCGGCCGCCGCCTGCCTCGCCCACACGCGGTTATTACAAGGTCATCGCCATCCGCCAGCGCGACGGCACGGCGAAGATCTACCTGCAGCGCATCGTCTTTACGGCCGATGGGCCGAATCTCCTCGAAAATATCGAGCTGGAAGAATTCAGCCAGATGAAATCCTACGTCACGGATATTCGTCCTGAAAGCTCGAATGGCACCCCCGCCTCGCCCGGCTTGTTCGTAACCGTTTATCTGAAGACGGACCCGATGAGCAAGGAAGCGGAAAGCTGGACGATCCTGATCGACGAGCTGGGTGAGATGAAGATCGAAAAAGCTTCGAACTGATCGGACCGGATACGCGGCCGGGCAAGGCTATGCTTCCAGTGCCTCCGGCCCGGCAAGAACCGCTCCAAAATGATGTTTCCATAATCTTGCACCGAGTTCACCACTGCGGTCGAGACTGGAGCCCACCGTTAGCCACGGCAACAGCGTGGGATGCAGCCCCGCATCAAAAAGGGCAAAACCAGCGGCCAGCACGCAGGTATCAGCCTGAATGCCGCAGACCAGCACCCTGTCGAGTTTCAGCGACAGGAGATAGTCGATGACCTCCCGTGGAGGCGCATAACCGTGTTTGATGAATATGCGATCTGCCGCAACAAGCGACTCGTCATCCCTGCCCGGCTTCCAGCCGAGTTGCCGCTCGAAGGGCGTCACACTTTCATCATGACGCTCGACGGTGGCGATGCTGGGCATGGTCAGGGCGAGTGCGGATATCTCCGCCACCAGCCCAGCCGGCGGATTGAAGCTCGGCTGGACGTCGACGATATAGAGCGCCTGTTTCATGCTAGTCCTCCAACGAAAAACCCCTCGCAATAGGTTTGCGAGGGGTAATTTTCCAATCGGCGCGCCGGACGCCTTAATCGATATCCGAGACTTCCACATCCGCGCCGCCGCTGATGCGGTGGGCGAGTGCGGCTTCCATGAATTCGTTCAGGTCGCCATCCAGCACGTTGCCGGGTGCTGTACTTTCCACGCCGGTGCGCAGATCCTTGACCAGCTGGTAAGGCTGCAGAACGTAGGAACGGATCTGGTGGCCCCAGCCGATATCCGTCTTGGACGCGGCCTGGGCGTTTGCCGCCTCTTCCCGCTTCTGCAGCTCCACCTCATAGAGGCGGGCGCGCAGCATGTCCCACGCCTTGGCGCGGTTCTTGTGCTGCGAACGCTCCTGCTGGCAGGCAACCGCAATACCGGTCGGGATATGCGTGATACGCACGGCCGAGTCTGTCGTGTTGACGTGCTGGCCGCCCGCACCGGACGAACGATAGGTATCGATACGGCAATCGCTCTCATTGATGTCGATCTGGATCGAATCATCGACGACGGGGTAAACCCAGACGGAAGAGAACGATGTGTGGCGACGCGCATTGCTGTCATAGGGCGAAATACGAACGAGGCGGTGCACGCCCGATTCCGTTTTCATCCAGCCGAATGCATTGTGGCCCTTGACGAGGATCGTCGCGGACTTGATGCCGGCTTCTTCGCCGTCGTGAACTTCGAGAACCTCGACCTTGAAACCTTCGCGGTCGGCCCAGCGGGTATACATGCGCAGAAGCATGTTCGCCCAGTCCTGGCTTTCGGTGCCGCCGGCTCCGGAATGCACTTCGACATAGGTGTCGTTGCCATCGGCCTCGCCTGAAAGCATGGCTTCCACCTGGCGGCGGTTCGCCTCGCTCTTCAGCGCCTTCAGCGCATCTTCGGCGTCCTTGACGATTTCGTCATCGCCTTCCATCTCGCCGAGTTCGATCAGCTCGATATTGTCGCGGAGCTGCTGCTCCAGCGCCTTGACGCCGTTGATGCTGTCATCCAGCTGCTGGCGTTCGCGCATCAGCTTCTGGGCCTCAGTGGCATCGTTCCAGAGGGTCGGGTCCTCTGCCTTGTTATTCAACCAGTCCAGCCGTCTTATCGCCTGGTCCCAGTCAAAGATGCCTCCTCAGCAGGCTTATGGCCTGCTTGATTTCGTCGACTACGTTCACGATTTCATTGCGCATTTCGCTGGTTCTTCACCTTCATTGAAACTCGTTGCTCAAATAAATGCGGGGGGCGCGGATGTAAAGACCCGCGCCCCAGCCAAACGTCAGGACTGATGTCAATAAAGACCGCCGCCACCGCCGGTGATGGCCTGCTGCGCCTGCGGCGAGGTCTTCAGAATGTCTTCCTGCGACATGTATCCGTCATCGCCGATGACAGAGAAGGTAGAGGCGGGACCCGTGCCCGGCTTGAAGGCTTCCATGATGGTGTCCGGCTCGCCCTCGACCGCCGCCATGCCGGTCTTGCGGTTGACGGCGACGAAGTTCATGCCAGCAGGCACGATGAACTTGCTCGGTTCCATGTGCTTGGCCGCATCAGCGATGAATTCACCGAAGATCGGAGCAGACAGGGAGCCGCCGGTGCCGCCGCGACCGAGAGGTGCGGGCGAATCGAAACCGATATAGAGGCCGGCAACCATGTCCGGCGTGTAACCGACGAACCAGGCGTCCTTTTCATCATTGGTGGTGCCCGTCTTGCCGGCAACCGGCAGATCGACCTTGATCTTGCCCGCCGCCGTGCCGCGCTGAACAACACCTTCAAGCATCGACGTCGTCTGGTATGCGGTCATCGGATCGAGAACCTGTTCGCGATTGTCGACGATGACAGGCTCGTCCTGGTTCTGCCAGCTGGTCGCGTTACAGCCTTCGCAGGCGCGTTCCTCATGGCGGAAGATCGTCTTGCCGTAGCGGTCCTGAATACGGTCGATCAGCGTCGGCTTGATCTGCTTGCCACCATTGGCGATGACCGAATAGGCAGAAACCATGCGCATGACGGTCGTTTCGCCCGAACCCAGAGACATGGACAGAAGCGGCGGCATCTTGTCATAGATGCCGAAGCGCTCGGCATATTCCGCGACCAGATTCATGCCCATGTCCTGCGCCAGACGCACGGTCATGAGGTTACGGGATTTTTCAATACCGAGACGCAGGGTCGAAGGACCGGCGGAACCCCCGCCGTAATTCTGCGGCTTCCAGACCTGATTGCCAGATACCACCTCAATCGGCGCGTCGAGAATGACCGAGGCGGGCGTATAGCCGTTGTCGAGCGCGGCCGCATAGATGAACGGCTTGAAGGAGGAGCCGGGCTGGCGCATGGCCTGCGTCGAGCGGTTGAATTCCGACTGCGCATAGGAGAAGCCGCCGACCATCGCCAGAACACGGCCGGTATGCGGGTCCATCACCACCATGCCGCCCTGCACTTTTGGCGGCTGGCGCAGGCGATATTCATTGCCGGAGCCGGAAAGCGGCTGTGCATAAACGACGTCACCCGCGGTCACGACACCGACCGGCGACTTGGCGGTTGCTCTTTTGCCGCTTGCATCACGGAAAGCCCAGCGCATGTTTTCAGCAGAGATATGGCCGCGCGTGCGCTTGTCGCCATCTTCCGCATCGGGATCGGCCTGGACGCCGATATCGACGCCATCGTTGGCAACCGCGAGCACGACCGCGACCTTCCATTCCGGAACGTCCCGGAGACCCTTGACCTTGGCCAGCGCCGCCGTCCAGTCGCCGGCCGTCTCGATCTTTTCCACCGGTCCGCGGAAGCCGCGGCGCTCGTCATATTGCACAAGCCCGTCCTGAAGCGCCTTGCGCGCCTCCATCTGGATTTGCGGATCGAAAGAGGTACGGACCGAGAGCCCCCCTTCAAG
Source organism: Agrobacterium sp. CFBP2214 (assembly GCF_030209895.1). NCBI lineage: Bacteria > Pseudomonadati > Pseudomonadota > Alphaproteobacteria > Hyphomicrobiales > Rhizobiaceae > Agrobacterium > Agrobacterium sp. CFBP2214. The sequence goes on along the minus strand of NZ_JARVRC010000001.1, from coordinate 1,266,715 downwards.
AAGGGCTTCCTCGCCATATTTCTCGACGATCTGGCGGCGGACTTCCTCAGCGAAATAATCGGACGCGAAAATATGCGCGCCACCGCGGCGCAGATTGACGCCGAGCGGCTGCTTTTTGGCGTCGGTGGCGTCGGCGACGGTGATGTAGCCGTTTTCGGCCATGCGGTCGATCACCCAGTCGCGGCGCTCCAGAGCAGCCTTTTCGCGGCGGATGGGATGATAGTTGTTCGGTCCCTTCGGCAGCGATGCGAGATAAGCGGTCTCAGCGATCGTCAGTTCCGTTACCGACTTGTTGAAATAGGTGAGTGCCGCACCGGCGATGCCGTAGGAATTCAGGCCGAAAAAGATCTCGTTGAGATAAAGCTCGAGAATCTTGTCCTTGGAATAGGTCTGCTCGATGCGGAAGGAGAGAATGGCTTCCTTGAGCTTGCGGTCGATGGTCTGGTCGTTGGTCAGAAGGAAGTTCTTCGCCACCTGCTGGGTGATGGTGGATGCGCCGACCGGACGACGGCCGGAGCCGACATTCTGGAGATTGACGAGAATGGCGCGGCCGAGACCGAAGATGTCGACACCCGGGTGGTTGTAGAAATTCTTGTCTTCGGCGGACAGGAAAGCGGCCTTCACACGGTCGGGAATGGCCTGGATCGGCAGGAACAAGCGCTTTTCATGGGCGTATTCCGCCATCAGCGCACCGTTGCCGGCATGCACGCGCGTCGTTACCGGCGGCTCATAGGTGCTCAGAACTGCGTAATCCGGCAGGTCCTTCGTCACGCCGTGCAAATAAATCGCACCGACGACGGCGGCGCACAGGAAGAGTACGCTGGCCAAGCCGAAAAAATATCCAATCAGTCTGATCATACCAAGCTACCGATAATTCGAATCGTAACCATCAACGCCCGACGATTTACGGGCGCATCCTTGCATATCGCGTGCCGTTTTGCACACCATACCTTCGATGACAAGCCGGATACGGCAGCATTCGCTGATATGTTACCGGGCGGCAGGCCCGCAATTGCGTTGCGGACGCTTGCGGATCGCCACCGAATCCGCGCTTCGAGTAACGCGGCGAATGTGAGTAAAATAGGGCTTCGCCTCCGCAATCGTCCGCAAGACCCAAGAATTGAACAGCTTTTCGGCGGTCAATGGCAGGGAGGCAACAGCATCGTCGCTCCGCTGGTTCCCTTCTCAGCCGCCGTTCGCCATGGCCTTGGCGCGGTATCGCCCGACGGCTGTTGCCAGCGTATCGGCCACCTTCTTGCGCCATTCCCCATCGAGAAGCAGCTTTTCGTCTTCCGCATTGGAGAGGAAACCGAGTTCCAGCAGCACAGAGGGCACGTCATGAGCGCGCAGCACCATGAAACCGGCATAACGGTGCGGATTGTTGATGAGGCCCACCTGCCCCTCGAAGGATGAGACGATGTTTTCGGCGAGCGTCACCGAAAAGGCCTGGGTTTCGCGGCGGGTGAAATCGAGAAGAATATCGGCGACCTCAGGCGGCTCGCTGGAGGCCGCAACACCCGCAATCTGGTCGGACTTGTTTTCGCGCTCCGCCAGTTCCTGTGCCTGCCGGTCCGACGCCCGGTCTGACAATGTATAAACGGTCGCGCCGCGGATACCCTTTTGCTTCAATGTATCCGCATGCAGCGATATAAAGAGGTTGGCATTGTTCTGGCGGGCAATCGTCACCCGTTCGGACAGGGCAAGGAATGTATCGGAATCGCGCGTCAGAAACGCCTTGATGCCGGGTTCGCGGTTCAACCGTTCCGCGAGTTCCTTCGCAAAGGTCAAAGTGATGACCTTTTCCTCGGTGCCCGTCGTGCCGCCGGTGGCGCCGGCATCGATGCCGCCATGACCGGCATCGACCGCGATGACAAATTCCGCAGGACGCGATGTCTTGTCGTCAGGCGTGATCGCGGCAGTCGTTACCGGGGCGGGCGCCTGCCATTGCTGATCCTTCACCAGTTCCGCGAACTTGCCCTTGGTGGTGATCTCGGCATCGAGCACGAAACGGAAAGATTGCCCGTCGTCAGCCTTCTTCGTTTCGGCAACAGTCACCTGTACCGGCTTTTTCGCCGTCAGCACGATGCGGGCGCTGTTCTGGCCCATGGTGCCGAAGCGGATATCCGAGAAAAGACCTGTTGGCTTGAGGTCGGATGTGGGGAAAGCGAAATTCACCGCGGGAAAGTCCACGACGATGCGCGCGGGCGAATCGAGATAGTGAACGTCGAATTCCGGCTCTTCTGCAAAATCGAGAACGATGCGCGTGCGCGCCTCATCACCGATGATACGCGCCTGATGGGCGACAAGCGGCTCCACGGCATGGGCTGCCGGCACGACGGAAACAGAGGCGGCGACGGAAAATGCCAGAGCCGCCAAAGCCCGCGCGATTCGCGCGCCAAGCCGCCCTGCCCCGCCTGATATCGCTGCGTTGCGCGTGAAATCCATGGTCCTCAAGAAATTCCGTATGTCAGTCATTTTCGATAAACGGCGCGGAAAAACGCCGGCAACAGTGCCGTTTCAACCACGCCGTACGATAGTTTGCGCGTTTGCGCCCCACAATCGCAGGCCTTGGTGAACCAATTGTTAACCCGGAAATTCCACCAACAATATGGCATATTTAGCCAGCCTATTGCTATTATGACAGAGAAAACATACAACACGGATGAGGGTTAAAAGTGTTGACGGGATAGATGCCCGCCGGCTGCCAATCGGAAAAGACGCTGGCGCTGCAAAACGGGCAATCATCTGCCGTCGTTACATTTATCCTGAAACTGGATCAATTCCGGCCGTGGCCGGAGACCTACCCGGTGGCGCTGCCACCGCTGCTCTGAGGAGAGCAAATTCATCGGACCCCAAGGGGTCTATATATTATTGTCGTTCCGCCTGGCCAATGATGTCGCAGCAGTTTTCACATGAACCGGATACCAGGAGCAGGCCAAATGCCTCGCCGTCGGTCCGGATGCTGCCAGTTTACAGAGGCCCGGCTGGAGACTTCATTTCCGGCACATCCTTGCACTCATATGAAAGGCTCGTCCGTGTGGTGGGCCTGTTCTCGTATAAAACAAGGCTGCGCCGAGGAGCACAGCTTACATGGCAGACAAAATGCTTATCGACGCCTCCCACGAAGAGGAGACACGCGTAGTCGTTGTCCGTGGGAACCGGATCGAAGAATTCGATTTCGAATCGGAGCACAAAAAACAGATCCGCGGCAATATCTATCTTGCCAAGGTCACTCGCGTTGAGCCCTCCCTTCAGGCGGCCTTCGTCGATTACGGTGGCAATCGCCACGGCTTTCTCGCTTTTGCGGAAATCCATCCGGATTATTACCAGATCCCGCTTGCCGACCGTCAGGCCCTCCTGAAGGCGGAAGCCGAGGATCATCGCCGCAGCGACGACTTCGAATCCGCTGATGCACCCGAGCCCGGCGCCCCCATGATCGACCTTTCGCAGGTGGATCAGCCGGATGTCGGCATTGTTTCCGCCAGCGAAACCACTGAAACGGTCGTCGTGGAAGAGACTGCGCCTGTCGCGGAAGAGGTTTCCGAGGAAACCGCCGTCGAGGCCGTAGCCGTGGAAGCGCCCGCCGAGGAAGAAAAGCCGAAGAAGCGCACCCGCCGCCCCCGCGCAAAGAAGAAGACCGCCGAAGAAGAAGCCGCAGCAGCCGAGGCCGCCGAAGCTTCTTCCGAAGACGACGGCAGCACCGGTGGCGAAATGGCCGCCATGGTCGACACCGACACGATTTCCGAGGAAGTCGAAGGTCTTCGTCGTGGCAATGACGATGATGACGACGATGATGACGATCATCACGAAAAGGAAGTGATCGAATCCGTCGGCGCCGAAGACGCCATGGAAGAAGTTCCGGACCGCGTCGCCCGCAAGCCGCGCAAGCAGTATCGCATTCAGGAAGTCATCAAGCGCCGTCAGATCCTTCTGGTGCAGGTGGCCAAGGAAGAACGCGGCAACAAGGGTGCCGCACTCACCACCTATCTGTCGCTTGCCGGTCGTTATTCCGTGCTGATGCCGAACACGGCGCGCGGCGGTGGTATTTCCCGCAAGATCACCCAGCCGACCGACCGCAAGCGCCTGAAGGAAATCGCGCGCGATCTGGAGGTTCCGCAGGGCATGGGCGTCATTCTGCGTACCGCAGGCGCCAACCGCACCCGCGTCGAAATCAAGCGCGACTTCGAATATCTGATGCGCCTGTGGGAAAACGTCCGCACGCTGACGCTGAACTCCACGGCCCCCTGCCTCGTTTATGAGGAAGGCTCGCTCATCAAGCGTTCGATCCGCGACCTTTACAACAAGGATATAGGCGAGATCATCGTTTCGGGCGAAGAAGGCTATCGTGAAGCCAAAGACTTCATGAAGATGCTGATGCCGAGCCACGCCAAGGTGGTTCAGCCTTACCGCGACATTCATCCGATCTTCTCGCGCTCCGGCATCGAAGCCCAGCTCGACCGGATGCTGCAGCCGCAGGTCACGCTGAAATCGGGCGGTTATCTCATCATCAACCAGACCGAAGCGCTGGTTTCCATCGACGTGAACTCGGGCCGTTCGACGCGCGAGCATTCCATTGAGGAAACCGCGCTGACGACCAACCTCGAGGCTGCAGAAGAAGTGGCGCGCCAGCTGCGCCTGCGCGACCTTGCCGGTCTTGTCGTCATCGACTTCATCGACATGGAAGAGAAGCGCAACAACCGCTCCGTCGAGAAGAAGCTCAAGGATTGCCTGAAAAACGACCGCGCACGCATTCAGGTCGGCCGCATCTCGCATTTCGGCCTTCTGGAAATGTCGCGCCAGCGCATCCGCGCTTCGGTGCTGGAATCGACCACGCAGGTCTGCCAGCATTGCGGCGGCACGGGTCATGTCCGCTCGGAATCCTCCATCGCCCTGCATGTTCTGCGCGGCGTCGAGGAATATCTGCTGCGTAACACCACGCATAACATCACGGTGCGCTGCACGCCGGAAACGGCGCTTTACCTGCTCAACCACAAGCGCGGCACGATCGTCGATTATGAAGGCCGCTTCGGCGTGTCTATCATCATCGCTGCTGACGCCGGCGTCGGCGCGCAGCATTTCGCCATCGACCGTGGTGAAGCCGTCGAAAATCCGGTGAAGATCGAAAGCCTCATCCAGATGCTGCCGAGCTTCGTGGAAGAGGAAGACGATTTCGTCGCCGAGGTGGAAGAGGACGAAGACGAGGAAGAAATCGTCAAGGCGCAGACCTCCGAGCCACGCCAGCAGCAGCCACAGGGCGACAATAGTGAAGAAGGCAAGCGCAAGCGCAAGCGTCGTCGTCGCCGTCGCGGCAAGGGTGGCCAGGGCGACCAGAACGGTGCGCTCGACGCCCAGTCCGGCGATGCGGAAGGCGATGATGCCGAAGGTGACGACGATGGAATCGAAACCGATGAGGCCGATGCTGAAAACGAAAACGGTGCAGCGGACGCAGTAGGTTCCGAAGAGGATGGCAAGCGCAAGCGCCGCCGTCGCGGCAAGCGCGGTGGACGCCGCAACCGTGCGGAAGACGAAGCTCTTGATGCTGCCGGCTCGGAAGCTGAAGGTGAGAGCGAAAGCGAAGAGGTTTCCGTTGAAGCATCTGTAACCGAAGAACCGACCGCCGCCGCCGCGGTGGAAGGTGTGGTTGCCGAGGTTGCGGAAGAGGAAGTGCCGAAGAAGCCACGCCGCACCCGCAAGGCGAAGGTCAAGACTGAAACCGAGGAAGCGCCGAAAGCTGAAGCCGTTGAAACGGTGGAGCCGGTGATCGTCGAGGAAACAGTTGCCGAGGTCGCGGTTGAAGAAACTGGTGAGGCTTCGGCCGATCTGGCTCCGGAAGCGGAAGCACCGGCCACGGAAGAAAAAGTCCGCGCCAACCGAGGCAGCAATGTCTCCAGTTCGGAGCCGGTGGTGACCTCGTCTTCGCCGAACCCCGATGGCGACGAGCCGAAGCCGCGCAAGGGCGGCTGGTGGCAGCGCAAAGGCTTCTTCTGAGAGAAGAAGGACTGAATGAAAAACGCCCGCAACATCGTTGCGGGCGTTTTGTTTTGTCGATGCAAAGAACGGGCGTTTTCTTGACCCGCTGACATTTCCTCATTCCTGTGCTTGTCACAGGAATCCAGTCGACGGGCGTCCGCGTGGCGGGCGTGTCCTTTCAGCCCAAGGACTTGGGCTGGCTGGATCCCTGTGACAAGCACAGGGATGAGGGTTGGGAAGGCCAGCCCGTCAAACAGACCGCGTCAGGCCACCATCAACCCGGATATTCTGGCCGGTAATATACCCCGCCCCTTCCGACGCGAGGAATGCTACGGTGGCGGCGATTTCCTCGCTCTTGCCGTAACGCTGCATCGGCACGGCCTCTCGGCGTTCTTCCGTGGCCGGCAGGCTGTCAATCCAGCCGGGTAGCACATTGTTCATGCGCACGTTGTCGGCCGCGTAGGTATCGGCAAATATCTTGGTGTAGGAGGCAAGGCCGGCGCGGAACACGGCGGATGTCGGAAACATGCTGCTCGGTTCAAAAGCCCAGGCCGTCGAGATATTGACGATCGCGCCCGCCTTCTGCTTCACCATGACGGGGGCGATGATACGCGTCGGGCGGATGACGTTCATCAGATAGACATCGAGGCCGGTGTGCCATTGCTCGTCGGTAATGTCGAGAATGGAGGCGCGCGGGCCATGCCCGGCGCTGTTCACCAGCACGTCGATGCGGCCGAATGTTTCGAGTGTCCTGTCCGCCAGCCGCTGGAGATCGTCATTGGACTGGTTGGAACCGGTGACCCCGATGCCGCCCAGTTCCTTTGCCAGCGCCTCTCCCTTGCCGGAGGATGACAGGATCGCCAGTTTGTAACCGTCCGCGGCCAGGCGTTTTGCCACAGCCGCACCCATGCCGCTGCCGCCCGCCGTTACAATCGCCACTTTTTCTGCCGACATCGTTTTCTCCATTTCCAGGCCTTCATCCATAAAGTGCCCCATCTATAACGGGTTTCAAAGACGAGTTCGAACCAGAAAGACTTGGAGCGGCGTGCAGAAAAACTGATGCTGGAAATGTCAGCCTGACACACTTCCTTCTGCCGGATGCGCTACACGGCTGTCGGCTGGCGCCTCCTCCCTGTCCTGCAAGCCGTAGTCGCGCATCACATGCGCGATGCGCAGGCGATAATCGGAAAAAACACCGGACCGGCCCAGCGACTGCGCAGTGCGATGCGGCGGGGTATTGCGCCACGCTTTCACCGCCTCCTCATCCCGGAAAAACGACAAGGACAGCATCTTTTGCGGATTGCTGATGCTCTGGAACCGTTCGACGGAGAGGAACCCATCGATGGTTTCGAGTTCTGCCCGCAGGCCGGCGGCAATATCGAGATAATGCTGTTTTTCGCCGTCGGCCGGCCAGACCTCGAAGATGACGGCGATCATTGCCCGCCTCCGGCATGTGGGGCGGAAGCGAGACGTAGAAACAGCCGGTCCTCGCGGCGGATGAACTGCTCGCGCCGGGCGAATTCATAATTTTCCCGCCCGGCCGGATCGGCGGCAAGACGCGCCCTGTAGGCTTCGTAAGCGGCGAGGTTTTCGATGTTGTAAACACCATAGGCGATCGTGCTCGATCCCTCCTTCGGCACGTAATAACCAGTGAGATCGGCGCCGCAGCGTGGGATCGCCTCACCCCAGTTGCGGGCATATTGTTCGAAGGCATCGACCTTGAAGGGGTCGATCTCGTAGCGGATGAAACAGGTCAGCATCGTCACTCTCCTTGTGTTCTGCCGCATCTTTTTACGCTATTGCCTCGCATCAATGCTTCGGTTATCATCGAAGTATGAAAGACGGACCTCTCATCGCCAACGTCGCCGCCCTGATCGGCGACCCTGCCCGCGCCAATATCCTGACGGCGCTGATGGATGGGCGCGCGCTCACCGCAAGCGAGCTTGCGGAAGCCGCTGGTGTAACCCTGCAGACCGCGAGCGGGCACCTGTCCAAACTCTCAGAAGCACAATTGTTGAAGGCGGAAAAACAGGGGCGGCATCGTTACTTCCGTCTGTCAGACGAGGATGTTGCACAGGTTCTGGAAGCGCTTATGGGCCTTGCCCAACGCACAGGGGCAATCCGCGTCCGCACCGGACCGAAGGACAAGGCTCTGCGTGAAGCGCGCATCTGCTACGACCATCTGGCCGGAGAAAGCGGCGTGGCGCTGCTTGCCGCTATTACCGCGAAGGGGCTCGTGACGTTAGGTGATGATCCTGCCCTGACGGATAGCGGACGCGACTTCTTCTCGAGCTTCGGCATCGACCTTTCGCCACTGGAAAAGGCGCGCCGCCCGGTCTGCCTGCATTGTCTTGACTGGAGCGAACGCCGCCATCACCTCGGCGGCGGGCTTGGCGCGTCTCTTCTGGAAGCCATGCAGCAGCGTGACTGGCTGCGGCGCGGAAACGGCCGGGTGCTAACCTTCACCGCAAAGGGTGAAAAGGCATTCAACAGCACCTTTAGCTGCACACCCGCCTGATCTCCCCGAGCGGATGATCCGGGCTTATTTCAGCCAGCCGGCAATACGTCCAACGGCCTCGGCAATGTCAGACACGGAACCCGCATAGGAAATGCGCAGCGCGCGATGGCCTTCTTCGGGATCGAAATCCATGCCTGGCGTCGCCGCCACATCGATTTCCGCCAGCATGCGCTTGGCGAAATCCATGCTGTCGTTGGAGAAGCGGCTTGTATCGACATAGGCGTAAAAAGCGCCATCCATGGGCGATGCCAGCGGCAGGCCGATTTCCGGCAGGCGCGCCATCAGGAAATCGCGGTTGGTGCGATAGCTTTCCCTGTAGACATCCAGTTCCTCCGCCGCCGAAAAGGCTGCAGTCGCCGCAAGCTGCGAAAGTTCCGGCGGGGAAATATAGAGGCTCTGGGCCAGACACTCGACCGGACGGACGAGATTCTCCGGCAGCACCATCCAGCCAATGCGCCAGCCGGTCATGCAATAATATTTGGAAAAGGAGTTGATGATCACGGCATTATCGGTGATTTCGAGCGCGCTCGTCTCTTCGCCGACGAAGGTCAGGCCGTGATAGATTTCGTCGGAAATAAAAGCCATATCACGGCTTTCGCAATAGCCCGCCAGCCGCTTCAGCGCCTCGCGGCCGGTGACGGTGCCGGTCGGATTGGCCGGGCTTGCCAGCAACACGCCCTTCAGCTTGCAGCCGGCTCTTGTTTCCGCGCGCTCCAGGCTTGCCGGCGTCAGCGTATAACCGGTTTCGGCCGTGACCGGCACTTCCACGACATTGAGGCCGAGAGCCTTCAGAATATTGCGATAGGCCGGATAACCGGGCCTCGCGATGGCGACATGGTCACCTGCATCGAAAAGGGTGAGGAAAGCGAGATTGAAGGCCGCAGACGAACCGGTGGTCACCGCGATGCGGCCCGGATCGATGGCGACCTGGTGGCGCAGCCGGTAATGGCCGGCGATCGCCTCACGCAATTCGCGCAGGCCGAGCGCATCGGTATAACCGATCCGCCCGTGTTTCAGCGCGGCCTCAGCGGCTTCGAGCGACGCTTTCGGCGCGGGATGGGAGGGCTGGCCGACCGCCATGGAAATGACGGGGCGTCCCGCCTGCCTGCGCCTGTTCGCTTCCGCCAGAATATCCATGGCGTGAAAGGGTTCGACTGCGCTCCGCTTCGACATCGTGATCAAGGGCATGCTCTTTCCTGAACCGTATTTCAGAGACTTGCCGCAGAATCACAATCTTCACAATCATGCGATCATAATGCGGACAAGTATTTTTGCCGTATGGCATTTGGCTTAAAGTAAGGTAATTGCCTTCATAAGATTTCAAGAGGCTTCGGCCGCACAGAATGAGGACCGATATGGCGCATTTTCTCCGTTCCACCCTTCTCGCCAGCGTGACGGCCCTTTCGACGGTATTCGCCTCCCTGCCCGCCCATGCGCTCGATGAGCAGCAGAAGAAGGAAATGGGCGAGTTCATCAAGCAATATCTCATCGAGAACCCGGAAATCATGCTCGAGGTTCAGGATGCGCTTGAACGCAAGCAATATGCGACGCGTAACGCCAAGGCGGCGGAAGCCGTCGCCGACAACAAGAAGGCCATCTTCGAATCGAAATTCGATCTGGCGCTCGGCAATCCGGATGGCGACGTCACGCTGGTCGAGTTCTTCGATTACAATTGCGGTTATTGCAAACGCGCCATGGCTGACATGGATAAAATCCTGAAGGGCGACAAGAAGGTGCGCGTCGTCCTTAAGGAGTTCCCGATTCTGGGACCGGAATCGGTCGCCGCGCACCGCGTTTCCAACGCCGTCAAACTGCTTGCTCCGGCCAAGTACCCCGAGTTCCAGCGCACCCTGCTCGGTGGCCGCGGACGGGCGAATGAAGACAGCGCCATGGAAGTCGCGACCTCGCTCGGTCTCAAGGAAGCCGACATCCGCAAATCGATGGCGGAAAACCCCAATGACGAGCAGGTGCAGGAGACTTACAAGCTGGCAACCAGCCTCGGCATCACCGGAACGCCGTCCTATATCGTCGGCGACGAAGCGGTTTTCGGCGCGGTCGGTGCCGACCCGCTGAAGGAAAAAATCGCCAATATGCGCAGCTGTGGAAAAGCCACCTGCTCCTGATTGCTAAAAAAGCCACTGCATTCCCTGTGAGATGCCCGCCAAGCGGGCTGTTTACGGCTTGCGGGGGCTTTTCCTTGACGTCTGCGCAGTCTATAGGTGTCGCTGATTTTCTTATGGAAACGTGAATGAGCAACATCATCATCGTCATCAACGGCCCCAATCTCAACATGCTGGGAAAAAGGGAACCGGGTATCTATGGTGGCAAGACGCTGAAGGACATCGAGAATGATTGTCTTGCGGCCGGTGCCGATCTCGGTTTCGCAGTGGAATTCCGCCAGTCCAACCACGAAGGCGTGCTGGTGGACTGGTTGCAGGAGGCGGGCGAGCGGGCGGCGGGCGTCGTCATCAATCCCGGCGCCTACAGCCACACGTCGATCGCGTTGCATGACGCCATTCGCGCGATTTCCACGCCCGTCGTGGAAGTGCACATTTCCAACATCCACGCCCGGGAAGAGTTCCGTCACAAATCGATGGTATCACCCGCGGCGAAGGGCATGGTCTGCGGTTTCGGGCCATATGGATATATCATGGCGCTTCACGCGCTGAAAAACATCACGGCATAAAAAGAAACAAAGAATAGGGTTTGTCATGTCTGAAAAGAAACAGGGTATCGACAAGGAACTGATCCGCGAGCTCGCGAATATCCTCAACGATACCGACCTTTCGGAAATCGAAGTGGAGCAGGAAGACCTGCGCATCCGCGTCTCCCGCGCCGCTCCCGCTCCCGCCACGGTCTATGCTGCAGCGCCCGCCGCTTATGCGCCGGCACCTGCCCCGGCCGCCGCGCCGGCAATGGCCGCACCTGCTGCTCCCGCAGCGGCAGCAGCACCGGCCCGTAACCCGGCCAACACCGTGTCCTCGCCGATGGTCGGCACGGTCTATCTTTCGCCTGCCCCGGGCGCACGTCCCTTCATCGAAGTGGGCGCGACCGTCAAGGAAGGCCAGACCATTCTCATCGTCGAAGCCATGAAGACCATGAACCAGATCCCGGCTCCCAAGTCCGGCAAGGTCGTGGAAATCGTCGTCAACGACGCTCAGCCCGTGGAGTATGGCGAAGCCCTCGTGGTCATCGAATAAAGGCGGTTCAGCATGGTTTCGAAGATCCTCATAGCCAACCGCGGCGAGATCGCGCTACGCGTCCTGCGCGCCGCGAAAGAGCTTGGCATTCCGACGGTAGCCGTACATTCCACGGCCGACGCAGACGCCATGCATGTGCGCCTTGCCGACGAAAGCGTTTGCATCGGCCCGCCGCCCTCGCGTGACAGCTACCTCAACATCCACCAGATCGTTGCGGCCTGCGAAATAACAGGTGCGGACGCGGTTCACCCCGGTTACGGCTTCCTGTCGGAAAATGCCAAGTTCGCCGATATTCTCGACGCACACGGCATCACCTTCATCGGACCGACCGCCGAACATATCCGCATCATGGGCGACAAGATCACCGCCAAGCAGACGGCGCAGGAACTCGGCATTCCCGTCGTTCCCGGCTCTGATGGCGAAGTGAAGCCTGAAAACGCGCTCGAAATTGCCCGCACGATCGGCTTCCCAGTCCTCATCAAGGCAACGGCGGGCGGTGGCGGTCGCGGCATGAAGGTGGCGAAGACCGAGGCCGATCTGGAAGAGGCGGTTGCGACTGCCCGTTCCGAAGCGGCGGCAGCCTTCGGCAACGACGCCGTCTACATGGAAAAATACCTCGGCAAGCCGCGCCATATCGAAGTGCAGGTTTTCGGCGATGGTGAAGGCAATGCCGTTCACCTTGGCGAACGCGATTGCTCGTTGCAGCGCCGTCACCAGAAGGTGCTGGAAGAAGCCAATTCGCCGGCTTTGACCGTCGAACAGCGCATGAAGATCGGCGAGATTTGCGCCGACGCCATGCGCAAGCTGAAATATCGCGGTGCCGGCACCATCGAGTTCCTTTATGAAAACGGCGAGTTCTATTTCATCGAAATGAACACCCGTCTTCAGGTGGAGCATCCGGTTACGGAAGCAATCACCGGCATGGATCTCGTGCAGGAACAGATCAGGGTCGCTTCGGGCCAGGGCCTGTCGGTCACGCAGGCTGATATCGAATTCCATGGCCATGCCATCGAATGCCGTATCAATGCCGAAGACCCGCGCACCTTCGTTCCCTCTCCCGGCACGCTGACCTATTTCCACACGCCGGGCGGTCTTGGCGTTCGCGTCGATTCGGGCGCCTATCAGGGCTACAAGATCCCGCCCTACTACGACAGCATGATCGGCAAGCTGATCGTTCACGGCCGCGACCGTGACGAATGCATCCGCCGTCTGCGTCGGGCGTTGGACGAATTCGTCGTCGATGGCATCAAGACCACGCTGCCGCTTTTCCAGGATCTTCTCGAAAACGAGGATATTCTAAAGGGCGATTACGACATTCACTGGCTGGAGAAATACCTGGCCGGTGACGCGTCTCACTAAGACGCTATGGTTGGGCGGCGCAGCAGAAATAATGGCATAACGGTCGATATTCTGCTGCGCGCCTATTCCGCCGGCCTGTTTCCCATGGCCGATTCGGCTGACGATCCCGAGCTGTTCTGGGTCGAGCCGGAGATTCGGGGTATCATTCCCCTCGCCTCCTTCCATATTTCCAAAAGCCTCGCCAAGGCGATGCGCAGGAAGCCGTTCGAGATACGCTTCAACACTGCCTTCGAAGCTGTCATGGCCGGATGCGCGGCGGAAGCGCCAGATAGACCAAGCACGTGGATCAACGCCACCATCCGCCGGCTCTATACCGAGTTGCACCAGATCGGCCATGCACACAGCGTGGAGGCATGGGAGGGCGAAGAGCTTGTCGGCGGGCTTTATGGCGTCTCGCTTGGTGGTGCCTTCTTCGGCGAGAGCATGTTTTCCCGCCGCACCAATGCATCGAAGATATGCCTCGTGCATCTGGTGGAGCGTTTGCGGCAGCAGGGGTTTACGCTGCTCGACACGCAATTTACGACCGAACATTTAAAGACATTCGGGGCAATCGATATTCCAAAGTCGGAATATGCGACGATACTGGAAGCGGCTGTCGATAGGCCGGATGTGCCCTTCGAAAATTTGCCTGCGCAAGAAAATCCACGCTGAAAACAACCTGAGATTTTGCTTGCAACCCTCAAAAACATGACTTATCCGGTCATGATATTTTATTCATCGGGGGTTGGTCATGCGCTGGATTGCGGCCTTGTTATTGATGCTGACGCTGGCGGTGAATGTCACCGCTGCTGAACAGCTCCCGAACCCGCTGGCCGCCTGGCGAAACGAAGTTTCCCGAGCCTTGACGGGCACAACCGGCCGCCCGGAATTCAAGGTCGTGCGGACAAACAAGCGGCAGGTCCTCCTTGTTACTTTCCGCGTTGACCCGGCGGGGAAAATACAGGCCGTTCAAGTCAAAAACGTAAGGGATAGCACCTATCAAACCCGAACGGCCGTGAAGAGGGCATTTTCTGAAATCAGATTCCCCTCACCTCCCGCCGGCGATCGACCCAATAAGTTCACCGTGCCGATCGCGATCGACCCCGAACTGACACGGGAAGAAATGATCGAACAATTGGAAAGCAAAAGCAAAGCACTGGCCGATTTGGCCGAGAAGCTCAGACGCCAGAAATAGGCGCGGTCGTGGGTTAAATTACTTGCTTGCCGTAGAGGGAGCAGGAACTTCCGAGTCCTGCTTGCAGCCTGTCAGCCACACGTCGTAAATTGGGTGTTCCACGGCATTGAGGCCGGGGCTGTCGGCGAACATCCAGCCTGTGAAAATCCGCTTGATCTTGCGGTCGAGCGTGATCTCATCGACCTCGATAAAAGCATCGATCTTCTGGGTTTCCGTCTGGTCGCGGGAATAACAGACCTTCGGCGTCACCTGAAGCGCGCCGAACTGCACAGTCTCGTCGATATAGACATCGAAGGAAGTGATGCGGCCGGTGATCTTGTCGATGCCGGAAAACACGGCGACGCGGTTTTCCAGACGGGCGGCGGAGACGGGCGATACGAGGAGAACAGCAGAGACCGCCGCAAACAGCGACACTGTCAGCGCACGCAAAGAACGATCCCGCGTGATTTTCCTCATATAGTGGTCTCCAAAATTTGCCTGTGTCGCGATGCCGACCGGATCAACGCCTAAGGGCGGAATGTGGCAAAAACCGGTGAGGCCAGATGCAAGCGCGGTGTTTTGCACAACACCGCCCATCACAAAAGCTTAGTTGCCAGGGGTCCAGGCGTCGTAGTCGCCGGTCACACGCGGGCGCTCGCCTGCCACCGCCAGCGATCCCTGCGGGCGATAGGCCTTTGACGAACCGGTCAAATTCGGCTGATGCGGCTTCTGCCATTCGCGCGCAACGTAGCTTTCCTGGCTTGGCGGCACGTCGGTGCGGTAATGCATCCAGCCATGCCAGCCGGGCGGAATGGCGGAAGCTTCGGCATAACCATTATAGATCACCCACCGGCGCGGCATGCCCCAGGAGGTGGTGCCGCCTTCGTAATAGGTGTTGCCCAACTCGTCCTGCCCGACCTTCTTGCCGAAACGCCAGGTGTGAAACCGCGTTCCGATCGTCTGGCCATTCCACCAGGTGAAGATTTGCGTCAGGAGAGTCTTCATTATGCGTTCCTCGGGCTTGAATGCGCCGCAGCGATTTTCCGTGCACGGCACAAGACATGCTTATGCCGCCCCTCACAGCAATTGTCCAGCATTTCAAGATATATCCGTGCTATTTCAGCTTCATCCTGAAGCCCAAATGCCGCTTCTCGAACCCCAGCCGCTCGTAGAAGCGATGCGCGTCCAGCCGGGCCACGTTGGACGTCAGTTGCGCAGCGTTGAGACCCTGGCGGCGGGCTTCTTCCAGGCAATGATTGATCATCACCGCACCGATGCCGCGACCGCGCATGTCGGCGCGCGTCTGCACCGCCTCGATCACCATGGACTTTGCCCCTCGCCCGACGAGCTTGGTCAGGATCGCCGTCTGGAAGGTGCCGACGACCTCGCCATCCAGTTCCGCCACATAGAGCGTTTCGCTCGGCGATGCCTCAATGGCGCGGAAGGCTGCAAGATAATCCGGCTGCGCCGATTCTTCGGCCGTATCGCCATGGCCGCCAATCTCGTCGGCGGCAAAAATGGCGGCAAGGGCGGGAAGGTCGTCTTCGCGCGCCGTGCGGATAATGAGATTCTGCAATGTCGCATTCATCGGGTCAGGCTCTTTTCCATAACGATGCCGGGCAGACCCTCGATGCCCGCCATGCGCTCGATTCGGTCTACCTCGACAAATCCGACGCCTTCATAAAAGGCGATTGCGACAGTATTTTTAGGCTCGACTTCAAGCCGCATGATTTCCGCATCCGGAAAGCAGGTTTCCAGTTCCGCGAAGAGATCACGGCCGACGCCCTGACGCTGAAGGTCGGGCGCGACGTAAAGCTGGTGCAGCAGGGCCGTCTTCGCCATCTTGGAGGACATGGAGCCATAGGCCATGCCGCCAATCCGCTTGCCGTCATCAGCCACCAGAAACTCGCCGCCCTTTTTCTCGATACGGTCCTTCATGGCCTGCGGCGAATGCCATGCGAGGATCAGCTGGTTCACCTTGTCGACGCCATAGATCGCATCATAGGTCGCGTGCCATGTCGTGGCGAGCAAGGTGCGGACCGGCTCGATGTCCCGCAGACTTGCCGTGCGGATGAAAAACATGTTTGGGCTCCGTCTTGAAACAGAAAAGCCGGGCGTTGATCCCGGCAGATATATGTCGAGCCTCCCGCACTCTCGACGTGATCCTCGGGCTTGTCCCGAGGATCTGAGCACGTTTGGCCTTGTGGGTATCTAGATCCTCGGGACAGGCCCGAGGATGACGAAGGAGAGCTTTGTGCCTCGATGCCTCCTACCGGCAGGAAGCAGCTTTCGCTTACTCTTCCTCGATACCGAGCTTGGCCTTCACCAGCGCCTGCACCGCCTGCGGGTTGGCCTTGCCGCCCGTCGCTTTCATGACCTGGCCGACGAACCAGCCGGCAAGCGTCGGCTTTGCCTTCACCTTCTCGACCTGATCCGGGTTGGCGGCGATAATCTCGTCCACGGCCTTTTCGATGGCGCCGGTATCCGTCACCTGCTTCATGCCGCGCGCCTCGACGATTTCCGCCGGGTTGCCGCCCTCGTTCCAGACGATTTCGAACAGGTCCTTGGCGATCTTGCCGGAAATGGTCTCAGACTTGATGAGATCGATGATGCCGCCGAGCTGTTCCGGCGAAACCGGCGTCGTCTCGATATCCTTGCCGAACTTATTGAGGGCGCCGAGCAGGTCGTTGATGACCCAGTTGGCGGCAGCCTTCGCATCGCGGCCGGCGGCGACGGCCTCGTAATAATCGGCGATCGCCTTCTCCGAAACGAGGATCGAGGCGTCATAGACCGACAGGCCAAGATCGGCCACGAAGCGCGCCTTCTTGTCGTCGGGAAGCTCCGGCAGATCGACCTTCAGCGCCTCGACGAAAGCATCGTCGAATTCCAGCGGCAGCAGGTCCGGATCGGGGAAATAGCGGTAATCATGCGCGTCTTCCTTGGAGCGCATCGAACGTGTCTCGCCCTTGCCTGGATCGAACAGGCGGGTTTCCTGATCGATGGAGCCGCCGTCTTCCAGAATGGCGACCTGGCGACGCGCCTCATATTCGATGGCCTGACCAACGAAACGGATGGAGTTGACGTTCTTGATTTCACAGCGCGTGCCGAAACCTTCGCCCGGACGGCGCACGGAAACGTTGACGTCGGCGCGCATCGAGCCTTCATCCATGTTGCCGTCGCAGGTGCCGAGATAACGCACGATCGAGCGCAGCTTGGTCAGATAGGCCTTGGCCTCATCCGACGAGCGCATGTCCGGCTTGGAAACGATTTCCATCAGCGCCACGCCCGAACGGTTCAGGTCCACGAAGGACATGGTCGGATGCTGGTCGTGCATGGACTTGCCGGCGTCCTGCTCCAGATGCAGACGCTCGATGCCGATCTCGATATCCTCGAAATTGCCCTGACGGTCCGGACCGAGCGAAATGGTGATAGTGCCCTCACCGATGATCGGATCTTTGAACTGCGAAATCTGGTACCCCTGCGGCAGGTCCGGATAGAAGTAGTTCTTACGGTCGAAGATCGAACGGTTGTTGATCTTCGCCTTCAGGCCGAGACCGGTACGCACCGCCTGCTTGACGCATTCCTCGTTGATGACGGGCAACATGCCGGGCATGGCGGCATCCACCAGCGACACGTTGGAGTTTGGCGCATTGCCGAAGGTGGTCGATGCACCGGAAAACAGCTTGGAATTGGAGAGAACCTGCGCATGCACCTCCATGCCGATCACGATTTCCCAATCGCCGGTGGCGCCGGGAATGAAGCGTTTCGGGTCGGGGGTGCGCACGTCTACAAGGGTCATCTGAAGCTCACGATATACGGGTTCTTTGGCCTTGGTGGGTAGAACAAATGGAGCGCGGGCGCAAGACATCTTGCACCCTGTCACGCCAGGCCCGGGATTTTAGCCCATACCGGATACGCGTTTTTTACGCTTCCCGGTTTCAATTCACGCCATGGTGACGATCGCTCTCTGCTTCACGGCCTATATCGCCTTCAATCTTTTCGTCTTTCTTGTCTATTGGTGGGACAAGCAAGCGGCGAGGAATGGCGAATGGCGTATCCGGGAAAGCACGCTGTTATCGCTTGCGCTCATTGGCGGCAGCTTGGGTGCGATCTCGGCACAACGCCTGCTGCGGCATAAAACACGTAAGGAACCCTTCCGCAGCATCCTGATATCAATCGTGATATTGCAGGTGGGCCTTATCGCATCGCTTGCCATCATGCCAGACTGGCCGATGCGGCTGGTGGATGCTCTGCAAACTCTCTCTCAGAAAGCCGGCCCATAAAGACCACTCTCAACCTCCGCCAATTGCTTCTGCAGGCCTACCGACTGCACTTCGCGATCGAGCTTTGGCGCATAGGAAACGGAGAGCCAGCGGACGCTATAGCCATGGTGGCGGAAAAAGGCGACGGCCGGTTCGTTCTGGGCGTGGGTTTCAAGCCGGATGGTCTCGAACCCCCTGTCCTCTATCAGCCTTTCCACATCACCCAGCAGACGACTGCCGACCCGCCGGCGCTGAAAATCCGGATCGATCCAGAAATCGGAAATCGTCTCGTCAAAATGTTCGCGCGCCGCCCAGCCCGCAACCGAGCCACCGAATTCCGCCACCCTGATTGCCAGCCATGACGAGCGGGTAAAATTGGAAAAGGCGCTGGCCGCATTGTCGTAAAGGGTCGGGGTGATGCCGAGAGCTGCGGTTGCCTGTCGCCATGCCCTGAGGCCGATGGCCGCCAGAACCTCCGCTTCCTGCTCATGCGCATTGCGAATGACGATCAAGCCGCACCCTCCATGGCCGTTGAAATTAAACCATTGCCAGCGCGATTCGACCAGCATGGTTTTCTCACGCCTGGCGGGACTTGACCGCGCCGGGTTCGCCCGCTACCCAAAAGGAGCAAGAACGGAGTTTTTATGTTCGCTCAATCGGAGTCCCGGTAAAGGCCCTGCCCGCAAGTTTATTGCGCGCCGGGCCATGCTGAAACCGAGCCGGTTGCCTTAACGGCACCCGGATTTGTTTTCACGCGTCTATATGACGCCGACCGGACTTCCAAAAATGGACATTTCCCGCGCCGAACAGCGCATTCTTCACCTGCTCGCCCAGGGCGGCAGAATTGAAATCGTTCGAGATGACGCCCACAAAATCGAAAAACTCGCGCTTTATACGCGTGACGGCTGGATTTTCAGCGGCCTCAATCTCCTCACCTTCCGCAAGCTGAAACGGAAGAGAGCGATCGCCTCCTCGGGCGGCAAACCTTACCGCATTACCACGCGCGGGCTGGAACTCGTGAGGGGTGAGTTGGACAACAGATAAATCGACCGGGCGGCGGCAATGCTGTCGCCCGGCATTTCGCCGAGAATCAGCCTCGACCGTAAAAGCGGGTTATGGCGAGAGCCTGCGCTCGAGCTTCACCTTTTCAAGCTCGACTTTCATGATGTCGGACCATTCCATGCCGCGCCAGACGATCTCAAATCCGCAACGCTCGTAAAGACCGATGGCTGCGCGGTTTCTGGCATGGGTGTCGATGGTGGCAAGCGGCAGGCCTTGCGCGCGCATCTTGTTGAGAAAATGAAGGATCAGGGCTTTGCCGATCCCCTTGCCTTGCCAGTTCGGGTCCACCCAGAGATCGGAAATGTGATGCGGCGCCGCATCGCATGCGCCCCAGCCGGCAACCACGCCTCCCATTTCAGCGACGACAACATCACCAGTTGGAGACTTGGCGAAACTCTCGAATTCGCCCCTCACCCGCTCGATGACATCAGGATCGAGATAGCTGTCGTCGAAGGCCTCGCCGGAACGCCAGGCGGCAAAACCGACAAAGCCGACCGCATCGCGATCGGCTTCGTTCATCTGTCTAAGCTTGAGGCCGCTTACCACCACTTGGCGGGGGTGAACTTGCCGGCTGCCTGCTCGATGGCGTGGGCCGTCTTGAACAACGTTTCTTCGTCGAATGGCTTGCCGATGAGCTGCAGGCCAAGCGGTAGGCCCTTGCCGTCAAGGCCGGCCGGAACCGAAAGGCCGGGAAGGCCGGCCATGTTGACGGTGATGGTGAAAACGTCCTGCAGATACATCTTCACCGGATCGGAGGCGAGTTCCTCGTCGCCGACTGCGAAGGCGGAGGACGGGGTGATCGGCGCCAGAATGGCGTCGACGCCTTCGTGGAAGACGTTTTCGAAGTCACGCTTGATCAGCGTGCGAACCTTCTGCGCCTTCAGGTAATAGGCGTCGTAATAACCGGCCGACAGCACATAGGTGCCGACCATGATGCGGCGCTGCACTTCCTTGCCGAAACCGGCGGCGCGGCTCTTTTCGTACATGTCGGCAATGTCCTTGCCGTCGACGCGCAGGCCGTAACGCACGCCGTCATAACGGGCAAGGTTGGACGAGGCTTCCGCCGGTGCGACGATGTAATAGGCAGGCAGCGCGTATTTGGTATGCGGCAGCGAGATATCGACAACCTCGGCGCCGGCATCGCGCAGCCATTCCACGCCCTTGGCCCAGAGCTTTTCGATTTCTTCCGGCATGCCGTCAACGCGGTATTCCCTGGGGATACCGATCTTCAGGCCCTTCAGCGACTGGCCGATGGCCTTTTCGTAATCCGGCACCGGCAGGTCGACCGAGGTCGTATCCTTGGCGTCAACGCTTGCCATGGTCTTCAACAGGATAGCGGCGTCGCGCACGTCACGGGCGATCGGGCCGGCCTGATCGAGCGAGGAGGCATAGGCAACGATGCCGAAGCGTGAGCAACGGCCATAGGTGGGCTTGATGCCAACGGTGCCGGTAAAGGCTGCCGGCTGGCGAATGGAGCCGCCCGTGTCGGTTGCGGTGGCGCCGGCGCAGAGATGCGCGGCCACGGCAGCGGCCGAACCGCCGGAGGAACCGCCGGGCACGAGCTTCTGCTCTGAGCCGTTGGCGCGCCAGGGATTGATGGCCGGACCGTACCAGGAGCTTTCGTTGGACGAGCCCATGGCGAATTCGTCCATGTTGAGCTTGCCGAGCATGACGGCGCCCTGATCCCAGAGATTCTGGGTAACGGTGGATTCATATTTCGGCTTGAAGCCATCGAGAACATGCGAACACGCCTGCGTGTGGATGTCACGGGTGGCGAAAAGGTCCTTCACACCAAGCGGAACGCCTTCCAGCTCGCCAGCCGAACCGGACGCGATACGGCCATCGGAGGCTTTCGCCATGTCACGCGCCTTTTCAGGCGTGGTTACGACATAGGCGTTCAGCGCGCCGTTCGCCGCGTCGATGGCGGAGAGATAGGCGTCGGTCAGCTCAAGGGCGGAAAACTCTTTCGCCTTCAGCTTTTCGCGGGCTTCGGCAATGGTCAGGCTCGTCAGGTCGGTCATGATCGGCAACGGCTTTCGAAATCTTGGAAAAATCGGGCGGCAAACGGCGGTCGGCTTATTCGACCACTTTCGGGACCATGAAGAAATCCCGGTCGGTCGCAGGCGCATTGGCGACAATGTCTTCCGCCTTGTTGCCGTCGGTCACCACGTCGGCACGCTTTTTCATCTCCACCGGGGTGACTGATGTCATCGGCTCGACGCCGTCGACATTCACTTCCGAAAGCTGCTCCACGAAACCGAGTATGCCGTTCAGCTGGCCGAGCATATTCTGTGCTTCTTCTTCGCTGACGGCGATACGGGCAAGGCGCGCAACGCGCTTTACGGTGGCGAGATCGACGGACATGGTTCTACTCCGGTAGGAATTTTCCTACCCGCTATAATCACCATGTCCGCCATTCGCAACGGTAGAAAGCATGTCGCGTCAAAGTGTGAGGTGCTTTTGCGTCACGACATGCCTGAGCAAAACGTCAGAAGGACAGCGTATCGCCCGCCTTAGGCGTGTGGACACGGGCTTCCGACCCCTCCATGCCGGTCACGAACTTCTCCGGCGTCTGGTCGATGATCGGGAAGGAGCCATAGTGGCAGGGAATGACATTCTCGAACTTGAAGAAGCGCTGGCAGGCGAGCGCCGCGACGGCTCCGCCCATGGTGAAGCGGTCGCCAATCGGCACGAGGCCGATATCCGGCTGGTGCAGTTCATTGATCAGCTTCATGTCGGAAAAGATGTCGGTATCGCCCATGTGATAAACGGCCGGACCGTCTTCGAAATGCAGCATCAGGCCATTGGCACTGCCGAGCGAATGGGAGACGCCATCCTCGGTGATCTGGGCGGAGGAATGCAGTGCATTGGTGAAGGTGACGGAAAAACCGTCAAAATGCACCGTGCCGCCGGTATTACCCATATCGACCTTCGCGACACCCTTGGCGGAAAGCCATGCGGCAAGATCGGCATTGGCCAGTACGGTTGCACCCGTCTCGCGCGCAAGCTGAACGGTGTCGCCGACATGGTCGCCATGGCCGTGGGTCAGGAGAATATGAGTGATGCCTTCGGCCGCCGACTTCCCATCCTGTCCGGCAAAACCGGGGTTGCCGGTGAAGAACGGATCGATGAGGATCTTCGCGCTACCGTTTTCGAGGCGGAAGGCGGAATGGCCGAGCCAGGTGATTTTCATGGGAAGTTCTCCTTTGTATTACCGGTATATTATGACATAGGACGGCCTGAACAACCGCACTACCAATATTTAAGAGAGGCGACCATGGCCGCAAATGATGACGAGTACGTGTATGACGAGGCGACCGGTGAATGGCGACCGGCCTCCGAACTGGCTGCAGAAGCGGCGCGTGCGAACGAAGTACGCGATGCGGCGGGCAATGTGCTTGAAGATGGCGATTCCGTCACCCTGATCAAGGATTTGAAGGTCAAGGGCACCAACACGGTCATCAAGCAGGGCACCGTCATCAAGTCGATCCGCCTGACAGACAATCCGGAAGAGATCGATTGCAGGCATGATGCGGTCAAGGGTCTTGTGCTGCGCACTGAATTCGTCCGCAAACGGTAAGGACAGCGCGCGACATGGCAATACTCACCATCGAGGAACTGGCGCAGACGCTTCAGCCCGCGCAGGCAATTGCCGGCCTCGACCTCGGCACAAAGACCATCGGGCTTGCCATGTCAGACCTGTCGCGGCGCTTTGCAACGCCGCGTCCGGTCATCAAACGGGTGAAATTCACGCAGGATGCGGAAGTGCTGCTGGCCTTCGCCGAAAAGGAAAAAGTTTCCGCCTTCATCATCGGCCTGCCCATGAACATGGATGGTTCGGCCGGTCCCCGCGTGCAGGCAACGCGCGCCTTCGTGCGCACCATGGGTGAAAAAACCGCCCTGCCCTTCATCTTCTGGGATGAGCGGCTTTCAACAGTCGCGGCCGAGCGCGCATTGCTGGAAATGGACGTCTCACGCGCCAAACGGGCCGAACGTATCGATTCGGCCGCCGCGAGCTTCATTCTTCAGGGCGCGCTGGACAGGCTTTCCGCACTCACCCGCGCGGCCGACTGACGGCCCTGCCACCAGGCGGCAATCTGCTTTCTCTTGCGGAATGCGAGAATCGCAAAAACGATCAGACTGTCTAGCGCGATGGCGCGCGCCACCAGCGGCGGCAGGCTTTCCGGTGGCAGGCCGAGAATATTGCCGTATATCTCGAACACCAGATCATGGGTCTGCCGCGTCAGCATGTAGAAGCCGAAGCTCATGTCGTAATAGGAAAGCCAGTACCAGCTGCCCAGCAATGCGACGGGACCGGCCCAGAGTATCAGAAACCACTTCATGCCACCTGCCCCCGCGCCAACACCGCATCGGGAAAGCCGGCAAGCACCGCCCAGCGCGCCACGGCCATCAGGCAGAGGTTCAGCGCCGGCACGTCGATATCCAACGGCAGCATCACAAAAAACGTCATCATGACGCCTAAAGCTGTCCAGCGGCTCACTTGCGGCTCCCTTATGCGCAGTCATTGCGCATGGTTAACATTTCGTTAATCCACACTGGACCGGCAGCCCGGGCGAGGCAAATGAAAGCTGTCATTATGGTTAATGACGGGCGGCCGGCATGTGGAAAAGCATGTGATCCCGTGAACGACCGGATGCGCCGGGCGGTTGCCGACCGGGTGAAAACATGGCTGATTTTTCTTTAACGCGCTGGTCCTGAACGTGACCGCCCTACACCTGCTGAAGCCGGTTCAGCCGTAAACGCCACGCACCAGTCTTTTGACGGCAGTGGAGATCTTGTCCCAGTCCCGGTCCGATTTGAGCGGCACGCCGGCAAACTGGCCGCTGGTGGCAGCGGAGATGACGAGGTGCTGGATGGCGGCGAACAGCACGGCATTGACCGCCGCTGTATCCACGCCCTTCGGCGCCGCCAGCGAACCACGCATGCGCTCCAGCCACTTGCCCAGCGACTTGGCGCGGGCTTCGGCCAGCTGACGCACCTGCGGTGAACCGTCAGAGACTTCCCAGGCGATGATCTTGCAGACGAGAGGATCGCTGCGCAGCGCATCCATGAAATAAAGCGCCAGCTTTTCCATGAGATCGCCATAGGTCAAAAGAAACATGCCGCCGGTGTCCTCGGGAATGCGATCCTTCACCCAGGAGCCGAGATCCTCGCCGATCGCCTCGATCAGGCCATCGAGGCCGCCGAAATAACGGTAGATCAGCTGCTTGTCGCAGCCGGCGCGGCGGGCGACGGCGTTGATGCCGAAACCCTGAAATCCCTCTTCGGCGAGCAGCGATCGCGCCGCGTTAAAAATCGCCTTCTCGGTCTGAGCGCGATCCTTGATGCGCTTTTCCGGTCTGTCGGCTGAAATCGCCTCTGCGGTCGCCAGCATGATTCCCTACCCGTTTTCTGAAAGGCCTTTCTCAACGGGTTAACAAAGCATGAAGGGAAGAACAATGTGGCAGGGCGGATGGACGGAAGGTTCCTGTGGATGAAGGGTAGCCGACGTGAACAATCCCGAACCCATGTTCCGCGGAATCAGCCGGTTTATTCCAGCGCCATGCCGAACCAGACGCTACCGGGCGTTTCGTGGCTTTCGAGGCGTTTGAAGCCGCGGGTTTCCCAGAAGCGCATGCCCGCATGGTTGCGTTCGCTGGCGCCGAGGTGGATGCCGTAAACATTGTTCTGTCTTGCCATATCGAGCCAGCGCGACAGAAGCCGGGTGCCGCCGCCCTTGCCCTGCGTGCGCGGCAGGAGGTTCATGTGAATATGGGCCGGAAACGGATCGGTGAGCCAGGTGGGCGTGCGGCGCGGATGGTGGATGAACTGGGCCCGGCGCTGATCGGCGTCCCATGTCTGCTGGTCGCCGCCGGGATCGGGGTAAAGGGTGCGCAGATGCGGCCACCATTCCCGCTCCAGCCGCTCTTCGTGCACCGCCGTATCGAGCGCGCCGACGATATAACCGCACACACCCTCCTCATCCTCAGCCACAAAAACGGCATCGGGCCAGAGATGCAGATAGGGCACGGAATAGATGTGCCCGACCATGCGGCCATCATTGTAAAGCGGGGTAGCATCCTGCCCGGCATCGCCGGTGGCAAGGCTTATGGCGTAGAGCGCGTCTTCATCCTCAGCGCGGGCGGAACGGAAGGTCAGCATTGGCAGCCGCCTTCCCTTGCCGCGCATCGATGCGCGAAGCTGTCGTGACAGATAAGAACGTGACAGATAAGAACAAGCCTTACGCCATTGCTGTTTGTCAAATCCGAGACCCCTCCCGCCAGGACTGCAAAACCTTCATCCGCATGCATCGGTCAAGATGCAGGCGGATAAAGAAGATCGATTATATAATTCGGATCGAAGCGGGAATCGAGCATGCCGTAAGTATGCCGCCAGCCGCCCGCCAGACGGGTTTCGAGGAAGGCATCCGCGATTTTGCCGGCGCCAAGGCGGCAAAGCTCGGCGGCAGCGGCCGCGAGTGCAAACTGCTCCACCAATAGACGGGCCGCCCCCTCGTCACGTTCGGCAAGGGCGATCGCGGCGCGCAGCACGTCGGTGGTCTTCTTGCCGGCAGGTCCGAGATCACGCTCCAGCGTCTGGAAGACGAGATCGAACAGGTCCTTGCCGCGCTGGAGAACCCGCAGCACATCCAGCGCCATGACGTTGCCGGAGCCTTCCCAGATGGCGTTGACGGGCGCTTCGCGATAGTGGCGGGCAATCGGCCGCTCTTCAACGTAACCATTGCCGCCAAGGCACTCCATGGCCTCGTAGATGAGGGCCGGCGCGATCTTGCAGCACCAGTATTTCACGATGGGCGTCATTACCCGCGCATAGGCGGCTTCGGCCGGATTGTTGCGGGCGGCATCAAACGCCGTCGCCAGCCGGAAGGAGAGCGCAGTGGAGGCCGCCACATCCAGCGCCATGTCGGCGAGAACGCGCGTCATGATCGGCTGGGTAACCAGCATCTTGCCAAAAACCGAACGACCGCGGGCATAATGCACCGCTTCGGCAAGCGAGGCGCGCATCATGCCTGATGATGCCAGCGCGCAGTCCAGCCGCGTCAGCGTCACCATGTCGAGGATCGTGCGGATGCCGCTGCCGGGATCGCCCAGCAGATAACCGAACGCATCGGTGAATTCGACTTCGGCTGATGCATTGGAGCGGTTGCCGAGCTTGTCCTTCAGGCGCTGGAAGTGCAGGCCGTTCTTCGAACCATCCTCCAGATAACGCGGCACAAGGAAGCAGCCCATGCCGTCGCCCATCTGGGCGAGCATGACGAAACCATCGCTCATCGGCGCGGAAAGGAACCATTTGTGGCCGGACAGGCGATAGATGCCCTCACCCACCCGCTCCGCCGTGGTGCGATTGGCGCGCACATCCGTGCCGCCCTGCTTTTCCGTCATGCCCATGCCGATGGTGACGGCGGTTTTCTGCAGGCCCGGTTTCTGCGAGGAATCATATTTGCGCGACAGGATCTTCGGCGCCCATTCCTTCTGCACGCGCGGCGAGGCCATGATGGCGGCAACGGAGGCGCTGGTCATGGTGAGCGGGCAGAGATGGCCGGCCTCGAGCTGCGAGGTCAGGTAGAATTTCGTGGCGCGCGCCTTGTGTTCATTGCCGCGCGTATCGGGAGAGTTCTCCCAGACGCTGGAATGCAGGCCCGATGACATGGAACGGCGCATCAGCGCGTGCCAGGCGGGATGGAACTCGACCTGATCCAGACGTTCGCCGCGCGGGCCGTGGGTGTGCAGCTGCGGCACGCCCTGATTGGCCATGCGCGCCAGTTCCTGCGCCTCATGCGAAGTGACGTAGCGGCCGAGCTGGTCGAACTCGTCCCTCAGATTGCGCGACAGGCCGGACGTGAGATCGACGATCAGCGGATCGGAACGATAGGCGTTGATACCGGACCAGAGGCTTGGCTGGTTCAGTTCGGCGAGCGTTTCTTCTGTCCGGGAATTCTGGGTCATCCGCTGCTTCTAGCTGTTTTGTACTGGCGTTGCATAGTGGGGTGATATTGCATAATTCCACCCGCAGGAAGCGATTGAGACGATTAAACCGCCGCTTTCAGCATTTTTCGGGAGTGCCCCTGATTTAGGTATCCGGCCTAGAGAATGCCAAACACGTTTCCGGCAAGACCGAGCGACAGCACCAGAAGGAAGCCCGAGGCGGTGCCGCGCACGAGCCTCGGCGAAGACTGGCCCGCATGGCGGATGAGAAGCGCCCCTGCAAACAGCCACACAAGCGCCGCGAAAGCCACGAGAGCAGAAAACAGCAGTATATATGGCCATATCTGGGTCAGCGGCGCCTGTGGCAACAAGACAAGGCCGACGATCAGCCCCTTCGGGTTAAGACAGGTGGTGACGAAAACCCGACGAGGAGTGATCGCCTCACCGATTGGCGCCGAAGACGGTAGGGTCCACAGCCGAACGGCCAGAAATGCGACCCAGATAGCGGCACAGAGCTTGATGGCCTGCGCAAGGCCCGTATGCATCTTCAGAAAATCGGAAAACAGCACAGCAAGCGCAAGGATGACCAGCAGATAGCCGGCGATTTCACCGATCATCAAAGGCAGCGACGCTCGGACACCACGACCGGCACCGGAAAGCGCCAGAAGCGTGTTCGTCGGGCCAGGCGTCAAAAGCAGGGCCAGTACGGCCAGGGCGAAAACAGAATAGGAATGCATTGCGATAATTCCAGTCAACTGCGTCAAAGGCCGGATCTGGCCCGAGAATTCCACCCGAAACTGCCCAATGCCGCAGGGCGGCGCCTTGATATAAAGCAAGCGGCGAAACATTCCCAACCCGGACCAAATGTCGGGTTCCGCACGGTCAATCCGCTCCGCTTGCGGCAGGCATCCGATCCCGTTTGAAGCACCATCGTCAGGGATTCTGCATAGGCCGCCGCCTGATATGGAACTTGCGACGGGCTTTTTCGGTTGGCGACTTGCTGAACGGCTGCACAGGGGGAGGAAACCATGGAGGCCAGCGTGAGAAAGCTCTTCGAGCGGTATGAGCGATTTTTCAACAAGTCTCTCAAAGGCGACATGGATATGGAGGAGGTCGCCTCCCTCTATGCCTCCGACTTCATCGCCGCATCCCCTGCCGGGGTGATGACCGGAAAGAACGACGACCACTTAAAGCAGGTCATGAAGAAGGGTTATGACCGCTATCGAGCGATCGGAACGAAGGAGATGCGGATCCGCAATATCCGTATCTCGCCGATCGATGAACATCATTGCGTCGCCCACGTTGCCTGGACAGCGAACTTTACCCGCAAGCAACAATCGGATGTCGCAATCAACTTCGATGTTCACTATTTCGTCCAGAGGCTGGAAGGAGCGCCGAGAGTTTTCGGCTGGGCGTCAGGCGACGAGCAGGCGCTTTTGAAGGAGCATGGCGTCATCTGATGCATGCTCGGACCATCGTCAGGCCACTTGTCCACTAGGGTTGGGGAAACATCGCCATGTTTTCATTTCAGGGGTTGCGGGCGCTTGCCCCGCGACCGTGCAATCTCTATAGAGCGCAGGACCGAATTCCGCGGCACTCCTGAGGCGTGTTCACAGCGAATGGGAGCGCACGGATCAGCATTCGGGCGTTCCGGGCATTTTCACGGGAAAATGCGGCGCCCGTCAGGAGGCAAACCGCATGGTCTTCTTCCCCCATCGCCATCTCCTCGGCATCAAGGGGCTTTCCCATCAGGATATCACCCTGCTTCTCGACAAGGCCGATGAGGCGGTGAAAATCAGCCGCCAGCGCGAGAAAAAGACCTCGACGCTCCGGGGCCTCACCCAGATCAATCTGTTCTTCGAAGCCTCGACGCGCACGCAATCCTCCTTCGAGCTTGCCGGAAAACGTCTCGGCGCAGACGTGATGAACATGTCAGTCGGCAATTCCTCGGTGAAGAAGGGCGAAACGCTGATCGACACGGCGATGACGCTGAACGCCATGCGCCCGGATGTGCTGGTCGTGCGCCACTCCTCCGCCGGCGCCGCCGCTCTTCTCGCACAGAAGGTCGCCTGCTCCGTGGTCAATGCCGGCGACGGCCAGCATGAGCACCCGACACAGGCCCTGCTCGATGCGCTGACCATCCGTCGCGCCAAGGGCGAGCTTTCGGGTATCACGGTGGCGATCTGCGGCGACGTGCTGCATTCGCGCGTGGCTCGCTCCAACATCATCCTGCTCAACCAGATGGGCGCGCGCGTGCGCGTCGTCGCCCCTGCCACGCTTCTACCATCAGGCATTCGCGACATGAGCGTGGAAGTCTTCCACGACATGAAGGAAGGGCTGAAGAATGCCGACGTGGTGATGATGCTGCGGCTGCAGCGTGAACGCATGTCCGGTTCCTTCGTGCCCTCGGTGCGCGAGTATTTCCATTACTACGGTCTCGATGCCGAGAAGCTGAAAGCGGCGAAAGAGGATGCGCTGGTCATGCATCCCGGCCCGATGAACCGTGGCGTGGAAATCGCCTCAGAAGTGGCCGACGGTCCGCAGAGCGTCATCGAAAGCCAGGTGGAAATGGGGGTTGCCGTGCGCATGGCCGTCATGGAAACCCTGCTTGTCTCGCAAAATCAGGGTGAGCGCGTATGAGTGCCGTTACCGTTCTCAACAATCTCCGCATCGTCGATCCTTCCCGTAATCTCGACGAGACCGGCAGCATCGTCATCGGTTCCGATGGCGCTATTCTCGCAGCCGGCAAGGATGCGCATAATCAGGGCGCACCTGAGGGTGCGACGGTGCGCGACTGCAAGGGGCTGCTGGCCGTTCCCGGCCTGGTGGACGCCCGCGTCTTCGTCGGAGAACCCGGCGCCGAACACCGCGAAACCATCGAATCCGCCTCGCGTGCGGCAGCGGCCGGCGGCGTCACCAGCATCATCATGATGCCCGACACCGATCCAGTCATCGACGATATCGCGCTGGTCGAATATGTGAAAAAGACGGCGCGCGACAAGGCGCTCGTCAACGTCCATCCCGCAGCAGCCCTGACCAAGGGTCTGAACGGCGAAGAAATGACCGAGATCGGCATGTTGAAGGAAGCCGGTGCAGTTGCCTTCACCAACGGCCGCAGGGCGCTTTCCGACACGCTGGTGCTGCGCCGCGCCATGACCTATGCGCGCGAACTGGGCGCTGTCATCGCGCTTGAAACCCGCGACAAATATATCGGCGGCGGCGATATGAATGAAGGGCTTTTCGCAAGCTGGCTCGGTCTGTCGGGCATTCCGAAGGAAGCCGAGATCATTCCGCTGGAGCGCGACCTGCGCATTGCCGGGCTGACGCAGGCGATCTACCATGCCGCCAAGATTTCCGTTCCGGAATCGGCAGAAGCGATCCGCGTTGCGCGGCAGCGGGGCGTAAAGGCTACCTGCGGCATCTCGATCAATCACCTCACCCTCAATGAGAACGATATCGGCGAGTACCGGACCTTCTTCAAACTCTCGCCACCGCTGCGCGCCGAAGACGACCGCAAAGCCATGGTGGAAGCGCTGAAGGACGGCACGATCGATATCATCGTCTCCTCGCACGACCCGCAGGATGTCGACACCAAGCGCCTGCCGTTTTCGGATGCGGCGAGTGGCGCGATCGGGCTTGAAACCCTGCTGGCGGCGGCGCTGCGCCTGCATCACAGCGGCGAGGTTCCGCTGATACGGTTGATCGATGCGCTCTCCACCCGCCCGGCCAGGATTTTCGGACTGGATGCGGGAACGCTGAAGGCTGGCGCGAAGGCCGATATCACCCTGATCGACCTCGACGAACCGTGGCTTGTGGCCAAGGAACAGCTGGTCTCGAAATCCAAGAACACGCCGTTCGAGGATGCCCGTTTCAGCGGCCGCGCGGTCGCCACTTATGTGGCTGGCAAAGCCGTTCATTCCTTGGCATAAGATCACCAACAGAGATCACGCGGCCGGCGCGACAGAGGGGACGTTTGAATGAGTGCTTTGACTGACTGGCAGACGGCGCCTGCCCTTCTCGCGCTGGCAGCGCTGATTGGCTATCTGTTCGGTTCCATCCCCTTTGGCCTCATTCTCACCCGCATGGCGGGGCTGGGCGACGTGCGCAAGATTGGCTCCGGTAATATCGGCGCGACCAATGTGCTGCGCACCGGCAACAAGAAACTTGCGGCGGCTACCCTGCTGCTTGACGCACTGAAGGGCACGGCGGCCGTGCTGGTCGCCAATGCGCTCTGGGGTTATGAGGCTTCGCTGGTCGCCGGTTTCTTCGCCTTTCTCGGCCACCTGTTTCCGGTTTGGCTCGGCTTCAAGGGCGGCAAGGGTGTGGCCACCTATATCGGCGTGCTCCTGGGCGTAGCCCCGCTGATGATGCTGGCCTTTGCCCTGATCTGGCTCGCGACCGCCTTCATCACCCGCTATTCCTCGCTGTCGGCGCTGCTTGCCATGCTGGTTATTCCTGTGGCCCTCTGGGTGCTCGGACCTGAAAAGACGGCGCTGCTGGTGACGCTGCTCAGCGTGATTTCCTGGTGGAAGCACCGCGAGAATATTATGCGCCTGCTGGCGGGTACGGAAAGCAGGATCGGGCAAAAGGGCTGAGACCCATTTGAGGATATGCCATGCCGCATGAGGAAACGACACGGCAGGGCATAGAGCTTTCCGCGCGGCAGCGTGTCGCCTGGCTGAGGCTGATCCGCAGCGACAATATCGGTCCCGTTACCTTCCGCGAACTCATCAATCATTTCGGCAGCGCCGAAAAGGCGCTCGACGCCCTGCCCGAGCTTTCACGGCGGGGCGGCTCCTCCCGCAGCCCGCGCATCGCGACACAGGCGGAAGCGGAAGGCGAGATCGAAACCGCTGACAAATTCGGCGCGCGTTTCATCGGCATCGGCGAACCGGATTACCCGCCTGCCCTGCGACATCTGGATGGCGCACCACCGCTGATCGCCATGAAGGGATCGGCGGATGCGGCGACAAGGCCCTGCGTCGGCATCGTCGGCTCGCGCAACGCCTCCATCAACGGTGCTAAATTCGCCGCCATGCTGGCGCGCGATTGCGGGCGGGCCGGTTATGCGATCGCCTCCGGTCTGGCGCGCGGCATCGATGCGGCGGCGCACCGGGCAAGCCTTGCAACCGGCACGGTTGCCATGCTGGCAGGCGGTCTCGACCGTCCTTACCCGCAGGAAAATTTCGGGCTGTTGCAGGAGATATACGATCAGGGCGGCGCGACGATCAGTGAAATGCCCTTCGGCTGGGAACCGCGCGCACGGGATTTTCCCCGTCGCAACCGGCTGATATCAGGCGTCTCGCTCGGCGTCGTCATCGTGGAGGCGGCGGAGCGCTCAGGTTCGCTGATCACGGCGCGTCTCGCCGGCGAAGCGGGACGGCTGGTTTTTGCCGTGCCCGGCTCCCCGCTTGATGCACGCTGCGAGGGCACCAACCGGCTGATCAAGGAAGGGGCGATGCTGACCACGGGTGCCGACGATATTCTCGAGGCGCTGCGACCGCTGATGGAGCCGCAACTGCCCTATGACCGCAAGATCGAGGAACCGAGATCCGACACGGAGATGTCACCACCAGGGGACGACGAGCGCAGCATCATCGCCGCCGCTCTCGGTCCCTCGCCCGTGGAAACGGACGATATCATCCGTCACACGGGTTTCTCCGCTGCCACCGTTCATCTGGTGCTGCTGGAGCTTGATATTGCAGGACGTCTAAACCGGCATGCCGGGGGGCGCGTGTCGCTCTTCATCGCGGATTGACAGCTTGCGTCGTCCGCTCTGGATATCACCGACTTCGACATAGGCCATCTCGATTAGATAACACAGCATGTCGGCGCCCTCGCGGCTGGCGACCTGGCGCAGCTCCGCCAGCATCTGGCGAATGTAAGCCAAGTTCTCTCTGGTCCCTTCATTGTCGGCATTATTGTTTGTTGCGTTCGGGACCATATATTTATCCTAAGAATTACGCCTGAAACGAAGAGCATTAAGTAGATTCAAATGATGTTGCCCATCATAACCAATTTACCAAAGATTGCAATACAACAATAGATTATCCATAGGTTGCAATCACCTTGGAGTGATAAAATCGGTCTTGCCTCTTGACCCGCGCGCATTACCTGTCCATGTCGAAATATAAAGAAGGCCAATTGCGGCATTGCGCGGCGATCCGGCCATGTTAACGGACCAGTTCCAGAGAAAAACAATATGAATGTCGTCGTCGTAGAATCTCCTGCCAAAGCCAAGACGATCAACAAGTATCTTGGCCCGGGCTATAAGGTTCTTGCATCCTTTGGCCATGTGAGGGATCTTCCTGCCAAGGACGGATCGGTGCTGCCCGACCAGGATTTCGAAATGTCCTGGGAAGTCGACAGCGCTTCCGCCAAGCGCATGAAGGATATTGCCGATGCGGTAAAATCCTCCGACGGCCTCTTTCTCGCAACCGACCCGGATCGCGAAGGTGAAGCCATTTCCTGGCACGTTCTCGATCTTTTGAAGAAGAAGCGCGTTCTCGGCGACAAGCCGGTCAAGCGCGTGGTCTTCAACGCCATCACCAAAAAGGCGGTGCTGGATGCCATGGCGAACCCGCGCGACATCGACATTCCGCTGGTAGACGCCTATCTCGCCCGCCGTGCGCTGGATTATCTCGTCGGCTTCAACCTGTCGCCGGTGCTGTGGCGCAAGCTGCCCGGCGCGCGCTCGGCCGGCCGCGTGCAGTCCGTTGCGCTGCGTCTCGTCTGTGACCGCGAATCCGAGATCGAGCGTTTCGTTTCCGAAGAGTACTGGAATATCAGCGCGCTTTTGAAGACCCCGCGCGGTGACGAGTTCGAGGCCAAGCTGGTTTCGGCTGACGGCAAGCGATTGCAGAACCGCGCGATCAAGACCGGCGAAGACGCGAACCGGCTGAAGACGCTGCTGGACGGCGCGACTTATGTGGTCGACAGCGTCGAGGCGAAGCCCGTCAAGCGCAATCCCGGCCCGCCCTTCACCACATCGACGCTGCAGCAGGCGGCTTCCTCGCGCATGGGCTTTTCCGCCTCGCGCACCATGCAGGTGGCGCAGAAGCTTTACGAAGGCATCGATATCGGCGGCGAGACCGTCGGTCTGATCACCTATATGCGTACCGACGGCGTGCAGATGGCGCCGGAAGCGATCGATGCCGCCCGCCTTGCCATCGGCGAGCAGTTCGGCGACCGTTACGTCCCGGAAAAGGCGCGTTTCTATTCCACCAAGGCCAAGAACGCCCAGGAAGCGCACGAAGCGATCCGCCCGACCGATTTCAACCGCACGCCGGATCAGGTGAAGCGTTACCTCGATCCCGATCAGCTGCGCCTTTACGACCTGATCTGGAAGCGCGGCATTGCGAGCCAGATGGCCTCTGCCGAAATCGAACGCACCACGGTGGAAATCCTTGCCGACAAGAACGGCGAAAAGGCCGGTCTTCGTGCCGTCGGCTCGGTGATCCGTTTCGACGGTTTCATCGCCGCCTATACCGACCAGAAGGAAGATGGCGAGCAGAGCGACGACGGTGATGACGAAGGCCGTCTGCCGCCGATCAACGAGCGCGAAAACCTCGCCAAGCAGAAGATCAATGCCAGCCAGCATTTCACCGAACCGCCGCCGCGTTATTCGGAAGCCTCGCTGATCAAGAAGATGGAAGAGCTCGGCATCGGCCGTCCTTCCACCTATGCGGCGACGCTGAAAACGCTGAGCGACCGCGAATATATCGTCGTCGACAAACGCAAGCTGATACCGCATTCGCGCGGCCGGCTGGTGACGGCTTTCCTCGAAAGCTTCTTCACCAAGTACGTCGAATACGATTTCACCGCAGCCCTTGAAGAAAAGCTCGACCGCATCTCCGCCGGCGAACTGGACTGGAAGCAGGTTCTGCGTGATTTCTGGAAGGATTTCTTCGCCCAGATCGAAGATACCAAGGAACTGCGCGTCACCAACGTTCTCGATGCGCTGAACGAGGTTCTGGCGCCGCTGGTCTTCCCCAAGCGCGAGGACGGGTCCGATCCGCGCATCTGTCAGGTTTGCGGCACCGGCAATCTTTCGCTGAAGCTCGGCAAATATGGTGCTTTTGTCGGTTGCTCCAACTATCCGGAATGCAACTATACACGCCAGCTGACCTCGGACGGTTCGGAAGCCGAAGCTGCCGCATCGAACGAGCCGAAGGCGCTGGGCGCCGATCCGATGACTGGAGAAGAGCTCACGCTCCGCTCTGGCCGTTTCGGGCCCTATATCCAGCGTGGCGACGGCAAGGAGGCCAAGCGCTCCTCGCTGCCCAAGGGCTGGAAGCCTGAAGATATCGACCACGAAAAGGCTCTGGCGCTCATCAACCTGCCGCGCGATATCGGCAAGCACCCCGAAACCGGCAAGATGATCTCGGCCGGTCTCGGCCGCTACGGACCATTCCTGCTGCATGACGGTTCCTACGCGAACCTCGAAAGCATCGAGGACGTGTTCGCGATCGGCCTCAACCGGGCAGTAACCGTCATTGCCGAGAAACAGAGCAAGGGACCGGGACGCGGCCGCAGCGGCACGCCGGCTGCTCTGAAGGAACTGGGCGACCACCCCGATGGCGGCGCGATCACTGTTCGTGACGGGCGTTACGGCGCTTATGTGAACTGGGGCAAGGTCAACGCGACCATTCCAAAGGGACAGGACCCGGCTTCGGTGACGCTGGACGAGGCGCTGGTGTTGATTGCCGAGCGTATTGCCAAGACCGGCACCGGCGGCAAGCCCGCAAAGGCCAAGAAGACCGCTGCCAAGAAGGCCGATGGTGACGCCGAGGCGAAGCCGAAGGCGACCAAGGCCAAGGCCGCAACAAAGAACAAGACGGCCGCCAAGCCGAAGGCAGCGGCCAAACCCAAGAAGGCAGCAGAGTGAGCAAGGCGCCGCGTCAGAGACAGGGTTCCGCCAGCGACGGTTTCGGACGCACCGGGCGCGGCAAGCGTGTGAATGAAGGTGAAGGCATCATCCATGGCGAGGTGCCTTCCCGCGAAGTGCTGCTGAAATTCATCGCCGACCACCCGCAGCAGGCCTCCAAACGCGAAATCGCCAAGGCTTTCGGCCTGAAGGGTGAAAACCGCGTGGTCCTGAAGGCGCTGCTGAAGGAGCTTGAAACCGATGGCATGGTCCAGAAGAGCCGCAAGTCTCTGACGCGCCCAGGCGGTCTGCCTCCGGTGACGGTTCTCGACATCACCACCCGTGACAAGGACGGCGAACTGATCGGCCGGCCGGCGGAATGGCCGGAGGATCAGGGCGCGGCACCCGCCGTTCTCATCCGCCAGTCATCGCAGGACCGCGGCAAGAAGGCCCCGGCAGCGGGTCTTGGCGATCGTATTCTGGCGAAGATCTTCCCCTCCAAGGAAAGCGCCGGCCCGGCCTATACGGCCCGTGTCGTGAAGCTGATCGACCGCCGCCAGAACGCGCTGCTCGGTGTATTCAAGGAGACGGCAGGCGGCGGCGGACGGCTTATGCCGATCGACCGGCGCGGCGAGGAAATGGTCATCGACCCCGATGGCGTCGGCGATGCAAAGGATGGCGATCTGATCGAGGTGGAAACCTCGCGCAACAGCGGTCGTTATGGCCTGACGCGCGCCAAGGTTCTGTCGGTCATCGGCTCTGTCGCCTCAGAAAAGGCGATCTCGATGATCGCGATCCATTCCCACGGCATTCCGCATATCTTCCCCTCGAACGTTCTTGCCGAGGCGGATGCAGCCAAGGCGGCCAGCATGTCGCACCGCGAGGACTGGCGCGACCTGCCGCTCATAACCATCGATCCGGCCGACGCCAAGGACCATGACGATGCGGTCTATGCCGAGCCCGACACGTCTCCCGACAATCCTGACGGCGTCATCGTCACCGTCGCCATTGCCGATGTCTCCTGGTATGTGCGGCCCGGTTCGCCGCTGGACCGCGAGGCGCTGAAGCGTGGCAACTCCGTCTATTTCCCCGACCGCGTCGTGCCGATGTTGCCGGAGCGCATCTCCAACGATCTCTGCTCGCTGAAGGAAGGCGTTGACCGCCCTGCCCTTGCGGTGCGGATGACCTTTTCGAAGGAAGGCCGCAAGGCGGGCCACACCTTCCACCGCATCATGATGAAGAGCGCGGCGAAGCTTTCCTACCAACAGGCACAGGCAGCCATTGACGGCAGGCCGGACGACAAGACCGGTACGCTGCTGGAACCTATCCTGAAGCCGCTGTGGCATGCCTATGAGGTGATGAAGCGCGGCCGTGACCGCCGCCAGCCGCTGGAACTCGACATGCCGGAGCGCAAGATCCTGCTTCGGCCTGATGGTACGGTGGACAAGGTCGTCATTCCCGAACGCCTCGATGCGCATAAGCTGATCGAAGAAATGATGATCCAGGCGAACGTCGCCGCCGCCGAGACGCTGGAAAAGAAAAAGCAGCCGCTGGTCTATCGCATCCACGATGCGCCCACGCTTTCCAAGCAGGAGGTTTTGCGCGAATTCCTTGGTACCATCGGCATTACCATGGCCAAGGGAGCGGCCATGCGCGCCAATTCCTTCAATGGCATTCTGGCTCGCGCACTCGACACGCCGCACCAGATCATGGTCAACGAGATGGTGCTGCGCAGCCAGAGCCAGGCGATCTACAGCCCTGAGAATATCGGTCACTTCGGCCTCAACCTGATGAAATACGCGCATTTCACCTCGCCGATCCGCCGTTATGCCGACCTGATCGTGCATCGCGCGCTGGTGGGCTCTCTGGGACTGGGTGAAGGCGGCATCACTCCGCAGGAAGAAGCGACGCTGGACGATATCGCCGCCGAAATCTCCACCTTCGAGCGGCGCGCCATGGCCGCCGAGCGCGACACCATCAACCGCCTCATCGCGCATCATCTGTCTGAACGGGTGGGCGAAGAATTCGAGGGCCGCGTCGGCGGTGTCACCAAGGCGGGACTTTTTGTCGCGCTGCCGCAATTTGGCGCTGATGGTTTTGTTCCTATATCTACACTCGGAACCGATTATTTCCTCTATGATGAGGCCCATCAGGCCCTGACAGGGGAAAAGACCGGCCTCGGCTACCAGCTTGGCGATACGGTTCAGGTGCGGCTTGCGGAAGCGGTGCCTTTGGCAGGTGCGCTGCGTTTCGATATGCTGAGCCCGGGGCGCAAGATGCCGGTCGGCTCGCGGTCGTTCCACAAGGCAGGCCGGCGGACATCTCGTCTTGCCGCCAAGCCTGGAACACGTCCGCCGAGAAGGCGACGATAACAAGACCGCTGCAGGCGGTTGAACGAACGGGAGAAGGACTTAAGGATGAGTGCACATCAGGGCTCGGAAACGGTCACCTTCGGAGACGATAGCGCGGAACGGCCGCTTGGCCGCTCGATCATGCGGGGAATGGCCAATCGTTGCCCGGCCTGCGGCAGCGGCCGCCTGTTCCGGGCCTGGCTGAAGCCGGTGGACGCCTGCGCGGCCTGCGGCGAAGAAATGCATCATCACCGTTCGGACGACCTGCCGCCCTATATCTCCATCGTCATCATCGGCCATATCGCCGTTGGCGGCTTCATGATGACGGATATGGTCCTCAACATTCCCATGTGGGCGCATTTCGCCATCTGGGTGCCGATCACCATTCTGTCCGCACTTTTGACGCTACAACCGATCAAGGGCGGCGTCATCGGCCTGCAATGGGCGCTGCGAATGCACGGTTTTGATCGAAAACAGCAAAAAGTGCAGATAGACGGCTCGTCTCACTGACGTGAGCAGGAGCTTGCACGTGCCTGAGCTTTCCCGGGACCCCGAAACGGTGAGCGCCCCCATGCGGCCGCGAGACGCTGCCTCCATCATCCTCTTCGACCGTTCCGGCTCAGGACCCAGGGTCCTGATGGGCCAGCGCAGCAGCGCCCACGTCTTCATGCCGGGTGCCTATGTCTTTCCCGGCGGCAAACGCGATCCGCGCGACCATGCGCTGCCCTTTTCCGGTGATCTGCACCCTGCCGTCCTCAACAGCCTCACCGCTTCGGCGGCGCGCCGCCTGAGTGCCGCTGGCGCACGGGCTCTGGCGCTGGCCGCCGCGCGCGAGCTTTTCGAGGAAACCGGCGTGAACCTCGGAATGGGTGCCGAAGGTCCTGATCTCTCCCGTTTCCGATATGTGGCTCGCGCCATCACCCCACCCGGTAATGTGCGGCGCTACGACACGCGATTCTTCTGCTGTTATGCCGATGAGTTGGGGCTCGATGTCAGGCTCACCCGTGATTCCGACGAGCTCTCCAACGTGCAATGGCTTGACATGACAGACCTTTCCGGTCTGAACATGCCCAAAATCACACGTACGGTTCTCGAAGATGTCACAAAACTCAT
Organism: Agrobacterium sp. CFBP2214; assembly: GCF_030209895.1. NCBI lineage: Bacteria > Pseudomonadati > Pseudomonadota > Alphaproteobacteria > Hyphomicrobiales > Rhizobiaceae > Agrobacterium > Agrobacterium sp. CFBP2214. The sequence goes on along the minus strand of NZ_JARVRC010000001.1, from coordinate 1,226,915 downwards.
GATAGGTGATCCCTCACTGCCCTTTGAAAGCCCCGCGCGGCTCTATATCACGCGCCACGGCCGGTTCATTCGAGACTTTGTATAAAGGCCGTCATGTCACAAATGAAATGCGAAGAAGCGGACGCCATTCACTGGCCCTCACTGATCGCCGCCATTTCCGCCATCAGTGCGGTGGGTGTCGCCATCGGTCTCGGCCTGCCGCTCCTGTCGATCATCCTTGAGAAGCGCGGCATCTCCTCGACCATGATCGGGGTGAATTCGGCCATGGCGGGTGTCGCGGCGATGATGGCCGCCTCGGTAACCAGCAAGATCGCCCATGATTTCGGCGTGGCACGAACCATGCTTCTCGCGGTCCTGATTTCGGCGCTGAGCGCACTCGGCTTTTATTTCGCCGAAGCCTTCTGGATGTGGTTTCCGCTGCGAATCGTCTTCCATGGCGCGACCACGACGCTGTTCATTCTCTCCGAATACTGGATCAACATGACCGCGCCGCCGAAAAAACGCGGCATGGTTCTCGGCATTTACGCAACCGGCCTTGCGGTTGGTTTCGCGGTTGGTCCATTGCTGTTTTCCGTCGTCGGCAGCGAAGGCATCCTGCCCTTCCTCGTCGGCGCGGCGATCATCCTTCTGGCCGCTATCCCCATCTTCATGGCGCGCGGCGAGAGCCCGGAGCTGGACGAGCGGCCCAATCACCACTTCGTCCGCTACGTCTGGCTGGTGCCGATGGCGTCGGCTGCGGCTTTCGTGTTCGGTTCGGTGCAGGCGGGCGGCCTGTCGCTCTTTCCCATCTACGCCACCCGTGAGGGCTTCAACGAATCGCAGGCGGCGCTGCTGCTGACCGTCATGGGAATCGGCAACATGGTCTTCCAGATACCGATCGGCCTGCTTTCCGACCGGATGAAGGATCGGCGCACCATGCTCGCCCTCATGGCCTTTGCGGGCGTTTGCGGCACGCTGGCGCTGCCGGTTCTGGTGGAAAGCTGGCTTCTGGTGGCGGCGCTGCTGCTGTTCTGGGGCGGCCTCGTCTCCGGCATGTATACCGTCGGCCTCACCCATCTCGGCTCGCGCCTCAAGGGCGCTGATCTCGTGGCCGCCAATGCCGCCTTCATCTTCTGTTACGCCATGGGTACCATTGCAGGACCACAGGCCGTCGGCATTTCCATGGATGTTGCGGGCACCGATGGTTTCGCCTGGGCGCTTGCCGTATTTTTCGGGCTTTACGTGGTGCTTTATGGGTTCCGTTTTGTTTTCCGGGCAAAACAGGCTTGACTTTTCGGGCGCGATACGTAGTTTCGCGCCAGATTTAGCCGAGGTGAGAAGCGCCTGCGGCTTCTCTTTTGTTTAAAGGCAGGACGACCATGGCGAAAGCTACAACAATCAAGATCAAGCTGCTGTCGACAGCCGACACCGGTACCTTCTACGTCACCACCAAGAACAGCCGTACGTTCACGGACAAGATGACGAAGACGAAGTATGACCCGGTTGTACGCAAGCACGTTGAATTCAAGGAAACCAAGATCAAGTAATTTCTTGATCGGGTCTCCGGCAAAAAGCGCGCCCAATGGGCGCGTTTTTTGTTTGTACCCAGCAGAAGAAGTGGCCACAAGCCCTTTGCGCCCAGAGGCTTCCCAGCGGGAAAACAAGGGGCCTGCCTCCTGCCGCCGCGGAAATTGGGCGGTCATTGGCAACGTGTGGACGCAGGTTATCGATGAGTGGTCTGACGCACCGCTCACCACCGCAATCGTTCATGTGTTCAGAGGGTATGCTGGGGGTTACAGCCATCCGCCCCTGCCGCGTGACGACCTCGTCGCGTCGCGTAAGGAAGACGACTGCGCAAGCCGCTACGCTGCAACGCGTGTACCAAGAGCAGGCAATTTTCGGAAATAAGGCGGTCGGCCAACGATGTGATTACGGCACGAGGAACCGATTCGGACATCGTCAGCCGACCGACCCCACGATTCAGGAGATGCGGCGGACCTGAGCATCATGGGGCATTCAAACTACGCAATACCAGCCCCTGACGAGCGAAATCGCGACGGCTAAGCCGCAATCATTCATCATCGCAAGACGGATAAACCGCCGGAAGAACTGTTATTCTCGATTGTGAGTGTGCGCAGAAGTAAAATAAAAATCAAGAAATTCTTAAGCCAGAGACATATCACCTGGGAAACATGGTTAAGTATACAAAGCTGGCACACTATAGTTGCCGGAGAGATTGAATTCAACGTGTTTTTCAACTTGAACTCTATTTATATCGTTAAGCTGCACCCTTTCATTGCAAAACGATAAAATACATCCAAGGTCAATGGCTTGCAGTCTGGCGGTGTCCATGCCCGATTTCCGAGCGAATATTTCGCCGGGACATGACGGAGAGATTGCGGAATATTTTTAGTTAATCCGCCGCCGCCGGTTCAAGCGGCGGCCGCCACGACGCGGTTGCGGCCGGCGTGTTTCGCCTCGTAAAGCGCCTTGTCCGCATGTTTCAGGATTTCGTCCGGCACACCGAAGGCGCCGCTGCTGGTGGCTATGCCGAGAGAGGCGGTAATGCTCAATTCCCGATCGATGGAACGGACATAAAAGGGCTTGTCCTCCACGATCGCCCTCAGGCGCTCGGCGACACTTGCCGCAAGCTCTATCGGCGTATCGGGCATGACGACGACGAACTCCTCGCCGCCATAGCGGCAGGCAAGATCCGCACCGCGCACCGTGCTGCGGATGCGTGCCGCAAACTCCCGTAGCACCTCATCGCCGACATCATGGCCATAGGTATCATTGACCAGCTTGAAGCGGTCTATATCGGTCATGCAGATGGAGATCGGACGGCCGCGAACGGCGGCGCGGTCGAACAGTATCTTCAGGTGGTTGTCGAGGTAGCGGCGATTGTTGAGGCCAGTCAGCCCGTCGACAATGGCAAGTTCCATCGTGTGCTGGAGATTGAGCCGCAGATGCTCGTTATAACGCTTGCGCCTGATCTGCGTCAGCGAGCGGGCGACGAGTTCGTTCGGATCGATCGGGCGGAGAATATAATCGTTCACGCCGAGATCGAGCGCGCGCGCCACCATCTCATCCGCCCCCTGCTCCGCCACCAGAAGCAGCGGCAGGAAACGGGTGCGTTCCAGCGAGCGAAGCTGCGAGCACAGCCGCAGCGGATCGTAGTCCTCGAAATTGGAATTGACGATGACGAGTTCGAAGGGATTGCTCGCCGCCTTGAGCAGCGCCGCCTGCGGCTCCGTGACAGCATCGACCTCTGCAATCGGCTTGAGCGCCCGGACGATACGTTCCTGCGAGCTGGCGCGGCCGTCCGCCACCAATACGCGGCCGGGCGTCTGCATCAGGCCATCGCTGCGCAGCATCTCCTCGATGCCGATCTGCCGTGCGGTCTCGGCGCGCAGCCGCAGCTCATCGCTGACGGCCTTGAGGCGGACCAGGCTTTTGACGCGGGCGATCAGCTGCAGGTCGTTGACCGGTTTGGTCAGAAAATCGTCGGCGCCGGCTTTGAGGCCGCGCACGCGATCCGACGGCTGATCGAGTGCGGTGACCATCACGACCGGAATATGCGCCGTATTCGGATTGGCCTTCAGCCTTTCGCAGACCTCGAACCCGTCCATGCCCGGCATCATGATATCGAGCAGGATGATATCGACCTGCTCCTCGTCGCAGATAGCCAGCGCCTTGAAACCATCCTCGGCAGTGACGACATCGAAATATTCCGCCACAAGACGCGCTTCGAGAAGCTTCACATTGGCCGGAATATCGTCAACAACCAGAACTCTCGCCGTCATAACCGTTCCCCAGTCGCCTCACGCATCGCCCAGATAAGTCTTGATGATTTCGATGAACTTCGGAACGGAAATCGGCTTCGACACATAGGCCTCGCATCCGCCCTGACGAATGCGTTCCTCGTCGCCCTTCATGGCGAAAGCCGTGACCGCGATGACCGGAATGACATGCAGCTCGTCATCTTCCTTCAGCCATTTCGTCACCTCCAGCCCCGAAACTTCCGGCAGCTGGATATCCATGAGGATGAGGTCCGGGCGGTGCTTGCGGGCGAGATCGAGCGCTTCCATGCCGTTGCGCGTCTGGATCGTCGTATAACCAGACGCCTCGATCAGGTCGCGAAAGAGCTTCATGTTCAGCTCGTTATCTTCGACTATCATGACCTGCTTGGGCATGGTGAGCAGTCCCCGTTTCGCTTTGAAACCTTCATCCAGACATATAGGGTGTCAGAGAACCGATTCCATCGTCCATTTGTTGCGCAAGGCTAGAGGGATTTGGTTTCAAAATAGGTAACTTCGGGGAAGAAATGCTGCGCGATACGAAAAACAAAGGCAATGCCGGCAAAGATCCGCAAGAAACGGCCGCCGCCATACTTGGCTGGCTGGCAAACGAACCGGACATGCTGGCGCGTTTTCTGGCGCTGAGCGGATTGCAGGCCAACATGCTGCGCCAGACCGTCAACGATCCCGGCTTTCTGGCGGGGCTCACCGATTTTCTGATGAGCCACGAACCCGATCTGATGGCATTTTGCGCCGCGACCGATACGTCACCCGAAACAGTGGCGGCCGCCTGGCATCACTTTTCCGGCCCGGGGCTCGATTCTGGCGTTTATTGACGGGCCGAGAGACGGAGACAGTCAGCGTTTCAGCAACGTGCGGGCATAAGATTCCAGAACGGCGTTCATGCGTGTCTGGTATCCCTTCCCGGTGGATTTATACGCCTCGACAACGGATTTCTTGACCCGCAATGTTATTTGCTGTGTTCCCTCGGGCTCCACGAGTTTTGCGTTCGCCCAGAAGCGCTCATCCAATTCGGGAATATCGCTGTAGTCTATCTTCTCGTCCGGCAAGGCGGCGAGTTCTTCAAGGCTCAGTTCTTTTTCGTATTTCTTCGTCATAACGTTTCCTTTCACGGCGGTTTGCCGGCCGGGCGGAGATGATGCGGATGAGACCGGCACGATCGGTATGAATGACCGCCAGAAATACTATTCCTTCGATCTGCCCGATGGTGTGATAACGCGTCTCGCCATACGCTACGCGCTCATCGACCCATGACAGGACCGCATTTTCGAAGATTCGAATCGCAGTCCGAAATCCGACGCCATGCTTTCGGATGTTGGACCGGTTTTTCTCTTCATCCCATTCAAACATGCGTAAAAAATCATCTACAATTGTAACTACAAATATGAGTCAAGATCAAATATTTCCCGCCGCTATGCAAGCTTTTCCCATTCTCCGGGGTTTGAAATCTGGGCTTTGTCGCCAACGCCCCTTGAGCCGTCGTCACGGCCGGAGTATGGTCGGCAACGTTCTGGTTTTGTTTTCGGCTCATGTCTACGTCGCACCCCTATGATCCCGGTTTTTGCCGCGACTGTCTGGCCGGCCAGCCAGAAGGGTTGAGGCGTTGCCGCGCCTGTGGCAGCCCGCGCCTTGTTTATCACGCTGAACTTTACGATCTGAGCATTGCCCATATCGACTGCGACGCCTTTTATGCCTCTGTTGAAAAACGGGATAATCCGGAACTGGCCGACAAGCCCGTGATCGTTGGTGGCGGCAAGCGCGGGGTGGTTTCCACCGCCTGTTATATCGCCCGCATTCAGGGCGTGCGCTCCGCAATGCCCATGTTCAAGGCGCTGGAAGCCTGTCCTGACGCGGTGGTCATCAAGCCGGACATGGAGAAATACAGCCGTGTCGGGCGCGAAATCCGGGCGATGATGCAGGAATTGACGCCGCTCGTGCAGCCAATTTCCATAGACGAGGCGTTTCTCGATCTTTCCGGCACCGAGAGGCTGCATCACGATCCACCGGCCCGTGTGCTGGCGAAATTCGCCCAGCGCGTGGAAAAGGAAGTGGGCGTGACCGTTTCAGCCGGGCTTTCCTATTGCAAATTTCTCGCCAAGGTCGCGTCCGACCTGCAAAAACCGCGTGGCTTTTCAGTGATCGGTGAAGCGGAAGCACTGTCCTTTCTGGCGGCGCGGCCGGTAACCACCATCTGGGGCGTGGGCAAGGCCTTTGCGGCGACGCTGGAAGCGGACGGTATCCGCATGATCGCGCAGCTGCAAGAGATGGAGGAAAGCGAGCTGATGCGCCGTTATGGCGTGATGGGGCAGCGCCTCTTCCGGCTTTCCCGCGGCATTGACGAGCGGCACGTGCATAATAACGACCCCGTCAAAAGCGTGTCTTCCGAAACCACCTTTTTCAACGATATTTCCCGCCATGAGGATCTGGTGCCGATCCTGCGCTCTCTATCCGAAAAGGTTGCCTGGCGGCTGAAGAAGAGCGGCATTGCCGGTCAGACGGTGGTGCTGAAGATGAAGACGGCCGACTTCAAGCTCCGCACCCGCAACCGCAGGCTGGACGATCCCACGCAGCTTGCCGACCGGATTTTCCGCACCGGCCTCTCGCTGCTGGAGAAAGAAACCGACGGCACCAAATTTCGCCTCATCGGCATTGGCGTCAGCGATCTGCGCGATGCGGGCCTCGCCGACCCTCCCGATCTCGTCGACAGACAGGCGGGACGGCGGGCGGCGGCGGAAGCGGCGATGGACAAGCTGCGCGACAAGTTCGGCAAGGGCAGCGTCGAGACCGGCTATACTTTCGGAACACGCAAATAATGCCCGCTGGGTTGTGCGAAGGGTCGCGCAATCCCGCCCCCGTCACGTCGTGCCCGATATATTTTAGATTTTACACAAATTAGTGATGTTCGGGATAAGCCGTCCTTAAACTTCATTAAACTTCGCGTGGTTGAGTGAGGCAAGTTTTGTGCATGTGGTGTATTGCGTCATGTCCCTTCGCCTCCGTCTTATGGCTGGCATGCTGTCGGCCAGCATTCTCGCCTTTCCGGCGCTTGCCGCTGACAGCCGCGCGCTGCAGATTTTGGTATCAAAAAGCGATCAGTCGCTCTCGCTTTATGAAAATGGCGAGATCATCGCCACCTCGAAAGTCTCCACCGGCAAGGCCGGGCATGAGACACCGAGCGGCATATTCTCCATTCTGGAAAAGCGGAAATACCACGAGTCGAATATCTATTCGGCTGCACCCATGCCCTTCATGCAGCGGCTGACATGGTCCGGCATCGCACTGCACGAAGGCAAGGTGCCGAACTATCCTGCCTCGCATGGCTGCGTGCGCCTGCCTTCCAAATTCGCCAAGTCACTTTTCGGCGACACGCGCACTGGCGTCCATGTCATCATCACCGATCGCCCGGTCTCGCTGCGCTTCGTACAGCATCCGGCTCTGTTCGCCCCGCGCGACGATGCCGATGACGGCAAGCTGCTTCTTTCGGATGTGGAGTTGCGCCCGGCGACATTCGATGCAGCCTTGGGCACGGTTGAGGTTGCCGTCAATGAAAAGACCCAGTCCCTCAAGCCGGCGGCGAAGGCCAGAGAACCCTCACCCCTGCGCATTCTCATCACCCGGCGTGGCGAACGCGAAAAGGTGATGGATATTCAAACCGTGCTGACCCGTCTCGGCTTCGATGCTGGTTCTGCCGATGGTTACACCGGAGAGATGACGATCAGCGCAATCAATGGTTTCAAGCGCTGGAAGGGGCTGAAGACCACCGGGCCGCTTCTGACCGACGCCTTCGTGGCGGCGCTTTATGCCTCCGCCGGTGAAGACCATCCGCCGACCGGCCAGATCATGGTGCGGCAGGATTTCAAACCGCTGTTCGAAGCAGCCATCGACATCAAGGACCCGGAAGTGGCGCTCGGAACCCACTTCTTCGAGGCTGTTACCGTGGACCGCGCGGCTGGAACTGCCGAATGGAACGGCGTGACGCTCGAAAACCACCTGCCGGCGGCAGCCCGCAGGCGGCTCGGAATCACCGTTACCGAGGCCCCTGGCGGCTTCGATCAATTGAGCGCCGTGCTCAGCCGCCTCGAAATACCCGCAGAGATACGCAGCCGTATCGAACAGGAGCTTTCAAGCGGCAGCTCGATCACCGTTTCCGACATTAGTCACCAGATGGAAACAGGCGCCGGAACGGACTTCATCACCGTTACGAAAGAAGGGCCGGTATGAGCGACGTGTGAGGCGCGAGCCTCACACCAGTTCCACGTCAACGACACCGGGTGCGGACCGCAGCGCAGCGGCGATTTCCGGCGAGATACGGTATTTCTCCGTCAGTTCCACCTCGATCTCGCGGCTGCCTTCATCCTTGATGACGATGAAATAGACCGAGCCGTCACCCTTGGTGTTGAGATGGCGGGCGACCGTTTTCAGCGGACCGGAATCGCGCACATAAACGCGCAAGGCCTTCTGCATCTGCACGGATTTCTCTTCAAGCGACTGCGCCGTCTGTATACGCAGGCCGATGCCTTCCGGGCGCTCTTCCGCCTGCACGGTGATAACAAGCGATTTGCCGACTTCCAGCAGATCCCGGAACTGGCCGAGCCCTTCGGAAAACAGCACCGCCTCATATTGCCCTGATGCATCCGAGAAGGTGACGATGCCCATCTTGTTGCCGGTGCGGGTCTTGCGTTCCTGCTTGCCGGTGACGGTGCCGGCCAGACGCCCGGCGGTCGCACCCTGTTTCACCGCCGCTGAAAAATCGGCGAAATTCTGCACCCGCAACTTTTCCAGCACGGGGCGATAGGTATCGAGAGGATGGGCGGTGAGGTAAAAACCGAGAACCTGATATTCACGCAGCAGTTTTTCCGAAGCGAGCCAGGGCTGGAAAGCGGGCAGGACAAGCTTTTCCGGGCCGTTGCCGCCGCCGGAACCGAACATGTCCGACTGGCCGATGGTGCGATTGTTCTGCGCCATCTGCGCATAACCGATAATGCGTTCCAGCCCGCCGATCAGCTCGGCGCGGTCGCGGCCGAAACAATCGAAAGCGCCGGCATTGATCAGGCTTTCCAGCACACGCCGGTTGATCTGCTTGGGGTCGATGCGTAGGCAGAAATCCTCAAGGCTCGTGAACGGCTTGCCGTCGCGAACCTGGACGATGTGTTCCACCGCTCCCTCGCCTACGCCCTTGATGGCGGCCAGCGAATAATAGATGCGGTTTTCACCTGTCTCGAACTGGCGGAAGGACGTCTGCACCGAAGGTGCGACGACCTCGATGCCAAGGCGGCCTGCATCCTGCCGGAAATCGTTGAGCTTTTCCGTGTTCGCCATATCGAGCGTCATGGAGGCCGCGAGGAACTCTACCGGATAATGCGCCTTCATATAGGCGGTCTGGTAGGACACGATGGCGTAGGCGGCGGCATGGCTCTTGTTGAAGCCGTAATTGGCGAATTTCGCCAGAAGGTCGAAGATGGTGTTGGCTTGCGGCTTCGAGACGCCATTCTTGATGGCGCCATCGACGAAGCGCTCACGCTGCTGGTCCATCTCCTCCTTGATCTTCTTGCCCATGGCGCGGCGCAGAAGATCGGCTTCGCCGAGCGAATAACCTGACAGGACCTGGGCGATCTGCATCACCTGTTCCTGATAGACGATAACGCCCTGCGTTTCCTTGAGCAGATGGTCGATGGTCGGGTGGATTGATTCCAGCTCCTCCTCGCCATGTTTGCGGGCGTTATAAACCGGGATGTTTTCCATCGGGCCGGGACGATAAAGCGCCACCAGCGCGATGATGTCCTCGATGCAGTCTGGCCGCATGCCGATCAGCGCCTTGCGCATGCCGGCACTTTCCACCTGGAACACGCCGATGGTTTCGCCGCGCGACAGCATCTCGTAAGTTTTGGCGTCATCCAGCGGGATGGCGGCAAGATCAACCTTGATGCCGCGCTTGGCGACGAAATCCACCGCCACCTTCAGCACCGTCAGCGTCTTCAGGCCGAGGAAGTCGAATTTGACGAGGCCGGCGCTTTCCACCCATTTCATGTTGAACTGGGTGACCGGCATATCGGATCGCGGATCGCGATACATCGGCACCAGCTTGGAGAGTGGCCGATCGCCAATGACGATACCGGCGGCGTGGGTGGAGGCGTGACGGTAAAGCCCCTCAATCTTCTGTGCGATATCCAAGAGGCGGGCGACGACCGGCTCCTTGTCCGCCTCTTCCTGCAGGCGCGGCTCTTCCTCGATCGCTTTTGACAGCGGCGTCGGATTGGCCGGGTTGTTGGGCACCAGCTTGCAGATCTTGTCCACCTGCCCATAGGGCATTTCCAGCACGCGGCCGACATCGCGCAAGGCCGCGCGCGCCTGCAGCGAACCGAAGGTGATGATCTGCGCCACCTGCTCACGGCCATATTTGGCCTGCACGTAACGGATCACCTCTTCACGGCGGTCTTGGCAGAAGTCGATATCGAAGTCGGGCATCGATACGCGTTCGGGATTGAGAAAGCGTTCGAACAGCAGCGAGAAGCGCAGGGGGTCGACGTCGGTAATGGTAAGCGCGTAAGCGACAAGCGAACCCGCACCCGAACCACGGCCAGGGCCTACCGGAATATCATGCTGCTTGGCCCATTTGATGAAGTCGGCAACGATCAGGAAGTAACCGGGAAACTTCATGCGCGAGATGACGCCGAGTTCGAAATCCAGCCTGTCGCGATACTCCTGCTCCGTATAACCGGCCGCCATGCCGAGCGCTGCCAGCCGCTGATCCAGCCCCTCCACCGCCTGGCGGCGAAGCTCCTCGGCTTCAGCGCGTTCCGCCGCTTCGGGGTCGTCGCTGGCGCCGGTGAAGCGCGGCAGGATCGGGCCACGCTTCTTCAGCACGAAGGAGCAGCGGAGCGCGATCTCGACAGTGTTTTCGAGCGCCTCGGGAATGTCGGCAAAAAGCGCCACCATCTCCTCACGACTCTTGAGGTAATGGTCGGGCGTCAACCGAAACCGGCTGTCATCGGAGACGATGGCGTTGTGCGCCACCGCCATCAGCGCATCATGCGCCTCGTAATCAGCCTTGGAGGGGAAGAACGCTTCATTGGTGGCAACCAGCGGAATATCATGCTCGTAAGCAAGGCCGATCATGCGCCGCTCATGGGAACGGTCGTAGCCGGACTGGCGCTGCAATTCGATGTAGAGACTGTCCCCGAAGAGTGACTTCAATGTCAGCAGCCGCTCTTTCGCCTGCGCTGCATGGCCTTCCTTCAAGGCCATATCCACCGGTCCGCCAGAAGCGCCCGTCAGCGCGATCAAGCCGGCATTGGAGGCTTCCTCCAGCCATGCGCGGGTAATATGCACCGAATGACTGCTGCCCTCGCCTTCCAGATAGGCGCGGCTGACGATATCCACCAGCCGCTCATAACCTTCGGCATTGGCGGCCAGCAGAACGATGGCGGGAAGCTTCTGAAGATGGCTATTGTGGTTGCGGCGATCCTCTGCCGCATCCTGCATGTCGATCGACAGCTGGCAACCGATGATCGGCTGCAGACCCTCATCGCGCGCCTTTTCGGAAAACTCCAGCGCAACGAAGAGGTTGTTGGTGTCGGTAATGGCTATGGCCGGCTGGCCGTCCGCGACGGCCTTGGACATGATTTTCTTGAGGGGCAACGCCCCCTCAAGCAGGGAATAAGCGGAATGAACCCGAAGATGGACGAAACCGGGGGTCTTCAACGTTTCGCCAGAGGTCTCTCCACGCATAACGGTATCGCCCATATCATCATCCTGTCATTCTGAATCGAGGGGGCGATTTTCCGATTTCCGGCGCTTAATGTCCACCGCTTTGCGGCGTCCATACAGGCTTCTGCGCCGGTGTCTTCTTCACAGGGCGGTGAGGATCACCGAGAAGCTGGCAACAAAGACAGCGATGGAAGCGAAAGCAGCAACGTCACGGATGAAATCAGTCATTGGTCTCTCCTTACTCGTTATGTTCTAACTTTGTTCTCATTTTGTTCGATTGTCAACAGGGTTCTGCTGATATTCCTCTTGCTAATGTACGAGAATCGCCTTCGGTTCCGATCAAGGGAACGGCAAGCCGCTGACTCCAAAGCGAAAAACCCGAAGGCAAAAAACGCCTCCGGGTTCGGAAAAAAATCAAATTCAGAGAACAGCTATTCTTCAGGAGGCGACGGAGAGATTGATCCGGGCTCGCGACGGTTCGTCCTCGTTCCCTCACGGCAACGACCAGCGTAGTCGTTTCGGTCGCTCCGGAAGGCATGTGATGTGCGAGGACCAACCCCGCGCAATCCCATGGTCAGAAATCGACGATCTTGCCGTCGGCGAGCGTTACACGCCGATCCATGCGGGCGGCGAGTTCATGATTGTGGGTGGCAATCAGCGCCGCGAGGCCGGATTGGCGCACCAGCGCCTCCAGCGCGTCGAATACGTAATGCGCGGTTTCCGGATCGAGATTGCCGGTCGGCTCGTCGGCGAGCAGCAGGAGCGGCGCGTTGGCGACGGCGCGGGCAATGGCGACACGCTGCTGTTCACCGCCCGAGAGTTCGGCCGGACGGTGTTCGCCGCGATGCCCCACACGCATATAGTCGAGCAGCGCGCTGGCGCGCTTGCGAGCTTCAGCCTGGGTGAGACCGGCGATGAGCTGCGGCATCATCACATTTTCCACCGCCGAGAATTCCGGCAGGAGGTGATGGAACTGATAAACGAAGCCGATATCGCTGCGGCGGATCGCGGTGCGCGTTTCATCCGGCAGGCCGTTGCAGGGCGCGTCGTTAATATAGACCTCGCCGGCATCGGGATGTTCCAGCAGGCCTGCCAGATGCAGCAGCGTTGATTTGCCGGTGCCCGAAGGGGCGACCAGCGCCACCATCTCACCGCTCTTCAATTCAAAATCGGCCTTGCGCAGAATGGAAAGCGACGTCTCGCCCTGACCATAGGTTCTCTCAACGCCGGTGAGCCGCAGCACTGTTTTTTTTGCCATATTGCGAAGCGGTCCTTATTCGTAACGCAGGGCCTGCACCGGATCGAGCTTGGAAGCCCGCCATGCCGGGAAGATCGTTGCCAGGAAAGAGAGCGTGAGCGCCATGATGACAACGGAAATCGTTTCGCTGATATCCATTTCTGCCGGAAGCTGGCTCAAGAAATAAAGCTGCGGGTCAAACAGCACCGTGCCCGAAATCCAGGAGAAGAACTGCCGGATGGATTCCACGTTGAGGCAGACGATGACGCCGAGCGCCACACCGGCGAAGGTGCCGACCATACCGATGGCCGCACCCGTCATGAAGAAGATGCGCATCACCGCGCCCGAACTTGCGCCCATGGTGCGCAGAATGGCGATATCGCTGCCCTTGTCCTTCACCAGCATGATGAGGCCGGAAATGATGTTCAGCGCCGCCACCAACACGATAAGGGTGAGGATCATGAACATGACGTTTCGTTCCACCTGCAGGGCGGAGAAGAAGGTCTGGTTCCGCTGCCTCCAGTCGGTAATGTAGATCTGCCTTTCGGCCGCCTGCTCCACCAGCGGACGGATGCCATCGACATCATCCGGGCGGCTCACATAAAGCTCAATGGATTGCACGATGCCGTCGGCATTGAAATAAAGCTGGGCTTCGGACAGAGGCATATAGATCATCGATGCGTCGTATTCCGACATGCCGATCTCGAAGACACCGGAAATCTTGTAAGACTTGACGCGCGGATTGACGCCCATCGGCGTTACGTCACCTTCTGGTGATATGAGGGTGATATCGTCACCCGCCGTAACACCAAGCTGGGCGGCGAGCCTGGAGCCGACGAGAACGCCGTCACCCGCCATGAAGCCGACGAGGTCGCCGGTCTTGATGTTGGTGGCGACTTCCTTGACCTTGTCGATATCCTCCTGGCGCACACCGCGCACCAGAGCGCCGGAACCCGCACCGCCACGACCGGAGGCCAATGTCTGGCCCTCCACCAGCGGCAGAGCCATGGTGACGCCGGGTACGGCGGCGAATTTCTTAGCCAGCTCATCATAATTATTGAAGGGCTGGTCGATCGGCTGCACGATCATATGGCCGTTGATGCCGAGAATGCGGGAAATCAGCTCCGTGCGGAACCCGTTCATGACAGCCATGACGATGATAAGCGTCGCCACGCCCAGCATGATGCCGACAAAGGAAAAACCGGCGATGACGGAAATGAATGCTTCCTTGCGCCGCGACCGCAGATAGCGCCAGGCCACCATGCGTTCGAAAGCGGAAAACGGCCGGGCGGTCTTTGCCCCGGCGGAAACAGCCGCACCCTTGTCAGCCTCGGCTTGTGCCATGTCGTCTCCCTGATCTCAAACTGCAAGGCCGGTCTTTTCCGAAAACCGGCCCATATTTCTGCTGCATCTGCGCTACGAAACCGGAGCGGACGTCGGGTGAAGCCGCTCCGTCTTCCATTCGCGCTTAGGCGAGCACCTTGTTCATCGCCGCCTCGATCGTCACGGTCTCCCGCTCGCCGGTCTTGCGATCCTTCACTTCGACTTCGCCATTCGCGACCGAACGCGGGCCGACGATGATCTGCAGCGGCACGCCGATCAGATCAGCGGTGGCGAATTTCTGGCCCGCCCGGTCGTCCGTATCGTCGTAGAGAACATCCTTGCCGGCGTTGGAGAGCTGATAATACAGCTTTTCACAGGCCGCATCGCAGGCCGCATCGCCAGCCTTCATGTTGATGATCACGACGTCGAAAGGAGCGACCGAGGCCGGCCAGATGATTCCGTTCTCGTCATGCGATGCTTCAATGATGGCGGGAACAAGGCGTGTCGGCCCGATGCCATAAGAACCCATGTGGACGGGGTGTTCCTTGCCGTCCTTGCCCTGCACTTTCGCGCCCATCGGCTCGGAATATTTGGTGCCGAAATAGAAGATGTGCCCAACCTCGATGCCGCGCGCGGAAAGGCGCTCGCCTTCGGGAATGGCGTCATAGGCGGCCTCGTCGTGCATTTCGGACGTGGCTGCGTAATCGGTCGTCCACTCGTCGAACACGCCCTGCAGCGCCGCGACATCGTCGAAATCGGTGCTTTCAGCTGGAATGCCGCGGTCGAGGAAGCTCTTGTGGCAGAAGACTTCGGATTCGCCGGTATCGGCCAGAATGATGAACTCATGACTGTGGTTGCCGCCGATCGGGCCGGTATCGGCGCGCATGGGAATGGCGCGCAGGCCCAGGCGCTCGAAGGTCCGCAGGTAAGCCACGAACATCTTGTTATAGGAATGGATCGCGTCTTCCTTGGTCAGGTCGAAGGAATAGGCGTCCTTCATCAGGAACTCGCGCGAACGCATCGTGCCGAAACGGGGACGCACCTCGTCGCGGAACTTCAGCTGGATATGATAGAGGTTCAGCGGCAGGTTCTTGTAGGACTTCACATAGGAACGGAAGATGTCGGTGATCATCTCCTCGTTGGTGGGGCCATAGAGCATCTGGCGGTCCTGACGGTCCTTGATGCGCAGCATTTCCTTGCCATAGTCGTCATAACGGCCGCTCTCCTGCCAGAGCTCGGCGGTCTGCAGCGTCGGCATCAGAAGCTCGATGGCGCCGGAACGGTCCTGCTCCTCGCGGATGATCTTGTTGACCTTGTCGAGCACGCGTTTGCCGAGCGGCAGCCAGGAATAGATGCCAGCCGATTGCTGCCGGATCATGCCGGCGCGCAGCATGAGGCGGTGAGAGACAATCTCGGCTTCCTTGGGGTTTTCCTTCAGGATGGGCAGGAAATAACGGCTAAGACGCATGACGGCTTCCATTGATGTGGACGACAGCGCCAAAAGGCGCGGGAATCGCCCCGAATAGAGGGATATTGGCGCCGGATATAGCGGTTTCTGACCCAGATGAAAACCCGCCATGCAAAGAGCGTTAAAGGCGATTTTGTGGTATTTTCGCGATAGCTAATTCGCGTCAAAACGCTTTGGCCGGAATATTATTCTTGATCCGGTGCGACAAATTGCACCACAGAGAATTTTTTGCCGACTGTAACAAATATGCAAAAAATGAGATGACAAGCATGGGGGTTTGAGCTAGCTTTAGCTTACAAAAGAGGCAGGAAGTTTAAATTCTTGTCATTTTCGCGGTCAGTCTTGGGAGGATCAGATCTTAGGCGCGCTCGTTCGCAGCCCCGGTAACGGTTACAGATCACGCGAAACCTGAAAACAAGGCTGAAAGGCCTTGTTTTTTTTTGCTTCTGCGCGCATTTCCCTGCGCCCGGCCATCATCCCAGTAGAATTACGGCGATGAATCAGGCACCCGGCAAGCTCCTGCTGTGTGCACGATAGATATGACATCCATATGACAGAGTCTCAGCCAGATTCACGGCAGACTGCCCCTTGCATAGGCAGGCGCTTCGGCTTGCTATCAGGTTGGGCGCAGATGTAGGCGGGGGCGGACATTGCCCGCGCTTTTTTTCAGTCGAAAACGGGAATAATTCTCGGCAGGTCATCAAGGCTGACGCCGAACCACCAAGTTCCGCCATACCAGATCCCGCAGATCAGGGCCGAGATCAGGGTCGTCCACAACACGATCCGTCCGCCCTTGAAGCTGGATGGCGCGCTGGCAACCGTCCCCAGCGCCACATCGCCCTCATCGTCCTGGGTGCGCAGGCCAATCGGCAGCACGATAAAAAGCACCGTCCACCAGACGATGAAATAAACGGCGAAGACCGAAAGAAGCGGCATGTGATCCTCCTGCACAATGCGCTTCTTGTAACGCATTCATTCGCAAACCGGAATCAATTCCCTGCAAGATGCATAAAAAGCCTTGAAAAGCGGAACAGAACCGCGCTTTGAGCAGGCACACGCAGGTAGCCGACAAAGGCGGACGATCTCTCCTCCGTCATGCCGGCCCCCGGAACAAGCCCGAGGATGATCCGGCATCCAACCACGGCGCGTCTGCGCCGTGAGAGGAGTCTTTACGCGATCAAGAGCTTGATCGCGCTGGACCCCGGATCTAGTCCGGGGTGACGGCATGCGGATGATACCCCGCTTTCCGGCTCAGACCTTCGTGACGAAAACCGTCACGATCGGCTTCTTGCCCCAGCTCTGATTGGCGGCGGCGCGCACGGCGCGGCGCACCGCTTCACGCAGCAGCTCCAGATCCTTGCGGCGGGCGCGCGGAATGCTTTCGACGGCGCCAAGCACGGCGTCATAAAGCGTGTCTTCCATCGCCTCATCCTCGTCATCGAATTCCGGCAGGCCGAAAGGCGCCACATCGGGATCGCCGAGGAAATCGTAACGGCTGTCCAGCACGACATTGACCGCGACATGGCCGGCGAAAGAAAGCTTGCGGCGATTGCTGATGCCCATCTCGTCCATGTCACCGACGAGATTGCCGTCCTTGAAGACGCGGCCATGTGGCACGTCGTCGATAACCTCCGCCGGGCCGGGAGCAAGGCGCAGAACATTTCCGTTGCGCACCTTCGGTACCTGCGAAATGCCGGCCTGTTCGGCCAGTTCCTTCTGCGCCACCAGATGCGCCGCCTCACCATGCACGGGCACGACGATCTGCGGCTTCGTCCACTCATACATCTTCAGAAGTTCATTACGGCGCGGATGGCCGGAGACATGCACTAGCGCCTCATTGTCCGTGACAATGTGCACGCCCTGCTCGATCAGGCCGTTCTTGATCTCGATGATCGCCTTTTCGTTGCCGGGAATGGCGCGTGAGGAAAATACGACAGTATCTCCCGACGCGAGCGCCACATTGCGCATCTCGTCGCGGGAAAGCTTGGCGAGCGCTGCGCGCGGTTCGCCCTGCGAACCGGTCAGGATCAGCACCACACGGTCGCGCGGAATATAACCATATTCATCTTCTGCGAGGAACGGCTTGATGCCTTCCATGATGCCGAGATCCTGCGAGACATTGACGACCCGCTTCAGCGACGAGCCCAGCAGCAGCACCTCGCGGCCCGCGGCCTCAGCAGCCTGCGCAATCGAACGGATGCGCCCGACGTTGGAGGAGAAGGTGGTGACCGCCACGCGGCCTTCGGCATTTTCGATGATCTGGCGCAGGCCTTCGGAAACCTCGTGTTCGGAGGGCGACACACCATCGCGCACCGAATTGGTGCTGTCGCACATCAGTGCCAGCACACCCTCTTCGCCGATGGCGCGAAAGCGCGCCTCATCCGTCAACGGCCCGAGCGACGGCGCTTCGTCGATCTTCCAGTCACCGGTGTGGATGACATTGCCGAGCGGCGTGCGAATGACCAGCGACATCGGCTCGGGAATGGAGTGGTTGACACCAACAGCCTCGATTTCGAACGGACCGACATTGATACGGTCGCCAGCCTTGAAGATCGTCACCGGAATTTCGGCGCGCGTGCCCTCATAAGCGCGCTTGGCTTCCAGCATGCCGGCGGTGAAAGGCGAGGCATAAACCGGGACATTGAGGCCGGGCCACAGATCATTCAGCGCGCCATAATGGTCCTCATGGGCGTGGGTGATGATGATGCCCTTGAGGTTCTTCTTCTGCTCGGCGATATAGCTGATGTCAGGCAGAACGAGATCGACGCCCGGCAGATCGAGACCGGCGAATGTCACGCCGCAATCCACCATGATCCATTGGCGCTTGCTTTCCGGCCCATAGCCGTAAAGCGCCAGATTCATGCCGATTTCACCCACACCGCCGAGCGGTATAAAGACCAGTTCGTCCTGTTTAGCCATTGTTTTTCTTATCCATTCACGAAAGCACGCGGACGACGGCATTTTGCCGTGCCCACCGCCTCTATCCAGCATCGGACCTGTTAAACCATCTGATCGACCGGGCCGATGCGGAACCGGTTTGTCACCCTGCATTTCATGAGCCGCAGGAAAGCTCCAACCTCTGGAACCGGTTCGGCGCGGCTTCCTGGGCCGCGCCGTTCACCTCATCCGAAAAATACGTCGCCGGCGGCGATGGAGCGCCTGGCGCCCTCGTCTTCATCCAGCAGCAGATAACCATTATCATCAATTCCGACGAAACGCCCGCCAATCGAACGATCAGGGAAATTGACGGTGATATGTTCGCCAATACCGCAGGCGGCCGCCCGCCAGCCGGTCATGATGCCGGAAACACCCCTGCCCTCGTCCCAGTCCCGCAGCACATCAGCCGTCTCGCGGAAGAGATGGGCGAACAGCTCGTCGGGAGAGCAGGACGCGCCATGTTCGGAGAGCATGGTGACGGGATAAAGCGGATTGTCCGGCTTATGGGCGATATTGATGCCGATGCCGATGACGATGGCGCGCCGGCCGCCAGGCAGCAGCTCCGCTTCCATCAGGATGCCGCAGGTCTTGCGGCGACCGATCAGCACGTCATTCGGCCATTTGATCTCCAGCGGTTCACCATTCGTCGGCAGCACCGCGCGAATGGCGCGATAGACTGCAAGCGCAAAAGCGAGCGGCAGGGAGCCGATGCGGTCCATCGGCGCGGGATCGACCAGAAGAAGCGATGCGTAGAGATTGCCGGGTTCGGAAACCCATGGCCGGCCACGGCGGCCGCGGCCGCCGGTCTGGCGGATGGCGGTAACCCACAGATTGCCGCCATCGCCTGCCCTTGCCCGGGCAAAACATTCCAGATTGGTCGATGGCGTTTCCGCCATCGCCTCGTGCCGGAAATCATCGATGGACATCCGACCCGTATGCTTGTGTGTGCTGCTCAAAAGAAGGTCTTCGCCGCAACAGTCACCGCGTTGCCGAGCGCACCGCCAAAGACAATGAAGGCGACAACGAACAGGGCCGAAAGCGCATAAACGACTTTCAGTTCGCCAGCCGGACGCTCGAATTTGTCCTTGGCCTCATCGAACCACATGACCTTGACGACGCGGATATAGTAGTAGGCGCCGACCACCGAGCCGATCACGCCGATGATGGCGAGCGGATAGAGCTTCGCTTCAATGGCGGCGAGGAAGACGTAATACTTGCCGAAGAAGCCGGCGAGCGGCGGAATGCCGGCAAGCGAAAACATCAGGATCGTCAGCACAACCGCCATGAAGGGGTTGGAAGATGAAAGACCGGCGAGATCCTCGACAGTCTCGACATTGCCGATTTCCTTGCGGCGCATGGAGAGAATGCAGGCGAAGGTGCCGAGCGTCATGACCATGTAGATGGTCATGTAGAGAATAACGCCCGAGATACCGGCTTCGGTGCCGGCGGCAAGACCAACCAGCGCGTAACCCATGTGACCGATGGAGGAATAGGCCATCAGGCGCTTGATGTTCTTCTGGCCGATCGCGGCGAAGGAGCCGAGCAGCATGGAGGCGATGGAAATGAAGACGACAATCTGCTGCCAGTCGGCAAAGACCGGCTGGAACGCCTCGATGACGATGCGAACGAGGATCGCCATGGCGCCGATCTTGGGCGCGGCCGAGAGGAATGCCGTGACCGGGGTCGGCGCACCTTCATAGACATCAGGCGTCCACATGTGGAACGGCACGGCCGAGATCTTGAATGCCAGACCGGCGAGAACGAAGACCAGGCCGAAAACGAGGCCGAGCGAACGGGTTTCGGCCGCCAGAACCTGCGCGATTTCGGTGAAGCCGGTATTGCCGGTGAAGCCGTAGACCAGCGACATACCATAGAGCAGCATGCCGGAGGAGAGCGCGCCGAGCACGAAGTACTTCAGACCCGCTTCCGTGGAGCGCAGGCTTTCGCGGTTGATGGCGCAGACGACGTAGAGCGCCAGCGACTGCAGTTCCAGCGCCATGTAGAGCGAGATCAGGTTGTTGGCCGAGATCATCAGCAGGATGCCGAGGGTCGCGAGAACCAGCAATACCGGATATTCGAAACGGCCGATCGGCTCGAAACGGCCCTGGCCGACGGCCAGGATCATGGCGGTGATGGAGCCGATCAGCGCCAGTACCTTCATGAAGTTGCCGAAGGCATCGGCGATGTAGACACCGCCGAAAGCCACGCCCGATGCGGGGGCAAAGATGATCCAGAGACCGACGACGAGCAGGAGGGCAACGGCAAGGCCGGTGACCGTCGTTGTCGACTTGTCGCCCGAGAAGACACCAATCATGAGCAGCGCCAGCGCGCCGACCGCAAGGATCAGCTCGGGCGTCGCAATGTGCAGACTGGCAAAAAGGATTTCAGCGGTCATGTCCAACGGGTCCTGTCGTCAATTCATAGTGAGCGCAACATTTTGCGCCGCCTGCAGTGCAGCCGTATAGTTGTTTACCAGAAGATCGACCGATGCGGCGGTGGCATCGAAAACCGGAGCCGGATAGACGCCGAAGAAGATCGTCAGAGCAACCAGCGGGTAAAGGATGACCTTTTCGCGGGTCGACAGATCGAGCATCGATTTCAGGCTTTCCTTCTCGAGCGCACCGAAGATCACGCGGCGGTAGAGCCACAGCGCGTAGGCGGCCGAGAGGATGACACCGGTTGCCGCAAACAGCGCGACCAGCGTATTGGCGCGGAAGACACCGATCAGCGTCAGGAATTCACCGACAAAGCCTGACGTGCCGGGCAGACCGACATTGGCCATGGTGAAAATCATGAAGGCGACGGCATATTTCGGCATGTTGTTCACAAGACCGCCATAGGCCGAAATCTCGCGGGTGTGCAGCCGGTCATAAACCACGCCGACGCAGAGGAAGAGCGCGCCCGACACGATGCCGTGCGACAGCATCTGGAAGATTGCGCCCTGCACGCCCTGCACGTTGGCGGCGAAGATACCCATGGTCACGTAACCCATGTGGGCAACGGAGGAATAGGCGATCAGCTTCTTGATGTCGTCCTGCATCATCGCCACCAGCGAGGTGTAGATGATGGCGAGAACCGACAGCGTGAAGACGAAGGGTGCGAAATAATCAGACGCCAGCGGGAACATCGACAGCGAGAAACGGATGAAACCATAACCGCCGAGCTTCAGCATGACGCCGGCAAGGATGACAGAACCTGCGGTCGGCGCCTGAACGTGGGCATCCGGCAGCCAGGTGTGAACCGGCCACATCGGCATCTTGACCGAGAAGGCTGCGAAACAGGCAAGCCATAGCCAGGTCTGCATGCCGGCCGGGAAGCCGTACTTCAGAAGTTCGGTCATGTCGGTCGTACCCGCCTGCCAGTACATCGCCATGATGGCGAGCATGGTCAGAACCGAGCCGAGAAGCGTGTAGAGGAAGAACTTGTAGGATGCGTAGACGCGATCCTTGCCGCCCCAGACGCCGATGATGATGAACATCGGGATCAGCGTCGCTTCGAAGAAAACGTAGAAGAGAACCGTATCCAGCGCCACAAAGACGCCGATCATGACCACTTCCAGAAGCAGGAAGGCAATCATGTATTCCTTGATGCGCTTTTCGATCGAATCCCAGCTTGCCAGCACGCAGAAGGGCATGAGGAAGGTGGTGAGGATGACGAACAGCATGGAGATGCCGTCGACACCGAGATGATAGGCGGCAATGTTGCCGAACCAGGCATGCTTCTCGACCATCTGGAAGCCGGGGTTCGAATTGTCGAAACCGATCCAGATGAACAGCGACACGATGAAGGTGAAGACGGTCGTCAGCAGCGAGACATTGAGAATGTTGCGGCGACCATAGGGGCCGTTCTCATTCGTCAGAAGCAGCAGCACCACGCCGACGAGCGGCAGAAAGGTGACCGTTGAAAGAATGGGCCAATCGGTCATCAGAGGGCACTCCCGAGCATCATCCAGGTGACAAGCGCCGCGATGCCGATCAGCATCGCAAAGGCATAGTGATAAAGGTAACCGGATTGCAGGCGGACCATGCGGTTGGTCACGTCAACCACACGCGCTGCAATGCCGTTCGGTCCATAGTGGTCGATGACGGCGACGTCGCCCTTCTTCCACAGGAAGCGGCCAAGCGCCTTTGCGGAGCGAACGAAGAGGAAGTCGTAGAGTTCGTCGAAGTACCACTTGTTGAGAAGGAACTGGTAGAGGCCGCGATGGGTCTCGGCCAGACGCTTCCGCGTCTCCGGCGACTTGATGTACATGTACCATGCGGTCACGAAACCAAGCGCCATGGCGAAGAACGGGCTCCACTTCACCCACAGCGGAACATGGTGGAACTCTTCGAGGATTTCATTTTCCGGAAGCGTGAACAGGGCGCCCTTCCAGAATTCGGCATATTCATGACCGAAGAAATAACCTTCGAAGGCCACACCGGCAAAGATCGCGCCAACGGTGAGGATGAAGAGCGGGATCAGCATGACCATCGGCGATTCATGCACATGGTGCATCACGTCGGCCGAAGCGCGCGGCTTGCCGAAGAAGGTCATGAAGGCCAGACGCCAGGAGTAGAAGCTGGTGAACAGCGCGGCGATGACCAGCAGCGTGAAGGCGACGCCCGAGAGAACCGAATGGGACGCGTAAGCGGATTCGATGATGACGTCCTTCGAGAAGAAGCCGGCAAAACCGATCATCGTGCCCGGGATCCCGACGCCGGTCAGCGCCAGCGTGCCAACGGTCATGGTCCAGAAGGTGATCGGGATATGCTTGCGCAGGCCGCCCATGTAACGCATGTCCTGCTCGCCATCGACGGCGTGGATAACCGAACCGGCGCACAAGAACAGCAGGGCCTTGAAGAAGGCGTGTGTGAAGAGGTGGAACACGGCAGCACCATAAGCGCCGACGCCGAGCGCCACGAACATGTAACCAAGCTGCGAGCAGGTCGAATAGGCAATCACGCGCTTGATATCGTTCTGTACGAGACCAACGGTCGCCGCGAAGAAGGCGGTGATCGCGCCGATCAGCGTCACGACGGTAAGCGCGTCATGCGACAGTTCGAACAGCGGCGACATGCGGGCGACGAGGAAGACGCCGGCGGTAACCATGGTTGCGGCGTGAATGAGGGCAGACACCGGGGTCGGGCCTTCCATCGCGTCCGGCAGCCAGGTGTGCAGCAGGAACTGCGCCGATTTACCCATCGCGCCCATGAAGAGCAGCAGGCAGACGCCGGTCATCGCATTGGCCTTGTCCAGCTGCATGCCGAACAGGTTGATGACGGTTTCCGTGGAAGCGGCACCTTCGGCCGGCAGATAGGTGCTGGCGGCAGCGAAGATGGTTTCGAGATTGATCGAGCCGAACAACACGAACACGCCGCCAATACCGAGGATGAAACCAAAGTCGCCGACGCGGTTGACGATGAAGGCCTTCATGGCCGCAGCCGAAGCGGACGGCTTCTTGAACCAGAAGCCGATCAGCAGATAGGACGCCAGACCAACGCCTTCCCAGCCGAAGAACATCTGCAGCAGGTTGTCGGAGGTCACCAGCATCAGCATGGCGAAGGTGAAGAGCGACAGATAGGCGAAGAAGCGCGGACGATGCGGATCGTGGTGCATGTATCCGATCGAATAGAGGTGCACCAGCGTCGAGACCGTGTTGACGACGACGAACATGACGGCCGTCAGCGTATCGATGCGGAACGCCCATTCGACGTCGATGCCGCCGGACTGGATCCAGCGCAGCACGGTGACCTTGATCACCTCGCCCGGCTCGCCATGGGCAAGCGCGACACTGAAGAAGACGATCCATGACAGGATGGCGACCACGATCATCAGACCGGTGGTGACATATTCCGAAGCCTTGGCGCCGATCGACCGGCCAAACAGGCCGGCGATCAGGAAGCCGATCAGAGGAAGAAAGACGATAGCCTTGTAGATCATAGCCTTATCAGCCCTTCATCATATTGACGTCTTCGACGGCGATCGATCCGCGGTTGCGGTAGAAGACAACGAGTATTGCAAGACCGATGGCCGCTTCGGCGGCTGCGACGGTCAGAATGAAAAGTGCGAAGACCTGGCCGACGATGTCGTTCAGGAAAGCCGAGAACGCCACCATGTTGATGTTGACCGCCAACAGGATGAGCTCGATCGACATGAGGATGACGATGACGTTCTTCCGGTTGAGGAAGATGCCGAACACGCCGATCGTGAAGAGAATGGCGCTGACCGTCAGATAGTGGGAAAGACCGATTACCATATTGTGTTTCCTTGAATCCGTTCGCGCCTTCAGATGCCCTGACCCGGCTTGACCTTGACCGTGGTGACGGCGGTCTTCGGGTCACGGCCGACCTGCGTGGATACATCCTGCCGCTTGATGTCAGTGCGATGACGCAGCGTCAGCACGATGGCGCCGATCATGGCCACCAGCAGCACGAGACCGGCGAGCTGGAAGAAGTAGATGTAATTGGTATAGAGCACATCACCCAGCGCGGCCGTATTGGTGCGCTCGGTCACCGGCGGGATCGGCATGGTGATCGATTTCGCCGCCTGCGGGTTGAGCACGCTGCCGCCGACAACGACGATCAGCTCCGCCGCGAGGATGACGCCGATCAGCGCGCCGATCGGGGCGTATTGCAGCACGCCGGAGCGCAGCTCCGCAAAATCCACATCCAGCATCATGACGACGAAGAGGAAGAGCACCGCGACAGCGCCGACATAAACCACCAGCAGGATCATGCCGAGGAACTCGGCTCCCGTCAGCAGGAACAGCGCGGCTGCGTTGAAGAAGGTCAAAATCAGAAACAGCACCGAATGAACAGGGTTCTTCGATGCAATGACCATGAACGCAGACGCCACGGCGACGAAAGCGAATATATAAAAGAATACAGCGTGCAGACCCATCTTGGTGCCTTCTTGTCCTCATCGGGAGAAGATGGCCGAAAGCCCCCTCACCCGTTTCGTCCCCGCCGGCGAAAACCGCGCAGGCATTTTACTTTTCATCGCTTTCCGGAGGCTCCCCCGGAAAGACGGTTGCGCCTTAACGGTAAGGCGCATCCAGTGCGAGGTTGCGTGCGATTTCACGCTCCCAGCGGTCGCCATTGTCGAGAAGCTTCTGCTTGTCGAAATAAAGCTCCTCGCGGGTTTCCGTCGCGAATTCGAAGTTCGGGCCTTCGACGATGGCATCGACCGGGCAGGCTTCCTGGCAGAAGCCGCAATAGATGCACTTCACCATGTCGATGTCGTAACGCACCGTGCGGCGGGTGCCGTCGTTGCGGCGCGGGCCGGCTTCGATGGTGATCGCCTGAGCAGGACAGATAGCTTCACACAGCTTGCAGGCGATGCAGCGTTCTTCACCGTTGGGATAACGGCGCAGCGCATGTTCGCCGCGAAAGCGCGGAGACACCGGGCCCTTTTCAAAGGGATAGTTCACCGTCGCCTTCTGTTTGAAGAAGTGGCGCATCGTCAGGAAGATCGCACCGACGAACTCCTTGAGGAACAGTGAATTGACGGCTTGGGAAAGGCTTGCCATCTCAAACTCCAGATTTCTGAGCGAGGCGTACGGACATCAACCGGCCCACCCCGTCAGCTTCAATACGAATGCAACAATAACGACCATGGCGAGCGACAGCGGCAGGAACACCTTCCAGCCGAGGCGCATGAGCTGGTCATAACGATAACGCGGAACGAAAGCCTTGGTCAGCGCGATCATGAAGAAGACCATGCAGCCCTTGAGCGCGAACCAGACAATGCCCGGAACCCAGTTCAGGAACCACACATCCACGATCGGCAGCCAGCCGCCCATGAACAGGATCGTCGTCAGGCAGCAGATCAGGACGATCGCAGCATATTCGCCGAGCATGAACATCATGTAAGGCGTGGAGCCATATTCGACCATGTGACCGGCAACCAGTTCCGATTCCGCTTCCGGAAGGTCGAAGGGCGGACGGTTGGTTTCGGCAAGGCCCGAGATGAAGAACACGATGAACATCGGGAACAGCGACAGCCAGTGCCAGTCGAGGAACGAGGCCGGCAGGCCGAGCATCGTGCCGAGGCCGGTCTTCTGGGCAAGCACGATATCCGTCAGGTTCAGCGAACCGACGCAGAGCAGCACGGTGACGATGACGAGGCCGATCGACACTTCATAGGACACCATCTGCGCGGCGGAACGAAGCGCGCCGAGGAACGGATACTTCGAGTTGGAAGCCCAACCGCCCATGATGATGCCGTACACTTCAAGCGAGGAAATCGCGAAGATGTAGAGGATGCCGACATTGATATTGGCGACGACCCAGCCTTCATTGAACGGAATGACGGCATAGGTTGCGAGCGCCAGCGTCACGGCGACCAGCGGCGCCAGAAGGAAGACGGCCTTGTTGGCACCGGCCGGGATGACGGGCTCCTTGAGGATGAACTTCAAAAGGTCGGCGAAGGACTGGAAGAGACCGAAAGGACCAACGACGTTCGGACCACGGCGCAGCTGCACGGCTGCCCAGACCTTACGGTCAGCGAGCAGCAGGAAGGCGATGGCCACCAGAAGGCAAACGAGAAGCAGCAGGGACTGGCCGACCATGATCAGCGCGGGCCAGACGTAGCTCCAGAAAAACTGTTCCATAAATCCCCTACCCTTACTCTGCCGCAGCCTGGAAATTGTTGCGGGCCAATGCGGAACACTCGGCCATGACGGCGGATGCGCGCGCAATCGGGTTCGTCAAATAAAAGTCTTTTACGGTCGAGGCAAACGCCGACTTGTTGAGGCTACCCGCATGAGCGGCGAGAGCCTCGATATCCTTACCGTTGCCGGCAACGATCTCGTCGGTTTCTGCCAGATGCGGATGAGCAACATAAAGCTGGCCACGCAGCGCCGAGAGCGAATCGAACGGCAGCTTCTTGCCGAGCACGTCGGAAAGCGCACGCAGGATCGCCCAATCTTCGCGGGCCTCGCCCGGTGCGAAACCGGCGCGGTTGCCCACCTGAACGCGGCCTTCGGTGTTGACCCAGATACCGGATTTTTCGGTATAGGCCGCACCCGGAAGGATGACGTCGGCGTGCATCGCGCCATGGTCACCATGGCTACCGATATAGACGGTGAACTTGGCGCCCTTGTTCGACAGGTCGATTTCATCGGCGCCGAGCAGGAAGAGAACGTCCATGGACGTTACCATTTCGGCAGCAGCAACACCGCCCTCGCCCGGCACGAAGCCGATATCGAGACCACCGACGCGGGCAGCGGCGGTGTGAAGCACCGAGAAGCCGTTCCATTCTTCGCTGATGGCGCCAACCGAAACGGCAAGCTTTGCAGCAGCAGCGAGAACAGCCGCACCATCGGCGCGTGCCAGAGCGCCCTGGCCGATGATGATCAGCGGGTTCTTGGCAGACTTCAGCTTCTCAACGAAGCTGTGCGAACCGTTGGCCAGATCGGAAAGCGTTTCCGCGCCGGAGCCGAGATATTCATAATTGTAGCGCAGCTCGCCGGCTTCGCCGATCACGCCGATCGGGAAACCGCCGCGACGCCAGCGCTTGCGGATGCGGGCGTTGAGCACGGCCGCTTCGTAACGCGGGTTGGAACCAACGATCAGCAGGGCGTCGGCCTGTTCGATGCCTTCAATGGTGGAATTGAACAGATAGCTGGCGCGGCCAAGCGACGGGTCGAGCGCTGCACCATCCTGACGGCAATCGACATTGGCCGAACCGAGCGAAGCGAGCAGTGACTTCAGCGCGAACATTTCTTCGACGGAGGCCAGATCACCGGCAATCGCACCGATCTTGCTGCCGGATGTCGCAGCAACTGCAGTCTTGATCGCACCGAAAGCTTCGCCCCAGCTTGCGGGCTGCAGACGGCCATCCTTGCGGACGTAAGGCCGGTCGAGACGCTGGGTCTTCAGACCATCCCAGATGAAGCGGCTCTTGTCGGAGATCCACTCTTCGTTGATCGCCTCGTTGACACGCGGCATGACGCGCATGACTTCGCGGCCACGGGTATCGACGCGGATTGCCGAACCGAGAGCGTCCATCACGTCGATGGTTTCGGTCTTGTTCAGTTCCCACGGACGGGCAGTGAAAGCGAAAGGCTTGGAGGTGAGCGCACCGACCGGGCAAAGATCGACGACGTTGCCCTGAAGCTCGGAGGTCATCGCCTGCTCGAGATAGGTGGTGATTTCAGCGTCCTCGCCGCGGCCGATGAGGCCGAGTTCGGCGATGCCAGCAACTTCCGTGGTGAAACGGACGCAGCGCGTGCAGTGGATGCAGCGGTTCATCACCGTCTTGACGAGCGGACCGATATATTTGTCTTCAACCGCACGCTTGTTTTCCGCATAACGCGAACCGGCAATACCGAAGGCCATAGCCTGGTCCTGCAGGTCGCATTCGCCGCCCTGGTCGCAGATCGGGCAATCGAGCGGGTGGTTGATGAGAAGGAACTCCATCACGCCTTCGCGGGCCTTCTTGACCATCGGCGTATTGGTGAAAACCTCAGGCAATTCGCCATTCGGGCCGCCGCGAACGTCGCGCACGCCCATGGCGCAGGATGCGGCGGGCTTGGGCGGTCCGCCCTTCACCTCAATGAGACACATGCGGCAGTTACCCGCGACCGACAAGCGCTCATGAAAACAAAAGCGCGGAACTTCAGCACCAGCCTCCTCGCACGCCTGCAACAGCGTGAAATGATCCGGAACCTCGATCTCTTTACCGTCAACCTTGAGCTTTGCCATGGTTCTACTTACGTCCTGTTGCCTGTTCGTCCCGTGTCTCTCACACGGTCCGCAACAAATCCTTAATCGCGCCCGACACTTAATCTCGTCGGTCAGGCGCTTCATGGTTTTCCGGCGCCGGGATCATCCCCGCGCCGCATGCAAACTGCGAAAAGCTTATTCGGCAGCTTCCAGAACAGCGCCATCATCCATGGCCCTGTAGGTATATTGGTCGATGCGCTTTTCGATTTCCGGACGGAAATTGCGGATCAGCGCCTGTACCGGCCATGCGGCGGCGTCGCCGAGAGCACAGATGGTGTGGCCTTCAATCTGCTTCGTCACTTCGAACAGCATGTCGATTTCGCGCTTCTGCGCGTTGCCCTTCACCATGCGTTCCAGCACGCGCCACATCCAGCCGGTGCCTTCACGGCACGGCGTGCACTGGCCGCAGCTTTCATGCTTGAAGAAAGCCGCGATGCGGGCGATCGCCTTGATGACGTCGGTGGACTTGTCCATGACGATCATGCCGCCCGTGCCGAAGGAAGACTTCACTTCGCGCATGCCGTCGAAGTCCATGATGGCGTCCTTCATGTCCTCACCGCGCACGATGGGGCAGGATGCGCCGCCGGGAATGACGCCGAGCAAATTGTCCCAGCCGCCGCGAATGCCACCGCAATGGTGCTCGATCAGCTCGCGGAAGGACAGGCCCAGCGCATCTTCGAAGGTGCAGGGACGCTCGACATGGCCGGAGACCATGAACAGCTTGGTGCCGACATTGTTCGGACGGCCGATCGACGAGAACCATGCAGCGCCACGGCGCAGGATGGTCGGTGCAACGGCGATCGATTCAACGTTGTTGACGGTGGTCGGGCAGCCGTAAAGACCCATATTGGCCGGGAACGGCGGCTTAAGGCGTGGCTGACCCTTCTTGCCCTCGAGGCTTTCGAGCAGAGCCGTCTCTTCGCCGCAGATATAGGCACCTGCGCCGTGATGGACGTAGATGTCGAAATCCCAGCCGTTCTTGTTGTTCTTGCCGAGCAGGCCCGCATCGTAACATTCGTCGATGGCTGCCTGCAGCACCTCACGCTCGCGCATATATTCGCCGCGAACGTAGATATAGGCCGTATGCGCACCCATGGCGAAACCGGCGATCACGCAGCCTTCGATCAGCGTATGCGGATCGTTGCGCAGGATTTCGCGGTCCTTGCAGGTGCCGGGCTCGGATTCGTCGGCGTTGACGACGAGATAGTGCGGACGACCGTCATTTTCCTTCGGCATGAAGGACCACTTGAGACCCGTCGGGAAGCCAGCGCCGCCGCGACCACGAAGGCCGGAAGCCTTCATCTCGTTGATGATCCAGTCACGACCCTTTTCGATGATCTGCTTGGTACCGTCCCAATGGCCGCGCGCTCTCACGCCCTTCAGGGACTTGTCCTTGAGGCCGTAGAGATTGGTAAAGATGCGATCCTGATCTTTTAACATGCTTCACCTCTTACCGCGGCTTCTTGCCGAAGACCCTGATATACTCGGCTTCGCCACCCTTGGCGAGCGCCTCGGCCTGCTTGATCCACTCGTCGCGTTCGATGCGGCCCTTGAAATTCAGATAACCGTCGACCCAGTCGCATTCGGCCTTTTTCCAGCCGGCAATCTGCGCGTAGGTGAAGATGCCGAGCTCATGCAGCGTGCCTTCGATCTTCGGACCGACGCCGGAAATGAGCTTCAGGTCGTCGGGCGTTGCGGGCTTTTCGATGCCGGCCGGACGATCCTTGGAATCGAGTGACGGCTTCGCAGATCCCGAAGCTTCCTTTTCGGCGGCCTTGACGTTCGCTTCAGCAGCCTTCGGCTCGTTGGCCGGCGTCTTCAGCTTCGGATCGGTTTCCGGCGCGTCCGTCTTCGGCTTGGCGGCATTGGCCGGCGGAACCGGTGCGGCATCAGCCACGACTTCGGCAGGCTTGTCGAGATTGGAACGATCCGGCTTAATCTCTTCCGTCAGGGTCGTCAGGCCACCGACCGGGACCGACTCGTGACGGTCGATCTGCGGGCCGGTCTTGACCGTATCGCCCTTGCCTGCCTCGAACGTGTCGATGATCTCTTCCAGACGCTCGGGCGTCAGGTCCTCATAGGCATCCTTGAAGATGATGACCATCGGCGCGTTGACGCAGGCGCCCTGACATTCCACTTCTTCCCAAGAGAGCGTGCCGCTCTCATTGGTATGCAGCGGATCGTGATGGATCTTCTTGCGGCAGACGTCCATCAGCGCTTCCGAGCCGCGCAGCATGCAGGGCGTAGTGCCGCAGACCTGAACGTGGGCGCGTGTGCCAACCGGCTTCAGCTGGAACTGCGTATAGAAGGTCGCCACTTCCATGACGCGGATATAGGCCATATCCAGCATGTCGGCGATTTTCTCGATGGCGGCGCGGGTAACCCAGCCGTCCTGCTCCTGCGCACGCATGAGCAGCGGGATGACCGCTGATTGCTGGCGTCCCTCGGGATATTTCAGAATCGTCTTTTCCGCCCATGCGGTATTTTCCGCATTGAAGGCAAATGCCACGGGCTGGAACTGATCTTCGGCTAGTCGACGAACGGACATACTTCCTCACGCCTTTTCAGTTTAACGTCTCACAACGCGATCTCGCCACCGTGACGAATTCGCAGGCGTAAGCCGCCTTGTCTTTCTGCATGAACACGATGAACTTGCTGCCATTGGGAACCGAGGCCTTGATCTCGTATCCCGATGACAGAAGCTGCTTGATGGTCGAAGAGCCGCCGCTCGACAGCGATACCTCAGGCTCGCTCGTCGCCGTCTGGGCGAGAACGGGTGCCGACATCGCAGCGAGAAAAGCCGGTATGGCCAGCGGCAGACGCATCAGCGGTCGACCTCCCCGAACACGATGTCGAGGGAGCCGAGCACGGCTGTAACGTCAGCAAGCTGATGGCCCTTGCACAGGAAATCCATGGCCTGCAGGTGTGCGTAGCCCGGAGCGCGGATCTTGCAGCGGTAGGGCTTGTTGGAACCATCAGCGACCACATAGACGCCGAATTCGCCCTTCGGCGCTTCGACAGCGGCGTAAACTTCGCCGGCCGGTACGTGATAACCTTCGGTGTAGAGCTTGAAGTGGTGGATCAGCGCTTCCATCGAACGCTTCATCTCGCCACGCTTCGGCGGAACCACCTTGCCGTCAAGCGAGGAGACCGGGCCGATGCGATGCTTGCCGGACAGAAGATCGACGCACTGCTTCATGATCTTCACCGATTCGCGCATTTCCTGCATGCGGATCAGGTAACGGTCATAGCAGTCGCCGTTCTTGCCGACGGGGATGTCGAATTCCAGATCGGAATAGCACTCGTAGGGCTGCGCGCGGCGCAGATCCCAGGCAGCGCCCGAACCGCGCACCATCACGCCGGTGAAACCCCAGGCGAAGGCGTCTTCAAGCGAGACCACGCCGATATCGACGTTACGCTGCTTGTAGATGCGGTTGTCGGTCAACAGACCTTCGATATTGTCGAGCACGGTCAGGAACGGATCGCACCACTTGCCGATATCATCGACCAGTTCCGGCGGCAGGTCCTGATGAACACCGCCCGGACGGACATAGGCCGAGTGCATGCGGGCGCCGCAGGCGCGCTCATAGAACACCATCAGCTTTTCGCGCTCTTCGAAGCCCCAGACCGGCGGCGTCATCGCGCCGACGTCCATTGCCTGCGTCGTCACGTTCATGATGTGCGACAGGATGCGGCCGATTTCAGAATAAAGCACGCGGATCAGCTGGCCGCGCATCGGGATTTCGAGGCCCAGCAGCTTTTCGACGGCGAGCGCAAAAGCGTGTTCCTGGTTCATCGGCGCGACGTAGTCGAGACGGTCGAAATAGGGAACGGCCTGCAGATAGGTCTTGGTCTCGATCAGCTTTTCGGTGCCGCGATGCAAAAGACCGATATGCGGATCGACGCGCTCGACGATTTCGCCGTCCAGCTCCAGAACCAGACGCAGCACGCCGTGCGCGGACGGATGTTCCGGACCGAAGTTGATCGTGAAATTGCGGACGTTATGCTCAGTCATTCTAGTGCTCCGCCGAGGTGATCATGGCGATGAATTCGGGGCCGGTCATGTTCTGCGTGGTTTCGGCGAAAGAATAGCTCGAAGGCTTTTCATCCGTGAAAATCTGCGACGCGAACTTGAAGTTGGAAGGGTTTTCGAAAGCCTGCAGCGAAACGGCAAAATGCTTGCCATCCTTGGAACGCCACATCAGCGTGCTGCCGCAATTCTTGCAGAAGCAGCGCTCACCCCACTCAGACGAGGAATAGACGCCGAGGTTCTCTTCGTTTTCGACGGAGATATCAGCGCATTCGACAGCCAGAAACGCACCGCCGGACCAGCGGCGGCACATGGAGCAATGGCAGACGCCGAATTCGCGGGCACCGATCGCGGCCTTGAGGCCGACGGCACCGCAAAGACATTGGGCACGCTCTGTCGCAGGGGCTTCGCTCATTGCTTGGCCTTTTCGTCACCCGGGAGAACATATTCAGTCCCCTCCCAAGGAGAGAGGAAATCGAAATTGCGGAATTCCTGCTTCAGTTCGACCGGTTCATAAAGAACCCGTTTCAGCACGTCATCGTAACGTACTTCCACAAAGCCGGTAACCGGAAAATCCTTGCGCAGCGGGTGGCCTTCGAAACCGTAGTCGGTGAGAATACGGCGAAGGTCCTTATGGCCTTCGAACGGAATACCATACATGTCCCAGGCTTCGCGCTCGAACCATTCCGCGCCCATATAAACAGGGGTCGAAGACGGAACACCCTCGTCTTCCGCCACTTGCAGCTTGACGCGCACGCGCAGGTTCTGGCGCGGCGACAGCAGGTGATAGACGACATCAAAACGCTTCTCGCGCTGCGGCCAGTCGACACCGCAGATATCGATGATGTTGACGAAACCGCACTGCACATCGTCACGCAGGAAGGTCAAAAGCGCGATCACGCTTTCAGGCGTCGTGTTCAGCGTCAGTTCGCCATAGGCGATATCAGCCGACACCACGAGGGAACCGCGCGCTTCCTTAACGTAAGCAGCAAGATCGTTGAGAGCTTCGCTCATTACTTAATCCGTCCTTTGCCCTTAGCGCTCGATCGTACCGGTACGCCGGATCTTCTTCTGCAGCAGAAGTACGCCGTAAAGCAGCGCCTCCGCCGTGGGGGGACAGCCCGGAACGTAGATATCCACCGGCACGACGCGGTCGCAACCGCGCACGACAGCGTAGGAATAGTGGTAATAGCCGCCGCCATTGGCGCAGGAGCCCATGGAGATGACGTAACGGGGCTCAGGCATCTGGTCATAGACCTTGCGCAGAGCGGGCGCCATCTTGTTGGTCAGCGTGCCGGCGACGATCATGACGTCCGACTGGCGCGGTGAGGCGCGCGGGGCAACGCCGAAGCGCTCCATGTCGTAACGCGGGCCGGAAGCCTGCATCAGGCCTTCAACGGCGCAGCAGGCAAGACCGAACTGCATCCACATCAGGGAGCCGGTACGCGCCCAGGTGATCAGCTCGTCGGTCGAGGTAACGAGAAAGCCCTTGTCGGCCAGCTCGTCGTTGATTTCCGTGAAGTAGGCGTCGTTGCTGCCAACCGGCTTGCCGGTCGAGGGATCGATGATCCCCTTCGGCTGCGGCGCAACGAGCGTGGTGTTGTTCTGGCTCATGCCCATTCCAGCGCTCCCTTCTTCCACTCATAGATAAAGCCGATGGTGAGGACGAGAAGGAACACCATCATCGACCAGAAACCGAACCAGCCCATCTCGCCGAAAGACACCGCCCAGGGGAACAGGAAGGCGACTTCCAGATCGAAGATGATGAACAGAATCGACACCAGATAAAAGCGGATATCGAACTTCATGCGGGCATCGTCGAAGGCGTTGAAACCGCACTCGAAAGCGGAGAGCTTTTCCGGGTCCGGCGCCTTGTAGGCGACCGCAAAGGGCGCAATGAGAAGCGCCAGGCCGATGACGAGAGCGATACCGATGAAGATTGCGATCGGAATGTAGGAACTGAGGAGTTCAGTCATGGTCTCTTCCCTGTCCGGCCGGGTGCCGGACCTGCCTTTGTGACCTTAAGTCTCAAAGAGCGGACAAATATGTTGCAACGCCAAAGTGGTTAGCGCAGCCGCGCCCTCTCTGCAAGAGTTTAGGCACCATTTCAAGACACCTGCCGCATTGATTGGCAACAATATTGCCGGAATTGACGCAAATTTGGGCCACAATTCCGACCTAAGCCCCTCAAATACAATAATAATCGATTGAACGACGCAACCGCAAAAAAGTCACACGAATTTTACGTCGAAACGGCGGTGAAGTGACGATATCCCGATATCGAAACTTGACTAAAAAAAGCAGGAAAAATCGCGTTTGAAACGGCCGGAATCAAGCATCGGAATCGTCAAAAATCGAGGCGTGCAAACAGCGCGTCGATCTGGTTTTGAGGAGACATTTCAAGAGAAAGAAATGGCGCGAGTGACGGGGCTCGAACCCGCGACCTCCGGCGTGACAGGCCGGCACTCTAACCGACTGAGCTACACCCGCGCTCCACAGACATTCATCTGCGTTTTTTCCGAGGAACAGGATGGCGCGAGTGACGGGGCTCGAACCCGCGACCTCCGGCGTGACAGGCCGGCACTCTAACCAACTGAGCTACACCCGCTTATCCTGACGGACAGGACCTTGTCCCGCCGTACGAACCAGCCTCGGCTGTTCGTTGAGCGGCTAACTACGGCGTTCGTGCGGGGGTGTCAAGCAGGTTTCACGACAAAAGAATAAGCTTTTTCATTTTGATCGGGAAAAACCTGAAGGCCATTGATAAGCGTTCCGGCAAACGCCTTGTTTTGCGGGCTTTTCCCAACGAAAACAAAAAACTTGTCCACAGCCAGCGACTTCCCCAGGGGCATTTCCCCCAGGCCATCAAGGCGTCATTGGTTTCTGATTTCACCAAAAAGCCCACAGTTCCCGGCTTTTTGCCCCTCCCCTTCGGCGGAGGGAAAAGCCGCTCCGAAAAAAAACAAAAAAACTTCACAAAAGCCCTTGCGGTTTTTTTCCGATCCGAATACATCACGGCCACCGACGCGGCGGACATGATCCGCAGGACGCGAAGGGCGATTAGCTCAGTTGGTAGAGCGCCTCGTTTACACCGAGGATGTCGGGAGTTCGAGTCTCTCATCGCCCACCATTTTCCAAGCTTCTCAAATCCATATGTTATGAGCTGAATGTTTGTCAGCTGATGCGATCTTTTGTCCTGCATTTTCCGCAGCTGGAATCAGCCGGCCCTGCCCCGCATCTCGTCGCTGGGCGTATCAATCCGAGCCCGGAACCACCGGAATCGTTTTTCCAGCCCTCATCTATTCCAAATCGATACGTCCGTTTCGGATTCCGACAGCTTCACCGAATCCCTGTGCCACCGCGTAACATACCGAAAAATAAGCGGATTCAGACTTTTTAAAGAGATTTCGGGCATTGTTTGCGCACCGTTTCATGATGAACGGTTGAACTGATGGATGAAACCATGTCGATCGACGCGTTTGTAACACTCGCGCTTATTGCGCTGCCTGTTTATATTTTTTTCCGCTGGGTCCAGCAGGACTCAGAAAAACAAGATACTCCCGAAAGCAAAAATTCCATGGGGCGTTGATCCGTTACGGTCAACCCGCAGTATTTTCCTGGACGGTCTCCAGACGAAATCCTCCACGATCAGATACCCAAGCGGCAATGCTGATTTCAACAGCTTGCATCGCCAGAATCGGGCATCCCGGCCTTGGGGTTCCCTCGCCGCACAAAAAAGCCGGGCATAGCCCGGCTTTTCTCATTTGCAGCGCCTTTCGGCTCGATCAGTTGATCGCCTTCATGTTGATGGTGAAGAACAGCGTTTCGCCGGAAGAATCGTCCACGCCGTCATTGTCGGTCACGGCATAGGCCGTTCCAGCCTTGTCAAAGGTGAAGCCTTCCAGCTTGTCGACGACGTAGCCGTTGGTCTGGGCCTTCAGGTCGGGCAGGAAATCATGGGCTTCCTGCTTGGCCACCAGCGGCAACTCGCCGCCGATCTTGCCCGGCTTCAGGTCGGCGATCGCAACGCGGTAGAGCTTCTTGATCTTGGCCTTGTCGCCGATCTGGTTGTCGCGCTCGACGATATAGACATTATCGCCCTGCGCGGTGATTTCGGAAAGGCCGACCCAGCCTGCCTCCGTCTTGTCGAGCGGGTAACGCACGGCGCCCCACTCCTTGGACTTCGGATTATAGGAGACGAGCTTGACGAAGCCCTTCTCGTCCGTGCCCCATTCGCGCTGCACGGCCATCCACAGCGTGGCGTCGTCGCCCTTGCCGATCATGGTCACGCCTTCGAAACCGAAGCGGGTATCGCCGGAAAGGAGTTCCTTCGGCAGAGCGATCTCGGCCTTGATTTCGCCCTTGGCGTTGACGTTATAGAGTGCGTGCGGAACAAGCTTGGCGCTGTCGCCTTCAGAGGCCAGCCAGAAACCGCCCTTGCCATCAAGCGTAATGCCTTCGATGTCGAGCTTCTGAGCAGCAATGCCGTCACGCTTGACGCGCAGCGCGCTGGTGATGGTGGCAGGCTTTTTCGTGGCGTCGATGGTGAAGATTGACGGCTGGTTGCCGTAGACCGAGTCGGAAACGGCATAGAGAATGCCGGGCTTCTCGGCATCGCCGACCAGGCCGGAAAGAGCGCCCCAGCCGATCGGCGCGCCGTCGACGGTGGCGGAAACGAGCTGCGGATAGGCAGGCTGGCCTTCGGCGCGCTCATAAAGCATGACATGCGAGCGGACACCGCCGTCTTCGATCAGATCGACCTCATTGGCCGTGGCAAGGAGATTGCGCGACGGAATGGCGACGGCGCCTTCCGGCGAGACGCCCGAAGGCAGGAGCTGCGTCAGCTGCGGCTCCGCACCGGTATCCTTGTAGACGGCGACCACCGAAGCGCGCTCGGCAAGCACGAAGAAATACTTCTGGCCATCAAAGGTTGCCGCTTCCAGACCCTCGGGCTCAATGCCCTTGGCCTTGGAGCGCTTTTCCGGATAGTGGCCGATGGCGGCAACCGCGCGCTCGAGCGAAGCACCGGCTTCATAAACAAGCTTGCCGGTCTTGTCGAAAATGGTGAAGCCGCGCGAACCGCCCTGCCAGTCACCTTCATTGGCGATGACGATACGGTCATTGTCCAGCCACTTTACAGCGTCCGGCTCGCGCTTGCGGCCTTCCTGCTTGTCGGTGAATTTCAGCTGACCGTCGGTCTTCGTGTCGACGCCTTCCAGATCAACCTTGCCGGCGGAGAAATGCGTCTTCACCGTGCCGGTCTTGCCATCGATGATGACGATATGGTTGTTTTCCTGCAGCGTCAGAGCGATCTCGCCATTGGCGTTGATCGAGACGAATTCTGGCTCCGGATCCTCAGGGGAAATTTCGGCGAGACCGGTAACGTCAATCTTCTTCAGCGTCGCGCAGTCGGCCACGCCGTCCTTCAGGCCGACCGTTACCAGATAGCCGGCGGGCATCTGCGGCAGTGCGCCTTCGTTCACATCTTCATCACGCTCGTTTTCGATCGCGATGGCGGCAAAGGTTTTATCAGGGGAAACGGCGACGGAATCGGGCTGGCCGCCGAGATCACAGCTTGCCTCGATCTTCTTCGTGGCAATATCGACCGTCACCAGCTTGCCGGACGGGTTGGCGCGGTTTTCCGACGTATTGACGCCGGCCAGAACCTTGAGGCCAGCAACGGCAACAGAGGTCGGCTCGCCTTCCAGCAGCAATGCGCCGCCGGCCTTGGGGGCCTTCGCGTCGGTGATGTCGATGAAACCGATGCCGCCAAGCGGGCTGTCCGAATAGATCAGCGTCTTGCCGTCTTCACTGGCGGTGATGATTTCAGCCGAGGTGACGGACTTGGCGTCCTTGTCCGCGGGAAGGTTTTTCGCCACCGGGAAAGACGCGATGCGGTTGAAAACCGGCTCGGCAGCGGCCGGCAAGGCCACGGACGTGAGCAGAGCAGCGGTCAAGGCCATTTGAGAAAATCGGAACGCCATTTTAATCCCCCTTGGGTCCAGAAATACCCCATGGCTTCTGCGTCAAAGACATGACAGTGGCATGACATTTCCTGTCGGGAATCAAAAAGCCCGGCCATGGAGACCGGGCTTTCTTGTTTCTGCGCACATTCCGCGTATCGGAGCACCGTGTGACCGGATGGAGGCTGCACAGGCGCGCTCCCTACTTCCGTTTACATCCTGCCGGATTGAGAACCGGGCTGTCCGAAAAGCATTTCGAAAAACCGCCCGGTTTTGAGCCGGCATGAAGGCGTCAGCGCGTCAAAACATGTTTCCTCGTGAACCTGAAAAGCCGCCCGCCCGCCGCCGGGCGTTGCGGCTTTCCGGAAACCTTACGAGTTGACGGCGTCCTTCAGGCCCTTGCCTGCGGAAAACTTCGGTACGTTGCGAGCCGGGATATCGACTTCAGCACCCGTAGAAGGGTTACGGCCCTTGGAGGCTTCACGGCGGCTAACGGAGAAGCTGCCGAAGCCAGCGAGGCGAATGTCGCCACCGTTCTTCAGTTCGCTCTGTACGGTTTCGAATACGGCATCAACAGCGGAAGCAGCATCTGCCTTCGTGAGACCAGCCTTTTCGGCAACAGCAGAGACGAGCTCGTTCTTGTTCATGTTTCCACCCCTTTCAATGGTTTGAAACGACTCAAATTAAGCCGGCGCAGAATACGTTTGCATCCGCGCGCAGCAACCCAAAAGCGCTGGAATCGCCTGAAAAACAAGGGGTCTGCGATTTTTTTCACAAAAAAGGCCGACATTTCTGCCGGCCTTCCACATATTCGTGCCAAATTCGCATCACTTGCCCGGAGCTGAGCGCAGAATGCGCCTTCCGACACCTAACATATTGAATCTATGCAGCACCCGTCGCGAAAGGCGATTCCCGCCCCTCGCGACGAAGCACGTATCAATGTGCGATGGTCTGGCTGCCGTCGTCGACGCCTTCGACCGTAGCGATAACAGGCGTCTCGATGCTGCCGTCCCACTCGATGGGCTCCGGCTGGCGCAGAAGGGCGTGCCTGATGACCTCGCCCATGCGCGAAACCGGGATGATTTCCATCTCGTTCTTCACATTGTCCGGAATCTCCGCCAGATCCTTGGCGTTCTCTTCCGGGATCAGTACCTTCTTGATGCCGCCGCGAAGGGCTGCGAGCAGCTTTTCCTTCAGGCCGCCGATCGGCAGCACGCGACCACGAAGCGTGATCTCGCCCGTCATCGCAACATCCTTGGAGACCGGAATGCCGGTCATGATGGAGACGATGGCGGTTGCCATGGCAACACCGGCGGACGGTCCGTCCTTCGGGGTTGCCCCTTCCGGAACGTGGACGTGGATGTCGCTCTTGTCGAAGCGCGGCGGCTCGATGCCGAAGTCCACGGCGCGCGAACGGACATAGGATGCCGCCGCCGAAATGGATTCCTTCATCACTTCCTTGAGGTTGCCGGTGACCGTCATGCGGCCCTTGCCCGGCATCATCACGCCTTCGATGGTGAGCAGCTCACCGCCGACTTCCGTCCAGGCCAGACCGGTGACGACGCCGACCTGATCCTCGCGCTCGGCCTCGCCATGGCGGAACCGCGGAACGCCCAGATAATCCGGAACATTGGCAGCGGTGACTTCCACGGACTTGACCTTGCCCTTGATGATCTCGGTCACGGCCTTGCGCGCCAGCTTCATCAGCTCGCGCTCGAAGCTGCGCACGCCCGCCTCGCGGGTGTACTGCTGGATCACGATCATCAGAGCGTCATCGCTGACCGAGAACTCTTCCGGACGCAGGGCATGTTCCTTGATCGCCTTCGGCAACAGGTGACGCTTGGCGATTTCGCGCTTTTCGTCTTCGGTGTAGCCGGCGATGCGGATCACTTCCATACGGTCCATCAGGGGACCCGGAATGTTCAGCGTGTTGGCCGTGGTCACGAACATCACGTCGGACAGGTCGTATTCCACTTCAAGGTAGTGGTCCATGAAGGTGGAGTTCTGTTCCGGATCGAGAACTTCCAGCAGTGCGGAAGACGGATCGCCACGGAAATCCATGCCCATCTTGTCGATCTCGTCGAGCAGGAAGAGCGGATTGGACTTCTTGGCCTTCTTCATTGACTGCACGATCTTGCCAGGCATGGAGCCGATATAGGTACGGCGGTGACCACGGATTTCCGCTTCGTCACGCACGCCACCCAGCGCCATACGCACATATTCGCGACCGGTCGCCTTGGCGATCGACTTGGCGAGCGAGGTCTTGCCGACGCCGGGAGGGCCGACGAGGCACAGGATGGGGCCGCGAATCTTCGACGCGCGCGCCTGCACGGCCAGATATTCGACGATGCGTTCCTTGACCTTGTCGAGACCGAAATGATCCTGATCGAGGATTTTCTCTGCGGCGTTGAGGTCGGCCTTGATCTTCGACTTCTTGCCCCAGGGCAGACCGAGCAGCCAGTCCAGATAGTTGCGCACGACGGTCGCTTCCGCGGACATCGGGCTCATCTGGCGAAGCTTCTTCATTTCCGCTTCGGCCTTTTCCTTGGCCTCCTTGGAAAGCTTGGTCTTGGCGATGCGCTCTTCCAGTTCGGCCATCTCGTCACGGCCGTCCTCGCCGTCGCCGAGTTCCTTCTGGATCGCCTTCATCTGCTCGTTCAGGTAATATTCGCGCTGGGTCTTCTCCATCTGGCGCTTGACGCGCGAGCGGATACGCTTTTCGACCTGCAGCACGGAAATCTCGCCTTCCATGAAGCCAAGCGCTTTTTCAAGCCGCTGCTTCACGCTGACGGTTTCCAGCATTTCCTGCTTTTCGGTGATCTTGATCGACAGGTGCGAAGCAACCGTATCAGCGAGCTTCGAATAATCGTCGATCTGGCCGGCAGCGCCGACAACCTCGGGCGAAATCTTCTTGTTGAGCTTCACATAGCTCTCGAATTCCGAAACGACCGAACGCGACAGCGCCTCGATCTCGACCGGATCTTCGGCAGGCTCCTGCAACGGCGTCGCGGTGGCTTCATAGAAGTCTTCACGGCCGGTGTAGCTGTCGATCTGGGCGCGGCCCTTGCCTTCCACCAGCACCTTCACGGTGCCGTCGGGAAGCTTCAGAAGCTGCAGGACATTTGCGACCGTGCCGACCTTGTGGATGGCTTCGGGAGCCGGATCGTCATCGCTGGCGTTGATCTGGGTGACAAGCATGATCTGCTTGTCCGAACCCATGACTTCCTCGAGCGCACGAATGGATTTTTCCCGCCCGACGAACAGGGGAACGATCATATGCGGGAAAACGACAATGTCGCGCAGGGGAAGTACCGGATAGGTACCACCAGATGCCGCAGACGTGATGTTCGTCATATCATTTCCTTTCATGGTCCCTTTCGGGACACTTTGCCGGACAGCTTGGGGCATCCGGCACATTCATTTCTCGAGACTGAAAATGGAGTTTCGAAACACCGATTTCAAGTCGCCGGAACAGACGATCCCGCTGAGCGGCAAGACCGTGAAATTCAACAAAACCCAGCGCCGGCTAGTACTCCCGACATTTCCGGTTATCCTTGAAGGTCAGGAACCGGGTCGCCGACGGGAATTCACATTTCCGTCATATCGCGCTGCAAATCAGTTGTAAGACTTTATCAGCAAAGCGCAATCCGCTCCAAACGCAAAATCGGGCTTCGCCAAGTTAGGCGCAAGTTTCACACCCGGCCACAACAGAAAAGGCCCGCACGGGATGCGGGCCTTTTGATTTCATCAAAGTACCGGATCGGTCGATCAGGCCGAAACGTTGGTCTTTTCTTCCTGACGATCCGCATAGATGTAGAGCGGACGGGCGACGCCGCTGACGACGTCGTTGGAAATGACCACTTCGCGTACGCCTTCCAGCGTCGGCAGTTCGAACATGGTATCCAGCAGGATCTTCTCCATGATCGAGCGCAGGCCGCGGGCGCCGGTCTTGCGGGTGATCGCCTTGCGGGCGATTTCGCGCAGAGCGTCCTCGTGGAAGGTCAGTTCCACATCTTCCATCTCGAACAGGCGCTGATACTGCTTGACCAGCGC
Source organism: Agrobacterium sp. CFBP2214 (assembly GCF_030209895.1). NCBI lineage: Bacteria > Pseudomonadati > Pseudomonadota > Alphaproteobacteria > Hyphomicrobiales > Rhizobiaceae > Agrobacterium > Agrobacterium sp. CFBP2214. The sequence continues at coordinate 1,183,691 of NZ_JARVRC010000001.1, read as the reverse complement.
GTTCTTCGGCTCGGACAGGATCTGGATCAGCGCATCCTCGTCGAGGTCCTCCAGCGTCGCCAGAACCGGCAGACGGCCGATGAATTCCGGGATGAGACCGAACTTCACCAGGTCTTCGGGCTCCAGTTCGCGCAGAACCTCGCCAACGCGGCGATCGTCTTCCGCCTTGACGGTCGCACCAAAGCCGATCGAGGTCTTTTCACCACGGGCCGAGATGATCTTGTCGAGGCCGGCAAACGCGCCGCCGCAGATGAACAGGATGTTGGTCGTATCCACCTGCAGGAATTCCTGCTGCGGATGCTTGCGGCCGCCCTGCGGCGGAACGGAAGCGACCGTGCCTTCCATGATCTTCAGAAGCGCCTGCTGAACGCCCTCGCCCGACACGTCGCGCGTGATGGACGGGTTGTCCGACTTGCGGGAAATCTTGTCGACTTCGTCGATATAGACGATGCCGCGCTGGGCGCGTTCGACATTGTAATCCGCAGACTGCAACAGCTTCAGGATGATGTTTTCCACGTCCTCGCCGACATAACCGGCTTCGGTCAGCGTCGTTGCGTCCGCCATGGTGAAGGGAACGTCGATGATGCGGGCGAGCGTCTGGGCAAGATAGGTCTTGCCGCAACCCGTCGGACCGACGAGCATGATGTTCGACTTCGCAAGCTCGACATCGCCGTTCTTGGAGGCGTGCGCGAGGCGCTTGTAGTGGTTGTGAACGGCCACCGACAGGATTTTCTTCGCCTGCTTCTGGCCGATGACATATTCGTCGAGGATCTTGATGATGTCCTGCGGGGTGGGAACACCCTCGCGCGACTTCACCATCGATGTCTTGTTCTCTTCACGGATGATGTCCATGCACAATTCGACGCATTCATCGCAGATGAATACCGTCGGTCCGGCAATGAGTTTCCGGACTTCGTGCTGGCTCTTGCCGCAGAATGAACAATAGAGTGTATTCTTAGAGTCGCCGCCGTTGCTGCCGCTGACTTTGCTCATATCTCTTTCCTTCCAGCACGCCGCAGGTCCGCCAAACGGATCGCGGTCAACTTACCGCCCGCCGATACGGCAGCCCTTGGGGTGCATCGCCGTATCCGCCTCGTTTCCCGGGGTACTAACCGGTATCAGATACATGAGCTGACAACCGGCTGCAACGAATTCCCCATCAAACCAAAGGCCACGTCATAAAAATTCAACATAGCCTTTATATATACTAATATCGCTTTCTGTTGCGGTTGAAAGCCCCGAAATTACTTTTGCGGGTTCAAACAAACGTCAAAAAGCGGCGCGCCTCAATTCGCGGCGGCGCCTTCGATTTCCTGGCGCGAGGTCAGGATCTTGTCGATCACGCCCCAGTCCTTCGCCTCGTCTGCATCCATGAAATGGTCGCGATCAAGGGTTTTTTCAACCTCTTCGAGCGTGCGGCCGGTATGCTTCACGTAGACTTCATTCAGGCGACGCTTCATCTTGATGATGTCACGGGCATGGCGCTCGATATCCGATGCCTGCCCCTGGAAACCGCCCGACGGCTGGTGAACCATGATGCGGGCGTTCGGGGTGGCGAAACGCATTCCCTTTTCACCGGCAGCCAGAAGCAGCGAGCCCATGGACGCGGCCTGACCGACGCAGAGCGTGGAAACCGCAGGGCGGATGAACTGCATCGTATCGTAGATCGCCATGCCGGCGGTCACGACGCCACCCGGCGAATTGATGTAGAGCGCGATTTCCTTCTTCGGGTTTTCAGCCTCGAGGAAAAGAAGCTGCGCGCAGACGAGCGACGCCATCTGGTCTTCCACCGGACCGGTAAGGAAAATGATGCGTTCCTTGAGAAGACGGGAAAATATGTCGTAGGAGCGTTCGCCGCGATTGGTCTGCTCTACGACCATCGGCACCAGAGCCATGGCGGTATCAACTGGATTTTTCATGTCCGTCCTTTGTCAAACTCTGCCCTTCGCGGAAAACCGCTCCGGAATCACTTCTAACCTTCATACTCCCTACATAGAGTGTCCCTGCCCCGTACTTCAAGACACGAAGCCGCATATCCTTAACGGCTCAACAGCGTTTGCAGGCCGCCGGGGCCCGGCTTGGCAAGGGTTTCGAACCGGGCGGGGCCGGCCGGGCCTCTTTCCCTCACCGCCACCATTTTTTTACTATGGCGCGCGGCGGGGGCAAAAATCGTCCGCCATACACAGATATAACTTCTCACCGGCAAGAACTCGTTAGTATTTGCTGCTGATACTGGCCAGCGAATTTCCGGTTCCCGTTGGGGAATGGGCCCATCCGGGCGAAATGGCAGCTCAACAATTCCAGCGGGCATAACGCACCTTGTGCGAGATGGCCCGCTTTTACCGCATGATGGCGCAGATAGGATTTTGCAATGCTGGATGCAAAGACGAGCACGCTACTGTGGGCGGCGGAAACGTTCACCCTTGCCGTGCTTTTGGGAACGCTGTGGCTGCACCGCCCTTCCCGCCGGCATAATCTCTATTTCGCCGCCGGTTTCCTCGCCACAGGCATCGGCACTGTCTTGGTGGCGTTTCGCGGAGATATTTCCAGTTTTCTGTCCATTCAGGTCGGCAACACGCTAGCGCTTTCCGCCTTCGGTTTCTGGCTGGCGGGCCTCTTGCGCTTCGAGCAGCGCAAATGCGGCGGCTGGATTGCTATTCCGGCTCTGCTGTGGATCGCCGGAATGTTCGTGCCGCCCGTGCGCGAAGACATGGTCGCCCGCATCCTGCTTTATCATGCCAGCGCGGCCACAGGCTATTTCATGCTCGCCGGCGTTCTTCTTGCCAGCAGGGCGTGCGCATCACGCAGCCGGAAGGTCCTGGCCACGATCCTGATCCTGCAGGCTTTTGCCGGAGCGATCGTCGCATCCATCGTCATCCCGGCCAATGCCGCAATCCCCAATGCCATTCCCATGACATCGGCGCTCTCCATTTCCGGCATGCTCGGTTTCACGGCCATCATCATGATCAGCGCCAAGATCATCATGGAAGACACGGAGATTCGTCTTCACCGGCTCGCCATGACCGATCATCTGACCGGCGTTCTCAACCGGCGCGGTCTGCTGGAGGAGTTCGAGCGCATCAAGAAAAGGTCGCCGGCCTCCAGCCGTTACGTGGCGCTGGTGCTGTTCGACATCGACCATTTCAAGAAGATCAACGACAGATACGGCCATCAGTCCGGGGATGCGGTCCTCGTGCATTTCTGCAATATCGCCCAGCGTGTGATCGGCGATCGCGGCCTTTTCGTCAGAATGGGAGGCGAGGAATTCGCGCTGGTCGCCGAAGTCGAAAGCCCTTCCAGCACAGCGACGCTTGCGGAAGCCATCCGCAGCAATCTGCGCCAGTCAAAGATCAGTTCGCGTGGTGAAAGCATCGAGGTGACCACCAGCGTCGGCATCGCCGAAGCCATGATCAGGGATGCCGACCTCAACACCATGATGACGGAAGCCGACCGTGCGCTCTATGCTGCCAAGAAGGCCGGGCGCAACCGGACCGTCATCCACGTCAATTCGGCCAATGTCGTCGTGCCCGCCTCGGACCGCGACGAAAACCCGATGGACAACAATGCCGACCGCCAGGTTGCGGCGCTGAACCGGATATCCGCCATCGCCAGTCGATGACGATGTAACCATCCAGTGACAGACGGAGGGGAGTTCCCCTCCCTTCCCAAAGCGCCACGCGCGGAATAAACCATGGGCATGACAGCGACATTTCCCTTTCTCAAAATCGATCCCGCCACCCGCCGCGTTTCACTCGACGCCCGCGACCCGGCCTTCTACAACGATCCGAACCCGGTTTATGCCGCCCTGCATGGGCAATGTCCCACCTTTTACTGGGAGGAGCAGCGGCAATGGTTCTTCACCGGTTACGACCATGTCAGCGCACTTCTGCGCGACCGCCGCTTCGGAAGGCAGATCCTGCATGTGGCTAGCCGCGAGGAAATCGGCCTGCCGCAACCGCTGGAACATGTGAAGCATTTCGACGCCGCCGAGCAGCATTCGCTTCTGGAGTTGGAGCCGCCGGAACACACGCGGCTGCGCACGCTCATCAACCGCGCCTTCGTTTCCCGGCATGTCGACAAGATGAAACCGGAAATCGAGGAACTCGCCAACCGCCTGATCGATGCCTTCGAGAGCAAGGGCGAAACCGAGCTGCTCTCCTCTTATGCCGATATCATCCCGGTGACGATGATCGCCCGCATGATCGGCATTCCCGAAGAGATGGGGCCGCAGCTTCTGAAATGGTCGCATGCCTATGTCGGCATGTACATGTTCAAGCGCACGCCCGAGGACGAGCTTCTGGCCGACAGGGCCGCGCATGAATTTTCAGACTATGTGCGCAGCGTGATCGCCGAGCGGCGGGCGGAGCCGAAGGATGACCTGCTGAGCCACATGATCCATACGGAGCACAAGGGCCAATACCTGACCGACGACGAGCTCATCTCCACCACCATCGTGCTGCTGAATGCCGGGCACGAGGCGACCGTGCACCAGATCGGCAATTCCGTGCGCATCATTCTGGAAAGCGGCATTTCTCCGGAGACCCTGTTCCATGACGAGGCCGCCACGGAACGCACGGTGGAAGAAACCCTGCGCATCTGCGCCCCGGTTCATATTTTCCAGCGCTGGGTTCTGGAACCGGTCGAAATCGACGGCGTCGCATTCAAGCGCGGCGACAAGGTCAGCCTTATCCTGGCAGCAGCCAATCTCGACCCGGCGAAATTTTCCGATCCGCTGACTTTCCAGCCGGACCGGAATGAAGGCGCCAACGTCTCTTTCGGCGCCGGCATCCATTTCTGCATCGGCGCACCGCTTGCACGGCTGGAGCTTAATCTCGCCCTGCCCCTGCTTTTCAAACGCCTGCCGGGCCTGAAGATTGCCGAGCCGCCCAAGGTCAAGGATGTCTATCATTTCCATGGCCTGGAGCGGCTCGATCTCAGCTGGTAAGGCAGAGGGAGGATTCGGCCTTAAATCTGGGCCAGACCGCCATCAACCGAGAGCTCGACGCCGGTGATATAGCTGGCCTTGGAAGATGCCAGAAACAACACCGCCTCGGCGATTTCGTCGGGGTCGGCCATACGGCCGATCGGTGCCGCATCCTTCAGATAGGCCTTGAAACCGGCGATCTTCTCATCGTCCATCTTCAGGCCATTTTCCATGATCGGCGTGCGGGTAACGCCCGGGCTCACCGTATTGACGCGGATTTCCCGCGCTTTCAGATCATTGGCAAAACTGCGGGCGAATGAGCGAACCGCCGCTTTCGAAGCATTGTAAGCGCTCAGCTTTTCCATGCCCTTGTTGCCGACGATCGACCCCGTCAGTACGATCGAACCGCCGTCCTTCAGTACCGGCAACAACGTCTGCACCGTGTAGAACACGCCCTTCACGTTGATGTCGAAAATCCGGTCGTAGAGCGCCTCATGGGTCGCACCAAGATCGTTGTTCTCGGCGATGCCGGCATTGGCGACCAGCACATCCACCTTTCGCCCGTCGGCTTCAATGCGAGCCTTGAGCTGTTCCAGATCCGAAAGCTTGGCAACATCGGAAACGAAGCCGATTGCCCCTTCCCCGAGCTTGGCGACGGCGGCGTCGAGATTGGCTGAATTGCGGCCTGTCACATAAACCGCAGAGGCGTCGCCCTCCAGAAACAACCTGGCGACTGAAAAGCCGATGCCTGTCGATCCGCCCGTGACGACGACCACCTGTCCGCTGAATAGTCCAGACATTGCAAACTCCATGAATATCGTAATTTCCGAATTACCGTAATTCGGTATTTCGGTTTTATTGAAATATTGAAGCTTGTCAATCCATATGCTACAGGCGGTCCATGGTTCAGTTTTTTCATCCCGCTCGCGAGGACATATCGCTTACCGCCGTGCTGTCCGCCCTTGGCGAGCCCGCGCGCATGGGCATCATCCGCAAATTATGGGTGTCGGAGACCGGGCAAAATTGCGGTGCGGCAGCCCCCTGTCAGGATATGCCGCGCTCCACCCTGTCCAGCCATATGCGAATCCTGCGTGAGGCAGGATTGATCCGCACCCATAAACAGGGCGTCGAAAATATCAGCGTTGTGCGCATTGAGGATATGGAAGCCCGCTTTCCCGGACTCCTTCCATCGATTCTCAAATTCGATGAGCAGTAAGCACCAAACCGCATCCGGCCTCAGAGCCGGATGACGTAGTCCTTGCGCGTCGTTTCCACCACTTCCCACGTGCCGGCAAAGCCCGGACGCAGGATAACGCGGTCACCGGGTTTCAGATCGCGCGGCGCACCGCCATCTTCGGTCAGGATGGAATGACCTTCGAGAATGTTGAAATATTCCCACTCGTCATAAACAATCCGCCATTTGCCGGGGGTGGACTGCCAGATGCCGGCATAGATGCCGCCGGGAGCCTCCTCGATATTCCATGTGGTGAATCTCGGATCGCCGGAGATCAGCCTTTCCGGCGCAGGCGCGCCATGCTCCACCTCGGTAACATCATCAAAGGACAGAAAATTCGCCATGACATCCGGATCCATCAAATGTGGTTGGTAAAATAGCTTTGCTCATTTGTGAGCGCTTCGTCAAACGTCTTCAACTTCAAATGCAACTTAAAATTGACTTCATGGACGGCGAACGCTTGCTCGTTGCCCCGTTCCCCGTCGCGGCCTTGCAGCGGGAGAAGATGCGGTTCACTCCATCCTCGTCCAGCCAAAAACCAGCCAGGTATATTTCGACTTCTTGTCGGGTTCGGCGGTGTAGGTCATCTGTATATCGCCGTCCTTCGCATAAATATCGAGCCTGGGCGCCGTATCCAGCTTCAGCCAAAGCGAACTCTTGTTGAAAGACCATGTTCCGCACCAGACGCATGAACCCGAGGGATCACCGGCCTGATGGAAATTATAACGACCGTCCGCCGTGATCTCCAGATAGTCGAACGCCGAGTAAAATGTCGTTACCGTCTCCTGGAACAGTGTCGCATCCGCTTCCTGCTGCGAGGTGGGCGCGGTCTTCATATCGCGCGGCGGGCGGCTGGTCGCACCGCTGAGTTTCCACTTTCCGACAAAATCCTTCTGAGTCGGGAAATATTCCGCCTCCGCCTTTGCCGGCGAAACCGAAGCGACGACAGGTATATCAGCCATACCTGCGACCCCGATCGCAAGGAGAAGGGTGACGATGCGGAGCATTCCGGTTCGGTTTTTCATATGGCCTATCTTTCGCAATGGGAGTGCAAGGGCCTGTTCTAGGCAGATTCGATGCTTTGAGTAAGATGGTAACCGATGAACGGAAGCGGCGCGCCCATCGTCCGCCTGGCTCACCAACTGCCTTCCGGCACTGACACCAAAGTTTTATCCACAAACCGAAGTGACAACCTCAGTTTCCCGCTGATTTCACCCGCGCAATGAACGGGAATATCACCGCAGGAAATTCGAAGGGGGAGTCACGCGAGTACCAAACTCGCGTGACCAACCACGTCACAGCTTGGCAAGCGATTGTTCGAGATCGGCGATGATGTCCTTGACGTCCTCGATGCCGATCGACAGGCGAACCACATCCGGCCCTGCACCGGCGGCCGTCTGCTGTTCCGGTGTCAATTGCGCATGCGTGGTGGAGGCCGGGTGGATGACGAGGGAGCGCGTGTCGCCGATATTGGCGAGATGGGAGAAGAGCTGCAGCCCTTCCACCAGCGCCTTGCCGGCCGCATAACCACCCTTGACGCCGAAAGTGAAGACGGAGCCTGCGCCCTTTGGCGAATATCGCTGCTGGAGGGCGTAGTTGTCGCTGTCCTCCAGCCCGGCATAATGCACCCAGCTGACTTTCGGATGCGCCTTCAGCCATTTCGCGACGGCCAGCGCATTGTCGGAATGGCGCTGAACGCGCAGCGGCAGTGTCTCGATGCCCGTAAGGATGAGGAAGGCGTTGAAGGGCGAAATGGCCGGTCCGAGGTCACGCAATCCCAGAACGCGGCAAGCGATGGCGAAGGCGAAATTGCCGAAGGTCTGGTGCAGCACGACGCCGGAATATTCCGGCCGGGGCTGCGACAGCGCCGGATATCTGTCCGTCGCCGACCAGTCGAAGGTCCCGCCGTCAACGATGATGCCGCCCATGGAATTGCCGTGCCCGCCAAGGAATTTCGTCAGCGAATGCAGCACGATGTCAGCGCCGTGTTCCAGCGGCCGCAGCAGATAGGGGCTCGCCATGGTGTTGTCAACGATCAGCGGCAGGCCGTGCCGGTGGGCGACATCGGCAATCGCGGCTATATCCACGAAAGTACCGCCGGGATTGGCAAGGCTTTCGATGAAGACGGCGCGTGTGCGGTCGTCGATCTGCGCCTCGAAGCTGGCCGGATCGGTGGCGTCAGCCCAGCGCACCTGCCAGTCGAAGCCCTTGAAGGCGTGACCGAACTGGTTGATCGAGCCGCCATAAAGCTGACGAGCGGCGACGAAATTGTCGCCGGGCTGCAGGAGCGTATGGAAGACCAACAATTGCGCGGCATGGCCGGATGCCACGGCAAGCGCCGCCGTGCCGCCTTCCAGCGCCGCCACGCGCTCTTCCAGAACAGCCTGGGTGGGGTTCATGATTCGCGTGTAGATATTGCCGAACTCTTTCAATCCGAACAGGGCGGCGGCGTGATCGGCGTCGCGGAAAGCAAAGGCCGTCGTCTGATAAATGGGTGTCGCACGCGCGCCGGTGGTCGGATCAGGTTGTGCGCCCGCGTGGACGGCCAGCGTTGAAAACCCGGGATTGCTGCTCGGCATGATGTTTCCTCCAATGGAATTTTGAAGGGATCATAATGCCTTGCCGCCAAATGATAAGTCCGATCCGTACCAACTATCGCACAATATTGAGACGCGGATACTCAATTGCAGGGCAACGGTCCATCACAACCTCTATGCCATAGGCTTCCGCCTTGGCGGCGGCATTGTCATCGCGAACGGAAAGCTGGCCCCAGATCACCGATGGTCGCTCGGGCAGCAATATCGCCTCTTCGACGATTGCCGATAAATATTCCGGCGCGCGGAAAACATCGATCATGTCCACCGGCTCGGGAACATCGGCGAGCCTGGCGTAGACCTTCTGTCCCAATATCTCCTTGCCTGCCTGGCCGGGATTGACCGGAAACACGCGGTAACCCTTGGACAGCAGGAAGCGCATGACGCCGTGGCTCGGCCTGTCCGGGTTGGGCGAAGCGCCGAGCAGCGCGATGGTTTTGACGTCAGTCAGAATTCTCCTGAGGTAATCGGGCTCGTAACTATCATGCTGCATGTCAACTTATCCCTCTTGGAACGTCACATGGTTTGAAGAATACCAATGCAGATACGCCATTTGAAAGCTGCGCGAGCATAGCCTCGTCTGCATAATTCCACCGACGCATTCCTGACACTGCCGAATGCGCCTGCCCTTCCCATCTAGGAAGCTTCCCTGCTGTCTTGAACCCTTGCCCGGCCGAAAATCGCTATCACGACAGACCTATCGTCGCGCAGTGGCACGTTTTCGTCCACGCAAAATGATTTCACCAAAATACCAGAATCCCGGTTCTATTGACTAATTTTGTCCAGTTTTCAAAATGGCGCAAACCGGCACAAAAGCGGCTCAAACAACATTAGCGTGCAAGTTATGCGCCCTTCGTCTCCTGTTTGTTTTCATTCCGTTCGCAGGTGAATTAGAGCTATCTAATTTTCAGAAAGTTATTCTGTAAATCAATCTACAAACAAACCTGCAACGTTACAGCAAGCCGTTCATAGCAGATATGAAATTTCTTTTCATGTACATCCCATCCAATTGATATACCTTCCGACCGAAGCGCCCAGCGGAGCTATTTGACAAAACAGGTAGTATTATGGGCCAAAACACGCTCCGAATCGAAACCACAAGCTGTGCGCCCAGCGCTCATGCCACCATCTGACGGATGAAATCCTGAGCAGAATACCATATCGCGCCGGAGCAAAATCATTCCGCGCGCGCCTGACATGCACAAAGCAAGAGTTTTACGCGTGTTGCAATATCAGCCGCAGTCACATGTCGTTTGTGGGTGGTTCCACCGGCGCAAAACGCTCACTCGAACAATTCGCAGGGGCGTGTCGCCCTCACCGAAAATCGATTCCGGTTTTCAGGCCGATGCTGTAGGTTGCCCAAAGTAGCCCGCGAGCGAGTCTCTATTGTGACATTTGACATTCTTCTTCTGGTGCTCCTGGGCGCGATGCTGCATGCCGGATGGAATGCGCTGGTCAAATCCGGATCCGACAAATCACTGGACGCCTCACTGATTGCGGCGGGAGCTGCGGCCTGTTCACTGCCGTTTCTGCCTTTCCTGCCCTTCCCCGCACCGGTCGCCATTCCCTTCCTGATCGCTTCGGCCGTTCTACAATTCGCCTATTTCCGCCTTGTCGCCGCCGCCTATACGATCGGCGATATCGGCCTTGTTTATCCCGTCATGCGCGGTGTGGCTCCCTTGATCGTCGCGGCGACGAGCAGCCTGTTCCTGAGCGAGGTTTTGAGCCCGCTGGCCCTTGCCGGGATCGCGATCATCTCCGGCGGCATCCTGACACTCGTATTCGAGGCAAGGCGTGGCGGCGGAAAGGCTATTCTAGTCGCGCTGCTCAACGCCTCCGTGATCGCGTCCTACACCTTCGTCGACGGCGTCGGCGCAAGACTTTCCGGCAACGCCATCTCCTATACGCTCTGGATGTCGCTTTTGCCGCCGGTGCTGCTTTTCGGTTTTGCCTTTTTCCAGCGCGGCGTCGGCCCTGTCGTCCAGCATGTCCGACGCAACTGGTGGCGCGGCCTGATCGGCGGCGGCGGCTCCATTCTGTCCTACGGACTTGCGCTTTACGCCATGACCAAGGCGCCCGTCGCCGTCGTCGCGGCGCTGCGGGAAACCTCCATTCTCTTCGCGTTGGTAATCTCCGTGGTGATCCTCAAAGAACGCGCCAGCATCTGGCGTTATCTTGCCGGAGGCATCATTGCAGCGGGCGTTCTGGTGATGCGACTGGGGTAAAACGGGTTTGTTTGGTGAGGTAAAATAATACCCCATTATCAAGTCATTGTTTTTACTATATTATTTTTACGACCTCCAAAATCCGTCATATTGACGCTTTCGCTCGCGCACCGTATAAGCGCGCCAGATCGGATTCCAGCCGGAATAGGGTCATTTGCGGTTGTCCTTGATGGCAACCAAACCAAGCAACAAGAAACGCCCGTATGCTCTTTCATGAAGAGGATGACGGGTCCACGTTAGAAAGTGAAATCTATGTCTACTTTCGTTCAGAAGCCCGCTGAGGTGGAGAAGAAGTGGGTCATCATCGACGCCGAAGGCCTCGTTGTTGGTCGCCTCGCCACCATCGTTGCAACCCGCCTGCGCGGCAAGCACAAGGCTACCTACACCCCCCACGTTGATGATGGCGACAACGTCATCGTTATCAACGCTGAAAAGGTTGCCTTCACCGGCAACAAGTACTCCGACAAGAAGTACTACTGGCACACCGGTCACCCGGGTGGCATCAAGGAGCGTACGGCTCGCCAGATCATCGAAGGCCGCTTCCCGGAGCGCGTCGTTGAAAAGGCCATCGAGCGCATGATCCCGCGCGGCCCGCTCGGCCGTCGCCAGATGAAGAACCTGCGCGTTTACGCCGGCTCGAACCATCCGCACGAAGCACAGCAGCCCACCGTTCTCGACGTGGCCGCGCTTAACAAGAAGAACGTAAGGAGCGCCTGATAATGGCCGATCTTTCCTCTCTGAAAGACCTCGCCCCGGCATCGGAAGCTTCGGCTCCCGTGCACGTCCGCAAGGTTGATACCCTCGGCCGCTCCTACGCGACCGGCAAGCGCAAGAACGCCGTAGCCCGCGTATGGGTGAAGGCCGGTTCTGGCAAGATCATCATCAACGGCCGCGATTTCACCACGTATTTCGCACGTCCGGTTCTGCAGATGATCCTCCAGCAGCCGCTGGTCGCAGCTGCCCGCTCCGGTCAGTTCGACATCATTGCAACGGTTGCAGGCGGCGGTCTTTCCGGCCAGGCCGGCGCCGTACGTCACGGTGTTTCCAAGGCGCTCACCTACTTCGAACCGGGCCTGCGCTCCGTTCTGAAGAAGGGTGGCTTCCTGACCCGCGACAGCCGCGTTGTCGAGCGTAAGAAGTACGGTAAGGCCAAGGCCCGCCGTTCGTTCCAGTTCTCCAAGCGCTAATCGCTTCTCGGAACGGTTCGCTCAGAACTTCGAAAGGCGGGGCTTCGGCTCCGCCTTTTTTCATGTCTGCTCCCTTGTTTTTTCGGCGCGAAGACAGCACCTTCAGCGCAAAACGCGATGGGGTGACATATGCCGGCCAAAACAATCGACCATGCCTTTTCCGCCACGACGCTGACATCTGCCGCCACCGACCCGACCCACGCGGGTGCGCTCTCCTTCATGCGGCGCAAATATACAAAGAACCTCAAGGGCGTATCGACTGCCATCTGGGGCATTCCCTTCGATGCAGCAACCTCCAACCGGCCGGGCGCGCGCTTCGGGCCGCAGGCGATCCGCCGGGCTTCGGCGATTTTCGACAACGACCCGCAATATCCCTTCGCGCGCGATCTCTTCGCCCATATGCCCACCATCGATTACGGCGACTGTCTGCTCGACTATGGCAACCACTGGAAAACGCCTGATACGATCGAAAAGGAAGCGCGCCGGATCATCTCCAAGACGGATTATCTGCTGACGCTCGGCGGCGATCATTTCATTACCTGGCCGCTTCTGAAGGCGCATGTCGCCAAGCATGGGCCGCTGGCGCTGGTGCAGTTCGATGCGCACCAGGACACCTGGTTCGATGACGGCAAGCGCATCGACCACGGCTCCTTCGTGGCGCGCGCCGTGCGCGATGGCCTGATCGATCCCGACCGTTCGATCCAGATCGGCATCCGCACCCATGCGCCTGACGATTTTGGCATTCGCATTCTCCATGGTTACGAGGTGGAGGAAATGCGGGCGAGCGATATCGCCTCGCTGATCGTCAAGCACACGGCCGGCATGCCCACCTATCTGACCTTCGATATCGATTGCCTCGATCCAGCCTTTGCGCCGGGAACCGGCACGCCTGTCGCCGGCGGGCCGACCAGTGCGAAAATTCTCTCCGTTCTGCGCGGGCTTGGCCAGCTGGATATTCGCGGTTCCGATGTCGTGGAAGTCGCCCCCGCTTACGACCATGCTGATATTACCGCCATTGCCGGAGCCACCGTTGCAATGTATATGCTTGGCCTGCGTGCCGAACGGCTGGCGAAGGCCGGCTGACAAAGAAAACGGCGCTTACCGAACTGATTCCGAATACCCTCGCAACCCTTTGAAAAGTCAGGACAAGGACATGACAGCGAAGATCTTCATCGATGGCGAACACGGCACCACGGGTCTGCAGATCCGCACGCGCCTTGCCGGTCGCCGCGATATCGAGCTGCTGTCCATACCCGAAGCCGAGCGCCGCAATGCGGCGATGCGCGAGGACATGCTCAACAACGCCGACATTTCGATCCTCTGCCTGCCCGACGATGCCTCGAAAGAAGCCGTCTCCATGGTGGCCGGCAACAATAATGTCCGTATCATCGATACCTCGACCGCCTATCGCGTCCATCAGGACTGGGCTTATGGCTTTGCTGAAATGGATAAGGAACAGGGCGAAAAGGTTCGTTCCGCCCGCCTCGTCGCCAATCCGGGCTGCTACCCGACCGGCGCGATCGCCCTTCTGCGCCCGCTGCGCGCCGCAGGCCTCCTGCCGGACGGTTATCCGGTCAGCGTCAATGCGGTTTCCGGCTACACCGGCGGCGGCAAGCAGATGATCGCACAGATGGAAGACCAGAGCCGCGATGACTCAATCAGCGCCAATAATTTCCTTTATGGCCTGACGCTCAAGCACAAGCATGTGCCGGAGATGACCATTCACGGTCAGCTCGACCGTGCACCGCTGTTTTCGCCCTCCGTCGGTCGTTTCCCGCAGGGCATGATCGTGCAGGTGCCGCTGTTTGCCGCTGACCTGAAGGAAGGCGCGACCATCGAAACGATCCATGCGGCGCTGAGCGCCCACTACGCGGGACAGGACATCGTCAGCGTCGTGCCGCTGGCCGAAAGCAAGGGCCTCGCGCGCATTGACGCCGAAGAACTGGCGGGCAAGGACACGATGAAGCTCTTCGTTTTCGGCACGCCGGGCGGCGAGCATATCAATCTCGTCGCGCTGCTCGACAATCTCGGAAAGGGTGCGTCTGGCGCGGCCGTCCAGAACATGGAACTGATGCTTTCCGCATGAGACTTGCATGAACAGCACCACGCCATCTTTTCCGGCCTCGTGGAATATCGAGGCCGCAAAACGCATCGCCGATACACCAGCCGGCATCGTTTACGAACTGACGCGCAAGGACGGTTCCCTTGCCGTCGCCAAGGTCCTGAAAAAGAAAGTGCTGAAAGACAGCCTTCGCGGTGCGGATTTCATCGCATGGCGCGCAGGTGTCGGCTGCGTGGAGCTGCTCGACCGCTCGGACGACATTCTGCTGATGGAGCATGCCGGAACCGAGACGCTGCGCGACGTGCTGTTCCGCGACGGTGACGACGATGCCACCACGGAAATCGCCGCTAACGTTCTGCTGGAATATCATCAGCCATCGCAGCAGACGCCGCCCTCAAGCCTGCTGACGCTGCCGCTCTATTTCGAAAGCCTGTTCCGCAAGGCCGAACAGGGCCGCACTGACGGCGTGGAAAGCCCCTATATCGAGGCGGCCACGCTTGCGCAGGAACTGATCGGCAAGCAGCGGAATATCAAGCCGCTGCACGGCGATCTGCACCATGAGAACATCATGCGCAGCGAACGCGGCTGGATCATCATCGACCCGTCAGGCCTGATCGGCGATGCGGCATTCGACGTCGCCAACATGTTCTCCAATCCGCTGGACCGTTTCGACCTCACTCGTAGCGAGGCGCGCATCGCCTCCATGGCGGCGATTTTCGCGAAGACGCTGCAACGGGATGAACGGCTGTTGCTGCAATATGCCTTTACCTATGGCTGCCTTTCGGCCACGTGGCACGAGGAGGACGAGAATGCGGAAGAGCGCGACAACGAACTCGCCGTCGCGGCAACCATCAAGGCCGTCCTGAAACAGTTCTGAGCAGGCTCAGAGTTTGTCAGGGAAAAGTGGAACCCGGTTTTCCCGAAAAGACAAACGAAAACAAAAGAATCTAGAGTATGCAGGTTCAGAATGAACCTGCATACTCTAGTCCCTGATTTCGACCGAAACCGGCGCAGGATATTCGCCGATGAACCCGCGCCAGTGGGCGACGGAAAAACCAAGCACGATCAGCGCCATGCCCTGATGAGCAAGCGCGACATGAATATCCACATGCATCAAAAGCGTGGTGATGCCGAGCGCCGCCTGAATGGAAACCAGTACGAAGAACAGTACGGCGCGGCGGGCGTGTGGCGTATTCGGCAGCGCGCGCGCCATCGACACCATATGCCACAGCGTGGCGGCAAACAGCGTATAGGCGCCGAGGCGGTGGATGAACTGCACCGTCTTGGGGTTTTCGAAGAGGTTGATCCACCAGGGCTGTTGCAGGAAGAGATCGCCCGGCACCAGCGAGCCGTCCATCAGCGGCCAGGTATTATAGGAAAGGCCGGCATTCAGCCCCGCAACCAATGCGCCGAGATAGATCTGGAACAGACAGAGCACCGTCAGCAACGCAGCAAAGCCCCTGCCCGTCTTTTCGTCGGCGGCGTCGGGCGAATGATGCGACAGGCCGCGCAATATCCACATGCAGCCCGCGAAGATGAGGCAGGCGATGGTCAGATGCGTGGCAAGGCGATATTGCGAGACATCCGTGCGGTTGACGAGGCCTGACGATACCATCCACCAGCCGATGAAGCCCTGAAAGCCGCCAAGCGCCAGAAGGCCGACCAGCGGCAGGCGCAGACGCTTTTCGATGCGGCCGGTCAGCCAGAAGAAGGCGAGCGGCAGTGCGAAGATGATGCCGATGGTGCGGGCAAGCAGGCGATGCGCCCATTCCCACCAGAAAATCGTCTTGAACTCGTCAAGCGACATGCCCTTGTTGATTTCCTGATATTGGGGAATGCGCTTGTAGAGCTGGAACTCTTCTTCCCATTCAGCAACGGAAAGCGGCGGGATGGCGCCATGGATCGGCTTCCATTCGGTAATCGACAGGCCGGATTCGGTAAGCCGCGTGGCGCCGCCGACGAGGACCAGACAGACGAGCGTGAAAAGCACGACGCGCAGCCAGATGCGCAGCAGGCGGCGATCCTTCTCCTGTTTCTGCAGGGCAGCCTCCACCACCATTTCCGCAGAACCATTTGCCATCGTCATGCCGCTCGAACGCATCTTTCAGGTCTCCCTCATACAGTCATGTTGATTAGCCCCAACCGGCACCACAAAACAAGGCCTCAGGGTTTGCGGCATGCGGTCGCGGCGGTATAGTCGCACCAGCTGTTCAATCACGGAAGATTTCATGCATCCTCGCCTCAGATCGCTCATCGGCACCGTCGTCATCATCTGCCTCGTCGTCGTTTACGCCGTGGTGGCAACGGCCATTGCATCGGCGACTCTGGCGCAATCGCCCTGGTGGGTGCATCTCGCTTATTTCGTGTTCACCGGAATTTTGTGGATTTTGCCGGCGATGCTGATCATCAAATGGATGGCCGGACCTAAAAAACAGGGCTGAGCGCCAGCCGTTGTATAACATCCACAGGTCGCAATATTATAAACCGATTGTTTGCCGCTGAACGATATAGTCCGACCGAAACAACCGGAGAGAGTGGATGGCGGCTGAGGAGCCGGTCTTTATCAGCGACAAGCAAGCGCCGACCGCCGTGCAAAACGAGCGGCGGAGTGCTGATCGTCTGTTGATCGATCTCGTCGATGACGCCGCAACCATCCGCTCCGACTGGGAGCAGCTGGAAGGCGACCCACTCAATTCGCTGCATCAGGGTTTTGGCTGGTGCTCCATCTGGGCGCAAACGCAGGACAGCGCGCTCCTGATACTTCGCGGCCGGCAGGGCGGCAAGACGATCTTCCTGCTGCCGCTCGAAATCGTGCTGGAAGGCGGCATCCGCAAGGCGCGTTTTCCCGGCGGCCGTTTCAACAATATCAATACGGGGCTTTTCGACCCCGCCTTTGCCGAACAGGCCGGACAGGAAATCGCGGCGGCAATTGCCCGCGAGGCGCGGAAGCTGCTGCATGGTCGGGCTGATATTCTGGCTTTGCAGAACATACCGCTGACGTGGCGCGGCAGGACCAATCCCCTCTCGCATCTTGCTTCCGTCGAAAACCAGAATCCGGCCTTCCAGCTTCCCCTGCTCGAGAGCTTCGAGGCCACGCTTCGGCAGGTCAATGCCAAGAGGCGACGGAAGAAATTCCGCATCCAGAGCCGAAGGGCCGAGGAAATGGGCGGTTACAGCCATGTGATCGCGCGTTCGCCACAGGAAAGATGCGAATTATTGCAGGCGTTTTTCCGCCAGAAGGCCGCCCGTTTCGCCTCGCAGGGCATTCCGGATGTCTTTCGCAATCAATCTGTGAAGGATTTCTTCTACGATCTCGCCAATTTTCCCGAGACGGGCACAGGCAGCCTGCTGGAACTGCATGCCATTCGCCTGCATGGGGAAAACGAGGGCGTCATTGCCGCGATAGCCGGCCTTTCGCGCAAGCAGGATCACATCATCTGCCAGTTCGGCTCGATTGACGAGTCCGTTTCGGAACTCAGCCCCGGCGAATTGCTGTTCTGGCTGATGATCGAAAGGGCGTGTCGCGAGAAGGCGGCGATCTTCGATTTCGGCGTCGGCGACCAGCTCTATAAGCGCAGCTGGTGCCCGCTTTTTACCGTGCAGCACGATATATTCCTACCGGTGACATTGAAGGGTCGCGCAGCGGCCTCGGTCTATGTCGCCATTGCCCGGACGAAGAGCCTGATCAAATCCAATCCGGCGCTTTATGCGTTGATTCAGCGTTTTCGTGCCGGACGGCCGAAGACGGACACCGCTGCCGACTGAGCGCAGATCACGCCGCGCTCAGCCGGTCCGGCTTGCGCATACCGGTCATCGGCAATGCCTGTTCATAGCCTTGGGCAACCAGTTCACCGAGCGTCTTTTCCAGCAATTCGCTATCCTTGCCGGGCACCGAGACGATGATTTCCGCCGGCAGGTTGCGCAGCATTTTCCCAAGGCTCGAAATCTGCACCGCGCCGCATTCGACGAGAACCGTATCATAGGCGTCGGAGAGCGCGCCGAGGATCATCGTCAGGCGATCTATCGCGTGCATGGCCTCGCGCGGCTGCGCATTGCCGCGCGGCACGATATGGGCGTCGGACAGGCGGTCACTGTGAATGGTTTCACCGAAGGCGGCCGCACCCGCCAGAAGGTCCATGACACCGGGAAGCCCGGCTTCCGGCGCCATCAGCCGCGTCGGACAGGCAGACGCCGTCATGTCAACGAGAACGACCGAACGGCCCATCTCGGACAAAGCGCGCGCCAGCATGACGGTCGTTGTCGAACCGCTATCACCGGCTGGAGACACAATGGCGGCAACCGGTTTGGCAAGACGGCTGGCCAGGAAACCTGCGATAGCATCGATCGAGAAATCGTCAGAAGTGTCAACGTCCTCTTCCACTGCCTCTTCCTTCGCAGCCGCGACAGCTTCCACCGGCGGGGCCAGCGTGGCGGTAGCGGCTACAGCCGGCAGGTGCCGTTGCTCCTTTTCGGCAGCGGGCTGGTATGCCGCAACCGGCATGGCCCGCGCAGCAGACGGTATGCTCTCATGATGCACGGCAACAGGCTGTTCCGGCATATCCGTTGCCTTGTCCGGATCGGCTGGAGCACGCGAAGGGGAAGGCGGATCGGAGAGCGGCGGAACCTGCTTCCGGCCCATCGGCTTCAAGGCCCGGCCGGTGAAAAGCTCCACCAGCATGACCACGATGCAGGACAGCAGAAAGGCCGCCAGAGTAACGACGATGGTAATGGCGCCGGTCTTCGGGAAATAGGGTTCGCGCGGCTCCACCGCCGTCGAAATGACACGAGCATCGGCCGGCGTGGAATCCACCGAGCCGGCGCGCGACGTCGCTTCCCGATAACGAGCAAGATAGGTTTCCAGAAGTTGCCTCTGCGCCGAAGCTTCCCGCTCCAGATCGTTGAGGCCGACCTGCTGTTCACCCGCACGCACGCTTTCCGATTTCAGCATGTTCAGTTGCTGGATCAGCTGCCGTTCCCGCAGACGCGAAACATTGGCCTCGTTTTCGAGACTTGCCAGCACCTTGCGGGTTTCCTCCTGAATCTGCCGCTGTATGCCGTCGAGCTGGTTGCGCAGCGCCCGGATGCGCGGATGGCCTTCCAGCATTGAAGACGAGAGATCGGAAATCTGGCTGCGGATCGTGGTTTCGTTTTCCTTCAGCCTCTGGATCGTCGGGGAACCGACGACATCGGGGAAAGTATCAAGCGGACGGCCGGTAGCAAGCGCGTTGCGCACGCCTTCCGCCCGCGCCTCCGCATTGGCGCGCTCTCCGCGGATACGGCCAAGTTCGGTGGAGATATCGCTGAGCTGGCGGGTGGCGAGGGTTTCGCCCTGCCCCGCCGAGAGAAGATCGGACGAAGCGCGGTAATCTGCGACCTTCCTGTCGGCGTCGCGCACCTTTTCGCGCAGATTGGCGATTTCCGGTTCCAGCCAGCGCGCCGCTTCCGTGCTTGTATCCAGTTTCGCGCCGCTCTGCAGGGCGATATAGGCCTTCATCATCTCATTGGGGATGGCGGCGGCAAGCTTGGGGTCCTGCGAAGAGAACTCGACGGTGATGACGCGCGAGCTTTCGACCTGATAGACCTGCAGCTTCTCCCGGAAGGCCTTTAGCACCCGTTCTTCGGGCAGCACCTGAAGCGGGTCCTTCTTGACGCCGACGGCGACCAGCAGCTGCGAAATGAGCGAAGGATGGGCTTCGGGATCGAACTCATCCAGCTCATAGAGCTTCATGTCTTTGGCGACCTGCTTGATGAGATCGACCGACTGCAGTATCTGCACCTGGCTGGAAACGGTCAATTCATCGAGCACGGGCTCGGCGGGCGCATTGGACTGCTGCGAAGCGCCGAAGGAGGCGGTGCGGGATTCGATGAGCACGCGCGCCTCGCCCTTGTAGGCAGGCGACATCATGCTTGATATCACGAAGGCGGAGCCTCCGGCCAGAAGCGTGATCGCCGCGATCCGTCCCTTGCGCTGCCATATGGCTGCGACAAGCTGCGCAAGATCGATATCCACATCCCTGTCGTCAATGCGATCGCCGTTCATGCAGGCTCCGTAACCGAGACAAACCTCGGGCGCTCAAATATAGATGGCCAATTTTCGCGAAGTTTAAGTCTTGCCGGTAACACAACAGTTAATCCCGGAGAATCCGACGAAATAAAGCTGATATTACCATCGCTCGCCCGGGTTGTTTACCGCACATTAACCCTAACAGAACGATAAGAATGATCAAAGATCGACTCGGAGCCAGATCAGATGCCGCTCGCCGGATCACGACATGTCACCGCACTGACGCTTGCCGTTCTGACGGCCCTTTCCGGCTGCGCGGCATATCAACCCGCGCCGAGGTCCTTCAATGAGGCTGCCCTGCAACCCTATCATGTCGATAGCGGCGACAGGCTGCGCATCAACGTGTTCGAGCAGGCCGGGCTGACCAATACCTATACGGTCGATCAGGCCGGTTACGTCGCCTTCCCGCTGGTCGGCCAGGTTCCGGCGCGCGGCAAGACGCTGCCGCAGCTCGAAGCGGCCATCGCCGCCAAGCTGCGCCAGGGTTATCTGCGCGATCCCGACGTGACGATCGAGATCGACCGTTATCGTCCGGTCTTCATCATGGGCGAAGTTGGCCGTCCCGGCCAATATTCCTATGTGCCTGGTATGACGGTACAGAACGCCATCGCCATTGCCGGCGGCTTCACCCCGCGCGCCAACCAGGCCGATGTCGACATCACCCGCAAGATCAATGCCGAGGTGATGACCGGCCGGATCGGGATTACCGCCCCCATTCTGGCGGGTGACACCGTCTATGTACGCGAACGCTTCTTCTGAAAACGGAGCGGCGAACGTGTCGGATGACGGCCCTCCCCTGCGCATCATTCACTGCTTCCGCTCCCCGGTGGGCGGCGTTTTCCGCCATGTGCGCGACCTTATCGAGGAACATGTCAAACAGGGCCACAAGGTCGGCATCGTCTGCGACAGTTCCACCGGCGGTGCGCATGAGGAACGGCTTTTCGCACAGATCACGCCGATGCTGGAGCTTGGCCTCACCCGCCTGCCCATCCGGCGGTCCATCAGCCCCGGCGACCTCATGGCGCTGTGGAAATCCTACAAGCACATCAAAAGTTTGCGGCCGGACATTCTGCACGGGCACAGCGCCAAGGGTGGCGCTCTTGCCCGGCTGATCGGCTCACTCCTGCGGGCGAACAGGTATCGCGTAGCCCGCCTCTATTCCCCGCATGGCGGCAGCCTGCATTATGCCAGAAACAGCCTGAAGGGGCAGCTCTTCCTGCGGCTGGAGCGGTTTCAGGAGCATTTCACCGATGCGCTCTGTTTCGTCTGCAATTTCGAGCAGACGACTTACGAAGCCAAGGTCGGCAAGCCGCGCACCCACACCGCGATGATTTATAACGGCGTGCAGGAAAGCGAGTTCGAAACCGTCCCCGCCCGCGATGATACGGCCCGTTTCCTCTACATCGGCATGCTCCGTGATCTCAAAGGACCGGATGTCTTCATAAGGGCATTCGCGAAAATGGAACGCAGCCTCGGCCAGCCCATGTCCGGCGTGATCGTCGGCGATGGACCGGACAGGGACAAATATGCCGCGATGATCGACAAGGCCGGGCTTTCCCGGCGGATTTCCATGCATGCGGCCATGCCCGCCAGACAGGCTTTCGAACTGGCGACGACGGTGGTGGTGCCTTCGCGCGCCGAAGCCATGCCCTATATCGTGCTGGAAGCGCTTGCGGCGGGAAAGACGGTCATTGCCTCGCATGTCGGCGGCATTCCCGAAATCCTCGGAGAAGACAGCGAGGCGCTCGTCCCGGCGGGCGATGCCGATGCGCTGGCGCGGATCATGGTCAAGGATGCCGAGGATGCCGACTGGGCGCAGCGGGTCATGCCGCACCCCGACAGCTTCAAGGCGAAATTTTCAACCCCTGTTATGGCCGATGAGATGATGAAGCTCTATCGCGACCTGCTGACGAGCTAAAGTTATTTTAAAAACACGATTTTTAATTGTATATTCCAGCCGTCCTGTAGAAACTGATCATAAACGTTTCTTAGCATGTTTCGGCTAGTTTTCTGCTCGTAGAGCGCGGCCATCCACCCGGATGCACAAAGGGCGCTCTACCACTTTGAGGTTGCGTATCGTTCCGGTTGAAAATCTGTGCGGTTTTCAGGTCGATGCGCTGGAGGGTGCGGACCAAAGCAATGACCAAGACTGACAAGGACAGACTGCAATTCGATCTGGCGTCATTGCGCAAGAAAATCTCCGAGCGTCAAACCGGAGAATCCTCCGCATCCGAACCCGTCGTTCTCAATCCGCTTGCTCGGCAGATCGCCAACCAGCTTCGCGCCGGCAATCATTCGCCCAATATGGTGATCGGGCAATTGCGGCTTCTCGAATTCACGATGCTCGTGGTCATCGCCGCCATCGTCAACGGCATCGCAGCCGATCGCGGTCTCGAAACATTTCTGGCGGTGTTCGGCGGTGGCGTGCTGGGGGCGGCGCTCTGCGTCTTTCTTCTGCAGGCGGGTGATTGTTATCAGCTTCCGACACTGCGCACGCCGCTGAAGATGTTCGCCCGCATCCAGGGCGCCGTCTGTCTCTCCTTCGTGGGAATTGGCTGTTTCCTTCTCCTCTTCTTTCCCGATGCGCTGCACTCCTGGCAAGCCTTCGGCATCTGGTACGCAACGGGTGCGATCGCGATCTTCGCCGGTCGACTGATCCTCGGTTTTGCCATTCGCCACTGGGGCCGCAACGGCGTCATGGAGCGCCGCGCCGTCATCGTCGGCGGTGGCGATACCGCTAAGGACCTTATCCGCTCGCTGGAGCAGCAATCCGATAACGATATCCGCATCTGCGGTATCTTTGACGACCGGAAAAGCGCCCGCTCTCCCGAAGTTGTCGCCGGTTATCCCAAACTTGGCACCTTTGCTGAACTGGTGGAGTTTGCCCGTCTGACGAAGCTTGACATGCTGATCATCGCCCTGCCGCTCAGTGCCGAGGCGCGTATTCTCCAGCTCCTGCACAAGCTCTGGATACTGCCAGTCGATATCCGCATCGCGGCGCATGCCAATAAATTGCGTTTCCGTCCCCGCGCCTATTCCCATGTGGGCAAGGTGCCGATGCTCGATGTGTTCGACAAGCCGATCCGTGACTGGGATTCGGTGGCGAAACGGGTGTTCGACATTACTTTCAGCCTCATCGGTATCGCCATTTTGTGGCCGGTTATGCTGGGGGCGGGAATTGCGGTGAAAACGACCTCGAAAGGCCCTGTTCTCTTCAAGCAGAAGCGCCACGGCTTCAACAATGAAACGATCAATGTCTGGAAGTTCCGTTCCATGTATACGGAACTCAGCGATCCGACCGCCAAAAAAGCCGTGACGAAGAACGACCCCCGCGTCACACCGGTCGGCCGCTTCCTGCGCAAATCCTCGATGGACGAGCTGCCGCAGCTCTTCAACGTTCTCTATGGCGATCTTTCGCTCGTTGGGCCGCGCCCGCACGCCGTTCATGCCCAGACGGGCGATCTGAAATATACCGAGGTGGTGGAGCATTATTTCGCGCGCCACAAGGTGAAGCCCGGCGTTACCGGCTGGGCGCAGATCAACGGCTGGCGCGGCGAGATCGACCACGGCGACAAGATCAAGTTCCGCACCGAATATGATCTCTATTACATCGAGAACTGGTCACTGTTCCTCGATCTGAAGATCCTGTTCCTCACGCCGATACGGCTGCTCAAATCGGAAAACGCCTATTGACCCACACCGGTTACCAGCACGCGGCGAATTTCGACGCACCGTTGGCCACCATGCGGCTCATCGGATCGTTCTTCATCGCCTTCGGCGTGTTCCTTTCCGGCTTCGTCATCTCCGAACCGGCCCCTTATGAATTGATGATGGTGGGACAGGTGGCCGTGTGGTTCCTGCTTGGCCTTCGCCTTTCGCGCACCGTCGTCCTGCTTCTGTGCCTGCTGCTTGCCTTTAATGTCGGCGGTTATCTTTCGCTCACCACCATGGCCGATCTGGATGAGGGACCGCTCTATCTCGCCGTCTCGACCTTCCTGGCGCTGACCTCGGTTTTTTATGCGGCGATCGTGGAGGACAAGTACCAGCGGCTGCTTTTGATTTTCCGGGCCTGGCTTACGGCAGCGCTGATCACAGCGCTGCTCGGCATCATCGGATATTTCCACGCCATTCCGGGTTTTGAGGTCTTCACTCTTTACGACCGCGCAAAAGGCGCCTTTCAGGACCCGAACGTCTTCGGTCCCTTTCTGGTGACACCGTCGCTTTACCTGATCTACGGCCTTCTCACCGGCAAGGCGATGCATGCGCCCTGGCGGATCGTCGGGCTGCTCATCCTGTCGCTTGGCGTGTTCCTGTCGTTCTCGCGCGCGGCCTGGGGCCTGTTTCTGTTCGCCACCATTCTCCTCGTCTTCGTCATGTTGCTGAAGGAACGGACGGCTGCGTTTCGTCTGAAAATCCTCGTGCTGTTTCTCGTCGCCGCCGGGCTGATGGTTGCGGCGGTCATCATCGCGCTGCAGTTTAAGCAGGTGGCGGATCTGTTCTCCAGCCGCGCTTCGGCGGTGCAATCTTATGATGGTGGCCATCTCGGGCGTTTTGCACGCCACTATCTCGGCTTCCTGCTCGCCATGGAACACCCGCTCGGCATCGGCCCCATGGTGTTCGACAATATCTTCCCCGCCGCCGAACATAATATCTGGCTGAAGAGCCTGACCACGCATGGCTGGTTCGGTTTCGTCATCTATCTGGTCCTGATCTGCTGGACCATTGCCGCAGGTTTCAGGCATCTGCTGCGGCCACGCCCGTGGCAGCCGTTCCTGATCATTTCCTGGGTGACCTTCGTCGGACACGTAATGATCGGCGCCGTCATTGATACCGACCACTGGCGGCATTTCTTCCTGCTGCTGGGCATATTGTGGGGATGCATGGCGCTTGAAAAGCGCGAAAGCCTGCGCCGCCGCGCGCGGGCCGCCTAAAATGCTTACCCTTACGGAACCTTACGCCATTTCATGCGTTTAGCCCCCGATTCTGATTGTCAAACGGGGAGACATCTTATGACGCAGACCAATAATCTCTATCTCATCATCGGCGCACTCCTGGTGGTCCTTGTTGGCCTTGGGGCTTATGTCTGGCACGAGGAAAGCAAGCCGAAGGGGATCGAGATGAATATCGGCCCGAACGGCGTTTCCGTTCAGGAGAATTGATCCGCAAGCGTCGCGCAAAGTCCGGCCATTAAGACCGGGTGCATCCTAGGCCGAACACGGCCGGGATGTACCCGGTCTTCTTATGAGAGAGGACGAAAGGCGGGATCGATGCCCGCTGCGCCGGTTCGGTACGAATGATCCGTATCGCCCGATCAAGGAAACAGCTAGCGCAATGGTCTCCTCCATCGACCTTTCCACCCGCCTAACCGCCACCAGGCTCGCCCTCAAGGCCATCAAGGAGCAGGAAGACAATTCCCCTGCCACATCCTCCTCGACGCGGGCGGCTCTCCTCGATTCCTACGGGCTCGACACCTCATCTTCTTCCACCAATACGCGCCTCACCCAGCTTCTGGCGCAATATTCCCAGACCTCGAGCGAAGACACGCAGACCGACGATATCGATACGCAGCTTTCTTCCGGCGATATTAGCAAGGCCGATTTCATGAAGGAGCTGAAGGAGATGCTGGAAGAACTGACCAGGGACCCGGACAAGGCTTCGCAGGCCAAGGCCATGCTGGAGGCTTTGACAACAGGCACGCTGACGGTCTCCGATCCCGCCGAGGGCGCCCAAATCAAGGCGTGGGACGTGGCCTCCGATACAAAAACCACCTCCAAGCCGACGACGGAGATCACCACGACGGGATGGAGCGACTTTCTGAAAGACCATCTCAAACGCGACGGCTCGGCTTATGCCAGAAGCGAGACCGGCGCCTATGTCGACACTGTTTCCGGCGACAGCGCGTTTTTCGGCAGCGTCGGCAGCCGTTATTATTATCTCACCTGGCCACAGGCGAAAAACGGCGCCCTGACCGTATAAAGCCAGATTTCCCGAGGACTGAACGGATCGCTGCGACATGGAACATGCCGCAGCGTCGCTTTTTCGTCTGCTCAGACGGCAGGCGCGGTGGCCGGTTCGGTTCCACCAGAGAGCGCCTTTTGCAGCTGCGCTTCCTGCGCCGGCGACAGCGAGGTCTTGATGACCCGCCCGCGCAGGCCTTCGAATTCTGCCAGCACCTTTTCCGGCTGCACCTTGCGGATCAGCACGAATAGCGCCGAAGAACCATTGGGAATGGTCTCGCCGAGTGATTTGATGAAATCATCGTCGATACCGAAATCCGTCAGCGAACCCGCAAGGGCGCCCGTGCCGGCGCCAATCGCGCCGCCGATGGCAAATCCCGCCAGCGGATTAAGGAACAGCAGGCCGACAAGGCCGCCCCACAGACCGCCAGACAGGAAACCGGAGCTTGCGCCGATTGCCGTCAGATTGACGCTCTGCTTCAGATGCACCTTGCCGTCTTCATCGCGAACGACGACCACGGCATCTTCCAGATCAACCAGATATTCCTTTTTCAGGCCTGCAAGCTTCAGAAGCACCCTGTCGGCCACTTCCGTTCCGTCAAAACCAACAACGACGAGTTCGGACATAGTTCGTCTCCCTGAGTTTCAATTCCGCTGCGATTGAACGCCGAAGAACGCAGCTTGTTCCGGCAATGATGGAAAGAGGATGTGTCACGCGTTTGACGGTCGCCCATGCCGGGAAGCATCACCCTGCCCCGGCCCTTTCCTGCCGTCCACACCCTTTGTTCCTTTTTTTATGAAAAGACCATTTTCCGCTTGCACCCTAACAGGCTTATATATAAACGGCTTTCAGGTTCGGAGCGTAGCGCAGCCCGGTAGCGCACTTGACTGGGGGTCAAGGGGTCGTGGGTTCGAATCCCGCCGCTCCGACCATTAAAATCAGATAGATAGCCAGTTCCCCCAGAGCTGGCTATATTTGTTTTAGCTCTCTAGTAATGAGCGCTATGCGCGAGTTTAAAAGACCCTGTTCGGGTGTGCATTTATCCAAGCCTTGAGAACGAAGTGTGCTGAGATGGCAAAAAAACCGAAAATAGAACACTCAGAATTCTCGGGCGAGTTTGAAGACGAGGGCATCACCGTCCTTGTTGATATCTACCGGCCCGCTGGTACCCAGCAGGATTGGACGCTCGAGGTTATCAGCGAGCACGACGATGTCACCACCTGGGACGAACCTTTCGCCACCGATAAAGACGCCTGGGAAGAATTCCTGGCCACTTGTGAGAAAGATGGGATTCGCAGCTTCCTTGATGGCGACGATCCGTCAGTTCATTAACGTTTGATTCTGCGGCACCAAGCCGTAGGGGTTTGGGCCAGAATCCCGTGCTCCGACCGTTGTCTTCTCGATCCCCATTTTTGATCGAGAGCGTTCTCCGGTTAAATTCCCGACAATATAAGCTCAGGTGTAAAGCCGCTAGCCGTAGAAGGACAGCGCGCATTGCCTTGTTGACTCTCCGTTAAAATTAGAACATTTAGTGAACAAAAGAGAGGTCATCCACTATGCCCGACGCTGAAAAAATCACCCCTGCACGGCCCGACGACATAGCGGGATATGTCATCCAGTGTCATGACGGCGATGCGAAGGCGGCTGTCGAAGCGCTTCTCGGCGAAATCGAGCATTTGCAGGAACAGCTTTCCCTTGCGGTCGCCATCATGGGAAATGGATATACGCGCGGGTGGAAGCCCGACGCGAGGCGGGATTAGAATCGTCTCCGCCACCGTCTTTGGGTGCGATGACGCATGCCGGCAAGCCAGATAGTCGATTGAGCCTTAGACAAAAATCCCTCGCCATGTCGGCTGCCGGGGCGGAGGGATGAGTTTAAGGCTGCGTGGTAGCCCGCTGGGTGGGCGGTAGCCAGCAGGGTGTCTCGCGACGAAGGGCGGTGCCGGCATCTGTTGCCTACACCGCCTGCCCCAGGCCATGTTCAATATTCGTTGGACGCGATCGCGAAATCGTCGATGACAGGCATCTTTTCCGCGTTTTCCCACGTCCGGTCCATGGCGTAGGTTTGCGACAGATAGGGAATGCCGATATGGCCGAAGCGGAAGGAAAGCTGGCTTTCCGCCTGTTCCTCATCAAGCCGTGCGACGCGACTGAGATAGAGAGCGGTGGCAAGACCTGTCCTGTCCGCACCGGCCTTGCAATGAATGAGAATGGGTTTCGGCGCATCGCGCATGATCGCGACCAGCTCGTTGACCCTGTTCATGTCAAGCTCCTGGCTGGCCGACATGCCGAAATCGATGTGATTCAATCCGAGCTCGCGGGAGGTCTCGACCTCATCCCTGTACCAGGCCTTGGCTTCATTCGCACCGCGCAGATTGATGACCGTCCTGATACCATGGTCCTTGGTATAGCGGACGAGCTGCTCATTGCTCGGCTGGTTGGAGCGATAAAGCTGCCCCGCGACCACCTCGTGAAAATTGCCGAGGAGCTGAATGGCGTAGAGATAACCGCCTGTGGCAAGCACAGCAATACCCATGCCCCAAAAGGAGCACTTCCAGAATCTTCGCATAATAAAACGGTTCCCTCATTCGACGAGAGAACCGATACAGGTGGATTCTGACAGTAAGCTGAAAGTTCTGCGACAGTATTGTAAGAGTAGAAAATTTGCGCTTGATCAACGCACAAAAACGTAGACGGCATAGACCGCGATGAGTGCGGCGGCGGCCGCAGCGGTGATGGCGCCGAGACGTTTTTCGATGAAATGGCGTACCGATTCACCGTATTTCTGCAGCAACCCGGCAAGGATGAAAAAACGCGCGCCGCGCGTGACGACAGCAGAAAGAATGAAGAGGCCAAGGCTGATATTGGCCGCGCCGGAGAGGATCGTGACGACCTTGATCGGCGGCAGATGCGCGAGCCCCGATGTCACCAGCAGGAGAACGATTGTCTCGTAATCCACCGAGTTCTTCAGATGCTCGAAGCTGTCGAGCTTGCCGTAAAATTCGAGAATGGGCCGGGCAAGGCTCTCAAAAGCATAATGACCGAGGAACCAGCCGGCGATGCCGCCGAGAACCGAGGCGACGGTTGCAACGAGTGCATAAAACATCGCCTTTTTCGGCTTGGCCAGCACCATGGGCAGGAAAAGCACATCCGCAGGCACGACGAAGACGGAGCTTTCCACGAAAGCCACGATCGCCAGCCACCATACAGCGGTTTTGCGCGCAGCGAGCGCCATCGTCCAGGCATAGATGTTTTTCAGCATTTCATGTCCCCGGGGAAGAGTGTTGCGGAGTGAAGACAGGCAGGAGCCAGGGCAGGCCGGCGGTGATTCATGTGGTTTGCCGACGGCGGCCGGCGGGCCGGAGAGACCGAACCCGAATGAGAATTAGAGACAACGCAAGAGAATGGCAAATGTTGGAAGATTTATTTTTGCATCGCAAAAAATCATAATGACGAGCATTTTCCGCCCATACCGAGAGCCGGTTGCTGCGATGCGAAATTTCACCCTGTGGTAGATGAGCTCGCCTTTTTGCTGTAGAATGAAGGTGGACGGAAGAGGAGGAAGTTATCATGGAATATGTAAGCTTCGTTACATCGATCAATCCGGTCATACTTGTCATTCTGCTGGTGGTTCTTCTTGCAGGGGCTTACAGCAGCTGGGTTTCGCACTGAGCAGGACGGAACCACTCGACCAAATGTGAAAGGCTCCGTTTCTATCAACGATAGGCATTGGGCCGGATGAATGTTATCAAGCCCGGAGTTAAAACAACTCCCGGGAAGCCGTATGACGAACGAATTCGCATTCACTGATACGTCTGAAAAGCTCAGCACGACGCTTGAGAAGCTAATAGGAAAGCTGCAGGGTCAGACGATCACGTTGCGCGAGTTGATGGAAGCAATCGGCGAACAGGGCCTGTTGCTCATCTGCGCGATCGCATCCCTACCCTTTCTCATTCCGGTTTCCATTCCCGGCGTCAGCACGGTCTTTGGCGCAGCGATCATCCTTGTCAGCCTGGCAATCACCCTCAATCGCCTGCCATGGTTGCCGGCAAAAATTCTTGACCGGCAGATGGAAACGGCAAAGCTTGTTCCCGCCCTTCAAAAAGGCGTCGCCATTGTCTCCAAGCTCGATGGTTTCATCCGTCCGCGCATTCCCGCGCTGACGACGGGCATCATCGCCAACAGGATAAACGGGCTTGCGCTGATGACGGCGGGCGTATTGCTGATGATGCCGCTCGGCTTCATTCCCTTCTCCAACACCCTTCCGGGTGTCGCGATCCTGCTTTTTTCGGCCGGGATGATTCAGCGGGATGGCGTCACCGTGCTCGGCGGCTATCTCTTCCTGGGTCTGACGACGATTTATTTCGCAGCGCTCGCCTATGCGGCTTTCTGGGCCGGCCAGGGCATCAGCAGCTCCATCGGCGCTTAAGACCTATCGCCGGCCGCCATTACGGCTGGCGCGGCCGTTCTGCCGCGACGCCCACCAGACCGCCAGCCGTCGCCGCTGGCGGCGAACCACGGGCAGATCGTGGGAAAGCACGATGAGACCAAGCGGAATCATCCAGAAACCAAGGACGGGCAGGAAACCCAGCGTTCCGCCCACCACCAGAGCCGAGCCCGTCGCGATCCTGCCGACGCGCGAACGCGGCATGGCAAGGCTCCATTTTCCGACATGGAGACGATGCGTTCTGTGGTCGATACCGAATTTCATTCCATCCTGCCCTTTTTCATCTGGCCTGTGGATAATTTTTTCACCGTCGACAAGCCCGGAAAATCGGGACTCTGGAGGGATAAAACAAGAGGAATGCGTTTTTTTTGAAAAAACCGCTTGGCAAATCGGAAAAGCATTTGTATTACCCCGCTCACACCGCGCCAAGCGGTGCACGTTCCCTGGTAGCTCAGCGGTAGAGCATTCGACTGTTAATCGACAGGTCGCCGGTTCGAATCCGGCCCGGGGAGCCATCTCTCTCAAAAACATGTTTTGAAGAGCGAAGTGCCGCTGCAATTCGCTCGATTTGGATCGGGGATTTTCCTGCATTCCCGGTTATTCAGCCGTCAAACGGTCAGGTCTTCTTGACCACCCGTTTCGTCGCCCTTGTGGCGTTGGTCAGTGCCGGCGGATCACTTGCCGGAAAACTCTCCTCAAGGCTCTCGGTCAAATCGTCGTCCTTGTTCTTGACCGCAGATTTCTGCTCCTTCTCAAGCGATTTTACTGCCGGGGATTTGGCCTTTGCCGAGGCTGCCTTTTTCGCTGGCGTTTTCTTCGCAGGCGCCTTCTCCGCTGACGCCTTCGCGGCAGCTGGCTTCTTCACGCCATTCTCGCTTTTGGACTTTGCCGCTTCCGCATCTGCGGAAAGTTCCCGTTCTGCCTCGATCCAGTGTCTTTCATGATGCCCGTCGGGTCTTCCTTCCCTCTCCCATATTGCGCGCGCTTTTTCACGGATTACGGCTTCGCGGTCATGGCTCATAACGGACCTCCCTCTTCGTGTTGCACCGGTTTTGATTGTGCCACTGAAAAAACAAAAAAAGCCAGAGTTTGTTCCGCGCGGTTTCGTCGCGGGTGAGCATTTCCGCGTGAAAGGGAACCGTTGTCGACCGCGGATCGTTTGCCCTGCAGAAACCCGCAGGAGACCATTTCATGAACACCCCGCAAAAGCCGAAAACCGAACCGCTTGATATTCGCGACGAGGATGTCGCGCGTTTCGAAACCGACAGCGAGCTGAAAGCAAAGGACGGCGAGATTTACCCGGACGAGAGCATGAGCCTACGTGCACGCCGGCAGGCGGCAAGGCAGCATGAGGACGCCTTCATCGTCGCCACGGATCTTGAGGACGATGACCAGCGCGAGGCGGCGCCGGGTACCAGAGAGCAGACATAGGCCGAAAATGGAAAAGGCGGGTCAAAGCCCGCCTTTATCAAAGGAATGTCTGGAGATTTTATCGACGGACCGACACGATGGCCTTGCGATTGAAGTTCGACACCTGCACCCGGCCGGACTGATTGCCGCCGAGGATCTGGGCGGTCTTGCCGCTCATGCTTTTCAAAATGCCGGCGTGATAACCGCGGCCGTTGCGAATGACAACGACATCGCCCGGCTTGGCCTGGCCCACCGGAACTGCATAACCGAAGGATGTCCAGGACTTTGCAAATCCATAGGATTTGGGAGACTGCCGGCCGGCCTTGCTGGCGACAGCATGCAGGAAAAGGCCGCACCATGGGGTGCTGCGGGGATTTGCGCCAAGAATATTCTTGAGGCTCTTGTTGTTCTTGGACTCGTGCAGCCCGGTGTATTTTTCCGCCTGGTTCAGCATGCCGGCCGAGGCCGATGCAACGACTGTAAAAGACAAGGCAACGGATAGAATTAACGCGGATACTCTCAAACGTCTCGCCCTTATGTTAGAGGGCGCCCGTGTATTGTGACAATTTAGCGACAATTTGACGAGAAATGGGCAGAAATCAGACACCTATTCATGTGCGCTGATCTGTCATTGCTTCAGAACAGGCTGCCCTGCGCCTCATCGGCGCGGCTGCGGCCGGCATTTTCGAGATCTAGCATGCGCAATTTGGTGGTGGTTCCGCCCGGTGCGGAGAAGCCTCCAAGCCTGCCGCCGGCAGCGAGAACCCGGTGGCAGGGAATGATCAGCGGCACCGGATTTTTCGCCATGGCCTGACCGACATCGCGGGCCTTTTCCATGCCGAGACCTAGCGTCTTTACGATGCCGCCATAGGTCGTGGTATGGCCCCAGCCGATCTGCCGCGCAACGGCGTAAACATCGAGGAAAAATCGCTCCTGTCCGGCGAGGTCGAGTTCTACGGTCGTAAAATCGATCTGCTCGCCGCCGAAATAACGGGTGATCATTGCAATCACCTCACGCGTGCGTGTTTCCGGAACGGCAATGGAGGCGGATGGCAGGCGCTTCTGGAGAAGTTTTTCGGTCTCACCAGCGTCAGGGCTGGGCAATTGCAGACGCGCGATACCGCCCCCCGCCCAGGCAAGGCCGCAATGGCCGAGGGCCGTCGGAAAAACAATATAGCCGTAGTTATTGCTCATTGCCGTCACTCATTCGCCTTTTCGCATGCACGATGCCATATCCCGCATTCGAAACAACCCGTTTCCTGCCTCTCAACAAACAAGGCCACCCGTTTTTGGCGGGTGGCCTTTTACACGTCAGTCCTGAAAATCCGCTCAGGATGCGATTTTGCCCTGCTCTTCGACAAGGCATTGCGCCTGCCGGCTGGCGGCAACGAAAGCCGTGCGGGCGATTTCTCCCGCCACATCGCCCATCAGCGAGGCGCGGCACAGACGCAGCGCCTGTTCATGCGCCTTGTCGCCACGTTCGGGCCATTCGTGCTGAAGAAAATCGAAGGCTTCGTAAACGCCATTGAAAATCCGGGGAGCACCGTTTTCAAGGGAGATGGTAACGGGCTTTTCCCACTTAACGTCGTTCAGCAACATTGATTGCACTTCCATGCTCTATTAACCCGCGACAAACGCCGGCCCCTCCAGTTGGTTCCCTTCATCAGCGGTTTCAAGGGCGAAAAAATAACCCTCGAGAAACCATGTACCTCCATCTTTCCATTCTAGCCGATTTGCGGAACAAAGCGTCTCAACACTCGTTCAAGCGGAAGTGAACCGGGTCCTTTCATGCCGACAACAGCCTCCCCCGTCATCGTCTGGTTCCGCAAGGACCTGCGCCTTTCGGACAATCTTGCCCTGCTTGCCGCCGTGGAGCATGGCGGCCCCGTCATCCCCGTCTATGTCAGGGAAAAGTCCTGCGGCCCGCTCGGCGGCGCGCAGGAATGGTGGCTTCACCACTCCCTCGCCTGCCTTTCCGCCGCGCTGGAAAAAACCGGCAGTCGCCTTGTTCTTGCAAGCGGCGACGCCGGCGAGACGCTGCGCCAGCTGATATCCGAAACCGGCGCTGACGCAGTGTTCTGGAACCGCCGTTACGATCTAACAGGCGTGGCGACGGACAAGGCGCTGAAGCAGAAGCTGCGCGACGATGACCTGACCGTTCGCAGCTTTTCCGGGCACCTGCTGCATGAACCATCCCGGCTGCAGACGAAATCCGGCGGTCCCTACCGGGTCTATACGCCCTTCTGGCGGGCGCTGGAGGGCGGCGAGGAGCCGCATGCGCCGGCGGACGCGCCGAAGAGCCTGAAAGCGCCGAAGGCATGGCCGGAATCTGAGAAGCTCTCCGATTGGAAGCTCTTGCCCACTAAACCAGACTGGGCGAAACACTTCAGCGACATCTGGGCTCCCGGCGAGGGCGGCGCGCAGGAGAAACTCGATGATTTCATCGATGGCGCCCTGAAAGGCTATGAAGAAGGTCGCGATTTTCCGGCAAAGGACGCAACCTCCATGCTCTCGCCGCATCTGGCCCTGGGTGAAATATCACCCGCCACCGTCTGGCATGCGACGAAGGGACTTTCCCGGCATATCGCCTCAAACGATATCAGCCGTTTCCGCAAGGAAATCGTCTGGCGGGAGTTCTGCTATCACCTGCTGTTTCATTTCCCTGGGTTGGACGAGAAGAACTGGAACGAGAGTTTCGACGCCTTCGGCTGGCGGGACGACGAGAAATCCTTCAAGGCCTGGACGCGCGGCATGACCGGTTATCCGATCGTGGATGCCGGCATGCGGCAATTGTGGAAACACGGCACCATGCATAACCGGGTGCGCATGATCGTTGCCTCCTTCCTCATCAAACATCTGCTGATCGATTGGCGGAAGGGCGAGAAATGGTTCCGCGATACGCTTGTTGATGCCGACCCGGCCTCAAATGCCGCCAACTGGCAATGGGTGGCGGGTTCAGGCGCGGACGCCTCGCCGTTTTTCCGCATTTTCAACCCCATCCTGCAGGGCGAGAAATTCGACGCCGATGGCAACTATGTGCGCCGCTTCGTGCCGGAGCTTGAAAAGCTCGACCGGAAATACATCCACAAGCCGTTCGAGGCGCCCAAAGAGGTCTTGAAGAAGGCGGGCATCGAGCTTGGCAAGACCTATCCGCTGCCGATCGTCGACCATGGAAAGGCGCGGGAAAGAGCGCTTGCCGCCTATGCCGAAGTCAAGAAAAACGCATAAAATTGGGTATCGGCAAAATTTTGCGTGGCTAAGCCAAAGCCGGGAAGATAATTTCTTGCGTTGAAGCGGTTGTAACGGGACATAACGGCACCTAATTTCCGCTCAGACAAGAAGGCTCAATCATGACCATTCATTCCTCTGCGCTCAGTGCCATCGGCAATACGCCGCTCATCCGTCTGAAAGCCGCCTCTGAAGCGACGGGGTGTGAAATCCTCGGCAAGGCGGAGTTCCTCAACCCCGGCCAGTCGGTGAAGGATCGCGCCGCGCTCTACATCATCCGCGACGCCGAACGGCGCGGGCAATTGCGGCCGGGCGGCACCATCGTGGAAGGAACGGCGGGTAATACCGGCATCGGCCTGTCGCTGGTCGCCAATGCGCTGGGCTACAAGACGGTCATCGTCATTCCCGAGACGCAGAGCCAGGAAAAGAAGGACGCGCTGAAACTTCTCGGCGCCAAGCTGGTCGAAGTTCCGGCAGCCCCCTATTCCAATCCGAACAATTACGTGAAGGTCTCCGGCCGGCTGGCAAAGCAGCTTGCCGCGACGGATGAAAACGGCGCCGTCTGGGCCAACCAGTTCGACAATATCGCCAACCGTCAGGCCCATATCGAAACGACGGCGCCTGAGATCTGGGATCAGACGGACGGCAAGGTCGACGGCTTCATATGCTCGGTCGGTTCCGGTGGAACGCTTGCGGGCGTTGCCGATGGCCTGCGTGATTTCAATCCCGACATCAAGATCGGTCTTGCCGATCCCGAAGGCGCCGCCCTTTACGAATTTTACAAGCACGGCGTGCTGAAGTCGGAAGGTTCCTCCATCACCGAGGGCATCGGACAGGGGCGCATCACCGCCAATCTGGAAGGTTTCACGCCGGATTTCTCCTATCGCATTTCGGATGCGGAAGCCCTGCCGGTGCTGTTCGATCTGGTCACCAAAGAGGGTCTGTGCCTCGGCGGCTCCTCCGGCATCAACATCGCCGGCGCAATCCGCCTTGCCCGCGAGCTTGGTCCGGGGCATACCATCGTGACGATACTTTGCGACTACGGTAATCGTTATCAGTCGAAGCTCTTCAATCCGGATTTCCTGCGTTCCAAGGGACTTCCGATTCCACAGTGGCTGGCGACGAAAAGCGAGATTGCGGTTCCGTACGAAACCGTTTGAGGACATGCCGAAATGCCTGTGAATGCCCTGTTCCGTGACGATTTTTATCTTTCCACCGCAGAAGCGATCGTCACGGTGGTGCATGAGGATGGCGGCATAGAGCTGGATCAGACCTGCTTTTACGCCACCTCCGGCGGCCAGCCGGGCGATAGCGGTTTTCTCGAGCGGGCCGATGGTTCGCGCATCGAACTCGGCATCACCAAAAACGGTGCCGACAAGAGCGTGATCGTCCATGTGCCGCTCGAAGGCCAGCCTTCTCCGGAGATCGGCGAAAAGCTGACCCTGCATGTAGACTGGCCGCGCCGTTACAAGCTGATGCGCATGCATACCGCCTGCCACCTTCTGTCCGTTGTCTGCCAATGGCCGATCACCGGAGCCGCCGTCGGCGAGGACGAATCGCGTGTCGATTTCGATATGTCGGAGACCATCGACAAGGATGAGGTCACGGCAAAGCTGATGGACCTGGTGAAAGCCAACCATCCCGTTTTCCTGCAATGGATTACCGACGAGGAGCTGCAGGCCAATCCGGGCATCGTCAAATCCAAGAATGTTCGCCCGCCAATGGGCCTCGGCCGGGTCAGCCTCGTCTGCATCGGCGAAAATTCTGCCATCGACAGCCAGCCCTGCGGCGGCACCCATGTTTCCGAAACGCAGGAAGTGGGCGATATTCACATTGCCAAGATAGAAAAGAAGGGCAAGGAGAACAGGCGGTTCCGCATTCGTTTCGGCGCGCCTGAAGCTGCTGCCTGAAATCAGGAGAGACATCGTGAGCACGGATAAGAGCCGTTTCGTCGTTTCGGCGGACTGGGTGGAAAAACAACTCGGCACGGCCGGGTTTCGTCTCGTTGATGCCTCGTGGTATCTGCCGGCGCATAAACGCAACGGCGCGGAAGAATATGCGGCCGGTCACCTGCCCGGCGCCGTGTTCTTCGATCAGGACAAGATCGCCGATCATACGACCGGCCTGCCGCATTCCCTGCCCTCGCCGGAGTTCTTTGCCGAACAGGCTGGCGAGCTCGGGCTCAGCGATACCGACACGATCGTGGTCTATGACGGCCCCGGTTTCTTTTCCGCACCGCGCGTCTGGTGGATGCTGCGGGTGATGGGCGTGCGCAAGGCCTATGTGCTGGATGGCGGACTGGACGGCTGGAAGCGCGAGGGCCGGCCGCTCGAAACCGGCACGCCGGAAATCGAACCCGCAACCTTCACACCCGATTTCAACGAAAAGCGCGTGACGTCGCTGTCAACGATGCGCGGCATCGTCGACAGCGGTGAAAAGCAGATCGCCGATGCTCGCGGCGCAGGCCGCTTCACCGGCGACGAGGCCGAGCCGCGTGCCGGCATGCGTTCCGGCCATATGCCCGGCGCGCGCAGCCTGCCCGCGACCGCCTTTTCCGAGAACGGTCATTTCAAGGACCTCACCGCCATCCGCAAGATGGTGACCGACGCCGGCATCGATCTCGGCAAGCCCGTTGTCACCAGCTGCGGCTCGGGCGTTACCGCAGCCGTCATCACGCTGGCGCTTGAATCACTCGGCCATCAGGACAATTCGCTCTATGATGGCTCGTGGTCGGAATGGGGCGGACTGGAAGATACGCCTATTGTTACCGGCCCCGCCGAGCCTGTTCCCGTGGTATCGCATGGGCCGCTGAAGGCGCATGTGACGCAGCTCGAAATGACCGCGCCGCCGAAGGTCAGCCTGCCGATCCCCGTCAACATCCAGACGGCGCTGATGCGGGTCAACAACATTCCCCTGCATTTCTACCGTTATCTCTACTGGCGGGTGGGGAAACGCTGGCACTGGCAAAAGCGCATGCGCATGAGCGATGCGGAGCTTTCCGCCATCCTGCGCGATCCAAAAAACAGCGTCACGGTCCTTTATATGAACGGTGCGCCCGCCGGTTTCTTCGAACTGAACAAGGCGA
Source organism: Agrobacterium sp. CFBP2214 (assembly GCF_030209895.1). Classification (NCBI taxonomy): domain Bacteria; kingdom Pseudomonadati; phylum Pseudomonadota; class Alphaproteobacteria; order Hyphomicrobiales; family Rhizobiaceae; genus Agrobacterium; species Agrobacterium sp. CFBP2214. Next base: position 1,145,273 of record NZ_JARVRC010000001.1, on the reverse strand, counting down.
GCGACGAGGTGACAGAGCTGTCCTATTTCGGCCTGCTCGAAGAGGCGATCGGTGCCGGCGTCGGCAAATGGTTTCTCCTGCAGGCGCTTTATGCCGCCTGGCAGGACAATCCGCAGCGGGTGACGGTGACCACCAATACGCTCGACCATCCGCGTGCGTTGCAGCTTTACCAGATGATGGGCTTTTCGCCCGTCGGCACCTATGAAGCCTGGGTGGAGCCGCTCGCCGATACGGAACTTCTGGAAATCTCGATGCGCAATTGAGGGGTGGCTGGCCTCCTCCCCGTTCAGGAGGCCAGATCACCAGCGTCCGGCAATCCGCCTCAGATTTCCCGTTCAAGATTGACCGCCGTCGGAATATGGCCGCCGGCAGCCCCCTTGTCTTCCGTGACCGTGTTCAACAGATGATCGGCAATCAGCTCCGCCTGGAATTTACCGAGCTCGTAGCAATAGGTGATTTCGCGCTTTTCGGCTGACCAGTAGACATCGGGGCGGCCGCAGGACCTGGCCGTCAGCTTGACGTCTCCCTTCAGGCCATAGCCGCCAAAGCTGCGGCTGATGAGATCGAGAATCTTCGATTCCTTGACCATGATGGCATAGGGCTCAAGTTCCGGATCACGCGGCGGCACATAGCTGACGGCAAATCTGGATGGCGTCTGGCTGCGGTGGGTGCTCAGAAAATTCTCCCAGGCCGACGCAACGCCGGGGTAGGCGGCGGCGCATTTGTCGAACTCGGCATTGTTGAGCCCCATCATGGCGGCCAGATCGCCATAACCATCCTTGTCGCGACCGACCATCAGGCAGGCCATGTTGCGGTCGCGGCTCCTGTCGGGCACCAGCGCGGAAAAGACGGGAGCCTCGTGCTCCGGCAGGGTCTCCGCCTCACGGGCGAGATACCAGCTGTCGGTGGCGTTGACGAGCGCGGTGTCGAGCCATTCCTCATTGGCCTGAAGGATGAGCGTGCCGGCCAGCTGATCGGCCGGGGCCTGAACACTTGCCGTGTCCGCAGTCCCGAAATCCGAGATCAGCATGCGTGCGCCTTCGTGATAAAGCGAGAAGATCGCGTTGCCGATAACGAAATTGACCGCCTGCTGAAGCTGATCGTCGGACAGGCCGTCGAGACCGGAGGCGACCTGCGCCTCGGCCTGCATCGGAGCCGTCAACGATACGAAAGCCAGCGGAACGGCGGCCAGAAAACGACGGAACATAAAATCAGACCTTCCGGGAACGAGGAGCGTCACTGATTCCCGAAGCTAACGAGTCACGCAATGGGCTGGTTGCATCGCCTGTCAAGAATCGGGTGGATAGTGATCCATTTCGGGACGATAGCTGCAAAGAAGCAACGCCGATCCCAACCCAGAAGGCCCCGACATGACCGATCTCGTTTTTACCGCAATGCCGGCTAAGGAAGCCGAGGCCTTCCGGGCGGGAGCCGCCGACGCCTATGGCAATCCGCCGGAAAAAGCCGTTTCTCCAGGCGGCATGCCCTGCCGCCACTGCCTTCGCCAGATCGGCGAAGGCGACGGGATGCTGATCCTCGCCTACCGGCCTTTCCCCTCGCTACAGCCTTATGCGGAAACGGGACCGGTTTTTCTGCATGCCGAGGCCTGTGAGCGCTATCCGCAGACGCAGGATGTCCCGCCGATGCTGGACAGCCCGGATTACATCGTGCGGGGTTATGGAGCCGATGACCGCATCGTCTACGGCACCGGCGCGGTGACGGCGACGGGCGAGATCGTGTCGCGAGCACTGCGCCTTCTGGAGCGCTCTGATGTCGCTTATGTGCATGTGCGATCCGCCCGTAATAATTGCTATCAGTGCCGTATCGACACAGCATAATCGGCAATTACCTGCAATTTTAAGAGAAGAACTAAACGGCTCTCAAGCTTTTTGCGCCATGATGCATGGTATCGGAAACAATTGATTTGAGCAGCAACATGACAAATAACCTCAATATGGCGACCCGGACTGCGCCCCGCAGCAAAACCAGAATTTTTGCGACCGTGCATTATTTCAGCCAGTCGACCAGGGGACGCGTGGTCGATCTTTCGGCGACGGGGATGGCGCTCGAACTGGACGGGCCTTTCGCCGCCGCCAAGGGCAGCCGGGTCAAGGTGCAGAGTGAGGATCTGGGCTTCATCGAAGGCGTCGTGCAGTGGCAGCACATGAACCGCCTCGGCCTGCAGCTCAAGCTTTCCACCAACACGCTGGCGCAGCTCTCCTCCTATTTCCGCTTCTTCCATGAAGACGTGAAACCGACCCTCGCCCGCTGATCCGCTGGTCCAGCGAAGAGGAATGCGCAGGGCGGACGATGCGCATTCTCCGGTACGGCGACACCCGCGCCGCGCTGCCGCGACAAAAAATTTATCAAACGGTTGAAAACAGGCCCATCCGTCACGGGCCTGTCATTTTGGTGATGGACTCCTCTGCGATTGCTTCTACCCTGTCGTTTTTCATGACAGAGCAAGCTTCATTCGAAGGAGTTCCCATGTCGTCGCTTCTCGCTCTCCACCCCATCACCCGGCGTTCGCTTCTGGGCGGCATCGCGGCCTCCTCGGCGCTGGTGCTGCTGCACCCTTTTGCTGCGCGCGCAGCGACCAACCAGGCGCATCTGCGCATCATGGAAACGACTGACATCCATGTTCATGTCTTTCCCTATGATTATTACGCCGACAAGCCGAACGACACGATGGGGCTCGCCCGCACCGCCTCGATCATCGACACCATCCGCGCCGAAGCTGGTAACTCGATGCTGGTGGACAATGGCGACTTCCTGCAGGGCAATCCGCTCGGCGACTATATCGCCTATGAGCGCGGCATGAAGGCCGGCGACAAGCACCCCGTGATCAATGCCATGAATGTGCTGGGTTATGATTGCGGCACGCTCGGCAACCACGAATTCAATTACGGCCTCGACTATATGTCGAACACGCTGGCCGGCGCGGGTTTCCCTTACGTCTGCGCCAACCTCACCAAGGGCCAGCTTGCTTCCGATCCGAAAAACGACGAGCTGTTCTTCAAGCCCTATGTCATTCTGGAAAAGCAGATCCGCGATGGCGGCGGCGTGACGAGCCCGGTCAAGGTCGGCATCATCGGCTTCGTGCCGCCGCAGATCATGATGTGGGATTCCAAGAACCTCGAGGGCAAGGCCCAGACGCGTGACATCGTCGAGGCGGCGAAAGCCTGGGTTCCGGTCATGAAGGAAGAAGGCGCTGATATCGTCATCGCCCTTTCCCATTCCGGTATCGATGGCAAGGGCCAGACCGAGCGCATGGAAAACGCCTCGCTTTATCTCGCTGCCGTCGAAGGCATCGACGCCATCTTCACCGGCCACCAGCATCTCGTTTTCCCCGGTCCGAAGACCTGGGACGGCATTGAGGGTGCGGATGCGGTCAAGGGCACGCTGATGGGCAAGCCGGCGGTGATGGCCGGTTTCTGGGGCTCGCATATGGGCCTCATCGACCTGCTGCTTGAAAAGGACGGCAAAAGCTGGAAGATCGTCGACTTCACCTCCGAAGCCCGGCCGATCTATCACCGTGACGAAAACCGCAAGGTCGTCGCCGATTTCACGGACAAGGCGGAAGTCCTCGCCGCCGCCAAAGCCGATCATGAGGCGGCACTTGCCTATGTGCGCCGTCCGGTCGGTAAAACCTCCGCGCCGCTCTATTCCTATTTCGCACTGGTAGCGGACGATCCATCCGTGCAGATCGTTTCCAATGCCCAGACCTGGTACATCAAGGACATGCTGAAGGAAGGACAATACAAGGATCTGCCCGTGCTTTCGGCAGCAGCACCCTTCAAGTCGGGCGGCCGCGGCGGCGCGGATTATTACACCGATGTCCCCGCCGGTGACATCGCCATCAAGAACGTCGCCGATCTCTATCTCTACCCCAACACGGTGCAGGCGGTGCTGATCAACGGCGCGCAGGTGAAGAACTGGCTGGAAATGTCGGCCGGCATGTTCAACACCGTCGAAGCGGGCGCAAAGGATGCGCCGCTGCTGAACGCGGATTTTCCGTCCTATAATTTCGATGTCATCGACGGTGTGACCTATCAGATCGACATTTCCAAACCGGCGAAATTCGACAAGGACGGCAAGGCCGTCAATCCGGACAGCAACCGCATCGTCAACCTGCAATTTGAAGGCAAGCCGATCGATCCCGAGCAGAAATTCGTGGTCGCCACCAATAATTACCGGGCAAGCGGCGGCGGCAAATTCCCCGATATCGCCGGCGACAAGGTGATCTTCGTGGCGCCCGATACCAACCGCGACGTGATCGTGCGCTATATCATCGATCAGGGCACCATCAACCCGTCTGCGGATGCCAACTGGTCCTTCGCGCCTGTCGCCAATACCACGGCGATCTTCGAGACCGGCCCCAAGGGCCGCCACTATGCGGCAGATATCAAGGGCGCGAAAATCGAGGATGCCGGTGACGGCGCGGAAGGTTTCGCGAAGTTCCGTCTGGTTCTCTAAAAGCTTCGCCCTCCCGGCTGAAACCGGCCGGGAGGGCGAGACTGTCACTCAGCGGCGACAGCAATGGTCCTCTGCTTGCTGGCCGCAAGCATCCCGTTGAAATCCTTGTGGTTCGGGCAGGCAGACAGGCGCTGCTGAAATGCTTCGGCAAGCCACTGGCCTGCGGGGCCTGCCGGTGAATCCACCCGCCGCAGCGCAAAGAGCGGATATTCGCCCTGCTCATAGGCCTCAAGTTCAAGCGCTTTCAGGCTGCCATTGGTCAGATCATTGCGCACAATCGATGCGGGCAGACCGCCCCAGCCGAGGCCACCCTTGATGAGCTGGTATTTCGTGGCGATGTCGCTGACCCGCCATGTCTTGTAAGAGAGAACATTGAAATCGCGGCCCTTGGTCAGGCCGGATGCATCCGTCACGACAAGCTGAACCTCCTCGCGCACGTCGGCGAGAACCAGCGGCCGCTCGATCTGCGCCAGAGGGTGATCCGACGCGACGACCGGCAACATGAAGGAATGGCCGACCTTTTCGACAACGAGCTCATCATCCTGGCGCAGCATCGCCCCGCCAATGCCGATGCCTGCCTTGCGGGAGAGCACCATATCCATGACCATGCCCAGCTCGCCGACATTGAGGCTGAGGGTGACGGTCGGGAACTGCTGGCGAAAATCCCTCAGCACGGCCACCATGGCCTCCGCCGGCACCATGGTGCTGATGGCGACCGAGAGTTCCGCCTCAAGCCCCTGCTTCAACCCTTTGGCGCGGGCGCGCATCTCCTGCAGGCCGGCGACGATGCGCCTTGCATCCTCAAGCATGGCGCGGCCCTCATCCGTCAGTTTCGGCTGGCGCACGCCGCTGCGCTCAAACAGCGTGACTTCAAGCTGCGCCTCGAGATTGGCAATCGTGTAGCTGACCACCGACTGCGCGCGATTGAGCGCCCGTGACGCAGCGGAAAAGCTGCCGGTCTCGGCAACCGTCAAAAACACCTGCAATTGGTCAAGCGTCGGGTTCGCGTCCATGTTCCATCCATTTCATCGATAGATTGCTTCCATATTATCACAGTTTTCTTGATGGCAGTAATTTTTCATATAGAGCGCAAAGGAAGGGCATCGTGCTCTCCCGCCCTCCCAAGGCGCCCGTCAATTCATCGCTTATGCAAGGAAAGACCATGTCCAACATTCTGCTCATCACCTCCAGCCCGCGTGGCGACGAATCGGTTTCCAACAAGTTTTCGGGTGAGCTCGCAAACAAGCTGAAGGCCAAGTCGGCTTCCAACACCCTTGTCCACCGCGATCTCGCCGCTGACCCGATCCCGCACCTCGACACCGTCAAGACCGCAGCGATCCGCAAGCCGGCCGACCAGCGCACCGCCGAAGAAGCGGTTGCCGCCGATTATTCCGACAAGCTGGTTACAGAGCTTCTTGCAGCAGACACGGTCGTCATCGGCACCGGCCTCATCAACTTCAACATCTATTCCGGCCTGAAGTCGTGGATCGACAACGTCGCCCGCGCCGGCCAGACCTTCAAATATACCGAAACCGGCCCGGTCGGCCTTGCCACCGGCAAGAAGGTCTACATCGTGCTGGCCGCTGCCGGCGTTTACTCCGAAGGCCCGGCCGTTTCGATGAACCACGCCGTTCCTTATCTGAAGACCGTTCTCGGCTTCATGGGCATGACGGATGTGGAAGTCATCTATGTCGAAGGCCTGGCATTTGGCCCGGAAGCCGTCGAAAAGGCTGTGGCCGCCGCCGAAGCCAAGGTTGAAGAGCTGGCGCAGGCCGCCTGAGACAATTGAATGGAGGCTGATACCGGCAAGGTATCAGCCGACCCACATTCCGTAACGGCCGTGGACCTGATCCCGGCCGTTATTTTTTGCCGCATAGAGCCGCGAGTCGGCTTCGGAAAGAAGTTCGAGGAATACTCGCCCATCCTCCAGACCGGTCGCGACACCGATACTGACAGTCAGGGGCGTTCCGTCGGGCCGGCGCAGACCCGTCAGCACGGCGGCACGCAGACCTTCGGAAAAGGCAAGTGCGGCCTCGTGTGTCATCGCCGGAAGCAGGGCCACAAATTCCTCGCCGCCGAAACGGTAGAGATGGCCATGTGGTTGAACCGACCGCTTCATGACTGCTGCGAATTCCCGAAGAATTTCATCGCCCCGCAGATGGCCGAACGTATCGTTGACAGTCTTGAAATGGTCGATATCGACGATAAGCACGCTGATCGCCCGCCTCTTCTCGGCGCAGTCAAGCACGATGGAGGGCGCGTCGAGCTCCATGCGGGCGCGGTCCGAAACACCCGTCAGCATGTCGCGTCCGGAGCGAGATAACAGCTCTTCGTAGCGCTCACGGAAGGTCAGATCGTTGAAGACATCCGCAATGTTGCGGCGTATCAGGAAACGGCCCTTGGCCGATGTCAGCCACAGATAGATGGCGAAGAGCAGCGAATAGACCGCGACGGCCGCCATCTTCGCCTTCCAGCCATCATAAAACACATCGACCGGCGCGTTGAACAGAAGTCGCAGCGCACCGTAAAAACCCGCCTGATCGAGGCTGAGGATGACGACACCGCAGATGCCGAAACGCAGGACGATATGGCGCTGCAGATACCGCCCCAGTTTTTCATAAAACAGGATGATGGCGATGGCGTCGATGTAAAGCAGACTGGTGCCCCAGACCATCAGCACACCCATCTCGTCCAGAAAGCCGGTACTGACAGACTGCCCGGGCACGATCGCCACCGTCTGATGAAAGCGGATGATCTGGGCCATGATGACGGTCAATATGTTGCCGAGAAAAAGGCCATAGATCGGCTGGCGCACCACCGCAGCATCCTCGCGCATATAGAGCATGAGGATCATCATCAGCTTGCCGGCAAAAAGAATCGAGGAACCGGGCGACGCCACGCCGAAAGGCAGCTGCACGTAAAAGACGGCCGCCAGATAGGTTTCCAGAAAATGCATGACGCCCAGCGCGGTGAGAAAAACACCGATGCCGAGAATATGCCGGTAATGAAGGAAGGCCGTCATTACCGAAAAATAGACGATGGCCTCCGTCAAAAAGAGGGCCAGATTTGCCCACTGCATCGGCACATGCCTTATCGATTCACGTCGCGCGGGTTGATTGGTGCGACTCCATGCCCTTCAGAGACGATAGGCCGAAGCAAACAACGGAATCTTAATGTGCGGGGCAAGAAAACGTCATCATTTTCCTGGGAAAAGCGATGTGCCGTTCTGATCGATGATGAGCTTGGCTTTGCGGATCGTGAACTCCACCGCATCGTCCAGGCTGCTGAAGACATCGGCGCGCACGAATTCATGCACCAGCACTTCGTCGCCGGCCTTTTTCTCAATGCGGCCGGCCAGGCGGAACTGACCGCCTTCCTTGATCGGCGTCGCATAGATCAGATAGTCGCCATGCGCATGCGGCTCGGCCTGCGACACCTTCTGCGGCGCGTCCGAGGACGGCTGGCCGGAGCCGAAGGCCGAGAGGATTTTGGAAAAAAACGATGCCATGGCTTTCACTCCCTCAATCTATGTCACGTTTGAAGCGCGGAGGTGATCCGCCCTTCCCTGTCTTTAACTCCCCGATCAGATAATCAGGTTCGACAGGATGTCGTTTTCGGTGATGTCTTCATAACCGAGACCGGCGGCCTCGAAGCGCTCCAGCAGGCCGGCGAAATTTTCCGGCGCGTTGGTTTCGATGCCGATCAGGATCGAACCGAAATTGCGGGCCGATTTCTTCAGATATTCGAAACGGGCGATATCGTCGTCCGGACCGAGCAGGTTGAGGAAATCGCGCAGCGCGCCAGGGCGCTGCGGCAGGCGCAGGATGAAATATTTTTTCACGCCGGTGTAACGCATTGCGCGTTCCTTCACATCCGGCAGGCGCTCGAAATCGAAATTGCCGCCGGAGACCACGGCGATAACCGTCTTGCCTTCCAGCCTCTCACGACCGAGCTTCTCCAGCGCGGCGATGGAGAGCGCACCCGCAGGCTCCAGCACCACGCCTTCGAGGTTCAGCATCTCGATGATCGTCACGCAGATGGCGTTTTCCGGAATGAGCATGACCTGCTCGGCAGGGAAATCCTTCAGCGCCTTGAAGTTCAGGTCGCCGATGCGGGCGACGGCGGCGCCATCGACGAAATTGTCGACCTTGTTCAGTGTCACCGGTTCACCGCGCTCTAGGCTCTTCTTCAGGCTCGGCGCACCCTCGGGCTCGCAGAATACGAAGTTCTCCTTGCGGACGGTGCCGGCCAGAAAGCCGGTGAGGCCAGCCGAAAGACCGCCGCCACCAACAGGCATGACGACGATGTCAGGCTTCGTGCCTTCCGGAAGCTGGTCCATGATCTCGGCAGCAACCGTAGCCTGACCCTCGATGATGTCTTCATGATCGAAGGGCGGCACCATGTAGCCGTCATTATCCTGTACGTGCTGGCGGGCAGCGGCGTAACACTGGTCGAATATATCGCCCACGAGACGGATGCTGATGAATTCACCGCCGAAGATGCGGGTCTTCTCGATCTTCTGCTGCGGTGTCGTCACCGGCATGAAAACAACGCCGTGAACGCCGAAATGGCGGCAGGCGAAAGCAAAGCCCTGCGCATGATTGCCGGCCGAAGCGCAGACGAAAATCTTGTCCTTGCCGGCCTTGGCCACCGCCTTGCGCAGAAAGTTGAATGCGCCTCTAATCTTGTAGGAACGAACCGGGGACAGATCCTCACGCTTCAGCCAAATCGACGCGCCATACCGACGGCTGAGATGTTCATTCAACTGCAACGGCGTTTCCGGAAATATCTCCCGCACTTCCCGCCGCGCTGCTTCCACAAGCTGCTTGTCCACGATAGTCAATCCATTGAAATTCATAATGGCACCCGCTATGCCATAGGAAGGCGTCCGAGACAAAGACTCATTTCAGCGCGGCAACGAACTCCGGGTTTCATTTCTTGAACAGCAACCTTCTGCGCTCGGTCATATATGTGGCGTCCATCTTCGGGCTCTACCTTGCGACGGCCATGTTTCTGCCGGCACTGACCGATCTTTATTACGGCAATGATGACTGGATGGTGTTTGCGCTTTCGGGTTTCATGTGCGGCGGCTTTGCACTTGCATGCGCGCTCGCGACCCGCGGACCGATCACCTCCTTCAACAAACGTTTCGGCTTTCTGCTCGTCAACCTGCTCTGGCTGGTGTTTTCCATCATCGGCGCGGTTCCGCTCTATCTGTCGGAACTCGACCTGACGCCCGGTCAGGCGATCTTCGAATCCGTTTCGGCCATCACCACGACAGGATCGACGGCCATATCCGGCCTCGACAACGCGCCGCAGGGCATTCTTCTGTGGCGATCCCTGCTCTGCTGGCTCGGCGGTATCGGTATCGTCGCCCTCGGTCTCTTCATCCTGCCGCTGCTTCGCGTCGGCGGCATGACCTTCTTTCGCATGGAATCTTCCGATACCGGCAACGACCGGCCCTTCGCGCGTCTGGCGAGCTTCACACGGGCTTTCGTGGCGATCTACATCATCATGACAATCGCCTGCACGGTGGCCTTCGATTTTGCCGGCATGTCGCATTTCGATGCGCTGAACCACGCCATGTCGACCGTCGCGACCGGCGGCTTTTCCACCCATGACGCCTCATTCGCCTATTTTGACAATACCGCGCTGCTGTGGATCGCCACGATCTTCCTGATCTTCGGCAGCCTGCCCTTTTCGGTGATGATCCTGCTTGCCGTCCGCCGCCGGCTGGAGACGCTGCGCGACCCGCAGATCGCCGTCTTCCTCGGTTATCTCTGCGCGATCTCCATTGCGGTGGGCGTCTATCATCACCTTAGAAACGGTGTACCGCTGGACGACGCGCTCAGCCATTCCTTCTTCAACATGACCTCTATCCTGTCGACCGGAGGTTTTGCCAGCGACGACTATACGCTCTGGGGTCCGTTCGTCGTCGTCGTCGCCTTTTTCGCGACCTTCATGGGCGGCTGTTCCGGCTCGACTGCGGGCGGTATCAAGGCCTATCGTTTCCTCATCATCTTCAATGTGGCGCGCGCGGGCCTCAAGAAGCTGATCTATCCGAATGCCGTCTATTCGGTGCGCTACGGCCAGCAGGTGGTCGATCCGGAAACCATCCGCACCATCTTTCTGTTCATCAGCTGTTTCATCGCGCTGTGGATCGCCGGCAGCCTTGCCATGAGCCTGATGGGTTATGATTTCCTCACCGCCACATCGGGTGTTGCGACGGCGCTTGCCAATGTCGGACCCGGCATCGGCCCGATCATCGGGCCTGTCGGCAATTTCTCCACAATCAGCGACCCGGCGCTCTATCTCCTGTCGGTCCTGATGCTGCTCGGGCGTCTGGAAATCCTGACGGTTCTGGTGCTGCTGATGCCGATCTTCTGGCGCAGCTGATCCGGCGATACACATGTTGCGCATGCGCGAATAAAGCGCTTGACCTTCCCACGTTGGAATAGTCCAGGCTCCTCCCGTTAGAATTCCAAACCATGGAGAACCGCCTATGTGCACCGCCCATCAGCATCACCCCGAAACCACTGCCGCACCCGTCGATGCCGACCTTTCTTTCCACGTTGAAGACATGACCTGCGGTCACTGCGCCGGTGTGATCAAGGGCGCGATCGAAAAGACCGTTCCCGGCGCTGCCGTGCATGCCGATCCGGCAAGCCGCACGGTCGTGGTTGGCGGCGTCTCCGATGCAGCGCGTATTGCCGAAATCATCACCGCCGCTGGCTATACGCCGGAAGCACGCGCCTGATCCGAAGAGATACCGGCGGCGCTTCCATCCTGCCGCCGCCGGGTCGCCCCGCCTGCCCCGCTTCGCGCTGAACCTGCGTGACAGCCGTCGGACGAGATCAAGCTTCGTCCTTCCACACCTCCCGAACAGATATCTCTACCGAAGCCGGCGGCGAAGGCTTCACACCTCTCGCGTCATCCTCGGGACAAGCCCGAGGATGACGCCGGAGTGTTTGGCGTAGCTCGTCATTCCAAATCAATGTCACGCACATTGTCCAGAAATTTGGCCCGGACGGCAGTGGGCCTGATCCGGCATCCAGCCCCGGCGTGGCGGCACCATATCGGCAATATGGCCCGGCTCTTGCGAGCCGGGCCATACCTCGTCAGCAATGTCATGTCGGCTTATTTCACCGCCAGATCCTTGGTCATGATGAAGTAGTTGATCGGATGCGGCTTGAAGTTTTCGACCTTGTCCGAATAGGCATCGAAAGCGGTCTCGTGGATGAGGTAGACGGTGACGGCTTCGTCGTAAACCCTCTTCGCCGCCTCGGCATAGATGGCGTAACGCTTGGCCGGCTCAGCCGCCACATAGGCTGATTTGATCAGCTTGTCCGTCTCCTCACTGCAATAATGCGAGATGTTGTAGCCGCCTCCGCAGGTGTAGTCGGCGTTGAGGAAACCGATCGGTTCTGCAACATCAGTGGCATAACCGCGTGACAGAAGAACCATGTCGAAATTGCCGGCCAGGAGATCGGGCTCGATCGCAGTGTAATCGGCAACACGCACATCAACCTTGATGCCGATTTCCTGCAACTGGGCCTGGATAACGGCGGCAACATCCTTGAGTTCGGTTCTTTCAGTGTAGGCCAGAAGCGTCAGCTTCAGGCTGCCGGGAGCAATTCCCGCCTCTTTCAGCAGAGCCTTTGCCTTCTCTACGTCATAAGCGGGCGTGACGTCTTGCGGCGCCCACGGCTCTCCGGGTGCGAAGGGCATCGTTGCGGGCTTTACCACGCCTTCATAGATGCTGTCGGCAATACCGGCGGTGTCGATGGCAGCCCGGATCGCCTGCCGAACCTTGATATCCTTGAACGGCGGCTTCGAATTATTGAGCAGCATTTCCGTAATCCGGGGCACGGTAATCGGCGCAACCTTCACACCCTTCGTGGCTTCAATGGTCTTTACCGCCCAGGGTGGAATCACGCGCGAAATCTGCACTTCACCGCTTCTTATCTGGGTGGCGCGCGTATCGGCATCCGGAATAAAGTTTACGCGGCCGCCCGAGAGCTTCGGCATGCCGTTCCAATAGTCATGGTTCGCGGTCAGCTCCATATATTGGTTGGCATCGACCTTGGTGATCTTGAATGGCCCGGTGCAGGTTCCGATCGGATCGACCTTGCCATCCTTATAGGCGGATGGCGCGAGGATCGAAGTCGCCGGGCTTGCCATTTGCGCCGGCAGCAGCACCGATGGCTCGATGGTCGTGATCTTCACGATATCGTCGCCACCAGCATCGACGGCAGCGATCAGCTTGGGCGAAAAGGCCCGAGCCGGAACGGGCGCCTTGAGAAGATTGGTGAGTGCATTGACTGCGGCCGCAGCGTTAAGCGGCTCGCCGTTCTGGAACTTCACGCCCTTGCGCAGCTTGAATTCCCAGACCTTCGGCGAGGTCTGTGTCCAGGATTCGGCCAGCCCCGGCTCCAGTGCGGTGTCATAGCCGACGCGGACCAGGCTTTCGAAACACCCCGCGCGCGAACCGAGATAGGCATCGTCGGAGGCCATCTGCCAGCCGGTCTTGACGCCGGTATAATCGTCATAGGTGATCGTTCCGGCTGTCGCCGCCTGCGTCCCAAACGAGACCACAACGGCGCACGTCGCCAAAAGTGCGTGCTTCATCATAGAAGATTCCCCTTTTATTTTTGATGACAACGCTCACAATTCGTACATTTTCTCGAAATTTCACTCAATAATTACGAAGACAACAAGAATACTCTATGGATATCTATCGATTATCCATTCGAATATTATCTATTTTACGTTTTATACTCGGAATTTTATTCCGATATTAATTCGCAAACACACGATTCATCTGTTTTTACAGCAACAGAAAACTGTAACTGCGTTGTCCTTCAGCCCAATTCCCGCCAGCGATGGCAGCGGGCAAAATGCTCGCCGGAAACGCCTTCCAGAACGGGTTCCACCTCGCCGCATATCTCGGTCGCATATTTGCAGCGGGTGTGGAATTTGCATCCGTCAGGAGGATTGAGAGGGCTCGGCAAATCGCCGTCAAGAAGCATTTCCGGTGCATATAACCCCGTCTCGTCCAGCATCGACGATGCTATGAGAGCCTTGGTGTAGGGATGCTTCGGCGCCCGGAAAAGCTCCTCCCGGTCAGCGATTTCAACAACGCGCCCGAGATACATCACCGCGATGCGATCGCAGAGATAACGCACCACGCGCAGATCGTGGGAAATCATCAGAACCGTCAAACCGTGACGGCGCTTCATGTCCATCAGAAGGTTCAGTATCTGCGTCCGCATCGAGGCATCGAGCGCCGATGTCGGCTCGTCGCAGACGAGGAAGCTCGGATTGAGAAGCAGCGCACGGCCGATGACGACGCGCTGCAACTGGCCGCCGGAACACTGGCTCGGATAGCGATCATAAAAAGAGCCGTCGAGACCGACCTCTTCCAGCATCCGGAAAACCCGCGCCGTACGTTCCTCGCGGGTGCCGATGCCATGCTGGGCAAGCGGCGCTTCCATGCTCTGGCCGATACGCATGCGCGGATCGAGTGCCGAATAAGGGTCCTGAAACACCAGCTGCACCACCCGGCGCATGCGCCGCAGCGCCTCGCCCTGCATGTGCAGCATATCGTTCTGCCCGATGCTGACCTCGCCTTTGGTTGCGTGGGTCAGCCGCGTGATCAGCCCGGCAACCGTGCTTTTGCCGCATCCGGATTCACCAACGAGGCCCAGCACTTCCCCCTCGCCGATCGTCAGGGAAACATCGTCGACGGATTTCACCACACGGTGACCAAAGCCCGATATGGGATAATATTTGCAGAGGTTCTTCGCGACCACAAAGGGCCGGCTCCTGTTTTCCGCCGGTGACGGGGTCTGTGTCGTCGCTGTCGATAACATTGTCGCCCTCCCTCAGCAGACCGTGTGGCTGGCATGATCATGAGCGACATGATCGTGACCGACCGCCCAGCATCGTGCCTTGCGCCCTTCGGGCAAGGCATTCAGATCCGGTTCCGACGCCATGCAGCGGCCGCCCATGCCTGCCGAGTTGGCAAGCGTGCAGCGCGGATGAAACCGGCAGCCGCAGGACATGTCATGGGCCTGCGCGCTCGAACCGGGAATCGTCAGCAATTGCCCCTCGCTGTCGGTGGTCAGGAGTGAACAGCTGATGAGCGCCTTGGTATAGGGGTGCTGCGGCGCCTTGAGGATCGCCTGGGTCGGCCCCTCTTCGACGATACGGCCGGCATACATGACCGCAATCCGGTCCGCGAAAGCGGCGACGACCGAGAGGTCATGGGTGATGAGCAACGTGGCAAGCCGGCGCTTGCGGCGTTCGTCATCAAGCAGGCGGAGTATCTGTGCCTGAACGGTGACATCGAGCGCCGTCGTCGGTTCGTCGGCGATCAGAAGCTGCGGATTGCCTGACAGTGCGGCGGCAATCATGACACGTTGCGCCATACCGCCGGAAAGCTCGTGCGCGAAGCATTGCGCCCGTGCTGAGGGATCGGGAATGCCGACATCGGACAGGAGACCGACGACCCGGTCAAGCGCCGCGTGCCGGCTCATTTTACGGTGGATCCAGAGTGGCTCGGCAACCTGCGTCCTCACCCGGCTGGTCGGGTCGAGCATGGCCTGCGGTTGCTGGAACAGCATGCCGATATCGGCACCGCGCAGCGCGTCGAGTTCGGAGGATGAAAGAGCGAGAATATCGCGCCCGGCAAAGGAAATGCGGCCGGAATTGATTTCCGCGCCCTGCGGCAAAAGTCGCATCAGCGACAGCGCCGTCATGCTCTTGCCTGACCCGGATTCGCCGACGAGAGCGACGACTTCCCCGGCATTGACGGAAAGCGTCAGGCCCGAAATAACAAACTTGCGGCCGTTTTGCGCCGGCACAGAAACGTGCAGATCCTCGATCTCCAGAAGCGGTGCGCATTCGGGAGACATGGCCGTCTTGGCAAGCGTTTGTCCTTCGATATTCATAAGAGTTCCCCTTATTTTTATTGAATCGGAGGCATTCACGAATTTTCATGCGGCTTCAGACGATATTACTCTCCTTCCTGTTCCGTTGCGTCACGTATGTTTGACAATCGTCAAATCCGTCATTGCCCGCCCGCAGGCGTCAATGACCGTTGGTTTTCTTTGTTTCCAGATTGAGGCCATGGCCGATCCACGTCACGCTGAGCGCTGCAAGGAAGATCGCCAGACCCGGTGCGATGACGAGGACGGGCATCCGCTCCGCATAGGCCTGCGCGTCGGCCAGCATCAGCGCCCAGTCGGCGGCCGGCGGCTGTACGCCAAGGCCCAGAAATGACAATCCGCCCACCGTGATCAGCTTGTGGCCAAAGCGCAGGAACGCCACGGCCGCAATCGGCCAGATCGTGTTCGGAATGATATGCCGGAAGATGATGAAGCGCCGTGTGCAGCCGAGCACCTCGGCGGCACGGATATATTCACGCGAATTGATCGAGAGCGTCAGCCCCCGCGCCAGCCGCGCAAAAGGTGTCCAGCCGACGATGGTCAGCGACGCGATCAGCGTTCCGTATCCCGGGCCGAAGATGGCCACGAGGAAAATCGCGATCACGACGTCAGGTATGGCGATGAGCAGGTCCACGATGCGCATCAGCACCTCGTCGAGGATGCCGCGGCTGCGGCCGCTGATGATGCCGATGAAGGTCCCGATCACGACAGAAAGAATGACGGTGATGGCGGCAATGGTGACCGTGAAGCGGCCGCCGATCAGCAGCCGGCTGAGCACATCGCGGCCCAGGTGGTCCGTTCCCAGCCAGTAGATGGCGCTTGGCGCATTCAACCGCAGACGCAGATTCTGCTTTGCCGGATCATAGGGTGAAATCCACGGCGCGATCACCAGCAGCAGGATGATGACGAGAAAAATCGCCGCTCCCGCATAGAAGGTCCAGTGCCGGCAGCGGATGAAATCCGTGAAGCGGGACAGGCTCGAGGGGCGCTTGGGCATGGTCATCGGCATGGCAGCGGCTGGCGCGCTCGGAAAGAGGCTAGTGGTCATGGTGACCTCGCATTGCTGGATTGATCAGGACATAGAAGCTGTCGGCCAGGGTATTGACCAGGATGGACAGGGCCACGATGCAGATGAAACCACCCTGCAGCATCGGGATGTCGCGATTGACCACGGCGTCGTAGAGAAGCCGGCCCATGCCGGGAATGGCGAAGATCACTTCCACGACCACCGATCCGCCAAGCAGCCCTGCAAGCCAGAGGGCAAAGAAGGTGACCACCGGCAGCGAACCGTTGCGGATGCCGTGGCGCATGACCGTGCCATGCATGCCAAGGCCGCGGCTGCGCGCCGCCGTGATATAGGGCGCGCGCAAAACCTCGGCCATGGCGGCGCGCGTCACCTGCGTGAAATAGGCGAGCGGCCGCAGCGTCAGGGTCAGCGCAGGAAGCACCAGCGAGCGCCAGCTATCCCATCCGGCCGAGGGCAACCAGCCGAGATAGAGCGCAAAGACCAGCGCCGACATGGGCGCGAACCAGTATTCGGGCGTTGCGACGAATGTCTGGATCATCAGCGTCGCGAAATTGTCCAGCCGCCCGCCCGGACGCATCGCCGCCAATGTGCCGAGCGGCAGGGCGACGGCGATCGCGAACGCCAGCGCCGTCAGCGCCAGCGTCACCGACACCCAGAGCGACCGCATAAGCTCGGCAGCGACAGGCTGGCTGCTGGTGAAGGAAAACCCAAGGTCGCCACGCAAGGCATTCGACAGCCATGCGAAATATTGCACATAAAGCGGCCGGTCGAGCCCGAGACTGGCCCGGAGCGCCTCCACTGCATGTGGATCAAGCGCCGTATCGCGCATGCGTGAAAACAGGATGGTGCGGGCCGGATCACCGCCCGCCATATAGGGCAGAAGAAACGCGATGACGGAAACGATCGCCAGCATCAGGCACAGAATAAGGAAGCGCTGTATTATCTGTATCCACATGGCCCTGTCTCCTTCACAGCAATTGGCATTTCCACTGCAATCGACGCTCGCCCCCAAAGGGAAAAGCCGCTTATTTCGCCAGGCGATGTAAATCCATCACCGGCCCGGACGTACCCTTCAGCATGCCGGACCGTTTGGGCACGACAGCCACCGGTGCAAAATCGACATTTTCGGAATGGGCCAGATCCTGAATGATCGGGCACTCCGGCTCACCATTGTCGGGGCAATAGGTTGCAAGGTTTCGAAGCGTGTCTGCCATCTCCCGAAGCGTGTGCATCTTCGCTTCCAGATCGACGACATGTTCCATGACGATGCGTTTGACATCGCAGGAGGCGCCACCCGGATCGCGCCACAGGGTCATGAGCTGCCTGATCTTTTCGATGGAAAAACCGAGATCGCGTCCGCGGCGGATGAAGCGCAGCGTTTCCAGATCATTGGCCGTATAGACCCGGTATCCGGAATCCGTGCGGTTTGCCGATTTGATCAGGCCCATCATCTCGTAATGCCTGATCATCTTTGCAGAAACACCGGAGGCGGTGGCGGCTGTGCCAATGTTCATCGATCCTGCTCCTATCTTTCCGGGGTGAAAAATACGTCTGCATGAATGTCGGCGGTGCGCATGCCGCGCGCCAGAAGCTGCGGCACCGTCGCCTCGATCATGGCCGGCGGTCCGGCAATATAGGCTTTCCAGCCATCGAGATCGTCGAAATCATCCGCCACCGCCGCACCGACATAACCGCACCTGATATCGGCATGGTCTTCATGCGAGAGAACCGGAACGAAGCTCAGATTGCCATGCCGCGCGGCAAGATCTCCGAAGCGGTCGAGCATATAGAGATCACGCTGAGCGCGCGCGCCGAAATAGACATGAACCGGGCGTTCACGGCCCGTTGCAAGTGCTGCCTCGACAACCGCCTTGACGGGGGCAAGCCCCGACCCGCCGGCAATGCCGAGGATGGGCCCACAATGTTTTTCCCGCAGGAACGAAGAACCGAAAGGCCCCACGATCGTCACGGGGTCACCAGCCCTGGCGAGCGAAAAGATGCGGCCGCTCGTCATGCCGCCGGGAACGTGCCGGATGTGAAATTCGATCAATTCCTCATCCACCCGACTGGCGATGGAATAGTCACGCGGCGAACAGTCCGCATAAAGCAGGCGCACATATTGTCCGGGCTTGAAGGCAAACTGCCCGCGCTCGTTGAGCCGGATACGGATGAGCTTGATATCATGTGTCGCATCCACCACTTCCGCCACCACGCCCTCAAAGCGGCCGGTCGGAATATCGGCGATCTCATCCGCCCCATCGAGCCAGCTGATCGTCATGTCGCTTAACGGCATGGCCCGGCAGGCGAGCGTCAGACCGTCCGCCTTTTCCTCTTCGGTCAAGGAGAAGGGCGTGTGCTTGAGAAGATCGATCTCGCCGGAAATGAGATGCGATTTGCAGGCCCCGCAGCGGCCCATGCGACAGCCATGCGGATAGGTGACGCCAGCGGCCAGCGCGGCCTGAAGCACGGTCTCCCCCTGCGCCGCCAAGATGCTGCGCCCGATCTGCGGCAGATAGATTGTGTTGCCAGGCGTCATCACATCCGCCTCCTATTCGGCCGCTGCGAGCTGCATGCCCGCCGGTCTGTCCACCAGCGGTGCACGGAAGCTTTTCAGGCGCAGCGCGTTCGTCAATACGAAGACGCTGGAAAGCGCCATGGCTCCGGCAGCAAGGACAGGCGACAGCAGAACGCCGTTGACAGGATACAATATTCCAGCCGCCACCGGAACGAGTGCAGCGTTGTAAGCGAAGGCCCAGAACAGATTCTGGCCGATATTGCGGATGGTCGCCTTGGAGAGCGCGATGGCGTTGGCAACGCCGCGCAGATCGCCAGACATCAAGACCACATCGGCACTTTCAATCGCGACATCCGTACCCGTGCCGATGGCAAGCCCGACATCGGCCGCAGCAAGCGCCGGTGCATCATTGATCCCATCCCCGACAAAGGCGACACGTCGCCCGCCGGCAGCAAGCCTTTTGACGGCCTCGACCTTGCCGTCGGGCAGCACTTCCGCCACCACCTCATCAATACCGAGACGGCGGGCTATAGCTTCGGCAGTGCGGCGATTGTCACCGGTGATCATCGTGACCTTGAGGCCCAGCGCATGCAGCGCCGCAATCGCCTCCGGGGTCGTCTGCTTGATCGGATCGGCAACGGCGATGATCGCGGCCAGCCTGCCATCGACGGCGGCATAAAGC
This sequence comes from Agrobacterium sp. CFBP2214, assembly GCF_030209895.1. Classification (NCBI taxonomy): domain Bacteria; kingdom Pseudomonadati; phylum Pseudomonadota; class Alphaproteobacteria; order Hyphomicrobiales; family Rhizobiaceae; genus Agrobacterium; species Agrobacterium sp. CFBP2214. The sequence goes on along the minus strand of NZ_JARVRC010000001.1, from coordinate 1,125,624 downwards.
GGCGACTGCCCTTCCCTGCCCAGCCTTTCGGCATCATCGGCAAACATCGCGACGTCATAACCGAGCTTGATCATGAACCGGTCTGCGCCCGCTTCGACCCTGCGGCCGTCAACCATGGCTGCAACACCAAAACCGGGGGTCGCCTCGAAGCCTTCCGCATTGGCAAGCGTCAGGCCGCCATGTTTCGCCGCCTCGACGATCGCCTCCGCAATCGGATGTTCGGAATGGTTCTCCAGCGAGGCGACGAGGCGAAGCACCTCATCCGCATCGAAGCCCTGCGTCGTGGTGAAATGCACCAGCTTCGGCTTGCCGAGCGTCAGGGTGCCGGTCTTGTCAACGGCAATCACGTCGGCATCGCGCAGCGTCTGAAGCGCATCGCCGCGGCGGAACAGCACGCCCATCTCGGCGGCGCGGCCGGTGCCGACCATGATCGAGGTCGGCGTGGCAAGGCCCATGGCGCAGGGACAGGCGATGATGAGAACCGCAACCGCGTTGACGAGCGCGAAGGTCAAGGCCGGATCAGGCCCAAAGATGAACCAGACGGTGAAAGTGGCGAGTGCGGCCAGCATGACAGCCGGCACGAACCAGTTGGTGACCTTGTCGACCAGCGCCTGAATGGGCAGCTTGTCGGCCTGCGCCTCCTCCACCATGCGGATGATCTGGGCGATCAGCGTATCGGCACCCACCTTGGTTGCACGGAAGGTGAAGGAGCCATTGCGGTTCACCGTGCCGCCGACAACCTCGGAACCCGCCGCCTTGGTGACCGGGACCGGCTCGCCAGTGATCATCGATTCATCGACATAAGAAGAACCGCTGAGAACCAGCCCATCGACCGGCACTTTCTCGCCGGGGCGAACGACGATCACATCGCCGGTGCGCACATCCTGCAACGGCACATCAACGGTTTCGCCATCGCGCAGCACGCGGGCGGACTTCGCCTGCAGGCCGACAAGCCGCTTTATCGCCTCGCTGGTGCGGCCTTTGGCGCGCGCTTCGAGGAATCGGCCGAGAAGGATGAGCGTGACGATAACCGCCGCCGCCTCATAATAGACATTGGCCGTGCCACGCGGCAGGATTTCGGGCAGGAAGGTTGCCACCACCGAAAATCCCCAGGCGGCGGCGGTGCCCAGTACGACGAGCGAATTCATGTCCGGCGCCAGCCTTAGCAGTGCGGGTATGCCCTTTTTAAAGAAGCGCAGGCCGGGCCCGAACAGGACCAGTGTCGTCAACACAAATTGCAGATACCAGCTTTCCTGCATGCCAACCGTTTCCATCACGAATTCATGGATGGCGGGCACCAGATGCGAACCCATCTCCAGCACGAAGACCGGCAACGTCAATGCAGCGGCCACGGCAAGGCTGATTTTCAGGCCGCGCAGTTCCGTAGCGCGTCTATCCTGCTCGACATCACCGGCCTTATCGGCGATGTTTTCCTTCGCCGTATAGCCCGCCCGCTTGATCGCCTCCGCCAAGATGGCTGCAGAGGCGGCATTGCCGGCAACGCGAATGGTGGCACGCTCGGTCGCCAGATTGACGGTCGCATCGGAAACACCGGAAACAGCCTTCAGCGCCTTTTCAACACGACCGACGCAGGAGGCGCAGGTCATACCCTCGATATCGAGTTCGATGGTTTTTTCTTCGACGCCATACCCAGCATTCCGGACCGCCGCGATCACGGCCGGCACGTCGGGCGATCCGGAAAAGGAGATATCAGCGCGTTCCGTCGCGAGATTGACCGAGGCCTTCAGAACGCCCGGCACCTTGGCAATCGCCTTTTCCACGCGGCCGACACAGGAGGCGCATGTCATGCCATCGATCGCAATCTGGTGACTCGCCCGGATCTCCATTTGTGACATGCGTACGACCCCTCTTTTCTTGTGTTAAAAAAAAGATAGGGCTTCCCATCGTGGCAAGGTCAATAGGTTCTTTTGGGTGATTTTCGAAGAAATATGCCGCTTGCTTGAGCAGGATTATTTTTTGGGCGCACCACTAGGAACAAAAGCAACCAACGCCTGAATATCAACGCGAATTGGCAATCTATCCTTGCCGCATCTGCGCTGCAGGGGCGCACTTTGTCTGTGGGTGAAGGTGGTGCGGACGGCGGGACTTGAACCCGCAAGACCAATGGTCGGCAGATTTTAAGTCTGACGTTTTGGATAAATAGAGTAGCCGTTACAGTGGCTTAACTATGTCACATTGTTATCTATCGGCACAACCTTAGTCACAGGCGGCGATTTCGACGGCCCATCCAGTAGGCCCCAAGGATAAAGGCGACCGCAAGGAATACGATCCAGCCTGTATTGAGAAGCATCAGGGGCACATAGCCGCCCCCGAGAAGATTGGTAGTGGTGTCGCCCATGGTCTGCTCCCGGTTGTGACGCCAGTAAAGCAGACCACGGAGTCTCGGTCTAGATGTCAGCCCCGATGGGCGGTCGCGTCGTCCTGCTTGCGGAGTTCCACGAGCTTCTCAATGTCGAGGTGCGGATCGAGAACCGGCACACCCTTGTAGAGGTATTGCTCACGGGCCTCGTGCTCCATGGCCGTCATCAGGGCCTTGAACACAGTTTGGACGATTTCGCTGTCCGACTTGTGCATGGAGAGGAGCCACTTGCGGCCACCCCACGGCATCGCTGCGCCGGTCACGTTGCATACCCCGTTGAGGTCCACGATCTGGGCATAGAAGTATCCCCGGCTGTCGAACTTGAAGTCCACATCCAAGCTGCCGGGAAGGCAGAGGTTGTCCTTAATGGACACCAGCCGGTCGCTGAAGCGGCGCTGTTCCATGTTCATCATGGTGGCGGCCCTCACGAGTTCCCCTTGGGAAAGCTGGCTTGAAATGTCGTATTGTGTGTAATGTGGTATAGTCTCGATCTGAGAAGGCGCGAAGATTTCCTCGATGGCCTGCAAGGCGGCTCGGTCCATCTCATCCATCGGCAGCTCGAAGGCGTCTTCTTCTGGATGTTTGGAGTTGCGCGGGTGAGCGAGGCCATGATACACGCCGGTTGCATTTCGCTCCTCTGGCCCGATGGCGAAACTGGTAGACGCACCGGACTTAAAATCCGGTTCCCTATGGAGTGCCGGTTCGATCCCGGCTCGGGCCACCATATTACCCACTTGAAGCTCCTCGGTGTCCTCGGGACGCATCAAATCGACCACCCTGTCGCGGCCTAAGAGAAGGGCTGCAATGGCGGCACTGGTGGGACCGGACATGATCATGATGTTCTTGCTCATTTCAGTAGCTCCATGGTGAAGCGGGCGACCTCTTCAGGGGTTGGCCCAGTTGATTTGAATATCTGGATTGCTCTTTGGATACGTTCTTGGTCCATGTCCCCTGCCGGGGTCTGAGGTGGTGGAGGGATCGTGGCCTCAGGCCTAGTCATGAACTTTCGTGCGTGTTCAGTCCTTTCTGCTCCGATGACGTTCAGGTAGAGTTCGGTCGTGGAGATGTTCTCGTGCCGAAGGATTTCTTGGAGTGTCTTTGTGCCCATCCCCCGGCTATCCGCAATGGCTGCAAAGGTGCGCCTGAGGGACTTCATTGTGGCCGAGGGTACATCCTGTACCCCGAGGTACTCCCGGACGTAGGCCCAACGGTCCCTCGCCTGTCTCCAGCTAATCGGGAATAGCCGCTCCCAGCCGTTCTCCTTGGAGCGCTTGATGCACTTCTGAACAAGATCGATTGAGAGGTCGAACACCGGGATCGTGTAGCCAGACTTATTGGTCTTGGTTCCGGGGACTTGGACCTTAGGTGTGGAGGTGGCGAGGCCGATGAAATGGCGCTCCCTAAGCGAGAGGCACTCCATGACACGGAAGCCCTGATAGCAGATCATCTCCACGATATCCGCAAAGAGGTCATCGCCAGTTGCCCGGAGATGCTTGATGACCTTCTCCATGTCATCCGGGCGGAGCCACCACTGCTCTTTCTTGCGTATCTGGGACCGTTCGATAGGGAGCTTCCGAAAGCTGAGCTTAGGGATGCGCTTCATGCCTATCGAGTTGAGAACGCCAAGGATCGAGAGGTGTCCGTTGATGGTGCTAGGCTCATTGCCCCTGCCCCCGAAGCCCTCATTGCGGCAGAACGTAATGAACTCGTCCAGCTCTACGGAGGTGATGTCGTCAATGTTCGGACAACCCTTGTCTTCGAACCACCCCACGATGTTCCATATGATGTTCTCGACTACCGGCTTGTAGGCCATCCCAGTCCAGTGCTGGTCTAGGCCGATCTGGGCGAGCTCCCTAAGGGTGCCGGTCTTGGAGGAGGATGTCTTCTTCTTGATGCGGGGCCGGTCATGAGGACCAACCGGCCACTTTCCGTATACTTCGAGGGCCTCTACGATTTGATCGTGGGCCGCCCTCGCTTCGGTCTCTGTTGAAAAGGACTTGCGGATACGCCTGAAGCCCTCCAAAGCAGAGGTGTCGGTTACGTCAACTTGCCATGACGTCCCCCTCGGTTTGATTGTCATCCTGATCTCCGAGAATATATCTGAGGCGATCCATCAAGGCCCTGCCTTTGTGGGTCAGCTTCACGGTTTTCTGTCGTCTGTTGAGGATGTACACTTCGGTCTCCACGAGGCCGAGGCCGGGGACTCCTGTGCGCTCTTCTTCACCCAGATACCTGAGGTGTCTTGATACAGTGGTGTAGGGCAGTCCTATCTTCTCGGACAGCTCAAGTATCGTGATGGGTGTTCCGGGCTGCTCCTCGCTGTGTCTCCACAGGAAGCACCCCAAGAGGGTATTCACGATGGATATTGGCATCTCCGGACGCTGATCCATCAGGAGCCGGTTCACTTCGAAAAGTGCCCGTACCCTCTTATTCTCACCTATTGTCGCCATGTGGTGATGAGTCCCTTTAACCGGCTGATTTCATTCATTTGATTTCGACATCGCAATATGCCACGCTCCACACCATACCAGAATGTTATCGAAGCGCAATCCGCTGTGCCGCTCGATTTCGAAGAGCCAAGAGGAGACTTCCCATAAGGGTCGTTCCCTGTCCCAGCGTTCAATTGCAATGTCCCAGCCTAATAGTCTCATCTAATCCTCTGATGTACCAAGAGAAACCGGGGGACAGCCAAGAGCCATCCCCCAGAGTACATGACTAGCCGTTGACGGCCTGCCGCTCGACATCCTCAAAGGACTTGCCTTCGACCTCGGCAAGGGTCTCCTCGTCCGTGGGGTTCTTGCGGTACTCGTCGGCGATGAGGGCTTCGTGGGTGGCCCCTTCGATGGCCTTGTCGAAAGCATCGGCGTCGGTATCGATGTTGAGGAGGTTGGCGAGGTTCTCGGAACGCCACTGGTTGTCGGCGTCGATCTCCACGAGGTCACCTTCCTGATCCACAGCGACCCATCCGAGGTCCTTGTATTCGATGGCATCCGGGGTGCCGAGTTTCAGGAAGGCAGTCTCACCGATACGCTGGGTGTACCATGTGCGGCGCTCCTGAAGGTTGGCATTGACGAGAGCCTCTTCGGCCCACTCCGGGAGTTCCTCGCTGTGGTCGTCGCGGATGATCTCGCCGGTAATGGCGCTGATGAAGAAACCGCCTTCCTGTCCTTCGGTGTGGATCAGAATGCGGTCATTGTGCTTGGTCATTTGGTATTCCTTTTCGATGGTCATGAAGTTGTCCCTTGAAGAGTGAAGGCAGGAGGAGGCAAAGGACGAAATCCCCCTCCCGCCCCTTAGGGTCACCCCACTGGGCGACACCGTATGAGCACATCAAGCGGCCTTCGGCTCGGCCTGATGGTTATGCGCGAAATAGTTGCGGATGAAGAACTCGGCGCTCCTTTTCGAGGGTCTTGAAGCGTCCACCCCAGAGAAAGGAGGGCCGAGCCCTTGCCCCTTCCGCTTTGTCTTCGGGTTCCACGCCCATGGCTTGCGGAACGTCCGTGCACGCCACCTGTGAGCGTTGATCTTGGTGATCTTCCCGATGGCCAACTCTGGGTTCTCCGGGTGTAAGACATAGTAACTGGTATCCACAGTAAGGGATTGATTACGCTCTTCCATCTTGTGTTTGTTCTCATTTTGTTCCATTCTTATCTCACAAGAATTTAGTCCTATCAACAGTTGATTAGGAATTATGTCCTATGATGAGTTAAGCCAATGGAATCAATTGTAGATATTTGCGGAGGATGCTGGGGATAGGGTCAGCCGAAGAGCCAACCCCATAGTTCGACCCCAGTGATGTAGACGAGACCCAGCGCAAAGCTGATGAGGCCCATGGTCCCCAGAAGTTGCATGTTGCGCATGGTGGATGGCCCCCTCGTCACTTGATACGCTGGACCTTTACGCCCACCGTCTTGGCTTCCTTGCCTGTGCCTTCCTTGATAGCACGGACGGTAAACTCCGGGTACTCCTTGCCCTCTTCGGCAAGCTTCGTCTGGTACTTCTTGATGCTGTTGTAGACCGGCTTGGGTGCCTTGAGACCCATGTAGGTCTTCGTCGGGAACTTGCCGTCCTTCGGCTCCGGGAAAGCACCCCAGTCGTACTTGCTCTTCTGGCCGCCGCCGCCGCCCTTCGGCAGCTCCGGCTCCCACTCGAAGCCATCATCGACGGCCCCGCTTGTGGTGTCCTCCGTGGTGGTCTCTTCGAGGTTCAATTCGGTATTCTGGTTCTGATCGTCTTTCCGTGCCATTGAGGTCTCTCCTTTGGTGATGATGGCGTTTCGACAAGCCGCTGTCTTGGGTCTCGTCAGATGCCCCCTCCCGTTGGTTAGGAGGGGTGACCTGATGGGGCCTTGGCGGGGTTGACGTGATTGTAGGGTTTTGGTAACTATTCGGTGTGGTAGGCCACGGGGTAATTACCCCGGAAGGCTGGGCCTCGGCGTTACGCGGATGTACTGATCCCGCTTCTTAGATAGCATACGCCGGTAGTCCAACCACATACGAAGAAGTATTCGATCCCTCTTCCTTGAGTAACGAGCAAGGAAGGACATTTGGCACAGTACTGCACTTGGTCCGAGGTAGGTCTAATAACTTCAGCTTAGAACTGTTGGCACAATAGTGTCTTGGAGTTGCCCTATGGAGATTTTCTTCCAGCCGGGCGGCGGGTTTAAGTTGAAGATTGGACCATTTGGCTTTCTTACTTTTCTCGCTGTCCTCGATCTTGTTTTTGGCGAAGGCCAAGTCGTGAGAGTGCCCGTGGATGTCATTGGGACTGTCGTTATGGCAGCCTTTCAATGAAGGTCACACTACGTCCCTCTCCCGCCATGAGAACCATGTGGTATTCTCTGGCGTCTCGACGGAGAAACTCTGCTGCCCCAGCGCCGCCCTCAAGGCATAGGCCAACTCTATGGCCTGCAAGGCAATCTCCGTGCCCATTTTGGGGAACCGTGGGTAGTTGATGAGGCCCACCCGGACACCTGCCTCAGACCCGCCGGTATATATGTACTCGGTTGGCGTAACCGTGACACAGAGACCATGGATGTCACAGAACCTTTGGCACTCCTCGCGGGCAGTCTCGTAGTCCCCGGCAATGTGGATCGTCACAGGGAATGATGGGGCATACTTGATGTCATTCGGAAGGGCGCTCATGCGGCCACCTCTGGGGCTGGACTTTTGGTGGTCTTGAGGTACTCGTCCATGGCTGTGGTGGATAGTCCCTTGTGTCGCGCCATTCGGTGCAGGTATTCCGGCCACATGTCCGGTTTGACGCAATCGTGTAGTACCTGGAGGTCGCTTAGTAGGTCTCCCTCGGTGGTGAAGAACGGTGGAAGGGCGGCAACCATGCACAGAGCCGAGGACGGGTGGCCCTCCATCACCGGATCATACGCGTCATCTGGGATCAGTATTCCAACGGTACACTTAGAGCCATCGGGAGCCCTATATTTACAGCGTTGTCCGTCGTCCCCAAGCGCCCTCTTGCCTTGCGTTAAGAGATGCACCGAAACCTTGTCGAATATTTCCTGAGGGATCATTTGGATATCCTTTGTGTGTAATGTGGTACAGTTATGCCCGGAGAATGCCCGCAAGTCTGGCGGCTTCATGTTGAACCTTCAGCGGGATCACATGGCACCCGACATGGACGGTCCCATCCGCCGAGACCCTATTGATCGCCCACCCGTCTATCCTATGGTCCTTCGCCGGGACAAACTCATGGCGGCATCGAGCACAGGCCACGGCCAGCCGGTAAAGACGCAACGCCTTCTTGAGCGATATCGTGACGCCCCATGAGGTCTGCAATTTGTCTTCCAAGACCCGGACATAAGGAATGCGGGTGTGTGGCGGGCGGACTGGTTCTCCCTTGAGCCACTTCTGGATTGTCTCGCGATCCTTGAGGTCCTTCTGGCGCTGCTCTTCCTTGCGCCGCTCGTCGGCCTCAGCAACCCATGCGCCGATGTCTTCGGGCATCTCCAAGCGCGGCTTGTCGAGTTGCCACAGGGTAGCAATGCGGTTTGCCGTCCCGATAGCCCCGGCCATTGCATCAGCATGGAAGGCTCGAAGTCCTCTTGCCCGTTTCCATTTCAGGGCCAGCTCTTCAAGAGACGCAGAGACACGATCCCAGTTGCCAGCCGCATCGAAGCTATAGGAGTCCAGCTTGGGGACATAGAGAATGTCCTCGCGGCCATATCCCAGTGCCCGTTGCACAATGGTCTTATGCTTGGAGGTGGACACCGAATAGTTGGACTGAGTGAACAAGACCACCCGCTCACCATTAGGAGCCGTCATCATCCGGGCAATCGGGAAGTGATAGCCATAGGAATAGATGGTGTCCCCTTCATAGAACATGTTGAAACCCTTGCGGGCACGTCCGGTTTGATGGGCCCAGTTGTGGGCAACCGCGTTGTGGTCAGCCATGATGTAAATCCTCTTGCTCTATCCCAGAGTTTACTAATGGGGGCCGCCCCTTGGTCCCCACGATAAGCCCTGCTAAATGCCTAAATCCCGTCCCCACGGTAATAATAAGAGCTGCATAAAGTGCACCCTTCGGTCCTCCTTTCCAACGTCAATTGTGTGTAATGTGGTATAGTTGTGGTACATCCATATGGACACACCTGCCCCTTACTTGAAGGCACCCACAATGTTCAGGATGTTGATGGTGAGGCCTACCGTCGCAATAACTGAGGCCCACACAAGGGCATGGACTGCGAACGTCGCCGTAAAGACACCCGCCTTATCCGGCATGGCCTTGAAGCGCTCATCCATCACGTCGATACGTGCGGTAAGCTTGTCGATTGACTTGGTGATCTGGTCCGCTTCGCTTGGCTTCATGTCTTCCATTGTAGCTCACTCCACGGGTCAGGCAAGCGGGCGATAATCGCGGCGGCTAACAGACAGGGAGATGGTCAGGCGGCCCAGTTTAATGAACCGTAAGCCACCGACTTTGCGGGTAGACAGATTGAAATACTTGCTCATCGCTCATGTCCTTTGAGTGATTAGTTTCGACCCTGCTTTAGGTCATCATCAGGGGGCCAGCTTCAAGCCCCGACTAATCGTCTTGCGCACCCCATCCGCTGTATCTCAAGGCCACTGTTTGACCGCCCGCGTGGGTTTCTCCAAGGCTCTGCACCCTGCCGCCCTTAACCTCTTATGCTTGGGGAGGTTTGGAAGTCCCGTATCGAGTGGCTGTGTGCCGCTTCGATGAGTGACAATATGGTAGTGTTTGGAATAATTGTCTAGTGGGTCGTCACAAAAATCATCAACAAAATGACATCATATTGAAAAACAACAGATATTTCTAACTTTGTGTCTGGATATTAGGCGGATATTCACGTCAGGAAATGAGGAAAGTTATCCATGAGTATCTCATATTGTTATCTAAATAGTCCCTCTTGCCACCTCTCTCACAGTCCCTTAAAGCATCTCCCCATGAGTCCGCCTGTCCGGTTTCCTGTGAGAAAACCTAAAGACCCCTGATGTATCTCCCCGCGCCTGTCTCTCCCCGCATGGTGACATGATGAGGCGGCATGGTGATGGACATGGAGAGTGGTCTAGCGATGGACGCGGCGGCAGCCTTGCGGCGAGACACATATAGCTGTGCTCAAAGTGACTGGAAAAAACAACTGATGCGATCCCACGAGCGAGGGCATAAAGAAATTACGCTATGAGTATCGGATGAGGGCCTAAAGAGGGCATTGTGTCCATCCACTTGTTTCCTAATCTAGTGATAAGGCTAGGAAAATCAATGTGATAGGCATCATGCAACGCCGTCCGGGGTCACATCATGGCGTCACAATCGGGTGGTGGGGTACAGGGGGGAAAGCCTGCCCTTTGGCTCGTGGTTCAACCCCTCGCGTGAGCTACCCTTGGAATATCATCCGGTACAGCGTGGAGAGGTGGTCGTAGAGGACTTGCAAGTAGAGGATGTCGAAGAGGTTGAGCACTGGAGGAAGGTCCTAAGTAAGGGGGAGGTTATCACCTCTTCATCCCCTACCCTTAGGTGTACTGTAGGCAGTCACTTTAAGCATTAATGCAAAGGGAAAACTCTAAGAAGATGAAGAGGGGAGCGATGTCTCCCAATCAAGGAGATATCCTTAGAGATATATACCTAAAGGAACCCCTGAAGAGAACTTCGTTCATATAGGGCACCTATTGTTTATGTCGTCAATCCAGCCCTCCACGCAAGATTTTTACGCGAAGAGCTAGATTTGTGACGCTTTCTTAGGTCCTTGCCCTCTGCCGTCCTGAGCGGAGCTTGCCCCTCATGACGTGCTTTAGGCGCTTCTCACCCCGGATATCGTCCTCTTCCTCGGCCAGCTTCTTCAGGAGTTCCTCCATGCGGTTCTCCTCTGCCTTCTCCGCCTGCTCCTCTGGGTGAAGACCCAGCATGTCCTTCATCATCCCAATCAGCCCAGAGAGCCCCTCAACGCGGTCATCGTGCGTCAAGCAGCCCTTCTCTCGGGTCAGTCTCGTGATCTGGTACATGAGGGAGTAGCGGTCGCGGAGGTCGGTGCCGTCTCGCTTCTGGACCTGCATATAGTCCTCTTCGAGAACCTCCTGAGCCATAACGATGCGGTGGGCCTGAAATACCGGCTCCAAGACCTCCAAGATGCGGAGTTCTTTCTGCACCTTCGAGGACCTCTCGGATGTGATCTCCGTGGCCCCCTGCTCCTCCCTTGAGAGCTTCTTGTTTATCGCCTCCCATTCAGCCTTCACGATGGGTCTGAGGAGCTGGGCGAACATGCCCTGCCCAAAGTCCTCTTCGATAAGACACTTCTGGACGCGATACGCGACGAGGAGCTTTGCAATACCCTTGAGGGTCTCTTCCCCGAAGCCATCCTGCCAGCCAGCCTGCTTGAGGACAAACGCGGTGGAGTGCAGCGCGGAGCCAATCGTCAGCGTAGTTTCGTCAGCGCCCTTACCCGATGGGTCGATATAGGCGTACACGGCCTGCCACTTTGAGAACGCCTCCGAGACGCTGGAAGGCCCGTAGGCGCGATCTCCATCCAGAGCGATGCTGTGGACCGATTTCAGCGCGAGATGCTCTCCGTTGCCCCATGCGACCGTATCAGGGCCGATCCGGCGATCCAGACTCATGGTGATGAAATCTCGGAGGCGCAGCGGATACTTATCGACATCCGAAAGGCTGGTATCGAGCATGAACTGAAGCGCAAAGGTTGCCTTGCCGTGCGACAATTCGCGGCCCAACAGGTCTTCGTCAGAGAAGCGCGAGGGCTCCACAGAGGACCCGATGAGAGACGGCTGCTTGTCGATCTTCCAGCGTACCCATGGGGCCAACTTGTCGCCATAGTTCCTCATCTGCTTGCCAGTCGGGAACCTCACGGGCCAGATGCGGATGGTATATCCACGGCGCTGAAGCACATTGTAGATGGACGCCTCGGTCTGCGGAGTACCCAGAAAGATGATCTGGCCTCCGGGCTTAATGATCGAGTCAAACTCCTTCACCCTCTCGGACAGGGTTTCCCGCATGTCTGGCGTCATGGAGTTGGTGTTGGTCTCCACGTCATCCCCAACGATGATGTCAGCACGGTAGCCGACGATCTGGGAGGTGATACCAGCGGACCAGATTGAGGGAGTTTGGTCAGGGAGAGACGGCCCTACATCAAAGGCAGTGGTGCTCTGTCGCTGTTTGGGTCCCGGAGCGAGGTGCTTCAGGAGGTCCCACTCGAAGATCAGCGTCAAGCAGAACTGCACGAAGGCCACGGAGCGCTTTCCCGAGCCCGACACAACGCCGATCTTCATCTGGGGATTGCGGAGGATGTTCCAGAGGACGTAGGCGGCAGTGATCCAGCTCTTAGCAGCCCCACGGAACGCCATAACGATCCGCCGGTCGATGACATCAGACCAGCCGTGGTGCTGAAGGTCATATGCGATGTCGAGCTGAAGGGGTGTCGGATCAGGTAGCCCCAGCTTCCGCCAGAGCAACGTCAGGAAGACGCGGAAGTCATCCTTTACGGGATCATCGAAGGTCTGAAAGCGCCAGTGGACCTTAGGGGTGGACAGCGAGGTACTAGCCTCTAGTGGTTCCTCCTTGGGAGTCACCAGAGGATCGACCAGCTTTAGGTCGGACATTCTTCCTCTTTCGTTTGGGAGGTTCCACAGGCGAGAAGGCATCACAAGGCAACCACCGGCCATGCTCAGGGTGCCGCTGCCATTCTTTCTTCGTGACCATGTGGAGGTTGTTCTTCAGGACCTTATCGGCCCAAGCGAGTGCCCCATAGGAGGCTGCCGTTGTCACCTTGACGTGAAACCCAGAGGCGCGGATGTCCTCTCTCGGTTCGAGCTGCCATTGACGGATTGGGGAAAGGTCGTCCCACTCATCGTAGAGCCGCTTACACATGAGATCGAACTCAGTGTCGGGCACGAGGGACGCATCAAGGGAGTAGTAGAGTAGAGACAGCATGACCACCTTGCGGGCTACAAGGTCAATGCTGTCGGCTATGGCGTGTTGCCTCCCGGAAGGGTGATCCACCATGTCACGCACGGTAGGAAGTTCACACAGAGGCGCTTATTGAAGGGGGACCAGTGGGCACCTACCCAGAAGCTCCCCCATCTGAAGAGGAGGCCAGTATTCATCGGGTCGGGTTCTTTGCTTTTCTGATCGTTGTAGTCTTTTGCTCAACTCGGATAAGGGTCTTCCCGAAAAGCGCTCGGGAATGCAGCAAGGCATCCTCAAGCGTGGTCACATTGTACAGCGGGATGGTCGTGGCTGAGAGTACAGCCGTAAAGACCACCTCGGTCTCCTCGTCCTCTACCATTTCAGGTCTACTCCAAGAGTTGAACCGACGAAGCTCATAAGGGTGATGAGAAGCGCTGAGCCTACGATCTGTAGGCCCCATTGGACCCACCCTCTGCGGGCACTGCTGGCATCGTCTCGCCAAGTTTCCAGCTCGGTTACGCGGGCGGGATCGACAAGCTTCTCCTCGATGACCTTTTCGATCTTCCCGAGGCGTCGGTTGATTTCGGATTGCTGCGATTTGACGACCTCAAGACCGGCATAAAGCTGCATCTTGAGGCCTGCATCGTCATCAGGCGGCGGCGTCATCGGACCCTCCCCGCTTTGCTATGCGGAGGACGTGGATGCGGAACCACGAGACAATCCCGTGGTCCTCGGAGACTTCCACGGATGCTTCCGTCTTGGCCTCTTCCAGTCGTCTTTCGATGTCATCAAGACGCTTGATGGAGATTTGGTGCCGCCGCTGAATGGACCTCAGGGAGCGCCTGATCTCATCGTTCATATTCAGGCTTCTCGAAGGTTGGCAGAGGTGCCGGCTGCGAGGCTGGCTTCGGTCCACCACTGGAGGGATCATTGCCAGGACTATCGAAGAAGATCAGTCCGTTGTCCTTGAGGATCTTCGCCGCGGTGGCCTTCTCCTGAGGTGTTGCTGTGCCCGCACGGATGTTCCTCAGGAGGTCCTTGAAGAGTTCCAACTGCATCTCCGAGAGAAGGTCCTTCAGGCCGAGGCCTTCAAGATCATCGTCCCCCGAGTTGTCACCCACCCCCGGTCGGTACTCCGGGGAGTCCTCAAGATTGCCGCTGTTGTAGTAGTCGTCTTCGTTTTCCAAATGGGTATTCCTACTATGTGGATGGGGCGAGGATTGCGCTGGCGGTTTCGGCACCAAACAGCTCAGTGGCAATCTGCTTCAGGAGAGGCCAAAGGCTGTGGTCGCTTCTGTAGGAGCCAGCGGCCTCAAAGATTTTCTGAGTGCGGAACGGCTGCAAAGCCATTGCATCGCGTACCTGCTCTGCTTGCTCGTCAGTCATGCGTTCCCAAAGGTCCACAGAGTAAACAACTGTAACGGGCTCTGGGATTGGTTCGACTGGTGCGGCCTGAAGCGCACCGTTCTGGTAGATCATCCCTTCCGAGATAGCCTCGTGGTCCGCGTCGATGCCCAAGACGATCTTGTCATTTGGCACCATGCGCGAAGGGTCCTGCTCGACGTTGGTAACTCTGAGGGATACCGGATCGACCATTGCCCACGCGCCGTAAATGGCCGTCAGAAAGTTCCCCTGCTCATCCCATGTCGTGAGGCCGCGCCGCAGGTCGTACCAGTCTTGACCATCCTCGTTTGTAAAGAACTGGATGCCGGTAGTACTGGTGAGCTTGAAGTGTCCGAAGTTAACGATTTCCATAAATTTACCTCAGGCGTTATGCGCCGTGATCCAGCCGCGCACTGGGTCAAATAGTTGGAAGTAGCGGTAGCAGAAGTGCTTCATCCAGTTGTTGCTCTCGACCCAAAAGCCGGTCACCGCGCTCCCTGCCGGGGCTTCCTGCCACAAATTGTAACGCATGGTGAATTCACCACGGGACACCCACCGGGAATTGAGGTTCGCCACGCGGTCATTGGCAACCGCCCAAGCACGGGAGTCCGCGTGGGCTGCGGCTCGGGCTTCAATTCGACTGTTCAGGTCACCAAACTGAGATGTCCAGACAGCGCCGTCGTTTCCGACTGTAAAGCGTCTGTTAGATGCTGAATTGTCCCATACGTGAAACCCGCCGTCTTCGCGGACCTGTAAGCTCACGTCTCGAATGCCGGGGTAAAGCATTCGGAGGGCTGGATATGTCTTGTTGATGGTGAGTTCACCTGTGAGGGTGTCGCCAGACTTGGAGACCCTGCCACCAATGGCCGTATCTCTCTGGCTAAGAGCAGTATCGATAGCGGTCTTAGTGTAGTAGCCGCTTATGATCTGGGACTTGGTGTAAAAGTCAGACTGGGCACTCAAAGAGGTAAGGAACGTGCCATCTGCCTGAGCCTTCGTGTAGAAATTTAGGGGATCGAACTGGTCCGCCCGCGCCGCCGCCTCCTCTGCTGCTTCTGCCGCTGCTTGGGCCTGATGAAGGACATCAGAAACGGCCTCTGCGGCATTCGCTGCGGCACTTGATGCGGCTAGATTGGCATTTGCTGCGGATTGGGCAGCGGCCTGCACAGCCTCCTCCATGTCCTCCACATACTGGGTGACTTCCTCGATCTGCTCATTACGCCGAGCTTCCTTGTCGGCATACTCTTGGATCACGAAGAGGGACTGACGGAAGTTCGCATTAGCCCCCTGCCAGTCATAGACCGACGAGCCAGACTGAGAGGACTCGTATCCACCCACCGGGGTCCGCCTCTCTATCCTCGTAACGGCCCCCGCCGGAAACCCACTAAGGGCCCGGATGAGACCGTCATTCACCCACTCGTAGAGATTGGACGGCACGTCAACGCCATCCACCATCACGAAGACCTCATCCCTCTTGCGGAACGCGAAGGACACAGGCTGGGTGTCACCGGAAGACATGCTCCCGGTTTCCACAAAGCTATAGTTCATCTTTCACCTGAAGTTAGAAGCCGAGGCGCTCTAGGAGTTCCTGTCCAGTCATCCCGGAGCCTTCCCGTTCGGCCTTGTTGTCGAGGTAGGCACCTGCGGCCTCTACCTTGCGCTGGAGCACCTGCTTGCGAAGCTCAGGGAACTCCTGAAGCATCCGCTTGTAGGCCGCCGTTCGGTACTTGCTGACCACATCTGATATCGCCGAGAGCTTGGTCCCATCTGTAGCAGCATCGCCGTCCGCGAGGAGCGCATAGTCGGGGTGCTCGATGAGGGTCTTCAGCGCCTCCTTGAGCTTGGGGCCCGAAGGCGGCTCAGCGGAGTACTCCTGATAGACATCGTAAGCATTCCGCCCGTTGCCGAGCGTCACGTCTCGAAGGTCCACACCCATCTTGTTGGACGCGGGACGTTGAAGCCCAAAGCCAGTCTCAAGGATGATCCTGTTATGCTCGTCGGTCACGATGTCCGCGCCCCCGGTCGAGGTCAGCCCGAGGGTTCGCCACACCGGCTCCCCGAAGACATCCCGCTTGGGGGGAAGCGTCTCGGAGAAGCCCGGAAGGTTCTTCTTGATGTTGTCCACAAAGCCCCGAGCCTCTCGGAGGTATGGGTCCTGATTGACGTATCCACGCAGAGCTGAAGATGCAGGAACGGCATTGGCCGCCATCCCTCCGAGGAATTTGCCCATCCGGTCCTCATCAGGATCGGACAGAGCGTCGATTGCCTGATTGAGGTTCAGAAGGAAGGACTTCTCGGAGAGGTTCTTGGCAATGGCGATAGCGGAGGCGTTGATGGCCTCGGCGTAGTTCCGTTCGTCCTGCTCAACCTGATAGATTTCTGCCAAGTCGGCAGCAATGCCCATAACGAAACCCGTGGGGTCAAACTTGCCGAACGGGATGTAGGTCGTACTGCCGTCCTCGTTCTGCTTCTTGAAGGAGTATGGCTTCCAGCCCTGCGCAATGAGTTCCTGCTTGAGCTTGGGCTCGGATGGGCCGCCTCCTGTGATCCTGCCGTTCATTGCAAGAAGGGTCGCTGTCCCCAAGAACATCGAGCCGAGGGCCATCTGCCCGTAGGCCTGTGCCTGTGCTTCCGGCCCCAGTGCCCCGCTCACCATCTGCCGGTATTCCTTCTGGGCGATATTGAGCCCCGGAGTGTACTTGGTGGCGTAGCGGAGAACGTTGATGGGTGTCTTTACGAACGGCAGGATGAAGCCCAGCGTCGGATGGTTGTTTCGGGCATTTCTGAGGGTTGCTCCATAGGTCCCCGGAAGAAGCTCCTGAGAGAACGTCACCGTCTGGGCCTCGCGAAGCGCCACAGGGTCAATGGCCTTGCCCTCAGCATCGTATGCCGCCTTCAGGCGTTGCTCTAGGAAGTCCTTCAGGTCCCTGCCCTTCAGGCCCAGCTCATCGGCTTGCACCATGGCCCTTGCTTGAACCATTGAGCGATAGCGGATGGTCTTGAAGAACTCATCCTGTGCTCCGAGGGTTCGTGTTGGCAGGCCCGTGCCCAGACGCCAGAGGTTCGCTTCCCAGATGTTATGGAAGACATCCGAGAAGTCCTTCGCGTCCCGCATATTGAGGGGGCGATGGACGGTATGGTCGGTTGCTTCGAGCCACTCCGTCGCATGGGGAGCTAAGAGGCTATCCCCCTTATCGAATGCATCCACCGCTGCCTTGAGACCATCGGTCAGGGAGGACAGGGTATAGTAATACTCCTTCGACGCCTGCTTTCGGATCGCGGAGCCACCCTTCACAAGGAAACTGCCGATCTGCTTTTCAAGGGGGCGTGCACCCAGCATGTAGACGTTGGTGGTCAGGTTGACGAGGTGCGTGGGGTAGAGCCAGAGGAGACCATTGCGGGTCTGGGACAGCAGCTCATCAGTGACGATCTTCCAGAAACCCGGCTTTGCCATGTCACGGATTTTCGCTGGGTCACCTTCCGTCCTGTAAAGGAGGTCAACGAACTTCTCGTCATCCATACCCTTGAGTTTTCCCAAAAGGTCTGGGCTAATCTGGAACTCGCTACGCATTCTCCGCATGGTCCTGCCGACATTGGCGCGGATACTCTGGGTATGGCCAAAAGCCTGCATGGCGAGTTCAAGGCGTTTCTTCGCCTCGGCCACGGCCAGCACCTTGTCACCGTCGAAGTCCACAAGGTTACCCGCCCTGATCTTCCTGACGACATCGAATGCATCGAGGAACATCTTATTGGTGACCAGATAGCCAGTCTCCATGGAGCGCACGAGGCCCTTGGCGGACTCACCCGCCTTGGCAAGGTCACCAAAGATTGCCGCTGGGTCCTCATTGTAGAACTTGGCGACCGCCCGGATGGATCGATCCACGGAGGCATCCTTCAGGACATCGCCGCCCTTCATCGCATCCAGCTCCGGCTTGAAGACCGTCACGGCATTATCGATGAGAACCTTCACGTCTTCCGGGGTGCTGAGCTTCTGCCACGGGATGCTCCCACCGTCAGAGAACTTATGTCCCTGAAGGAGAGCCTCATTGTATGATCCCGCTTGCTCGATGGCGGAGAGGTCGAAGTCTGTACCGCGAAGGACTTGCGCCATGTCCACTTCTGAAACCTCGGGGGTCTCAATTGGCTTCACGGCGTCGGCCTTGGGAAGGTCGGAGGCCTCGGACTTCACCGGGACCGTTACCGACTCATCGGCCAAAGCCTGTGGCTTCTCACCAAGAGCGATTGGCATCTCGTCGGCAGCCTGAGGAGGTAGATCAACCCTCTCGGAACCGGCCTGTATGCGGACCCTCGGCTTGCCTTCAGATGCCGGAAGTGCCTCTGGCGGAGGCGCGGCCAAGGGGTTACCGTCCACATCCACCCGTTCGCTGCCTGCCTTAACCCTTACGCGGGGCTTCGGGGTTTCAGCCTCGGTAATCAGGGAGACGGTCTCTGGGGTGTTTACCTCTTCGAGGGCAGCACGGGCTGCCTCCTGATCCCCCTGCTTGGCATAACGATAGGCCTTGAGAACACCCGCGAAGAGACCAGTGAGTGCCAGGTCCATCCCGACACCCTCAAGAGCATTCTTTAGGCGTCCCTCCATGTAACCATCGTTTGGATCGGCCGCGAGGTACTCATTCACGGGATTGGAGAGGGCTGGATACTCTTGGATGAGGTTCGAAAGGCGTTCCTCGTGCGGATCGAGGACAATGCCTCCCGTAAGAGCACCGCGTCCTATCTCGTAGGCCGTGGCACCAAGTTTGCCAGATTGTCGCAGCTTCTGGACGGCCTTGATGGGTGCGAGGAGCCTCCCTGCCCCGATCATCCCCGTGATGAACTGGGAGGCACCCGATACAACGCCAGCCACAGGAGTTGTCTCTCGGGCGGCTTTATCGATACCCTCAATGTCCTTTCGAAAACCAGACCAGTCCTCGGGCTTTACAGGATCACCTTGAAGCTCATGCACGAAGTCATTCAGCTCGAATACCGACTTGGCGGCCCCCGTGAAGACTGAGCCTGCAATGGCTTGGTTCTCCGGGGTATCCAGTCGGGCACTGTCTGCCGCATTCTTCGCGATGGCCTCAGGGGTCACGCGGTTCGGCGTATCGTACTCGCCCGTAGAGGGGTCCAGTTGGAAGCCCAGTTGCTCAGCAAGGGGAGCACTTGGGTCCACTTCCGGGAACTCTTGGGGCTGGCTGGCCTTCTGTCGCTCGGCCAAGACCGCTTGCGCGGCCTTGATGAAAGCTTCGTCCATAGGGACTCCTTACTGTGTGCAATGTGGTATGGTTTAGGCCTTGATGGCGAAGTGCGGCTTGTCCTTGAACTTCTTCCATTCAGCCCCGATGTCGAGGGTGACACCGAGTTCCTTGGCGGCCTGCTTCATGGCGGAGACAATTGCCATCTGCTTGGCGTCGTCAAAGTCCACAGCGCCATCGTCATCAACCGGCCAGAGGTCTACCGCACGAGAACCAGAGCCGTCTTTATCGAGGTGGTCAGAGTCCATCGTCTTCGACCAGCCCCACTTGACGGCCTTCTTCTGAAGCTCCTCGGTACGGGCACCTGCGCCGATCACAAACTTGACCCCAGAGAGTTCCTGCGCTCTCTTGACGACATCGCCCAGCTTTGGCCTGAGGGTCTTCAGGTTGCGCTCATGGTTAGCCACGGGATCGGGGTTCCATTCGAGGAACTGCGCGACTTCCTTCTCGGGGATTTTGGCGTAGACGGCAGGGTTCGGCTTCGTGGCCTGTGGCGTAAGGATCGCGTCGAACGGCGACTCCTTGGGTGTCTTCATGGCGGCGAATGCCGCAAGGACCCTTTCAGGACCAACGCGGGCATTCTGTCCGTCATAATAGCCCTTACCTGCGGTCGTCGGGAGGGAGGCCCATTCCTTCGCAAGGTTATTCATGAATTTGGCATCGCTGATCTTGCCCGCCATCCAGTCATCGTAGCCACGCCTTTTGAGGAGATGCATAGCCATGGCGTCCTGTGTCTTCTCATCGAAGAGAACATCGTCACTGAGGCCCATCTCAGACTGAACACTCCGAAGAGTCTTCCCGACGAGCTGGTACTGGCCCAGAGCAGAGGAGTTCCACTTGTTCTTCGGATGGGCAAGCATCTGGGATTGCAGCTTCTTGATCTCGCCCAAGGTCATCTTGGTGAGTTCCTTGTCGCCGCCCGTGTAGGCTCCATAGCCCAGCGTCTCGTTGTAACCGCGCCGCTCAGCCGTGCCCTCGGTGTAGCCGATGAGATTGAGGATGGGGAGAGTGGGACTGTCGGAAAGGTTCGTGGAGTATCCGCCGTTGGCCACCACATTGTCGATCATCTGGCCGATGGCGTCTGCGGTCTGCTTGGCGGTCTCGTTGTCGAAGGTGATGGAGTCCGTCTTCATGGGATCAACTCCGGGAGCTGGCTCACCCCCCGTCGCCCCATTGACGATCTCCTTAGCCTTCTTCCAAATTTCCATATTGAACTCCTCGGGGGTCATACCCTCAGGTGTGTTGTCTTCGATATATTTCTGATAATCGGAGGGAAGCCTATCGAGCATCGGTGGCTGCTCCCCCTTGTAGAGCTGCTCCGTCACGGTCCCACCGGTTGGTCGATTTGGGTCCACAGGTACGGGAGTAGATGCCCCATCTGGCCGCATGATTTGTTCGGCCTCTTGTCGCTGGATGTCCTTCGATCCAACGTATTTCTGGGAGTCATCCGTGGCGGCCTTGTCGTTGATCCGGGAAAGAATGGTCTCCCCGATTTCGTTGAGAGCCTTTTCGCGTTCCATGAGGGTGGCCGTTGGGTTTTTCTCGTCCCACTCCATCGCCATGTTCTCGAAGTCCTGTGTTGCTTCGAGTCCCTCGTTCGTCAGGCCAGCGCCGGAGCCTCCGAGAAAGTCTGGGAGTATCGTCGTGCCCTTCTCAGAGGTGCGCTCCTTGATCATCCCAAGGTATCGCTTGGACGTCTGACCTGTGAGGATGCCGGTCCCCTCCTGACGCGCCTTAATGAACCTATCGGATCGATCAAGCATATCCTTCAGGGTCGAGGGGTCCTTTATGATCCCGTCTTGGAATGCCTTGTAGATGACATTCTTGTCGGCACCCTCTCGGATTTCCATGAGAAGCTTGGCCACCTGCTCGGGGTCTTCAAAGGTCCTCCCCTCGCTCAGGGTCTTCTTCATCTTGATAAGCTTGGTCCGGGCCTCACCGTCATAGCGGGCCCATTCCTTCATGATGTCGTCCGGGATTTCGGCATTGGGATTGTCAGCGAGGAGTCTGGCGATGCCATCCTGAATGGCCCTCTCCCTCTGGGTGTCCACCTTCTTCTGCCGAGCGTCCTCATCCACCATCCTTTGGCGGTTCAGGGTGTCGATCTTGGAGATGGTGTCGTGTTTGACATCCCTGTAGTCCGGGTAGTCGGACATCTTGACCGTATCGCCCGGAAGCATCTTGTCCAGAAGGTCGAGCATGGCGGGATCACCATGTTCCAGAGCCTTGGCGGCGATGGTGCTCACGAGGGTCTTGTCATAGTCCTCCCGTCGAGTACCTGCACTAAGGGCCTCCTCGCGCTGAGTTATAAGGTCACCCCAAAGACGCTCGTAGTCAGTCCCTTTACCGCTCCCCAAGCCCTCATCGTTGGCAGCGTCAATGGATCGCCCGGAGATTGCCGCACGGGTATTGAGGTTCCCATTGTAGACCGACTTGGCAGACTCGGAGGTGAACATCTGGTGTCCATCTGCCCAGAGCTGCCGAACGTGCTCATTGAGCGGGGCCAACATGTCGGGGTCGTCCGTCTGGACGTTGGACTTGATGAAGTCCCCGAGAAAGGTCTGGAAGGCCTGAGGATCATTGCTGTTACGGCCATCCCAGTTCAGGTACGCCCCGTTGAATTTCTCTCGGAGCTGGATGCCTGCGAGATTGCCCTGAGCCGCCTTGTAGGCCTTCATGAAGACCGGAGAGGCATTGGCGGGGACCTTGCCCTGCTTGACGGCCTCTGCCCATCCTAGAGCGTTGTTCGAGTTGAACGCTGCTTCGGCCCGGACCTTATCTGCATCATCCTGCTTCTGCTTCCGCTTCGCCAGAAAGGCACCCATTCCGCTATCCAGCGAGGAGAGACCTTCTGCAATGTCCCTAAGAGGTGACGGGGAAGGTTCGGCTGGGCGAACATAGGTATCTGTAGGCTGCGCGACTGGCTGGATGAGACTGACGCCCTGTATGCGCCGCACTGGTTCTCTTGCCATCGTCAATCCTGAAATGCTTTGAGACCGCCACCAATTCCCTGAAGCACATAACCCATCGCGGATGGCTTCGTGGGCTTCTGCACGGAGTTGATGCGGTTCTCGATCTTCGTGTTTGTCGAGCGGAGTTCTTCGGAGAGCTGTAGGGCCGTGTTCTCGTAGTTTGTCTTGTCGGCTACCTGTTTCTGGCCTGCCTCCCTGCCAATCCCGGCGAGGATGTTGTCAAGGGACAGTCCCGATACGCCAGCCGCTGCGCCAGACGCCTCCGCTGAAGCTGACGCCTCGGCCTGCTCAATGGTGTTCAGGTGGCGCTTCTGGGCGAATGCATCCTGTTCCTGCACCATGCGGATGGTAAGCTGCTTCTGTTCATCCCGGCCTGCCGCAAGAGAGTTTCTACGGTTTTGTTGCCACTGTTCGGCTCGGGCAGCGTATTCATCGTTAGCGGCCATAAAGCTCACGGCGGACTGGGCGATTGCCACAGCCGCTAGTGCTGCTTGAACGCACATTCGTTATCCTTTCAGGGTGTAGAGGGTGAAAGGAAGCTGGTAGGGTCCTATGTGCTTACTCTCAGATGGTTCGAAGCCCAGCCTTCGGAGCCAGACGTGGTGCAGGAGGTTCCTGTCGTCTGCCCAACACTTGAGGTCCTGACCGGGGAATTGATCCCGCAGCTCCCCGAGAAGGCCATCCTGTAGTCTCACCAAGGATCGCCATTGAGCCTGTCCATGGGTGGTAGCGACGAGCCATACCCAGCCGCCATCCCCACCCCAGAACATCAAGACCCGTCCATCGTCATCCAGAGCAGCCCTAGCGAACTGCCAGTTGGTGTCCTCAAGGAGTCTGTCCTCGACATCCTGACCACACCCAGCTTGCCATTCCCTTCTGTCTTCGGGCCTGATGTCATCCGCAGCGAGGAGCACCAGCTCGGGTGTCAAATCCACGATCTGCATCTATCGGCCTATCGAATAGTCAATACTCGCCGCCGCCCATGTGGATGGGAACGGGCTGTCATTCACCAAGTCCACCCAGACCTCTTGGGAGACTCTGCCGATAGCCGCGTTGAACTCCCCAGTGGACACGGGGACCTTGTTATTGATGACATCTTTTCGGGAGACCCTTCGAGCGGAGAACTCGTAGGTCTTCAGGAGGGTTTCGTCCCGGTCCCTGACCTCAATGCGATACTCGGAGGTGGAGGTATGGGAGACAGTCATGGACCCCAAAAGCAGTCGAGAAGGGAGGATCGGACCCTCCCTCGTCTGGATGTAAAGCTGCTGGAACCTCCTCCGGCTTTCGATCTTGGCTCCAATGACGAACTTCAGGTTGGGATCGTTCGTGGTCAGCCTGACTGTTGAACCATCCACCCACTCGTGCGGTATCGGTCGGCCTCGGTAGGTCTTCTCAAGGCTCTCTTCAGTTTCAAGGCAGGTGAAGAGGTGACGCCGATCCACGGGGACTGAGTATGGAAGCGTGACAGTCAAACGGCCCTCTGCGGCATTGAACACCTTAGGAGCATCTTCAGTCACCATGTGATCCAGACGAAGCGGGATGCCCTCCTTAAAGGACTGCCTCATGCGGAGCCGCTCGATGCTGACCTTGCTGCCGATCTCTAGGATTAGGTATAGGTCGGAGCCCCGCATGGCCGCCGAGATTACCCGAGTTGCCGCCGGGAAGGTCCACCGGCTCCACGAACTGACGACACGCTGATCCCCTTCGTTTGCCCACTGGTAGATATAGATCAGTGATCCAGAGGTGGAGGTGCGAACGACTAAGGTGGATGCGGTTCCCCCAGTGTAGATTCCGAGGAGGTCACCATCCAAAAGATCGGGGCAATGGTCCGTCAAAGGTATCTGACCTGCTGGGCTTCCCCGCTGGTAGATTACCTCCATGAGCCTGTTGCTATCCCCAAGTTCCGTTCCGAAGACGGCAGAACTCAGTCCCATCGTCTGCGGAGAGACCCTGCCGTCATACTCATAGTTGGAGCTGGATTTGGTATCCACCGTATCCTCTCGGATCGGGTCCTCACCAGAGTCGATCTTGATCTGAGAGCAATCCCCCCAGAGGAACAGCTTGTCGGAAATCGCGAGGCTGTCCACAACGTTGGTCACCGTGCCGGTCGCGACATCGTAACCCACTGGGTCAGTGTCGAGGCGAGTGGTCGCCGTGTCCGGAAAGAACACGTAAGCGTTGCGGGATCGAGACAGCATGTAGGAGCTGCCGGTAAACAGCCCGAGGCGTCCTGAGATGAACTGCGCTGAGACGATCTTGCTGTCCACGAAGTTGGGAGCTTTGGATGTCTTGTCGCCGTCGCCGCTGATGCGGTTACCCCAGACTGCCTGCTTACAGTCGAAAGCATTGAAGGCGTTGTTGATGAGAAGGTGGGGCATCGTAGAGGGATCGAGCGAGATGAGGGTGTCGGGCTTGACCACCTCCTCCCAGACGCCGGTTCCGCCACTCCCAACGTACTTCATCCAGTAGTCGTCTTTGTCGGTTTCGGCTGATCCCCGGATGCCCACCACGTAGCCGTTGATGCAGCGAACCGGGAGGTCCGAGAACTTCTTCGCCCACTCCTTGAACGATATCAGATGGGTATCCCCAGCGCCGTCCTCCGAGTCCACCGTGAAGCTTACGCCATCCGGGCACCCGATGACCAACATGCTGCCAGTCACATGGACGTATGAGCCACCGGGGAGGCTCGGGATAATATTCAATTGAATGGCGTTCCCGAGGGACTGAGCCAAAGCGGTTGTCGCGATGTACTGACCGTTGGATGACGCCGAGTTATCGGGGGTCGTGTAGGAGACCGTGTAGGCCTGCCCGTTGTAATTCACCGTGGCGCGGTATGTCATACTGTAACCACCGGCCTTGAAGTAGAAGATCGCTTGGTTCGGCCTACGGGGGCTCCTTGCCGAGAGCATCCTGACCGTCTTCTGCTTGTTGATGATGAAGGTGGTATCTTCCACGGTCACGGCATCAAAGGCAGCTCGTGCGGGACCAGTGTGTTGCAGGTACGGGGAAATCGAAGAAATGTTAGTCTTGGTGCAGCGGGTGCCATCAATGAGATTGAAGACCTCGATGTTCCCGTTCTCGATGAACACCTTGTAGTGCTCTGTGGCGCTGCGCCTGATCTCGTGCTCGAAGGGATCATTAAGGGTGACGCTATGGCACTTGAGGGTCTTACTCCCTCCCCGAGCGTCCACCCCACTTTTCACATAGTTGAGGCAGTTGAGGAGTTCCTTGGCGGCGGATGGCGTGGAAGATTGCGGGGACTGCTCAGTGATACCGCCGATGAGGCTCGGCATAACGTAGGTGGTAGTCTGCGGCACTATCTACTCCTGCGGACCCTTCGGAAATGTGGGTTCTTGTCCTTCAGGCTCCCTTTGCGGAGCCGACTGTCGTAGCGCTCCAAGGCGATCTTCGCTTGCTCAGCCTCCATGTTCTTGGGACGCAAAGAGGCATCTCCGGGAGTCTCCCCGTTGATGTATGCAAGCGTCGCTAGGATCGTGATGTACCAAGCTGCGGGCTGTGGTAGTTCATCGAACGGGAGAGCGAGGATGGCCTTGATGTAGACCGGCCCGGAAAACCTGAAGCTGGAACTTGAAGCGTCATAGAGACGGCCTCCGCGATCCTGAAGCTTCTCGAATGTGCTGTAGTCTGTGGGTTCCAGCGTCAGGAGGTTCTCTGGGAGGTACACCTCACCTGAGCTGTTGGGAGTTAGCCTCAGGGAGTCCTCGGTGCAGAACGTCCAGCCCTCGGACTGAACGGCGGTACTGTAAGATGCCAATGTGGAGGCGGCCTTCAAGGCGCTCTCTGTGGCACCATCTCCAAGATTGGACACCTCGTCCTCTCCTGCGGCCCGGAGAATGGTGTTGACGCAAGACAGACGGTCAAGGCGCTTGGGCCTCGTCAGGGATATAGCCATGGATCACCTTGGAAGGAGGAAGAGAGGGGACGAAGCCCCTCCCCTTGTTTTCGTTAGACTCGTGCCGCCTTGGCGACCTCAAAGGAGCACTCGGGGCGAAGTTCGCCGTGACCTTCGAGCTGAGAGGCGATCAGAAGGGTGCCCAGACGATCATCCTGTTCCTTCATGACGACCTTCTTGGCGCGCCGCTTGAGGGTGCCAACGGCCATCTGGTTGGCGATCACGCCCACCGTATCCCGGAAGTCGCCCTGATATTTCGCAAGGCCGGTCGTGATGTTGGAGTTCGGGATGAAGTTGGTCCCCTTCGGCTTGATGCCAGCGACCAGACCGACTTCGCCCTTGGAACGGTCGCCAGAGCCCGAAGTGGCCTCAGTGTCGATGCCGTTGTAACGTGCCAGGAGGAGGTACTGCTTCCAGCGGAGCCAGTAGATCGGATTGCCGCCGCCGATGTCATTGGTGCGAATGTGCTCCACGCCAGCATAGGCCGCATCTTCGAGCTTGGACGGATCGGTCTCAACCGTGGCGTTCCAGTAGTAGCTCGGCAGGGGGCCGCCAGTGTACGGCGGAACGGTCTGACGCGAAGCCTTCACCATCGTCTGGGCGATACGCGCATTGGTAACCGCCGAGAGGGACTGGCCGAGCTGGCGCGAGTATGGCGCGGACAGCGAATAGTGGGCCATCAGCTCATCGATCTCTGCGATGAACACCGAGTCCACCGTGATCTTGTCGAGGCTGATTTCGCGCTCGTTGTGCTCCACTGTGCCGCCGAGGATGATTTCGCCGGGGGTGTGGTCGGCAGCATCGCGCTTACGGCCAATGATCGGGAACACATCGGACTTGCCCGCCGAGATGGTGCGGACGAGGGACTGGCCTTCGAAGTCGAAGCTCTGCTCGTAGGCCTCCATCACGTCATCCGAGAAGTTCCGCATGAAGAGTTCGCGGTCGTCGGTGCCCGAAAGGAGTTTCTGGCCGGGCTTCGAACGTGCGTCGGTATATACGCTCATGTATTTTCCTTAGGTTGAGTCTGAGGGTTCCCCGAAGAGGTGTCTCCACGGGGTGAGTTAAGGCTGGAAGTTGGGATGCCTAGAAGAGGCCCTGTTTCAGTGACCCATCGGCCAGCTTTTGCCTGATCTTCTCGGTTGCGGCTTGAACGACTTCTTTAGGTATGTCGTCAGGGACTTGGGAGAAGGCTTCGGTGATCTTGGAGATGTTCCCCGGCACCATGAGCTGAAGGGCATTCTTCATGCCGAACGTGGCGGAGAAGATCACTCCCCAACCACCCATGTACCAGTAGATTACGTCAGGCCCTCCGAGGGTCTGCACGAATTGCAATGTGGCCTCTACGCCCTCCCGCATGTCCGGGAAGAAGAGAGCCGGAAGGAACGCCAGCATGGGAAGCGTCCAGAGGATCAGGATGTACTCGTCCTTCCACGAGGACTGAGCCTGACCGGCCCACGCGAGGTCCCACTCAACGTCAGCCTTGGCCTTGTAGGCGGCTAACTCGGAGTCCGCCGTGATCTTTGCCAACTTGGCTTTCAGTTCGGCTTCCTTGATGAGGTCCCGACGTTCTGACCATTTCGACACCTCCCCGACGATGTACTTGAGGGGTGTCGCTATGGTTCCGAGGATGGTTAGGAGACTCCCCATGCTTAGAAGCCGCTGGCCTTTGCTCGGGCATCGATCTGGCGGAGAGCCGCGATGTCACCTTCGGCCCTGCGACGAGCTTCTCGCCACTCTGCACGGGTCTTGAAGGGCTGAGCACCGGGACGCGGCTTACCGTTACCCTTCGTGGCGTCACGCTTCGGGGTGGTCGGCTTGGCTGCATCAGATTTCTCGAAGCGGCTCTTGAGGAGTTCAATGGCTTCGAGCTTGGCGTCGAGGTCCGTGCCCTGCATGATCTTGTTGAAACGCTCACGCTGGGCTTCCGAATAACCCGAGGCTTTGCCCCATTCGAGCATTGCCTTGAGGTTGTCCGGGCCGTCTGCCGCATCCATCACCTTCAAGTCGTGGGCTGCGAGGGACTTCTGCTCGGCGTCGTGCTGGTTGACGAAAGCTGCTTCGACCTTCTTGGCGAAGGCCTTGCTGATGCCCTTGGTCTTGAGGAACTCATAGGTGGCCTCATTGAGACCTTCCGTTCCGGCATCCTTGTTACGCCAGAACTCTTCCGAGATGATGTCCTCGTTCAGCTCGCCATCCGATGTCAGATAGGCGGCCTCAAAGGCGGCTACATTCTCCGGGTCTTCGGCGTCGAAGGTCTCAGGGACAGAGGGTGGTTCGGACGTGTCATCACTGCCCTCGCCGTCATCCTCAGATGTTCCAGTTCCATCCACATCTTCGTCGGCATCAGGGGTGTCAATATCGCCTCGATCTGCATCCTCAGATGCGGACTCACGACGCTGGGAAACTCCACTCTCGACCTCCTGTTCATAGCCGTTGGTGTCGGTCGTTTCGACAACCGTTTCGCCATCACCCATGGAGACTTTCGTTTGGGTGTTGCCCGCAATGGCGTACTCAATTTGGGACATCTTGATTTCCTTGTTGCTGCATCATCTGCATGAGCATCTCCATCCCACCCGAAGCGACCGGAGCGGATGCCTTTTCGAGGACGGCTTGCTGCTGCTGTTGAGATTGGTTGTCGCTGGCCTCTTGGGCCTTCTGGTCGTCGGACTTCACCAAGCCATCGGCCTTGATGGATCGGTACGTCAGGAGACGCCTGATGAGGTCAGAACCGTTGATCTCCGCACGGAGACCCTCTGGGCCGAGAAGCTCCGAGACATCCTTTGCCACATCAATGAGGGCGGCGTAGTCCGAGGACTGTCCGATGCCTTCGAGACCTGTCACCACGTTGACCTTAACGAGGTCCGCCGGGAGTTTCTTGAGGCGCTTTTCCTCTTGGTGGTGGAGGTGGATAAACCGTAGGATGAACCAGCGCTGGGGTCCTTGCGCCATCTTCGAGTAAAGACCGCCCATGGCCTTATCCAAAGCCATTGCCATGCGCTTCCACTCTTCGGCAGTGACACGCTCACCGTTACGCTGGATGGACGCCTCAGAGGCGAACGCCATGCCCAGTCTTCGGGCCACCTTCTCAATGGCTGAGTCCACGACGCTGAGTTCGGAACTCTTCTCGGACCCGAGTGTGCTCACATCGTCAGCACGTCCGGGGAGGACATCGAGATTGTCAGCGTTCTCCACGTCCCGGATGTTGGTCTGGCCCGTGGGGTCCACGAAGTAGAGGAACCATGCAAGCGCGGCGGCACCATCTTGGAAGGACGCACTGAGTTCCTCAACGGCCTTGAGGTCGCCCTCATAGTCTGAGCAATAGCCCAACCCATAATCCGATCCCGTTTCAAGGATCATACCGTAGGGATACATCGGGGGAACATCGAAGGGCGAGTAGAACTCGGTCCCCGGAATGGCGTAGCCTCCCTCTGTCTCTTGCCAGTAGAGAAACTCGTTCTCCCCTTTGTCGTTCTTAACGATCTTCTGGCAATGGTAGATGGTGGCGGTGTCCTCCCACTCCGTCTTCTCGGCATCAACGGACCTGTTGGTGTCAGTCCTGTGCTGGATAACGGCGTCAGCCACATCCTCATCAGCGGCAGCCAACGAGATGGTGTCCTCAAGGATCGTAACCAGAGGAGTACCTTTGGCGTCCCGAACCGTAACCCAGTTGTGGAGGTTATAGACCACAGGTGCGTTGATATCGGTCCAGATACAAAGGCCATTCCCCGTGACAATGGAGAGGCGCATCCACGAGGAATATACATCCCGAGCCGAGGTGTTCTCGATGCGTGTCCTGTGGACCTCCTCCCGGCGGCTCAGGGCATAGTTCGTCTCCGAGTACAGCTCCCCGTCCTGCTCAATGTCCCCCTGAAGCGCCACCTCATTGAGGCTGTACTTGCACATCGGAAGGTTCGGCGGCAGGGCCGTTAACATAAGGGTGTTGGATAGGGAGTTGACCAGATATGCGTTGATCGACTGGTTGGCGATCTCCAAGCTATCGTGGCTTGTGTCGTAGTTCTCAGGCGGGAACACTGAGGGGATTGTCAGTGCGGCCAATCGTCGGCCTATGGAGACCACGCCTGTACGTTTCGCCGTGAGCCTCTTGTAAAGGCCTTCGGCTGGTTCCCCAAACGAGGTTTCTCTCATAGGGCTCCTACATGGTCACTGTCGGGATAGCAGGCGTAGTCGCCTCCTCATCATCCTTGCGGCGGTATTTGGGGGTATCCGAACCGTAGTTCCTGATGCTTTCGCGCCTACGGTTTTCCAACGGGTCGGGCTCGTCGGCCACACCGAGAGGAGCGGCAGGCGTCGGGGCGATCTCCACCTTCTGGGTGGTGTTGGAGATTTTTGGTTTGGGGCACATGCTTGTCTCCTAGTTCACCCTACATCTGGGCCCGGACGGCTTTGACTTTTGCCGCCTTGGCCTCCTCATCTTCGGAGTCTTCGGGAGCCACAGCGCTGGTGGTGAATTGGTAGTTCTGGCCCATCTGGGCGACTGAGTGATTTGGCCGGTTGACCTCGGCCTGAGGGGTACTAGATCGGGGGCACATAGCTAATCCTCCGGGGAGCAGAGGCGGATGATCTTCTGGGCGAGGTCGTACTGGCCTGAATAGTGCATGGCCTTGTCCCGATCTTCTCCGGGCTGGATGCACTTAGGCTTGTAGTCGCCCTTCAGGTGGTCAAGCAGGGCCGACAGGGTTGTGTACTTTGCGGGGGCTTTTGGTCGGAAGCCGTCCTGCCGCCTCCCAGTCATCGAGACCAATCCTGAAGACCATCAAGGAAGCGGACCTCCATGGCCAGATAGCGGGCCGCCTTGCGAAGGTCCTCCACGCCGTTCTTGAAGGGGAACCGGCACATGTACTTGAGGAAGTTCCCCAAGTTCCACGTAATGCCATTCTCACGGGCAAAGAACGTGGGCTCGATGGCGAACCGTTCGTAGTGGTCGGGACGATTGACGGCATCCCCATCCACCTTGTTCGGCTTCCAGTTCGCCCTCGTCAGTTGATCCGCCTGATGCTGTATCTGTTGGATCGCCGCCGAGTAGTCCTCCTGAGTGGCCTCAATGTCCAGCACCCGTTTGATGATGGTATGCTGGAAGTCGGTCAGCTTGTTGACGTGGAGGAACAACGAGAGGGGAATTTTCCGGCCATCGACCACAATGCCTGTGCTGCGGTCCTGAAAGCCAAGGGTTCTGAGGAGCCCCGCCTTGGGGGACTCCAGAAATTCGTCTGAGGGGTTCATCGTCACTCCGCATTGGTGGGGATCAGTCCGAGGTCTAGAAAGCCCTTGGCTTCCTGAAGCCTCTTGAGTGCCGCCGATGTCTGCTTGGTGTTGGCGTCGAGGAACTTGGTCTCTCCCCGAGCAATCTTGCTGACACGCTCGATGAGGTTCTCGATGTCATGCAGGATGGATGTCTTTGAGGTGGATGCCACCAAGGGGTGACCGTCTGATTTTACCAGCGCCATGAGCGATCACCGGAGGTACAGCGTGGCACCGAACGCGATGAGGAACACGACGATACCAATGACGACCGGCACAAGGGCGATACCAGTGATGATCCACCACGAGAGGGTGATGGTGCCGACGATTTTGAGGACCGCTAGGACAGCCGCGAGGAGCCAGAGAATGTAATGCAAGGTTATTCCTTTCCGGGGACCCAAAGAGTGATCTCCTTGGTCTCCATGTCGTAGTCAGATGCGTGGAGGATTTTGGCGAGACGCCCAGTCAAGAGTGCCTCGGCTTCACCGAGACCTTCCTTTTCATATCGCGATACAACGGCCTCCCAGATGGAGGACGGCCCAGCGGAGTGCCACTTGATGACCTTCTCGCCCTTGTTCTTCCCGCGAGTGATGACGCCTTCCTTGGGGTAGAGCCTGTCGGGGTTCTCGATAACCTCTCGGGCCCTCTTCATCCCCATGCCGGGGCACCCTGCGTAGCCATCAACGGCATCGCCGGCGAGGGTCTGGACGTAGTGGTTCTTGATGGCCTCCAGCGGAGAGACTTCCACGATCACGGGGTCACCAGCCGCATTGTCATTGTTGAGCTGGTAGTGCTTTCCGGGGATCGTGTAGAAGTCCTTGTCCCTGCCGACGATAAGCTTCTCGCCCTCCACAAGGGTCTCCGAGGTGGCATAGATGCCGATAGCATCGTCAGCCTCAAGGAATGCCAGGTGGTTGGCTCCGTACTTGACCCTCAGGTATTCCTTGAGGGGTGTCAGGAGCAGAGGACGTACCGAGTTCTTCCGGTTGGACTTGTACTCGGGGTCCACCTTGAGGCGCCAATTGTCCTCCGTTGGGCAGGACAGGAAGATGATCATATCATCAAACTGCAGGCGTCTCTTCAGGCGGGCAATGTAGGCATCCAGTGCCACCTCACCCTCTGACCTTCGGGCAAACGGTTCGATGTAGCCCGTGGGCCACTCGATAGTATGCTGACAGGCGGAGGCGATGCGGAATGCCAAGGTATCCCCGTCAATCAGGGCTGTGAGCTTGGACAATCAGGCACCCTTCCACGAGTAAGCCACATCCTCGAAGAAGGACCGGAAGACCAGCGGGGTCTCGACAAGGGCCTCCGACTTGATGGCGGCAATGTCCCGCGTAGAGAGAGCGACGATGATGAGGTCAAAGATGGTTGCGACGATCAGGAACACGGCGGCTCCCGGTACGGCGATGGTGACAGCGAAGCGCCGAAGCACGGTCGTCTCGACTTCCGCGAGGGTGTCCACGCCGAAGAACTGCGGGATGAGGAACGTGATGAGCGATGCCAGAACGAGGAACGTCAGGACTGTGACGATGGACATTTCGATAGGGTCTCCTTGGAGCGTAGCGCGGCGGTCCCCTCGAAGGTGACGTGCCACATTGGGGACAGCTCTTTGCCGTCCAGAGTTATGTTGGTGATCCAGCCGAGGGAGGCCGCGAAGGCTACCGGCACGGCGTTCTGACGGGCGAAGTTGGAGGAGATGTAGAAGGGCTGATACCAAG
Organism: Agrobacterium sp. CFBP2214; assembly: GCF_030209895.1. Lineage (NCBI taxonomy): Bacteria > Pseudomonadati > Pseudomonadota > Alphaproteobacteria > Hyphomicrobiales > Rhizobiaceae > Agrobacterium > Agrobacterium sp. CFBP2214. Next base: position 1,092,355 of record NZ_JARVRC010000001.1, on the reverse strand, counting down.
CCCGCTCCACTACCTCCCAAAGGATGTCCGGGATGTCCCCGACGAAGCCAGACCCAGAGACGGTCCTTGAGCGACCGCTAATGGCAGGCCTTCCAGTTGCTTCCGTGCTTGGAATCGGTCGCGAGTTCTCCCCGGAAGTCGAGCATCCGGGCGACGTTCTTGATGGCTCTGTCCGAGCTTTCCGCGATGATGTCATTGAGTCCTTCTTGATGCTCTATCTGAAGCTCGTCGTGGACCCATGCCATCTGGCCATAGTCCTTGTCGGGGATCAGTTTGTGCTCCTCTCGAAGGATCCGATCGGTCTCCATCATCCACTCCTTACAGACGATGGCACCGCCACCCTGAAGGAGCTGATTGAGGGATGCGTGGGGTTTGCGAATGACCAACTTTCGGCCATCCAGTGCGAGAATGAAGCCGTACTGCTTGCCCTCCTCGGTGACCTGCTTCTTGAGGTCCTTCAGGCCGGTAATCCCTTCGAGGAATGCCCGTGAGACCTGCCCTCCCCTGACGACAAACGCCAAGGTCCGATCATCAGGCATCACGAAGTCTTTCCCTTGGACCTTCCGCATCCATCGGATGTAGGACTGGGCTTCAGATGCGGAGGCAAGCTGCCTCACCTCTTCTTCAGGGACACCCACACCAATGCCAATCTTCAGGTTGCCCGCCCCGTAGAGGAAGGCATATGTGGTCGTCTTGGTGTCGGCGCGGGTCAGCCCCGTGATCTTGGCGTTCTCTGCGTGGATATCGAGGCCGGGGGTGGACACTCGGGTAGCAAATGCGCCGTCATCATAGGGATGCAGGTAGTGGCCTAGCAGACGAAGCTCCAAGCCAGAGGCATCAGTGCCGGTCTGACAGGGCATCGTCTTGGGACGGAAGAGCGAACGGCATTCTGCACCAAAGCCACCTTTCCAACCCCAGATGACCTCGGAGGCGACTACCTTTCCGGTATCGTCCTTGGTCTCCTTCACGGACACGGAGGGAACCTGTCCGAGGTTGGGGTCTTTGTGGGCTCCACGATGCGAGACTGTCCCCAGCGGATCGACTCGGCCATGAATGGCTCCATCGTCTCCGCACAGGTCGTTCCAGCTCTTCCGTCCATCGGCCAACTGTCCGAGGGTCTTGGAAATAACGAGGTACTCCAAGATCATCTCACGGACAGAGGGAGGGAGGATCGAGTCCTCAATCTGCTTGATTGTCGTTTCGTCTACCTTCGCTTGGCTGTCATCCTTGCCGCCGAACTCTACGGGTTGCCACCCGAAGACGGCCTGAAGTCGATCTCCGAGATGCTTGCGGGATTTCGGATTGAACTCGGTACGCTCAACCGGCGTGTAGGGTGCATCCGGGGAGTAGCGTTCCAGAGGTGGACCCACATAGGGGGCCAGCACCTTCCCTGTCTTCGGGGACACTCGGCGGGCCGTGATGTTCGGGAGGTCCTTGCGTTGGACATTCCTTGCGATCTTCGGAGTGACCGTGGCTGATGGTTGCCACCACGATCCGAAAGCCGCCTTGAGTTCCTCTTCAAGTTCCCTCTGCCGATTGCGTAGCTTGGAGGTAAGCTTGATGGCCTGCTCAAGGTCGTACCCAAAGCCCCTCTCGGCCTGCTTGTCACAGTGGAGCCAGACGCGATGTTCCAGCTCTACGCACCGAGGGGACCAAGCGATCCCATGGGCGGGCTTTGCGGTTCCGTTGAGGTGGGACTCGATGAGCTTGAACAGCTCCACGGTCACCCGCACGTCCTGCTCACAGTAGACCTGCATGGGTTTGTTCCACGCAAGCCACGGATCGAGGATCGGCCTTCCCTTGGCATCCACCGAGGCAAGCACGCGGTACTCCTCAGGGACCTTGGAGAGGTCGCCGTGCTGGGTGTACTCCTTGGACAGCTCTTTGACCGTCGCGGAGTATTCACCCTTCATCTGGCCCAGACGGTAACCCCAAGCTTCGAGCTTATGGGCACCGATCAGGTTTCCGGGGAGCTTGCCTTTACGCCATCTCGGGAAGTCCAGTTCCTTGAGACGGTCCACCGGCCAAATCATCTTGGCGAGGATGAGGGTGTCCCGCTGGAAGGGTGGCTCCCAGCTTGGGATCAGATGCTTGATGACCGGACTATCGTAGGAATAGACGTTATGTCCCACGGCCATGGAGGCGGTCTTCAGATAGGCGAGACCATCCTCAATCGAATGGTAGCCTTCAGGTGTGCCAGACGGCCCCTTGGCGCACGACATCATGGTCCCGGAGTCAACGTCAATGACCACGAGGCTGTGAATGGTGGAGACATCAGGCAGGAGCCCGTTCGTCTCAATGTCGTATGCTAATCGGGGACCTCTCTGGACGACCGACCCATCGGGCCAGTGCCAGTTGAAATCCATTTGTTATCCTTTGAGGGATTGCTTCCAAGCGTGCATGAGGCGGGACCAGTAGCCACGCTCAGCGTCCTCTTGCGCCTTGCCTCCTTGGGCAGGCTCAGGGCCTTCGCCGGGGATCATGGGGCGGTACGTCACAGGAGACAAATCGAGTTGGCGAGTTGAGTTCCTGTGCCCGTGGATTAGCGAGGGGTCCTCTCCCATTTCGTAGACATCTGGGACCGTCCAGATTTCCTTGAGGATGAGGTGCCGCTCAATGACGATTTTCTTCATGGAGACCTTGAAGTTCTTTCCTGACGTGCTGAGATGTAAGGAAGACTAAACGCAACCAAGGATCGATAATGAGGTACGCACTTTTCAGTCAGGCGGGTACGCCAAGTAAGCTTGTCTGCATCAACCCACTCCAAGTACTCAGCTTCATTCCCGGTCCTGACGACGAGGGAACAACCATTCTTCTTTCTGCACAGAACTCAGGTGGCGGGTTATTTGGCTACACGGTCATTGAGGGCTTTTCAGAGGTCAGGACTGCCCTTGAGAGGGCAGCTGCTCCGCCCCCACCACCAGCTAGACCAGTCTGAAACCCTTTCGCCTGACGGCTGCATTGATGGCGCTCTTGAGGCGTCCCATCCAGCCAGCGATAGTGTTCCGGGCCTCAGAGACAGGCAGATGCATAGCATCATCCGGGATCGACTCCTTGTATTCAGGAAGGTCCCGGAAGTTCACCCCATAGTGCAACAGAGCATCATAGCCGAAGGTGTAGAGGTCGATCCACATCTGAGCCAGCGTGAGGCGGACACCCTGAGTATTCAGCTCCTTGCGAAGCTTAGCGACCTCACCAGAGAGCCGCTCAAACTTGTCCATTTAGTATTCCTTTTCGATCATTCCGAAGCCGCCCCCTGATGCCTCCCCCTTGCTGTCCGGGTAGGTCTCATCGGTGACGATCTGTCGGCCAAGCTGTGGGTCCCACCTGAGGGTGTCGGCAATCCCGGTCCAGCCCGTCCAGCGGCACTTGAGGACCCTGATCCGGGTTAGGTCTGGACGTTCGCCTTGCTGGTTTCTCTCATACCCAAAGATGAGCATGGAGAAGTTCGCAATGCCGCCCGAGCCACGTATCTGGTTGACGCTGATCTCTGCGCCTTCCTCGTGGGCCTTGCCTTCAGGACGTGTCAGGTGGTGGGCAATTTGAAGGTTCGCTTTGGTGTGTTTGACGAACTGGGCGAACTCATAGGCCACCTTATCGAGGGCCTTACGCTCGTCCCTTTCGTTTGTTCCCGCGACGATGAATGAGAGGGGGTCGATGAAGACAACCTTGCACCCAAGAGCCATCACCATGTAGCGGAGGTAGCCTTGGATGGACTCGAAGTCCCACTTGGCCTTCTCGGGGTCGAACAGCTCAACTTGGCCACTCCCGAAGACCGCCGTGTGAAGGGTCCGCATCTCGTCCTTAGGGAGAGGATCAAGATGGAGCCTTCGGCCAGCTCGAAGTGACATGAGGTCCAACTGGGCCTTGCGTCTCGTGTCCTCAAAGCGCATGACGCCGAACTTCACGCCGTTGCGAAGGAGGAGGTCCTGCACCTCAACAATCTGTGAGGTCTTGCCGATACCTGTACCGGCCACATGGTAGCAAACCTCACCCTCTCGGATGCCCTTGGTGTTCTCCTGAACTACGGGCCAAGGGTACTCAGCGATCATCTCGCCTTCAGGTTCGTCCATGTCGTCGGCACAGAGAGCGGCATTGACGATGCCCTCTGGGGAGTACAGCGTGGCTGACCATACGGCCCCGTAGATGTCCCCTTCCCGATCAGCCTGAGCCATCTCGGAGGCATCCTTGAAGCCCTCAACCTTGATGGTCTTGGCCTTGCCGGGGAACAGTGAGCAAAGCTCATCGATGACCGACTGTCCGGGCTCGTCGTTGTCCATCCAGAAGATGACTTCTTCGAAGCGGTCCAGCCAGCGATAGTTCGCCTTCACGGACTTGATTGCCGAGCCGACACCTGCGGGGATGGACACCACGGCCATCTTCATGCCGGTAGCCTGAGCGACGGTCATCTCATCGATCTCGCCCTCAATCACGACCACCTTCTTGTCGTACTTGTCGCCCCAGACTTGCTGGCCGAAAAGCTGACACTCCCAGATGCGAGGAGGATTGTCCTGCATGGGGACGAACCAGAAGTTTTTCTCCGCGTCACGGTACTTCTGGTAAGCCAATCGGCCCTGTTGGTCGTAATAGTTGGCGATGTGAAGGGACTTGCCGTTGTCCTTGTGGACGAAGTACCCGTGCTTTGACAGGGTGTCCAACTTCAGGCGGCGGAGCTTCAAGCCTTGCGGCATGTGTGCCGTGGTGAAGGGCACTTGGTTTCCCCGAGGTTTCGCCTCAGGGGTTACCTCGTCTGCTTGCATTGTGCTTCTTCTCTTTGGACCACATCCGGGGCTGTAGCAGTGCTGATGTCCATCCCGGTAGGTCACTAGGTTATTGGAGGAATGGCAGTCCGGGCATGGACCACGGCTCAGGACTTCATCGGAACCATCAGACATGACTTACAGATGATCGCTTCGGAGCCAGTGGACGAAGCCCTTAATGGCAAGCAGGTGGAGGATAGTCAGGTAGACGCTAAGTACCACGATTGCATCGAGAGACATTGGACGCTCCTATGTGAGTACCACAAAGATGATGAAGGAGAAGGACAGGAAGGTGGCGAGGTAGCCGAGGGCCCTAAAGATCATTCGTCAGGACAACCACGCTATCTGGGTGAACGAGCTTCCCGCCCTTTCCTACACGGATCATCACAGGGTGCAGGGAGATGACCTTGAGCCGTGAGAGGGTGTCAAAGTCCACCGCAGCAAGCACAGTGGCCCCCACGTTGATGATCCTACCCAGCTTGTCGTAATGGGTAGGGTTCTCCTTGCTAGTCAAAGTCCTCCTCCGTGAAACGACCTTCAGCGATGGCTTCACGCTTGACATCGTAGGCATAGGAATAGGCCTCGGAGTTATCGATCCCAGCCTCTTCCAGAATGCTCAGCCAGTTGCTGTCACGCTGGAGGGACTGTAGGTGGCTCTCCTCCACGAGGACATAGGTGACAAGCTCATACTCCTCCTTGGCGACCCGCTTCACGTCCTTGTCGGAGAGGTTCTCCCGCTGTCCTCGCCCATAGCGGATGTGGGTGTAGAGGGCGCTCGTGGCGGGTGCCTTGGCGGCATAGTCGAGAGTGACGTTTCCGGCACCCTTCAAGCGATAGGCGTAGCGGTTCGTCATGCCTGCTCCTGAAAATCCTGATTGGCGATCACGATGACATCACGACCACCATACTCCTCGGCCACAACGCCATCCTTGATGATGAGCTTCATGGTCCTCAGTTTGCGGCCCTTCACGAGAGGCTTGAGGTCCACTTCAAGGTACTTCACGGGTTCCATGACGTACTTGCGCTCATTGTAGTCATAACGGGAGGTCTCGCCGTCCACGATCTCCATCCGGGACACATAGCCGAGCACCATACCGCTGCCATAACGACCGCCGATGTACCATGCCACGCGGGTATTCACCTCGAAGGCAACGCCAGCAAGGTCTCGAAGTTCTGGGAGTTGTGTCATGATGTCACCCCTTGGTGTCGATCTGGATGCGAAGCTCGACCGCGCCGAAGCGATCACGGAGCCAATAGGCGGCAGCATGTACGGGCTTGAAGTTGTCCCGCATGGCTTGCTCTTCGCCCTCTTTGCGCAGCCTCTTCATGTCCTTTTCGATAACCTCCCGGAACTCGGCGGGGTCCTTGACGTGGTGAACGGTTTCCCACGAGAACCAGCCAGTCTTGCGTTCCACCACGAAGTCCGCTCCGTTGGCGAAGTATCGTTCCAAGGGATCATCCTCAGCCCTGATGCGGTACTGTTGGCTCACTCGGAGACCTCCTCGGCGTCCAGCCTCTTGGCTGTAAAGGTGATGTCGGTGACCTCTCCGCCCGGAACCACTTCGAACGTGAGGGCGATCTTCACGTTGTTCTGGCTGGCGATTTCCAGCAGCGTGTCACCGAGTTCTGGGGCCTTCAGCCCGATCAGCATGTTTACGGCATCTTCGAGGTCATTCATTGGGCTGCTCCTTCGGCATCCAGTATTTGCGATAGCGTTTCCCGTTGTGGTCCTTGCTGATGGCCGACTGGATGTCGAAACCGGCCTTGCGAAGTTCGGAGATGCGGGACGTGAGGGAGACCACCCCGAGGGTGACCATTGCGATGAGACCAGTGAGGTCCCGGCCAGACTTCAGATAGTCGAGCACGATGGTTGCCTGAGGGTTCAGCCCCGAGGCCTTGGCATTCTGGTTGGTCATGGTGGCACCTAGGTTGGAGCGCTAAGCGAGGTACGTCAGGTTCAGGTGGAGGTCATTAGCTGCCACCGCCGTCACATCGTTGTCCGCTGGGGCACCCGTGAGCATGATCCCGAGGCCGTTTTGGAAGGTGATCCCTTCGTTCCCGAAGATGTCCTTAACGTTAACGGTTTCTCCGGCGGAGAGGGCGAGCTTGACGATTGGAACATCAGATGCCGCCGGGACTGAAGCGCCCTTGTCGTAAAGCTTGACGTATTTGATCCCGGCTGACGTGTTCTTGATGGAGCCGCCCTTGAGCTTCGTCTTGCCCTTGTTGATCGTGGTGGCGTTGGTGGTTGCCGCTGCGGACAACTTGAAGACCTTCGCGCCGGTATCGATCTGGACGCTATCAGCGATGTAGACGCTTCTCATAGGATGATCCCCTGTTCATAGAGCGCCACGTCCTCCCGGAGGAGGTCCATATCGAGCGCTGGGCACGGCGGGAGGTTTCGGTTTCGGTATCGCTGGACTTCGGAGTGGCCCTTGATCTTCAGCGGCCCGTACTTGGTGTAGAGCTGCTGGATGAGCCTCAGGAGTGCCTTGCGCTGTTCCCGAGTGAAGTTGTCCACTCCACCATCGACACCATGCTCCCGGCCACCGACGAGGCAGACCCCGATGGAGTCCATGTTGTGTCCGGGGGTGTGGCTCCCGATGAGTTCTTCAGGACGACCAGCTACGGTCTCCCCGCCTCTCTCGATAATGTAGTGGTAGCCGATGGAGAGGAGGCCCATACGGAGGGCCCCTTCACGGGCATCGATGTGCCACCGTGAGATGTCTTCAACGTGCTCGATCTGGGGCTCGGTATGAGAGTCGTGGATGATGATCCGCTTGGTCTCAGCCCTCGGCTTGTACTTGATGAGGGAGCTGTCGCTCATTCAGGACCTCTTTGGGTTTCCGTTGAGGCCCCGCCTCTTTAAGCCACGCCTCAGGGATGAGCCGAGTGGCCCACTTGAAGCCGTTCTTGTCGGCCCATGCTGCGTAGGTGGTGGGGGAGCCCTTGTAGATTTTGTCGTAGGGACGCTGGAAGACGAACCGGATGTCCAACTCGGGATGTTGGTTCTTCACGTAGACATGCTTGGCCCGATCTCGGGGCTCTAGCTTCCCTTTGGTCTCCACGAGGATACCGTTTGGGAGCGGGAAGTCTGGCGTGTAGTGGTGCCTCGTGAGCGGAACCGTGTAGGGTATCTTGATGCTCTCGAAGTCCACCGGATAGCCAAGGGCCTTGAGGTGTTTCGCGTTGATTTCCTCAAGGCCTGACCTGAAGCCGAGCCGAAGCCCAGCGTCGAGGTTTAACTTGGAGCGATCCGGGTAGGCCCTCCGTTTCATCCCCCGCCCATTGTTGCGGGAGACGCCCATCTTAGAAGACCCCCTCGTAGAGGAGGATTGCAGGACCTGTGAGGCCGATGATGAGGAAGACCCCCAGCACGAAGTAGGCACCGATCTTCATCAGTCGTACTCCCTCACCACGAAGGCATAGATCGTGGAGACACCCACGATGAACCACAGGAGGAAGCCCATGCCGGGATCATCCGGGGCCGCCGTCAGGTTGTCAGCCAAGAGTCCCGCCGCAAAGAGACCGCACAGGAGGTTGAGGAGCAGGAAGATCGCGCCGATTGCGAGGAGAAGACGATCAATCAAGGCACGGATCATAGAAGCGACCCCATGAAGGCTGCTGTGGCGGTTACTGCCAAGATCGCGAAGCACCCGGCGATAATCGCGAGAGATGCGCCGAGAATGGTGGTGATAAGATCATCCATCAGTATTCGCCCCCATCGTCCTCTTCCGGCTCGTTAGGACCAGATGCGCCCTCGCTGACATAGCCATCATCGATAGCCCCGAAGCCACCGCCGCCGGTCTTCAGCTCCTTGATCTGGACCTTAGAGAAATCCAGACGAACACCGATCTGCTTGCTTGATGTCATCACGATCTTGCGGATCGAGTACATGATGCGACCGATGGAGCCGGAGTAGATGACCACGCCAGTCACCGGCTTGTCCTTGGAGTCCCTGATCTCGATGCTCACGGGCTTGAGTTCGCCGGTCTCACGGTCCTTGATCTTGGCGTTCTGCTTGAAGTCGAACTTGGTGGTTCCCGTGGGCTCACCCGTGTCCTCATCTTCGAGGTCTTCGAAGGGAACGTAGAGGCTCCACTTCTTGGCCTCGGCGGGCTTCATCTTCGCCGTCTCTTCATCGAATGCTGCCTGAGCGGCCTCAGTGATGCGCTGCTTGAGGGCCTCGGCTGCCTCCCCTTCAGCGTGTAGCTCAGAATGGAACAGACCATCCGAATTGAACTTGGTGTCGGCCTTGGTGAGCCACGGGTGAACGAGAGCACCAAATGGGCTCACAAAGTATCGTGCCATTGGGTATCCTTTCAGGGATATCGTGTAATGTGGTAGATTTTGGAGAGGTTAAATGATTGCCTCGTTGCGGACCCTCATCCCGGCCCAGTCTTGCAGACTGTCGAGGAGAGCATTCCCCTTGCGATGGTGGGGGGTGGGTTCCGTCAGTATCTTCATCCCGTAGTGATAAAGCTCCTCGGGTCCCATGCTGTATCGATTGGAGAGCACCGCAAAGGCGATTGCCACAGCGGCAAGGTTCTCGGCGGCGGGGCTGTTGGTGAGTGGCTCAAGGATAATGTGGCCCAGCTCCGCAGCGCGGTCTCTGGACATCATCATCAGTTTGTCTCGGTCGAGCCGAGTGGAAAGCTCTGAAGTGAACGGCTTCAAGATCGAACCTCATGTTTAATCAATAGGGCACCTATTAATGTGTAATGTGGTAGAGTTATGCGAAGAAGTAATCGCTATGACGGGCCGCTTCGATATCGAGCGTTCCAAACTTCGGGAGTTTCGGCCATTCGGTAATCTCCGGGACGACTTCCTGACAAGCCGCCCTGAAGTTTTCCAGCACGGGCTCGTTGTGCGTCAGGATGAAAGCCTCTCGGACACAGCCGTAGAGGGTCCACATATCGGATGCCACGGAGCCGTAGCTGTCGTGGATCGTGGTGATGCTATCGATGCCGTTGTCGAATGCCAGGTTGACGCAATCCATGAGGGCCGAGGCGTCCATGGAGTGCACAAAGTTGGGAGCAATGCCGGTCGCCTGTGCCTTTCTGTCCATCGTTGGCGTCACTTCCCATGCGACTATCCAATGATCTTGACCGTCGATGTTGGTTTTAACTCTGATTCGATCCCGTTCCCCATAAAACTGGCGCACGACAAAACCTGCGGGGGTCTTCCAGTACAGCGGCAGTCCTGTAGTTGAGGCCTTGTCTGCACATTGCTGAAGCCACTCCATTACCTCTCTTGGCTTCTTGATCCTTTCTTTAACGGCCTTCCAGAGTTTGCGGACCATGTAGCCCACCATGGCGTACTTATCCTTGTCGTCTCCGAAGCTCTCCTTGGTTACGTTTTCGTCCACCCATTCGAGGGTGTACTTGAAGTAGGCATGTTGGGTCCCGCCGTAGGGCAGGATCATGACGGGACGCTTGGTGAGGGATCGGTTCGCCTTGCCTCCTAAGATTTCCTCCCAGCGGGCCCGCAAAGCATCATCCTTCGGGTCCTCTTCGTGCTCCCGGAGTATCTCCGTTAAGAGGTCCGCCACGTCCTGATAGATGTCTTTCGGAGTGTCGGATGGGATGATGTTGACGGCGCGACCACCCTCCTCGTCCCGGACCATTGCGGACAGGTGCTGGATACCATTGCAGGTTCCGTCCACGCGGATTGGCAGGGAGGAGAAGAATGGGAGACCGGCAGACCGCGCCTTGAGGTAGTCCACCCATTCGAAGACAGCGGCCAATGCTTGCCAGCTATCATACTTCGGCTCTCCTGACCGGATGTCCACTGCGGCCCATTCTCTATGGGTCATCGGGTCATCGGCCATGTCCCTCCATTCGGACTCTCGGGCTTCCACCCAAGCGATGCGATCATCGATAGACACCTTGTCCACACCGAAGCAGTTAGCGACCTGCACGGCCAGCCATCCGGCATCCTCAGGACGTACCTCCTTGCCTCTCGCGAAGGTCAACAGGCCCCTGTGGAGGTCCTCTCCCTGTGGGCTCAATTCATTAGGGATCGGATACATGCGTCCCCGGAAGTCGAGCATGTGGGGAAAGTAGAAGCAGGGCTCGTCGGCAAACCTTGCGGCCAGCTTCAGGCATCGATCATAGGAGATGTAGTGGCTGATACGGGTAGCGTTGATCTTCCGAACGGCGGATGCATCGGAGGCCCATTTCTTTCTGACCTCATCATCGGTGTCCGCGTCGATAGGCCTTTCCGGGACAGTGAGTTGCTCCTTTCTGGGCAGACCGGCCAGTGCGATGTCCATCTCCCACATCTTCATGGCGACCTCGAAGACACGCTTGTTGATCTTCCACGGCGTACCCTGAACGCGGTTCAAGGCGCTATAGACATCGGGCATGTCCAAAGCTTCGTAGTCGTCGATGGCCCGCTGGCGCTGGCTCTCGTGGTTGGCCTTAAAGCGGATGAGGAATGGTGTCTTGACGAAAGGCGTCCAGTATCCTCCGTCGCGTGGCCCAGTCCAAGGCTTTGGCGGGATCACGGTAGGCATGAACACCGGGGAGTGAAGCAACTCGTCATCCGTGGCGGAGGCAAGCCAGTTCATCAGTTCAGTGTCACCCTCAAGGATCAGGGGGCGACTCTTGGGCTTCACCTTAGCGTTCGGCGGAGGTGTCCACTCGGGGTCGGGCATGATTGAGAAGCGGCGGGTGGCTTGGATCACAATGTCCACCATCTGGAGGCCGACTCGGCGGCGCTCTTCGTCCGTCCAGTTTTCCCACTCGATTTTCTCAGAGACGTGCTTGTTGAAGATCGAGATGCGGGCTCGGCGGATGTGGGTGGAGTTGGAGCCCCCTGCCTTCTGGTTATGCTCAAGGCCCCGGAAGTTTCCCTCGTCGGCCTCAATCCATGCGGCTGCACGGGCCTCGTGTTCTACCCATGTACCGATCTCATAGGCCACGGCCATAACGCCTCTTCGCTTGACGCCCATCATTCGGAGGATCGTCTTGAGGGCGCATACGGCAACCGCATCGTGGTCCATGTCCTGAAGCAGGGGCAAAGCGATAGGTCTCACTCCCCTCTTCTTTGTCTGGGCCTCGCACCATTCGGAGAGGAACTTCGAGACCGGCAAGACCCACTCGTGGATCAGGCTCCGGTACGGTCGAAGCGAGGTCATGTCGTGGGCCATTCTGGCCTTCTCGATCTTGGACTTCATGCGGTCCTTGCCAAGAGATAACATCTCCTCTTCGAGAGCCACCTGATCTTCCCAGCGGTCGTAGAGATGCGGGCCGGACGTGATGAGCATGTTCATGAGATCACCTTATTGTGTGTAATGTGGTATAGTCAGCGGATGAGACGGACGAACTCAAGGATCGTTATCCGGGCCCATTCGGTTTCTCCGGTTCGCTTAAAGTAGGCAACGTCTGTGCCAGCACCCTCCTGTACGTGGCTCCGAGCCGTGGCTCCGGGTATATAGTAGCCGTCTTTGAGGGCCACCTTGGAGATGCGTAGTCGGGCTAACTCAGCCATCCTCAATGATCCTTGTTGTCTTCAGGAAGAGCCCGCTCTCTGGGTCATGGCGTATCTCAGTGACGCACGGAAGCCCCTCAGGAGTCCACTTCAGGGACCGCCTCAGGACTGGGAGCTGGGCAAGCTGTTGCTCTATTGTTTGGTGGGATTGGAGCTGTGACGAGACGCTCCGGTCAATTCCGAAAAGTTCGTCACATAGTACCTTGAAGCGATCTTTTAGCGCAGACCAACCCATTGGGATTGCTCACTTTCCGCTGTGACGGATCACTTAACGATAGTGACCTCGCAAGCTTTTAAGTCTGCTGCGTCTACCGATTTCGCCACGTCCGCATTGCCGCGCCTTGCACCATTGCGGTCAAGTCGCTGCAAAAAGTCGTCATCCTTCGGGTGTCCGGCACGAGGCCTCGATCCCAAACGCGACTGAGCCTCATCTACACAGGCCGGACCGTTTCGGTCAATTGGGCCTTAGCCACACCAGGACTGATTTTTTGCCGATACCGGATGGGCGAGCCCTTCTCGCACGAGTTGATCGGCGAAGGAGACGCCCGAACGCGAAAGCCGTTTGCGTTCCGTGGCTTGCCCGCCCGCAGTCCCGGAAGAGGTCACATCGAAGGCGCCGGCATTCAGCATGTCGCGAAGCCTGACCTTTGCAACGAAACCGCGCTGGCGCTCTTCCATGCAGCGCGCCCGGTCGATCTGCGGAACCTCGATGCCGGCGAGCTGCGTCTTCACGCCCTTCATCCAGAAGGTGTTGCCATCGGCCACGCAATTATTGAGGCCCGAACGGCCGCAGAAGGCAAAGGCGCCGCTTTTTTCACCGAGCGAGATTTTTTCGACCGAAGGACGCGTTTCCGGCAGGATAGCTGCAACCTGGCTCGGCTGCGAGACGGATGGCATGGCGATCGGGCGCGGCGGCACCGGTCCATTGCCGGGCAGAGCCGGCGATGCGGGGCGGATGGATGCGACTTTCTCGGTCGTGACCGCATCGCGCTTGGCGGTTGTCGCGACTTTCGGGGAATTCGCGGCTGAGGATGTCGCCTTCGCAACATGGCGCTGCGGCAGAAGGCTGTCTCGATGTTCGTAAGCCTGAATGCCGCCGGCAACGACGCCCAGCATCAACACCCATGGCCAAACGCTGCCGCCGCTCGATTTCTTCGCCGTGCGGCGTCGTGCTGTCGGTTTTCGGTTGCTCACGATCGGACTCCTTTCAACGGAGCCGCATTATCGGCGAAAGGAGTTTCCGAAAAGTTGGCATTCGCGATCGTTTTCGTTTTTCAGAGAAACGGGAAAACGCTCTAACTCTTTGTTTTCTCGAATTCCCGGATGGGAAACGCTTAAAAGACCTGTGGATAAATCGTCAGCGAACCTGATCGAGCAGGCGTTTGCACTCGAGGAGATCGAACAGGGCTTCCTGCAAAAGCGCCTGATCGTCCTTGCCGATGCTTGACTTGCCGACCGATATTTCGGCATCGCTGTTGCCGCCGCCGAAGCCGAAAAACCGGCCGCTCGGCTTGGCCTTCGGACGGCCGACAACCTCGTCCCCATCGGTATCGATGACACGCGGCTCGGCGACTTCCTTTTCCCCGCTCGCCGCCATGATGGCTTCCATGGTCGCGAGATCACCGGAGGCGATTGCCGCCACGAAGCGGTTACCATTGGCTTTCAGGAGCTTCTGCACGCCCTTGATGGTGTAGCCATGGTCATAAAGAAGATGACGGATGCCCTTCAGGAGATCGATATCGTCAGGGCGGTAATAACGGCGGCCCCCGCCCCGTTTCATCGGCTTGATCTGCGGAAAACGCGTTTCCCAGAAACGCAGCACATGCTGCGGCAGGTTCAGCTCATCCGCCACTTCACTGATCGTCCGAAACGCGTCGGGGCTTTTATCCAAATTTCCACTCCCATCCGAACCGGAGCACCATGCATCCGGCCGGACACTGAACGAGAACGCTTTTCACCCGCCGGTCAAACACCACGCTAAGTCGGTTACGACCCCGCGCCGACGCCGTTGCGGCGAGATACAAATCACTAAAATTGATTATGATGTGAGTCGACCGGATTTCAACGGCTTGCACGTTGAAATTCAAGTATGTTCACAAGAAGAATGGGGAAAAGGGCTTGCGATATGGCAAAAAAGGCGTGTCGCTACGACCTTGAGTGAGGGATTATGCCCCCGCCTTCTGGCCCTTCTGCTTGGCCTTGCGGGCCGTATGGGCCTTCAAAATGCGCTGCTTCAGCACATTGGAGGCCTTGAAGGTCATGACGCGGCGCGGCGAAATCGGAACTTCCTCACCCGTTTTCGGGTTGCGGCCGATGCGCTCGTTCTTTTCCCTGATCTGGAAAGTTGCGAAGGACGAAAGCTTGACGACCTCGCCGCGGGTGATCGCGTTGCAAATCTCGTCGATGATCGTTTCGACCAGTTCGGCGGATTCGGTGCGGGACAGCCCGACTTTACGAAACACAGATTCTGCAAGATCTGCGCGTGTCACTGTCTTCCCGGCCATTTTTCCCCACAAACCGTGTCTGAATTTTTCTCTAGGAGCCGCCGAGATTATTTCCCTTGTGGCGACCGGTCAAGGGATTGTTCCAGATTCATTTGAGGCTTTCGGCAATCAGTGCAAGGGCTTAGACTGACTGATACGGTTTTGACACAGGCTCGGGTCGCCCGGGCGCTTCTGACCGGGGCGTGAGCGCGAAAATCACAACCGATTTCGCCCCGGCGCCCCGGCAAACGCGCAAATCACGCCCTTACCAGCGCAGCAGCACCGCACCCCAGGTGAAGCCGCCGCCCATGGCCTCCAGCATGACAAGATCGCCCTTCTTGATGCGTCCGTCGCCGGCCGCAACGGCAAGCGCCAGCGGAATGGAGGCGGCCGAGGTATTACCGTGCTGATCGACGGTGATGACGACCTTTTCCGGGTCGATGTTAAGCTTCTTCGCCGATCCGTCGATGATGCGCTTGTTGGCCTGGTGCGGAACCAGCCAGTCGAGGTCATCAGACGTCGTGCCCGTCGCCTCAAAGGCCTGTTCGATCACGTCGGTGATCATGCCGACGGCGTGCTTGAACACTTCCCGGCCTTCCATGCGCAGATGACCAACGGTACCTGTCGTGGAAGGTCCGCCATCGACATAGAGCTTTTCCTTGTGCGAACCGTCGGAACGCAGCTGCGCGGTCAGAACGCCGCGATCGGCGGAGGTACCCTCGCCTTCGCCGGCTTCAAGAATCAGCGCGCCGGCGCCATCGCCGAAGAGAACGCAGGTGGTGCGGTCCTTCCAGTCGAGAATGCGCGAGAAGGTTTCGGAACCGATCACCAGGACGCGCTTGGCCATGCCGCCGCGAATATAGAGGTCGGCGGTCGATACGGCATAAACGAAGCCGGAACAGACGGCCTGCATGTCGAAGGCGAAGCCGTGGGTCATGCCAAGACGGTTCTGGATGTTCACCGCCGTTGCCGGAAAAGTGTTATCAGGGGTCGAGGTGGCCAGAATGATGAGGTCGATATCATCAGGTGTCAGGCCGGCATTGTCGAGCGCGGCACGCGCAGCAGCTTCGCCGAGGGACGCGGTGGTTTCACCTTCGCCGGCGATATAGCGCTGCTTGATGCCCGTGCGCTGCACGATCCATTCGTCTGATGTCTCGACGACACCTTCGATTTCGCTGTTGGTCATGACACGCTTCGGAAGCGCTGCCCCGAAACCACGAACTATAGAGCGGATCATTCCCTTATTCCTCGTCAGCCACGAGAGCTTCGGGCGCCGGGGGCGGAAGCCGTCTTGCGTGGTAAATCTTCAGATCATTTTCAATCTTGGCCGTCAGGCCGTTGTGAACCATGTCGTAACCGACATCGACAGCCGACGCAAAACCAACGGCGTCCGTACCCCCGTGGCTCTTGATGACAATGCCGTTCAGGCCCAGAAACACGCCGCCATTGACCTTGCGCGGGTCCATTTTTTCCCGAAGCACATCAAAGGCGCTTTTCGCCAGGACATAACCGATCTTGGCGAAGAAGCTGCGCGAGATCGCCTCACGCAGAAGCGTGGTGATCTGGCGCGCCGTGCCTTCTGCGGCTTTGAGCGCAATGTTGCCAGTGAAACCTTCCGTCACCACCACATCCACCGTACCCTTGCCGATATCATCGCCTTCGACGAAACCGCGATAGTCGATGGTGCCGAGATCGGCCTCACGGATAAGCCGTCCGGCCTCACGTACCTCTTCCTGGCCCTTGACTTCCTCGACACCGACATTGAGCAGGCCGACGGTAGGGCGGTCGATATCGAAAAGCGCGCGCGCCATGGCGCCGCCCATCAGGGCAAAATCCAGAAGCTGCTGGGAATCGGCTCCGATCGTCGCACCGATGTCGAGCACGATGCTTTCGCCCTTCAGCGTCGGCCAGATGCCGGCAATCGCCGGTCGTTCCACCCGCGCCATGGTGCGCAAACAGAATTTGGCCATGGCCATCAGCGCGCCGGTATTGCCGGCGGAAACGGCGACATCCGCCTCGCCGAGCTTTACCGCCTCGATGGCGCGCCACATGCTGGAAACATAGCGGCCACGGCGCAGCGCCTGGCTCGGTTTCTCGTCCATGCTGACCGAGACTTCACAATCGTGAAAGACCGACTTTTCCCGAAGTGCGGGATATTGTGCCAGAATGGGGTCGCATTTGCTCTTCTGCCCGTAGAGCAGAAAAGTTACATCGTTGTGCCGTTCAAGCGCCTTGGCGGCACCGGGTATGGCAACATCTGGGCCGAAATCGCCACCCATGACGTCAATTGCAATTCTGATCACTCGTCCCTTATCCTTACTTGCCGCCAATCAAGCGGATTTTGCGCGAAAATACCTTTTCCGGCTCTTGTTACAATAAAATTATTTCAGCCCGGCTGGGCCATTCAGTCTTTTTTCCAATCTTTCAGCACGGCAAAGGGCGATGGGCGCTTTTCTTCTTCGGGCTCTTTTTCAGCCGCTTCGGCAAATTCCGCATCCGCTTTGCGCGGATAAGGATCAATCGCAAGCGCGGCAAATTCGGCAACCACGGCGCCGACATCGATGCTGTCGCCGGTGAACTGATCGGGAATATCGGGGCCATCAGGATCAAGCACGATCTCGCCTTCCTCATTGGTCACCATCCGCGCCAGTTTCGATCCTTCCGGGACGAAAATCTGCTCCACCGTCTCGTCGATCTTGCTCGAGACCGGCTCCAGCGTGACGATGCAGGATTGGGTCACAGCCGCATGCACCTCACCCTTGATCTTCACGCCATCCTTCTTCCAGCGGGAAACCTGCAGCTCCGCCTTCAGATATTCGACGGAAACCACATCCCAGAATTTCGCCAGCGCCTTCAGTTCCTCGGCACTGGCTTCGAGACCAATCCTGACGGGATTGGCGGAAATATGGCCTACCTTTACGGGATAGGAAAAAGGCAGGTCGTCATTTGCTGCGTGTCGCGCGTTCATCGTGAACCTCATCGTAAAGGCAAGGGCAGCGTCAGGCTTCCGGTTGCTATTGTCTCTTCGGACTGGGCGGCAAGGGCTGCGGATGCTTCCATCATCCAGCCCGCCAACCCCTCCATATCAGGGGCCTTGTCGTCTACCTGCGGATATATATTGCGCCGGAGCGCTGCGGCAAGAGCGGGGCGGTCGGAAGCATCCAGCGCCGCCGCGTAGGATTCGAGCCGCCCATAAAACATACCGGCGAATTTCTTCATGCGTTTCGGCACGCCCTGGTCACCGATTCCCAGCTCACGGATGGAATGATCGATATCTTGAAAAAAGGCGTCGACGATCTCCTGGGCGATTTCCTGCCCGCTGACACCTGATGATTTGGTGCGGCGGAAATAGAGAATCATGATCGCCGAGAGCATCTCGAAACGGCCCATGACCGTGTCGGGCACACCGAGGTCAAGATAAAATCCGGGCGTGCGGGCGGCAGCCGTCAAGGTCGCATATTGCCGGTCAACTATGGCGCGATTGTTGTTTTTCTTCTTGAACAGCCCGAATATCATCTTTTTTTTCCGAACCGGACGGGTGAATTCGCTTACCGCCCATCGCACTTGTTGCATGATTGTCAAAGCTGGTTTACCGAAGCATCCACGAATTGCAATGCTGTCACGGTCACGTTCGTCTTTGGGCTGAAACAGTCGAAGAGAACCGGAGGAGTTCCAAAAGGCCGGGAAAGCATTGAATTTGGGGGGTGATCGGGATTTTCCGTCCCCGGATTGACACAATCATGTGCACAGACACTGTGCACCACGCAATGCCGGAAGGTGCCATTCATGATCGCAGTCGGGGAAAAGCAGTTGAGCAAGCAGAAATCCGCAAGTCACGGCAAAATTCTGAGCAAGACCGCCATCGCAATCGTGCTCGCATCCGGCCTGCTTTCCGCCTGCAGCAGCACAACCGATGTGTTCCATAACGGCTATGTCATGGACGAGCAGTCGCTCCAGCTGATCCCTGAGGGTTCCAGCCGTGAGCAGGTTCTGCTGACCATGGGCACGCCCTCCACGACGGCGACCTTCGGCAACGAGGTTTTCTATTACATCTCGCAGAAGCGCGTGCGCCGCGCGGCCTTCATGAAGCCGGCGCTGGTCGAACAGAACATTCTTGCGATCTATTTCAACAAGGACGGCGTCATCGAGCGCAAGGCCAACTACACGCTGCAGGACGGCAAGGTCTTCGACACGATTTCGCGCACCACGCCGACCGGCGGCAAGGACCTCACCTTCCTGCAGCAGCTGCTCTCCGGCGGCACCTCCGGCGCCAACATCGCCAAGAGCATTCTCGGTCAGGGCAACAACACCCCCTGACCTCAGCAGGAACGGAAAAATCAAAGGCCCGGGGATCACTCCCCGGGCCTTTTTCATTCGTCGGAACCTCAGCCCTCAGTGGGCAAGAACAGCAAGCAGCAATAGCGCCACGATATTGGTGATCTTGATCGCCGGGTTGACGGCGGGACCGGCGGTATCCTTGTAGGGATCGCCGACCGTATCACCCGTCACCGACGCCTTGTGGGCGTCCGAACCCTTGACGTGGCGCACGCCGTCCTTGTCGATGAAGCCGTCTTCGAAGCTCTTTTTGGCGTTGTCCCATGCACCGCCACCTGAGGTCATGGAAATCGCCACGAAGAGGCCGTTGATGATGACGCCGAGCAGCGATGCGCCAAGTGCCGCGAAGGCCGACGCCTTGGAGCCCGAAATCAGCAGCACGCCGAAATAAACGACGAGCGGCGCCAGAACCGGCAGGAGCGACGGGATGACCATTTCCTTGATCGCCGCGCGTGTCAGCAGGTCCACGGCCCTGCCATAATCAGGCTTTTCCGTCCCAGCCATGATGCCCGGTTTTTCGCGGAACTGGCGGCGCACTTCCTCGACAATCGAGCTTGCCGCCTTGCCCACCGCCGTCATGGCGATGCCGCCGAAGAGATAGGGGATGAGGCCGCCGAACAGCAGGCCGGCAACCACATAAGGGTTGGCGAGGCTGAAGGAAATCTCGCCTATATCCTTGAAGTAGGGATAAGTATCGCCATTGGCGGCGAAATAGGACAGGTCGTTGGAATAGGCCGCAAACAGCACCAGCGCGCCGAGACCGGCCGAACCGATGGCGTAACCCTTGGTGACGGCCTTGGTGGTGTTGCCGACGGCATCCAGCGCATCCGTCGCCTTGCGCACGTCAGGATCGAGACCGGCCATTTCAGCGATACCACCGGCATTATCAGTCACCGGGCCGAAGGCGTCGAGCGCCACGATCATGCCCGCGAGACCAAGCATGGCGGTGACCGCGATGCCCGTGCCGAACAGGCCGGCCAACTGATAGGTTCCGATGATGCCGCCAACGATGACGAGAGCCGGCAGCGCCGTCGATTCCAGCGAGACCGCAAGGCCCTGAATGACGTTGGTACCGTGACCGGTGACCGATGCCTGCGCGATGGAATTGACCGGGCGCTTGTTGGTGCCGGTATAATATTCGGTGATGACGACAATCAGCGCCGTCACGACGAGGCCGACCAATCCGCAGAAAAAGAGGTTGGTGCCGGTGATCTCCATTCCGGCCACCGTGCCCACCACTCCCCAGCCAACCGTTCCATGAGTAGCGACCGCAAGACCGGCAACTGAGAACACACCGGTGGCGATGAGCCCTTTGTAGAGCGCGCCCATGATGGAATTGTTGGTGCCGAGCTTGACGAAGAAGGTGCCGGCAATCGAGGTCAGGATACACGCGCCGCAAATCGCCAGCGGATAGACCATGGCGCTTTCCAGTATCGGCGTTCCCGCAAAAAAGATTGCGGCAAGAACCATGGTCGCGACGACAGAGACGGCATAGGTCTCGAAGAGGTCTGCCGCCATGCCGGCGCAGTCGCCGACGTTGTCGCCGACATTGTCGGCGATCGTTGCCGGGTTGCGCGGGTCGTCCTCGGGAATGCCGGCCTCGACCTTGCCTACGAGATCGCCGCCGACATCCGCACCCTTGGTGAAGATGCCGCCGCCGAGACGGGCGAAGATGGAAATCAGCGATGCGCCGAAACCGAGGGACACCAGCGCATCGATCACTTCACGCGATCCGGCCGGATGGCCCATCACCGAGGTCAGGATGTAATAATAGATGGAGACGCCGAGCAGCGCGAGACCTGCGACCAGCATGCCGGTGATGGCGCCCGACTTGAAGGCGATATCGAGACCGGCGGAAAGGCTGTGGGACGCCGCCTGCGCGGTGCGCAGATTGGCGCGCACCGACACATGCATGCCGACGAAACCGGCCGCGCCCGAAAGCACCGCGCCGATGAGGAAGCCGATGGCCGCCATGGCCGATAGCAGATACCAGGCAAGAACAGCGACGATCAATCCGACGACGGCGATGGTGAGATATTGACGGGTGAGATAAGCCTGCGCACCTTCACGGATAAAACCTGCTATTTCACGCATACGCTCGTTGCCCTGATCGGCATCGAGAACGCTCTTGGTCGTCCACACCGCGTAAACCACGGACAGGACCCCACATAAAATTACTATGGGTATTACGGTCATGCGCACTTACCTCCCAAAAGGCCGGGTCTCACTCCCTCCCCGGCGCGGCGAAACCTTGTGCAGGGAGATGCGGACGGCCTGTCCCAAATCCCGTCTTGGGCATTTGTTCCCCTCCCAAGGAAAAATGTCCTCGGAGCGGAGATTGCGTTGGCGCAAGGTGCCGCGTCAAGCCCACAAATTTGCCTGAAACTTGAAAGGCGTAGAGAGCAGCGCAGAACTCAGGCGGCTTTTTTTTGCTTCGTGAGGATGAGCGACAGGACGAGCAGGAGGCAAAGCCCGGCAACCGGCCAGATGACGAGGTTCATCACCGACCAGCCCCAGGCCGTAAACACCTTGCCTGAAGAGAAGGACGACAACGCCACCGTGCCGAAGAGCACGATATCATGGAAGCCCTGCACCTTGTCCGCCTCATGCGGGCGGTAGCTTGACGTGATGATGGCGGTTGCGCCGATGAAACCGAAATTCCAGCCGAGGCCAAGCAGAATGAGCGCCGCCCAGAAATTCCACAGCTCTATGCCCATATGGGCGACAATGGCGCAGGCCATCAGCACGATGAGGCCGGAAGCAACGATTTTTTCCGCGCCGAATCGGGAAATCAGCATGCCGGTGAAGAAGCTCGGGCCGAACATGGCCAGCACATGCCACTGGATGCCGAGCGTGGCGAGTTCGGTCGGGAAACCGCAGCCGATCACCATGGCAAGCGGTGCGCCCGTCATCATGAAGGTCATCAACGCATAAGAGCCGATACCGCAGATCATGCCGGTGACGAAACGCTGCGTGCGGACAATCTCCGAAAGCGGCCTTACCGATTCGACATGGGCGGTGGCAGCCTTGGGGTCGGGCAATTTCAGAAACGCCAGAATGGCAATCGAAACGAGGCCGAGCGGAACGAGGGCCAGAAAAGCGCCGGCAAAGGTAACCGGCGCAAGCAAATCCTTGCCGAAGATGGCGAGTTGCGGCCCGACGATGGCGGAAATAATGCCGCCAGCCAGAATCCAGGAGATCGCCTTCGGCTTGTAGAAGGATGGCGAGGCATCGGCTGCGGCGAAGCGGATTTTCTGCGTGAAACCGCCGGAAATGCCAATCAGCAGCAGGCCGACGGCAAACAGCCAGAAATCCGACCGGAAGAGCGCCACCGCAGCAATGCCGCCGCCGATGGAGCACATCAGCGCGCCGACCATGAAGCCTGCCTTGCGGCCAAGAAAGCGGGAGGCGGCCGCCACGCAGATCGCGCCGAGCGCGACACCGATATTAAAGCCGGTGAGCGGCGCGGTCGCCAGTGACTTGTCCGCACCGAGCAGCTGATAACCGGCAAGCGCGCCGACCGAAAAGCTCAAGGGCGCGGCCGATCCCATGATCGCCTGCGCCATGGTGAGAAGGAAGACGTTGCGCTTCGCCTCGTCCAGTTGAACTTCAAGTCCGGGGACGGAAACTGCGCTCATCTCTTCCTCACCTGTTTTACTTCAGCGTTTTGCCTCGCCGCGCACCTGTTTGGCAATGCGGTCCAGAACCGCATTCACCAGCTTGGGCTCGTCATGCTCGAAGAAAGCACGGGCGATTTCAACATATTCCGTGACGATGACGGCGACCGGCACGTCCTTGCGCTCGAGAATCTCGAAAGCGCCGGCACGCAGGATGGCGCGCACGGTGGCATCGAGACGCGACAGCGGCCAGTCTTCCAGAAGGGCGGAGCGCACCAGCGGGTCGATCTTCGTCTGATCGCGCACCACGCCGGCGACGATCGAACGGAACCACGAAGGGTCAGCCTTCAGGTAGGTATCGCCATCGACTTCCTGGCCGAGACGATGCGCCTCATATTCGGCGACGACTTCCATCACGCCGGTTCCGCCGACATCCATCTGGTAAAGCGCCTGCACGGCCGCAAGGCGGGCCGCGCCGCGCTGGTTGGCGGGCTTTACCGAAGGCTGGCGCGGTTCGCCGCCATTATCAACATTCGACATGCGTTCAGCCACCCAGTTTTTTCTTCAGCTTGATCATGGTCAGCGCCGCGCGGGCGGCGAAACCGCCCTTGTCCTTGTCGGAACGGCGTACACGCGCCCAGGCCTGCTCGTCATTCTCGACGGTGAGGATGCCGTTGCCGATCGGCAGCGATTCGCTGACCGCGAGGTCCATCAGCGCGCGGGAGGATTCGTTGGCGACGATGTCGAAGTGGTAGGTCTCACCGCGAATGACCATGCCAAGCGCGACAAAACCGTCATATTCGGTGCCGTCATTGTCTGCACCGTCAAGCGCCATGGCGATGGCGGCAGGGATTTCCAGCGCGCCGGGAACGGTGATGACGTCATAGGTGGCGCCGGCTTCATCGAGTGCGAATTTCGCGCCTTCGAGAAGAGCATCGGCCATATCGTCGTAAAAACGTGCTTCCACGATAAGAAGATGAGGTTTGGACATGTGAGGGTTCCTGGGGATTTTCCCGAAAAGCTTAACGCCGGATCATACCGGCTTTTGCGGCGGTCAAACCACGGCTGACTGTTTTTGGCAAGTAATTTCATATGTCAGTGGCGCAAGGGACCGCTTCTGCAGGGCATTTGGCCGGGTTTTGCACCTCCCGGCGCGGCTTCCCGAGAATCAGGTTTTCTGGAAGGCCAGATGGACGCCGAGCCCCATCAGCACCGTTCCGGCAGCGCGGCGGACAAGCACCTGAACCGCGCTGGAACGCTTCAAACGCCCGACCATCGCTCCTGCCAGAAGCACGCCGACCAGATCTGCCGAGGAAAAAATGAAATTGACGGCGATGCCGAGGATCAGCAATTGCAGCCAGACCGGAAAGGCTGCTGCCGGATCGACGAATTGCGGCAGAAAGGCCAGAAAGAACAGCGCGGTCTTCGGATTGAGCACATCGACGATGATGCTGTCGATAAAGGCGCGGCGCGCCGACTTCGGCTCGATGGTCAGATTGACCGCCTCACCTTCAAGCTTGCTGCGCAGCATCGAAAAACCGAGCCATACGAGATAAAGCGCGCCGCAGAGCTTCACGGCGAGATAGAGCCAGGGAACGGCCTGAAACAGCACCGAAAGCCCCGCCGCAGAGGCAAAAATGTGGAAATAGCAGCCGACATGGATGCCAAGCACCGCCATCAGCCCGGCAAACCGGCCGCGCGCCATGGTCTGCGCCGCCGCATAAAGCATGGCCGGACCGGGGATGTAGGCGAACAAAGCGGTGGTTACAAAAAAGGCTGTCAGCAGTTCAAAAGACGGCATGATGTATGTCCCCTACCCCCGTTTGGATGAAAACGGCTGAAGAGATGTCTTATAGTGTTTTGAGCTTCATCGGAAGCAAGGCAGCGACCATTATGCGATTTGGCGTACTCGTCGCTTCCGTTCCGTCATGCCGGCTTTGAGTCGGAATGACGGGAGGAGGAGGCGTCAGCGGGCACAATAACCCGCCGAGTCACCTTTTCGGTTTACGCCGACGGAAATTCCGCAAGCCTTGCGGCATAACGCGCCATGGTGTCGACCTCGAAATTGACGAAATCGCCCGGCTGACGTTCGCCCCAGGTGGTGACGGTGAGCGTATGGCGGATCAGCAGAACGTCAAAATCCGTGCCTTCGACGGCGTTGACGGTCAGCGAGGTGCCATCGAGCGCAATGGAACCCTTAGGCGCCACAAATTTCGCCAGATGCTCCGGGGCGCGCAGGCGGATACGCACCGCCTCACCTTCCGGTTCGACAGCCAATATTTCCGCCTTGCCGTCGACATGGCCGGAGACGATGTGGCCGCCAAGCTCGTCGCCGATCTTGAGCGCCCGCTCGAGATTGACGTGAGTACCCTTCTGCCAGCTGGCGATCGTCGTCAGGCGCAGCGCCTCTTCCCAGGCCTCGACTTCGTACCAGCGCTCGTTGCTGCCATCATCAGGCAGCCTCGTCACCGTCAGGCACACGCCGCCATGGGAGATGGACGCACCCATATCGATGGTCTTGGGATCGTAATTCGTCGCCACCCGCAGACGAATGCCTTCAGCCAGGGCTTCCAGCTCGGAAACGGTTCCGACGTCGGTGACAATTCCGGTAAACATCAAATCGGCCTTTCATAATCGAAGCAGCGATCCGGCCCATAGGCGGTTTCGCTGATCAGCGCATAATCGCCCGTGATATCGGCACGGTTGAGCGGCGTTTCAATCCCGCCTTCACCGATCACAACCGGGCTTTCGAACAGCATGATACGGTCCACCAGCCCGGCTTCAAGGAATGATTTTGCGGCAAAGGCGCCGCCTTCGACCAGAAGTTCCGACATGCCGCTTTCGGCGAGGATGTGGAGGAGGTTTTCGAGCGTGGAGGCTTCGAGGATCTGGACGCCGGCGTCGGTGAGTTGTTGGCGTCGGCGATCGGGGTTACCCCCCTCTGCCCTGCCGGGCATCTCCCCCTCAAGGGGGGAGATCGGCAAGGGGCTGTCCGCTCGCTCAAATCGCGCCTTCGGTTCACCCTCTCTGCCCGTCGATGCAGGGGGAAGCGGCGCTCCATCGATCTCCCACCTTGAGGGGGAGATGCCCGGCAGGGCAGAGGGGGGTATCGCCGCGACAATCACCGGAACCTCCCGCGCCGTCTTCACCAGCTTCGACGTCAAAGGCAACTCAAACTGCCGATCCAGCACGATCCGCACCGGCGAACGCTGCTCCAAACCGGCAATGCGCACCGTCAGTTCCGGATCATCCGCAATAGCGGTACGAATACCAACGAGAATGCAATCGCAGCGCGCGCGGAGTTCATGCACGGCATGGCGCGACTCGCGACCGGTAATCGCAATCTGCCCCTCGCCTTCTCTGCCAATCATGCCGTCGGCGGAAATTGCAAGCTTCAGAATCACATGCGGGCGTTTTTTCATCTGGCGTGTGAGGTAACCGGCAAGCGCGCGCTGGCCCTCGGCGCGCAGCAGTCCGGTTTCCACCACGATACCGGCGTCGCGCAATATCGTATAACCACGGCCGGAAACGCGCTCATCCGGATCATCCACCGCCACCACGACACGGGCAACGCCGTATTCAACCAGCGCATTGGCGCAGGGCGGGGTCTTGCCCCAATGGGAACAGGGTTCGAGCGTTACATAGGCGGTGGCGCCACGGGCCGCCTCGCCGGCGATTTCCAGCGCCTGCCGTTCGGCATGGGGACGACCGCCCACGGCGGTGACCGCTTCAGCGATGATTTTTCCGTCTTTTACGAGAACGCAGCCGACCGAGGGGTTGGTCAGCGTCTGCCCCTGGTGGCGAAGCGAAACCTCGATGGCCCGCGCCATGAATCTTTCGTCATCGGCACGGCTCGTCACGTCTATGCTCCACCGTCCGTATCACGGGCGATCTTGGCGTTGATTTCGGCGATCACGTTCTCGAAATCCTCGGCGTGGCTGAAATCGCGATAAACCGAGGCGTAACGCACGAAGGCCACATCATCGAGGCTTTTCAGCGCTTCCAGAACCTGCAGGCCGATTTCTTCCGAGGGAATTTCCGTCTCGCCGGAACTTTCCAGACGGCGGGCGATGCCGGAGACGGCCCGCTCGATCCGGTCGCGGTCAACCGGGCGCTTGCGCAGCGCGATCTCGAAGGACCGCACCAGCTTTTCCCGGTCGAAAGGCAGCTTGCGGCCGCTTTTCTTAATGACCATCAGCTCGCGCAATTGCACGCGCTCATAGGTCGTGAAGCGGCCGCCGCAATCCGGGCAGATGCGCCGCCGGCGGATGGAGGTATTGTCCTCCGCCGGACGCGAGTCCTTGACCTGTGTGTCTTCGGAACCGCAGAATGGGCAGCGCATCGTCTCTTTTCCTTACATGTACGGATACATCGGGAAACGGTCCGTCAGGCCGACGACCTTTTCACGCACCGCAGCTTCAACAGCAGCGTTGCCCTCATCCGAATTGGCGACCTTCAGACCATCGAGAACCTCGACGATCAGCTTGCCGATTTCGCGGAATTCCGCTTCCTTGAAACCGCGCGTCGTGCCGGCCGGCGTGCCGAGACGCACACCCGAGGTGACGAAAGGCTTTTCCGGATCGAAAGGAATGCCGTTCTTGTTGCAGGTGACGTAGGCGCGACCGAGAGCTGCTTCAGCACGCTTGCCGGTGGCGTTCTTCTTGCGAAGGTCAACCAGCATCAGGTGGTTGTCAGTGCCGCCGGAGACGACATCAAGACCACCTTCGATCAGCGTTTCGGCAAGCGCCTTGGCGTTCTTGACGACCTGTGCGGCGTAATCCTTGAATTCCGGCTGCAAAGCTTCACCGAAGGCAACTGCCTTTGCGGCGATGACGTGCATCAGCGGACCGCCCTGCAGGCCGGGGAAAACGGCGGAGTTGAACTTCTTGGCCAGATCCTCGTCATTGGTGAGGATCATGCCGCCACGCGGGCCGCGCAACGACTTGTGCGTCGTCGTGGTGGCAACGTGGCAATGCGGGAACGGCGACGGATGCTGGCCACCGGCAACGAGACCAGCGATGTGGGCCATATCGACCATCAGATAGGCGCCGACTTCATCGGCGATCTCGCGGAAGCGCTTCCAGTCCCAGATACGGGAATAGGCGGTGCCGCCGGCAAGGATAAGCTTCGGCCGGGTTTCCTTGGCCTTGCGCTCCACCTCGTCCATGTCGAGCAGGTTGTCACCTTCGCGCACACCGTAAGACACGACGTTGAACCACTTGCCGGACATGTTGACCGGCGAACCGTGCGTCAGATGGCCTCCGGAGTTCAGGTCGAGACCCATGAAGGTGTCGCCCGGCTGGAGCAGCGCGAGGAACACGGCCTGGTTCATCTGCGAACCGGAATTTGGCTGGACGTTGGCGAAGTTGACGCCGAACAGCTTCTTGGCGCGCTCGATGGCAAGCTCTTCAGCAATGTCTACGAACTGGCAGCCGCCGTAATAACGCTTGCCCGGATAACCTTCGGCATATTTGTTGGTCATGATCGAACCCTGCGCTTCAAGCACAGCGCGGGAAACGATGTTTTCCGAGGCGATCAGTTCGATCTCGTGGCGCTGGCGACCCAGTTCCTTCTCGATCGCGCCGAAAATATCCGGATCGACTTCGGCAAGCGGACGGGAGAAGAAAGCATCTGTGTTCGACATGGTGAAGGCTCCTGAAACAGTAATGCGATGGCGTCTTAGCGCCCTGCCCGGTCAAGAGCAATACGGGCAGCGAGATTTGCCCGTCAAACTGCGACGTTGCGACAAAAAACGACAGTTGTTTTTTAAAAGTAGCGGTGAGAGGAGAGAAAGCCGCACGCAGCGGGGAGGATCAGACCTGTGAGGAAAGGCGACAAGCTTTCCTCCCGTCATGCCGGACTAGATCCGGCATCCAGCCACGGCGCGTCTGCGCCGTGAAAGGACTCTCTCGCGATCAAGGACTTGATCGCACTGGACCCCGGATCAGCTCCGGGGGTGACGGCGTATGAGGGCTACGCCGCACCCGGCGAAGCGCGGCCTTCATTCGGGGTAAGAAACTGACAGCAAAGCCGGATCAGTTGCGCGGCAACAGGTCGTCGTCGACAGCGCCGGCCGGCTGCTCCATGCCGCTCGTGGTGTTCAGCGCCAGTTCGGCGTTGCCGTCCTTTTCATAGATGTCGTCGCGGAACTGCACCACGCCGTCCTTCGCCGACCATGCGGTGATGTAGACGAAATAGACAGGCACTTCCTGCGCCAGCTTGATCGGTGTGTTGACGCGGGTGGCGATGACGCGTTCCATTTCCTGACGCGACCAGCCGGGCGTGTCGCGCAGCAGCCAGCTTGTGAGGTCGCGCACGTTCTGTACGCGCACGCAGCCGGACGATTCGAACCGCATCAGCTTGTTGAACAGACCCTGCTGCGGCGTGTCGTGCATATATTCGTTGTTCGGATTGTGGAAGTTGATCTTCGTCGAGGACATGGCGTTGATCTTGCCGGGGTCCTGGCGGAACATCAGGTTCGGTGCCTTTGGCGCAAACCAGTCGACCGCCGTCGGCGAAACTTCCTGTCCCTTGCCGTCGATGAGGCGGATGTTGTTCCGCTCCAGATAGGTCGGGTCCTTCTGCATCAGCGGCACGATGTCCTTTTCGACGATCGAGCGCGGCGCTGTCCAGTAAGGGTTGAGGATGACTTCGTAAATCTTGGAATTGATGACGTGCGTCGGGCGGCTGGCGCGACCGACGACGGCGGTGTTGCGCAGGACGACGCGCTCATTCTCAACCGCTTCGATGGCGGCGGCCGGGATATTCACCATCAGGTGACGCTGGCCGAGATCACCCGACATGGACTGGATGCGCACGAGGTTGGTCTGCAGTTGCGCCAGACGGATCTGCGCGGAAACATTGAGCGCCTTCGTGGTATATTCGCCGCTGACACCGTCAGCCGGAAGGCCATGACGGGCCTGGAAACGCTTCAGTGCGCCATCAACGTAAGAGTCAAAGGCACTGGAAATGCCGGCTTCGCGCGGCAGATCGCCGGATACCATCAGTCGCTGGCGCAGCGCCTGTACGGAAGGATCGGAGACGCCGATCTGGAGGCGCTGCTGGGACGCAGGCACTTCCGGCCAGCCGCCATTCTGCACGATCTGCTGATATTGCATGATCGCCTGCTGCATATAGACAGGTGCTTCGCGTCCGAGAACCGGATTGTTTGAAACGACACCCACGGCCGAACGCGATGAATTGGCGTCGAACTGGTCATCCCAGTTGCCGCGGCGCGAAGAGCCCATGAGATCGTTAAGCGCGTTCTGCGCAAAGGCCGGCGCGGCAAGTGCTGCAGCACCAACGGAAACGGCCGAACGCAGAAGCGCGCGGCGCGATACGGAATCGGAAACGGATTTCTTTGTCATTCTACCTACCAGCCACTCTCTTCGGCATCCTCAACGATGCCTAAATCAATATGATTAACAAACACGTACAACGTGTCTGCCGGCCGGTAATGCTCGATACGCCATGATCTTGGCGCTGGTGTCTGGCACAGCAGTCGAGGCTTGCCACGACAGCAGGAGAAACCGCCGGCTCCTATGCCTTTGCGCCTCCCATATCAATATGGCCGATTCGTGTCACGGCCCTCTTCTCACGAAGCTGTGTTCGCCTGCAAAACAGGGCGAAGGCCGGATGAAGGGGCGGACTTGACAGGTAAAATGCGTGGCGGGTGACCTGCGGAATCCGCAAGCCGGGAGCAAAGGATGCCCCCGGCTTAAACAGTGAAACCGTCGCGGTATTACAGGCGGTAAGCGATCGAGTCGTTCCAGAAGCGATCAAGGCGCTGCAGCAGCTTGTTCATTTCGGAGAACTCGCCGGTGCCGATGCCGCCGACCTTTTCGATCGAACCGACGTGGCGTTCATAAAGGCGGGCAACCGTTTCGGCGATTTCCTGGCCCTTTTCCGTCAGGCTGATGCGGACCGAGCGGCGGTCGACACGCGAGCGCTGGTGGTTGATGAGACCGAGGTCGACCAGCTTCTTGACGTTATAGGAGACGTTCGAGCCGAGGTAATAACCACGCGAACGCAGCTCGCCGGCCGTCAGTTCGGAATTGCCGATGTTGAACAGCAGCAGTGCCTGAACGGCGTTGACGTCATCACGACCCTGGCGGTCGAACTCGTCCTTGATGACATCGAGGAGGCGGCGGTGGAGACGTTCCACCAGGTGCAGCGACTCCATGTAGAGCGAGCGGATGGTATCTTCATGTGCATCGGCAACAACGGCCTGGGGCTTAACTTTGCTATTGATCATGACTGCCTCACTGTTTTGTTTGGCGGTGTGTTTGTTTGTCTCCCGCCTTGAGTGAGAACCTAATCAATGCGCATAAAATTCTACTTAAAAGCTACGATTAACAAATGGTTACCTGCATTTTCCCAAAGGGGCCGAACTTGTGGCGAAGCGGGAACGGCTCACAGCCAATCATTATAAATCAATGACTTAGCGATAAAATCAGGCCCGAAATCGGGCCGAATTGCTTTATTCTTATGGTAAATCAATTCTTGCGCGCTCTTCATTTTGGCGCTGATCCAGCCAGAAAGCGACCAGAAATAGTATATAAATGGTTGCCACCAGGCCGTGCATCACGGGTACGAGCGTGTTGGCACCGAAGATATGCGGCCAAACCTTATACATGGCGATCTGCGCGCCCGCGCCCATGACCCACATGACGGCACCCCAGGAGGCGCCGAGCCAGAGACCCAGCGCCGCAACCGGGAAAATAACCGCCAGCGCACTGCCCGCCACCCGCCAGGGCAGGTTCAGCATATCGAAGCGCCCATGGCCGCCAAGCGAATAGCCCGTCAGCATCGCCCAATATTGCAGGCCGAACCAGAAACAGGAAACCGCAACCAGTCTCATGAAGACCAGAAAGAGGATTTCGGCAAGCGGACGCTTCGGCAGAGGTTGAGAATCAGGTTCCATGGCCGGAAGATACGGTCTCGATGGGCGGGCGACCAGTCCATATTGAATTCCGCCATCTGCCTTGTCAAAGCATGATCGCCGGCGCTGTGCCTCAATGAGGGAAGATTGTCGCATTCGCATGGCCCACGCTTCATGATATGCAGCTTTCGAAATTTGACCGAAGGACATTCTGACATGCAGGACAAAACGCATCTGGTCGACGAGATCACCGGCCATCGCCGCATGCGGCGCAATCGCAAGGCGGATTGGACGCGCCGTCTGGTTCAGGAAAACCACCTGACCGTTGACGACCTCATCTGGCCGGTATTCATCGTGCCGGGCAGCAATATTCTCGAGCCCATTCCCGCCATGCCCGGCGTCAACCGCATGAGCGTCGACCGGCTGGTGGAAGCGGCAAAGGAAGCCGCCGATCTCGGCATTCCCGCCATCGCGACCTTCCCGAATATCGAGATGGAGCTGCGGGACGAGACCGGCTCGAACGCGCTCGAAGCAAACAATCTTATCAATCAGGCGACCGCCGCCGTCAAAAAAGCCGTGCCAAATATCGGCTTGATCACCGATGTCGCGCTCGATCCCTTCACCAGCCACGGGCATGACGGCATTCTGCGCGGCGACGAGATCGTCAATGACGAAACGGTCGAACAGGTTGTCAAGGCAGCCATCCTGCAGGCGGATGCCGGTTCGGACATTATCTCCCCGTCGGAGATGATGGATGGGCGCATCGGCGCCATCCGCCGGGGGCTCGACGCCGCCGGACACCAGAATGTCGGCATCATGTCCTATGCGACGAAATTTTCCTCCGGCTATTATGGCCCCTATCGCGAGGCCATCTCCACCGCCGGCCTGCTGAAGGGTGACAAGGCGAGCTATTACATCAGCCCAGCCAATAGCATGGAGGCGATCCGCGACGCAGCACTCGACGTTGAGGAAGGCGCCGACATGCTGATGGTCAAACCCGGCCTGCCCTATCTCGACATCTGCTGGCGGCTGAAGGAGAATTTCGGCCTGCCGACCTTCGCCTATCAGGTGTCCGGCGAATATACCCAGATCAAGGCTGCGGCCATGAATGGCTGGATCGACGGCGAGCGGGTGATGATGGAAACGCTTCTCTGTTTCAAGCGTGCGGGCTGCGATGGTGTTCTCACCTATTTCGCCATGGAGGCCGCACGCAAACTGGCAAAGGGCTGAGGCCGGCGCTTATTGTATTCGGTCGTTTTCTTCCCATATTGTCTGCTGACACGGCACTCATGCCGCGCTGTCATACCCTCTCAGGAGAAAACGACCGATGAGCCTCGACCAGAACCCCACCTATGCCGCACCGGATGACTGGCGCGCCTATAGCGGCGTCCTGAGCCGGCGCGTCTTCGCGTTCGTGATCGATTACGCGATCGTTCTGCTTCTGTGCATCCCGGCCGCGGTCATCGTCTTCTTTCTCGGCGTGATCACGCTTGGCCTGGGATTCTTCCTTTACCCGGCGCTGTTCGTCATCGTTGCGGTGCTTTATTTCGGCATGACGCTTGGCGGCCCGTCGCAGGCCACTCCCGGCATGCGGGCGATGGGGATCGCGATGGCGCGCATGGACGGGCGGCGAATCGATTTCCTGCTGTCGACGGTGCATATCGTGCTTTTCTGGGTCATCAACTCGGTTTTGACGCCGCTGATCCTGCTTGCAGGCCTGTTTACCGAGCGCTCGCGCCTCGTTCATGACTTCCTGCTCGGCACCGTTATCGTCAGAATGCGCTGATATCGATGAAAGCCACGGAAACGTGGCTTTCATCGCGTCAAATACCTCATCCCGCAGTTGACGTTTTCCGTCATTTTGCCATTCTGTGACATTATGCATGTCGCTTGAAGCGCCGCCGCCAACCCCGTGAAATCGCGGCGCGCTTTCATAACAGACGCAGGAGGCGATCACGGTTCGATGAACACGCAGGCGACGCCCTCTCCTCAATTCTATCTTACGGCGCCGGCCACCTGCCCCTATCTGCCGAACCAGATGGAGCGGAAGGTCTTCACCCATCTGGTCGGCCCGCGCGCTTCGGAAATGAACGATCTTCTGACCCAGGGCGGTTTCAGGCGCTCGCAGAACATCGCCTATCGCCCGGCCTGCGAAAACTGCCGCGCCTGCGTCTCCGTACGCATCCTCACCGAACAGTTCCAGCCGACGAAATCGATGCGGCGTGTACTTGCCGCCAATCGGGATGTCGTGGCCACGGTGCACGCCGCCGAGCCCTCCACCGAACAATTCGCGCTATTTCGCCGCTATCTCGACCACCGCCACCAGTCCGGCGGCATGTCCGACATGTCGGCGCTGGACTACGCGATCATGGTGGAAGACACGCATGTCAACACCCGCATCATCGAATACCGCGTGCGCGAACCCGGCTCCGGCATCGATTCCAGCAAGCGCGGCGAACTTCTGGCGGTGGCGCTCAGCGACGTGATGAGCGACGGTCTGTCGATGGTCTATTCCTTCTTCAATCCCGATCTCGAAAAACGCTCGCTCGGCACTTTCATGATCATCGATCACATCACCCGCACGCGCGCGCTCGGCCTGCCGCATGTCTATCTCGGCTACTGGGTCGATGGTTCGGAAAAGATGGGGTACAAGACCCGCTATCATCCGCAGGAGCATCTGACGCCGCGTGGGTGGGAGGTTTACCATCCCGAAGGAGAATAATGGGTTCGCCGAGTCCTGAAGCACATGTTCGGCTTGGACAGCGAGACAAAGGCGGGAAAGACGCCCCCAGACAATCTCCGAGGACGTCTTTCAGATATTACCCACCAAATTTCCCGCTACGCGGAAAACCCTTCGGTACGGTGCGGCCAACGGTGGCGCGGTCGGCCAGCCATTCGCGCAGTTCCTCGCCGACCTTGGTGAACAGACGTCCGGCCGTGTCGGACCAGCTCAGGCCCTCTGCAACCGCGAAACATTTCACGTCGACGACACCGCCATCCTTGTAGCGCTGCAGGCGCACGCCCTTGCCGCGTGACATTTCCGGCACCTGCGACAGCGGGAAGGCAAGAAGCTTGCGGTTTTCGCCAACGACGGCGACATGGTCGCCCGTGACCGGCACGGCGAGCTTCGCTTCGTCAGGCATGGAGACATTCATGATCTGCTTGCCCTTGCGGGTATTGGCGACCATTTCGCTCTCGGGCACGATGAAGCCATTACCGGCGGTGGAGACGAGCAGAAGCTTGCGCGACGGATCATGCACGAAGGCGGTCAGGATGTCCTGATCGTTCTCCATATCGACCATGATGCGGATCGGCTCGCCATGACCGCGCCCGCCCGGCAGCTTGTCAGCGCCGAGCGTATACGCCTTGCCGCCTGTCGTCAGCAGCAGCAGTTTGTCCGTCGTCTGCGCCGGGAAGGCGATCTTGGGTCCGTCGCCTTCCTTGAAGGTCAGGGCCGACGTATCGGACATGTGACCCTTCAGCGCCCTGATCCAGCCCTTCTGCGAGATGACGATGGTGACCGGTTCCTTCTCGATCATCGCCTGCTGGATGGCCTCGATATCGGCATCCGGGGCATCCGCGAACTGCGTGCGGCGACGGCCGATCTCGGTAGCCTTGGCATACTTCTTTTTGACCTCGCCGATTTCCCAGGCGACGGTCTGCCACTGCTTATCATCGGAGGCGAGCAGCGACTCGATTTCGGCCTTCTCGCTGCTGAGTTCGTCGAACTCCTTGCGGATTTCGAATTCCTCGAGCTTGCGCAGATTGCGCAGACGCATGTTGAGGATGGCTTCGGCCTGATTGTCGGTGAGCGACCACTTCGCCATCATCACCTGTTTCGGCTCGTCTTCCTCGCGGATGATGCGGATCACCTCGTCGAGATTGAGATAGGCGACCAGCAGGCCGCCGAGAATCTCGAGCCTGCGGTCGATGGCGGCGAGACGGTGGCGGGAGCGGCGGACCAGCACGTCCTTGCGGTGCGCCAGCCATTCGCTCAGCACCTCGTTCAACGCCATCACCTTCGGCACCTTGCCGAGCGACAGCACGTTCATGTTGAGCGGCAGGCGGCTTTCAAGGTCGGAGAGGCGGAACAGCGATTCCATCAACAGCGTCGCATCGACGGTGCGGCTCTTCGGCACCAGCACGATGCGCACGTCTTCGGCGGATTCGTCTCTGACATCCTCGAGCAGCGGCAGTTTGCGGGCGAGCAGCAGCTCGGCGATCTTTTCGATCAGCCGCGATTTCTGCACCTGGAACGGTATTTCGGTGATGACGATCTGATAGCCACCACGTCCGAGGTCTTCCGTTTCCCATTTGGCGCGCACGCGGAAACCACCGCGCCCGGTCTTATAGGCATCGAGAATATTCTCGCGGCTTTCGATGATCACGCCACCGGTCGGCAGGTCAGGGCCGGGAATGAATTCCACCAGCTTTTCAACCGTCGCATCGGGATGCTTGATGAGATGGAGCGCCGCGTCGCAAAGTTCGTGGGCGTTGTGCGGCGGGATCGATGTCGCCATGCCGACGGCGATGCCTGAGGCACCGTTGGCAAGCAGATTGGGGAAGGCGCCCGGCAGGACAACCGGCTCTTCGTCTTCCTCATTATAGGTGGCGCGGAAATCCACCGCATCCTCACCGATGCCCTCCAGCAGCAGCGCCGCCACATCGGTCATACGCGCTTCGGTGTAACGATAGGCGGCGGCGCCGTCGCCATCGATATTGCCGAAATTGCCCTGCCCGTCGACAATCGGATAACGCTGCGAGAAATCCTGCGCGAGGCGCACCAGCGCATCGTAGACCGACTGGTCGCCATGCGGGTGGAATTTACCGATCACGTCGCCGACGATACGGGCGCATTTCTTGAAGGCCGAGTTGGGGCGGATGCCCATTTCGCTCATGGCGTGGATGATGCGGCGGTGAACCGGCTTCAGGCCGTCGCGCACATCCGGCAGCGCACGATGCATGATCGTGGACAGGGCGTAAGCGAGGTAGCGCTCTTCAAGCGCCGCCTTCAAATCGACTGGATGAATGTTATCGTCTCCGCCGGACGGAGGTACAAGATTTTTTCCCATGGTGCTTGACTAGCGGAAATGCCGATTCCCGGCAAGAAATTCAGGGGTGTGCCCTGTGGATGAAAGCACCCCTTTCATGCGATTTTTTGTTAACCGCGTTGCAAATGCCGCAATGCCGCCGTCATGGGAATCGATCTAAATCCTATAGACCTTTGAATAATCGCGAATATAAGTATCACCATTCGAATTCGGACACGGTGCACAGCCGTACGTTGAGGGAAGAAACATCATGAGACTGAAATCCACCCGGCAGGTTCTTTTCGCGAGCGCCGCGCTTCTTACGCTTTCGGCACCGGCTTTCGCGCTGGATGG
Organism: Agrobacterium sp. CFBP2214; assembly: GCF_030209895.1. NCBI lineage: Bacteria > Pseudomonadati > Pseudomonadota > Alphaproteobacteria > Hyphomicrobiales > Rhizobiaceae > Agrobacterium > Agrobacterium sp. CFBP2214. The sequence goes on along the minus strand of NZ_JARVRC010000001.1, from coordinate 1,055,401 downwards.
CGGGGATGTGCTGAAGAAAATCAACGCAGCCTATGCCGCGCAGGGAGGCGAGATCGCCGCCGGTTCCGTCGCCGTCAACGGCACGACGGTGACGCTGAACAGCGTGACCTTCAACTCCGTCGCCGATCCTGCCAAGAAGATCCCCGTTGGCAATGTGTCGCTCGAAGGCGTCGAGGAAAACAACGGCGGCTACAAGATCAAGAACGCCCGTTTCGATAATATCGACTACAAGCAGGACAAGGTTGAGATCAAGGCGAGCGACATCTACATGTCCGGCCTCGTCATTCCGGGCGATGCGACCACCGGCACCGTCGACGCCCTGATGTTCTACGATGAAGCCCATAGCGGTCCGATTTCCGTTGCCATCGACGGCAAGCCGGCTTTCTCGCTTGAGGAAAGCAGCGCGACGATGTCCGTCAGCGACGACAAGAACTCGATCGGTTTCGAACTCGACGCCTCCGGCTTCAAGGCCGATCTCAGCGAAGCCACCGATCCGGCCACCAAGGACGCGATTGAAAAGCTCAATCTGCAGGCGCTTTCCGGCAACATGACCATGAGCGGCAGCTGGGAAGTTGCCTCCGGCACCGTCGACGTCGAGGAATACGCCATCGACCTCGACAATGTCGGCCGTCTCAACATGTCGTTTGGTTTCTCCGGCTACACGCTCGACTTCATCAAGTCGATGCAGGAGACGGTAAAGGCGCAGGCCGCCAATCCGAACAAGGAACAGGCGGACCAGGCAGCAAGCCTCGCCATGCTCGGCCTGATGCAGCAGCTTTCCTTCATCAACGCCGAAATCAGCTTCGAAGACGCCAGCATCACCAAGCGCGCCATCGACTATGCGGCAAGCCAGCAGGGCATGACGAGCGACCAGCTTGCCCAGACCATCAAGGGCATGGCGCCGATCATGATGGCTTCGCTCAACGTTCCAGAGCTGCAGAACATGGTGTCGGCGGCCATCAACGCCTATATCGACAATCCGAAGAACCTCTCGATCACGGCAGAGCCGGAGAAGCCGGTTCCTTTCCCGATGATCATGGGCGCCGCAATGGGCGCGCCGAACACCCTGCCGAAAATGCTCGGCGTCACGGTGACGGCAAACGAATAAAACCAAAAAGCCCCGGTCTTGCCGGGGCTTTTTTTTGCGCTCAGTGCAGCGGTGCGGCAGCGCCGTCCTGTTTATCGTGCAGGGCAAAGCGGTCGATCATGTGGGCGCTAGCCTCGTTGACACCGATCACCTCGACCTTCTTGCCGGTCTTGCGGAATTTCAGAACCACCTTGTCCAGCGCACCAACTGCCGAAATATCCCACAGATGCGCCTCGGTGACATCAATCGTCACGGCGTCCACCTCATCGGCGAAATCGAAGGCGGCGATGAAGCTTTCGGTCGAGGCGAAGAAAATCTGGCCATCGACGCGATAAATCCGCTCGCGGCCATCGGCAGAAAGCTCCGGCCGGACGTGGAAGAGTTTCGACACCTTGCCCGCAAAAAATACGCCGGAGAGAAGCACGCCGGCCAGCACGCCTTTTGCGAGATCATGGGTGGCAAGCACCGTGCCGACCGTCACCAGCATGACGATGCTCGATGATGGCGGGTTGCGTCTAAGATCAAGGATGGAGCGCCACGAGAATGTGCCGATGGAGACCATGATCATCACCGCCACCAGGGCTGCCATCGGGATGATGCGCACGAGATCATCAAGCACCAGAATGAGGAACAGCAGGAAAGCGCCCGCCACGAAGGTGGAGAGCCGGCCCCTGCCGCCGGAGCGGACATTGATGACGGACTGGCCGATCATGGCGCAGCCGCCCATGCCGCCGATGAGGGCGGAGGCGATGTTGCTCGTCCCCTGCCCGATGCATTCCTGGCTCTTGTTGCTGCCCGTATCCGTCATGTCGTCGACAATCTGCGCCGTCAGCAGCGATTCCAGGAGACCGACGGCGGCGAGCGCCACGGAATAGGGAAAGATGATCTGCAGCGTCTCGAAGGTCAGCGGCACCTGCGGCAGGGCGAATATCGGCAGCGTCGAGGGCAACTCACCGAGATCGCCGACCGTGCGGATATCCATGCCAGAGAAGACGGCAACACAGGTGAGAACGACGATGGCGACCAGCGGTGACGGAATGATCTTCGTGACCAGGGGGAAAAGATAGATGATCGCAAGGCCGGCGGCGATCATGACGTAGGTTTCGACCGGCACGCCGATCAGCTCAGGCAATTGCGCCATGAAAATCAGGATCGCCAGCGCATTGACGAAGCCGGTCATGACCGAGCGCGAGACGAAGCGCATCACCCGGCCGAGTTTCACAAGACCCGCCAGGATTTGCAGCACGCCCATGAGGATGGTGGCGGCGAAGAGATATTGCAGCCCGTGTTCCTTGACGAGCGTAACCATCAGGACGGCTGTCGCGGCGGTTGCCGCTGAGATCATGCCCGGACGGCCACCGGTGAAAGCAGAAACGCAGGCAATGGCGAAGGAGGCGAACAGCCCCACTTTGGGGTCGACACCGGCGATGACGGAAAAGCCGATGGCTTCGGGAATGAGGGCAAGCGCCACGACAATGCCGGAAAGAACATCGCCGCGAATATTGGAAAACCACTCACGTCTGTAAGTCTGAAATCTGTTCATCTGATTTTTTCGCAAAGAATGACGCACCGGCCGGAACCGTGTCCGGTAGATTGAAAACGAATGTCGGTGCTTTGCGTTATCTGGCGGATCGGCGGCCAGAAGAGCCACCCGGAATTTCACCGGGTCCGTGGTGAGTGGCCCAGCTATAAACGGCAAAAAAGCGGGCCGCAAGTTGCGCGCCCGCTTTTCGATGACTGCTGTCGCGTCTCAGGCCGCTTCGCGCCCGCCATAGCCCCTCGCCTCCACGTCGCTCAGCCGGAACTGATGAACCAGTTCCTTGAGACGCGCGGTCTCGCCCGCCAGCATGGCGCTCGCGGCATTGTTTTCCTCGACCATGGCGGCGTTCTGCTGTGTGCCCTGATCCAGATGGTTGACGGCGGTGTTGATTTCGGCAAGGCCCAGTGACTGCTCGTGCGTGGCAGCGGCAATGGCTTCGATATGGCCGTTGATCGTCTTCACCGAGCCGCCGATGCGCGACAGGGCAGCACCCGTTTCCCGCACGAAGCGCGCGCCCTCCTTCACCTCTGTACCGGAGGTCTGGATAAGCGCCTTGATTTCGGCAGCGGCCCTTGCCGAGCGCTGTGCGAGTTCCCTCACCTCCTGCGCAACGACGGCGAAACCGCGTCCCGCCTCACCCGCGCGCGCAGCCTCCACCCCGGCATTGAGGGCAAGAAGGTTGGTCTGGAAGGCGATCTCGTCGATAACGCCAATGATATTGCCGATCTTGCCGGAGGATTGCTCGATCTTTTCCATCGCGCTTACTGTGTCAACGACGAGATTGGCCGTGCGGTTGGCATCCTTGTCGGCCGAATGGGCGACTGCGCGGGCTTCCACGGCGCGCTCCGCCGAGATGCGGATATTCGCCGTCAATTCATCCAGCGCGGCAGCGGTTTCCTCCAGTGAGGCGGCCTGCTGCTCGGTACGGCGGGCAAGATCGGCAGCGCTCTGACTGATTTCCTGGCTGCCGCCGTCAATGACCACGCTCGACTGCACGACGCCGGACATGGCGGCATCCAGCTGGCGGATCGTCTGGTTGAGATCATGGCGCAACGCCTCGAAATCCGGGGCAAAAGGCTCGTTCAGCTCGAAGGAAAGATCGCCGCCTGCGAGGCGGCGAAGCGCCGCCGCAAGCCCCGTGGTCGCCTGCATCAGCCGCGCCTGCGCTTCGGATTCCGCCGCAAGCTGGAACCGCACCTTTTCGGCTTCGGCCTGCTGCCGGGCTGCGTGCGCCTGTGCCTCCAGTTCGATCTTTGCGATAGCGGCCTGTCGGAAGATTTCCAGCGCATGCGCCATGGCGCCGAACTCATCCCCACGCTGCAGACCGGGAACGGCAAATTCGGTTTCACCTTCGGCCAGACGACGCATAGCCCCCGTGATCGCGGTCGCCGGGCGGGTGATCGAGCGGCCGATGAGGTAGACCCCGGCAAAAAGACTTACCACGGTCAGGGCGATAAGAGCGACGACGATCGAAACCGTTCTTTCCGCCGCAGCGCTGTTCGCGAGAGCGCTTGCGTCCCGCTCCTGCCGGTAATTGGTGGAGATTTCGGCGACGACAGGCAACAGGGCACTATAGGCGGAGGCGACAGTTTCGCGCGCCTTCTCCTCCTCCAGCACGGCGGCGGCGTAAAAGCGGAACGAGGCGGTATATATTTCCAGTGCATCCATGATGCGCTGACGCTCGGCGCCCGGCCGGTATTCCAGCTTCACCAGCGCCTTGAAGGTTTCCACTTCCGCCGCATGTTTCGTCACATAGGCCGCTTCGCGCCGCAGGATGAAATCCTTCTCGTGCCGTCGCATCATCAGCATGCTGGCGCGGATTTCCGCATTGGCGACGACGTCGACGAGTTTCTCGATGGAATGCACGCCATTGCGCATGGCGCCTTCGAGACCTTCCGCGGGGGTTAGGCCCAGCTCCCTGTTCTTGGCGACTAGGGCCTTCATGCTATCGGAATAGACTACCGCGCCCTCAGCGAGCGCTTCGAGCCGCGTACGGGCCTGCGATGTCGCGCTGCCTTCAAGATGGCTCAATGACTGCCGGATCTGGTCCATCGTCTGGTCAAACTGCCCGACGGATTTCATATCGCGGGTCAGCAGGAAGTCTCTCTGGTGAAGACGGCTTTCATGCAAACCGTCCTCCAGCGCCGCCAGCACACCGTCGCGCTCGGTCAGCGTCTCTTCAGCGACGCGATAACGCGCCTCCATGTGTCCTTGCCAGAGCAGCATGCCCGCGATGACGGCGATCCCGCACAGAGCAGCCAGGGCCAGCATGGATACGCGATGCGCAATTTTGAACGTCGAGACCAGCGAAAACATTCAACCCTCGTTTGCAGATTTCACGATGGGATGAATGATCGAGAAGGCTTAAGAACTCCTCTACCGGATTTGTCAGTTTAATTAAGGTTTTATGACAAGATCGCTAGAGCTTCAGCCGCTCGCGAAAGAATACCAGCGCAACGACCACACCCGTCGCCACGCCCACGATCACATCGACAAAACGGACAAAACCGGCAACCTGCGGTCCCATCAAAAGAACGAGCATGGCCGAAGCCCCGGCCTGTATCGGCACCACCGCCGGCAGGCCGAACATGGTGGCGAGGATCATCGCGATGAAGGTCGCCGAGGCGAGCCGGATTTCGGCGAAGTCATGCGGGACGAGAAGAGCGACCTCCCCGACGAGGATGCCGATGGTGACGCCGACCATCAGCCCAAGCCCCTGACGGACATGGCTTGGAATGCCGGGGGACAGGCAGATCAGCGCGCTTATTGCGGCAAAGACGGGCTGCGGATGGCCGAGCCAGCGATGCGCGACCCAGAACGCAAAAGCGGCCGCAAGCGCGGCCGCCAATGCACGGGTGAAGGCTGCACGAACCCGGTCGAGCAGCGTCTTCAACATATCAGTCCTTCTTGGACGGAACGACGCGCAGCGCCAGTTCACGAAGCTGCGTCGGCGTTGCCGGCGACGGCGCGTTCATCAGCAGGTCCTGCGCCTGCTGGTTCATCGGGAACAGCGTGATTTCGCGCAGGTTCTTCGCACCAACCAGAAGCATGACCACACGGTCGATGCCGAAGGCGCAACCGCCATGGGGAGGCGCACCGTACTGGAAGGCGCGGTAGAGACCGCCGAAGCGCTCTCCCACGTCGCTCTGCGACAGGCCAACCTTTTCGAAAGCCTTGACCATCAGCTCGGGCGACTGGTTACGGATCGAACCGGAGGCGATTTCGAAGCCGTTGCAGACCGCGTCATACTGGAATGCCTTGATGGAGAGCGGATCCTGGCCCTCCAGCGCTTCCATGCCACCCTGCGGCATGGAGAAGGGGTTGTGGGCGAAGTCAATCTTCTTTTCTTCTTCGTTATATTCGAAGAAGGGGAAATCGACGATCCAGCACATTTCGAAACGGTCGCGATCAATCAGGTTCAGCTCGTCAGCGGCGCGGGTGCGCGCCTCGCCGGCGAACTTGTAGAACTTGGCGGGATCACCGGCAACGAAGAAGCAGGCATCGCCCGCCTCAAGGCCGAGCTGCTGACGCAGCGCCTCGGTGCGTTCCTCGCCAATGTTCTTCGCAAGCGGGCCGGAGCCGGCAATCTTGCCGTCTTCTTCCTTCCAGAAGATGTAGCCGAGGCCAGGCTGGCCCTGGCTCTGCGCCCAGGCGTTCATGCGGTCGCAGAAAGCGCGCGAACCACCGGTTTTGGCCGGGATCGCCCAGACCTGAACCTTGGGGTTGGAGGCGATCATGTTGGCGAAGACCTTGAAGCCCGAACCGTCGAAATGTTCGGTCACAGCTTCCATGACGATCGGGTTGCGCAGGTCGGGCTTGTCGGAACCGTATTTGCGGATCGCCTCGTCATAGGGAATGCGCGGCCACTGCTTGGTGACAGGCTTGCCTTCGGCAAACTTCTCGAACACGGCCGTCATCATCGGTTCCATCGTGGTCCAGACATCTTCCTGGGTCACGAAGCTCATTTCGACGTCGAGCTGGTAGAATTCGCCCGGGAGACGGTCGGCACGCGGGTCTTCATCGCGGAAGCACGGCGCGATCTGGAAGTAGCGGTCGAAACCGGCCACCATCAGAAGCTGCTTGTACTGCTGCGGCGCCTGCGGCAGCGCGAAGAACTTGCCTTCGTGGATGCGCGAGGGAACGAGGAAATCGCGCGCGCCTTCCGGCGAGGATGCGGTAAGGATCGGCGTCGTATATTCGGCAAAGCCCATATCGCCCATGCCGGTACGCATGGCGGAGATGATCTGCGTGCGCTTGACGATGTTCCTGTGCAGGGTTTCGCGGCGCAGGTCGAGGAAGCGGTACTTCAGGCGAACATCTTCCGGATATTCCGGCTCACCGAAGACCGGCAGCGGCAGTTCCTTGGCAACACCAAGAACCTCGATCTCCTGCGCATAAAGCTCGATCTCGCCAGTGGCCATGCCCTTGTTGATGGTGTCTTCGGACCGCGCCTTGACGAGACCGTCAATGCGGATCACCCATTCACCGCGCACCGTCTCGGCAACCTTGAAGGCCGGGCTATCGGGGTCGGCCACGACCTGGGTAATGCCGTAGTGGTCGCGAAGGTCGATAAAGAGAACGCCGCCATGATCTCGCACGCGATGAACCCAACCGGAAAGGCGAACGGTTTCGCCGACGTCGGACTTGCGGAGAGCGGCACAGGTGTGGCTGCGGTAACGATGCATTTTTATATCCTGGAACGTGTCGTGGGCCCGTTGGAGGCCAGATGGGCGGCACTGTCGAAATTTGCCGGAAAAGCGCATGGCCAGCCTGATTTGTCAAGGCAAAGCGCAACAATGTCGCCTTCAGCCTGTCCTTTCCCCTGCCTTCGCTTTAGATAGGACTAATCCAGCCCGCCAAACCGAGTCGGCCCGCAATGAGCCAGATCAGACCTCTTATCCCACTTCTCGTCACCGCCGGCATTCTGATCGGCGGCAACGGCCTGCAGGGAACCTATATCGCGCTGCGCGGCCTCTCCGAAGGATTTTCGGCCAGCACCATCGGCCTCATCAGCGCCGCCTACAGCCTCGGTTTCGCGCTTGGCTGCATTTCGGTGACGCGCCTGCTGCGCAAGATCGGCCACATCCGCACCTTTGCCACCATGGCGGCCGTTGCATCAGCCGCATCGATCGCCATGCCGCTCATCACCCATCCGCTCTTCTGGCTGGCGATGCGTTTTGTGATCGGCATCGCGGTCGCCTGTCTTTTCGCCGCGATCGAAAGCTGGATCAACGCGCAGGTGACGAATTCCAATCGCGCCCGCACGCTCTCCATCTATCGTTTCGTTGATCTCGGCTCCGTGACGCTCGCCCAATATATCATTCCCGTCGCCGGCATCGACGGGCCCATCGTATTCTCACTGATCGCCATGGCGCTCACCCTGTCGCTGGTGCCGATCTCGATTGCCGACAAATCCAATCCCGCGCCGCCGAAACAGATTCCCTTCAATCTTTTCGCGGTCTGGCGCATCTCGCCGCTCGCCGTCGTCGGCTGCGTGGCCGTCGGCCTCAGCATGGCGGCGTTCCGTAATATCGGCCCGATCTATGCCGAACAGATCGGCTTGTCCGTTACCGCCATCGCCACCTTCATGAGTGCGGGCATCATCGGCGGCGTGGTGCTGCAATATCCGCTCGGCGTCTATTCCGACCGTTATGATCGCCGCATCATCATTCTCGCCACTACCGCCGGTTCTGTTATCGTCGGCCTGTTCCTCGCCTTCTTCGCAGGCACGGACGAATGGAGCAACATCATCGGCGTCTTCATCTTCGGCGCCTTTGCGTTGCCGCTCTATTCCCTCAGCTCCGCGCACGGCAACGACCATGCGAAAGAGGGCGAACATGCGATGGTTTCCGCCGGGCTTTTGTTCTTCTGGTCGGTGGGCGCAACCGTCGGGCCGCTGCTCGCTTCCGTGCTGATCGACCAGTTCGGGCCGAAGGCGTTGTTCAGCTATACGGCCGCGATCCAGATCGTTTTCATCGCCTACACCATCTACCGGCTGCAGGTGCGCGAAGGTGTTCCGGTGGAGGAAAGAAACTGGCGGTTCCGCTCGCTCTTGCGCACATCCGCCTATTTCCAGAAGCTCGCCGCGCCCCCGCCGCCCAAAAACGATGGGCCGGAGCCAAATCCGCCCGAGAAAAACGATCCATGAGCCTTCAAAAGCGGGCTTTGTATTGACATGCGCCCGGCAAAGGGAAAGTAAGACGGATAATTTTCACGAGTGGCCATTTGCAATGATTGAAACGACTGCCGCCCTCGCCGAAGCCTGCACGGAACTGGCGAAATCGGAATTCATTACCATCGACACCGAGTTTCTGCGCGAAACCACCTTCTGGCCGGAACTCTGCCTCGTGCAGATGGCAAGCCCGACGCTTGAGGTGCTGGTCGATCCGCTCGCAAAAGGTATCGATCTCACCCCGCTGTTCGAACTGATGGCCAATCCTGATGTCGTGAAGGTTTTCCATGCCGCGCGGCAGGATATCGAAATCATCTACCATCTCGGCGGGCTCATTCCCCATCCGATCTTCGATACGCAGGTCGCCGCCATGGTCTGCGGTTTCGGCGATTCGATCTCCTACGACCAGCTGGTTCAGAAGATCAAGAATGTGCAGATCGACAAATCCTCGCGTTTCACCGACTGGAGCCGCCGTCCGCTGACCGAAAAGCAGCTGGACTACGCGCTCGCCGACGTGACGCATCTGCGCGATGTCTATCTGGCGCTGAAGGCGCAGCTGGAGCGCGAAGGTCGCTCGCTGTGGCTGACCGAAGAGATGGACATTCTGGAATCGCGCGACACCTATGACATGCATCCCGACGATGCATGGCTGCGGTTGAAATCGCGCCTGCGCAAGCCGACGGAACTCGCCATCCTCAAATTCGTCGCCGCCTGGCGCGAGCGTGAAGCGCGTTCGCGCAACGTGCCGCGTTCGCGCGTCCTGAAAGACGATGCGATCTTCGAAATCGCCCAGCAGCAGCCGAAGGATGCCGAGGCGCTGTCGCGTCTGCGCACCATCCCCAAGGGCTGGGAACGATCCGCCTCCGGCACCGCCATCATCGAGACCGTGAATGCAGCGCTAGCGCTTCCGAAAGAGGAAATGCCGAAGGCGCCGCGCCACAGCCATGCACCGGAAGGTTCCGGCGCTGCCGTGGAGCTGCTCAAGGTTCTCCTGAAGCTCACCGCAGATAAGCACGGCGTCGCCGCCAAGGTCATCGCCAACAGCGACGATCTGGACAAGATCGCCTCCGAAGGCGAGAAGGCGACCGTTGCGGCGCTGACCGGCTGGCGGCGAGAACTCTTCGGCGATGTAGCCTTGAAGCTCATCAATGGCGAAGTGGCATTGCGTTTCGCCGGCAAGAAGGTCGAGGCGGTGGAGGTTGCGGCAAGCGAGGCGTAATCGCCCGCCGCTTTCTCCCCAATTTTGCCCGCATCGCGTCCCATCTCTTAACCGATGGTCGCGCGATTTGAGGGTATTGCCATGAAACCTGCCCACACTCTGCTGCTCGCCGCCCTTTTTACGGCGGCCGGCATTCTTCCCTCTCTTCCCGCCCGGGCCGCCGAAGAGAAGGTCGATCTTCAGGGCGAATGGACGACCGACTGCCTTAAGATCGGCAAGAACGACCGACATGGCATCGTCACCCGCATCACCATTCGCGACAATCGCATGCACGCAGTCTCGCAGATCTATGCCCGCAGCGGCTGCCAGCAGCCCACGGTGCAGGTACGTTATGAAGGCACGCTGGATGGCGGCCTGAAAGATCAGGACAGCCTGCTCTTTGCCCATACCGTCACCGCCATCACCATGACGCCGAATGACGGCGACGTCGTTGACCACTATAATCGCGACCCGAAAGGCATGGGCTGCGGCTTGAGCGGCTGGAAGGACAACATTCCCTTCGATGTCGACGGCCGCACCTGCGCCGCCATCGCCTTCGCCCGCAAGGGCGAAACCCTGTTCGACCGGGCATGGATCGACGGTAACAAGCTGCGTTTTGCCGCCTTTCCCCTCAAATGGTCGAACCGCTCGCCGGACGACAGGCCGCAATCCCCGCTTGAAACCGTCTATTACAGAACATCCTATTAGACGTAGAGCGGCGGCGGTGCCGATTTTGCTGCAACGGCGCAACAGCCTTACCAATCCTTCATGCAACCTTACCGATTGCTCACTTTTTGCAGCGCTTTTTCCACACTAATGTCGCATATGACCTGAACAGAAGCTTCGCCCGATGGGAGCGCGGGGCCTCCCCTTCCCGAGATCAAGAACCGACATGAAAAAATTGCTGCCCATTCTGGATTACGTGGTGCTGTTCGTTGCCGTGGCCGGCAGCGGCGTGGCCTACGCCTTTCTGGAATATGGCGGCGGCGCACTGATCGGCGCGACTTATGCGCTCTTCGCCTGCGCACCGATTCTCGCTTTTGAACGCGGTTACATCATGCCCGGCCTGTCGCGGCAGGTCAGCGCTTTGCCGACACCCGCCTATATCGCCGTTGGCCTCATCATATACGCCATCCTCGTCTTTTGCGGATTCGGGCTTGGCGGCACCATCCTGTGGTTGAGCGGGATATTTCCCGGCACCTGGAAACGGGCGGTGCACGCCGAAGTGCAGACGCTGATCTTTACCCTCATCGTCTGCGGCATCATCGTCTTCATCATGCGCGTGCGCGAGCTTCTCGGCCGCGATATCTTCATCGATCTCATTCTCGGTCGCTATCGTCGCCCCGTCAGCGAAGACCGCGTCTTCATCTTCATCGATCTCGTCGGTTCCACCTCCTTTGCCGAAACCCATGGCGACCTGAAAGCCCAGGAGTTTCTCGGCGAAATTTTCGCAAGTTATGCCGCGCCGGTCAGAAAACACGGCGGTGTCATCGACGATTATATTGGCGACGCCGCCATCATCACCTGGCCCTATCACATGGCGATCAGGCGGGCGGCCTGCGTGCGCTGCGTATTCGATATTCAGGCGACGGTTGAAAGCAACCGGGACATGTGGCTCTCCCGCTTCGGCGAAGTGCCGCGCCTGCGCTTCGCCATCCATGGCGGGCCGGTCATCACGGCGGAAATCGGCGTCGATCATCACAAGATCACCTATTTCGGCGATACCGTGAACACCACATCGCGTCTCGAATCGCTCAGCAAGATGCTCGGTCATCCGGTGCTCATATCGGCAGACCTCGCTCATCAGCTGGTGCTTCCGAAAGGCGTTCGCAGCGAATATCTGGGCGAACATGCCGTGAAAGGTCGTGGCCAGACGCTGGGCGTCTGCACACTAAGCCAATACCAGCCCCCTGTGGTTTGAGGGGTAAACGGCTGCAAAATGCCGCGCCGTTCCATTTACCGCTACGGCCGTCATCAAAATTCATCAAAGCTTCAAACGGCAATCACCTGCCTGTCATGCGACGACCCTATCGCCTCAATCCTATCTTCAACAGGTATTGAGAGGGGTCTCCATCATGAAGCACATTCTTTTTGCATCCTGCGCCATTCTTGCGCTCGCCTCCGCGTCGCATGCGGCGGAACAGGAATTTCCGGCAAAGCTGGTCTCCCACGCCATCCTGCAGGCCAATACCATCATCGCAGCACCTGCTGACGCGCCTGAACATCTCAAGACCTCCGCCAAGTTCACGACCGCTGATCGCAAGCGCGCCGAAGGTCTCGGCACCGTGCCCGGCAAGGATGGCGTGCGCCTGACCGACCTTTCCATGCCGTTCAACGGCCAGCCGATGCAGGGTTTTTCCGGCATCAAGGCCATGCCCGACGGCAGCTTCTGGAGCCTTTCCGACAATGGCTTTGGCTCCAAGCTCAATTCCAGCGACGCCATGCTGATGCTTCACCATCTGAAGTTCGACTGGGACGCCGGCAAGGTCAACGCGCTTGAAACCGTGTTCCTCTCCGATCCCGACATGAAGGCGCCTTTCCCCATCGTTCTCGAAGGTTCGAGCAAGCGTTACCTGACGGGCGCCGATTTCGACGTCGAATCCATTCAGCCCGTTGCCGATGGTTTCTGGGTCGGCGAGGAATTCGGTCCTTACATCCTGAAATTCACCCGTGACGGCAAGCTGACCGACGTGATCTCCACCAAGGCCGGCGACATCGAGGTGAAGTCTCCCGATCACCCCACTCTCGCCCTGCCCGGCAACCCCACGCAGAAGATGGCGGCCTTCAACCTGAAGCGCTCGGGCGGTTATGAAGGCATGGCGCTCTCCAAGGACGGCTCCAAGCTCTACGGCCTGCTGGAAGGCCCGCTTTACATGGCTGACGGCCAGGTGGAGAAGACCGAAGACGGCGCGACCGCACTGCGCATCATCGAGCTCGATACCGCCAAGAAGGAATGGACCGGCCGCACGTGGCTCTATCCGCTGGCGCAGGGCGGCGAAGCCATCGGTGACTTCAACATGCTGGATGACAGCACCGCGCTGGTCATCGAGCGTGACAATGGCGCCGGCACCGCCGACAAGGCCTGCGCCGACCCGAAGAAGCCGGAAGCAAACTGCTTTGCCGTGCCTTCCAAGGTGAAGCGCATCTACAAGATCGAATTCAATGACGCCAATGTCGGCAAGGCCGCGCGCAAGATCGGTTATATCGATCTTCTGAAAATCTCCGACCCGGACAACAAGAAGCGTCAGGGTGGCGGCAATGGCTATTACGACATGCCTTTCGTCACTATCGAGAATGTCGATCGCGTCGATGCCACGCATATCATCGTCGGCAACGACAACAACCTGCCCTTCTCGGCCGGCCGTGCTCTGGACAAGGCTGACGACAACGAGTTCGTCCTGCTTGAGGTCAAGGACCTGCTCGACGCGAAGTAAGACCACGGCCGCTGCCAATCGCCCTGGCAGCTGCAAATGATCCGGACGGAGCGCCCGGTAGACCAGATGGTCTGCATGGCGCTCCGTTCCGATTCTCGTATTCCAACCGAAACATGCTTGCGGAAAAGAAGACGTTTGATGCAGGACCATGCAGAGAGACTTTATTACGCCCTGAAGAAAAGCTGGTCGGGTGAGACCAGCAGCCTCTGGTCACGCGAAAACCCCGCCAGAGGACAAGGCATCGTCACCGCGCTGGTGGTGCAGGATATTTTCGGCGGCGAGCTTGCCAAAACCGCCGTCAGCGGCGCCGACCATTTTTACAATATCCTTGAAGGCACCCGCTGGGATTTCACCTTCAGCCAGTTCGATATTCCTGTCGGTTACCAGGACAGACTTGCCAGCCGCACGGAAGCCATGGCGACGATAACGCCCCTGCAATATGCCTATCTCAGCGCCTGCATCCGGAAAGCACTGGGGCACGGCTGAGCCGTTTGCAAAGCAGTGCCAGCCCATTGCCGTTTCGCCCGCGAACCCGGTATGTGGTCAATCATTGCGCCATGCTTCAGCACCATCATTTCAATCTTTCCCGTAAAGCGGACACAATCCATGCGATAATATCGCTCAGCGAAATGGTTGCACCGACAGGAGAGACATTCGATGAGCGAGAGTTGCCCGGTTCTGACACCGGCGGAGCGGCAGGTTCAGGACATATTGCAGCGCAAGGAAGCGGCAATGATGGCCACCATTCACGCAGCGCTTGAGCGCGCCAGCAAAGAGGTCGCCGAGGCATTCCAGGCTGTCGATTCAGACATGCAGCCACCGCCCAGCGATTATTTTGTCGCTGTCGCTCATCAGCAGCTCTTCCTGCTGTTATGCGGCGCCGATCCGGAAACATTCGAGGGCGGAGACCCTGAAATCGCTGGTCACATCATTCGAAACGCTCAAAACATCACCGAACACTACTGGAAGAAACGAGATCCCGCCGCCAATATCTCCAATGAGTGACATACGCCCGTAAAAACAGGATTTCGCTCTCCCACGCAAACCACATGATGCGCATTTACGAGTGAGCAGCTGGCTTTATTGAACCGCTTTGGCCGTCGTCACAGGCCTTTCATCATCCCCGGTTAAGCAGGCGCAAATCCGGAGGCTGGAATGGATTCGACCACACAGATCAAGCGCCCGAAAATCGCGGAAACCGTCATCCATGCGACGGCAAGCATAAGGGATTCGGACGTCGGCGAGTGCTGCGAAATTCTGGCGGATACCTCCCTGCACAATGTCGAACTCGGGAATTACTCCTATCTTGGACCCCGCTGCATGGTGGGTGACGCAATAATCGGAAAGTTCTGCGCCATCGCTGCAGAGGTCAGGATAGGCGCGCCGAACCATCCGATGGATCGGCCATCCATGCATCGTTTCAGTTATTGCCCGGAATATTATTCTGCCGATGCCGTGCGCGATGACACCTTTTTCGACCAGCGCAAGCAGGATCGCGCCATTATCGGCCACGATGTCTGGATTGGTCACGGGGTTATCGTCCTGCCAGGCGTAACGGTCGGGGACGGGGCAGTGCTCGCCGCCGGCGCCGTCGTCACCAAGGATGTGCCGCCCTACACCATTGTCGGCGGTGTGCCCGCGAAAATCATCCGCGAGCGGTTTTCGCGATCCATCGCGGAAAAGCTTACGTCCATCGCCTGGTGGGACTGGCCATTCGAAACGATCATGGCGCGGCTTTCCGACTTTCAGTCGAACGATATCGAAGCCTTTTGCGAGCGCTGGTCCTAGCCTGCGCCGCAAAACAGATCGTTCCCGTTCTTTACTCGAACACGAATGCCAGCCGCTTGCCGGTCAGCTTCGCCAGCTGCTGCAAACGCCCGTCCAGCCGCTCGCCGGCGAAATCGCAATAATCGTGCGGCACCACGAATTCGAGATCAAGATCCGGATTGTCGGACTTGCGGAATTTCAGGTGGTCAACGACACCGGGCATCGAGGCCGAGAAAAGATAAACCACGCGCAGCAGGCCGCCGAGCAACTTGCCAAGTTCCTGCAACCGGTCGCCTGCCATTGCCGCGAGCGGCTCGGTGGTGCCGTTGTCGTTCAGACCCTCGAAGCGATAATAATTGGCGAGCGCAATATAGGCGCGGCCGGGATGGGTGATCGCCACGAAGGAGGAATGGGCGATGATGTTGAGCGCCTGCAGGCCACGATAATCCGGATGGGCACGCCAGCTGATATCGGCGAGAAGGCAGGCCGCCTGTCGGTAACGGCTTTCCTCTTCCGTCTCGTCGACGCCGAAAACCGGAAAGGTGCGGCCGCTCCAATCCGCCAGTTCGCGCGCATGTTCCGGCGAGCGGGCGCGCAGAATGGCAAGCTCATCGGCCGCGACCAGCAACGGATCGGATTCGCGCTCGGCTTCCGTCAACAGCGAATAGAGATAACCTTCGCGCACACCCTGCGCCGAGAAGGCGATCTTTGCCGGTTTCATCGCCTTCAGAACTTCGCGCATGGCGATGGCGCCAAACGGCAGAAGCGAACGGCGGTTCTTGGAAACCGCCTGCCAGGCCGGGTCCTTGCTGTCCCGGGAGACGATGACCTCCTCGAGAAAATTCAGCATTTCCTCGAGCGGCAATTCATAACCCTGCATCATGTGCAGCGGATAGCCTGATATTTCCATGTGCAGCTTGGCAATGTTTCGCCAGGTGCCGCCGACTGCATAGAAGGTGCGCCCCTCGCCCGCCGCCAATAGCTTCGCAAAGGATTTGACATGTTTTCTGGCGATGGTCGTCGCCTTTTCCAGCGAACCATCCGACTGTTCCGACAGCCGCAAGCCACCGAGCGGCAGGGTGATGCCCTGGCCGCAGCTCTTGCCCTTGATGTCGATGAGTTCGAGCGAACCGCCACCGAGGTCACCCGCAATGCCGTCTGGATCATGGAAACCGCTGATCACGCCATAGGCGGAATAAAGCGCTTCCTTTTCGCCTGAGAGCACCTCGATCTCGCAGCCGAGAATGGTTTCGGCCTCACGGATGAAATCCGGGCCGTTTTCCGCTTCACGCGCCGCCGCCGTCGCCAGCACATAAAGCTTCTGCGCCTGCGCCTGCTCGGAAAGTACATGAAAACGCCTGAGCGCCATCAGCGCCCGGCTGACGCCTTCCTCATGCATGCGACCCGTCAGCGCCAGTCCCTTGCCAAGGCCGCACAGGACCTTTTCGTTGAACAGCACCGCGGGCGCGCGGGAAAGACCTTCATATACAACAAGACGAACGGAGTTCGAACCAATATCTATGACGGAAACGGGGGCAAGGCCGGTCAGCCGCCCCTGTGCTTCTGATCGAGTCATTCAGCCTGTTTCTTGCGGGACGAAATCAACCCGGCAATCAATTTGGGCGCACTGGATTTCAGGGCTTCACCACGTCCGGAAAGGCTGGGATTGGTCATGAAATAGTGCTGCGCGTTGAACGGTTCTTCGCCTTTACGCACCTCGATGCGCCTCGACGTTCCGTCCGCAAGTATCTCGTAGCTCTGCTGGTTGTCAATGAGATTGCCCAGCATAATCTGTGAAAGAACCTGCTCGTGCACCGTGGGATTGGTGAGCGGGACAAGCGTTTCCACGCGCCGATCAAGGTTGCGCGGCATCATGTCGGCCGAGCCGATATAGACCAGCGCCTTGTCCGACGGCAGGCCGAAACCATTGCCGAAGCAGAAGATGCGGCTGTGTTCGAGGAAGCGGCCGACGATGGATTTGACGCGAATATTATCCGACAGGCCGGGCACCTGCGGGCGCAGGCAGCAGATGCCGCGTACAACGAGATCGACCTCCACGCCCGCAGCACTTGCGCGGTAAAGGGAATCGATGATTTCAGGGTCGACCAGCGAATTCATCTTCATCCAGATCGCCGCCGGCGCACCGCGCTTGGCGTGCTCGATCTCTTCATTAATGTGCTTTACGATACGTGCGCGCAGCGTATAGGGCGAAATCGCCAGCTTCATGCCCTCTTCCGGCTCGCCGTAACCCGTGATGAAGTTGAAGATATTCGCCATGTCGTGGGCGATCTTCGGGTTGCAGGTGAAGAAGGACAGGTCGGTGTAAATCTTGGCCGTGATCGGGTGATAGTTGCCGGTGCCGAGGTGGCAATAGGTTCTGAGCTTGCCGTCCTCGCGACGCACCACCATCGACATCTTGGCATGGGTCTTGAGTTCGATGAAGCCGAACACGACCTGCACGCCGGCGCGCTCCAGGTCGCGCGCCCAGCGGATGTTCGCCTCTTCGTCGAAACGCGCCTTCAACTCCACCAGCGCGGTGACGGATTTACCGGCTTCCGCCGCATCGATCAGCGCGCGAACGATCGGGCTGTCATTGGAGGTGCGGTAAAGCGTCTGCTTGATGGCGAGCACTTCGGGATCGCGCGCGGCCTGCAGCAGGAACTGCACGACCACGTCGAAGCTTTCATAGGGGTGGTGAACCACCATGTCCTTTTCGCGGATGGCGGCAAGGCAATCGCCGGCATGTTCGCGCACGCGCTCGGGGAAACGGGCGTTATAAGGCTCGAATTTCAGGTCGTCGCGCGGCGCGCGGACGATTTCCGAAATGGTGTTGAGCGCGAGAAGGCCGGGCAGAACGGCGACGCGATTATCAGGCACGCCAAGCTCATGCACCACGAACTGGCGCAGCGACTGCGGCATTTCGCTGTCGGTCTCGATGCGGATCACCGAACCGCGGCGGCGGCGCTTCAGCGCGCTTTCAAAGAAACGGACCAGATCTTCCGCCTCTTCTTCCACCTCGATATCGCTGTCGCGGATGATGCGGAACGTGCCGAAACCTCTGACGGTATAGCCCGGGTAAAGCCGGTGAATGAACAGGCCGACCACATCTTCAAGCGTGATGTAGCGGATGGCGCTTTTCTCATCCGGCAAACGAACGAAGCGGTCGAGCGCGGTCGGAAGACGCAACAACGCCGTCATCGGCTCGCGGCCGTTGACACTGTCGAGCTGCAGGCCCATCGAGAAACCGAGGTTCGGAATGAAGGGGAATGGGTGCGCAGGGTCGATGGACAGCGGCGTCAGCACCGGGAAGATACGTTCTTCGAATTCCGTGCCCAGCCAGGTCCGATCCGCTTCGGAGAGTGCGGCAGGCCGGACGATGAAGATTTCTTCCTTGGCGAGATATTGCTGCAGAACGGCAAGCGAAGCCTGCTGCTCCATCTGCAGATTGTCGATTTCCTTCAGAATATCTTCGAGCTGCTCGGCCGGCGTCTTGCCGTCGGGCGTCTTGACGGTGATCTTCTGACGTACCTGGCCTTCAAGACCGGCGACGCGGACCATGAAGAATTCATCGAGATTGGCGGCCGAGATGGAAAGGAAACGCAGACGCTCCAGAAGCGGGTGATCCGTGTTCAGCGTTTCCTCGAGAACGCGGCGATTGAACTGGAGCCAGGAAAATTCGCGGTTGATGAAACGCGCCGGGCTGTCCCAAAGGCTCTCGCCCTCAGTCACCGGCTGAACCTTGTTGAAGTCGTCCTGCGCGATAGCGTCCATTCCCTGTTCCATCCCCTGACCTATTTCCGTCCCGTGATCCTGCTGCATCGCGCGATCGTCCTTCTTGCCCGTATAACAGTTTGACGACGGAACTGTGACAGTCAATCGACGTCCAGTCCGCTATCCGCTCTCGCATTGTCCATCGCATTGAGGACCTCAGCTACCAGCGGACGTGTAATTCTCGTTCCACGCGCAAGCGCCAGCCGGTCGATCCGGTCCACGATCGTCTGCGCCGTATCGAGCGAACGCTCCATTCTATTGACGATGTAACCTATGAGTTTGTCATCCATGTAAAGCTGCCGGTCGGCGAAGAGTTTCACCAGCACCTGCGCAAGCAGCCCTTCGTCCGGTTCACCGGTTTCCACCACCGTCACGGCTTTCAGGCGAGAGCGCAGGTCCGGCAGCGTCACCGGCCATGCCGCCGGCCATTGCCGGCTGGTCATCAAAAGCGTCGTGCCATGCTGGCGCACGCTGTTGATGACATGGAAGAGCTCGGTCTCGTCGAAACCGCGCCGGTCGGCATCTTCGAAAAGAACCGGTCCCGTTTCGGTCGCGCGCGCGGCATCCGCGCCGGCTTCGGGGTGAATGTCTCGCGCGTCGCTGATATTTTTCCAGATATTGGCGAGATGCGATTTTCCCGAGCCCGGCGGCCCGGCGAGCACGACGACGGGCGAGCGCCAGTTCGGCCACTCATCGATGAGGCTGACGGCAGCCGCAAGCGAGGCGGAGACGAGGAGATCGTCCCTGCCGGAAGCGGACTGGTGCGAGAATGCGAGCGGCAGCTGCTCGGCCTTCGACCGGGCATTGTCGGTTTTGATTTGGTCAGTCATCGTCAGCTCTGAGAGTCAACCTTGCCGGAGGATGTTTCCCCTTCTTCCGGGGCAGTATTTGTGTCCCAGGGAAGGTTGGCGGCATGCCCATGGTAAAGATCGCTTTCAAGATACCGCGACAAGGCGAAGCGGACAAGCACGCCGACCGCCGCCGCAGCCGGCACCGCCACGAGAAGCCCGACGAAACCGAAAAGCGCACCGAAAGCGAAGAGGGCGAACATCAGCCAGACCGGATGCAGGCCGACGCTTTTGCCGACAAGCTTCGGCTGCAGGATGTTGCCTTCGATGAACTGGCCGGAAAAGAACACGACGAGCGTCAGAAAGACATAAATATAGTCCGGCCAGAATTGCACGATGGCGACGCCGACGGCGAGGATGAGGCCGACCATGGATCCGATATAGGGAACGAAGCTGATGAGACCCGAAAAAAGGCCGATCAGCAGACCGAAATTCAAGCCCACCAGCGACAGGCCGACGGCGTAATAAACCCCGAGAATGATGCAGAGCGACCCCTGCCCGCGCACGAAACCGGCAATGGTCTTGTCCATGTCGCGGGCGATCTGGCGGACGGTATGGACATAGTCGCGCGGTATCCAGCTGTCGACCTTGTCGATCATCCGGTCCCAGTCGAGCAGGAGGTAGAAGGCGACGACGGGCGTGACGACCAGCAGCGACATGACATCGACCAGCGATTTGCCGGAGTTCCATATCTGCGTCAAAAGCGTGCCGATGAAGCCCGCGCCCTCCGTCAGGAGCTTTGAAAAGTTCTCCTTTACCGAGTTGATCTGGCTGCTCACCCAATCCGGCAGGAGGTTGGTATCCGCGCCGGCGATCAGCTGCTGCAGCGACGAAATATATTGCGGAATGCGCGTGATGAATTCCGAGGCCTGAGCGGCAATCAGCGGAATGATGATGATGAGCGACAGCGCGAAGATCAGCACGAAGGAGACGAGGATGACGACGGTCGCCATCAACCGGCTCAAACCGCGCCGCTCCAGCCAGTCGGCCACCGGATCGAGAAAATAGGCAAGCGCCATGCCCGCCACGAAAGGCAGGAGAATGGAGCTGAAGACCATCAGGAAAAGGATAAAGACGGCAAGCACGCCGATCCAGAAAAACACCTGCCGACGCAGGTTCATACCACTCACATGGGGTTGCATCCGTTTATCCTTTGTCGCCGTACCGTCACTGCCCATGATGGAGATAGGATGGGCATGTGCACATGGTCAAGACCGGCGCTTTGGCGCGACCGCAGAAGGAGACTGCCCGCACAGCGATAAAATCCCTCATTTCCGGTCAACCCCTCGCAACGGCAGGTTGACCGGCGGAAAATATTAGACAACTATCAAATATTGCCGGGCGGGCCAGCGTCGCCCCTTCACGCCCGGTGGCCGGAGGCACGATGCAAAGTACCAGTGAAAATGGCATCGCGGACTATAATGCCGGTCTCTTCGATAATCCCGAAGTTGCCGAATGGTACGACAATCAGCAGCTTTACCCCGCTGAACGCATCATTCTCGATCAGTTCCGCCATGCCTATGCGGGCAAGCGGCTGCTGGATCTCGGCGTCGGCACCGGCCGAACGACGAAGCCGCTTCTGCCGCTGGTGGGTGAATATATCGGTATCGACCGCTCGCAGCCCATGCTTGCGCTTGCGCGGCGCAATTTTCCCGCTGCCACGTTTCTGGACATGGATGTGCGGGCGATCGACCAATTCGGCGCGGGGCGTTTCGATTGCGTGCTCGGCGCGCTCGCCATCTTAAGCGCCTTCGGCCATGAGGACCGGCTTGCCATCATCAATGCCGTCCGAAGCATTCTGTCACCGGGCGGTTACTTCATCTTTTCGTTTCATAATCGGCAATGGAAGCGGGCTGGCGGCATGCCGCTGCATCGGCGTTCCTGGCACCCGCGCGAGGTGGTGAATTCGCTGCATCCGCAAAGCTGGATCAACTATCTGCGCCTGCAGCCTCAGACAAGGCGGACGCCGGAATATGCAATTCTCGCGGATCAGGCGCACCGCTGGAGCGGCCTGTTTTATTTCATCGACCTTGCCGCCCAGACCCGGCAACTGGAAGCGGCAGGCTTTGAGATCGTCGCGCGTTATGGCGAAAACGGTCGGCCGATAGAGGAAAATTCCGATACCTCCAATGACGGCCTGCTCAATCTCGTCTGTCGCGCCGCTCCGCAGCCATCGTGAGCACTCAATCCGGCAAGCCCCGCCAAAGCCGTTAAAAACCGGAGCTTTTGCCACTCAAACCCTTGCATCAGGCCCCGTCCCGTGCGAATGGCGACGCCAAAGGAACCAGCGGAGACGAGAGCCATGAGCCAGTCGGGCAAGAACGGTCTTACCTATAGTGATGCAGGTGTGGATATCGACGCCGGCAACCTGATGGTCGAAAAGATCAAACCGGCGGTGCGTTCGACGCGGCGTCCCGGCGCGGATGGCGAAATCGGCGGCTTCGGCGGCCTGTTCGATCTGAAGGCCGCAGGCTTCACCGATCCGGTTCTGGTGGCCGCCAATGACGGCGTCGGCACCAAGCTGAAGATCGCCATCGACGCTGACTACCACGACACCGTCGGCATTGATCTCGTCGCCATGTGCGTCAACGATCTCGTTGTCCAAGGCGCAGAACCGCTGTTCTTCCTCGATTATTTCGCAACCGGCAAGCTGGACCCGGATCAGGGCGCCGCCATCGTTTCCGGCATTGCCGCCGGTTGCCGCGAATCCGGCTGCGCGCTGATCGGCGGAGAAACCGCTGAAATGCCCGGCATGTATTCCGATGGCGACTACGATCTCGCGGGTTTTGCCGTAGGTGCTGCCGAACGCGGACAGCTTCTGCCCGCTGGCGATATTTCCGAAGGCGACGTCATTCTCGGGCTCTCTTCCTCCGGTGTTCATTCGAACGGCTTTTCGCTGGTACGCAAGATCGTATCGGTTTCCGGTCTTGGCTGGGACGCCCCTGCCCCCTTCGCGGATGGCAAGAAGCTTGGCGAAGCGCTGCTGACGCCGACCCGCATCTATGTGAAGCCGCTTTTGAAGGCGATCCGCGAGACCGGCGCACTGAAGGCGCTGGCACACATCACCGGCGGTGGTTTCCCCGAAAACATTCCGCGCGTTCTGCCCAAGCATCTCGCCGCCGAGATTGATCTCAACGCGATCAAGGTTCCGGCCGTCTTCTCGTGGCTCGCAAAAACCGGCGGCGTCGAGCCGAAGGAAATGCTGCGCACCTTCAATTGCGGCGTCGGCATGATTGTGGTCGTTTCGGCTGAAAATGCCGAGAAGGTCACCGACGCCCTGACGGCGGAAGGTGAAACCGTTTTCCCGCTCGGCCGCATGGTCGCCCGTGAAGAAGGTGCACACGGTACGATCTACAAGGGCACTCTCGGCCTATGATGAGCGCCGCCTTCTCGTCCGGCCGCAAACGCGTCGTCGTTTTCATTTCCGGCAGCGGCTCCAACATGGTGTCGCTGGCCAAGGCCTGCCAGGCGGTGGATTTTCCGGCGGAAATCGTCTGCGTGATTTCGGACAAGGCATCTGCGGGCGGGCTGGAAAAGGCACGGGATCTCGGTATTCCGACGCTGGTCTTCGAACGCAAGACTTATCCCAGCAAGGCGGAGCATGAGGGCGCCATACTGGCCGCACTTGGCGAGATTGCGCCTGATATCATCTGCCTTGCCGGTTACATGCGACTGATATCGGGGGATTTCATTGCCCCCTATGAAGGCCGCATCATCAATATCCACCCTTCCCTTCTGCCGCTTTTCCCCGGCCTGCACACCCATCAGCGCGCCATCGACAGCGGCATGAAGATTTCCGGCTGCACCGTGCATTTCGTCACCGAAGGCATGGATGAAGGCCCGACCATCGCGCAGGGTGCGGTACCGGTTGTTTTCGGCGATACGGCCGACACCCTCGCGGCACGGATCCTGACCGTAGAGCACCAGCTCTATCCGCTGACCCTGAAGCAGCTTGCCGAAGGCAAGGTGCGAATGGAAGACGGCAAGGCGGTCTTCACCGGCAGTGAAAGTAGAACTGAGTATTCCAACCTCATTTCCGCCTCCTGATAGAGTTATTCCTAAAGTACAAAAATACCTGAATTGGTATTTTTGCAAAAATAAACCGATCATTTACCATAATCACCTTTAATGCTCGCAGCGGCCCTTATTTCGGGTCCTCCGGTCATTCAGGAGCGATTATGCCATTTTCGAGATTTTCCCTGCCGCTTTCGGTTGTTCTGCTGGCGGGCGCCAGCCTGCCTGTCGCGGCTGAGCAAAGTGGCATTACAGCCTCAGTTGATGCCGGTGTTCTCAATCTTCGAGCAACGGAAACCGTCCATATCGGTGGCCGCAAGCTGAGCGAACTCGAATGGGAAACCAAAAACGCCGTGGCATTGCGCGGCTCGCTCGGGCTTGAACTTGCGCCCGGCTGGCGCGTCAAGGCGGAAGGCCGCGTCGGCTTTGAAGGCGATGGCTACATGACCGACTATGACTGGGTCTGGCCTTTTTCCAGAGACAGCTCCAAGGACAATTGGAGCCACCGTTCTCAGCATGACGACACGCGGCTCGACCATTATTTTTCGGGAAACCTCGAACTCAATCGCATGTTGCTGGACGATCCGCAGCAATATCTCAGCGCCGGCGTCGGCTTTCGTTATACGGATGTGCAATGGTCGGCCTATGGCGGCAACGCCGTTTACAGCGTTTTCTCCCCCCGTGATCTCTCGGGCAAATTCAAGGATGGCCTCAAGGGAATCACCTATCGCCAGCAAATCCCTGTCTTCTACGGCAACCTGACGGGCGGCCAGAGGTTCGGCAACTGGTCGCTCAACGTTGGCCTCGAAGGTGGCGCCATGGTCTACGGCAAGGCGACGGACGATCACTGGCTGCGCGATATGCGCTTCACCGACAAATTCGACGTTGCCGGTATGTTCGGGGTGAAAGCGGGCGTCGCCTATGACCTGACCGAGAATGCCTCGATCTATCTCGACGGCGCGTATGACTATACCAGCCTCGGACGCGGAGACACCCACTATAGCGGTGCGGGCGCAGGCAACCTGTCATCGGAAAAGAATGCCGGCGGCGGTGACTTGCAGTCGATTTTCGTGGGGATGGGCGTCAAAGGGCGCTTCTGATTTCGAGGGCGACAGTCGAAAAGAGATCGATCCGACGCACTTGGCCAACCACTTGACCAACTTCCGTGGCGCTCTTAATATGATCGGGATATGAGCGAGGCCATGGCTGCCATGACGATTACGATCAAAGTCGGTGAAGCCAAAACACACCTTTCGGAGCTTCTGGCCAAGGTCGAGGCGGGAGAAGAGGTCGTTATTGCGCGTGGAAATGAGCCTGTGGCGCGCCTCGTCAAGGCGATAGACAACCAATCCCGCCAAAGGCTCATCGCCGCGATACGCGCAGAGCGGTCGCAAAGAACCAAGACGACGGCAGATGAAATCAGAACGTGGAAAGAGGAAGGCCGCGGGTAATGGCCATCGTTGTGGACGCCTCGGTTGTAGCGGCGTGGTTCCTGCCTGACGAGGACGGCGCAGTTGCCGAAGAGGCTCTTGCGCGGCTGGAAACACAGGACGCTTTCGCACCCGATCTTCTGTCGCACGAGCTGCGCAACATACTACTTTCGGCCGAACGCCGAAAGCGTATTTCAGCGGATGACATCTTTGCAATTCTAATGCGTTTTGCCAGCCTGCCGATTACGCTTTCATCAAGCGCCGATCATGTGTCGATCATTCGCCTGGCGCAAAAACACGCCCTTTCCGCTTATGACGCCGCCTATCTGTCGCTCGCGATTTCGCGCAACGCGCCTCTGGCAACACAAAACAGGAAGCTCGCGGCTGCCGCAAAGCTGGAAAACGTCGAGTTCGTTTAGGATTTGGTCAAAGCCGGGCGCGGTTCAACATCGCCCATTGCAGGAGAATGATCGTCTTGGAATCGGTGATTTCACCCGATGCGATCATCGCGAAGGCCTCGTCCAGTCCGTAGGTCAGAACCTCCAGATCCTCGCCTTCGTCCTCCAGCCCGCCGCCGCTGCCGGCCTGCACGTCGAGATCGATACGGGCAACGAAGAGGCTGACCTTTTCCGTCAGCGTGCCGGGGCTGGCATACATATCGAAGAGGTAATCGACCTTTTCGACCGCGTAGCCGGATTCTTCCATTGCCTCACGGCGGATGGCATGCGCCGCATCGTCATCATCGAGGAGCCCTGCCGGCACTTCGATCATGAAGCTTGGATCGCCGTTCACGAAGGCGGCGGGGCGAAACTGGCGAACCAGCACCACGCTGTCGCGCTTCGGGTCGTAAAGGAGAATGGCGGCCGCGCTGCCGTGGTCGTGGACTTCCCGGACAATGCGGATCGTTTTACCATCAGGCATGCGCTGGTCGAAAACGAGCTTCTGCATATGCACGAAGCCCTTCCACACCGTTTCCTTTTCCACCAGCCGGATTCTGCCCGCGTCCGTGTCGGCCGGAACGTTTTTCGCCTGCGTCTGTGTCACCGGATATGTCCTTGCCTGTCGTGGGATTTCAGCCTGCCCGTGTTGCGGCGCGATATCAAGCCTCGCGGCTCTCATCTTCGCGGCGGAGCCACACCTTGTTGTCGTGGAATGCCGCGCCGCCATAAGGCGCAACGGCATCGGCGCCGGTCAGCACATTGATGCCCTCGCCATCCAGATGCGCCTTGTTGGGCCACAGCCCTTCGGCAATCAGCACACCCGGTCTTGCTCCCTCCACGATTTTCGCGTGGAGCCGCACTTCACCGCGGCCATTGCCGATGCGGACGACGTCGCCATCGGCGATACCGCTGGTGGCGGCATCCTCGGGACAGATCATCAATTCCGGGCGGCCTTCCTTCTGCACGGAGGTCTTCGTTTCCGCGAAGGTGGAGTTCAGGAAATTCCGCGCCGGCGATGTCGCCAGCCGGAACGGATGATCGCCATCCACGGTTTCGATGACGTCGACCTGATCCGGGAATTTCGGAAATTGCGAGACCGGCCCCATGACGCCGATGTTTTTCGGCGGCTTGTTCGGAGATGGCCCGGTCGCCCATTCGGGGCTAAAACGGAATTTGCCGTCACCGTAACCGAAACCTTCGAGATAGTGCGCCACCTCGAAGGAGGGCTGCGCATCGATCCATTTTTCTTCCGCCAGCGTGTCGAAATCGCCCCAGCCGCTGACTTTGAGCATACGGTCGACATGATCACGGGCCGAAAGGCCAAAGCCCGGCATATGGTCGACATCGAGACGTTTCGCCAGTTCTTCGATGACAAAGAGATTGGTGCGCACCGTTTCGGGCGGCTCCACCAGTTTCGGACCAAGCAGAATGTGGTTCTGGCCGCCGGCGCGGTAGATGTCGTCATGTTCAAGGAACATCGTGGCAGGCAGCACGATATCGGCCACCTCAGCCGTTTCGGTCATGAATTGCTCATGCACGGCGACGAAGAGATCGTCGCGCAGGAAACCCTGTTTCACCAGCCGCTGTTCGGGCGCGACATTGACGGGATTGGTGTTCTGGATCAGCAGCGCCATCACCGGGCCGCCGTGGCGCAGCGCTTCCGCGTCCCCCGTCAGCACGCGGCCGATCTGCGACTGGTCGAGCTGGCGCACCTCGGGGTCGGCATAAGAACTGCCCATCAGCTCCGACTTGTTGAGCCGGAAGATATCGCCATTATTGTGGAAAGCGCCGCCGCCCTCATATTGCCAGGAGCCGAGGACGGTGGCGATGGAAAGGGCCGCATGCATGGCGACAGCGCCGTTGCGCTGGCGGGCAAAACCATATCCAAGCCGGAAGAAGGTCTTTTTCGTGGTGCCGACCAGCCGGGCGAAATCCTCGATCTCGTCGACGGAAAGACCGGTGATTTCCGATGCCCATTGCGGCGTCTTCGCCTTCAGATGCGCCTCAAGCCCGGCCGGATCATCGGCGAAACGCGCCATATAATCACGATCGGCGTAACCGTCGCGGAAGGCGATGTGCATCACGGCGCAGGCGAGCGCCGCGTCCGTGCCGGGGCGGACAACGAGGCGCATATCCGCCTGTTTCATGGTCGGATTGTCGTAGATATCGACCACGACGATCTTCGCGCCGCGCTCCTTGCGGGCTTTCACCGCATGGGTCATGACATTAACCTGCGTGGCGACCGCGTTGGTGCCCCAGATGACGACGACATCGGCCTTGGCGATTTCGCGTGGATCGGGGCCACGCAGTGCGCCCGTGCCCATCACGTAGCCGGTCCAGGCCATGTTGGTGCAGATCGATCCGAAGAAGCCGGAATATTTCTTGGCGTGGCGCAGCCGCTCAATGGAATCGCGCTGCACCTGCCCCATGGTGCCGGCGTAGAAATAGGGCCAGATGGCTTCGGCACCATACCGCGCTTCAGCCTTGACGAAAGCGTCCGCCACCTCGTCCAGAGCCGCGTCCCAGGAAATTTCCTGCCAGTCGCCCGCGCCCTTCGCGCCCTTGCGGCGCTTCGGGGTCAGCAATCGGCCGGGATGATAGATGCGCTCGGAATAACGCGCCACCTTGGCGCAGATCACGCCGGCGGTGTAAGTATTGGCGTTGGCCCCGCGCACGCGGCCGATCCGGCCATCGGCATTGATGTCGACCTCCAGCGCGCAGGCGCTCGGACAGTCATGCGGGCAGACCGTGTGTCCAATACGGACTTCGGGCTTCGGGGCGGCTTTTTCAGCGGAAATCGGGGTCGCAACGTTCATGTCTTTTGTATATTGCATCAACGATGCGGCAAAAAGGCCGAAGTGACGTCCATCAAGAATATTCATCCTGACCATTCACCCCGACAAGCCGCAAGCGAGACATATCCATGAACTACCGCCACATCTATCACGCCGGCAATTTCGCGGATGTCCTCAAACATGCCGTTCTTGCCCGCCTCGTGCGCTACCTGCAGAACAAGGACAAGGCATTTCGGGTGCTGGACACCCATGCCGGCATCGGTCTTTACGACCTGACCTCGGAAGAGGCGCAGAAGACGGGCGAATGGCAGACCGGCATCGGCAAGCTGATGGAGGGTGATCTGCCCGCCCCCATTGCCGAATTGCTGGAGCCCTATCTTGACGCCGTGAAGGAACTGAACCCGGAAGGCGGCGTGAAATTTTATCCCGGTTCGCCGAAACTCGCACGCATGCTGTTTCGCCCGCAGGACCGGCTTTCGGCCATGGAACTGCACCCGGATGACAGCCGCGCTCTGGCACGGCTCTTCGAGGGCGATTATCAGGTTCGCGTCACCGAGCTGGATGGCTGGCTGTCGCTCGGCGCGCATCTGCCGCCGAAGGAAAAGCGCGGCCTCATCCTCGTTGATCCGCCGTTCGAGCTTGAGAATGAATATCAGCGTCTGGCCGATGGCCTGAACAAGGCCTATCGGCGTTTTTCCACCGGCACCTATTGCCTGTGGTATCCCCTGAAGAAAGGCGCGCCGATCAAGGACTTCCATGAGCGGCTGCAATCCTTCGACATTCCGAAGATGCTGTGCGCGGAACTGTCAGTCAGAAGCGACCGGCTGGACGGCCTGAGCGGCTCAGGCCTCATCATCGTCAATCCGCCCTATACGCTGAAGGACGAGTTGCACACGCTGCTGCCTTACCTGAAGACAACGCTGGCGCAGGACAGGTTCGCCTCGCAGCGCGCGTTCTGGCTGCGCGGCGAGGAAAAGCCGGAAGAAAACTGAGGGCTATCTCAACCCTTCCCTTTTCTGCGCCGCCGCAAGCTGTGATCGTTCGAAGAACAGGATCACGAACAGCGCCATGATGAAGGGGATGATGAGATAGAACAGCCGGAAGACCAGCAGCGCCGCGATCACATCCGCCGGGTTCATATCCGGCAGGCCGGTGACGAAGACCAGCTCCAGCACCCCCAGTCCGCCCGGCGCGTGCGAGATGAGCGCCGCCGAGAAGGAAACCAGAAATATGCCGAGAATAACCATATAACCGGGATTTCCGGCTTCCGGCAGCGCGAAATAGATGATGCCCGCCGCGCCGATCAACTCGATTGGGCCGATGACGAGTTGTTGCGCAACAAGCTTCGGCGCGGGGTAAGGCAGCACGAAAGAGCCGATTTTCAGGGGCTTCAGCCTGAGCAGGCTGCCGAGAACATAAAGCCCGACAACAAGGAGCAGCAGGACGCCCGTGGTCGTGGAGGCTTCGACGGGCAGGATTCCGGTAAACCGTTCGGTGATGTCGGGCTCGTAAAGCAGCACCATGCCGATGAGCATGATCGTGCCGATGAGGAAGGTGAAGGAGCAGAGCCCCACGAGGACGCCCACTTCCGCGACACTCAGTCCCTTGGACGTATAAGCCCTGTATCGCACCACCGCTCCCGAAAACACCGAGGCCCCTACATTGTGGGACAACGCATAGGTGGTGAAAGAGGTGAGCGTGATGAAGAACCAGTTCACCTTGCGGCCAAGATGCTGCAGGGCGATGCGGTCGTAACCGGCAAGCGCGGCATAGGCCAGCAGGGTCGCAAGACCCGAACACAGCCAGTCCCGCACGCGAATGGCTTTCAGGCTGTCCCAGAGATCATCGAGCGACAGACCACGCAATTCGTGAAAGAGCAACCAGGCGGAAAAACCGATCGTCGCAAAACCAACGACGGGCCAGATGTATTTCTTGAATTTCATGCGGTCATGCCGCCTATTACCCCCAGCCCTGTTTCCGTCTTTTGCGGAAGATTCGTTCGACTCTATTCGTTATGCGGCGAAGCTTTCAACCTTTTTGCCGGTTTGCCTCGTTCACAAATTTATGTAAGACCGGATCGTCGCCCGACGGCGGTATGAACTGGTCCAGTTTCCGGGGAACGTGCACGGAATGAAACGTTACGCAGGTTTCATCGCCTTGGGTCTTCTATCGCTTGCGGCGCTGTGGTTTGCACAGGAAAAACCCGCCCCGAAAGGACCCGTGAACGATCAGCAGGCGCAAGCCTCACCGCAATCCGCGGGACGCCCGCAGCAAGAGACACCACGGAGAAATACGGGCAGTAATCCGGCACCTCGCGGAACGGGTTTCGATTTCTACGTGCTTTCCTTGTCCTGGTCTCCGGCCTTCTGCGCCAGTTCCGAAGGCTCGGGTAACCGTCAGCAATGCGGCAGCGACAGGCGTTACGGTTTCGTCGTGCACGGGCTTTGGCCGCAGAACGAAAACGGCTATCCCGAATTCTGCCAAAGCAGCGAGCCTGAGCGTGTTCCTGACGCGATCGGCCGCAGTATGTTCGATATCATGCCGTCCATGGGCCTGATCGGCCACCAGTGGCGCAAGCACGGCTCCTGCTCCGGCCTGTCGCAGAGGGATTATTTCTCGGCAACGCGGGCCGCCTTCGAGGCCGTCCGGCTGCCGGAAAAGATCGCCTCGGGCGCCGCGGCCTCCACACTGTCCGCCGACGCCATAGAAAACGCTTTCACCGACGCCAATCCGGGCCTGTCGAAACGTGGCATCTCCATCAGCTGCGACGGCAAACGCCTTGAGGAAGTGCGCATCTGCCTCAACAGGGACATGACGTTCCGCGATTGCCCCGAGCTTGACCGCAAGGGCTGCCGCGCCAACGCCGCAGAAATCATCCCCATTCGCTAGAGCGCGTCGAATGCGCTCTATTTCTCGTCTGTACACATTTTCCAGACATAAAACCGCTATCCAGTTTTACTGAATACTCCAGTCCCCAGACGACAACCCATAGGACCTGACCATGGAACTGCTTTACTCGCCTGCCTCCCCCTACTCCGCCAAGGTGCGCATGGCCGCCCGCCATCTCGGCATCGACATCACCTCGGTACGCGTCGACACCAATGCCGAGCCCGCAACGCTGATGGACAACAATCCGCTCGGCAAGATTCCCGTCCTGCTTCTGGATGGAGGCGGCTCGGTCTATGACAGCGTGGCGATCATGCACTATCTCGACCGTCTTTCAGGCGGCAAGCTCTACCCGAAAAAGAACGGCAAGCGCACGGATGTAGAAATTCTGGAGGCGCTGTGCGACGGCATCATGGATTGCCTGCTTGCCATCGTTTACGAGCGCCGTTTTCGCCCGGAAGACAAGATCCATCAGCCCTGGATCGACAAGCAGTGGAGCAAGGTGGCCCGTGGACTTGATTACCTCAACGCCAACCTGCCCAAAACCGGCAAGAAGCTGCATGGCGGCCATTTCGCCCTTGCGGCGATGATCGGTTATCTCGACCTGCGTTTTGCCGGCGAATGGGCCGAAGGGCGCGATGCGCTGGCCGCTTGGCCTGAAACCTTCGGCAAGCGTTTCGAAGCCTACACGGAAATGAAGGCCGCCGCCTGAGGTTAGCGAAAGAACAATGCCCGGCCTGATCGCCGGGCATTTATTTCGGCGGTATGCCGCAAAACAAAAAAGCCGGGGCGTAAACCCCGGCTTTTCTTTAACCGATCCGAAAAGGATCAGAACTTGACGCCGATACCGGCCTTGACCGAGTGATCGTCGAAACCACGCGAGAACGCGCCGGAGTCGAGACCGTAGTCCTTCTTCTGGTAGTCGCTGTAGCGATATTCCAGACGTGCGGTGATGTTGTCGGTCACCATGGCTTCTACACCGGCACCGACGGTGTAACCGAGAGCGGTGGCGCTGTCCTTGGAGGTCGCGTCACGTACCTTGTTGTCGGAGACAGCAAGACCAGCCGTACCGTAAAGCAGGAACGGGTTCATGTCGTAACCAACGCGGCCGCGCAGCGAGCCGTTGACGCCCTGCTTGCCTTCGATGGCGTTACCGGCAACCGTACCGGCAGAACCCTTCTCGTCGCCGAGGTTGACGTCTGCTTCGGCGCCGTAAACGATCTGGCCGCTCTGCATGTTGTAACCACCGTACAGACCGCCGCCGAAGCCCTTGGCGTCACGGCCGTCATTGCTGGAGCTGAAACGGCCCCAGTCATAGTTGACCGTACCACCGAGGTAAGCGCCGGACCAATCCTTGACCGGTGCGGGCTGGTCGTAGGACACCGGTGCCTGCGGCACTTCATTTACGGCGTCAGCGGCGTGAGCAGCCGAAAAGCCGGCGGCTGCCATGGTCGAAGCCATAAGGGTTGCTACGAAAATACGCATGCTATTCTCCTTTCAGGACCGCTCTGCACTCAAAACATTGTTTTCAGACGCGGCATAATTCGTCGGGTTAATCGCCCCTCTGGAAACTGAACTTGATGGGAGAATGCGGAGATCAAAGAGCCAAAATGTGAATTGTTTGGGGCAGAGGCGTGACTAGAATTAGACGTTGCCTAATTGCCACAAGGGTTTTATTAACCCTAACAGAAGCCTAACCAGCAATAGATCGCCTTTAAACTTAGTTATATTCAAATTAAACCGAAATTGCATTGTGAATAAAAAATCGCCCAATTCTTTTGGGGCTGACGGACAGCTTGCGATTTGCATTTATATCCAGCAAATAGGGCTGAGATGAGCAAATGCAGGTCCGCCGTGAAAGAAAATATACCGAAGACAGTCTTGATAACGGGGGCCGCCCGCCGGCTTGGGCGGGCAATCGCCACCGATCTGGCCGCCCATGGCTTCGCGATCGCCGTCCATGCCAATGAATCGATGGCGCAGGCCGAGGAATTCGCTAACGAAATAAGGCAAAAAGGCGGCAAAGCCGTTGCCGTCCAGGCGGATCTGACACAGTCCGGGCCCACTTCTGGGCTCATCGAACAGGCCTCTTCGGCGCTGGGACCTATCGGCGTCGTTATCAATAATGCATCGGTTTTTCTGGACGACTCGGCGGATAAACCCGATCCCGCGATCTTCGACGCGCATTTCGCCGTGCATGTGCGGGCCCCTTCACTCATCGCCGCCGCCTTTGTCGAACAATTGCCTGCCGACAATTCCGGGCTGATCGTCAATATCATCGACCAGCGCGTGCTTGCCCTCACGCCGCGTTTTTATTCCTACACACTTTCTAAATCCGCCCTGTGGACGGCCACGCGGACGATGGCGCAGAGCTTCGCACCGCGCGTGCGGGTCAATGCCATCGGGCCGGGTCCTACCTTCAAAAGCGAAAGACAGACGCCCGAGGACTTTCAGGCGCAGATCGACGGCCTTATATTAAAGCGAGGTCCCGCACCGGATGAGTTCGGGCGGACGATTCGCTTTCTTTTCGACACGCCGTCGGTCACCGGACAAATGATCGCGCTCGACGGCGGCCAGCACCTCGGCTGGGAAACCCCTGACGTGGCGGAGATAAATGAATGAACGGAAAGAAGCTGCCTGATGGCGGTATTCTCTTCGATGAAACCGACGACGAAGACGACGATGCAAACCTTGCCGCACCGGAAGCGGCCGAGGCTCCGCGCGACGTTGCCGGCATGGACTGGAATGCAGGCTGGAAAAACGAATCCGGCCTGAAGGGCATGGATCTGATCGGCGAATTCGTCAAACACCTGCCGAACTCGCCGGGTGTCTATCGCATGTTCAACGATGCGGGCGACGTGCTTTACGTCGGCAAGGCGCGCTCGCTGAAGAAGCGCGTCGGCAATTACGCGCAGGGCCGCGTGCATTCCAACCGCATCGCCCAGATGGTGCGTTTCACCACCCATATGGAATTCGTCACCACCCGCACGGAGACGGAAGCGCTTCTGCTGGAAGCGAATCTGATCAAGCGTTTGCGGCCGCGCTTTAATGTGCTTTTGCGAGACGACAAATCGTTTCCCTATATTCTCATCACCGCCGACAACCGCGCACCGGCGATTTTCAAACACCGTGGCGCCCGGGCGCGCAAGGGCGACTATTTCGGCCCCTTTGCGTCGGCTGGCGCGGTCGGCCGCACGATCAATTCACTGCAGCGCGCCTTTTTGATCCGCACCTGCACCGACAGCGTGTTCGAGACCCGCACGCGCCCCTGTCTTCTTTACCAGATCAAGCGCTGTTCCGGCCCCTGCACGCATGAGGTCAGCGATCAGGGGTATGCGGAACTCGTCAAGGAAGCCAAGGATTTCCTGTCCGGCAAGAGCCAGAGCGTCAAGACCGCGATTGCGCGGCAGATGAACGAGGCGGCCGAAGACCTCGATTTCGAGCGCGCCGCCGTCTATCGCGACCGGCTGGCCGCACTTTCCCATGTCCAGAGCCATCAGGGCATCAACCCGGCTGGCATCGAGGAAGCGGATGTTTTCGCCATCCACCATGAGGGCGGCATCTCCTGCATTCAGGTATTCTTTTTCCGCACCGGCCAGAACTGGGGCAACCGCGCCTATTTCCCGAAGGCCGATCCTTCCCTGCCCGGCTCGGAAATTCTCAACGCATTTCTGGCGCAGTTTTACGACGACAAGCCCGTGCCGAAACAGATCCTGCTTTCCGAAACGGTGGAGGAGCAGGAACTGCTGGCCGCCGCTCTCGGTGAAAAGGCGGGGCACAAGGTCACGATCAGCGTGCCGCAACGCGGTGAGAAGAAGGACATTACCGACCACGTGCTTGCCAATGCCCGCGAGGCGCATGGCCGCAAGCTGGCGGAAACCTCGTCCCAGGCGCGGCTGCTGAAGGGTTTTGCGGAAACCTTCGGCCTTTCCTATGTGCCGCGACGGATCGAGATTTACGACAACTCGCATATCATGGGCACCAATGCCGTGGGCGGCATGGTGGTGGCGGGACCGGAAGGTTTCGTGAAGAACCAGTACCGCAAGTTCAACATCAAATCGACCGACATCACCCCCGGCGATGACTTCGGCATGATGCGCGAGGTGATGACCCGCCGTTTTTCCCGTCTCCTGAAGGAAGAAGGCAAGCCTGACCGCGAACGGACACCGACACCGGAGGAAGCGGCCGACATGCCCTTCCCCGCCTGGCCGGATGTGATCCTGATCGACGGCGGCCAAGGCCAGATGACGGCGGTGCGCGCCATTCTCGACGAACTCGGCATTCGCGACTGTGTGACGGCCATCGGCGTCGCCAAGGGTGTCGACCGCGAAGCGGGCCGCGAACGCTTCTTCGCGGACGGGCGCAGCGACTTCTCGCTGCCGCCGCGCGATCCCGTGCTTTATTTCATCCAGCGCATGCGCGACGAGGCGCACCGTTTTGCCATCGGCTCGCACCGGGCGCGGCGCAAGAAGGAAATGGTGCGCAATCCGCTGGATGAAATTTCGGGAATCGGGCCGGGCCGCAAACGCTCCCTGCTGCAGCATTTCGGCACGGCCAAGGCGGTTTCCCGCGCCGGTCTCAACGATTTGATGGCTGTCAGCGGTATTTCCGAGACGGTGGCGCGACAAATCTATAATCACTTCCACGAGAGCGGCAGTGATTGATACCGCGACGTCGTGGCGAACTGCTAAAAAAACATAATCACATGTTGACGCTATGCCCTAGCGGCGGCATCAAGGCAGCTGATCTTAGACTGACAGGTTTCCCATGGCTTCGCGCGCATACAGCATTCCCAACCTTCTCACCTATGGCCGCATCCTCGCGGTTCCTGTCATTGTTCTTTGCTTTTTCATCGAAGGAAAGCTGGAAAGCTCGGATTTCGCGCGCTGGACGGCTCTGTGGCTGTTCATCATCGCCTCGCTGACCGATTTCCTCGATGGTTATCTGGCGCGTATCTGGAACCAGACGTCGAATATCGGCCGCATGCTGGATCCGATTGCCGACAAGCTGCTGGTCGCCTCCGTGCTGCTCCTGATGGCGGCTGATGGCACCATTGCCGGCTGGTCGCTCTGGGCGGCCATCACCATTCTCTGCCGTGAAATTCTGGTCTCCGGCCTGCGCGAATATCTGGCAGCACTGAAGGTCAGTGTTCCCGTTACCCGCATCGCCAAATGGAAGACCACCATCCAGATGGTGGCCATCGCCTTTCTGCTTGCGGGTCCTGCGGGCGACAAGGTTCTACCCTACACGACCGAGATGGGAATTACGCTTCTCTGGCTCGCCGCGGCACTCACCATGTATACCGGTTATGATTATTTCAAGGCCGGCCTCAAGCACATCGTGGACGAAGAATGATGGCACGGATCGTTTATTTCGCCTGGGTGCGCGAGAAGATCGGCACGGATGAAGAAGAGCTGGATATCCCCTCCTCCGTCACCACGGCCGGCGAGCTGATCGCCTGGCTTGCGACACGCGGCGAAAATTACGAAGCCGCCTTCGAGTTTCCCAATGTGATCCGTGTTGCCGTCAATCAGGAACATGTCGAGCATGACGAAAGCATTGTCGGCGCACGCGAGATCGGCATTTTCCCACCGATGACGGGGGGATGAGCGGATGCAGCCGACAGTCCGCGTCCAGGCACAGGATTTCGATGCTGCGGAAGAAACCCGCCGGCTGACGGAAAGTGACAGGAGCATCGGCGCGGTGGTGGCCTTCACCGGGCTCTGCCGGGATGATGGCGGCACACTCGCGGCGCTGGAGCTAGAACATTATCCCGGCATGGCGGAAGCGGAAATAACCCGCATTGCCAAACTTGCCATG
Organism: Agrobacterium sp. CFBP2214; assembly: GCF_030209895.1. NCBI lineage: Bacteria > Pseudomonadati > Pseudomonadota > Alphaproteobacteria > Hyphomicrobiales > Rhizobiaceae > Agrobacterium > Agrobacterium sp. CFBP2214. Next base: position 1,018,199 of record NZ_JARVRC010000001.1, on the reverse strand, counting down.
GAGCGTTTCGGCCTGCTTGGCCTCACCGCCATCCATCGCCACGGCAAGATCGCCACCGGCGAAAATATCGTCCTCGTCATTGCAACCTCGTCTCATCGACAGGCGGCCTTCGACGGCGCCAATTTCGTGATGGACTATCTCAAGACATCCGCTCCGTTCTGGAAAAAGGAACATGGCAAGGATGGCTCGACGGGCGACTGGGTTGCAGCAAAGACAACCGACGATACGGCGAAGGACAGGTGGCGGTAAAGTAGCCAATAACGTGTGCATAAGCTGTGGATAACAGTTATTCACAGGATTTATTGCATGGTAACGCAGCGAGAATCGGTCTTGCGCGCACACAACATATATGTCACATTTTACCCGCGACATCTAAATATAGACATGCGGCAATTAATTATCTGCTGAGCCAACGATTCGCCAGTTCTGTTTTCCACTAACATGTGGAAAACATCGAAGAACCAAGAATTGACCAGATGGGCGCTCGGTAGGAATATGAAATTCGGACGAGTCGAGTCGAAATCGACTCGCCCGATGAACAGCGAAGCGGTCCCGCCGCCTCTGAGTCCGAGTGCTTGAGTAAGCCTTGGCATGCTGTTCTTTTGTGACTGAAAAGTCAAGTCGGCGGGAGAAAGGAGAAACAGCTATGCCAATCGGAACGACTGCATCGACTGGGCAGAAATGCCCTGAGAGTGGTGTCTGGACTGTGATCGGAACACCGTCGACCACAGCTCCTATAGCCCGCGGCAATATCATGCCGCCCTATGCTGGAAAAGCGGTTATCTGGAAACTTACCCAGTTGGCCTGATAGAAAAAGGGGCCGGGATTTTAAATTTCGGCCCCCCAAAGTGTGGCAATCAAATTACGCCGCGATTGCTGCGCATGACAATCAGCCAGCCAACCAGCATCGCCAGAACCGCTGCATCGCGCCAGGCGGCCGGGCCGTAACCGACCCAGAAAGTTTCCGCAAAACCAACGGCGGCGGCCCCAAGGCCGCAGATGAACGGGCTGGCATAACCGCCCGCCGCTGAAATCAGCACCACCTTCAGTCCAAAGACCAGACCGGCCCCGAAATCCATGGTGCCGTAATAAAAAGTGGCCAGCACACCGGCGATGGCGGCGATGAGGCCCGCCGCGCAATAGGACAGCAGAAATATCCTGCCCGCATTCACCCCGCATAAAGCGGCGGCAAAAGCATCGTCCGACACCGCCTTCCAACGCCTGCCGAATGCGGAACGGCTGAGATAAAACGACCCCGCGAGAATGAGCAGGCAGAACGCCGCCGTGTTCAGCATCTGCATCGGTGTCAGGGTTACGGCAAATCCCCCGTCGGCCCAGAAACGCACCGGCTCAGACAGAAGCGGCGGCAGCCATAACTGCCTTGTGTCGGCGACCAGCCTCGCGCTTTCCGTGAGGGCGATCAGCACGCCGACCGAGGCGACGGTCACCGCATTGGGAGAGGCTTTCGCCAGCGGCCGCATCACCGCCCTGCCGACAAAACCCGCCGCCCATAGCCCACCGAACACACCCGCCCCTGCCCCGAGCGCAAGTGTTGCCGGCAGAACCAGCCACAGCCGGTTCCAGCCGAAATCGGCAAACAGCAGGCAGGTCTGACCGGCAAAGGCGAATATGGCGCCATAGGTGACATCGGCGCGTCTGGTGACCGAAAAGGCGATGGCATAGCCAAAGGCCAGAACCGCATAAAGCGAGGCGACCGGCACGGCATTCAGCAATTGTTGCAGGAAATAGGCCAAGCGCGTCCTCCCGCCATTATTATAACTGTTAAAACCTGTTTTGACAGTTATAATGTGCGATATGACCTTTCGCTGGACAGAACATCGTTTCGCAGGCGGCGCATTGGCGCTGGATGTCGCCAATAGCGTGATCCTGCGCTCGGAGGCGGCAAAATCAGTCGACCGTTTTGCTGTGCCGGCGCAGATCGCTGCCTTTGCCGAAGCGGCGACAAGGCTCGGTGCGGAGCGCCACAGGTTTCCCACGCTCATCGCCCCCGAAGCGGAAAGGCGGCCGATTTTTCTAGAGCTTCGCGAGGCTGTCGACGATTATTTCCGCACGTCCATCAGCGGCAGCGGCGATGGCGACGGCAAACTGGCCGGGCTTCTTTTCGCCTGCGGCACGGCGCTGCGGACGTTTCCGCTTGCCGAAAGCCTCGGCAATGCCACCGCCCATTCCGCCCTCTCGCTACTTGCGGGCGAGACGCAGGAACGGCTGCGCATCTGCGGCAATTGCGGCTGGCTGTTTATCGATCGCAGCAAGAACAAGAGCCGCATCTGGTGCGATATGGCGGTGTGCGGCAACCGGCAGAAAGCCAACCGGCACTATCACCGGAAAAAGGAGGCGCGGACATGAAAGGAATCGCCCTTCCATTGCTGGCGATTGCAGGGATGCTCGCCCTTTCCGGCTGCCAACGGGACGAACCGCGTGAGGTGGCGAAGATTTCCGGCCGGATGTTTGTGTTTAACTACCGCGTGGCCATCGCCACCTATCTGGTGACCCTTCAGCGCATCGCCCCCATTCGTGACGGCAGTACCATTGAGGCGACGTTCGAGAACCCGCGCGGTGGTCCAGACCTCACCAGCCGCGAGAAGATTTTTCCGAAAGACGAAAAGATCACGGTTCAGAGCCCACCGGTGGAATGCGTGAAGCAGGACCTGCCCTATAAGGTCACCATCCGTATCAAAGGGCCGGAAGGCGACATTCTCCAGACCATCGAAACAACGATCCGTTCCGACACCGACCAGTCACTTCTGCCCGCCAAGCCGCTGGTGGTTGGCCCGCTTTATACGCCCAATCCTGAGGTGTTCAAACCGGATGGCACGACGGATATGCGGCCGGTTCAGGATTGTCCGGCGTCGTAGGGACTGACGGAATGAATGACGTGAAGGCGTCCCATTCCTCATTCCTGTGCTCGTCACAGGGATGAGGAAGGTGGAAATGGCTGCAGCCTAACCCTTTACCCCTATCAAAACAAAAAAACGGAGCCTTTCGGCTCCGTTTCCTCGAGTCTTTTCAGCAGCTTCACGCAATCGCCTGCAACAGCGATTCAAGCCGTTGAGATTTTGAATCAGCCGACGATTTCGGTTTCGGCGAACCAGTAGGCGATTTCCTGTGCAGCGGTTTCCGGAGCATCGGAACCGTGAACGGAGTTTTCGCCGATGGAAAGCGCGAAGCTCTTGCGGATGGTGCCTTCAGCGGCCTGGGCCGGGTTGGTCGCGCCCATGATTTCGCGGTTCTTGAGGATGGCGTTTTCGCCTTCCAGAACCTGAACGATGGTCGGGCCGGAGGTCATGCCTTCAACGAGTTCGCCGAAGAAGGGACGCTCTTTGTGAACGGCGTAGAAGCCTTCGGCTTCGCGCTTGCTCATCCAGACGCGCTTGGAGGCGACGATGCGCAGACCGTTGTCTTCAAATACCTTGGTGATCGCGCCCGTGAGGTTACGCTTGGTTGCGTCCGGCTTGATCATCGAAAATGTGCGTTCAATCGCCATGTGTCCGTTTCCTTTTCCTTCAGAGAAAGTGGGCGGTCTTTACCCGCCCAAAGGCCCGAAAACAAGGGGGATCAACGAGATTGCGACTGTCGGCGCAGACATTTCACGCCGCTGTCACACTGCGGCCTCTCGCATCATAGAGATCGAGGCAGCCTTCGAACCAGTCCCGCACCGGATCGTTATCGGCAAACAGATCCAGCCCAGTGGTGATCCGCGCCCATTGCAGCGCGCCGAACACGATGTAATCCGCAAAGAGCGGCGACGTACCGCCGATGAAAGGCTGGAAGCTCAGCATGCGCCGGATCGGTGCGAGCAATGCCGGAAATGCTGCGATCTCCGCCTCGCGGTTCGCCACCACGTCCTCGAGCGGACGGCCGAGCGCTTTCGTGCGGCTATCGCGGAAATAATGGCGATCCGGCTCATCCAGCATATTGTGGATATCGAGCACGGCAATGCGGACGATGGCGGGGTGAAGCACCGTCTGCGACCAGCTTTCGACGAAACGGGCCATGGCCTTGCCACCCTCGCCGTTAAACAGCGACGGGCGCTCCGGGTAAGTCTCGTCAAGATAAAGCGCAATTTCGAAACTGTCGCTCACCAGTTCGTCACCATCGCGCAGGATGGGCACGGTCTTCGAAAAACCATCCTCTACCGTGGGGATCACCGTGAAGGGTAAAGGCCGCTCCTCGAAATCCAGACCCTTATGCGCCAGCGAAAGCACAGTTTTCCAGCAATGGGGAGAAAATGGCCGGGAAGTGTCGCTTCCGCATAGCGAATAGAGCGTTCTGGAAGTCGTCATGGGCTGCCCCTCTTCTGCAACATCGATGAAGCGATATAAAAACGGTCGCCACCCGAAATCAAATCAGGATTTGTCATATTATCGATCAAGGCGCGCCAATGCGGATTCATGCTTCGTGACGGCAAAATTCCCTTCTGGGTTTATTCTATTTTAAACCGTTGCTTGTAAGAATAGCGCCGTTCAACAATCGGTTATCGCCGGTCTATTCATAATAATCCATTGGTATTGGGGCTGTCAGTGACGACATCGGCGGGTGATAAAAAACGCGAACATGCGAGAAGTGCACTTGTCGTTACCAAAATCACGCAGTTCATCGCCAAGATGAACATTGCGCCTTTGCCGCGCAACTACGAATTGATCTATGAAATATTGTCTGGACACAATCCGGCCATGGGCCGCGATATTCTCGCGCTCGGCAACGCGCCGCAGCAGCATGAAATCGATCTCATCGGCCAGCGGCACAATCTGCCCGGTTTTTCGCGGATCGAGGCGGAGCAGATGGCAAGCGAGGCTTTCGATACACTGACGCAGATTTCCGCGCGGCTGGATGCGAGCCTTCACCGCACTGAAACCTTCATCAGCAGCCTTGAGCAGGACGAGGATGGCGAGCCGCCCGCAATGGAGCGTTTCGTCGAGTTGCTGGGTGATATTCGCGAGGAACAGACGAGCCTTCGGCATTTCATCGCCATGGGGCTGGTGAAAATTCGCGAGGTTGAAAGGAACCGCGCAGAGCTTCAGGCCGCCTCGCTGCGCGATGCGCTGACGGCATTGCCAAACCGTGCCGCCTTTCTTGAAAAGCTCGGCGCTCTTTTCGCGAAGGACCGGGCTGCCTCAGCCACTTCGCTGGTGCTGCTGGATATCGACCATTTCCGTGAAATCAACGGCAAATATGGCTCGTCTGCAGGCAACAAGGCGTTGCGACGTCTCGCCGCCCTGTTTCGTAAGACCATCAAGAAGGACGATTTCGTCGCCCGTATCGGTGGCGATGAATTTGCCTTTCTGTTTGCCGGCGTGCCGCAAAACACGGCCGAGGCCATTGCCGAGCGGCTGCGGCAGAGCGTGGAGGCATTGCGCTTCGCAACCACTGGCGGCGATGGCGACCATCTGACGGTTTCGATCGGCGTCGCGGAAGTGGATGGCACCGCCACGCCGGCCGAATTTTTCGGTCATGCGGAACTCGCCCTGCTCTCGGCCCGATGCGGCGCGCGCAACTGCGTCGTCGGTTATTCGCGGGAGGTGTCGCAGCACAGCCGCAGCAGCTATCTGGCGCAACTCGGCTCTTGAGACAGCATTCTCCCATTGTGTGGCGCGGGCGCTCTTGCCTTGGCCAGACAGTTCGGCCAAAACGGCGCCATGATTACGATTACCGATCTCTCCGCCCGCATCGCCGGGCGTCTGCTTCTTGACCACGCCAGCGTGACGCTTCCCGCCGGCGTGAAGGCGGGCCTTGTTGGCCGCAACGGCGCCGGCAAATCCACCCTGTTTCGGGTCATCACCGGCGATTTCTCCGCGGAAAGCGGGTCGGTGACGATCCCGAAGATGGCGCGCATCGGCCAGGTCGCGCAGGAAGCGCCGGGAACGGAGGAATCGCTGATTTCCATCGTGCTTTCCGCCGACAAGGAACGCTGCGCACTTCTGGCCGAGGCGGAAACCGCAACCGATCCGCATCGTATCGCGGAAATCCAGATGCGGCTTGTCGACATCGACGCCCATTCGGCGGAAGCGCGCGCCTCCAGCATTCTTGCCGGTCTCGGTTTCAATCACGAGGCGCAGCTTCGCCCCGCCTCCTCCTTCTCCGGCGGTTGGCGCATGCGCGTGGCGCTTGCCTCTGTGCTGTTCGCCGAACCTGACCTTCTGCTGCTCGACGAGCCGACCAACTATCTCGATCTTGAAGGCACGCTCTGGCTGGAAGATTACATCAGGCGTTATCCGCATACCGTCATCATCATCAGCCATGACCGCGATCTCCTGAACAATGCCGTCAATTCCATCGTGCATCTGGACCAGAAGAAGCTGACCTTCTATCGCGGCGGTTACGATCAGTTCGAGCGGCAGAAGGCCGAGGCCGACGAATTGCAGATGAAGGCGAAGGTAAAGAACGACGCCGCACGCAAACACTTGCAAAGCTTCATCGACCGTTTCCGCGCCAAGGCCACTAAGGCACGGCAGGCGCAGAGCCGCATCAAGGCGCTGGAGCGCATGGGCACCGTCGCCGCCGTGATCGAGGATCACGTCCAGCCGATCACCTTCCCCGAGCCGGAAAAGCAGCCGGCCTCGCCCATCGTCGCCATCAATGGTGGTGCTGTGGGTTACGAGCCGGGAAAATCCATCCTGAAGCAGCTCAATCTGCGGATCGACAATGACGATCGCATCGCGCTGCTCGGCTCGAACGGCAACGGTAAATCGACCTTTGCGAAATTCATCTCCGGCCGTCTTGCGCCGCAGGCGGGCGATCTTCGTGTCGCGCCCGGCATGAAGATCGGCTTCTTCGCGCAGCACCAGCTCGATGACCTCGTGCCGGATGAAACCCCGGTCGAACATGTGCGCAAGTTGATGCCGCTGGCGCCCGAAGCGCAGGTGCGCTCCCGCGTGGCCCAGATGGGACTTGCGACGGAAAAGATGGCGACGGCGGCGAAAGATCTGTCCGGTGGTGAGAAAGCTCGCCTGCTGATGGGGCTTGCGGCCTTCCATGCGCCGAACCTGCTGATCCTCGACGAACCGACCAACCACCTCGACATCGACAGCCGCCGCGCGCTGATCGAGGCGCTGAATGATTATAGCGGTGCAGTCATCCTCATTTCGCACGACCGCCACCTCATCGAGGCGACGGTGGACCGGCTGTGGCTGGTCGCCGACGGCACGGTCAAGACCTTCGAAGGAGACATGGAGGAATATCGCGATCTCGTCGTTTCCTCCGGCAGGAAGAAGGAAGACAAGACCGAGGCCGCTGCCGATCAGGCGTCGAAGGCGGATCAGCGCAAGGCCAACGCAGAAAAGCGCGCCCAGCTTGCGCCGCTCAAGAAAAAGATTAACGAAATCGAGTCCCTGACGGCAAAGCTTGAGAAACTGATTCAGTCGCTCGACACCGAACTGGCTGACCCGGCGCTATACGAAAAAGCCCCTGCCAAGGCCGCGCAGAAAGTCAAAGAGCGTGGCGAAGCCGCTTCCAGGCTTTCGGATGCGGAGGAGCAATGGCTGATGCTTTCCAGTGAATACGAGGATGCGATGGCGGGTTGATGTGCGACAGCGCAGAGCCGGCGGCCTCTTGCGAAGCCGCCGTATCGCATTGACGCAGTTTACTTCGCGCCGATCGTATTGAGACCTTCACGCGCGCATTCGGCATCGATCGCGCCCGATGGCGCGCCGCCGACACCGATGCCGCCGACCAGGGCGTCGCCGATCTTGATCGGCAGGCCGCCGGCCTGGATGACCATGCGCTCATCCATGTTGCGAAGGCCATCATTGGCAGGCTTCGAGGCGATGAATTCCGCGATCTCGCCAATATCACGGCCGAGCGATGCGGCGGCAAAGGCCTTGCCGGTTGCGCTGGAGACCGTGTGTGGACCGGAGCCATCCGCCTTCAGCACAATCTTGGTGGCGCCATCGCGGGCGACGATGGCAACGGTGACGGCGCTGCCCTTGGCGGAGCAAGCCTGAAGCGCTGCCTTGGCTGCCTTTTCCGCCATTTCGAGCGGCAGATAGGGTGCGGTCGGCAGCGTCTGCGCCAATGCGGCCGAAGGAGCGATCATGGCGGAGGCGATGAGAAGGGTGCGGATCATGGAAAGTCCTCTTGCTTGATGAGGACTGCAGCTTAAGCGGATGGCGCTCGGCCGCGAATCCGTAAGACTTGCCGGCTGCTCGGTAGTTCTACCGATCCGCACCGGCTTCCAGCCAGAGCCTTGTCATTTCCGCCTGCGAGGTGGTGCCGAGCTTGAGGCCGATGGCGGCACGATGGCTGTCCACCGTGCGCGGCGACAGGCCAAGCCCGTCGGCGATCTGGCGTGTGGTAAACCCAAGTGCGATGCGTTCGAGTATGTCCCGCTCCCGCGCGGTCAGCAGCGATAAAAGCGCCATATTCTCCGCCTGCAGTGCCTTTGCATCGAGCGTGCGGGTCAATATCCGATGCGCCTTCTGGATCGCGTCGATGAGATCCTGCTCATCCACGGGCTTGGAGAGAAAATCCACCGCGCCGTTGTGAAAGGCCCGGCGGCAGGCTTCGATATTGCCGTGACCGGAAATGATGATGACAGGCCAGTCGATCCCCTCTTCCGTCAGCTTCTCCTGCAGCTTCAATCCGGTGATAGCAGGCATGCGGATATCGAAGATGAGGCAGCCCGGTTCGAGCCCGGATAGCTGGCCGAGAAATACCACCGGATCGGCAAAGCCCTTCGCCTTGATGCCGACGGTGGACAGGAGCAATATCAGCGCCTTGCGCACGGCGTCATCGTCATCGACGAGATAGACGGGCAGCGTCATGGGGTCTGTGCCTCCGCTGCAACCGGGAGGACAACGCGGAAAAGCGCGCCATTCTCACTCGCGACATAAAGGATTTCACCGCCGGCGCGCTCCACCAGCCGCTGGCTGAGGGCAAGTCCCAGACCCATGCCGTTCGTTTTCGTGGTGGCGAAAGGTGTAAACAGCCGGTCGCGCAGGCCCGGTGCGACGCCGGGGCCGTTATCGGCAACCTCGAGAACGGCGAAATCACCGCTCCGGCTCAATCTGGCGGTGATGGCGCGCCTGCCTTCAATGCCAGTGAGCGCATCAAGCGCGTTGCGCAGCAGATTGAACATGACCTGTTCTATTTCGACGGGATCGACCCGCACCAAAAGCGGAGCATCGGGCATGGCGATGTCGATGCTGGCCTCATGCCGGACCGCTTCGCCGGCAAGCAGCGCATCGACATTGCGCAGAGCCGCGCGCAGATCATGCGCCGCCACCGGCTTGCGGTGCGGCAGCGACCAGTTGCGAAACCGGTTGAGCATATTGGCGGCGCATCGCGCCTGATCGATCATATCGTCGAGAGCACCGGAAAGGGCCGTGACATCCTGACGGGCAAGCAGCCGCCGCCCGGCCTGCGCCTGCGCCAATATCGCCGTCAGAGGCTGGGTCAGCTCATGGGCAAGACCGCTTGCCATTTCTCCGAGTGCATTGACCCGCGAAGCATGGGTGAGCCTCGCCTCCATGCCGCTCAGTTCGGCCCGTCTTTCGGCGGCGCGCATGCGCGTCCTCTGTCTTGCCATGACAGTAGCGAGCAGGAAAACGATGCTGGCGCCGGCCATGCCCGCCAACAGGGCGCGGCCGGGCAAGAGATCACGCCAGGTGATCAAGAGCGCGACTTCGAGCATAAGCGGCTGGGTGGCGCTGCTCAGTTGCCGGACATATTGCGGCGCTTCCGGCATCCAGGGCGGGCCGAACAAGACTGTACCGTCAGGCATTTTGAGGCGGATCACCGCCTGTTTCGCCGACCAGAACGGAGCATCGGACGCCAGAAGCCGCGCGGCATCGACGGCAAGCACCAGCGCTTTCGAGGCCGTCTCGTTATTGGGGCTGCGTTTGACGATCATGTAATGGCCGGGCCTGAGATCGCTCGCCACCAGGGCGGGCCGGCCGGTAAAGACCGATGCCGCCTTGCGGATCGCCGCTGCCAGCTCGTTTTCCAGCGATCGGGTGCCTATGACAGGCCCCGCCTCGTTGAGGGAAACCAGCTGAACCTCATCGATGCGCGGGTAAAATTGCAGAATGGGCGCGGCGACATCGAGCAGCAGGCCGTAATCCGCCCCCTGCTCCGCCTGCGCCACCGCCGAAAGCGCCGTTACATGGGCATCATGCTGATCGGCCCGGCGGGATGCCTCTGCCTGCAACGCGTCGCTCTCTCGCCCCAGCTCGCCGAGCAGGCTGACATATTGATAAGCCGCCAAAGCGGAAATAACGGCCGCCATGAACAGTGCCCAGACCAGAAACAACCTGAGAAAAGGCCATCCTGAAAGCGGCTGCGGATTGTCCGCCGTAGGCCGGTCCCCTGATACGGCATGGGCGGCCGCGCGAAGCGGGCGGCCGGCGCCACCCTCGCCCTTGGCCGATTCATTCGGCAAGTGCTGAGCCGGCTTTCCGGGCATGTCGTTCCATGCGTCATTGTTTTCAAGCATCGGCTCGCCCGCATGACCTTTAAAAAGGATCATGACATTCGTTCATCAAAGGAGTTTCTCAGCACAGACCGGGAAAACATTCAATGCAGCAGTCGCCGAATTCCCTTTGATGGCCATTGGCCGCAGCAAGGGCCCCGATCGGTCTCCACGCGTTAGGCGCACGCCCTGCGAGGCTGCAGCCGGGCGAGCGGCACGGCGGGGGAGTAAAGATAACCCTGTCCGAAGCGTATGCCCATCTGCATGAGAAGCCGGCTCTGCTCCTCCGTTTCGATGCCTTCCGTTACCAGCTTTGCGCCGTAGCGCTCGGCGCTCTCGAAAGCGAGTGCGATGGCCTGCCTGAACCGCGATTGGTCGAGCCTCGACGTCATCCAGTGATCGATCTTGACCTCTTCGAAAGGGAACCGCGCCAGCAAAGTAAGCGCGGCATAACCGGTGCCGAAATCATCGAGCGCCAGCCGGACGCCTGCGGCGACCAGCGCATCGAAATTCTGCTGCACGACATCAGTGGTCGGTATCCTGCTCATCTCCGTCACTTCGATCGAGAGGCGATGCGTCGGCACTGCCATTTCGCGTAGAAGCGTCACTACCCGGTCTCCGAAACGCGCAGTCGCAAAAGACGACGCGGAAATATTCACGGCCAGATGAAAATCCGCGTCAAGGCCGTGCAGGTCACGAAGGTCGCGCACGACGGCTTCGATCGTCGACCATTCGAATTCCACCAGCAGCCGATGGCGTTCGGCGATCTCCAGTACATAATAAGGCGAAAGCGCCTGTCCGTGTGCATCGACCGCGCGCAGCAGCGCTTCAGCGCCGATCATGCGGCGATCACGCATTTCGAATTTCGGCTGATAACAAATGGGCGGTCTGCCGGATTTAACCCAATTGACCAGCATCTGCCGCACCGCCTCGTCCCGTGTCGCTTTCTCGGCAAAGGAGAAAGGGAAAATCTGCACCGGATGATCGCTTCCCTTCAGCGCCAGACTGAGGTGCCTGAGGAAGGAGGCGACATTTTGCCGGGAAAGCTGGTCCAGATTTGCCGCACCGATTTTGAGATGCGGAACCGGCCCCGCCTCCGCCGAGCGGCAAAACGTGCTCAACCCATCATGCAGATGCATCATGAGTTTCGCACTTTCCGACTTCTCCAGCGAAACCCCCTGCATGACGACCGCAAGTGTCGTATCGCCGAACATGAAGCTGCAGGGCGTGCTGGACCTGCATAGCAGACCGTCTTCGGTATCGCAGATTTCCCGCGCCAGCCTGGGCCAGAAAAGATCGCTCCAGTCCTCGCCCTCGCAGGCGGCGACATCGGCAATATTGATAATTTCGATGAGAATGAGAGCATGCGGAACGGCCGGCTCCTGCCGCATCGTTGTTTCTATGTGGTCTTTGAGGGCGCGCCTGTTGGGCAGGCCGGTCAATGAATCGGTCCGCGCCGCAACGTCGCGCTTCTTTGCCTCGTCCCGCGCCCGCGCCTCGCTGCGCAGAAGGATGAACAGGCAGACGATCATCGGCAGACCGACGGCGACCGCGCCGAGGGTTCGGCGGCCGACTGCACTCAAAAACAGCGCCTGATCGACCAGACCAAGCGCGAATGAGGCCGCGATGGCAAGCAGCACGGCAATGAACCTGACCGCAAAGACGGTGAGGATATCCCGAATTCCAAGGTCGGCGAGACGGCGCTTGCGCATCCAGCCATACATGATGATGCCGCAGGCCGAAATGACGACCATGTCCTGCAGGGCCGCAAAAAATAGCACGGGACCACCGAACACAAAACGCCCGGCCGCCACGAGGAAGAGGCTGATCAGTCCGCCCTGCCAGGAGCCGAGCACCCCGGCGAGAAACAGCAGGTCGGAGCGGATATAAGGTTTGGAAGGCAGCTTGATGAATTCGGAAACCAGCAGCGTCAGCAGAAAGCCCGTCATTCCGAACACGATGCCATAATAGATTTTATAGCGGGGGTCCTCGAGGGCGATATTTCGCCGCAGGAGGATCAACACGGACACCATGCCAACGACGGCGGCCGACTGAAGCAGGAGGAATGGAAGTTCGGCAGCGGATGCTGCCGCTTGTGAGGCGATCAATTCCATCATCTGCATTCCCCGGTTATTATGTGTTCTGGGGCCGGATTTCCGGCACATGGCCTTCACAGATCCCGCTTCGCGCAGGACACAACTTATAACACATCGCCTAGCCTTCAGTGCCCTATGCCGACATTGCGGCTTCGACGCCGTAAAGTTCCGCTGGCCCGACAATCGTTCCCATATGCCCCGAGGCCAGCACCAGCCGGTCGCGGCCCTGGCGCTTCGCCTCGTAAAGCGCCATGTCGGCCCGGTTGACCATCTCGTATATGATCTCCCTGCCGTCGCCGGAAACCGCAATGCCGAGGCTGACGGTGACGATTTCCCGCCCGTCGGGGCGGTTGAGATGGGGTATGGCCTCGTCGATCACAGCCAATCTCAGTCTTTCACCGATGGCGAGTGCAGCGGAAACAACGCAATTGTCGAGCAGAACCACAAATTCCTCGCCACCATAACGCGCGACGAAACTTCTGTCGCCATCGTCCCTGCGCAGGGCGCTGCGCAGCCTGCCGGCGATCCTGCGCAGGCAATCATCGCCGGCCACATGGCCTTCTGAGTCATTGTAGTTCTTGAAATAATCGACATCGAGAAGGATGAGCGCCCGCGGCCTGCCGTTGCCGCCCGAAGCCTCGTTCGCCGCCTCGTCAAAGCTGCGGCGATTGCGGATGCCGGTGAGCTGGTCGGTATTGGAAAGCTGCTGAAGCTCGTGATTTGCGTTTTGAATCCGCTGCAGCAACGTCTTCTCGCGCAGCGACGCCAGATAGTCCCGTCTTTCCACCTGCTCGATACGATAGGCCGCAAACAGTGAGACGGCGCTGATTCCGACGGAACACATGATCGCGGGGAGCTTGGCCACCTCGCTCGTCACGGTGACATATTCCATGCCGATGATGAAAACCGCCATGCAGCCGACCGTGCCCATGACCGCAAGCGGAAACGGTTTGCGATGTATCGTATTCATATAGAGGACGACGGTGACGATCCCCATGTAATATTCGCTGGCCGATGACGTCTGCGCATTGGCATAGATGAACATGATCGAGGCGACGACCATCATGCAGCCCAGCCCGTGAAGCACCTCATGCACCACCGCATCCGGCCGCACACTGATCGCATAATAGCGCGCGGGAAAATAAAGAAACAGAAGCGGCGTGATGATAAACAGGCGGACTGTAAGATCCAGCCAGATGATCTCCGGCACCAGACTTATGTCCACAAGCACGTAGAGATTGTAGAGGGTGACGCCGAAAATCAATCCATATGTATTGAATTGCCGGCTGTTTTCGTTGACTTTCTGAACGAAGCCAGACAAACGGTCATCTCTAAGTAAAACCAACACACACCTGCTATTCAGAAAATCTATTCAAGTGAAATATAAAATTACCGCTAACATCCATGGAATATACCTGAAAAAATCAACATTAAAACCGCTGACTGATAAAAAAAATAACACTAAAAACTCAAAAATAATGTTTTTTAATCTCAAATATTACACAACAAAAGAATGCCCATACCGAAAAATTGTTATGAAGTTACAACTTGAAAAAAGACGCGCCGGGCGGAAACGATCACCTTGCTCCTTCGAGCGTTTCTGCTAAAAACTTGTAAAAATCACACTTTATCCCATGCAGCACTCACACGGGTTCCACTTCATGTCAGCCACCAAGCTTGCCATCGTCGGCGTCGGCAAAATCGTTCGTGACCAGCATCTTCCGGCCATCGCAGGTAATCCGGATTTTGAATTGATCTGCACCGCGAGCCGTCATGGCACGGTGGACGGCGTCGCTTCCTATGGCACCATCGAGGCCATGCTGGAGGCTGTGCCTGCTATCGATGCGGTATCGCTGTGCATGCCGCCGCAATATCGTTACGAGGCCGCCTATGCGGCACTGAATGCCGGCAAGCACGTCTTCCTCGAAAAGCCGCCCGGCGCCACTCTTTCGGAAGTGCAGGATCTCGTGCGGCTTGCGGATTCAAAGGGCCTGTCGCTGTTTGCAAGCTGGCATTCGCGTTATGCGCCGGCGGTCGAGGCTGCGAAGGCGTTTCTGGCCTCGACGAAGATCGACAGCGTTCATGTCATCTGGAAAGAGGATGTGCGCCACTGGCACCCGAACCAGGCCTGGATCTGGCAGGCGGGCGGTCTCGGCGTGTTCGATCCCGGCATCAACGCGCTTTCGATCATCACGCATATCCTGCCGCACGCGCTGTTCCTGACCAAGGCGACGCTTGAATTCCCGGAAAACCGTGACGCGCCGATCGCCGCCGACCTGCATTTTTCCGACGTGACGCAAACGCCCGTCCATGCGGAATTCGACTGGCGCCAGACCGGCAAGCAGAGCTGGGATATCGTCGCCGAGACGGCAGCGGGACGGATGGTGCTTTCGGAGGGGGGCGCGAAGCTCTCGATCAACGGCGAAGAAAAACTGTCCGAGCCTGAGCGGGAATATCCGGCCCTTTACGAGCGTTTCTCCGAGATCATCAAGGCAGGCCGCTCCGACGTCGATCTCGCGCCACTGACCCACGTGGCCGACGCCTTCCTGCTCGGCCGCCACAAATTCGTGGATTCCTTCTACGACTGAGAAGCGGAAACGCTTCCCGAAGGACAATGCCTTAGAGGGCGCGGCTGACGAAACGGTCGCGCCCTGATTTTTTGGCCTGATACAGCGCTTCGTCGACGCTCTGCAGCAGCGTCGCGCGGTCTGCTCCGGCCTGTGGGGCCAGCGCGCCGCCTATGCTGAGGCGGGCACCCACCTCGTTCCCATCGACATCAAAAGGTTTGCGGAAGGCGGCAAGCAACTGGTCCGCCAATCCGTTCAGCACCTCGGAGGCGCTCGGCCGGGGCATGAAAATCGCGAATTCGTCGCCGCCCATACGCACCACGATATCCTCGCTGCGGACCGTTTTGCGAATGCGCCCCGCAGCTTCGGTCAGAACTCGGTCTCCCGCCGGGTGGCCGAACGTATCGTTGATGGTCTTGAAACCATCAAGATCGAGATAGAGGACACCGAAGGCCTCGTTTGCACCGAGGGCCGCGCCGAGCTGGCTATCGACGATCGCCTCCAGAGCCTTGCGATTATAAAAACCGGTCAGCGGGTCGGTCATCGCGGCGTCGCGCAGCTCGCGTTCGGCAAGACTCATGGTGAAATTGGCTTTCTGGAGCCGCAGAAGCGCGGCGGCCAGCAACGCAAAACGTCTTAAGCTGTCGATTTCCGTACGAGAGAATTTCCGCGGCACCGTATCGACCAGGCAGAAGGCGCCAATGACGAGGCCGGGCTCCAGCTCGATCGGCGCACCGGCATAGGAACGCAACCCGGGACCGCCCTTTACATAGGGCATGAAACGGAAATCCGGATGCTCGGTCAGATCGGAGATGGTCACCACATCCCTCTTGGTGATGACGCGGCTGCAGATCGACAGGTCACGCGAGCATTCTGAAAGCTCCATACCCGCCTGTTCCGCGATATGAAGCCAATCCTCGTCAACGATGTGGACGGCCGCCCGTGGCACGCCGAAAACGCCCTGCCCCAATTGCGACAGCACTTTCAGTTCCGGCATGTCGGCATTCTTGAAGGACATGATCGACCGCACCGCGACCAGACGCTCCATTTCCCCGTCCGGTCGTGAAATTGCCTGCCCCATGCTCATGTCCCTCTGCTGTTTCGTCCGCGGCACCCGCCTTTGACCGGATGAAAAGACCACACCATGAAAGCCGCGTCTGTTTCGCGGCTTTCCTTTCGGCGCATAATGCAAAAACCGGCAATTGACGCCACATGCGAAATTTTGCCGGTCTGTTTGCGTATGGAACCAATCGTGGGACTACAAAACCTGCTGTGCGATCAGGCCTTCTTCTGCCAGCGGCCTTCAGGCGACTGCTGCCAGTAAGTCAGGGAATGTCCCTCTGTTTTCAGCCTTTTCCAGTGATTTCGCGCCATTTCAAGCTGGTAGGCATCGTATCCGTCGAACATGAACACGATACGCTCATAGGCCTCCACCGCTGGCGGCTCTGCGCCATCAACGACAAAGCGGACACTCGCCGCGTTGGCGTTCTCGTCCGACGCCGTCAGGAGAATCGGCTGGCTTTGCGGTGCGGGCGAAGTATCGGTGGCGTGCGGCAGGAAGCTGTCGTCACGAAAGGTCCACAGATGTGTGTCGAGGAAATCACGACGCTCCTCGCCCGCCGTCTGGATCGCGACCTTCCAGCCGCGCTCCAGCGATTTCTCGAGCAAAGGCGGCAACGCGTCCTCCAGCTTCGATTCCGTCAGATGGTAGAACAGAATTTCAGTCATCCGCAGACGTGCCGCCCCACTCGTTTCAATCTTCGTAATGGGCGCGAACGAGTTCGTTCAGCAGCCTGACGCCGTAGCCCGAGCCCCAGGACTGATTGATCTCGGTCAGTGGCGAACCCATTGCGGTGCCGGCGATATCGAGATGCGCCCAGGATGTTTCACCCACAAAACGCTTGAGGAACTGCGCTGCGGTGACGGAACCCGCCAGACGGCCCGAGCTGTTCTTCATGTCGGCGAATTTGGAATCGATGATCTTGTCGTAATCCTTGCCGAGCGGCATGCGCCACAGTTTTTCGGCTGTCACGTCGCCCGCCTGCGCAAGACGCGCTGAAAGCTCGTCATCATTGGAGAAAAGGCCGGCCTGCAGATTGCCGAGCGCAACCGTGATGGCGCCCGTCAGCGTGGCGAGGTTCACCATGAATTTCGGGTTGAAGCGATCCTTGGTGTACCAGAGCGCATCGGCCAGAACCAACCGGCCTTCGGCATCGGTATTGATGATCTCGATGGTCTGGCCGGACATGGAGGTCACGATATCGCCGGGGCGCTGGGCGTTGCCGTCTGGCATGTTCTCGACAAGACCGATGACACCGATCACATTTGCCTTGGCCTTGCGGGCCGCGAGCACATGCATCAGACCGGTGACGGCTGCCGCGCCGCCCATGTCGCCCTTCATATCCTCCATATTGAGGCCGGGCTTTAGCGAAATGCCGCCGGTATCGAAAACGACGCCCTTGCCGACAAAGGCAATCGGCTCGTCCTTCTTGTTGCCGCCGTTCCACTGCATCACCGCAAGCCGCGGCGGGCGCGCCGAACCCTGCGCCACGCCAAGAAGCGCATTCATGCCAAGCTTCTTCAGCTCTTTCTCGCCGAGGACTTCCACCTCGACGCCGAGTTTGCGCAGTTCCTCCGCCTTTTCGGCGAATTCGACCGGGCCGAGAGCGTTCGGCGGCAGGTTGACGAGATCACGCGCCAGAGTAACGCCGCCCGCAACCGCCTCGGACACGGCAAAGGCCTTTTCCGCTTCCTGATGCGCAGCCGTGACGATGACGATACTGACCTTCTTCGGCGTCTTTTCGTCATCGGACTTTTTCTTGGTCTTGTAAGCATCGAAGCTGTAAGCGCGCAGCAGAACGCCAAGCGCGAAATCCGCAGCCGCCTGCCCGCCTGCCTCTACGCCCGGCGCATCGAGATAGATGACGACCTTGTCCGCCTTCTTGAAATTGGCGGCGGCGGTGCCGCCGGCGCGCAGCCAGTCATGGGCGATCAGCTTCGACGGCTTGCCCAGGCCGATGACGAGCAGCCGGTCGGCGGTGGAACCCTGCGGCGCGATCACGTCGAGCGTCGTCATGGATTTTGCGGAAAAGCCCGAGATCTTCGCCGCCCTCTCGATCACGCCGCCCGGGTCGGCCTCGGAAGCACCGGCGACGGCCTGCGCCTCACCCGAGGCTTGCAGCACAACGGCCAGGGCATTTTCCAGCGAGGCGGAATTGGCGAAAGAAATATCGAATTTAGCGGACATGTTTTCCTGCTCTTCTTGGACGACTTGCACGATGCGCATGATCATGGCCTTTTCGGCCGGGGGCGCAACCCCGCATTCTTTAAAGGCCTACAGTCGTTAAAGGAAAGGCATTTTTGTGGAATGCGAAATCACGTCATGAAACCGACAGCTTGTTCCACAAAAAGACACAGGCGACGGAAAAATCGTCGCGCAAAACATATTTGTGAGCATGCCGGAATAGCCAATTGCAAACGATACGATTAGATAAGCGGAAATTCGGCGAGCGATCGCACGAAAAACAATGTCGAACAGGGCCGTATGAAGCTTCTTGAGAACTATATCCTGCGGCGGACAACGCAGATGTTTCTGGTCGCGCTGCTGCCGGTGCTGGCCATCATCTGGACCATCCAGGTTCTCCAGAGAATCAATCTCGTGACCGATACGGGCCAGTCGATGGGTTCCTTCATGGCGCTCGCGACGATGATCCTGCCGACGCTCATTCCCGTCGTGCTGCCTTTCGCGCTTGTCATCGGCATCACCCAGATCTTCACGACGATGAACAATGATTCCGAGCTTGCCATTATCGATGCGGCTGGATCGCCGCGTTCGGTGATGTATCGCCCGGTTCTCATTCTGGCCGCCGTTCTGAGCGCCCTTTCCTTCACCATCACCAATTTCATCGAGCCGCCGGCCCGCAGCTCCGCCCGGCAGATGGTGGCCGCCGCCTATGCCGACCTTCTGTCTTCGGTGATCGAGGAAAAGACCTTCCGCACCATTCAGGATGGTCTCTATGTGCAGATTGCGCAGCGGCAGGGCCGTATTCTCAAGGGCCTGTTCGTCGCCGACCGCCGCGATCCGAATTTCGACCTCATCTATTATGCCAAGGAAGGCATGATCGACGAAAGCGGCACCTCGCTGACCATGCGCGACGGCGAAGTGCAGCAGAAGACGCCCGACGGCAAGGTCTCGATCGTCAAGTTCCTGTCCTATGCCTTCGATCTTTCGACCATGTCGGAAAAGCAGGATTCGGAGCCGTCGCTTTCTCCCGGAGACGCCAGCCTCGGTTTCCTTCTCTCGCCTGACGAGAACAATGCAAGCTACAAGCGCTCGCCGGAGAATTTCCGCAGCGAGTTGCACAAGCGCCTGTCGGACTGGATGTTTGCCTTCTCCTTCGCGCTGATTTCACTGGTCATCGCCGCTGACGCCCGTTCGCACCGCGAGGCCCGCATGCATCCGATGGTCGCCGCACTGGTGACGGCCTTCATACTGCGGTGGCTTGGTTTTTATGTCACCAATCAGATCAAGCAGAGCGCGGCCTTCATTCCGCTGGTCTATGCCGTGCCGGGCCTTAGCGGTGCCGCTGCCGCCTTCATTCTGCTGACCGGCCGCAAGCCGAAAATGCCGAAAGTCATCGCCGATGCGATGGGTCGTCTGCGCCGTCTCTTCTCCAGCCGGATGGCGAAAAGCTCTGGGAGCGGCAACGCATGATTTTCAACACGCTCTCCCGGTATTTCCTGAAACGATATCTGATCACCGCCATCTGGTTCGTGCTCGGCGTATCCTCGATCATTTACCTTGCCGATTTCAGCGAGACGGCACGACGCATGTCCGGCCTGCCCGGCTATTCCGTTCCGGCCGCCCTTGGCCTGACGGCGCTTCGCCTGCCGCTGATCCTGCAGCAGACCATTCCCTTCATCGCCCTCTTCGTCGGCATGACGACGCTGATCTCGCTCAACCGGCGCTACGAGCTGGTGGTGACGCGCGCTGCCGGCATTTCCGCCTGGCAATTCATCCTTCCCTTCGTGCTCGGCGCGGTTTTCATCGGCATCCTGTCCGTCATCATTCTGAACCCCATCGCGGCATGGGGCCAGAACAAGTCGCTGGCGATGGAAGCCGGTCTGCGCAATGAGGCAGGCGGCGGCCGTCAGCAGGAGATCATTCCGTGGATGCGCCAGACAAGTGGTGGCCAGGATACGATCATCGGCGCCAAGAGCTTCGAGGACAACGGAACGATGCTTCTCGATGTGGTTCTGATCCACCTCGACAAGGACGGAAACATCGTCTCGCGGCAGGATGCGAAGTCGGCTAAATTGGAAGATGGTTACTGGCTTCTTAACGGCGTTTCGGAAACACGTGCAGGACATGTGCCAGTTCGGCAAGAGAGCACGCGGATCAGTACCAATCTGAGACGGGAATTTGTCCAGGAGCGCATGACGCAGACGGAAACCGTTGCTTTCTTTGACCTTTCTCACAAGATCGAAGTTGCAAAGTCCTTTGGACTATCTTCAAAGGCGCTTGAGACGCAGTATCATTTCCTGCTATCGACGCCCCTGCTTCTGGTTGCGATGACCTTGATCGCCGCGACCGTTTCATTAAAGTTCAGCCGCTTCGCCCAGTCGCGCTCCGTGATTCTGGGTGGAATCGTTTCCGGCTTCGTGCTTTATGTAGTAACCGTGCTCGTAAGGGCATTCGGGAGTGGTGGTGTTGTCCCTCCCACCGTCGCGGTCTGGGTTCCAGTCGTCGTGGCGTTGGCTTTGGGGGCAACCATTCTGCTTCATCAGGAGGACGGCTAAGTGGCGGTATATGACCGCGGGAATATCAGGCGGCTTTGGACGGCCCTTCTGACAGGTGCCGCTGTGTGCGCGTATTTGGCATCCAGCCCGGTCGCTTTCGGCCAGGATGGTTTGCTTGCGTCGGCAAGCCAAGACGATTCGAAACTCCTGCTTACAGCAAATGAACTGACCTATAATCGCGATTCCCAGCGCGTCATCGCGAAGGGCGTCGTTCGCATGAAATATTCGGGCTACCGCATGGTGGCCCAGCAAGTGGAATATAACCAGCAGACCGGCCGCGTGATTGCCCATGGCAACATCGAGCTGATCGAGCCGGGCGGCAACAAGATCTATGCCGACGAGATGGACGTCACCGACGATTTCGGTCAGGGCTTCGTTAATGCCCTGCGCGTCGAGACCACGGACAATACCCGTATCGCGGGTGAAAGTGCCGAGCGTCTCGAAGGCGACCTGATGGTCCTCAACAACGGCGTCTACACCGCGTGTCTGCCCTGCGCCGAGCGGCCCGAAAAGGCGCCTCTGTGGCAGGTCAAGGCGGAACGCGTCGTTCAGGACGGCAAGACCCATACGATCCGGCTGGAAAAGGCCCGTCTGCAGCTTTTCGGCCATTCGATCGCCTATCTGCCGTTCCTCACGGTTCCGGACAATACAGTGAAGCGCAAATCGGGCTTCCTGTTCCCGCAGATGAGCATTACCGACAATCTCGGTTTCGGCATCGGCGTCCCCTATTTCCACGTTCTGTCCGACACCTCGGACGTGACCGTCACGCCGACCTATTACACGACGCAGGGTCTGCTGCTGCAGGCGGAACTGCGCCAGCGCTTCGAAACCGGCATGCATACGGTCACGATCGCCGGCATCAGCCAGCAGAAGTCCGATACCTTCACGGCCGGCACCAGCGATGCGCTCAACGACAATCGTGGCATGATCGCAAGCAAGGGTGATTTCTCGATCAACCCGCGCTGGGCGTTCGGCTGGGATGCCATGGTGCAGACCGACAATAACTTTTCGCGCACCTATGGGCTGAAGGGTTATAAAAACGACGTTCAGACCAACCAGATCTACCTGACCGGCGCGAGCGAGCGTAACAGCTTCGAAGCCCGTGGTTATTATTTCAACGTTCAGGACACGGACAATACCGAATCCAAGGAACGCAAGCAGGCCATCGTCCATCCGGTTGTCGACTATCGTTATTTCGTGCCGGATCCGATCTATGGCGGCGAGCTTTCGCTGACCACCAACCTGACGAGCATCACGCGCTTGAAGCAGGATGCCTACGCGCTTGGCGGTTATCCGCGCTTCAGCGGGCTTGAAGGCGACTATACGCGCCTTTCCACCGAAGCCGAGTGGAAACGCACCTTCACGATGGACAGCGGCCTGCAGATCACGCCGATCCTCGCTGCACGCGGTGACGCGCTCTGGACGGATATGTCTCCCGCGGCCTTCACCTCGGGCGGCACCTCCTATGCCTATGAGGGCATGATGAATGACGGTGCGGCTTTCCGCGGCATGGTCACCGGCGGCCTGGAAGTGCGTTATCCCTGGCTGTTCACGGCACTCAACAGCAGCCATGTGATTGAACCCATTGCGCAGATTTTCGTGCGCCCGAACGAACAATATGCCGGCCGCCTTCCGAACGAGGACGCACAGGCATTCGTATTCGACGCGACCAATCTGTTCGAACGCGACAAATTCTCCGGCTTCGACCGCATCGAAGGCGGCACGCGCGCCAATATCGGCTTCCGCTATAACGGTACCTTCGACAACGGCTACGGCGTTCGCGCCATTGCCGGCCAGTCCTTCCATCTGGCGGGCGACAACTCTTTCGCCTCCTACGATCTCGTCAATGCAGGCGCCAATTCCGGCCTCGAATCCGACCGTTCGGATTACGTCGCCATGGCTGCTTTCGATGCGCCGATCGGTCTTTCGCTGTCGTCGAGCCTGCGTCTCGACAAGGACGATCTCGACATCAACCGGTCGGAAACCGGCATCAGCTATTCGGATCGCCGCCTCACCGGCAAGCTCAGCTATACGCAGGTCAAGGCGCAGCCGAAATATGGCTATAACGAAGACCGCGATATCATTCAGGCCTCCGGCACACTGCGTATGGACGACAACTGGTCGCTGTTTGGCTCGATCAACTACGATCTGAACGGAAAATTTGCTGCCGAGCGCCG
Source organism: Agrobacterium sp. CFBP2214 (assembly GCF_030209895.1). Taxonomy (NCBI): domain Bacteria; kingdom Pseudomonadati; phylum Pseudomonadota; class Alphaproteobacteria; order Hyphomicrobiales; family Rhizobiaceae; genus Agrobacterium; species Agrobacterium sp. CFBP2214. Next base: position 995,134 of record NZ_JARVRC010000001.1, on the reverse strand, counting down.
TATCGGCATTGCCTATCAGGATGAATGCACGATCTTGACGGTCAGCTATTCCGACGAAGGCAATATCAATTCCAGCCGCCAGGCCGCCAATGACTGGTCGATCAATGCCCGTCTGGCCTTCCGGACGCTCGGCGATATCAGCATCGGTTCAGCAAACGATGACTGGAACGACATGGATATCGGCTGGAAGCCAAACAACTACTGAGTTTAGAGGCAGGTTACGCAGCATCGTGGCCTGCCTTTTTACCATTTGGCCAGTAAAGCCACGGTTTCGCCGCAACAACACGCCAATGTCGGCCGCGCATGGAACCTATCGGGTTTTCTTTCAACAAACCGACACATTGCCGTCTTGCGGATCGCGATGATATATACGTGGCAAATTTGCGGTGTGGATGCACAGGTGCAGGCCTGAAGAGCGGGAGAGTTCGATGATCCCCTCATCAGACAAAACAGATTGGCGGGACAGGGCAACAGGACCCTGCCCGACGAAAGGGAGAAGGATATGATGAATTTCGGAAAGACGGCTTTGCGTGGCGCTGCTTTTGCCTTTGCGATATTCGCCGTTCCCATGGCCATTGTGCCCTATGCCGGCCAGGCCTTCGCCGACAGCACCGTCAAGATTGTCGTCAACAAGACACCCATCACCAATGACGATATCGCCAAGCGCGTCGCCTTCCTGAAGCTGCAGCGCCAGTCCGGTAATCTCAATGAAAAAGCGCGTGAGCAGCTTGTCGATGAGGCGCTGAAGCGCGAGGAAATCGGCCGCGTGAAAATGTCGGTCAGCACCGACGATGTCGATGCGGCCTTCGCACGCTTTGCCGGCAACAACAAGATGACCCCGCAGCAACTGACGAAGGTGCTGTCGCAGGCGGGTGTCGGCGCCGACCATTTCAAGTCCTTCATCGCCATTCAGATGAGCTGGCCACGTCTTGTCAACGCCCGTTATGGCGCCCGCGGCAAGATGTCGACGCAGGATCTCGTGACCCGCCTGAAGGAACGCGGCGACAAGCCCGTCACCACGGAATATTTCCTGCAGCAGGTCATCTTCGTCATCCCGGAATCGAAGCGTAATGCCATTACCGGCAAGCGCAAGGCTGAGGCTGAAGCCTCGCGCAAGCGTTACCCCGGCTGCGACCAGGCCATGAGCTTCGCCGCGACCATGCGCGACGTGGCGATCAAGGACCTCGGCCGCATTCTGGCCCCCGAACTTCCGGAAGACTGGAAAGCTTTGGTGGAAAAGACCAAAGAAGGCGGCACCACCGGAACGCGCGTGACCGAAAAGGGCGTCGAATATCTGGCCATCTGCAAGCAGCGTCAGGTTTCCGACGACTATGCGGCGGAAATGGTGTTCAAGTCCGAAGACCTGATGAAGGCCAAGGACGGCGAAAACCCGAACGAAAAGAAATATATGGATGAGCTGCGCAAGAAGGCGCAGATCGTCAACACCTGATATTGATACAAGAGCCGGGTCTTTCCGTGACATATGCATCCCTGCCGCTTGCCCTGACACAGGGAGATCCAGCCGGTATCGGCCCCGACATCGCCATCACCGCCTGGGCAAAGCGCCGGGAGAGCGGCGTGCCGCCCTTCATCTTCATCGGCGACCCCGATGTGGTGGCGAGCCGTGCAGCGCTGATCGGCATTCCGGTCAATATCGAGACCTGCGATGCGGAGAATGCCGTCGGCCTGTTCGAACGCGCTTTCCCCATCCTCCCGCTTCCTGTCGGCTTCGACGTGCAGGCCGGCCAGCCGCATGTCGGCGCGGCCCATGCCACGATCAAGGCCATCGAGACCGCCGTTTCCCTGACGGTCGGGGGCAAGGCTGCGGCCGTTGTCACCAATCCGATCGCGAAATCGGTGCTTTACGAGGCGGGCTTCGGCTTCCCCGGTCATACGGAGTTTCTGGCCGATCTCGCCTTGCGCCAGACCGGCGAACAGGTGACGCCTGTCATGATGATTGCCGGGCCCAAGGTCCGTGTCGTCCCGGTGACGATCCACATCCCCGTGAAAGACGTGCCGGCAGCCCTGACGGAAGAACTGATCGTCACGACCTGCCGGATCATCGATGCCGATCTCCGGCAAAAATTCGGCATCGAGGCGCCGCGTCTGGCGGTTGCCGGCCTCAACCCACATGCGGGTGAAGATGGCGCACTCGGCACCGAGGATCGCGATATCGTTCACCCGGCGACCATGCGGTTGCGGAAGGACGGGATCGATGCCTTCGGCCCCCTGCCCGCCGACACCATGTTCCACGATGCTGCCCGCAAGCGGTATGACGTGGCGGTGTGCATGTATCATGATCAGGCGCTGATCCCCGCCAAGGCGCTCGGCTTTGACGATTCCGTCAATGTCACGCTTGGGCTACCCTTCATCCGCACCTCGCCGGACCATGGCACTGCCTTCGGCATTGCAGGCCAGGGCATTGCCAATGAAGCGAGCCTTGTCGCGGCACTGAAGATGGCGGCGGAAATTTCCACCCGCAGCCGGGTTGGCGCTTAATGGCGGCCATCGACGGACTGCCACCACTGCGCGATGTCATCCAGCGCCACGGGCTCGACGCGAAAAAATCGCTCGGTCAGAACTTCCTGTTCGACCTCAACCTCACCCAGAAGATTGCCAGAACGGCAGGGCCGCTCGACGGCGTAACGGTGATCGAGGTCGGTCCCGGTCCCGGCGGCCTCACCCGCGCCATTCTCTCGCTCGGGGCGAAAAAGGTCATCGCCGTCGAACGCGACAGCCGCTGCCTGCCGGCGCTGGCGGAAATCGAGGCGCATTATCCCGGACGGCTCGAGGTCATCGAGGGCGACGCCCTCCAGACCGATTTCGAGGCTCTGGTTCCCGTCGGCGAACCGGTGCGCATCATCGCCAACCTGCCCTACAATGTCGGCACGCAATTGCTGGTCAACTGGCTTTTGCCGAAACAATGGCCACCCTTCTGGCTTTCCATGACACTGATGTTCCAGAAGGAAGTCGGCCAGCGCATCGTGGCTGAAGAAGGCGACAATCATTATGGGCGTCTGGGCGTTCTCGCCGGCTGGCGCACGGTCGCGGAAATGGCCTTCGACGTCCCGCCACAGGCCTTCAGCCCGCCGCCAAAAGTGACCTCCACCGTCGTGCACCTGCTGCCGAAGGACAAGCCATTGCCCTGCGATGTTGCCAAGCTTGAAAAGGTCACGGAAGCCGCCTTCGGCCAGCGCCGCAAGATGCTGCGTCAGAGCGTGAAAAGCCTTGGCGGTGAAACCCTGCTGGAAAAAGCGGGCATCGATCCCACACGACGAGCGGAAACGCTGTCGGTGGATGAATTCGTGACGTTGGCGAACTGCCTCTAAGGCTGGACCAGACACGAAAGCTTGACGACACGGGTTCCCTTCAGGTCCGCGACAGAACTTGATCTGTGGCGCAACCTATAAATTTCCGATGATGAATTTTCGACGATCACGCGCCACGGGAAACCGGTGGCACGGCCACCTCTGCTAACGTGGCTGATTCGGAAGAAACCTTATGAAAAGCGCTGCCTATTTGGGAAATTTTCCGCTTTTCACCTTGAATGACATGATCCAGACCACAATCACCAAGCCCGATCACAACCGGTGCTTGACTCCAAACACACAACTGTAAATTATATATCCATTCCTATTGTACATTTTCCACTTCACAGTTTCAAATATCAGGGGGATCGCGTGAAGATAAGTTATGTTTTGGCCATCTCGCTATTCACGCTTTCCTCATGTGTTAGCGTGACACCTACTTTCGATGAAGCGCTGATGAAGCACATTGAGGCGCTAAACAACGATATCGATAAGATTGATGCCGCAGTATCTGCTGTTTACGAAGATAAAACACCGTTCTCCAAGGTCGAAGGCATATACGTCGACGCAGTATCAAATGTACGTTCGGCAATTTATATTGCCGAAGGCCGCGCAACTTACCTTCGAAACCACGTTTCCGGTAGACCCGCCCAGATTATTCACAAAGCACTGCTGATCTGCCAGGAAGCGCTGATGACACAGTTGGCTGCTCATCGAAAAGCACCCTTTAACGTTGAGACCGCGTCCACATTCGCCACGAAGGAAGCCTGTAGCGTTCCGAAGTTGTTTGAAGCCCGGTTGAAGTGAGGTTCACATGGCAAAGTCACTAGATCTGGATAAATTTGAACCGAAAGATGCGTCGGAACTCTATAAGGGCATTCTGCAGCAGGTTTCAGCGGTTCTCATTTCGCACTTCAATGAAGTCAAAAATGAAATTGCCGTTCATATTAAGTCGATTGCGCAAAAGGCATGGCTAACGCAGGCAGGCCTCAAGAGCGGTACGATTTCCAGAGAGCACGCGGATATGGCCATGCACACACAGGAACTGGCCCTCAGCAGCGTGCTGCTTTATTCTGAGTTCCTCGTTTACGACACCGTCCAGACAGTTCTGAACGCGGTTTTTGGTGTGATCGGTGCTGCAATCAGAAACCTGACGGGCTTCGATCTTGCTTTTGGGCGCAGCTAACTGGAACAGGCCTAACAAATTATCCCATACTGCCCGGGCGATGGGTTCTTCCCATCCCGGCGGATGAGTTAGCTTACCGGAAGCGCTTAAAGCTTCGGTTCTTCCTCAAGCAGCGCCCGCACGAAATCGAACATGCCGTGGCGGCGGTCACGGCGGACGCGTTCGGCCTTCACGATTGCTTCGACAGCCTCGAAGGCGGCCTGCAGGTCGTCATTGAGGATGACATAGTCATAATCGCGCCAGTGCTCGATTTCGGCACGGGAATTGAGGAGCCGGGTCTTGATGACCTCTTCGGTGTCTTCGGCGCGGCGATGCAGGCGCGATTGAAGTTCGGTCATGGTCGGCGGCAGGATGAAGATCGAAACGACGTCGGCTTTCATCTTGTCCTGCAGCTGCTCGGCGCCCTGCCAGTCGATATCGAACAGCATATCGCGACCGGCGGCCATGGCATCTTCCACCGGCCCGCGCGGCGTGCCGTAGAAATTGCCGTGAACTTCCGCCCATTCCAGCAGCGCATCGCTGTCCCGCAGACGCTCGAAATCGCGCTTGGAAATGAAATGGTAGTGGATACCGTCAATCTCGCTCTGGCGGCGCGGGCGCGTCGTAACGCTGACGGACAGGCCGATATTCTTGTCCTTGTCGAGCAGGTTGCGGGCAATCGTGGATTTGCCCGCGCCTGATGGCGAAGAAATCACCAGCATCAGCCCTCGGCGGGCAATCGTGACGGGAGAATTATTCACCGGGACCATGGGGTCTACTCCAGATTTTGGACCTGTTCGCGAAACTGGTCGATCACCACTTTCAGCTCTATGCCTGCTGCGGTTACCGCACTCGCATTCGATTTGGAACAGATTGTATTCGACTCGCGGTTAAATTCCTGTGCAAGAAAATCGAGCTTGCGGCCCACAGGGCCGCCATTGGTCAGCAGTTCCCGGGAAGCCTGAACATGGGCGTGCAACCGGTCGATCTCTTCGCGCAAATCCGCCTTGGTGGCAATCAGCGCCGCCTCGGCATGCAGGCGGTCGCGGTCGAGCCCGTGCAGGCCATCGCCGATAAGCGATATCTGCTGGGCAAGTCTTGCCGCGATCTGTTCCGGCTGACGGGACGGATCATTCTCGATGATGTCCACAAGCTGCTCTATGCGGTTGATATGGCCGGACAGGATGGCGAACAGCGACGCCCCTTCCCGCTCGCGCATGTCCTTCAGCTTCTCGACGGCAACCGCAAAACCGGCCAGCACATCGCTATTACGTGTGGCCTGCGCTTCAGCATCGTCTTCCGCCTCGCGAAAATCGACGAGACCCCGCAGTGTAAGCAACGTATCGAAGCTCAGCGGCTTGTCTTCAACGACATCACCAAGCTCCTTCTTAAGTGCCAGAACCGCAGCGAGCGCATCGCGGTTGATCACGGCCTCAAGCCGGTTTTCCGCAATGGCGAGCGTAAGCCCAGCCTGAATATTGCCGCGGGAAAGATGCTCGCCCGCGATTTCCCGCAAGGCGGTTTCCAGCGCTTCAAGACCGGTCGGCAGACGCAGGCGTACATCGAGCCCCTTGCCGTTCACGGACCGCAATTCCCACGCCCAGCGGTAACGGCCGGAGGTTCCTTCGCTGCGCGCAAAGCCGGTCATCGATTGCAATGTCATATCTGGAAGCCCCCCGTCATGCCGTACAAAACCGGGCCCTGTGGATCACAGGGCCCGGTCGAGATTATCAGTTGTTGGCGGGTTTTTCCGCCTCGGCCCCACCCGGCTGACCATCCACGACAACATCGGGATTGGCGCCGGAAGCAGCCTTCTCAGCCTCGATCTTGCGCCAGCGGCGCACATTGGCGTTGTGCTCTTCCAGCGTCTTGGCAAAGACGTGGCCGCCGGTGCCATCGGCAACGAAATAAAGGTCATCCGTGCGCCAGGGATTGGCAACGGCCTCAAGCGCCGCCCGGCCCGGATTGGCGATAGGAGACGGCGGCAGGCCCTTGATGACATAGGTGTTGAACGGCGTCTGCTTCTGCAGGTCAGACTGGTAAATCGGGCGATCGGACGGTTTGCCATCGCCACCGAACAGACCGTAGATGATCGTCGGGTCGGATTGCAGGCGCATGCCCTTCTTCAGACGGTTGTAGAAAACGGAAGCAACATGGGCGCGCTCGTCATCCTTGCCGGTTTCCTTCTCGACGATCGAGGCAAGCGTGACAAATTCCTCGATGGTCTTGATCGGCAGGTCAGGATCGCGCCGCTCCCAGATCATGTCGATCAGCTTGTCCTGCGCCGCACTCATCTGGTTGATGATTTCTTCGCGCTTGGTGCCGCGGGTAAAGCGATAGGTATCGGGGCGCAGGCTGCCTTCCGGCGGCAGGGCCGAGGGCAATTCGCCGTCCAGCACTTCGTCTGCTCCAAGGCGCGCGAACATCTGCTTCACGGTCAGGCCTTCCGGCAGCGACACGGAATAAAGGATCGACTTGCCGGACTCCAGCAACATCATGATGTCCTTCATCGAGGCGCCGGCCTTGATCTCGTATTCGCCAGCCTTCAGCGTCTGGTCCTTCTGCAGGTAGCTGCCGGTCATCAGGCGGAAGACGCGGGCGTTGGAGACGACGTCGTTGCGCTCGAGATTATTGGCGATCTCGATGATGCCGGCACCATTGCGCACCGTGAAATGGGTGTTCGTCTGAAGCGGACCGGGCTCCTGGAACGCATTGATCATGTAATAGAAAGCGGCAATGGCCAGCACGCAGACCGCGACTGCAAGCGTCATCAGAAAATTCAGAAAGATTACAAGCTGGCCATGGGCCTTGCGGGAGCGCTTGGGCGGCGCCGGTACTTTTTCCGGCCGCAAGGCTTCCGTCGGGGATTTCGGAATGATCGGGCCGCGATTGCCTTCGCCCGCGCCGTTCTGTCCGTATGGTCCCTGGCTGTTCTGGTTCGTGTCGCTCACCGTCGGTCCTTTTCAGTTCGGCGTTGTCAGCGCTTTTTGCGCAGGTAATGCGGCAAAAACAGGTTCGGAATGTCTTCCTGCACCACATGGAGATATCGTGAAGCATATCTTTCCGCTTCACGAACATCGTTTCGGACAAAGCCGATGGAGGAAGCAGCCTGCGACCGGAAATCACCCCGAACCGGCAAACGCTTCATAAACGACTACAATATCGGCGCGAAAACCGGAATGACTTTCGCAAGCCGCAATGCGTTCTTCAAAGGAAAGAACGGCCTTTGTCAGCACCCGGTGGGAGAGCGCCAGCGCGGCGGCAGAGCCGCCGCCGGGGATTATGCTTCGTAACGACGCAGCACGAGGGAGGCGTTGGTACCGCCGAAACCGAAGGAGTTCGAAAGCGCCACGTTGACCTGCCGCTTGCGCGCCTTGTGCGGCACCAGGTCGATCTTCGTCTCCACATCGGGATTGTCGAGGTTCAGCGTCGGCGGAACGATGTTGTCGCGGATCGCAAGCGTGGCGAAGATCGCCTCGATAGCGCCCGCCGCACCAAGAAGATGGCCGGTGGCCGACTTGGTGGAAGACATCGAAATCTTCGCGGCCGATTCGCCGACGAGCCGCTCGACCGCACCAAGCTCGATCGTATCCGCCATGGTGGAAGTACCATGGGCGTTGATGTAATCGATATCATCAGGCGTCAGGCCGGCGCGCTTCAGCGCCATCGACATGCAGCGATAGGCGCCTTCACCATCCTCGGACGGAGCGGTGATGTGATAGGCATCACCGGAAAGGCCGTAACCAACGACTTCGGCGTAAATCTTCGCACCGCGCGCCTTGGCGTGTTCCAGCTCTTCCAGAACGACGATGCCTGCACCTTCACCCATGACGAAACCGTCGCGGTCACGGTCATAGGGGCGCGAGGCCTTCTGCGGATCGTCATTATGCTGGGTTGAAAGCGCCTTGCAGGCGGCGAAGCCGGCAAGCGCGATGCGGCAGACCGGCGATTCAGCGCCACCGGCGACCATGACGTCGGCATCGCCGAGTGCGATCAGACGGGCGGCATCGCCAATGGCGTGCGCACCGGTCGAGCAGGCCGTCACCACCGCATGGTTCGGTCCGCGCAGCTTGTGGCGGATGGAAACCTGGCCGGATACGAGGTTGATCAGACGGCCGGGAATGAAGAAGGGAGAAATGCGCCGCGGGCCCTTGTCGCGCAGGGTATAGCCCGCCTCGACAATACCTTCCAGGCCGCCGATGCCAGAGCCGATCATAACGCCGGTGGCGATCTGGTCCTCGTCCGTTTCCGGGTGCCAGTCCGCGTCGGCAAGCGCCATGTCGGCGGCAGCCATGCCGTACAGGATGAAAGGATCGATCTTGCGCTGTTCCTTGGGTTCCATCCAGTCATCGGCATTGAAGGTGCCGTTGGAACCATCGCCTACGGGAATACGGCAGGCGATCTTTGCCGGAAGGTCTTCGACTTCGAATTCAGTCACGAGACGGGCGCCGTTATGGCCGGCCAAAAGCCGTTCCCAGGTCACTTCCGTCCCACATCCAAGAGGAGATACCATGCCGGTACCGGTGATAACGACACGCCTCATCGCCAACGCTCCGCCCTTATCCAAATCATCGGTCTTCATGCAACGCCGGACATCAGGGATGTTCATTCGATGTTGCAGTATTTCAAATGTCAGCATGATGGCTGCGGGCGCCGTTTCCGGCCCGTGACCTCATGCATCACCCGGAACACGCGCCGCCTGGGGCATGTACCGTCCTGCCTATAAAACATTGGCCCGGACGAGCCGGGCCAAGGACGGGAGGATATTGCACCTCCCCCATGAAGGTCGATCAGGCCTGGGCCTTCTCGATGAACTTTACGGCGTCGCCGACAGTCAGGATCGAGTCAGCTGCGTCGTCGGGAATTTCGACGCCGAATTCTTCTTCGAAAGCCATGACCAGTTCAACGGTATCGAGCGAATCAGCGCCCAGATCGTCAATGAAGCTAGCGCCTTCAACAACCTTGTCGGCGTCAACGCCAAGATGATCAATTACAATTTTCTTTACGCGTTCTGCGATATCGCTCATGTCGGTTTCCTCGACCTTTATTTTGAAGGGAATGCCTTACGGCACCCTGCCCTGTTAGAAGCCCTCATGCGCCGTTCAAATCCGGCACTGCTGGCAAACCCGTTCAACCCGGTCCAAGCTAGACATCGTCACGCAAAATCGCAACGGCTTCCTGTCTCTCCGGGACGACTGTTCACAGTCTTGGCCCGCTTAACATGGTTTCAATCGGTCGAAAAGCCTGAAAACGCGCTAAGCACAGCGTATGACAGGCTATTTCGCCGAAAACCAGTCGGCGGGGCCTTGCGGCGCCAGCTACCCAAGAAGGTGCTTAAACAGCGCCGCAATCCTTTTCATGACGGCCTCATGCGCCGTCAGATCATCGCCATGCCGCCATTGACGTGCAGGGTCTGGCCAGTCATGTAACCTGCCTCATTGGAAGCCAGGTAAAGAACGGCCGACGCGACTTCCGCACCGGTTCCCATGCGCTTCATCGGAATGGCGCCCATGATGGCGTCTTTCTGCTTGTCGTTCAGCTTGCCGGTCATGGCGCTTTCGATGAAGCCGGGCGCCACGCAGTTGACGGTGACGTTGCGGGTGGCGATTTCCTGCGCCAGCGACTTCGAAAAACCGATCATGCCGGCCTTGGAGGCGCAGTAGTTGGCTTGACCAGGATTGCCGGTGACGCCGACGATGGAGGTGATGTTGATGATGCGGCCGAAACGGCGGCGCATCATCGGATGTGTCAGCTCGCGCGTCAGGCGGAACATCGCCGTCAGGTTCACTTCGATGACGTTATCCCAGTCCTCGTCGCTCATGCGCACGAAGAGGCCGTCCTTGGTGATGCCGGCATTGTTGACGAGGATATCCACGCCCTCCAGCTCGGCTTCGGCCTTTTCGCCGAGCGCCTTTACCTCGGCTCGGTCGGCAAGGTTAGCCGGGAAAATCTTGACGCGGTCGCCAAGTTCCGCCGCCAGCGCTTCAAGCTTTTCAACGCGGGTGCCGTGCAGGCCGACGGTTGCGCCCTGGCTGTGGAGAAGGCGGGCGATTTCTTCGCCGATGCCGCCGGTCGCGCCGGTTACGAGAGCCTTGCGGCCTGTCAGATCTAACATGTTCCGTTCCTTCTTTAGAGCAACTCCGCAAAGCCTTTTAACGGAATTGCATCGGGAATTATCGTAAAACAAAAGGCCGTTACGGGGCGAAGCCCGTCTCAGCCGATAAGAGTGGCGAGAAGCTGGTCGATATCGGCAGCGCCGTTGACGGCAACGCCGTTCACCGTCTTGTCGATGCGGCGGGCAAGGCCCGTCAGCACCTTGCCGGAACCGATCTCGTAAAGCTGCGTCACATTGTTGGCGGCGAACCACTCAACCGTCTCGCGCCAGCGCACCTGGCCCGTTACCTGCTCGACCAGCAAAGCGGCGATCTCATTGGCATCGGAAACGGGTGTGGCGCGCACATTGGCGACAACGGGCACGACCGGGTTGTGTTTTTCGACCTTGGCCAGCGCCTCGCGCATGGCTTCCGCCGCCGGCGCCATCAGTGCGGAGTGGAAGGGTGCCGAGACCGGCAGCATGATGGCGCGCTTGGCGCCCTTTTCGGAAGCGATCGCCGCCGCCTTTTCAACGGCAGCCTTGCCGCCGGAAATAACCAGCTGGCCACCGCCATTGTCATTAGCGATTTGGCAGACACCGAGGATGCCGGCTTCCTCGCAGATTGCGGACACCGCATCATGCTCCAGCCCGATGATCGCAGCCATCGCGCCCTCGCCGACCGGCACGGCGGCCTGCATGGCATTGCCGCGGATACGCAGAAGACGGGCGGTATCGGCAACCGAGAAGGTGCCGGCGGCACAGAGCGCCGAATATTCGCCGAGCGAATGGCCGGCTACATAAGAAACCGTATCGGACAGCTTGAAGCCGCGCGCTTCGAGAACCCGCATGACCGCCATGGACACGGCCATCAGCGCCGGCTGGGCATTGGCCGTCAGCGTCAGCGTCTCTTCCGGGCCGTTCCACATGATATCGGAAAGCTTCTGGTCGAGCGCCTCGTCGACCTCCTGAAACACGGCGCGCGCTTCCGGATAGGTATCCGCCAGCTCCTTGCCCATGCCGACGGCCTGGCTTCCCTGACCGGGAAATGTGAATGCAATACCCATGGGATGTCGTCCTTCTTGTCTGGCCTTGCCTTTATTCTTTCGGACTTCCATTCACATTCCCGCCAGCGAAGTCAAGGCTTGAAGCCCTATGGCAGGCCTTTGTCAGGGGTTTTGCCGACCTGTTTTCCCCTTTCTTTTCATCATATTTTTTCTTGCACTGCGGCAAATCCCCATTACTTTCACCCCACCTTCCAAAACTCGTCAAAGCACCGGGACCTCTCCATGAAACAGAATCTACTGGGACGCACGGGCATCTCCGTGTCCGAAATCTGCCTCGGCACCATGACGTGGGGCACGCAGAACACCGAAGCAGAAGCCCATCAGCAGATGGACTACGCCATCGAAAACGGCGTCAATTTCTTCGATACGGCCGAGCTTTATCCGACCACCCCCGTTTCCGCCGAAACACAGGGCCGGACCGAGGAGTATATCGGCAGCTGGTTCGAAAAGACCGGCAGGCGCGATCAGGTCGTGCTCGCCACCAAGGTCGCCGGCTCCGGGCGCGATTATATTCGCGGCGGCCGCGATATCGACGCCGCCGCCATCCGCGAGGCGGTGGATACCAGCCTCAAGCGGCTGAAGACCGACTACATCGACCTCTACCAGGTTCACTGGCCGAATCGCGGCACCTACCATTTCCGTGGCGCCTGGGGCTTCGACGCCTCCGCTCAGGACAAGCAGCGTACGCTTGCCGAAATCACCGAAAAGCTGGAGACGCTCGGAGAACTGGTGAAGGCCGGCAAGATCCGCGCCATTGGCCTCTCCAACGAAAGCGCCTGGGGCACGCAGAAATATATCGATATCGCGGAAGCGAACGGCCTGCCGCGCGTCGCCACCATTCAGAACGAATATAACCTGCTGTACCGCAGCTTCGATCTCGACATGGCGGAAGTCGCCCATCACGAAGATGTCGGCCTGCTCGCCTATTCGCCGCTTGCGGCGGGTCTGCTGACCGGCAAATACCAGAACGGCGCGCGCCCGGCGGGATCACGCGCCTCCATCAACAAGGATCTCGGCGGCCGGTTGCAGCCGCTGCAGGAAGCGCCGGTCAAGGCCTATCTAAAGCTTGCCGCCGAGCATGGGATCGATCCGGCCCAACTCGCCATCGCCTTCTGCCTGACACGCCCCTTCATGGCCTCGGCCATCATCGGCGCAACGACGATGGAGCAGTTGAAGGTGGATATCGCGGCGGCGGATGTGACGCTGTCGGAAGAGGTGCTGACGGGTATTGCCGCGATCCATCGGCAATATCCGATGGCGATCTAAGGTAGCTGGTTGCCATGGCCGTCCCCGAAAGCGCAACGGAACTGCGAACTGCAATCGAAAGCAGTTTTGAAAAGCTGATGCGCGAATTGGAAACAGTCCCGGTGGACCTTGCCGGGACGAGGGACATGGACGGCCATGCAGCCGGTACGCTGATGAGCGTCAACGACCTCGTCGCCTATCTGATTGGCTGGGGAGAGCTGGTGCTGAAGTGGATATCGCTTCGCGCCGAAGGTCGTGAACCGGATTTTCCCGAAACAGGCTATAAGTGGAATGCGCTGGGAGCCTTGGCGCAGAAATTCTACGGCGACTACGTCTCCCTGTCTTTCGCCGAACGGCAGGAGCGACTGGACAGTGTGAAAAGACGGATCATCGACGCCATCAACGCATATGATCCGCATCAGCTTTACGCCCCCGGCTGGTACGGCAAATGGTCACTTGGCCGTATGATCCAGTTCAACACGTCCTTGCCCTACGTTAACGCCCGCGGACGGCTGCGAAAATGGAAGAAAGCCAGAGGAATAGCCTGATTTTGCGGTGCGGGGTTGTTTTCTGCGGAAAAATCCGTATAAGCGCGCTGTTCACAACACCCGGTCCAATTGGCTGGTGGCTGAACGGAGGGCTGGTTCCGGTAACGGAACAGCAGGAACCATAAGGTTTTTCCGGCCTCCCGTGTCTCCGCTCTCGACCGTCTCGAACAACGCTTTTCTTGCTTTAAGGCCTTCACGCCTTGTCAGGAGCAGTCGTTGAGGCTTAGCGCCGTTGCCGGGTGAAGGACGAAACGCAAGAAAGGCAAAGCTTAAATGGCTCTTTACGAACACATCTTCCTTGCCCGGCAGGATATTTCTGCCCAGCAGGTCGACGCACTTGTCGAGCAGTACAAGGGCGTTATCGAATCGTTCGGCGGTAAAGTCGGACGCGTCGAGAACTGGGGTCTGAAGTCCCTCACCTACCGCATCAAGAAGAACCGCAAGGCTCACTACGCTCTCATGGACATCGACGCTCCGGCGGCCGCCATCCATGAAGTCGAGCGCCAGATGCGCATCAACGAAGACGTTCTTCGCTACATGACCATCGCCGTCGAAGCCCACGAAGAAGGCCCGTCTGCGATGATGCAGAAGCGCGATCGCGACGACCGTCCGCGCCGTGACGGCGACCGTCCGGACCGTGGCCTGCGTGAAGATCGTGGTCCCCGCGCACCGCGCGAAGGTGGCTTCGGCGACCGCGAAGACCGTCCGCGCCGTCCGCGCGAAGACCGTGCATAAGGAGAATTGACCTATGGCTGACGCATCCTCTTCCCAGGCACGCCGCCCGTTCCACCGCCGTCGCAAGACGTGCCCCTTCTCCGGCGCCAACGCTCCGAAGATCGACTACAAGGACGTACGTCTCCTGCAGCGCTACATTTCCGAGCGCGGCAAGATCGTTCCTTCCCGCATCACGGCCGTTTCCCAGAAGAAGCAGCGCGAACTCGCCCAGGCGATCAAGCGCGCCCGCTTCCTCGGCCTGCTGCCCTACGTTGTAGCGTAATGAATTAAAGCGAGGCTGCGGTTTATCGCGGCCTCGCTTTTCTCGAGCAGCTGACTCTTGATCAGCGGGTCGAAAGTTATAATCCTTCCGCGTTGGGCGCGGATCGATACTCTGAAAAACCCATGTTGGGGATGAGGCTCTCAGGAGCGATCCTCTAACTGCTTAAGTTTCAGCAGGACAGCGAAGTGCAGAAGTTGAACCAGACAGTGCTGATCTCCGGCGTTCTCGCCGGCATATGCGCCGCGTTTCTGACGCTTGGCGCAACGGCACAGTCGTCCCTGTCCTTCCTGCTTTATGCCGGTTCCGCCATGCCGATCTTCATCGCCGGCATGGGCTGGGGCAACCGCGCCGCCATTATCGCGATCATCACCACCGCCCTCATCGGCGCGCTAGTCATGTCGCCGCTTTTTGCGCTGACCATTGCGATCTTCACGCTGATCCCGGCGGGCTGGCTTTCGCACCTCGCCAATCTGGCGCGCCCGGCCTCCGAACTCGGCGGCCCGGATGATCTGCTTGCCTGGTATCCGCTTTCCGGCATCGTCCTGCATCTGTGCATTCTGGTTTCCGTCGCCGTCGTCATTCTCGGCTGGATGATCGGCTATGGTCCCGATCTCGTCACGCGTATGATCGACATGATTATGACCTCGGTTCAGAACAGCGAACCGTTGTTCGAACCCAATGTCGAGGCACTGGCGCGGACGAAGTCCCTGTTTGTACTTCTGCTGCCGATCGTTCAGGGCGGTCTCTGGGTCATCCTGCTGTTTGCCGCCTATTATTTCGCGACGCGAGTGGTCGGCACCTTCGGCAAGGGTCTGCGCCCGCGCGAGGACATCGCCTCTGCGCTGCGCATGCACCGCAACGCCATCTTCATCTTCCTCGCCGGCATCGTCGCCATCTTCCTGGGCGGCGTCGCGGCCATGGTCGGCGCAGTCATCTGCGGCACCTTCGGCGCGGGCTTCCTGATGGCGGGTTACGCCTCGTTGCACAAGCGCGCCCGCGGCAAGGACTGGCGGCTGCCGGTTCTCATTCTCGCATATCTCTCGGCGGTCTTTGTCTTTCCGCTGTTCATCATTCTCGTGTTCGGCCTGAGCGACGTGCGCAGCACGATCTCTCTTACACCGGCGCGGAAAACCGACAATTCGAACGAAACCAAACCATAGAAAGGATCAAGAAGATGGACGTCATTCTTCTCGAACGCATCAACAAGCTCGGCCAGATGGGCGAAACCGTAAAGGTTCGCGACGGCTACGCCCGTAACTTCCTGCTGCCGCAGGGCAAGGCGCTGCGCGCCAACGCCACCAACAAGGCACGTTTCGAAACCGAGCGCGCAACGCTCGAAGCCCGTAACCTCGAGCGCAAGTCGGAAGCCCAGAAGGTTGCCGAAGCACTCGAAGGCAAGTCCTTCATCGTCGTCCGTTCGGCTGGCGAAACCGGCCAGCTCTACGGCTCTGTCGCTGCTCGTGACGTCGTTGAAATCCTGGCTGCCGAAGGCTTCAACATCGGCCGCAACCAGGTTGAACTGAACACGCCGATCAAGACCATCGGCCTGCACAACGTCACCCTGCACCTGCATGCCGAAGTCGAGCTGCAGGTTGAGCTGAACGTTGCCCGTTCGGCTGAAGAAGCAGAGCGTCAGGCCAAGGGCGAAAGCCTCACCTCCGCTGACGCCATCTACGGCGTTGACGAAGACGCACTGCGTCCGGAAGACTTCTTCGATCCGGAAGCTGATCGCGACGGCGACGACGAATAAGATTTGGCTTAAAGGTCAAAGGAAAACCCCGGATGGCGACATCCGGGGTTTTTTGTTTGCATGGAATGTGTGGAGAGATACCCCCCCCCTGCCCTGCCGGGCATCTCCCCCTCAAGGGGGGAGATCGACCCGCGGCGAGGTCACGGCCATCTCAACGTTTGAGAATGAAGCAACGGCGGAGCTTCTTGCTGATCTCCCCCCTTGAGCGGGAGATGTCCGGCAGGACAGAGGGGGGCCCGCTATCCGCAGCCTCCACGCCAAACTACTTCGCCGCCGTCTCCGCCCCCTCAGGCGCCTTGCTCTTATCCACATGCACCACCACCGACATGCCTGGCGAAAGCTCCGCCGCAAGCGGCTGATCCGCATCGATCGCGATCCGTACGCCGAGGCGCTGGGCGATCTTCACGAAATTACCCGTCGCATTGTCAGGCTTGATGACGGCGAATTCCGAACCCGTCGCGGGCGAAAACCGTTCCACATGGCCGGTCAGCTTGCGTCGATGCAACGCATCCACGGAGATCGTCACCGGCTGGCCCACCTGCATGCCGGCGAGCTGGGTTTCCTTGAAATTGGCGATGACCCAGACATCGTGTGGCACGACGGCCATCAATTGTGTTCCGGCGGTGACATATTGACCAGTGCGCACGCCGACCTCGCCGAGCCTGCCATCCACGGGAGCGTGGATTTCGGTATTGGCGAGATCGATCCGGGCGAGCTCGACGGCGGCTTCGGCATTGGCGACGGCCGCCTGCAGCGAGCTGCGGTTGACGATGATGGTCTGCAGATCCTGCCGCGAGACCTCAAGCGCCGCCTTGGCCTGGGAGAGCGACGCCCTCGCCTTTTCAAGCCCGGCATGGGCTTCTTCTTGCAGGCTGGAGGTGCCGGCGCCGCTCTTGATGAGATTATCCTGCCGGTCGGAGGCGAGCTGCGCCTGTTTCAGCGACGCCTCGGCACTGTCGACCGCCGCTTCACTCGAGCGGATGTTGGCGTTGGCGGCATTTTCCTGCTGTCGGGAATTGTCGAGTGCGGCCTTGTGGGTATCGAGCGTTGCTTCCGCCTGCGCCTGCTTCTGGCGGTAGATACGGTCATCGATCTTCGCGAGCAGCGCGCCCTGGCTGACTTCCTGATAATCCTTCACCGGCACGTCCACGACATAACCGCTCACCTGCGGGCTCATCGTCGTGACATAACCCCGTACGAAGGCGTTGTCGGTCATTTCGACGGTGGAAAGGAACGGCGGCAGCCGCCAAGCGTAAAGCACCAGCGCCACGCCGGCGAGACCGCCGAGCAGCACGAGAATGGAAACGGGGGTAAAAAACTTCTTCAGCATTTTGTCACTCTTGGAATGTTCAAGACTGTGGTGCCGGTGCGGCATCGATGTCTTCCCGGAAAAGGAAAGGACGGATGCGCAGCCATGCAAGGTGGATCAAAAGCGCGGCCAACGCCAGCGCGGAAACGACTGAAATCAGCAGGAACGTGTCATTATAAGCAAGCACATAGGCTTCCCTGCTGACCTGCTGGCCAAGCAGTGATAGCCCCTCTGCCTTCAGCAATGCCGGATCGGTGATGACATGGCTGTAAGCGCCGGAAAGCTGTGAGACACGCTGGGCGACCATGGGATTGGTAAGCAGGATATTTTCCACCAGAATATTGGAGTGGAACTTCTCCCGCAGCGTTACGAAACTGCCAAGCAGGCCCGTCATCAGCATCGAACCCGTGATCTGCGTGAACAGGAAGATGGTGATGAAGTTCACCAGATAGGGTGCACCCCGGGCCAGCGCGGCGGCGAAACCCTTGGCCATGACGGGTGGCAGGAACATGGCCGCGCCAAAGGCGATCATCATCTGGCTGAGATACATCTCACCCGGCCGCGTCAGATTGTTGGACTGGCTATCCATGAATGAACCGGCGGCGATCAGCGCCAGCGCAATCACATGGGCGGTATCGACGTATTTCGTCAGCATCAGCCAGGCACAGGCCGCACCGCCGAGAACGGTCGCCAAAAGCACAAGCGCATAAAGTGTCGTCGTCTGGTCGTTCAGCAGGCCGAGCTGCTGGTAAAAGCTGACCGCCGTTGAGGATTGCTCAGAGGAAACCGCACGGTAGACAAGCAGGACCGCAATAATGTGCAGGTTGGTTTTCGAGAAAATCCAGCGCAGGTCGAGCAGCGGATTCTTGCGTGGCAATTCGATGAAGGCCATCAGCGTCAGAAGTGCGATCGACGTCGCCAGAAGGGCGCCCAGCCACCATGTTTCGAACCACCAGTAGAACCGGCCGAGGGTGAGCATGACCGCCAGACAGCCGAGACCGCCTGCAAACAAGAGATAGCTCAGAATATCCATGCGCTCGATGACTTTCGCGCGCGGCGGCGGGGTAACCTTCAGCACATAGATCATGGCGAAAGCGATCAGCGCGAATCCCACTTCCATGGAATAGAGCGCGTTCCATCCGTCGATTTCCAACAGGGATGGCGAGACGATGCGGGCGAGCGGCGCCGACAGCAACGTGCCCGTCAGCGCTATGCTGAAACCAAGCGAGAATTTCCGCGCAGGTGGAAAGGCTTCCAGAATATAGAGAAAGCCGAGCGACGAGATCGGCGCGGCGGCCATGCCACTAACAAAACGGATGACGATTGCCGAATGCAGGTCGGTCACGAACAGGTTGAGACAGGAAGCCACGACAAACACGATAATCGAGACTTCGGCGAAGGGCCGCAGGCCATATTGCGCCCGGACCTTGAACAGCGCGATGGAAAACGTGGCGTAAGGCGCCATATAGGCCGCGGAAAGCCACGCGACCTCAGCCACCGTGGCGGAAAACTCGCCCTGCAGCTGGTAGATATTGGCCATGACGAGGTTCATGCCCAGGCCTTGTGTGATGAAGAACGACAGGCCCGCAAAAATGAAGCACAGCCGCAGCCAGAGCGGCCGCTCAACCGGCTGCGGTGCGGCGGCAGCGGCAGGTTCCGGCACGGTTTCGCCCGCGCCCGAAGCGCTCATCGGCGTCACTGCCGCTTCCGGAAGGTCGGCTGGTTTGGCAGTTCCTTCGGCATCCTGGGAAGCGGCCTTGTCAGCGGTTTGCGGTACGAGGTTGCTCATGATTGCACCCTCCCGGCCGCGAGATTTTGCAGATTGGCCGAAAGCCGGCGCATGACATCAAGCGCCGTCGCCAGTTCCTGCGAGGAAATGTCGGCGGCAATCTCGGAGCGCAGCGACTTTGCCATTGCCTGCACCGTCTCGGAGGTTTTTTCGCCCTCCACCGTCATGTGGATGCGTTTGGCGCGGCGGTCGGTTTCATCGGAGCGGCGCTCGATGAGGTTCTGCTTCTCCATGCCATCAAGCACCCGCACCAGCGTCGGCGTCTCGATTTCCATTTCCTCGGCAAGCTCGGTCTGCGTCAGCGGTCCACGCCGCGAGAGCGCAAAAAGCGCTCGCGCCCGCGCAAGCGTCAGCCCGCTCTCCCCCACCCGCGCGTCGAAAAACGCGCGCAGTTTCCGGGTGAAAGCGGAGACTTCATCGAGAAGCTGTTCCTTGTCGGTCTCGCGGGACATGTCAGCAAGCCTTATAATTAGCACACTACTTATTTTCTGCCTATTTATTCGTAAGACTGACGATTTTCAAGTTTCTTTCACGACGGGTCTGCCATGCGATAAACTCATGGCAGCGAATCACCTTGCCGGAAGAACCCGGCGCCTTGTCCCCCACCCGCCTGTGGATTGCTGGGGACAACTGAAGATGTGATCAAGCTTCGTAGAGCGGACGTCAGCCTGCCATAGAGTGTTGCAACAATATCATTGACTGCCATGCCCCAGAAAGCCAAACCCGAGGTTTAAGGACAAAGGCAAAGGGAGATCGCGCAAACCATGAACGACGCTGTGAGAAAGATCACCCCCGCGCAGCCGGCGGAACCGCATTACCGCGAGGCGCCGAACAACATCGAGGCTGAACAGGCGCTGCTCGGCGCCATCCTCGTCAATAACGACGCCTATTACCGCGTGTCGGACTTCCTGAAGCCCGTGCATCTTTACGAGCCGCTGCACCGAAAGATCTTCGAGGTGGCGGGCGATATCATCCGTATGGGCAAGACCGCCAATCCGGTGACGATCAAGACCTTCCTACCCGCCGACGACAAGATCGGCGATCTGACGGTGGCGCAGTACCTCGCACGTCTGGCAGCGGAAGCCGTATCGATCATCAACGCGGAAGATTACGGCCGGGCGATCTATGATCTGGCGCTGCGCCGCGCGCTTATCCAGATCGGCGAGGATGTCGTCAACATCGCCTATGACGCGCCGCTCGACATGCCGCCGCAGGCGCAGATCGAAGACACCGAACGCCGTCTGTTCGAACTGGCGGAAACCGGCCGTTACGACGGCGGCTTCCAGTCGTTCAACGATGCCGTGGCACTGGCGATCGACATGGCGGGCGCGGCCTTCGAGCGCGACGGTAACCTCTCGGGCATCTCCACCGGCATTCACTCGCTCGATGCCCGCATGGGCGGCCTGCAGCGTTCCGACCTTATCGTGCTTGCCGGTCGTCCGGGTATGGGCAAGACCTCGCTTGCGACAAACATCGCCTACAACATTGCCGCATCTTACGAGCAGGAAGTGCAGCCGGACGGGTCGTACAAGGCCAAGAACGGTGGCGTCGTCGGCTTCTACTCGCTCGAAATGTCGTCCGAACAGCTGGCGACGCGTATCATTTCCGAGCAGACCGAAGTGTCCTCCTCGAAAATCCGTCGCGGTGACATTACCGAGGCCGACTTCGAAAAGCTCGTCGCCTGCTCCCAGATGATGCAGAAAGTGCCGCTTTATATCGACCAGACCGGTGGTATCTCGATTGCCCAGCTTTCCGCCCGCGCCCGCCGCCTGAAGCGCCAGCGCGGCCTTGATGTTCTGGTGGTGGACTACGTTCAGCTGATGACCGGCTCCGGCAAGAGCGGCGAAAACCGCGTGCAGGAAATCACCCAGATCACCACAGGCCTCAAGGCGCTGGGCAAGGAACTCAACGTTCCGATCATCGCGCTGTCACAGCTCTCCCGTGCGGTGGAAAGCCGCGAAGACAAGCGCCCGCAGCTTTCCGACCTTCGTGAATCCGGCTCCATCGAGCAGGACGCCGACGTGGTGCTGTTCGTGTTCCGCGAGGAATATTACGTCAAGAACATGGAGCCGCGCGATATTTCCGATCCCAAATATACTGAGTGGGAAGCCCTGTTCGACAAGGTGAAAGGCACGGCCGACGTCATCATCGCCAAGCAGCGTCACGGACCGACCGGCACGGTGAAGCTCGCCTTCCAGTCCGAGTTCACGCGATTTACGGACCTCGCCGATCCGAGCTTCAGCCAGTACGAAGAGCATTGATCCGGACATAATAGCCGAGAGGGTATGTTTACCGTCTCGGCTATGTCCCACGTTCCGGAAACAAGGCCCGAGTCTTTTCAGAGCCTTGGTGGAATTTTCTCACAATCCGATTCCGCGCAGCAGCGCCACGGCCGCAACACCAAGCGCGGCGGCCGGCAGGAGGCTGAGGCGCAGCGCCGCGACGGCGGTTATTGCGCAGGCGATGGCTTCCGCCGGCCCGCTCGCAAGCGCCGTCGGGGTGACCACGGCCATCAGGACGGCGGGAGGGACCACGCCGAGCGCCTTTTTCAGACGCGGTGTCAGGGTAAAATGACTGACCAGCAGCAGGCCGCCAAGACGCGTGGCGACGGTTGCCGCCATCATGGCAAGGATTGTCAGCAGCGTATTCGGATCGAGCGTCATGCCGGCTGCTCCGCCGGTTCCTCGTGGCCGAAGGCGGCAACGGCAAGTCCAGCCAGGGCGCCTGCGGCGATATACCAGGCGCCGGGAACAAGCGCATGGGTGAGATAGGCCGCGGAGGCACTTGCCACAAGCACGAAGCCGGTTTCCCTGCCCCTCCAGAAGCCCATGAGCAGCACGATGAAAACGGCCGGAAAGGCGAAATCCAGACCGATGACCGACATGTCTCCCACAACCGAACCCAGCAGCGCACCGGCGAGCGTGGCAAGGTTCCAGACGAGATAGATCGACAGGGCGGCCCCGGTGAAGAAGGCTGCCGTCAATCGACCGGCAATGACGCGGAACTCCGACAGCGCCCAGGATTCATCCGTCAGCACCAGCATGGCCGCATATTTCCGCCAGCCCCTGAAATCATCCAGCTTACCGGCGATGGAAGCGCTCATCAGCACATGGCGCAGATTGACCAGCAGCGCCGCAAAACCAAGTGCGCTCCAGCTTGCCGGATGGGTCCATAAATCCATCGCAACGAATTGCGAGCCGCCGGCAAAGACCAGCAGCGACATCAGCGAGGCTTCGAGCGGCGACAGGCCCTTGCCGATGGCAACCGCACCGAACACCACGCCGATCGGCACCATGGCGACCAGCAATGGGGCAGCCGCCCTCAATCCCGCGCCAAACTCGCCGCTTCTTCCCGATATGGACATCGCATTCTCCCTTTCGAAAGAGAGGGATTACGCTTGCGACATCCTGCGGTCTTGAACGAAAGTGATGTTATGCGGTTTTCTGCTGAAACTCCGCTTTTTGTTTTGTCGCATTTCCGAACGGAAAACCGGGGGCCACTTTCCTGGAAATGCTTTAAACTCAGGCGACCCGGAACTGCCCCGGCGTGACGCCGGTGCGGGCCTTGAAATGCCGAGTGAAATGCGCCTGATCGGCAAAACCGCACAAAGCCGCAACCTCGGCCGGCATCTCACCGGCGCGCAAAAGGCGGCGCGCCCTGCGGATGCGCACATCCGTCAGATAGGCATGCGGGGTGATGTGAAACTCTTTCCTGAAAGCGCGGATGAGGTGGGCGCGGCTGAGACCGGCGATGGAGGCAAGTTCCTCAAGGCCGATATCGGTCTCGTAATTGTCAGAGAGATAATCGCGGGCGGTGTAAACCGCCGTTTTCTCTCGGGTTTCGACCGGCAGAATGATGGCGCTGCCGTGCTTGCCGAACAAAGCCGCCAGAACCGAGAACATGCCCTCATCCGCCTCAAGAGCACCGGATTTCCCCTCCAGCCGCCGGTGCGCCATCTGAAAGGCGGCCGCCATCTGCGGATCGCGCGGCAGAAATCTGGGGAAGGATGGTGTGCCGTGGAAAACCCTGCCCGTGACATCCTCGATGATGTCGCGCAGCAGTTCCGTATCGGGATAGATCATCCGGTAACGATAACCACCGCCGCCCGGTGCACCATCGTGAATCTCATCCGGATTGATGAGATAAAGATGCCCCGGCCCCGTCTGTTCGGTGGTGCCCTGGATGGTGGAAATCTGCGAGCCGCTTTCGATCGCGCCTATGGAAAACGTGTCATGCGCGTGCGGCGAATATTCGTGGGTGAGAAAAGTCGCGCTCAGGCACTCCATGCCGCCAAAACGCCGGTCACGCCAGAAACGCGTGGTTTCCGTCGTGGCAACGGGCATGAAATCAAGGGCCTGTTCCTGCGAAACATTGTGCATGAGCGAAGTTTAGAGCATTCCGTCCTTACCGTCTTGAACAAAAGTGCTAGGGTCCCAACCGGTTCAAGATCAACCGGACGCATGGCATGACAGACGACTTCGAAGATAGCTTCCCCGAAAACGAAACCGATGCTTTCGAGCACGCGCCGCTGAGGCTGACCGTCGATCTCGGCGCTCTCGCCGATAATTGGCGGGACATGAAAAAGCGTTCCGGCAAGGCGCGGACGGCGGCTGTCGTCAAGGCCGATGCCTATGGTCTCGGCATCGAGGATTGCGGCGCGACGCTTTACCATGCCGGCGCGCGCGATTTCTTCGTGGCGACTGTGGCCGAGGGTGCGACCCTGCGTTCCTATGCCCCGGAAGCGCGTATCTTCGTGCTATCAGGCATATGGCAAGGCCAGGAACGCCAGGTTTTCGACAATGACCTGGTACCGGTTCTGGCCTCCGAGGAGCAGCTTTCCTTCTGGATGGCGACGGTTGCCGAGCGTGGTGACCACCCCTGCGCGCTGCATGTGGATACCGGCTTCAACCGTCTGGGGCTGCCGCTCGACGACGCCTTGTTTCTGGCCGACGACGTGACGCGGCCGGCGAGTTTCGACCCGGTTCTGGTGCTGTCGCACCTCGCCTGCGCCGACACGCCCTCCTCGCCGATGAACAGGGTCCAGCTCGAATCATTCCGGAAGGTTAGCGCTGCTTTCGAAGGCATCGAATCAAGTCTCTCGGCTTCCGCCGGGATATTTCTCGGCCCCGACTATCATTTCGACCTCACCCGCCCCGGCATCGCCCTTTATGGCGGCGAAGCGGTCAATGACATGGCAAACCCGATGCGTCCCGTCGCCACGGCCGAAGCGCGGATCATCCAGATCCGTGAAGCGGGCGAAGGCCAGACCGTGAGTTATGGCGGCACCTTCCTGCTGAAACGGGCAAGCCGCCTTGCCATCGCATCTGTCGGTTATGCGGATGGATACCAGCGTTCGCTTTCCGGCTCCGGCATTCCGCTGCGCGAAATGGGCCATGGCGGCGCATACGGCATCGTCAATGGCCACAAGGTGCCGGTGGCTGGCCGTGTGACCATGGACCTCACCATTTTCGACGTGACGGATGCCCCGGCCAATGCCATCCGTGCCGGCGACTATATCGAGCTTTTCGGCCCCAATGTGCCTGTTGATGAGACCGCACGGGCGGCCGGCACCATCGGTTACGAAATGCTGACGGGGCTTGGCCTGCGTTATGAGCGGCAATATCTGATGGCCGACGACTAGGCCGCACCTTGGCTCTTGGAAAGCGGAAGTGACCTGTGCTACAAGAGAACAAAAGGAGATCGAAATGCCCGAAATCCATTTGAGCGAGCAGGACGAGAAGTTCATCGAAGAGCAGGTGGCGGCGGGCATCTATAGCGATGCGGATGCTGTCATTCATGCGAGCCCGCAATTGCTGAGCAGTGGCGAGGGAAGACTCGCGGAGCTCCGGAAGATGATTCACGAAGCTGACGCAGAGTTCGAACGGGGTGATTACGTGACCTTTTCGACGGATGATGATCTGACCGCCTGCATCATCGAACGCGCCAGAAACGAAAAGTGACAAAGGCCCGCGCCTATTCGCTGTCATCGCGCGCCATTCGTGATCTTATCTACATCTATAAATATCTGGAGGATAGAAATCCGGCCGCCGGCGAACAGCTCGTATCGGCCATCGAACGGAAAATCCGGGACACGGCGCGGCTAGGTCTCACAGGGGTTCCCGTGACTGGATCAGTAGCGGCCTTCGCGCCGTCAATCATAAAAATCGCTGCATCTATTTTCGTGTAAAAGAAAACGAGCTGCGCACATTACGCATCGTCCATGGCCATCAACACATTGGCGCTGAAGACGTAGAAGAAGAAAATTGACATCACATGGCCAAAGCCAAGACCCAATTCGTGTGCCAGAACTGCGGCACGGTTCACACCCGCTGGGCGGGAAAATGCGAAGGCTGCGGCGAGTGGAATACCATCGTCGAGGAAGATCCGATGGGCGGCATCGGTTCCGGGCCAGGCAAGACGCCGAAGAAGGGCCGCCCCGTCACGCTCACCTCGCTTTCCGGTGAAATCGAGGAGGCACCGCGTATCCCGACCGGCATCAGCGAACTCGACCGTGCGACCGGTGGCGGTTTCGTGCGCGGTTCTGCGGTGTTGATAGGCGGTGATCCCGGCATCGGCAAATCGACGCTGCTCATGCAGGCGGCGGCCGCCCTTTCGCGGCGCGGGCATCGCATCGTCTATGTCTCGGGCGAAGAAGCTGTGGCGCAGGTGCGCCTGCGCGCCCAGCGTCTGGGTGCGGCCGAGACCGATGTGCTGCTGGCCGCCGAAACCAATGTCGAGGATATTCTGGCGACGGTTTCCGAGGGCAAACGTCCCGATCTCATCATCATCGATTCCATCCAGACGCTCTGGAGCGACACGGCTGATTCCGCCCCCGGCACGGTGACGCAGGTGCGCACCGGCGTGCAGGCGATGATCCGGTTTGCCAAGCAGACGGGCGCGACCATGGTGCTTGTCGGCCATGTCACCAAGGAAGGCCAGATTGCCGGCCCGCGCGTGGTCGAACATATGGTTGATGCCGTGCTTTATTTCGAAGGCGACCGCGGCCACCATTACCGCATTCTGCGCACCGTCAAGAACCGCTTCGGGCCGACGGATGAGATCGGCGTGTTCGAAATGTCGGACAAGGGATTGCGCGAGGTTTCCAACCCTTCCGAACTGTTCCTCGGCGAGCGCAACGAAAAATCGCCGGGCGCAGCCGTCTTCGCCGGCATGGAAGGCACACGCCCTATCCTGGTCGAAGTACAGGCGCTCGTCGCCGCCACCTCGCTCGGCACGCCGCGCCGCGCCGTGGTCGGCTGGGACAGTTCGCGGCTCGCCATGATCCTTGCCGTGCTGGAGGCCCATTGCGGCGTGAAGCTCGGCCAGCACGACGTCTATCTGAATGTCGCCGGCGGTTACCGCATTTCCGAGCCCGCCGCGGATATGGCGATTGCCTCTGCGCTGGTTTCCTCGCTTGCCGGTCTTGCCCTGCCCGCCGATTGCGTCTATTTCGGCGAAATCAGCCTGTCGGGCGCGGTGCGGCCGGTCTCGCATACGGGCCAGCGATTGAAAGAAGCTGAAAAACTCGGCTTTTCCGCCGCACTTCTGCCTTCTGCTTCGGCTGAATTGCCGAAAGGCGGCAAGGGGCGCTGGACGGAAATCGAAAGCCTTCCGGACCTCGTGGCCCGCATCGCCGGCTCCGGCAACCGGTTCAAACAGGTTGAGGACGACGAATATTGATCCTTTCGCCAAGGGAAACAGTGGTGTAAGAGGATCGCAAAATTGGCAAGGCAGCGTCTGACAAGGCGTCGCACCTCCGGAGTTGGTATATGCCCATTACAATTTTCGACGGCATCGTCATCGCCGTTGTTCTTTTCTCCGCCATTCTTGCGATGGTACGCGGTTTTTCCCGCGAGATTCTGTCGATCGCGAGCTGGGCCGGTTCGGTCGCCGCCGCCTATTATCTTTATCCGGTCCTGCTGCCCTATGCGCGCAACTATACCGATGACGACAAGATCGCCATTGCCGGTTCGGCTGGCGTGGTCTTCCTCGTTTCGCTGATCGTGATTTCCTTCATCACCTCGCGCATTGCCGATTTCATCATCGACAGCCGCATCGGCGCGCTGGATCGCACGCTTGGTTTCCTGTTCGGCGCGGCGCGCGGCATTCTGCTTTTGGTCGTCGCGGTCGCCTTCTGGAACTGGCTGGTGGATGTGAAGACGCAGCCGGAATGGGTGACGCAGGCGAAGTCCAAGCCTTTCCTCGACGGGCTGGTGGGCAAGCTGGAGGCGGTTCTGCCTGACGATATCGAGCCGCAGATCCGCGCCCGCATCCTCGGAAAGCCACAGGAACCGACGACCACGCAGGCGCCTGCGGAAGATGTGCCGGCCACAAATCCGCCGGCAACGAATAATTGACACAGTGTCGCGCCTTGCAATGCATGCAAGGCGCGCTATTTGTGCTAAATATCAAGCACGACACAGACGGACCGACCGGGGGAAATACTCACCGGAGAGGTCTTTCTTTTTTCTCGTTAGAGAGCAAGGGCAAGCCGGATGATTGAGCCGCTTTCGCATTCCACATTCCATGGGGCCACTTTCAAGGAAGAGATCGACGGCGACACGCTGCATGAAGAATGCGGCGTGTTCGGCATTCTCGGCCATGCCGATGCCTCGGCGCTGACCGCTCTCGGACTGCATGCGCTTCAGCATCGCGGCCAGGAAGCAGCCGGCATCGTCTCCTTCGATGGCAAGCGCTTCCATCAGGAACGCCATATGGGCCTCGTCGGCGATCATTATACCGATCCGGCAACCCTTGCCCGCCTGCCCGGCTCCATCGCGATTGGCCACACCCGTTATTCCACGACAGGCGAAGTGGCGATGCGCAACGTGCAGCCGCTGTTTGCCGAGCTGGAAGAAGGCGGTATTTCCATTGCCCATAACGGCAATTTCACCAACGGCCTGACGCTGCGCCGCCAGATCATCGCCACCGGCGCCATCTGTCAGTCGACGTCGGATACCGAAGTCGTCCTCCACCTCATCGCCCGCTCGCGCCACTCTTCCACCGCCGATCGCTTCATCGACGCTATCAGGCAGATGGAAGGCGGCTATTCGATGCTGGCCATGACGCGCACCAAGCTGATTGCCGCGCGCGACCCGATCGGTATCCGCCCGCTGGTCATGGGCGAGCTTGATGGTAAGCCGATCTTCTGCTCGGAAACCTGTGCTCTCGATATCATCGGCGCGAAATTCGTGCGCGACGTTGAAAACGGCGAAGTCATCATCTGCGAAATCCAGCCGGATGGTTCGATCACCATCGATGCCCGCAAGCCCTCGAAGCCGCAGCCGGAACGGCTCTGCCTGTTCGAATATGTCTATTTCGCCCGTCCCGATTCCGTCGTCGGCGGTCGCAACGTCTATACGACACGCAAGAACATGGGCATGAACCTTGCCAAGGAAGCCCCGCTGGAAGCCGATGTCGTGGTCCCGGTTCCCGATGGCGGCACGCCGGCAGCACTCGGTTTTGCGCAGGAAAGCGGTATTCCCTTCGAATACGGCATCATCCGCAACCATTATGTCGGCCGTACCTTCATCGAGCCGACGCAGCAGATCCGCGCTTTCGGCGTCAAGCTCAAGCATTCCGCCAACCGGGCGATGATCGAAGGCAAGCGCGTGGTGCTGGTGGACGATTCGATCGTGCGCGGCACGACCTCGGTCAAGATCGTGCAGATGATCCGCGAAGCGGGCGCCAAGGAAGTGCATATCCGTGTCGCCAGCCCGATGATCTTCCATCCGGATTTCTACGGTATAGACACGCCTGACGCCGACAAGCTGCTGGCCAACCAATATGCCGATGTCGAAGCGATGGCGAAGTTCATTGGCGCCGATTCGCTCGCCTTCCTGTCGATCGATGGTCTTTACCGCGCCGTTGGCGGCGAAAACCGCAACCCGGCGCGTCCGCAGTTCACGGACCATTATTTTACCGGCGACTATCCGACCCGCCTTCTCGACCAGAACGGCGAGGCAATGGGCAGCAAGATTTCCATGCTGGCCAGCAACGGCTGATTTTCCAGATCAACAAGCGGCCACCGGCTTCCGGGGCCGCTTTTTTCTTGCCTTTTGTTCAGGCAAGTGCATGCGACGATATGATCGCTTGCGAAAGGCCAGCGGCGCTTCGTAGAAGGAAGCGCAATCATTTCGGGGGAGACCATGACTATCGATCTCAAGGGCCGCATCGCTCTCGTTACCGGCGCTTCGCGCGGCATCGGCTATTTCACGGCGCTGGAACTTGCCAAGGCCGGCGCGCATGTCATCGCCTGCGCCCGCACGGTGGGCGGCCTTGAGGAGCTGGACGACGCCATCAAGACCGTCGGCGGTACGGCGACGCTCGTTCCCTTCGATCTCTCCGACATGAAAGCCATCGATGCGCTGGGCGCCAATATCTTCGAGCGCTGGGGCAAACTTGATATTCTCGTCGCCAATGCCGGTGTTCTCGGCGTCATCTCGCCGGTTGGCCATATCGAAGCGAAAGTCTTCGAAAGGGTCATGAACATCAACGTTACCGCCACCTGGCGGCTGATCCGCTCGGTCGAGCCGCTGCTTCTGAAGTCGGATGCCGGCCGCGCACTTATCCTGTCTTCGGGCGCCGCCCATAGCTGTCGCCCCTTCTGGGGTGTCTATTCCACCTCCAAGGCGGCAGTCGAAGCACTGGCCCGCACCTGGGCTGCCGAGACGCAGAAGAGCGCGCTTCGCGTCAACAGCATCAATCCCGGCGCCACCCGCACCGCCATGCGCGCTCAGGCCATGCCCGGCGAAGATCCGACAACCGTGCCGCACCCATCAGAGGTGGCCGCGGCCATTCTTCCGCTCGCCTCGCCCGATCTGACCGAAACAGGCAAACTCTTCCTCGTGCGCGAGGGAAAATTCGTGGACTACCGCCAGCCGGAGTGAATATTTTCCGCCCGGAGCGGCGATACGGCCACCACGGTTGCTCTTGACCGGGCCGCACCGCCGCGCCATAAAGCAAGATATGAGAACGATGATCTGCACCTGCTGCTGAGATTTTTTTTGCTGGTTCGCCACCGGCCAGATCGTTTTCGTCTCCCGCAAGGTCAAGAAAGATAAACGTTCCGGCCAGGATAATATTCTGCCTCTAGGGAACTGCCGCATGTCCTTGCGCCTGAAATTTCACAATACACTCACACGCGAAAAAGCGGAATTTGCGCCGATCGACGCTGACAATGTGCGCATGTATGTCTGCGGTCCGACGGTCTATGATTTTGCCCATATCGGCAATGCCCGCCCGGTCATCGTGTTCGATGTTCTCTACCGGCTGCTGCGCCACGTCTTTGGCGAAGACCATGTGACCTATGCCCGCAACATCACCGATCTCGATGACAAGATCAACGCGCGGGCGTTGAGGGATTATCCGCATCTGCCGCTGAACGACGCCATTCATGCGGTGACGAAAAAGACCGCCGATCAGTTCCATGAGGATGTGGCCACGCTCGGTTGCCTTCCGCCGACCGTCGAGCCGCGCGCCACCGACTATATCCGCGAGATGATCGACCTCATCGAGAAGCTGATCGCCCGCGGCCATGCCTATACGGCAGGCGGCGAGGTGCTGTTCGATACCCGGTCGATGGCGGATTACGGCCAGCTTTCCAAGCGGCCGCTGGACGAACAGCAGGCGGGCGCGCGCGTGGCGGTGGAAGCCCACAAGAAGACCCCCGGCGATTTCGTGCTGTGGAAACTGTCCTCGGATAATGAACCGGGCTGGGAAAGCCCCTGGGGTCGCGGTCGTCCGGGCTGGCACATCGAATGCTCGGCCATGGCCGGTCGCTATCTCGGTGAAGTTTTCGATATTCACGGCGGCGGGCTCGACCTCATCTTCCCGCATCATGAGAACGAAATCGCGCAATCGCGCTGCGCCAACGGCACGCATGTCATGGCCAATGTGTGGATGCATAACGGCTTCGTGCAGGTGGAAGGCCGCAAGATGTCGAAGTCCGAGGGTAACTTCGTGACGATCTACGAATTGCTGCACACGGACAAATTCGGCGGTCGGCAATGGCCGGGCGAGGTTCTGCGCCTTGCCATGCTGATGACGCATTATCGCGAGCCGATCGATTTTTCGGTGAAGCGTCTGGAAGAGGCTGAACGCCTGCTCGCCAAGTGGCCGGCGGCGGAAGCCTCAGATGCCGCCCCGGACGAAACCGTGCTCGAGGCGCTCGCCGACGATCTCAACACGGTTGCCGCCGTTCAGGCCCTGCATGCGCTGGCGCATGCCGCCAATACCGATCCATCCAGGCTGCCCGCCTTTGCGGCGAGTGCTGCCCTGCTCGGTGTCCTGCCGAAGAAGACGGAAATGGACGAGGCCATCGTTTCCGCCGTCGATGCGCTGGTTGAGCTGCGTCTGGAAATGCTGAAGGCGAAGAACTTTGCGGAGGCCGATCGTTTGCGTGACGAGCTTTCCGAGAAGGGCATTCAGCTGAAGGATGGCAAGGACAAGGAGACCGGGGAACGGACGACGACGTGGGAGTTGAAGCGGTAATTTAGCGTTGCGGCTAGCGGCCTTACCCCCCTCTGCCCTGCCGGGCATCTCCCCCACAAGGGGGGAGATCAATCGCGGTTGTCGCTCGCCCATCTCTAACCCTTAGTAGGGAGCGGGGGTTCGCTCCCAGCTGATCTCCCCACCTGTGGGGGAGATGCCCGGCAGGGCAGAGGGGGGGGGGCCCGACGGTCACCACAATCCGCTTGCGGTTTTGAGTTACCTCAACCAATCTAAGTTGAGGCACTAAACAGCGAGCCAAATCATGCCGCATGCAGACGTAGATCCGATGCATCGCAAATATGCGAAGCAGATGCGTAAAGTCATGACGGATGCCGAGCTGAAGCTCTGGAACGCCATTCGCGCTCATCGCCTTGAACGACTAAGTTTTCGCAGACAAATGCCGATTGCCGGCTTTATCGTTGATTTCGCCTGTTCGGATCATCGACTCATCGTCGAGGTCGACGGTTCTCAACACACATCCGAGGCGGCGCTACGCTACGATCAGGCAAGAACTGCGCGGCTTCAGGAAGACGGCTGGACAGTCCTCCGTTTCTGGAACGAGGATATTCTGAAGGACATCGACAATGTCTGTCTCCACATTATCCGAACGGTGAAGGAGGACCGGCCATGACGACATATACCGGCGGATGCCAGTGCGGCGCGATCCGTTTTCGCGCCAGCGGGGAGCTGAAAGACAGTTCCATATGCCATTGCCGCATGTGCCAGAAGGCCTTTGGTGCCTATTACGCGCCGCTGGTTTCGGTGCGGGGCGTGGAATTTGAATGGACCCGGGGAGAGCCGAAACGCTTCCAGTCCTCCAGTGTCGTCAAGCGCGGTTTCTGCCCCGAATGCGGTACGCCGCTCACCTATGAAGCGCCTGACGGTGTGGCGGTGGCGGCCGGGGCCTTCGATGATCCTGCCGCGCTGCCACCGACCATTCAGTGGGGCGTGGAACGCAAGATCGATTTCGTCGACAGCCTTCACACGCTGCCTGCCGTTGCCACCGAGGACGACCTGACGCAGGTGGACTATCTCGCCGATCTCGTTTCCTATCAGCACCCCGACCACGACACAGAAAACTGGCCACCGGAGAACAAATAATGAGCGAAGCGGGATTTTCTGGCGGCTGTCAGTGCGGCGCCGTGCGTTTCCATGCGGGCAAGCTCGGCCGCGCTTCCATCTGCCATTGCCGCATGTGCCAGAAACATTTCGGCAATTTCTTCGGCGCGCTGGTCAGTGCCGATCAGGCGCACCTGACCTGGACGCGCGGCCAGCCATCCCTCTTCCGCTCCTCGGCAAAAATCCATCGCGGTTTCTGCAACAAGTGCGGCACGCCGCTGACCTATCATTATCCCGGCGGCGTGGAGATCGCCATTGGCGCTTTTGACGAGCCGGAGCGCATCGAACCGCAGGTGCAGGTCAATTTCCACAAGCGCATGCCGTGGATCGAACAGCTCTTCGGCAAGCCGGCAGTGGAACAGGGCGTCGACGAGGCGGAGATCACCTCCTATCAGCATCCGGATCACGACACGGCCAAATGGCCACCCGAAGGAAACTAAGACATGACCGAAGAATTGCGCGGCTTTTACCCCGAGATCGAACCTTTCGAGACCGGCATGCTTGATGTCGGCGACGGCCACACGATCTATTGGGAAAGGGTGGGCACACGCGGTGCAAAGCCGGCGGTTTTCCTGCATGGCGGCCCGGGCGGCGGGGTGAACCCGACGCATCGCCGGGTTTTTGATCCGGCACTTTACGACGTCATCCTGTTCGATCAGCGCGGCTGCGGCCGTTCCACGCCGCATGCGGAACTGGAAGCCAACACCACCTGGCATCTGGTCGCCGACATGGAAAAACTGCGCGCACTGTGCGGCTTTGAAAAATGGCTGGTTTTCGGCGGTTCCTGGGGCTCGACGCTGGCGCTCGCTTACGCCGAAACCCATGCCGACCGCGTCAGCGAACTGGTTCTGCGCGGAATCTACACCGTCACCAAGCCGGAGCTGGACTGGTATTACCAGTTCGGTGTTTCCGAAATGTACCCTGATCGCTGGGAAAACTTCATCGCACCAATCCCTGAAGCGGAACGCGGCGCGATGATGCAGGCCTATAATCGTTATCTCACCGGCGCGGACGAAACCAAGAAGCTGGAATGCGCCAGGGCATGGAGCCAGTGGGAAGGCGCGACCATCTCGCTGGTCACCGATCCGGAACGTGTCGAGGATTTCGGCGAGGACAAATATGCCATCGCTTTCGCACGCATCGAGAACCACTTCTTCGTCAACGGCTGCTGGCTGGAGGAAGAGCAATTGCTGCGCAATGCCGGCAAGCTCAGGGATATTCCGGGTGTCATCGTGCATGGCCGTTACGACATGCCCTGCCCGCTGAAATATGCCTGGCAGCTTGCCAAGGCCTGGCCGAAGGCGGATTTCCATATCATCGAGGCGGCCGGACACTCGATGAGCGAGCCCGGCATCCTTGACCAGCTGATCCGCGCAACCGACCGTTTTGCCGGGAAATAGCCAGTCCTTTCAGAGCCTTGGACCGGCCGGATGAGAGAATGATTCACGCGGGCTTTCCAGCGGCTATCATCCGGCAGGTTATGACAGCAGCCCGTTTCAAGGGCAAACCGCCTTTTATTCATGCAGTTTTTCTCATGGACGCTTCACGGAAATGAATTGGCTCGCACCACGCCGATCCGGTATGAAGGGCCATCCCTAATAATTGGCGGTACTCCCATGGCACTCGATAAAACGCTCCCGGCCCAAGAGGGCGGCGATAGCGCGCGCGGTTTTGCTTTCGCGCTTTCCGCATATCTGCTGTGGGGGTTCCTTCCCTTCTACATGAAGGCGGTTGCGCATATTTCGCCGATCGAGGTCATCGTTCACCGCGTCGTCTGGTCGGTGCCGATCGCCGCTGCCGTACTCATAGCGATCGGGCGGACGACGGAAATCAGGGCGGCGCTGAAAAACCCGAAAATGCTTGCCATGGCGAGCCTTACGGCCGCTCTGATCAGCATCAACTGGGGTGTCTATATCTGGGCGATCGGTGCGGGTCGCGCGCTCGATGCGGCTTTGGGTTATTTCATCAATCCGCTGTTCAGCATCTTCCTCGGGGCAGTGCTTCTGAAGGAAAAACTCTATCCGGCGCAGATCGCCGCCATCGTTCTGGTGGCGCTCGCAGTCGCGATCCTCACCTGGCATGCGGGCAGCCTGCCGTGGGTTTCCATTGCGCTCACCGTGTCCTGGGGTTTTTACGCCTTCTTCCGCAAGACGCTGCCCATCGGCGCAACGCAGGGCTTCCTGCTTGAAGTCATGCTGCTGTCCATCCCTGCCGTGCTGGTCATGGCCTGGCTGGGGTTCAGCGGACAGGCGCATTTCATGGGTGGCAATGCGGCCGACACCTGGCTTCTGGCAGCCAGCGGCGTCATCACCGCCGTGCCGCTCATCCTCTATGGCAATGGCGCAAAACTGCTGCGGCTGTCGACCATCGGCATCATGCAATATATCGCACCGACGATGATCTTCCTCATCGCCATCTTCGTCTTCAAGGAACCCTTCGACATGGTGCGGATGGCGGCCTTTGCGATGATCTGGGTCGCGCTGGCGATCTATACAGGCTCAAGCCTGCTGCGGCTCAAGCGGTAATCCGGGCTGCTTCCCTCATTCCTGTGCTCATCACAGGAATGAGAGGTGGGGTCAATAATCCACCAGCAGCTGCGGGTTCGCATCATACCCGAAACGCGGCTTGACGCCGAGAAGGCCTGCCGTCTGGGCGATGATTTCGCGGGTCATGGGGGCTGCTGTCGAGGCCGCCGTGCGCCCACCATTCACGCCGGTCCTCGGAGCATCGATCATCGTCAGCACGACATATTTCGGCTTGTGCATGGGAAAACCGGCCACGAAGGCGTTGAAATTGATATCCTTGGCGTAACGCCCATTGATCACCTTGTCGGCGGTTCCGGTCTTGCCGCCCACGTGAAATCCCTCCACCTGCGCGCCACGGCCAGAGCCCTTGATGCCGTTCCAGTTGAACAGGTAACGCATATCCGCACTGGTCTTGTCTTTGATGACGGTGCTCGCCAGCGATACCGCAGCCTCTTTCGAACGCGGCAGGAAGGTCGGCGAAATCAGGCTTCCGCCATTGATCAGCGCGGCAGCAGCCACCGCCGTCTGCAACGGGGTGGTGGCGACGCCATGGCCGAAGGAGATGGTGACGGAATTGATCTTCTTCCAGTTTCTCGGCTGGGTGGGGGTGGCCACACCGGGCATTTCCGTGTCCATTCTGGTAAGGAGCCCGAGTTTCGTCAGGAACTGCTGATGGCCTTCGACACCGACCTTGTCGGCCACCGCCGCTGTGCCAATATTCGATGAATATTGAAACACCTCCGGAATGGAGAGCGGCCGGTTCCGGCCCTTGAAATCCTTGATGGTGAAGCCGCCCATGCGGATCGGCCGCGACGCATCGACCACCGAATTGAGTGTGATCGCCCCCGCATCCAGCCCCATGGCGAGGGTGAAACTCTTGAAAGTGGAGCCCATTTCGAAGGTGGCGTTGCTCATCCGGTTGAACCAGCCCTTTTCATACTCCCTGTCGATGCTGCCATCGGCAAGGGTGCGGGAAGGTTCGTTCGGATCGTAATCCGGCACGGAGGCCATGGCCAGTACTTCGCCCGTCTCCACATCGAGGATCACCGAACCCGCCGCTTCGGCCTGATACGCGCTTTTCGCCTTCACGACCACTTCGCGGACGATGTTCTGTACCCTGAGATCGATGGAGAGCCGCACCGGCTCCAGCGGCGCGCCGCTGGCAAGACCGACGGCGCGCAGATCGGCCAACCCCTGCTGGTCGAGGTAACGCTCCATGCCGGCAAGCCCCTGATTGTCGACATTGACGTGGCCGATAATATGCGAAGCGGTGGGGCCACCCGGATAAAACCGTCGCTTTTCCGGCCGGAAACCAATGCCCGGTATGCCGAGATTGAGAATATCCGCCTGCTGCCGGGGCGTCAGCTGACGTCGCAGCCATTGGAAGCCGGTATCCGAACGCAATCTGCGGTGCGTTTCACGCCAGTCGATGTTGGGAATGACGGTTGCGAGTTTTTCCACCACCTCGTCTGGATCGACGATCCTGCGCGGATCCGCATAAAGCGAGACCATATTGAGATCTGTCGCCAAAAGCATGCCATTGCGATCGACAATATCCGGCCGGGAAGCGACGGCATTGACGCCGGTGTTGATCCATGCGGTCGCCACCGGTTCGGCAAGGCCATATTGGACGAGACGCGCGGCGACGACACCATAGATGACGACAAAGGCGGCAATCAGGATGCCGAGCCTCATGCGCGCATCGCCCCTGCGACGGGCGGCGGAGCCGAGGATCGCCTCACTGCCCTCTCCGGGACTTCTCCTGATAATGAAATGCGCCCGGCTTTTGAGCCGCACCACAAAAGCAATCATTTCCTGATGACACCCACCCTCATGGCGGCGAAAACGAATTCCGCGACAACCAACGCCCTATTGAGGCTGGCACAAGATCATTCGCGGGGCCATGGAAAGAGCGGGCGGACCGATGCCGCCGTTAAATCTGTATTAATATACATTTAAAATTGTAACGAACCCCCAAGGGGCCGTTAACAATCGTCACGCCTAGAGGCGGGAAATCACCGAGGGATCGCCTTCCGGGTTCTGCTGCGCCAGCGCCCGGTCGATGATAGCGGGCACGATATCCTTCACCTCGTCGATAACGAGCGGGTTGAGAAGGTGGGCGCGGTGGATGAAGCCCTGGTCGCGCATATGCTGCACCAGCTCCAGCATCGGGTTCCAGAAACCGTTGATATTGGCGAAAACCATCGGCTTGGCGTGACGGCCAAGCTGCGCCCAGGTCATGATCTCGACGATCTCTTCCAGGGTGCCGACACCGCCCGGCAGCGTCACGAAGGCATCCGAGCGCTCAAACATCATATGTTTGCGCTCATGCATGTCCTTGGTGATGACAAGCTCGTTCAATTGTCCGAGAGAATGGCGCGTTGCCTCCATATCGACCAGAAATTCCGGTATGATGCCGGTTACTTCGCCGCCATTGGAAAGAACGCCGCTGGCAACCGCGCCCATGATGCCCTTGGTGCCGCCGCCATAAACGAGGCGAATGCCGTTTTCGGCAATGGATTTCCCAAGCGCGCGGCCTGCTTCCATATGGGCCGGATCACGTCCGGGCTGGGAGCCGCAATAAACGCAGATGGATCGAATCGGTGTATTTTTGTCCGTCATGAAGGGAAGGAACTATGTGCGATGCGGCACGTCAAGAAAATTTGGGAAATCCCTTGCAAATATGGCCTTTTGGCCACTCGCCGCTTGTCTGGCGCAAGGTAAGACGCTAGCAATCTCAACTCGTGTGAAAAGCTTGAAATACCCGGAGATTCCAGGATGAAAAACAATAAAGCCGGTTTGCTGGCGCTGATCGTGCTGGGCATTGCGTCCCTGCTCATGATCTTTTTCGTCCTGCCGCGGATTTCCAATGACGGCAAACCGATCGGCGACGCCATCAATGAGGCCGGCAACGCCGTGAAGAACAGCGTTGAAATGGGCAGTGACAAGGCGGGCGACATCCTCTCCGATGCGGCCGAGGAGACGGCCAACATCGCCGATAAGGTGGGACGTCTGGCGGCTTCCGCAACCCAGTCGATCAAGGATCTGACCACTCTTTTCGCCGATAGCAAGGTTCCCTCCGACGCCGACTTCGCAGCGGCACGCAAGAAGGTCGAGACCTCGCTCAAGGAACTGACGAATATCGAAATTCCCGAGTCGCTGGATGAAACGACGTCGCGGCTCATCACCACGGCCCGCACTGCGGCCGAACGCACCACGGCGTTCCTGCGCGGTCTGCCTGACAATGCTGCGGCGGCGGCAGCACAGGTGCGTCGTCTGGCGGGCGTCTTCGCCGGCACCGACGATGGTGCGCCCGAACCGGCAAAGCCGGCCGCGGCACCCGCCGATGCGGCACAGTCTTCTTCCGGCGCGCCGACTTTCGACGTGCTGCGCGTCGAGCCCGATGGTTCGGCCGTGATCGCCGGCAAGGCGCAGCCCGGCGCAAAGCTCGAAATCCTCAGCAACGGCAAGGTGGTCGCCCAGACGACCATTGACGGCACCGGCGATTTCGCTGCCGTTTTCGACAATCCCCTTCCCCCGGGCGATCACGAGCTCGTGCTGCGTTCAACCGACGCCAACGGCAAGGCGACGCAGTCCGAGGAAGTGGCGACCGTTTCCGTGCCTGATGGCAAGGCGGGCGAGCTTCTGGCCATGGTTGCCAAGCCTGGCAAGGCGAGCCGCGTGCTGGCCATGCCGGAGGCAGCACCTCCGGCGCTTCAGCCGCAGGCCGCACCATCGCAACAGCCTGCGGCCACATCTGAGACCAGCGCCAACACCGCCGCCGCGCCGCTCGCCGGTACTACAGCTCCGTCCGCCGCGGCTCCGCTAACGTCGAGCGTTCAGGTCACTGCCGTCGAGTTCGAAGGATCGAAGATTTTCGTCGCGGGTTCCGCGCCCGCGGGTTCGACGGTGCGCGCGCTTGTCGACGACACGGAAATCGGCAAGACCACGACGGAAGCCTCCGGTCATTTTGTCATCGAAGGCGATGTCGATCTTGCCGTCGGCAGCCATATCGTCACCGTCGAGGAACTGAATGCCGACGGCACCGCGAAAGTGCGCGTGCGCGTTCCCTTCGAGCGGCCGCAGACCGATCAGGCAACCGTCGCCATGCAGGCGCCATCCACCTCATCTTCGGCGACCACGACCGCGGCACCGGCTGAAAACCAGAGCACGGCAAGCGACCGCGCCGCTTTCGAAAAGCTGCGCGCCGATGTCGCCAAGGCCTTCGGCATTCTCTCCAATCTCTACAGGGATCAGGCGACGCCGGCGCTCGACCAGGCCATTGCCGGCCGCTCCGCCGTCGTCATCGGCCTGAAATCGCTTTCGGAATTCCGTACAGCGGCCGCGACCGAGCCTGCCTTCACCGCCTTTGCGGGCGATATCACCGCCAAGGCGCGCCAGCTGCTGACATCGGTCGAGGCATGGCCGAACGACGTGGCGGCAATCGGCAAGGGCATCGCTTCGCTCGCAAGCCGGCTCTCCGAACTGCACATCACCGCGCCGCCCGCACCGGCACCGCAGGCCCCTGCTGGCCCGCAGACCTTCGAGCAGGCGCCGCTGGCCGAAAGCCAGAACAGCGTCATCATTCGCCGCGGCGATACGCTGTGGCAGATTTCGCGCCGCGCGTACGGACAGGGCGTGCGTTATACGACCATCTATCTCGCCAACGAGGACCAGATCAAAAACCCCGACCTGATCGAGCCCGGCCAGATTTTCGGCGTGCCAAAGGAAGCCCTGCCGAATGCGGAGGAACTTCACCGCAAGCGGCTGAAGAGCGGTTCCTGAGCATTTGAAGCGTTGCGGTGAACCCGTGACGACCCTATCTGTGACACGCGCGGCGGCTTGACCAGAGCCGCCGTCCTGCTGTCGGCTTCCGGCAGTGACCGGAGAGAATGATGGCCACGACCAAAAAAACAATTTCGGCGGATTCCAGCAATCCGACCCAGACGCTGATCAATCTCTGGCCCTATATGTGGCCGGAGGGTCGGTGGGACCTGAAGATGCGGGTGGTCTGGGCGACCGTATTCCTCATCGTCGCCAAGCTGGTGCTGATCGCCGTTCCCTATTTCTTCAAATGGGCAACGGATGCGCTGAATGGCAAGCTCGATATGGCAGGACTGGTCCCGGCCTTCCTGCTCGGCGCCGTCGCACTTGTTATCGCCTACAATCTGACGCGGCTGATCCAGGTCGGGCTCAACCAGCTGCGCGATTCCCTCTTTGCGAGCGTCGGCCAGCATGCGGTGCGCCAGCTCGCCTACAGAACCTTCGTGCACATGCACCGGCTTTCTTTGCGTTTCCATCTGGAGCGCAAGACCGGCGGGCTTTCGCGGGTTATCGAGCGTGGCACCAAGGGCATTGAAACCATTGTCCGTTTCACCATCCTCAACACAGCGCCGACCTTCATCGAATTCCTGCTGACGGCGATCATCTTCTGGGCTTCCTACGGTTTTTCCTATGTGCTGGTCACGGTCATCACCGTCTGGGCCTATATCTGGTTCACCGTGCGGGCCAGCAACTGGCGTATCGGCATTCGCCGCGCCATGAATGACAGCGACACCGACGCCAACACCAAGGCGATCGACTCGCTCCTGAATTTCGAGACGGTCAAATATTTCGGCAATGAGGAGATGGAGGCGCGACGTTTCGATGTCGCCATGGAGCGCTATGAGAAGTCGGCGATCTCGATCTGGACGTCGCTCGGCTGGCTGAACTTCGGTCAGGGCGTGATCTTCGGCATCGGCTCGACCGTTATGATGGTGATGTCTGCGCTTGCGGTGCAGCGCGGCGAACAGACCATCGGCGATTTCGTCTTCGTCAACGCGCTTCTGCTGCAGCTTTCGGTGCCGCTCAACTTCATCGGTTTCGTCTATCGCGAAATCCGACAGGGCCTGACCGATATCGAGCAGATGTTCGACCTTCTGGAGGTGGAAGCCGAAGTGACCGACAGGCCGGATGCAGAACCGCTCGCGGCCGGCCCAGGTGCCATCTCCTTCCGCGATGTGCACTTCGCCTATGACCCCGAAAGACCGATCCTGAAGGGCGTTTCCTTCGACGTGCCGGCGGGCAAGACGGTGGCGATCGTCGGGCCTTCAGGTGCGGGAAAATCGACGATCTCGCGGCTGCTCTATCGCTTCTACGATATTCAGGAGGGCTCCGTCACCGTCGACGGACAGGACATTCGCGACGTGACGCAGAAGAGCCTGCGCTCGGTGATCGGCATGGTGCCGCAGGATACCGTGCTCTTCAACGACACGCTTGCCTATAACATCCGCTACGGTCGCCCCTCGGCAACCGACGAGGAACTGAGGGCGGCGGCGGATGCGGCGCAGATCAGCGCCTTCATCGGCAAGCTGCCGGAGGGCTACGCGACAATGGTCGGCGAACGGGGCCTGAAGCTTTCCGGCGGTGAAAAGCAGCGCGTGGCGATTGCCCGCACGATCCTTAAAGCCCCGCCGATCCTCATTCTCGACGAGGCTACCTCGGCGCTCGACACCCACACCGAACAGGAAATCCAGAGCGCGCTCGATATCGTCTCGAAGAACCGCACGACGTTGGTTATCGCCCACCGGCTTTCAACCGTCATCGGCGCGGATGAGATCATCGTGCTGAAGGAAGGGCTGATTGCCGAACGCGGCACCCACAGCTCGCTGATGACGCAGAACGGTCTCTATGCCTCGATGTGGAGCCGCCAGCGCGAGGCGATCCGGGCGGAGGAAATGCTGCGCCATGTTCGCGAAACCGACGATCTGGGTGTCATCGACCGCGGCGAACCCGCCCATTGATGGCTATACCCGGGGTAACTGGGCCAACGGACGAACCCCGCCATTGCCGCGCGGGGCGTTTGGCTGTAACCAGCTAGGCAAAATTTGTCGCATTGCCGTGTGGAGCGTGTCGTATCACGACCACATATAGACGCGGCAGACGAAAACCGGAGCAAGGAATCTCATGAATCTGTTCGACACCATTCGCAACACCATCGTACCGATCCACAAGGAAGGTTATGTCTTCGTGGCGGCCTTCTTCGTCGCATCGCTGGTGCTCGGCTGGATCGCCGAACCGCTGTTCTGGGTCGGCCTCGTCCTGACGGCCTGGTGCGCCTATTTCTTCCGCGACCCCGAGCGCGTCACGCCGCAGGATGACGACCTCATCATCAGCCCGGCCGACGGCAAGGTTTCCGCCGTGCAGAGCGTCGTTCCGCCGCTGGAGCTGGAACTCGGCAAGGAGCCGCTGGTGCGCATCTCGGTGTTCATGAACGTGTTCAACTGCCATGTGAATCGCGCGCCGGTACGCGGCCGCATCGTCAATGTCGCCTACCGTCCCGGCCTCTTCCTCAATGCGGAAGTGGACAAGGCCTCGGAAGACAACGAGCGCAACGGCCTCGTCATCGAAACCGCGCATGGCAAGGTCGGCGTGGTGCAGATCGCCGGCATGGTTGCACGCCGCATCGTCTGCTGGGTAAAGCCGAATGAACCGGTTGATGCCGGTGAGCGTTTCGGTCTTATCCGTTTCGGTTCGCGTCTCGATATCTTCCTTCCCGCAGGTTTCGAGCCGCGTGTATCGGTCGGCCAGACGGCGATTGCCGGTGAAACCGTGCTTGCCGAATTCGGCTCGGCCAAGGGTCCGGTCGTCAGCCGCCGCGGCTGACGGAAACAGGAAGGGCATGCGCATGGAAACGCCGATCGCCGAGCCGCAACAGAACGGCAAACCCGAGGGCCGCAGCGACAGCGGCCGTGGACCGCGGCTGAGGGAAATTCCCTTCCGCCTCGTCGTTCCCAATCTCATCACCGTTCTGGCCATCTGTGCGGGCCTGAGCGGCGTGCGTCTCGCCATTGAGGGCCGCTTCGAGCTGGCCGTCGGCATGGTGCTGCTGGCAGCCTTTCTCGACGGCATAGACGGGCGTATCGCCCGCATGATGAAAGCGACGTCGAAATTCGGCGAGCAGATGGATTCTCTGGCCGATATCGTCAATTTCGGTGTCGCCCCTGCCCTCGTGGTCTATGCCTACCTTCTAGATCAGGCGCGTTCCATCGGCTGGATCGCCGCACTCATCTATGTCATCGCCGCCGGCCTGCGTCTGGCGCGTTTCAACGTCATGATCGAGCGGCCGGTAAAGGCGCCATGGCAGAATGAATTTTTCGTGGGCGTGCCGGCCCCGATGGGCGCCATGCTGGTGCTTCTGCCTGTCTATCTCGGCTTCCTCGGCGTCGAGCCGGATAAGCCTTTCGCCTATGTCGCTGCCGCCTATACGGTCCTGATCGGTTATCTCCTCATCAGCCGCCTGCCGGTCTGGTCGGGAAAATCGGG
Source organism: Agrobacterium sp. CFBP2214 (assembly GCF_030209895.1). Lineage (NCBI taxonomy): Bacteria > Pseudomonadati > Pseudomonadota > Alphaproteobacteria > Hyphomicrobiales > Rhizobiaceae > Agrobacterium > Agrobacterium sp. CFBP2214. The sequence goes on along the minus strand of NZ_JARVRC010000001.1, from coordinate 951,425 downwards.
CACCAGCCGCATCCGCCGCGATCTGGTGCTGCCGATGATCCTCGTCGTCGTGCTCTATGTGGCGATGCTGATGAGCTTCACCTGGGAAGTTCTGGTTCTGACCGTCGCCGCCTATCTCGTCTTCATTCCCATCAGCGCCCGCCTCTGGCACCGCCGCTACGGCACGCTGACAATCGAGGAAGACGCGCATGACGACGCGAACGGCGGCAACGGCCTCGATCGCGGCATTTAAAACCGCAGGTTTATTTTTTCTCGCTACAAGCCGGCGCAGGGTGTGACGCAAAATGTCGCAGCCTGAAAAGCCGGCTTCGTTTTTTTCGCCTCGAATCCGTCAAGATTAGCCGCGAAAGAAGTGGCTCACACGCATCGCAACGGCGATTGGCGTGAATTGTGGAGAGAGAGAAATGACGAACGAGACGAAGGCACAGCCGCAGGCGAAGCCCGACCTCAACAGCCACTACCGCCCGCTCGGACTGAAGGCCGTTGCGGCCGCAGCCCTGATGCTGAAGCGTAAGCCCGCTGCCAAAACCGCCTGAAAATATTCGCTTTTTTGATTTTCCCGGTTTTTGCGGACTACCCGGAAAACGGAGAGTTGCGGACGGAAGATCAACAAGCATGCGGCGCCTTTTCCGGGCGCCGTTTTTGTATATGGCGTTCCGCGAAACTGCGGATCGTCAATCATTTGCAAAATTGGCAGCCTTCTGTAACGAAGCTGAAACGAAAATGTAGTAAAAATCTCGCCTTCCACAAGAAGGCTATACGAACAGCGACGTATAGATTAGTGAATACAAAAGAACTTTTCTATTCCGCATTTTTTTCCACAACAATGAATAAGCCAATTTTCGAATTCGCAGAAATGCGGATGACGAATATTCGGCGTTGGGGGAAGATTGTGAAGACAGGCCAGGGGGGCTTGGGACGGCCATGCAGGATAAAATCCTTCTGATTGAAGATTCCGTTGCTCTTTCCATGCTGCTGAAGACGCGGCTTTCGGAAGAAACGGAAGCCGAGGTTGTTCATTGCGACAGCATGGCCGCGGCCGATGCCCTCATGCAAGCCCATAGTTTCACGCTGGCGCTGACGGGTCTCAATCTGCCCGATGCACCGAAGGGCGAGATTCTCGCACTTTTATCCGAGCGTAAGGTGCCGGCGATCGTTTTCACCGCCACGGTGGATGACGAGGCGCGCAAGCGCTACGCCGAGAAGAAGATCATCGACTATATTGTCAAGGACGGCCATCGCACCGTCGATGCGGTGGTCAGAACGGTCCAGCGGATTTTGAGCAACAAGCTTTTTTCCGTCCTGGTGGTCGATGATGTTCGCACAGCCCGCTCCGGTCTCGTGGAAATTCTCGAGCGGCAGAATTTCAGGGTCAGCGAGGCCCATTCGGGCAAGCAGGCGCTGGAAATACTGTCGCAGGACCCGACGATCCAGCTTGTCATCACCGACTACCATATGCCCGACATGGACGGTTATGAGCTGACGCGCCGCATCCGCGACAGCCGCTCATCCGAAGATTTGCGGGTGATCGGCATATCGTCCTCCACCGACCGGTTGCTTTCGGCAAGCTTCCTGAAGGCGGGCGCCTCGGATTTCGTCTACCGCCCTTTCGTGCCGGAAGAATTGCAGTGCCGCATCGATAACAATATCGAGACGCTGAAGCAGCTTAAACGCCTGCGCGAGCTGGCCGAACGAGACCACCTCACCGGTCTGCCCAATCGCCGCTCCTTCTTCGAGCGCACGCGGGCGCTGATGGATGTCATCAACGGCAATGACGAGAGCGGCGCCGTCGCCATTCTCGACATCGACCATTTCAAGAAGATCAATGACACGCTGGGGCACGATGCCGGCGACAGGGCGTTGAAAAAGCTGGCCGAACTGCTGCATGACATGTGCGATGAACAACGCCATATTCCCGCCCGCCTCGGTGGCGAGGAGTTTGCCGTGTTCCTACGTGGGCTGGATGCGCGAGCCGCCTATCAGTTCTGCGAAGAGCTACGTGGACAGGTGGAAAAGAACGGCCGGCAGCTGAGCGGCAGCAGCCTCGCCCTGACGATTTCGCTCGGCGTCGTGGAGATCGAAAAGGGTGAACCCTTCGACAACCAGCTGAATGCGGCGGACCAGCTGCTCTATCTCGCCAAGGCAAATGGCCGCAACCGCGTCTATTCCGACATCATGATCCAGGAAGGCCTGCAGAAGATCGGCCGGAACAGCTGAGCTTTTCTGAACAAGATAGTCTTGTGTGGGACCGAGCGCGTGCCGCGTAACGACGGCTGACCTCAACTTCCTCGGAAAGCATCTCAAAACAGCGACATCTGCCCGTCATCCTTCGCCGGTTTGATCTTCGCCAGCGGCGCGCTTTCCGGCACCGGCTCGATGAGATCGGCACCGACATTGGCGACCTTGTTGACCTTGTCCGATACCGGGATCATCTCGAAGAAATCATCCTGAACCGGCCGCATCAGGTCGACGATCTCGCGCGGTTCCTGGGTCTTGCAATCCAGCCAGCGGCTGAAATCCTCGGGCGCAATGACAACAGGCATGCGGTCGTGAATACGGCCGATCGCGGCATTGGCGGCGGTGGTGAGGATCGCACCGGTATCGACCTCCGAACCGTCGGCGGAAGACCAGGTTTCCATGAGGCCGGCGAAAGCGACGATGCCGCCACTTTTCGGGCGAATGAAATAGGGTTGCGGTTTGCCGCCCTCCTCCTTCGGCGGGCGTCGCCATTCGTAAAAGCCGGTTGCGGGCACCAGCACGCGGCGATGGCGCATGGCGGCGCGGAAGGAGGCCTTGCCGATGGCGGTTTCCGAACGGGCGTTGATGAGCAGCGGAAAATCCTTCGGGTCCTTTACCCAGCCCGGCATGAAACCCCAGCGGACCAGCACGGCGCGGCGATTGGGCAGGTTGCTGCCGCGCTCCTGCCGCTCCCCCTCCATCACGATCAATATGGGCTGCGTCGGTGCGATGTTGAAACGGGCGGGAAAATCCTCAAGGCCGATCAGATCGAGATAGTCGGCGATCTCCTCGGGTGTCGCCTTCAGCACGAAACGTCCACACATGCTTTTTCCTCAACCCCTTGGTCCGAACAGGATGATGGCGGTGCCGGCAAGGCAGACAGCGCCGCCGGCAATATCCCATTTGTCCGGCGCATGCCCTTCCACGCCCCAGAGCCAGAAAAGCGAAGCAGCGATATAAATCCCGCCATAGGCGGCATAAGCCCTGCCCGCCGCCTCCGTCGGAACCAGCGTCAGAAGCCAGGCGAAAGCGGCCAGCGCCAGCATGCCCGGCAGCAATATCCACCCGGTCTTGCCGAGTTTCAGCCAGGCCCAGAAGGAAAAACAGCCGGCGATTTCGGCAAGAGCCGCCAGGACATAGATAAGATAGACCTTCATTCCACCGTCTTTAGCATGCACAATCGCGACAGTTCCGGACTATAACGCTCACTTCGGAAACCGGAATCGATTTTCCGGACCACGACACTATAGACAGGCCGCAGACGGCCGAAACAAGCGAAACCATTCATGACCCTTCGTATCAAGCCCCGCGCTGCCTCCTCCGCCATCGTCAGGAACGGAGACCGACTGCTTCTCGTGCGCCGTATCAACCCGCCCTCGAAGGACATGTTCGCCTTTCCGGGCGGGCGCGGCGAAGACGGCGAAACGGCAGCCGAGACGGCGCTGCGCGAATTGCACGAGGAAACCGGTATCGTGGCGCGAAGGCCGCAGCTTTTCGCGACCTATGATCTTCCCTCCCGCGACGCTGAAGGCGAGCTGACGAGCCATTATTTCCTCTCCGTCTTCACCGTGGAGACGGATGCCGACCCCGTCGTGACTGTGGGCGACGATGCAGCAGATGCCGGGTGGTACACATTGGCGGAAATCCGCCTTCTGCCTGCGCCCGAAAGTGTGGTCGAATGCGCCGAGCGCCTGCTTGCATGATTGCCAGTCAGCCAGAATCGCTATTATCTAGGACCGATCCGCCCGCCGGATGGTCACGAGCCAACAGTTCACGAGTATGTGTGGGGCAGAATAGAATTTTGATACGGCCAACCATCTTCCTGTCTCTTTTTCTGACCATGCTTGCCATATCAGGGCAGGAAGGCATCGCTTATGCGCAGCCTTCAAAACCGGCTTCCGAGGCACGTCCAGCGGAAGTGACACCGCCCAAGCCCGCTCCTTATGACGACAAGCTGGCACGGCTGTCGGAAATACTGGGCGCGGTGCAATATCTGAGAACCCTGTGCCCCTCTTCCGGACCGGAGGACTGGCGCAGGTCGATGAGCGATCTTCTGGCTGCGGACACGGCCAACGAACCTGAACGACGTCAGCGCATGACGGCTGCATTCAACCGTGGATACCGCTCCTTTGCGGCCATCCACACCAGTTGCACACGCGCCGCCATCATGGCAGAAGAGAACTACCGTAACGAAGGGGCAACACTCGCGCAGGAAATCGCGTCCAGGTTCGGAAATTAGAGGATTGTTAACCTCTTTTCGCCGCAGCCCGTGCCGTTTTGATAAAAGGCTGCTAGTGTTGTTAACAGGGTGGTAAGGACTTGCCCGCCCTGTCGAGGATGAAAAATGCAGACAAGCCGTAACGAAATCGACGATATGATCGTGCATGAAAAGATGCAGGTCGCTCTGGAACACCAGAACGAGGCATGGGCTGACGGCATGGCCGACGGCATCGAGCCGGAGATCATCGCCGATGCCGCCATCGCTCTGGCCATGCGCGAAACCATCCGTATCCATGGCGAGGCCGGCGCTGAAGCAATGCTGGAATCGCTGCGCCAGCGCATGCTTCAGGGCGAATTTTCGCCGCAGCGGGTAATACAGTAAAGCCGGGGTCTATCATGTCTTGCCTGAGCAAGGGCCTTTTGCGCTCTTCCGCCCTGCTGTCCATTCTGCTTGCCCTGACCGCCGGTCCGATTGGCGTGCCGAGCCGCGCCTTTGCCCTTTCCGAGCTGAAGCCGGCGCAGAACACCGAAAGCGAGCCAAAGGCCGAGAGCGAGCAGCCGCAGCAGGCCCAGCCTGCTGAGCCGGACGAGATCGAAGGCGATTCGGAAGGCATTCCCCTGCCCGACCCTTTGGTGGACCGTTCCGCTGGCCAGGCAAACCAGCAATCCGCCAAGCCCGATAACACCCCGGAAATGTCTGTTGTAATCGAGCACGACATTTCCAAGGCGCCGGAACCCGTGCGCAAGCTGCGCCAGCAGATCATCGATGCCGCCGCGTCAGGCGATATCGAAAAGCTGCGACCCTTCATCGCCGCCGGGCAGAACCAGTTCCGCATCGACGGCAATGACAGCGAAGACCCGATTGCAGCGCTGAAAAGCTATTCCGGCGATCCGGACGGGCTGGAAGTGCTGGCGATCATCATCGATCTCCTGTCGACCGGGTATGCCCATATCGATGCCGGCACCCCTGACGAAGCCTATGTTTTCCCCTATTTTGCCGGAAAACCGCTGAATACGCTGACTGCACCGGAAAAGGTGGAGCTTCTGCGAATCATCACGGCGGGCGATCTGGCGGACATGCAGGAATTTGGCAATTACAGCTTCTATCGCGTCGGCATTTCGCCTGACGGCAAGTGGAAGTTCTTCACCGCCGGCGATTGATCGCATCGCAGTGCTTGCCGTTCTCGGGCAAAAATCCTAACTGTGCGGAATGAGCATTCCGGCAAATGCATCTGCATCTTGCCTGCTATCCGCATAGTCTCGACGAACCGAACGGTGACACCATGCCTTCCGCCTTTCTTGCCGACCGCCGCCTGATCCGGGTTTCCGGCACCGGCGCCGAGGAGTTTCTGAACAACCTCATCACCGCAAATATCGAAAATCTGCCGGCAGGCGAGGCCCGGGCCGCGGCACTTCTGACGCCGCAGGGCAAGATCCTGTTCGATTTCCTGATCTGGCGCGATGGCGGGGACTATCTGATCGAAACGGGCGCCGCCGAACAGGACGCATTGCTGCGCCGCCTGACCATGTACAAGCTGCGCGCACCGGTCGACCTCAAAGTCGGGACGGTCGAAGGTGTGAGCGTTTTCTGGACCGAGACTGCACCGGTGGCAGGCGTCAGGGACGGCCGTTTCGCCAAGGCCGGAATCGATCTCTTCAGGCTACCGGGCGCATCGGCCTCGGGCGATGTTGCGGCCTATGATGCGCTGCGCGTTGACCATGGCATTGCCGAATCCGGCCGGGATTATGCGCTGCAGGATGCTTTTCCCCATGATGTTCTGATGGATGTGAATGACGGCGTTTCCTTCAGGAAGGGCTGCTTCGTCGGTCAGGAAGTCGTCTCGCGCATGAAGCACCGCGGTACGGCAAGACGCCGCGTCGTCACCGTTTCGGCCGGAGGCGCGTTGCCCGCCAGCGGGGCGGAGATTACCGCCGACGGAAAACCGGTCGGCACGCTTGGAACCGTTTGCGGCAACAGGGCGCTTGCCATCGTGCGGATCGACCGCATTGCCGACGCGCTTGCTTCGGGCACGCCGCTTCTTGCCGGGACTGTCCCCGTGACCGTGGCCCTGCCGGCCTGGAGCGGCCTTTCCTTCCCGGCGGCCGATCCCGCGGCTCGGGCGGAGGATTAAGAGTGACGCCCGCAAAAAGCCCGCGTGCCTGGCAACGCATGCTGTCCGGCCGGCGGCTCGATCTGCTCGACCCTTCGCCGCTCGATGTGGAAATTGCCGATATCGCCCACGGCCTTGCCCGTGTCGCCCGCTGGAACGGCCAGACGCGCGGCGACCACGCCTTTTCCGTCGCCCAGCATTGCCTCATCGTCGAAACCATCTTCTGCCGCATGTGCACGGGTGCGACGCCTGATGACATGCAGATGGCGCTTCTGCATGACGCGCCGGAATATGTCATCGGCGATATGATCTCGCCGTTCAAATCCGTGGTCGGCGGTGGTTACAAGACCGTGGAAAAACGGCTGGAGGCCGCCGTGCATCTGCGTTTCGGCCTGCCACCACATGCATCGCGCGACTTGAAGGACCGCATCAAGAAGGCCGACACGGTCGCCGCCTTTTTCGAGGCGACGGAGCTTGCCGGTTTTTCCACCGCCGAGGCGCAGAAATTCTTCGGCCTGCCGCGCGGCATTACCCGCGATATGTTCGACATGACGCCCCTGCCCTCCACCGAAGCGCAAAAGCTGTTCATCGAACGTTTCGAAGCGATCGAGGCGCTGCGCGCGGTCAAGACGGGGAGCGCGACATGACGGCCATTGTCGTATCGCCGCTGTCGCGGATCGCGGAGATGGCCGTGAAGCACAAGGCCCGTGAAATGGTGACACTGATCGCCAAAGAGCAGGCCTTTCACCGCCCCGCCGTCATTGCCGCAGACCGGCATCTGACGCTTGCCATGAACGACATCACATTCAAGGGCACCGCTGATCTCATCGCGCCTGATGATGCGCATGTGTTGAGGCTGATCGATTTCGCCCGCGAATGGGACCAGTCCGCGCCGCTGCTCGTCCATTGCTGGATGGGTGTTTCGCGCTCGCCCGCCGCCGCCGTCATCGCAGCGCTCAGCCTTTATCCTGACCAGGATGAAATGGAGCTTGCGCTGCGCCTGCGCGCCGTCTCACCCTATTCCACGCCGAATGCCCGCATCATTGCCATCGGCGACCGTCTGCTCGGACGCGACGGCAGGCTGGTGGCGGCGATCGAAAAAATCGGCAGGGGCGCGGATACGGATGGTAACGTGCCCTTCGTACTGCCGCTTGGCGCCTGAGGCCGTTTTAGCGGAACCCTCACGGCGTCCAGTCGTTACCAACCCTGAACAGCAATAAAAATCACAGGATAATTCATGGAACAACAGGCAACGGATATCATCGTCGCATCGCAGGCGGCGTTGCAGCAGGCGAGCGCGCTTGCGGTGCAATATTCCTTCTCGGTCGTTGGTGCGCTTCTGCTGCTGATCATCGGCTGGCTGGCCGCCACCTTCCTGCAACGCTGGGCCTTTCAGGGCCTGTCGCGCATTCGCGGCTTCGATGCGACGCTTGCCGGCTTCTTCGCGGGCGCCATCCGCTATGTGGTTCTCATTCTCGTGCTGGTCATGGTGCTTGGCCAGTTCGGCGTGCAGACGGCCTCCATTCTCGCCGCCCTTGGCGCCGCCGGTCTGGCCATTGGTCTGGCGCTGCAGGGCACGCTGCAGAATATTGCCGCCGGCATCATGCTTCTGGTGCTGCGCCCCTTCCGGGTCGGTGAATATATCGAGACCGGCACGGTCAGCGGCACGGTGATCGAGATCGGGCTCTTTGCCACCGAACTCAAGACCAGCGATGGGCTCTATCGTCTCGCGCCCAACTCCACCCTCTGGAACGTGCCGATCACCAATTACAGCCGTTTTCCCTCGCGCCGTCACGAACTGAGCCTGACGGTCAAGACTGACGAGGATCTCACGGCCGCGCAGAATATGCTGATGAAAGTCGTGCGCTCGGAGAGCCGGGTTTTGCTGGACCCCGCCCCCGTCACCTTCGTCGATTCGGTCAGCGCCGACAGCGCCACCGTCAAATTGCGCTACTGGGTGCGCAGCGACAGTTATTTCGCGACAACCCGCGACGTGACGAAGGCCATGAAGCTCGCCTTCGACGAGCGCAAGGCGGAAGTGAACGCGCAGCCTGCCTGAGGCCTCGCGCCTCCCCCTCTCTTCAAGCGCGGTGGCTGCAGCAGCCATCGCGCTTTTTCGTTGCGCCACGCTGAAGCACACACTTGCATCCCGCTGACGTGGCCTCTATAGGTCGTTACGTAATGTTATTACGTAACTTACTTTTATGGATATGAGAGGGCCGAAACAATGCAGAAGATACTTACCCGCGTCACCGGCGCTGTCGCACTTGGTTCAATGCTGCTGGCGGCGACCACGGCAATGGCTGCCGGCGGCGACAAATCCGCAGCCCATAGCCACGACCATGGACACGATCACGGCCACCAGATGACCGAGGCTGAAAAGCAGATCTACAAGGGTTATTTCGAGGATGCGCAGGTGAAACCACGCGCGCTTTCCGACTGGGAAGGCGACTGGCAGTCGGTCTATCCTTACCTGCTGAACGGCTCGTTGGACCCCGTCATGGCCGAAAAAGCAGCCCATGGCGACAAGACCGCCGCCGAATACCGCGCCTATTACGACATCGGTTACAAGACCGATGTAAACCGCATCGTCATCAAGAGTGACAGCGTGGCGTTTTATAAGGACGGCAAGCCCGCTGAAGGCACCTATGCCAGCGACGGCCATGAAATCCTGACCTACAAGAAGGGCAATCGCGGTGTCCGCTACATCTTCAAGAAAACCGGCGGCGATGAGGCCGCACCGCAATTCATCCAGTTCAGCGATCACTCCATCGCCCCTGTCAAGGCGGGCCATTACCATCTCTACTGGGGAGCTGACCGCAAGGCGCTGCTGGACGAAGTGACCAATTGGCCGACCTATTATCCCTTCCTGATGGACGGCGGCGATATCGTGAAAGAAATGGCGGCGCATTGAGACCGTAAGTTAGCGGTCTTCCGCAGCATGCGTGAATGACGCGAGCGGTTGCCGCTTGTCACCTTCTCCCCAAGGGGGGAAGGTCGCGGCAGCGGAATGAAGGGGCAAGCTCTCGGCTTATCGCTGGCGGTGCCCCTCATCTACTCCTCCGGGGCATCTTCTCCCCGGCGGGGAGAAGAAAAGCTCACTGCCCCATGGTCGAACGATGCGCCCAGCCGGTCATGCGCTTTTCAAGCCAGGCCATGATCGCATACATGACGATGCCTTCCACCGCGAGCATCAGCAGGCCGGCAAAGACGAGCGGCACATTGAATTGGCTCTGGGCCGAACTCATCATGTTGCCGAGGCCGTAATTGGAAGCGACGGTTTCCGACACGACCGAACCGACAAAAGCGAGCGTGATGGCGATTTTCAGCGAGCCAAAGAAATAGGGCATGGAGCGCGGAATACCGACCTTCAGCATGATGTCCATTTTCTTTGCGCCAAGCGCCCGCAGCACATCTTCCGTTTCCGGCTCTATGGTGGCAAGCCCGGTCGCGACATTCACGACGATGGGAAAGAAGGAAATCAGGAATGCGGTCAACACGGCGGGGACCGTGCCGATGCCGAACCAGATGACGAGGATCGGCACAAGCGCCACTTTCGGGATGGCGTTGAAGCCGATCATCAGCGGATAAAGCCCGGCATAGATGGTTTTCGACCAGCCGATGAACAGACCTATGGCAAGACCGGCGGCCACAGCAATGGCAAAACCCAGTGTCGTCGTATAAAGCGTCTGCAGAGAATTCTTCCAGATCGGCGACCAATATTGCATGATGGCCTGTCCAACCCTTACCGGTGACGGCAGAATGGTGGGCGGCATTTTCAGCGCATGGACGAGCAGTTCCCACAACACGAAAAGCGCCAGCGTATAAAGCCATGGAGCGGCTTTCACCCAGTTGACGCGGGCGATCAGCGGCTTGCGCGACTCGGCCGCAACGGTGCTTTCCACAATCGCGCTCATGCCGCCACCCTCGCCTGGGCGATCTCGCCATGCAGTTCCTGCACCATGTCGTTGAAACCCCTGTCATACATGATATCGAGCTGGCGCGGGCGGGCAAACGGCACGCGGTGTTCCGCGAGCACGCGGCCCGGCCTTGCGCTCATCACGAAAATCTTGTCGGCCAGAAATGTCGCCTCGCGCAGATCATGGGTCACAAGGATGATGGTGACACGCTGTGCGGCGTGCAGGTCGCGGATGACGCACCACAATTCCTCGCGGGTGAAGGCATCGAGCGCGCCGAAAGGCTCGTCCAGCATCAGTAGTTCCGGTTCGTGGATCAAGGCCCGGCAAAGATTGGCGCGCTGCTGCATGCCGCCGGAAAGCTGCCACGGATACTTCGAACCGAAACCCTTCAGGCCGACGATTTCCAGCAGCCGCTCGGCTTTCGCGACATATTCCGCCTTATGGGCGCGCAGGCGTCGGCGATGTCTCTCGACGATTTCCAGCGGCAGCAGGATATTTTCAAGCGTCGTGCGCCAGGGCAGCATCGTCGGGTTCTGAAACGCCATGCCGACAATTGAAACCGGCTCCGTGACCTGCCGCCCGGCAACGATGACATTGCCCTTCTGCGGAATATGCAGCCCGGTCACCAGCTTCATCAGGGTCGACTTGCCGCAGCCGGAGGGACCGACCACGGCGGCGAATTCACCCTTGTCGACCGTCAGGTTCAAACCGGATACGGCCAGCGTGCCGGCGGAGCCGCCGTAACGCATGTCGACACTGTCTATTTCCACGAGATGTGACATTGCTGTTCCCGTTTTAAGTTGCTGATCGGGCGGTTGAACCCCGCAGCGTTGCAGCTTGTTTCTTCTCCCCGCCGGGGAGAAGGTGGCCCGAAGGGTCGGATGAGGGGGCAGCGCCAGCGATAGACCGAGAGCTTGCCCCCTCATCCCGCTGCCGCGACCTTCTCCCCGGCGGGGAGAAGAAGCATGCCGCACCCGCTCACTCCGCCCATTACGGAAGCATGCGCTCTTCCTTGGCCGGCAGGTAGGTCGCGTCGAACACCTGCTCCGCCTTGATGTTGCCCTTCAGGCCGAGGGAGACTTTCAGCGTTTCGACGGAGGCCGCAAGCCGGGCAGGATCGACGCCGCCCATGCCGTTTTCCACCACATAGGGCGTCTTGATATTCATGCTGTTGGCCATGTTGAGGCGTTCAAGCTCGATGGCGCTGTCGAGCGTCTCGTTGCGCTTGAGCACCGCCGCCACGCCCTCTTCGGGGTTCTTGACGGAATCGGCGAAGCCCTTGGCCAATGCTTTCAGAAAGCCCTTTACTGCTTCCGGGTTTTTCTCTGCGAAATCAGTGTTTACCAGCACCGCATTGCCATAAAGATTCAAGCCGTGCTCGGCCATCAGGATGGTCGAGATATCGTCATCGGCGATGCCCTGTTTCTTGAGGTTGAGGATCACCGAAAAGGCAAAGCCGAAAACGGCGTCGACATCGCCCTTAGCGAGCATCGGTTCACGCACCGGAAAACCGATCGATTCGATCTTGATCTTGCTGTCGTCGAGACCCGCCACCTGCTTGAAGGCCGGCCATTGCGCGAAAGCGCCATCCGGCGGCGGCGCGCCGAGCTTCTTGCCTTCCAGCGACTTCGGATCACCGGTGACACCCAGCGACTTGCGGCCGACCACGGCGAAAGTCGGGCGCTCATAGACCATATATACGGCCTTGATCTTCTGGCTCGGATCTTCGTCGAGGAACTTCATCACCGAATTGATATCGCCGAAACCCATCTGATAGGCGCCCGTCGCCACGCGCGGAATGGCTTCCACCGAACCATTGCCGCTGTCGATGGTGACATCCAGGCCCTCAGCCTTGAAGTAACCCTTGTCGAGCGCCAGCAGGAAACCCGCGGCGGGGCCTTCGAACTTCCAGTCGAGCGTGAATTTCACCGGTGTTTCGGCCCGCGCCTCCACAGCCGGCAACGAAAAGCCGGCGGTTACACCGATGGCGGTAATGGCCAGAGCCCGGCTCAACAACCTGCGCGTTAAAATCATCTGTTCCCCCTGATGGTTTTGTTGGATTGGTTGCATAAGACCCAATTCCAACCCTCAAGGCAAGATAAAATTGCATACAAAATAGCCGTTATTTTGTATGCTTATTTTATATGCACAAACAATCACAAGACAGGCAAAAAGCCGGCAATCTGCCCATCGCGAATGCAACGAAGCGAAAGCAGTATCGTTCACCCAGAGAACACAGCGTTCTCATTTGCCGGGGTTGCGGATCAGGGGCAGCGTGCGACAAATAGGGCCAGGAACAGCAGGCGAAACGGCGGGACGGCAAGATGAATTCTGCACTGGGCATACACCACATCACCATGATCACCCGGAAGGTGCAGGCGAATGTGGATTTTTACGCCGGCTTTCTGGGCTTGAGGCTGGCCAAGCGCACGGCCGGCTTCGAAGACGCCATGCAGCTTCACCTGCTTTATGGCGACGACATCGCCTCACCCGGCTCGCTTCTGACATTTCTCGTCTGGGAAGATGGCGGCCAGGGCCGTGTCGGGTACGGCCAGACGCTGGAAATTTCCGTGGCGATCGATCCCGCTGCGATCGGCTTCTGGCTGACGCGGGCGCTGAGATTCGGCATCCGCGCGGAAGGCCCGACTGACGAATTCGGCGCTCCGGTTATCCGGCTGAAAGATCCTGACGGCCTGATCGTCAAGCTGGTCGGCACCCGCGCCTTTGCCGATGCCACGCCACATGTGACCGACGATATTTCCGCAGAAGACGCCATTCGCCGAATCTATGGCGCGACGGTGCTGAGTGAAGTGCCGGAAGAAACCGTAGCGTTTCTGGAGAAACATTTCGGCTACCGGCAGGAAAGCCAGGCGGGCGCGATCCGCCGGCTCATTTCCGACAGCGGCGACATTATCGACGTGCGCGACGCCACCGGCTTCTGGTCCAGCGCGCCGGGCACTGGCACCGTTGATCATATCGCCTTCCGCGCAAAGGATATGGATGAGCTGAACACGGTTCTAACCGGGTTGAAATCGCTGAATTCCAGCACCACCAACGCCCATGACCGGAAATATTTCCACTCGCTCTACGTCCGCGAACCGGGCGGCGTGCTGATCGAAATGGCGACCGATGGGCCGGGCATGATGGTGGACGAACCGCTGAACTCGCTCGGCGAAAAACTGTTCATCCCACCGCTCTTCATGAAGGACGAGGCGGATGTGCGTGTCGCCCTGCCGCAATTCTCGATGCCGGGCGAAGAACGCATCATCTATCGCGACCTGCCCTTCGTGCACCGTTTCTACACGCCCGAGGAAGCTGATGGCAGCACCATCATCCTGCTGCACGGTTCCGGCGGCAGTGAAACGAGCCTGATGCCGCTGGCGCACCGGGCAGCACCGGGCGCCACCCTTCTGGGCGTGCGCGGCCGTAGCACGGAAGAAGAAATCGCCCGCTGGTTCCGCCGTTTCCCCGATTTCAGCTTTGACCAGCAGGATATTGTCACGGAAACAGAAGCCTTTGCCGCCTTCGTGGAGGGAGCAATCCGCGCCTATGGTCTTGATCGCTCGAAACTGCGGTTTATCGGCCATTCCAATGGCGCGAACTTCTACGCTGCCTTTGCCGCGCTCTATCCCGAACTTGCAGGCGACGCCCTGCTCTATCGCCCGATGCCGGTTCTCGAAACATGGCCGCAAACCGATCTTTCCGGCCACAATTTCCTGCTCGTGGCGGGACAACGCGACAAATATCTCGACAAGGCGAGCGAGCTGCAGGGAAAGCTCACGGCGAGCGGTGCAAAGGCCGAGATGGAAACGGTTGAGGACGGGCACGAGCTTGGGCTTACCGATATCGAAGCGGCGCGGCGGTGGCTGGCGGGTGCCTCCTGATTCGAGCGGTACATCGGATCGAGCGGAGGCCACCCATTTCTTCTCCCCGTCGGGGAGAAGAAACAAATGGCATATGCTTACCCCCGCGCCACCCACACCATTCATCAACCGGGCCTTGCATAAATTCACCAAAAGGGCTTTAAAAACAGCTTCGTAATTGGAGAGTCCGTTTGGAAATCCCGCTGTTTATCCTCGCCCTCGTCGCGGCCTTCATCTACACGCTGGTCGCGAGCATCCGCAATTCAAGCCGAATCAAGTCGCTCGAACGGGAGGTGCACAGCCTCAAGCGGCTGATGGCTGCGGGCGTGACGTCGGCTGCGGCAGTGCAAACGGAAAGCACGGAATCCACGGTAAAACCGGATTTCGAGGCGGAAGAGCCAAGCACGCCCCCCGCGGAAGACACAGCCTTCCAGGCTGAATACGCATCCGAGCCCGAAGACGCCGCCGCCATGGCAGCATCGGAAGAGCTGGCGCGCGAGGAGGCCCAACCTGCGCCTGCCGCCGAGGCCGTATCCACCCCGGCAACGAAGGAGAGCTTCGAAAGTCTGCTCGGCGCGCGCTGGGCGGTCTGGGCCGGTGGACTGGCGCTGGCGCTCGGCGGCATTTTCCTCGTTAAATATTCGATCGAATCGGGCCTGCTCAGCCCGGCCGTGCGGCTTTCGCTCGCCGCCATTTTCGGTCTTGTTCTCGGGCTTGCCGGCGAAGCGATCCGCCGCAAGGCGGTGCCGGGCATCGCCACCACCTATTCCAACGCCATGATACCGGGCGTGCTGACGGCGGCGGGCGCATTGACGCTGTTCGGCGTGGTTTATGCAGCCTATGGCATTTACGACTATATCGGTCCCGGCGCGGCTTTTGGCCTGCTTGGCCTCGTCGCTTTCGCCACCATCGGGCTTTCGCTGCTGCACGGGCAGGCGCTGGCCGGTCTCGGCCTTCTCGGTTCGATGCTGACACCCGCGCTGATTTCCACCGAAACGCCGAATATCTGGGCGCTCTTCGTCTTCCTCACCGTCTCCTGGCTGGCAACGGCGGCAGCGGCGCGCAGGCAGGGCTGGACCGTGGTTCCCTCTCTCGCCAGTGCCGGGCTTGGCCTCTGGGCGCTCGGCTATATCGGCTTTTCCGAAACGATCAGCGCCGAACCACCAACACTTGCCCTGCTCGTCATGCTGGCGGGAACAATATTCCTCTGGCCCGGCAAGGCATTCGACACGCCGCCCGCCCAAACTGCCGAAACCGCAGCGCCCGAGCGACGCGCCGTCCGCGCCATGCGGCTTCTGCTACGCCCGTCACTCGCCCTCAATCTCACCGTCTCGATGGCCGTGATCCTGCCGGCAATCGGCTTCCTTTTTGCCGATGGCGGAGTCGATACTCAACCGGCCCTGATCGTTTCAGCGCTCATCGCCGCCCTTGCAGCCCTTGGCGCCGCCCGCCACTATGCGGTATGGCCCGCTATTATCGCAGCACTTGGCGCGCAGGCTGCGGTATCGCTGATGTCACGTCAGGGTCTCGACCTCATCGGCGTTATCAATGACACTGCCGTGTCGCTTCCGCCCGTATCGGTTGGCTATGCGGCGGAAATCGCCATGGCGCTCGGCCTCGGGGCCGTCTTCGTGCTGTCCGCCTTCTCCTTCCTGAAACGCAAGGGTGCTGACGACGCGGATTTCGCCCAGCTCTGGGCTGGTATCGCCGCGCTATTCCCGGTCTGGCTCGCCACCGCAAGCTTTGTCGAATACGGCAATCTCGGCCGCGACTGGCTGCACGCCGCCTATGGCCTCGGCCTCGGCTTCGTGTTGATTGCAGGTGCCGAATGGCTGCACCGGCAGAACAATGAGGCCTATCGCAAGCCGCTCAACATTCTCGTGCTCGGATCATTCGCCGCCTTCGCGCTCAGCCTGCACACGCTGACGGAAGGGCTGGTGACAACCGTTCTGCTTTCGGTCATCGGTTTCATCTATGTGCTGGCAAGCCGTTACCGCAACTGGGAGGTTCTGCCCTGGGTGATGGCCGTGGCAAGCGTTGCCGTTCTCGGCCGCATCGCCTGGGAACCCACCATTGTCGGGCCGCAAAATCTTGGGCTCACGCCGGTCTTCAACGCGCTTCTTCCGGGTTACGGCATTCCCGCACTGCTGGCCGTCGTCTCGGCATGGCTGCTGCGCGACTGGCCGGGGGTCAGGGCGAAGAACTTCCTGCAGGCGATTGCCAGCGTCATGGGGCTTCTCGCCGTCGCCATCCTCATCCGCCACGCAATGAATGGCGGCACGCTGGATGACAGTGTGCCGACGCTTGGCGAACAGTCGATCTATACGCTGCTGACCATTGGCTTCTCGGGCGTGTTGATGACGCTCGATCTGAAGAGCCCCAGCCCCATCTTCCGCTACGGCTCGATGATTGCCGGCGTGATTGCGGTCATCAACGTGCTGACGATGCATTTCTTCACGCTCAACCCCTATTTCACCGGCGAAAATACCGGCCGCATCCCGTTCCTCAACCTGCTGCTGATCGGTTACCTCCTGCCGGCGCTCGCCTATGGCGGCCTTGCCTATTACGCGCGGGGAAAACGTCCCCCGCCCTATGTCAGCATGCTGGCGGTGGCGGGCGCAGCGCTCGGTTTTGCCTGGGCCACACTTTCGGTCCGCCGCTTCTGGCAGGGCGAAAATATTGCCGACTGGAAGGGTTTCCTGCAGGGCGAGACCTACAGCTATTCGGTGGTCTGGCTGCTGATCGGCGTGTTGCTGCTCGTGCTTGGCTCGCGCTTTAATGCCCGCAGCCTGCGTCTGGCATCGGCCGCCTTCGTGCTGATCTCGGTTGCCAAGGCGTTCCTGATCGACATGAGCAATCTCGAAGGCGTGCTGAGGGCGCTGTCCTTCATCGGGCTCGGCGCGGTGCTCATCGGCATCGGCCTGTTCTACCAGAAAATCCTCACCCGGAAGCCGCAGGCATGATCGCGGCCGAGGCTTTCGCGCCCTATGCCGCGCTTGCGCAGGAGCTGATACCGCACGCCGCCGATGCGGGTGACGGCTCGCATGATCTTGCCCATATTCACCGCGTCTTCCGCAACGCCATGCGCATCCATGTGGGCGAAGGCGGCGATGGCACCGTGCTGGCCGCCAGCGTGCTGTTGCATGATTGTGTGGCGGTGGAGAAGAACTCACCGCTGCGCGCGCAGGCCTCGCGGCTTGCGGCGGAAAAGGCATCCGGCATTCTGATGGGGCTCGGCTGGAAACAGGCGGATGTTGACGCCGCCGCCCATGCCATCACCACACACAGCTTTTCCGCCAATATCGAACCGCAGACGCTGGAGGCAAAAATCCTTCAGGATGCCGACCGGCTGGACGCCATCGGCATGGTGGGGGCGGCGCGCTGCTTTTATATTGCCGGGCGCATGGGCTCGGCACTTTACGATCCAGTCGACCCGCTGGCGAAGGACCGGCCGCTTGACGACCGCGCCTTTGCCATCGACCATTTCGAAACCAAGCTGTTCAAGCTGGCCGACGGTTTTCGCACCGAGACAGGCCGGCAGATGGCCAAAGCCCGCCACGAGCGGCTGAAACAGGTGCTGGACCTGTTTCTCGACGAGATCTAAGGAGACCCGAGATGCGTGTGACCGAACTCAACATCTATCCGCTGAAGAGCGCGCGCGGCATTCCCCTCTCCGAAAGCGCCGTTTCGGCCGAAGGCCTGCCGGGTGACCGCCGCGCCATGCTCACCGATCCCTCGGGCCATTTCATCACCCAGCGCGAATTGCCTGCCATCGCCACGGTGCTGGCCCGGCATGAGGATGGCGGCATGGTGCTGGCGCGCGACAGGGAAGATGAGATTTTCGCACGGCCATCCGGGCAGCGCATGGATGTGGCGGTGTGGAAATCGATCGTCAGCGCCAATATCGCCGATGACGAGACCAATGGCACGCTCTCGGCATGGCTGGGGCGCGAGGTAAAGCTCGCCTTTTTTGATGATACCTCGAAACGTATTGCGAGCCTCGAATGGACGGGCAACGAAACGCCCGTCACCTTTGCGGACGGCTACCAGATCCTCGTCACCACCACGGCCTCGCTTGCCGCGCTGAACGACAATATGCGCGCCAATGGCGAAGACGCTGTTGGCATGGAGCGGTTCCGGCCCAATATCGTGCTTGACACGGATGAGCCATGGGCTGAGGACCGCTGGGCGGCCATCGAGATTGGCGGCATTCGCTTCGATCTCGTCAAGCCCTGCGCCCGCTGCATCATGACCACGCAGGATCAGACCACCGGCTCGCGTGATGTGCCCTCCCCCATGAAAGCCATGGGCCGCATCCGCATGTCCGGCGACCGGCGCGTGCCCGGCCCGCTCTTCGGCTGGAATGTGACGCCGCGCAGCCAGGGCAAGCTGTCCGTCGGCGATGTGGCAAAGGTGGTCGAGGAACGGCCGGAAGGCTGGACGATCAAACGGCGGTAAGTTGCTGGTTCGGGTCAAACCCAACCCACAGCCCACAGCGCAAAGTTTTCATAGGCTGGCGCGCCCTCTCTCCATCATTCCTGCGCCTGTCACAGGATGAGGAAAGGACGGAGCGTCACCGCATCACGGTTTGTGCGCCCCGACGATCAGGAAAATCGGGCGGCGATCTTCGTGCTTCAGTTCAGGCCGCTCGGCCATCAAGGCCGGATCAGGCCTCGGCTCCGCCAGCCGCGTCAAAACAAATCCGGCAGCCAGGAGACCATTGAGAAGGCCTGACACCGTGCGGTGATATTTGACCACATCGTCCGCCATCCAGTTGGAGTGGCGCACGCCCTGACTTTGATAATTATCGAGCGGCCAGTGCAGGATTTCGCCATCCTCGCCATAAAACCAGTCCTGTTTTTCCAGCGCCGTGAAAACGGGGTGTTCGATGGAAAAGATGAAATCGCCGCCGGATTTCAGCACGGTGAAAATCTTCGCGAATGCCACGTCGAGATCGCGGACGTAATGCAGGGCGAGAGAACTCAGCACCACATCGAAACTCTCCTGCGGAAAATCGATGTCTTCGATGGCGGCGCGGCGGTATTCGATACCGGGCCCGCCATTTATCTCGGCGGCGCGGTGCAGCATGTTTTCCGAGAGATCAACGCCAACGACATGGCGCGCGCCCTGCTCTGCGGCAAAACGGCAATGCCAGCCGAAACCACAACCGAGATCAAGAAGGCTCCTGTCTTTCAGGGGCGGAAGCATGGCACGCAGCTCATGCCACTCGCCGGCCTGGCGCAGACCCTCCACGGAGCGCGGCATGGCGCTGTAGCGCTCAAAAAACCCGGGATCGTCGTAGATATTCTGTTTCATCGTCTTCTCTCCGGCCGTATTCCATCAATCGCATGAATAGTGGCCGTCAAGAAAAGTCGCTAGTGGGACTGGCTGACAAAAGATAATATTCATCCCATCATAGCGGAATCCGCGGCAAGCCATGTCCCTCTTTTTTGGGACGAAGCGCCGCGATGGGGGAATATTCATGTTGCAAGCCACACGCCAGACAATGCCCTGGCTGATTATCGCCGCCGGGTCACTGATTGCCGTCATGACCTTCGGGCCGCGTTCGGCCATGGGCTTCTTCCAGCTGCCGATGCTTGCCGATACCGGCTGGGACCGTTCCACCTTCGGTCTCGCCATGGCGCTGCAGAACCTCTTCTGGGGTCTCGGCCAGCCCTTCTTCGGCGCCATCGCCGATAAATTCGGCACGGGCCGCGTGCTCGTTCTCTCCGGCTTTCTTTATGCCGCCGGCCTCATCTGCATGTCCTTCGGCACCTCGCCCTTCTGGCTGCATTTTGGCGGCGGCGTGCTTGTCGGGCTCGGCATTGCCGCCGGTTCCTTCAGCGTCATCCTTTCGGCCTTTGCGCGCCATGTCACGCCGCAGCAGCGTTCGCTCGCCTTCGGTATCGGCACGGCGGCGGGTTCGGCCGGCATGTTCCTGTTTGCGCCGATCAGTCAGGGGCTGATTTCCACCTATGGCTGGTCGGACAGCCTCGTCTGGCTTGCCGCGATGATGATGCTCGTGCCGCTGCTCGCCTTCTTCATGCGCGGCAATTCCTCTTCCGGCAGCCAGTCGCAGGCGCAGTTCCAACAGACGGCAGGCGAAGCGCTGAAGGAGGCGCTCGGCCATAAAAGCTACCTGCTTTTGACCACCGGCTTTTTTGTCTGCGGTTTTCAGGTGGCCTTTATCACCGCGCATTTCCCGGCCTATCTCGGCGATATCGGCATCGAACCGCGCTACGCCGTCATCGCCATGGCGCTGATCGGCTTCTTCAACATCATCGGGTCGCTTGCCGCCGGTGTCATTGCCCAGCGTTATTCGAAACCCTATCTGCTCGCCTATATCTATATCGCCCGCTCTGTCGCTGTCACAGCTTTCCTGCTTCTGCCGCAATCGCCGCTTTCGGTCATCATCTTCGCCGCCGTCATGGGCATCCTCTGGCTTTCCACCGTGCCGCCGACCAATGCGCTGGTGGCGATCATGTTCGGCACACGCCATCTCGGCATGCTCGGCGGCGTCGTGTTCCTGTCGCACCAGATCGGCTCGTTCCTCGGCGTCTGGCTCGGCGGCTTCCTTTACGACCGGCTCGGTTCCTATGATCTCGTCTGGTGGCTGGGCGTCGGCATGGGGATTTTTGCGGCCGTCGTGCATTGGCCCATTCAGGAGCGACCGGCCCCGAGGCCTGCAATGGCCTAGTCAGACAGCCTTATCGAGCGCGGGCGGCATCGCCTTCCCCTCAGTCGCCCGGCCTTCCAGCGCCTTCAGCGCCGCCTGCACGAAACCGTCGCGGGCGGCGTTTTCGTTGAGCCCACGCGGATCGTAGACATGCCGGTTGAGGAAATGGGCGGTGAGGCGGAAAGCCGCCGCAAGGCTGTCAGGATCGGCGGCCTTCGACTGGCCTTCGCTCAAGAAAGCCGGAAGCGACAGCATGCGCTCCGCATAGGGCGCGCCTGCCGTGCGGCAAACCGCCCTGCCCGTTTTCGGCGATACATAGATGAGGTCGGTGCGCAGCCCCGTCGCCGCGCATTCGGTAAGATCAAGCCCGAAACCGAGATCGTTCAGCACTGCCAGTTCAAAGCGCACGAACAATTCCCCGGCATCGACGGGGTCGTGGAGATTGTCGAGAATGATATCGAGCGCCTGATAGAGATGCGGGTGCGGATCACGCTCCGGCAGAAGCCTGAGAAGAGCACCCATGGCCTGTACGCCATAAACCGCGGTCGCCGTCTCCATCAGTTGTGCGGCGCGCAATTGCAGCGGCTCGATGCGAAACTCGCCGAGATGATCGTGAAGGCGCGCGCGCCAGATGACATCCACCCGGTTTCCGGCCTGTAGCACCGGCTGCATGCTGCGGGAACGGCCGGAACGGACCAGCCCCAGATGGCGGCCACGCGAAGGGGTCATCACCTCGGCGATGACACTCGTCTCGCCATGGCGTTTTACGCCGAGAATGATTGCCTCTTCCTGCCACTGCATGAAACGCGTCCGAATTTCGATTCAAGGCCGATCATACCCGATCTGGCGGCGAAACGTTATTCTTTTACGGCATTGTCGACCGTGCCGACGAGGTTGAGGACGAAATCGATAATTTCGTTTTCCCCGAAGGGCTTGCCCAGCAATGGCGCATGCATGAGATCATCCGGAAAGCCCGTCGTATCGCCATAGCCGCTGACGAAACCGAAGGGAATTCCCCCATCGCGCAGCCCGCGCGCAAAATCATAGCTCTTGCCGTCGGTAAGGCTGACATCGAGAAGCACACAATCGGCGCCGTCCTCTTCAACGGCCTGTCTCGCCTGCGCCAGCGTCGTGGCGATGACGACGGTTTCCACCCCCATGGACTGGAGAACCGCTTCGACATCAAGCGCCACCAGATATTCATCCTCAACGATGATAACCCGTTGTGGCACCATATGTTTTCTTCTTCCTAAAAAGATGGCCGCAAGGCTCGAAGCTGCGGTTTCCGACATGATTCTCCAGTGAGATATCACGACAGGAGTCGCAAATTACGGCTCCACCGTCATTTAAAAAAGACATGTCGAAAGAAGATCAGATGAAGGGTCTTTGCCGCTTCTCTTCGCTTTCCCAGCTGGCCACATGGCTCAACCCGGCATCATCAAGCACCAGACAACCCTTGTCGGTCCAGCGAATGAGACCGCGATCGACCAGCTTTCTCAAGGTCTTGTTGGTGTGGACAATGGACAGGCCAAGTGTATCCGCCACATGCTGCTGGGTGACCGGGATCGGCGTTTCCCCCTGTATGAGATGGACCGCCTTTGCCTTGCTGTAGAGGAAAACAATCAGATAGGCGGCGCGCTCCAGCGCCGTGCGCCGGCCGATGCTGAGGAGATGGCTGTCGAGCATGCGTTCCTCACTCGCAGCGATCCAGGTCAGGTCATAGGCAAGCGTCGGATGGTCGGTGAAGAGATTATTGAGGCGCGAGCGCTCGAAGACGCATAGGGTGACCGGCGACAGCGCCTCCACCGAATGCTGCATTTCCCCCATCACCGTGCCCTGCAGGCCGACGAGATCGCCGGGCATGACATAGTTCAGTATCTGCCGCCTGCCGTCTTCCAGCGTCTTGTAACGGAAAGCCCAGCCCTGCAAAACGGTGTAAAGATGGGCGCTATGCGAGCCTTCCATCAGGATGACGGAGCCGCCTTCCACCGCAAGTTCCCCCGTCTTGAAACGCGAGACGAAATCTAGCTCGGAGGAGGAAAAGTCGCGGAAATGCGGCAGGTCGCGCAGGGGACATTGCTGGCACGGGGTGGTGGAAATTCCGTTCGGTTTTTTTGGCGACATGAATATCCGTCATCGAAAAAAGGTTGCGCCCAATTGTTTTGGAACAACCCGCCCGAACGTATTCGGTTCCCGATGGTGGGTGAAGATATTCAGTTCGCTATTTGTACGTCGTTCCATCCCCCAGCGCCCTCATTCCTGTGCTTGCCACAGGAATGAGGGGGTGAAGCGGATGTGCTTCAGTTTCGGGGGAATTCCAGTCCCATTTCGCGGAAACGCTCGGGGTCATCACCCCAGTTCTCGCGCACCTTGACGAACAGGAAGAGATGCACCGGCTGTTCGAGGATTTCCGACAGCTCCTTGCGCGAGGCGGTGGAAATGGCCTTGATCGCGTCGCCGTTCTTGCCGAGCGCAATCTTCTTCTGGCTGTCGCGCTCGACATAGATCACCTGCTCGATGCGTACCGAGCCGTCCTTGCGTTCTTCCCACTTTTCCGTCTCGACATGCGAGGCATAGGGAAGCTCCTGATGCAGGCGCAGGAACAGCTTCTCGCGGGTGATTTCGGCAGCGAGCTGGCGCATCGGCAGATCGGAAATCTGGTCTTCCGGATAATACCACGGACCTTCCGGCAGAGCCTCCACCAGATAATCCATCAGGTCTTCGCAACCCGAACCGTTGGTGGCCGAAATCATGAAGGTGCGGTCGAAGGCCACCGTCTCATTGGCGGCGGCGGCAAGCTTAAGCAGGTCTTCGCGCTTCACCTGGTCGATCTTGTTGAGGCAGAGGATCTTCTTCTGCGGAACATCCTTCAGGCCTTCGAGAATGGCCTCGGCGTCGCCTTTAAGACCACGTTCGCTGTCGATCAGCAGCAGGATGAGATCGGCATCCTTCGCGCCGCCCCAGGCGGAGGTGACCATGGCGCGGTCGAGCCGACGGCGCGGCTTGAAGATGCCGGGCGTGTCCATGAAAACGATCTGCGCATTCTTGTGAATGGCGATGCCGCGCATCACGGCGCGCGTCGTCTGAACCTTGTGGCTGACGATCGAGACCTTGGCGCCCACCAGCCTGTTGACCAGCGTCGACTTGCCGGCATTGGTCGGGCCGATAAGGGCCACGAAACCGGAACGGGTCGGAAGGTTGTTGTCTTCGCCTTCAATGGCGGGGTTTTCGTGATCGGTCATGATATCCATCAAGGTCAGAGGTATTCAACATGCGGCCTTATCGGTCCGCCATGCGCTCGATTTAGCACCCTATGGCGGGCGCTCAGTTCTGGGTGGAGCCCTTCTGCCAGACGCCTTCGCGTTCCAGCAATCTGGTTGCCGCCACCTGCTCGGCCGCGCGCTTGGAGCGCTCGACACCGGTTTCCGGCTTTACGCCGGGAATTTCGACAGTCACCGTAAAGCGGGGATCGTGATCCGGTCCGGAGCGATCGTCAATCCTGTAAGAGGGCGTGGTCGCAAATCTGGCATGCGCCCATTCCTGCAATTCGGTCTTGGCGTCTCGCCGTCCGGCATCCACGCTCGTTGCGCGGCCCTGCCAATATTTCAGAATGAACTTGCGCGATGCTTCCAGCCCGCCATCCAGATAGATGGTGGCGATCAGGCTTTCGACCACATCGGCACGCACATTCAACATCGCCTTGCCGGTCAGCTTCTTCACGTCGGATCCGGTACGGATGAAATTGTGCAGCCCCATCTCGTCGCCGATCGCGGCGCAGGATTCGGCGCTGACGAGCTGGTTGAGACGGACGGAGAGTTCACCTTCGGTGGCGTTACGGAAAATGGAGAACAGCAATTCCGCCACGCAGAGGCCGAGAACGCGGTCCCCTAGAAATTCCAGCCGCTCGTAATTGCCTGCCGCGGCGGAGCGGGCGCTGGCATGGGTCAAGGCCCGGTCGAGCCGGGCCTTTTCCTTGAATTCATATCCGATCAACGCTTCCAGACGGGAAATTTCGTCCGCGGAAAGCGGCTTGGTCTTACTCATCCCACAACCTTGAACAGGCGGTCCCAACGCATGTTGGCCGGCCATTCCCAAATGCGGCTGAACGGCGTGTCGTTGCCCAGCGAGAAGAAGATGACGCTGGCGCGGCCGATCAGGTTTTCTTCAGGCACGAAACCGACATCGAAGCGGCTGTCGAGCGAATTGTCTCTGTTGTCGCCCATCATGAAATAATGGCCTTCAGGCACCACGAATTCACGGGTGTTGTCGCCGCGCGAATCGGGCGACTGGTCCAGCGTGTCGTAGGTGACGCCATTATCAAGCGTTTCGCGGAAAACAGGCACATTGGCGCCCGGATCGGCGCGATAATCTGACGTGAAGGTGCCGTCGGGCTGCTTCGGAATCGGCTGACCGTTGATGAACAGCACGCCGTTCGTCACCTGGATGCGATCACCCGGCAGGCCGACGAGACGCTTGATATAATCGACTTCAGGATTGGGCGGCAGGCGGAAGACCACGACGTCGCCGCGCTTCGGCTTGCTGAATTCGAGAATGCGGCCCGAAAACAGGTTCGGCGAAAAAGGCAGCGAATATTTCGAATAGCCGTAGGAGAACTTATTGACGAAAAGATAGTCGCCAACCAGAAGCGTCGGCATCATCGAGCCCGATGGGATCGTGAAGGGCTGAAAAAGCACGGTGCGGATGACCATGGCCAGCAGCAGCGCCTGAATGATGACCTTGACGTTCTCCCAGAGGGCGTTCTGCTTCTTTTCAGCTTTTTCCGACACTTAAAGACCTGCCTGATTGTTTCCCGGCTTCTTCGGCTTCGCGAAGGCTTCCGGGCCGTTGTTTGTAGAGCCTGCGGCGGTGGAGCGGTTTCACACTGCCAGCAAGGCTTTCATATTTCTGCGACTTCTCTAGAACCTTTCCAGCCCGAAGGGAAGCGCTTCTGTCACACGCCCGCAAATAGAGCGCCAATGCGGCAAGGCCGGGGCCTCAATCGATCACGGGAAGCGCTTCTATGATCACAAATGCCTGAGCATAAGGAAAATCGTCCGTGATCGTCAGGTGAATATTGGCGCGGTGGCCGGCGGGCAGCATGGCCGCCAGCCTCTCCCCTGCCCCATTGGTCAGCACCATGGTCGGCTTGCCGCCCGGCAGATTGACGACACCCATATCCTTCCAGAAGACGCCGTTCGCAAGGCCGGTTCCCAGCGCCTTGGAACAGGCTTCCTTGGCGGCGAAACGTTTGGCATAGGAAGCGGCGCGGTTCTTGCGGCCATCGGATTTGGCGCGCTCGATATCGGTGAAACAGCGATGGGTGAAGCGCTCGCCGAAACGTTCGATCGACTTTTCAACGCGGCGGATGTCGATCAGGTCGCTACCCAATCCAATGATCATTTCAGCATCTCCAGAGAAGCATTCTTGTTGGCGGCGCGATGCGCGAGATTTTCCATCTTGCGGCGCTGGAAACCGCTGATGAGGCCATAAACGGCGATATAGGCGATGATTGCGCTGATGCCGGCCGGAAGAAGCGCGCCGATGGTCATGGGCTCCAGCACCGGCGTCCATATCTGCCGGAATTCAAGATGGCTGAACAGCGCCACGAAATCCACATGCGCGGCACTTTCCGTCTTCTGCCGGCCGAGAATGAAGTGTCCCAGCTCCCAGGTGGATGCCCAGATGAACGGAAATGTCAGCGGATTGGCGAAGGTGGTGCCTAGTGCTGCCGCCACGAGATTGACGCGCAAGAGGAAACCAAGCGCCATGGCGATGATGATGTGAACGCCGAGAAACGGCGTCCACGCCACGCCCACACCGATGGCGACACCGGCGGCAACGGAATGCGGAGAGGCGGAAAGCCTGAGCAGGCGCAGCTTCATATAGCGCAGCGAACGGGAAAAACCCGTTCGCGGCCAGAACAGGTCACGAATCTTCTCTGAAAAACCAACGGGTTCACGGCGGCGAAACGGCATGGGGGCAGTCTATTTCATCACCCCGGCGGAGCCAAGAGCATCATAGACGACGGGAGGATTTCTTTTGCAGGCGTATTCTCCGCTTCCGTCATTCCGGCCCTAAGCCGGAACCAGCCGACGCGCGTCTGCGCGGCGTCACCAGATGAATACGAACCTTGCCGGATACTCCGACGTCATCCTCGGGCTTGTCCCGAGGATCTGCAACCGATTGATTTAATTCAACGTGATTAGATCCTTGGGACAAGCCCAAGGATGACGTCGAGGAAATACGCACCCTCTCGCCGTCAACTTCATTGCAAAGGCAGCGTGTCCTATCATTTAGACCGGACAGCGGTGGACGCCCGCTTGAAGCGCGCATTCACATAGTTTTGCGACATGGAGCAACGCGCTGGCCGATAACGGCTGCACCTGCTTATCCCATACGCATGGCGATTGGCTGCCATGCGCTGAGCGCATTACCGGCGGAACAGGCCGCGGTCGATTTCGCGCTGGCGGAATTCGAGATCGACATTCGATACCGAACCGCTGAGATATTCAAATTCGCGTTCCTGGGTGGTCTTGCCACGGACGGCGCGGGCGATCTTGCGAAGCGGAGTAAACATGATTTTCGGTCCTTTCGGTTTGGAACTGGCGTTTCTCATCGGTGTTTATCCACCGGCACGCCGCGTTTCCTTCTCTTCAATTTCTGAGGAGAAAATAGTCGCAAACCACCTTCACGACCAGAGACAGGAAAAGGCCGCTGCCATGCGTTGAGTGCATAACAACGGCCTTCCGGTATCTTCAAAGGATCAAAAATGCCTCAATCGAAGGCACGCGTCACGGTCGAGACGCAGTCGAGATCCTTGAGCTGCGACAGAAGCTGGTTCAACTGCCTGAGATCCCAGACTTCGACATCCAGCGCCAGCTCGGAAAAATCCGTGCCGATGCGGACCATGTTGAGCCCTCGGATATTGACATCAAGCGTGGCGATCGATTGCGCCACGGAGGCGAGCGTGCCCGGCTCGTTCAGCGCATTGATCATCACCCGCGCCATGAAGCGCGACTTGTTCGCCTCATCGAGATCCCAGCGGACATCGATCCAGCGCTCCGGCTCATCGTCGAAACGCTGCAGCGCCGGCGCCTGAATGGGATATATGGTAATGCCCTTGCCTTTTTCCATGATGCCGACGATGCGGTCACCAGGAACCGCGCCGGCGGCACCGAAATGCACGTCGACATTGCCGGAAAGGCCGCGGATGGGCAGCGGGTCCGGCCCATCCAGCATTTCGGCCGCGCCATCGTCCTCCAGAGCGGAGCGCGACTTGCCGGGGATCTTGAAGACCATGCCGGAAGCGCTGCGCATGTTGAACCAACCATCGTCACCGGTCATCTTCACCGTGACGCGCTCGTCCTGATAATCCGGATAGACCGCACGCAGCACATCGAGCGAGGAGACCTCACCGCGCCCGACGGCGGCGATCGCGTCTTCCACATCCTTCTGCGCCAGACGATGAAGAACGGGCTTCAGTGCTTCACGCGAGAAGGCCTTGCCGGCGCGCTCGAAGGTGCGTTCCAGAATGCGATAGCCGAGGCCGGAATATTGCTTGCGGATCGCCATGCGGGTGGCGCGACGAATGGCCGAGCGGGCCTTGCCCGTCACCACCACCTCTTCCCATGCGGCAGGCGGCACCTGCACGCCCGAGCGGATGATCTCCACTTCGTCGCCATTGTTGAGCCGGGTCACGAGCGGCATGATCCGCCCGTTGATCTTGGCGCCAACCGTCGTGTCGCCGATATTGGTGTGCACCGCATAGGCGAAATCGATGGGGGTCGCACCGCGCGGCAACGCAATCAGCTTGCCCTTGGGCGTGAAGCAGAACACCTGATCCTGGAACAGTTCCAGTTTGGTATGTTCGAGGAATTCTTCCGGGCTGTCGCCCTCGGCCAGCGATTCGATGGTGTGACGCAGCCAGGAATAGGCGTTGCTTTCCCGGGAGAGCAGGTCGCCCTCCCCGTTTTCCCCGTCCTTATAGAGCGCATGCGCGGCAATGCCAAATTCGGCGATCTCGTGCATGCGCTTGGTGCGGATCTGCAGCTCGATACGCTGGCGCGAGGGTCCGACGATGGTGGTGTGAATGGAGCGATAGTCGTTCTGCTTCGGCGTGGAGATGTAATCCTTGAAGCGACCCGGCACCACGCGCCAGCGGGTGTGCACGATGCCCAGCGCCCGGTAGCAGGCGGGAATATCGTCAACCAGAATGCGGAAACCGTAAACATCCGAAAGCTGCTCGAAGGAAAGCGACTTCGCCTGCATCTTGCGGAAAACCGAATGGGGCTTTTTCTGCCGCCCTTTTACGTTGGCCCCGATCAGGCCGTTCGCCACGAGAAGCTCGCGCAATTCGTCCTCGATCTTCTTGATCAGGCCTTCATTGCGCGTTTCCAGTTCCTGCAGGCGGTTGGTCACCGTCTCATAGGCTTCCGGGTTGAGATAACGGAAGGACAGGTCCTCCAGCTCGTCGCGCATGTCCTGCATGCCCATGCGGCCGGCGAGCGGCGCATAGATTTCCATGGTCTCTTCGGAAATGCGGCTGCGCTTGTCGGCCGGCATGTATTCCATGGTGCGCATATTGTGCAGGCGGTCGGCGAGCTTGACCAAGAGAACGCGCACGTCGTCGGAAATGGCGAGCAGCAGCTTGCGAAGGTTTTCGGCCTGTTTCGCCTTGCGGGTAACGAGGTCGAGCTTCTTGAGCTTGGTGAGGCCTTCCACAAGCCGGCCGATATCTTCGCCGAATAGCTCGTCGATTTCCGCGCGGGTGGCGGTGGTGTCCTCGATCGTATCGTGCAGCAGCGCCACCGCGATGGTCGATTCGTCGAGATGCATTTCTGTGAGGATCGCGGCAACTTCCAGCGGATGCGAGATATAGGGGTCGCCATTGGCCCGCTTCTGCTGGCCGTGTTTCTGCATGGCGTAAACATAGGCCTTGTTCAGCAGGGCCTCATTCGCATCCGGTTTGTATTTTTGAACTCGCTCAACGAGTTCGTATTGCCGCATCATGCGATATTCCACAAAAAGAAAGCGCGCCAACCTTGGGGTCGGCGCACAATGCTGCATCAATAGGGATCAGATTATGACGGCAACTATTGACAGACGGTAACCACCGCCTGCCAAAGGCGTCATAAAGTCAGATCAATAATCGTCATTTTTTTCCGGCGGCACAAGGCCTTCGATACCGGCCAGCAGTTCTTCTTCCGACATCTGGTCGAAAGTGACGGTTTCCGGCTGGTCGTCGTCTTCGCCATCAGCAATAGCGGAGGCGGCGAGCGTGACCGGATCGGGCTCGGGCTCGTCCACTTCCACATGCTTCTGCAGCGAATGGATGAGGTCTTCCTTGAGATCGTCGGGAGACAGCGTCTCATCAGCGATTTCGCGCAGCGCAACGACAGGGTTCTTGTCGTTATCGCGGTCAACCGTGATGGAAGAGCCCTGCGAAATCTGGCGCGCACGGTGGCTAGCGAGAAGCACCAGCTCGAAACGGTTGTCTACTTTATCAATGCAATCTTCTACTGTGACGCGGGCCATTGCCTGTCCTTTGTGGGTCGTAATGTCGTGGATCAGAGCGCGGTGCGATATTAGCGATGCACCGGCTGTGCCCTAACCTATTGAATCTGCGCCTCGCGCCTTGCGAAAAACACTCAAGATTTCTCGTGACGAAGCTTTCCAGCTTCCGATACAGCCATTGGCCGCGGAATTCAAGTTTTTCCTGTATTTGGCGTCTTTTGGCAACTTATCCGCCATGTTTGGCGTCTGATGAACAAAATGTCTAGAAGAATTGTCTTGGAATACGGGGGAAGGTAGCTTACTTAAAACGCAACGGCGATGCGCAAAATTCGTTGATACGACATGATTTTTTGCGTTAGCGACCGGAAATAAAAGCCAGATAATGGCCTTTCCAAAAAAAAGGAATGGGATGGAATGTTCGATCCACGGGAGAAAATTGCGCTCTTCATAGACGGAGCCAATCTTTATGCAGCATCGAAAAGCCTGGGGTTCGATATTGACTATCGCAAGCTTCTGAAGGCGTTTCAGAAGCGTGGCTATCTGCTGCGCGCCTATTATTACACCGCTCTTATCGAAGATCAGGAATATTCCTCGATCCGCCCGCTGATCGACTGGCTGGATTATAACGGCTACAAGGTCGTCACCAAGCCCGCCAAGGAATTCACCGACGCACTCGGCCGCCGCAAGATCAAGGGCAATATGGACATCGAACTGGCAGTCGACGCCATGGAGCAGTCCGAGACCGTCGATCACCTGGTGCTGTTTTCCGGCGACGGCGATTTCACCACGCTGGTGGATGCGCTGCAGCGCAAGGGCCGCAAGGTTTCCGTGGTTTCCACCATGGCCACCCAGCCCGCCATGATCGCCGACGATCTGCGCCGCCAGGCCGATCACTTCATCGATCTGATGACGCTGAAGGCCGAAATCGGGCGCGACCCGAACGAGCGCCCCGTTCGTCACGCCGAAGGTCCAGAGACCGTCTGATTCGGTTTTTGTACCGCTGATATTGCAAAAACGCGTCCGTCCAAAAGACGGGCGCGTTTTTGTTTCAAGCGTCTCCAGCAGGACAAAATTCCTTTTAGAATTAACAAACATCAAATTCAGCCAGTCGAAATTATATCTTGGTTAATTTTAGACGTGTCTAAATCACGCAACGGCGCCAGAGACGTGAATTGGGCGCCAGATCAGGATGACTAGACATGCATGGCCAAGAAAAAACCGACCGACAACTCGATGAAAGACTGAATTTTCTGGGGCTCGGCCACGGTGAGCGGCAAAATCTTTCAGACATGAAGGGCGTCATCACCGGCTCTCTCGACGCCTCTCTCGATCGTTTTTATGCGAAGGTCCGCTCGGTGCCGGAGACCGCGAAGTTCTTCGCGAACGACGCGCATGTACAGCACGCCAAGGCCATGCAGCTCAAACACTGGGCAAGGATCGCCTCGGGCACATTCAACGCGGATTATACCGATGCCGTGACCGCCATCGGCCGCACCCATGCAAGGCTCGGGCTGGAGCCGCGATGGTACATCGGCGGTTATGCGCTGATGCTCGATGGCATCGTAAAGGCTCTGGTCGAGTCCGAGTTGAAGGGCCTCTTCATGGAAAAGAAGGCCAGGAAGGTGAAGGACGCCTTGTCCGCCACCATCAAGGCCGCGCTTCTCGACATGGATTATTCGATCTCCGTCTATCTCGACGTGCTTGCCGCCGAGCGGCACAAGGTGGAGGCCGAACAGGCGCAGATGAAGAAGGAGCAGGAGCATGTTCTCGCACTGCTCAACAGCGCCCTCGACAGGCTGGCCAATGGCGACCTCACCTCCAGCATCGGTGAAAAGACCGCGCTGCAATTCCAGGGGCTGATCGCCAATTTCAACGCCGCCGTCGGCAATCTCTCCGGCGCATTTGCGCAGATCGTCGAGGAAGCGAACAAGATTTCCGGCAATACGCGCGAACTGACGTCAGCGACCGACGACATGGCCCGCCGGACGGAGCAGCAGGCCGCGGCCCTTGAGGAAACCGCCGCCGCTGTTGAGGAAATCACCACCATTTCCAAATTGTCGGCGCAGCGTTCCGAAGAGGCCAAGGCCATCGTCGAAAGCTCGGCCGTTGAAGCCGCGCGCTCGCGCGATGTGGTGACGGAAGCGGTGAAGGCGATGGGGGCCATCGAGGACTCATCGCAGAAGATCACCCAGATCATCTCTGTCATTGACGAGATTTCGTTCCAGACCAATCTTCTGGCGCTGAATGCCGGCGTGGAAGCCGCGCGCGCCGGCGAAGCGGGCAAGGGTTTCGCCGTCGTTGCTCAGGAAGTGCGCGAACTGGCGCAGCGTTCAGCCAACGCCGCAAAGGAAATCAAGACCCTGATCTCCAAATCCTCCGCGGATGTGATGCAAGGCGTCTCGCTGGTCAACAAGACAGGCGAATCCTTGAATACGATCGGCAACAAGGTGGATCATATTCAGGAACACATTGCCTCGCTGACCAAGGCGGCGCAGGAGCAATCCGTCGGCATTCAGGAAATCAGCGCCGCTATCAACAGCATGGATAATCTGACCCAGAAGAATGCGGCCATGGTGGAAGAAACCAATGCGGCCACGCACAATCTGAGCGATGTCAGCGCCAATCTGGCGGCGCTCGTCAGCCGGTTCAGCGTCTCGGCAACGAAAGCTCATGTGGAGCGGACTTACAAGGCGGCGTAACGGGGCCCGGCGCGCGCAACACACTCCCGTCATACCGGCCTTAAGCCGGGATCCAGCCAGTCCAAGTCCTTGGGCTGAAAGAACTCTTTCCACGGCGCAGACGCGCCGTGACTGGATGCCGGATCAAGTCCGGCATGACGGAGGAACAAGCGGTGAAAGGCAGCAAGCCCCTGCCCGGCAAAATTTATTGCCGCTCAGGCGTTGCCACCCTTCAGCAAGCGCGACTTCTGCCGGTTCCAGTCGCGTTCCTTCTCGGTCTCGCGCTTGTCGTGCAGCTTCTTGCCCTTGGCGAGCGCCAGTTCCAGCTTCGCGCGGCCTTTTTCGTTGAAATAGACCTTCAAGGGTACCAGCGTCATGCCTTCGCGGTTGATACCGGCGCGCAGGCGGTTGATCTCGCGCTTGCTCAAAAGCAGCTTGCGACGGCGGCGCGGCTCGTGGTTGAAGCGGTTGGCCTGCAGATATTCCGGCAGGTGGGAATTGATGAGCCAGATTTCATCGCCCTCGTCCGACGCGTAGGATTCGGCGATATTCGCCTTGCCTTCGCGCAGCGACTTGACCTCGGTGCCGGTCAGCACGAGCCCTGCTTCATAGGTATCGATGATTTCGTAGTTGAAACGGGCCTTGCGGTTTTCCGCAACGATCTTGTTCACCACGCGCTGGCTGCCTTTGGGGGCCATGATATTTCAATCCCTTGTTTTTCTTATTGCGCCTTCGGCTTACCGCCGAGAGCGGTTTTCGAACCTCTATTTAATGTTGTCGTCGCAAAAAGAAAAGGCGCGCCGAACGGCTTCTGTTTCGAAGCGGTCCATGGCGCGCCTTTTAGGTTTTCAGGCGTGTCTCAGTTCATCAGGCCGGCATGCTTCAGCGCCGCATCGATGGCCGCTTCCGTTGCCGGTTCCAGCGTGCTCATCAAGGGCGAACGGACCCGGCGATTGCCGCCGCGGGTCTTCGACAGCGCATATTTGGTGCCGCAGACGCCGGGCTCCATGAAGATGGCCTTGTGCAGCGGCATCAGGCGATCCTGATATTCCAGCGCCTTGGCGTAATCACCCGCGAGCATCGCCGCCTGGAATTCCGAACAGAGGCGCGGCGCGACATTGGCGGAGACAGAAATGCAGCCGACGCCGCCATGGGCGTTGAAACCGAGCGCCGTACCATCCTCACCCGAAAGCTGGATAAAATCCTTGCCGCAGGAAATACGCTGTTCGGAAACGCGATCGATCTTGCCCGTCGCATCCTTCACACCGACGATGTTCTTATGCGCCTTGACCAAGGCGCCCATGGTTTCCGGCGACATATCCACCACCGAGCGCGGCGGGATATTGTAGATGACGATCGGCAGCTTCACCGCTTCTGCCACGGCGGAAAAATGGGCGAACAGGCCCTTCTGGGTCGGTTTGTTGTAATAGGGCGTCACCACCAGCAGCGCATCCGCACCGGCTTCCTGCGCGTGCAGCGCAAGCTCGATCGCCTCATCGGTATTGTTGGAGCCAGCGCCCGCAATGACCGGAACCCGTTTCGCCGCTACCTCGATGCACAGCTCGACGACACGTTTGTGCTCGTCGTGGGAGAGGGTTGGAGATTCCCCCGTTGTGCCCACGGGCACAAGTCCGTTGCTGCCTTCAGCGATCTGCCATTCCACATGGGCGGCAAACGCCTGTTCGTCCACGGCGCCATTGTCCGTGAACGGGGTAATGAGGGCGGGAATTGATCCCTTGAACATGCAAAGCTCCTGGCGCCGAGCCGGTTCATGCTTCGGCCGCATTCGATGGTTAAAACCGGCACACATTAGAGCCAGCCCTTGGCGCCGACAAGCGCTAAGGCAGCGTATTTTGTCCGAAATTGTCGGAAGTGTGACAGTCTCCGGACCGTGATCGGCAAGCACAAAAGGCCGGCACCGAAAAGAGACGCCGCTCGCGGGCCGGTGAATAAAGGTTGATTGAATTGCGGGGCGGTTATTAAGATTTCATTAAGGCTGAAATCCCAAGATTCCGGTGCGGGACATCAGACCGTTTTCGGCAATCCCGCTGCAATGAAGCGATATTACAAGAAAGTCGACAAATCCGTTACACGATGAAGAGCGGCATGAAAAAGACAGTCTGGGGATTGATGGCGGCGGGCCTTGCCGCAACCGTTTGGAACGCACTGGCCGGGCCGCTGCCGGAAGGTGCGGCGCCGCTTCCCTATGTCAAGCCGAATGCACCTGCTGTTCCGGCCTTCATGCCGGCCTCGCCCGAGATCACCGGCGCCATACCGCGCCTCAACCGCCCCGATGACACAAGCCAGTTGAAGGCAGGTCTCGACGCGCTTTCGAGCCGTGATGCGGCCCGCGCGATTGCGCTGCGCAACACCATGCCGACCGGCAGCCTTGACCGCCATATCCTCACCTGGGCTATTGCCGTTTCCGGCCAGAAGGACGTCGCTTCCGCCGAAATTGCCGCTGCCCAGCGCGAGCTCTCCGGTTGGCCGGGTGCGGCGACGCTGCGCGCCAATTCCGAAAAAGCGCTTTACCGCGAAGATCCGCCCGCACCCCAGGTGCTTGCCGCCTTCGGCAATAGCCGTCCGGAAACCGCCGAAGGCACCGTGGTGTTCGCCAAGGCGCTCGCCTCCTCCGGTAAAGCTGCCGAATCCCAAAGTCTCATTCGCCAGCTCTGGGTCAGCGAAGGCATGGACAAGGACATGGAAGACCGTGTGCTTGCCGAGTTCCCCGCCTATCTGACGCCCGCCGACCACAAGGCGCGCATGGATTATCTGATGTATCGCAGCCGCATCAGCCAGGCGAAGCGTTTTGGTGATCTCGGCAAGGCGCAGTCGCTTTACAACGCCTGGGCAGCCGTGCTGCAGCGATCCGCAACCGCAAGCGCGCTCCTCGGCAAGGTCGACGCCTCCTGGCGCAGCGACCCTGCTTATCTCTTCGCGCGGGTGGAAAACCTGCGCAACCAGCAGGAATATCCCGAAGCAGCGGCCCTTCTGCGACAGGCGCCGAAGGAAGCGGCCAAGCTTGTTAATCCCGGCGAATGGTGGAATGAGCGCCGCATCATCGCCCGCGGTGTCGCCGATCTCGGTGATTTCGCCGAGGCCTATCGCATTGTCGCCAATCATTCTGCCACCTCGGCGGTCGATACCGCCGATGCGGAATTCCATGCCGGCTGGTACGCGCTGAGGGCGCTGCGCGACCCGGCGACGGCTTCGCGTCACTTCAACACGCTGCTTCAGACCTCCAACCGGCCGCTCTCGGCGTCGCGCGCCTATTATTGGCTAGGTCGGGCGGCGGAAGCCGGCGGGCCGGGCGATGCCCGCGACTTCTTCACCAAGGCAGCCGCTCATCCCGGCACGTTTTACGGCCAGCTCGCCGCAGCGCGAATCGGCGCAAAAACATTAAACGTCACCTATCCGAGCCCCAGAACCAGCGACCGGGAACGTTTCGCCGGCCGCGAAGCCGTGCGCGCCATCGACCGGCTGGAAGCCGCCGGTTACGGCTGGCGCGCCGACAGCCTTTACCGGTCGCTTGCGGAACAGCTCGACAGTCCCGGCGAGCTTGCCATTCTGGCGGCAAGGGCGGAGGGCAACGGCAATCATCAGGTTTCGCTGCAGATCGGCAAGACGGCCTTCAGCCGGGGCATCGATGCGGCGGCGCTCGCCTATCCGCTCGGCGTCATTCCCGCCAGCGCCAATATTGCCGGCTCCGGCAAGGCGCTCGCCTATGCGATTGCCCGGCAGGAAAGCGCTTTCAATCCCGCCGCCGTCTCCGCCGCCAATGCCCGCGGCCTGCTGCAGCTGCTGCCCGGAACCGCCAAGGGCGTGGCCGGCCGCCACGGCCTGCCCTACACGCAGGCGATGCTGACCAGCGATGCGGGCTACAACGCCACGCTCGGCGCGCATTATCTCGGTGAACAGATCGACAGCTTCGGTGGATCCTACATCCTCACCTTCATCGCCTATAATGCCGGACCGAAACGCGTGCCGGAATGGATCTCCCGATATGGCGATCCGCGCGGCAAGCCGATCGACGAGGTGGTCGACTGGATCGAACGCATCCCCTTCCCCGAAACGCGCAATTACGTGCAGCGGGTGATGGAGAATTATCAGGTTTATAAGACGCGGCTGGGGCAACAGGCCGATATTGTCGATGATCTGCGCCATGGGCGTGCGGGATAAGGCAGCATTCTTCCGCCAATCGCTGATCGTTCTAAAACATTCAAGCATCGGTTCGCCCGGTGCTTTTTTGTTTTCCGTGTTTGAATAACGCCTCTCAGCGCCGGAAGCCATCAAACGAAAAACCCCGGCATTTCTGCCGGGGTTTCCATCACTGACAATGTCAGATCAGATTAGAACGTGCGCTGAAGGCGAACGAAGCCGGTGACTTCGTCGTCACGACCATCTTCGTCGTAGTAGTTGGCGGTGATCTTGGTGGCCAGACCCTCGGTGATCTTGTAGTCAACCGTCAGACCAGCAGTCCAAGCGTCACGGTCGCCAACGAAGTCGCCGTCAGCAGGGTTGACGTCCAGCGTACCGAGGTATTCGAAGCCGGGGGTAAGCGTCAGGCGATCGGTTGCCTTGATCGCGTACTCAACGGCAACAGCCCATTCAGACTTTGCGTAGTAAGCGTTGTCGCCAGAAGCCCATACACCAGCAAGACCGAAGGTGCCCGGACCGATATCTGCGAACAGCATGCCGCGGATAGCAACGTTTTCTGCGTCGAAGTCGTAGCTGGCGATCAGGTTAGCCGTAACAGCGCCGAACTTGCCGCCGATCATGCCGCCGATACCGACGTTGTTGTCAGCGCCGTACTGGAACTGGCCGTACTGGCCTTCCAGTTCGTCAACCGAGAGCGCAGCCTGGAAAGAACCAGCGTCATAGGTGTACTTGATCGAGTTGAACAGGGTGTTGGTCGACAGAATGTCGGTTTCACCGTTCAGATCGTCATCCCACCAGCTGTAGAACTTACCGACCTTCAGGCCGCCGAGTTCGATGAAGGCCTGGTCAACGAAAACGCTCGAAGAAGAAGCAGAACCGTTGTCAGCATTGCCGCGGAAGCCGATGAAGCCACGCAGAGCGCCGAGCTCGGTGTCGGTGCGGGTGTCAACTTCGAACTGAGCGCGGGTGAACGAATCCCAGTCGGACGTGCCAGACTGGTTACGGCCGAAATTGGTCTGGAAACGGATGTAACCGCCAAACTTCAGGCAGGTCTCGGTGCCGGGGATGTAGAAGAAGCCGGTGCCGAAAGCGTCGCAGACGCGAACGTATTCCAGGGGCTCGGGCTCGGCAGCGACGATAGCGTCAGCGGCCTGTGCGCCGGATACTGCTGCGAGAGCTGCAGCGGAGCCGATGAGAAGGCTCTTGATGTTCATGGTTGACCTCCAGTCAAACGCTTAATCTTCTAAGCAGCGGGTGGGAAAGCACTCAGAAATGCGTGCCGCTTATGAAGCTGATTAGAGCCAAAACCGGACGGATCGGCAATCGTAATCATGACGAAAGGAAGACAGTAAGGTGTCCTTAGTTTTTCATTGTTGCGAAATAGCTACAATTCTAACCTACCCCACCAGATTCATTACCGAATAGTAAATTTCCAATTTATTTCAGATGCTTAGCTGATGAACCCAACATTCATCCAAAAGCAAGTGAAATGCCATTAGAGAGCCTGGCCATAATCGGGACGCAGGAAATTGTCCAAAAGTTGATCTGCCACGTCGCAGAATCGTTCATCTTGCAATCTGGCCGCCCGCAATTCCGATTGATCTGGCGTTGCTATCTGTGACGAGCACAAGGTGATTCGGCGAATCTGGATCACGATGAACCCTATTCGGCAACGCGCATAAGTGTGGTCGAAACGATATCATCAATTGATCATCCACACTCTAAGATCGCCATAACGCAAAAAAGCCCCGGCATTGCTGCCGAGGCTTCCGTCACTGACAAAGTCAGATCAGATTAGAACGTACGCTGAAGGCGAACGAAGCCCTGTACGCCGTCATCACCGTTGTCGATGTCGAAGTAGTTAACAGCGATCTTCGTGGAGAGGCCCTGCGTGATCTTGTAGTCGAGCGTTACGCCAGCGGTCCAAGCGTCGTCGTCAGAGAAGTCATCCCAGGAAACGAGGCCGTAGGAGCCGTAGTACTGAGCGCCGGGGGTGATCGTCAGCTTGTCGGTAGCCTTGATGGCGTACTCGGCAGCAACAGCCCATTCGGATTCAGAGTAGTAAGCGTTCGCACCAGAAGCCCAAACACCGGCCAGGCCGAGCGTACCCGGACCAACGTCAGCCGTTGCGATCAGGCGAACAGCGCCGTTTTCGCGGTCGATGTCGTAGCCGCCGATAAGCTGCAGGGAAGCAGCGCCGAGCTTGGCGCCAACGCCGAGAGCGATACCAACGTTGTTGTCGGATTCGTTGAAGCCCTGAACGTCGATGCCTTCGAGTTCGTCAGCCGAAACGCCAGCCCAGAAAGAACCGGTGTCGTAGGTGTAACGTACCGAGTTGAACAGAGCGTTCGTGGACAGTTCGTCGGTTTCGCCAGAGAGGCCATCGTCCCACCAGCTGTAGAACTTACCGACCTTCAGGCCGCCGAGTTCGATGAAAGCCTGGTCAACGAAAACGCCCGAGTCGTCAGCGGCGCCGGTGTCAGCGTTACCGCGGAAGCCGATGAAGCCACGCAGAGCGCCGAGCTCGGTGTCGGTGCGGGTGTCAACTTCGAACTGGGCGCGCGTGAACGAATCCCAGTCAGACGTGCCAGAACGGTCACGGCCAAAGTTGGTCTGGAAACGGACGTAACCGCCGAACTTCAGGCAGGTTTCGGTGCCGGGGATGTAGAAGAAGCCGGTGCCGAAAGCGTCGCAAACGCGAACGTATTCCAGGGGCTCAGGCTCAGCAGCGACGATAGCGTCGGCAGCGTGAGCGCCGGATACTGCTGCGAGAGCCGCAGCGGAGCCGATGAGAAGGCTCTTGATGTTCATGGTTGACCTCCAGTCAAAGTTTTTAAGTGGGTCTGGGTACTTTCGCTGAAGGACAGCATTCCCTGCCCCATTCCCGTGTTCTTAGAAGCCAAACGATCCACCGCCTCGCTTCTGGTGGTGAAAATACAAAAGGTTTCGCCGCTTGCAATCGCCAACATCCGATAAATAGCATTTACGTATATGCTTCATTTCGGTTTGTTGCGGAAACAACACACAGTGCGCACCCGGCTGGCAAGCAGCTTTACCATGCGTTAAGAAATTGCTTGAAAATCCGTTAGTTGGCGAGGTTAACAAGGTCTTTCTAAACTACCGGCCTTTTCGGCGAAGCCTTGCCTTGCCGGGCAAGAATGATGGAAACTTTTGCTTCCTCATACCCCTTAACCTGACATGCCGCCACGGCGCTCATGGAGAAAGGATAGAAAACCATGCCGTTTGCCACCGATTCCTCGCGCAACGATTCGACGCGCTTGCTCAGCGCTGGTTACGATACTGCCGGCACGATAATTGAAGTCGACACCGCCAAGTCTCTTGATTCGCTCGTTTCTTCCATAATCGAAACCTGAAGAGCGCGGACGTCTGCGGCTTCATGGTGCGAGGTCGACATGGCTGTCGCGCACCGACGCACGAAGCGCGGGTCGGCTATGATTTGGAGTTGAGGGATATGTAGGGCTGAAGTTTCCGGTCTGTGCCGAAGTGGCGGAGAGGATGGGATTCGAACCCACGATACGCTTTTGACGTATACTCCCTTAGCAGGGGAGCGCCTTCGACCACTCGGCCACCTCTCCGGTGCGGCCTGATTATTGCGTAAAAAAAATGATTGCAAGGCTTTTTCGCCAAGAAGCACAAAAACCTGTTGGCTGAACATCGCCCCCGCGAAACTTTGCGGGCAATTCGGGAACTTCTTGACCGACCGTACGTTCTGCCTTCGGTAACAAAAGAGGTGTTCTAATGGCTCAGACCAAACTGAATGTTGTCGAAGACACGATCGAAAACCAGATTGCGGAGTTGCGTTCGCAGATCGCATCCCTCTCCAAATCCGTATCCGCCCGCGCGGAAGGGGTGAGCGAGGATGCATCCGAGTTTCTGGATGAGGCGCGCGGACGCGTCCGCAAGGCCGCGCATAATGTACGCGCCCAGGGCCAGAATGTCGTGGAAGCCGTCAAGGAAAATCCCGGTACGGCAACCTCCCTGCTGACGATCGTTGGCGCACTCGGTTTTGCCATCGGTTATGCCGTCGGCACAAGCACACAGCACAACTCGTCGAACAGCAGCCTTTATCGCTGGCGCTGATCGCTGCATGGAATTAAAATTCAGGCAAGGCGGGTCAACCCTGCCTTGCCTTTTCGTATGGGTTTGAAATGTAATGAATGGGGGCGGATATGCGGTTCAGCGACGATCTTGAAATGGCTTTGTCGGATTTTGCGAGGGATCACGGCATAGACAGGGATGAGGCCATCCAGCGCATCATTCGCGCCGCCCTTATCAATAGCGGTTATCTCGCCTCCGGCGAAGAAGGTATTCCGCCGGAAAAGCTGAACGCCAGCAACGACGACTGAGTTAATATCCCGACCGCGATGGCGCAGGCGCTGCTCCGCCCTTGTAACGGGCCGACAGCGCACGCAGGGTGTTGGCGAATTCCGTGACATCCGCCCCGACGGCGACGAAGGACGCGCCGAGTTCGAGATAACGGCGATTATAGGTTTCGTTAAAGGTGAGGATGCCGGCAGCCTTGCCCGCCTTGACGATCTTGACGATGGTCGCCTCAATCACCGCCTGCACTTCCGGCTCGTCTATGCGGCCGAGATAACCCATATCCGCGGCCAGATCCGCCGGGCCGATGAAGACGCCGTCCACGCCCTCAACCGCGAGAATATTATCGAGATCGTTGATCGCCGCGCGCGTTTCGGCCTGCACCAGCAGGCAGACGCTATCGGAGGCGCTGTCGGCATAGTCGGTTATCGTGTTGAAGGCGGAAGCGCGGGCAACGGCCGCGCCCATGCCGCGAATGCCGCGTGGCGGATAATGCATGGCGCTGACCAGATCCGTGGCCTGGGCGGCCGAATCAACCATCGGCACGAGAAGCGTGCGCGCACCCGCATCCAGAAGCTGCTTGATCATCCAGCTTTCGCCGACCGGCACGCGCACGACGGGTTCCGCGGACGATGTGGCAAGGGCACGCAGCTGGTCGATGATGCTGCGCAGATCGTTCGGCCCATGCTCGCCGTCGATCACCAGCCAGTCGAACCCCGCCGTACCGGCGATTTCCGCCGTGATGGCCTCGCCCATATCGAGCCAGAGGCCGATCTGCGGCTTGCCGGCATGGATGGCGGTTTTGAAACGGTTTTCGGGAGCAGGCATGATATCCTCAGGAAAGCAGTAATTTCAGATCGGCGGAGAAGTCCGCCAGGATGGCGCGATCCGGCTCCGCGCCGGTATCGAGCAGTTTCTTGCCGGCAACATAGGCCTTGGCGTCATTGACGGCATCGACGGCGACGAATCGTCCATCGCGGAAATACCAGACGGACCAGCTGCCTTCGCGCGCACCGGGCCGGAGCACCGTCTCGTCGTAACCCAGGTTGAAGCCGGCAATCTGTAGCTTGGCGTCATATTGATCCGACCAGAACCACGGTTTCGGATCATAGGCGGTTTCAGCCCCGGTGAGCACGGCAGCGGTCGCCTCCGCCTGATCGACCGCATTCTGTACCGATTCGAGACGCACATGCTGGCCTCGCCACGGCAGCAGCGCGCAATCGCCCACCGCATGAATGGCGCTGTCGGATGTGCGGGTATGGTCGTCCACCACGATGCCATTGCCGACATCGAGGCCCGATTCGCGGGCAAGGCGGTCATTCGGCGTCACGCCGATGCCGACGATGACGAAATCGACATCAAGCATAGAGCCGTCGGAGAGTTCGGCAGCGGCCACCCGGCCTTCCATGCCGACAAGGCGCACGAGGCCGGTCTTTTCGCGGATGGAAACGCCATGGGCCTGATGGATGCCGCGCATGATATCGGCGGTTTCTTTCGCCGCCACGCGCTGCAGAATGCGGTCGGCCATCTCGATAAGCGTCACCTCAAGGCCGAGCTTGCGGGCGACAGCGGCTGCTTCAAGGCCGATATAACCGCCGCCGATCACCAGCAGCCTGCGGCCGGGCTTCATCTCCTCCATCAGCCGGTTGGCGTCGCGCTTGTCGCGAACGGTCAGGACGCCTTCGAGATCACCGCCGATGCTGGCGGGCAGCAGGCGGGGTGCGGCGCCGGTTGCCAGGACCAGCCTGTCATAAGAAAGCGTGCTGCCATCCTGCATGCGCACGGTTTTTTCAGCTCGGTCTATCTCCTCCACCCAGGTGGAAAGCCGAATATCGACATTGTTTTCGGCGTACCATTCCTCCGGGCGGAACATCAGCCGGTCGAAACTCATCTCACCGAGAAGGTATTTTTTGGATAGCGGCGGACGCTGGTAAGGATAGGCATCCTCGGAACCGATGATGGTGATGGGGCGCTCATCCTTCAGCGCCCGAAGCTTCGACGCCAGCGCGAAAGCGGCCTGCCCCGCCCCGACGATTACCAGCCTTCCCGTCACAGTTCACTCCCAGAACAACCACGAAGCGCCGATCCTGCCGACCCTCGCGAAGCCATATTACCGGATCAGGCGTAACGCCAAGTACGGCCCCAGTCAACCGCGCAGCAACGCCAGCCCGGTGCAAGCATGACGCATTATCAGCACAGGCTGCGGCACGACTGCAACCTGATGGGACCGAACGCATTTCCATAGTGGAAACATCGGCTTCCCCGACGGAAGATTGGTCGAGATCGACACAGACTAGAGATAATTGCGCGCATTTCCTTCATGCCCTGGCAAGGAAGCGGCGTTAAAATCGGCACGAAAGAGGCAATCCGGGAGGTTGTCATGGCTTTACATATGGATATCAGTCAGAACGTCCCACAGGACGAGATGTACGAGAAATTTCAGATCGACCGGCCCGGCAAGATCACCTTCATCGGGCATCATCTCAGCGCCAAGGACACCATGCGCTGCCTGGTGCGGACCATTTCCCTCTACGGCGCCGAGCTGGATGTCAGCCCCGATCTGGAAATGCCGGCCA
This sequence comes from Agrobacterium sp. CFBP2214, assembly GCF_030209895.1. NCBI lineage: Bacteria > Pseudomonadati > Pseudomonadota > Alphaproteobacteria > Hyphomicrobiales > Rhizobiaceae > Agrobacterium > Agrobacterium sp. CFBP2214. Next base: position 907,131 of record NZ_JARVRC010000001.1, on the reverse strand, counting down.
ATTTCTATCTGGAAATTCTGGGCATCCGCGACGAGATCGGCTGCACGCTGATCCGCCGCGAGGAAGAAAAGGCCACGATCGGCTTCAACATGCTGATCGATGCGGAATTCCTGCACCATGTGCGGCGCCTGAGCTTCGAGACCAGCGTCTGACCTTGTCACGACAGGCCGATGGTTTTTCCATCCCTTCTTCGCGACGAAAAATTCTGTTCCAAAACAGCCATGCCGCAACCGGCCGCGCCTTGCGTCCGGTTTTTTTGCACCTATTGTGAGCCGGGTTTTAAACACAGGTACCGGAACTTTCAGCCAATGTCCGCTTTTTCACGCCTTACACCACTTGCCGTCTCGCTTCCCTCCACCGTTCCCTTCGTCGGCCCCGAGGCCATCGAGCGGAACCGCGGTTTGAAGGTGGAGGCGCGAATCGGCGCAAACGAAAGCGGCTTCGGTCCCGCCCCTTCCGTGCTGCTGGCCATGCGCGATGCGGCAGCGGAAACCTGGATGTATAGCGATCCGGAAAATTTCGAGTTGAAGGAAGCGCTTGCCATTCACCACGGCGTTGCACGCGGCAATATTGCCATCGGCAGCGGGGTTGATGGCTTGCTGGGCGAGATCGCCAGGCTGATCGTCGAGCCGGGCACGCCCGTCGTCACCTCGTTTGGCGGCTATCCCACTTTCAATTACCATGTAAACGGTTTTGGCGGGAGACTCGTCACCACGCCCTATGTCGACGATCACGAAGACCTCGACGGTCTTCTCGACCTCGTTAACAGGGAAAATGCGCCGCTGGTCTATTTCGCCAACCCTGATAATCCGATGGGAAGCTGGTGGGAAGCGAGCGAGGTGGTTGCCTTTGCCCGCGCATTGCCGGAAACCTGCCTGCTCATTCTGGACGAAGCCTATTGCGAGACCGCGCCCGCGAGCGCCGTTCCGGCCATCGATGCGCTGATCGGCCAGCCGAACATCCTGCGCATGCGCACCTTCTCGAAAGCCTATGGACTCGCCGGCGCGCGCGTGGGTTACGCCATCGGCACGCTCGGCAACGTCGAAGCCTTCGACAAGATCCGCAACCATTTCGGCATGGCGCGCATTTCGGTCGCCGGCGCCTTGGCGGCCCTGAAGGACCAGGCCTATCTGCATGAAGTCGTTGGCAAAATCTCCGCAGCCCGCGAGCGGATTTCGGTAATCGCCCGCGAGAACGGCCTTTCACCGCTCCCCTCCGCCACCAATTTCGTCACCATCGATTGCCACCGCGATGGTGCTTACGCCCGCGCCATCGTCGATGGGTTGATGGAGCATGGTGTGTTCATCCGCATGCCGGGTGTTGCGCCTCTCAACCGCTGCATCCGCGTGAGCGTGGGGCCGGATGACAAGCTTGATCTTTTCGAACAGGCGCTGCCGAAGGTTCTCAAGGCGATCGGGTAAGTTCCCAACCCACCCTCATTCCTGTGCTCGTCACAGGAATGAGGGCTGGAAAGTCCGCACATTGCGCGCATCGATTCAACATCCTCCCGCAAACCCCTGCCCAGGAATCATTTTCCGGCAACGAGAGCTCACCAGACATAAGAAAACCGCGCCGGCCTTGTTCCTGCCGGTCGCGGTTTGATGTGTCAGCGCAAAAGCCCTTTTCAAAGCCCTCGCCGCGTTCCCCTTCGGGTTTACTTTCGTTTTGACCGGTCGTCGGGACTGGAGGGAACCGGACCGGAAATCTCAATAATGGCTTGGGTCAATCAGTGCATCGTCATCCAGTCGCGGGCGGCGCGCAGTGCTTCGGCGAGTTCCGATTTCGTCATGTTGCGGGCGAGATCAGCGCGGAGCGAAGCGGCTCTTTCCGATCCGCGGATCGCGGCGATGTTGAGCCATTTATGCGCTGCGATCAGGTCCACCTTGCAGCCCCGGCCGGTCGCATAGACCAGGCCGAGATTGCAAAGAGTGTCGGCGCGGGTTTCGCCACCGGCAGCCATTTCGATATCGCTGATGTCAAAGCGTGCCATTGTTTTAATCCCTGTCTTTCTACCTGTTTCACCATTCGCCTTCTTGTCGAGGCTACCGTCCGGACCCGCCGTCTTTTGCGGCTTTTTTGTCCTTTCGTCCGGCAGGTTTTCCCTGCGCTTTTGATGAGTTCACTATGCCACGGGGCTTTCAACGGTCGCTTAAAAGGCATGATTAATGGGCCGCAAACAAACTGCAAACGATTGGTAAAATTGGGTTTTTGTTAAATATCACGAGCCGCGGAAATTAAGGACTTTGCGGCGAATTTTACGAAAACTTTAGAAATGGATTTAAACTCTTCCTTCACCACGATCAAAACAGCGGTTTTCGAATTCTCCCTTTTTCGCTCCTCCCGCTGCTGCAAATGCCGCGCCGCGGCCACAAATTTCTGTTTCCTTTTACGTGAACGTCAAATACTATCCGCGCTGCCCGTCATGAGGATGAAACGGGCAAAGGATATTGCGGTGTGAGGAGCAATCGTTGCGCCGCAGGGCGGCTTTGGGCCAGAAATGGTGCATTCGCATGCCAAATGGGTTTGATCTGCGCATCGCCTCTTCGGGCCTGTCCGGCCCAGGAAAGCCTGCGCGAATTTCGGGAGGAATTTCATGAAGCGTATGATGACGATTGCCGCCGCCCTCATGCTGAGCGGCAACCTTGCCTTTGCCGGCGAGGCGATCGAAGGCAATTGGAAGACGGCCAGCGGCGAAACCGCCGTTATCGGCCCCTGCGGCGGCGCCTTCTGCGTAACGCTGAAGACCGGCAAACACGCCGGAAAACAGATCGGCAAGCTTGCCGGCAAGGGAAACAGCTATTCCGGCGAAATCACCGATCCCGCCAATGACAAGACCTATAGCGGCTCCGGCACCGTTTCCGGCAACTCGCTGAGCATGAAGGGCTGCGTGCTGAAGGTTCTGTGCAAATCACAGACCTGGACACGGTTGTAATCGACAAGGCGGCGGGTGGGCTTTCTGTCCTCCCGCCCGCGGTCCCGCGCCTGACGGCGCGGTGCGCTGCCCAAGGATCGCGCCCGAAATTGCGGACAGACGCCGCATGGAAGCCATATATCCCTACGAGAGCAACGCATGCGCCCCACCCTTTCGACAATCCTGATCGCGGGCACCTCCCATGTCGGCAAAAGCACCCTTGCCGGCCTGCTGAGCGAAAGACTACGCTGCGAGGCAATATCGACCGACAGTCTCGCCCGCCATCCGGGAAGGCCATGGCCGGGCATTCCGACTCCGGTGGAGGAATATTACTCACAGCTCTCGGCGGAAACGATCCACTGGTTTCTGAAGATACATCATCAGAATATCTGGCCATTGATCCGCGTGATGATCGACAGCAGGTCGGGCACCGGCGCTCCCGCAATCTTCGAGGGCGCGGCCCTGCGGCCGGAATTGATATCGCCCCTGCTCGGCAGCACCGTCGCCGGTGTCTTTCTCCATGCCGGCAATGATTTTCTTCTCGAGAGAATGCGTTCTCACGCGCAATATGAAGATGCGACAGCCGACAGGCGGCGGATCATGGACGCTTTCATCGAGCGTTCGCTGCGGGAAAACACCGACATGCTGGCATCCGCGCAGGAACACCATGTACCGGTTGTCGATGTGACCCAGCCTCAGGCATTCGAGACCCTGCTGACCGATCTTGCGGCACGCGCGGAGGCCCCTCTGTCCTGATCGAAAAGCGGGTGGTCCGCGAGATGCCCAGCGCCATTGCCACGCCGATCCACCATGTCACCACCCGTTAACATCCCTGAACACCATATGAACCGGGGTCTCAGGGTCCGTTCAGTCCGAGTGTGGCAAAACTCTGTCCATCAACTCCAATAAAGGGGAATGGACATGGCAAAGCTGATCAGCCGACTGGCAATCTTCGCGTTTCTCATGGCGATCTTCGCCATGTCCTTCGCCTCGCTCGTCGTTAATCCGAACCGCAGTTTCCAGCGGGTGAATGCAGGCGCGGCAATTGCCTGCCAGCACAGCCCGTCGCCCGCCGCCAATTGCCCCGTCGTACTTTGAGGACCGGCCGATGACGACTAGTTTTTCCAACGGCCTGTTTTCCGCACTGAGACTGGTGCTGATGGCCTCGATCTTTCTTGGTCCGGTGGCCGGACTTGCGGTTTACAAGGCCGATCCCCGCCCCGCCTCCAAGGGCGCCGGTTTCGTGCTCCTGATGAGCCTTCAGCGCGGCGCGCTCGGCTGAGTTTCCGCCGCCCCCGATATTGCTCCAGCCGCTTTTTCCGTTTCTTTTCAGTTTCTTCGTATTTCTGTCGCTTGCCTGTCGAATTTGGCCTCTTATAATGGGCCATGACAATAGCAAAACGAACGATTCCGCCCTTCACCTTCATCAGCCCCGAGCCTTTCGCGCCGCAGACATTCACGGACCCGAAAGAAGCTGTGGCGGCTTTGACCGCGCTTTACGAACGCAATACGGCGTTCCTCATCAACTCCTTCACCGACCTTGCCAAGGGCGCGCCGATCACCGGCCGTTACCGCGCCTGCTATCCGCAGGTCAGCCTGGAGACCGCCACCTTCGGCCATGTCGATTCGCGTCTCTCCTACGGCCATGTCACCGCCCCCGGCGTCTATACGACGACGATCACCCGGCCGGAGCTTTTCCGCCATTACCTGAAAGAGCAGCTGGGGCTTCTGATGAAGAACCACGGCGTTCCGGTGACGGTTGCTGAATCGGCCACGCCCATTCCGCTGCATTTCGCCTTCGGCGAAGGCGCTTATGTCGAAGCGGCGGCGGCATCCTCGCTCTCCGACGTGCCATTGCGCGATCTTTTCGATACGCCCGATCTCAACAATACCGACGATCTCATCGCCAATGGCGAATATGATCAGGTACCCGGCGAACCCGCGCCGCTCGCACCCTTTACCGCACAGCGCATCGATTATTCGCTGGCCCGCCTTAGCCATTATACGGCAACCAGCGCCAGCCATTTCCAGAACTTCGTGCTGTTCACCAACTACCAGTTCTATATCGATGAATTCGCCGCATGGGCGCGGCAGATGATGAAGAATGGCGGCGAAGGCTACACGGCCTTCGTGGAGCCGGGCAACATCATCACCCCCGCTGGCTCCGACAAGCCGGAAACGGACGCCGTTCTCGGCCGCCTGCCGCAGATGCCCGCCTATCACCTGAAGAAAAAGGGCCATGCCGGCATCACGCTCGTCAATATCGGCGTCGGTCCCTCCAATGCCAAGACGATCACTGACCATATCGCCGTGCTGCGCCCGCATGCCTGGCTGATGGTCGGCCATTGCGCCGGCCTGCGCAACAGCCAGCGGCTTGGCGATTATGTTCTGGCGCATGCCTATGTGCGCGAGGACCATGTGCTTGACGACGACCTGCCGGTCTGGGTGCCGATCCCCGCGCTTGCCGAAGTGCAGCTGGCGCTGGAAGGGGCAGTCGCGGAAGTCACCGGTTACGAGGGCTTCGAGCTGAAGCGCATCATGCGCACCGGCACCGTCGCCACGATCGACAACCGCAACTGGGAGCTTCGCGATCAGGCCGGCCCCGTCAAGCGCCTGTCGCAATCGCGCGCCATCGCGCTCGACATGGAATCGGCCACCATCGCGGCGAACGGTTTCCGCTTCCGCGTGCCCTACGGCACCCTGCTCTGCGTCTCCGACAAGCCGCTGCATGGGGAATTGAAACTACCGGGCATGGCGACGGAGTTTTACCGCACACAGGTCGCCCAGCATCTGCAGATCGGCATTCGCGCTGTGCAGAAGCTTGCGGCAATGCCGACGGAAACGCTGCATTCGCGCAAGCTTCGAAGCTTTTACGAGACGGCGTTTCAGTAAGATCGCACATCTTCGCCCTCAAGGTGGTGATGTCTGTTCATACACCTTGAGGCCGTGCGATGCGTGTGACTATCGACCTTGATGACGACTTGATGGCCGAGGCCATGGAAATCACCGGATTGTCCACCGTCGAGGCGACGGTTGGACGGGCTCTGAGAGAATTCGTCCGGGTACACTGGCAGAGACGTGCGCTTGAGGAACTGCGGGGGATTGGCTGGGAAGGCAATCTTGATGAAATCCGAGATGGCTCGGGCAAGGACGACGTCTAGCGGGCAGTGACGAAGGCCTGGAAACCTCTCCGTCGTCATCCTCGGGCTTGACCCGAAGATCCACCATCACACGCGGCAATGGATCCTCGGGGCAAGCCCGAGGATGACGTCGAGTGTGAGGGATGCTTTAACAGTCTGCCCACACAGACTGAATGAAGGCGACGTGTGCCTTTAAACCACCTTCACCGTCCCCTCCACACGCACGGGGAAATTCACCGATCTGGCGATAAAACATTTCTCATGCGCGTCATGGTGCAATTCGTCGGCTCTCGTGGGATCCCCCTTCGAAATGGTGATCACCGGCTTCAGCACCACCTCGCTGAATTGTCCGGCGCCGTCCTTTTCCATCAACAGCGTGCCTTCGGCATTGTCGACATAGTCTTCGACGATGATGCCGTTGACGGAGCAGAAATGCAGGTACCAGAGCTTGTGGCAGGCCGAGAGTGAGGCGACGAGCAGGTCTTCCGGGTTCCAACGGGAGGCATCGCCGCGGAAGGCAGGGTCGGAGGAGCCGGCGATATCGGCTTTTCCCGAGGTGGAAATCGTATAGTCGCGTTCATAGTCGCGGTAGCCGGACGTCCCCTTGCCGCGATTGCCCGTCCATTTCACCTGAACGGCGTAATGATGTTCCTGTCCTGCCATGTAATTACTCCTCCCTTATCGTATCACGCAGGTGGTCGAGCCCCTTGCGCAGCGTCTCGATGATCTCATCCACTTCCGAACGGCTGATTGTCAGCGCCGGCGAGGCCAGCATGCGGTCTCCCGTGGCGCGCATGACGAGGCCGTTTGCCAGGCAATGGTTGCGCACCGCGGTTCCGATATCGTCGGGCTTCGCAAAACGTTTGCGTGTCGCCTTGTCGGCCGTTATCTGCAAGCCGCCCATCAGGCCGACATTGACAGCCTCGCCCACCAGTTCGTGGTCCTCAAGGCTTTTCCAGCCTTGCGAAAAATAGGGGCCGATATCGTCGCGCACCCGCTCCACCAGCCCTTCGGTCTCGATGATGCGGAGATTTTCAAGCGCTGCGGCGGCGCAGACGGGGTGGCCGGAATAGGTGAAACCATGATTGAAGTCACCGACCTCAGACAACATCACTGCCGCCACCCGATCCGAGACGATGACGCCGCCTATCGGCAGATAACCTGATGACAGGCCCTTGGCGACGGGCGCGAAATCCGGCTCCACGCCAAAATGCTGATAGCCGAACCAGGAGCCGAGACGGCCGAAACCACAGATCACCTCATCGGAGACGAGGAGAATGTTGCGCGCCTTGCAGATGCGTGCGATTTCCGGCCAATAGGTCTCCGGCGGCACAATCACTCCACCTGCACCCTGAATGGGTTCGGCCACAAAAGCGGCAACGTTTTCCTCACCGAGCTCGTCGATCTTCGCTTCGAGTTCCCGGGCGACCTTCAGGCCGAATTCGGCAGGTGAAAGATCGCCACCCTCGGCGTACCAATAGGGCTGGCAGATATGGGCGATACCCTCGATCGGCAGGTTACCCTGCTCGTGCATCCATTTCATGCCGCCGAGCGAGGCACCGGCAACCGTCGAGCCGTGATAGCCATTGCGCCTTGCAATCACCTTGGTCTTCGTCGGATGGCCGAGCGCCTTCCAGTAGACCCGCGCCATGCGTAACCAGGTATCGGTCGCTTCCGATCCGGAATTGGTGAAGAACACATGGTTCATGTCAGGTCCGGCGCGGGAGGCGATTTTCTGCGCCAGAAGTGTCGCCGGCGGCGTGGTGGTGCCGAAAAACGCGTTGTAATAGGGCAGCTCGTTCATCTGGCGCTGCACGACATCGGCGATCTCGCGGCGGCCATATCCGATATTCACGCACCAGAGGCCGGCAAAGGCGTCGAGATATTTCTTGCCGGTGCTGTCATAGATGAAAACCCCTTCCGCGCGCTCGATGATGCGAGTGCCGGCGGCATTCAGCTTGCCCATATCGGAAAAGGGATGAAGGTGATGGGCGGCATCGATGGCGGCGAGGTTGGACAGCGGCTTGGAGATTTCATTCATGACAGATCGCACTCCCATAAAGGCAACGGCGCTCACGCCACCGCGCCCGCCGAACATGGCCGGGCGGATTCGATTTGGCAAGGCTGGCGTTTTTTAGGGGGAGCGAATGGAACGAGCGGTTGCCGCTAGTTTCTTCTTCCCGCCGCGGAGAAGGTGGCCCGAAGGGTCGGATGAGGGGGTACCGTTGCCGGACTTCGGAGACCTCGCCCCCTCATCCCGCTGCCGCGGACTTCTCCCCCTCGGGGAGAAGAAACAAGGGGTAATCGCCCAATTCACAGGCGGTTGCACTATGCGAAAAACGCCCGCCCCACCAGCACCTTCAATTCGCCCGCATGAACTTTCAACGCCACATCCCGCTCCATCGGCAGCAACTCGCCATCGATGACACATCGCAGGTCATGGCGCTTCTTGGGGAAATGCAGTTCCACATCCGTCACGGTCATGGCGGTGACGGCGGCGTTTTCCTTCAGCCTGCCGCGCAGAATGTCGAAAGCGAGTTTCGCAACGCCGGAGGGACGCAGCGGATCGGCAAGATAAAAGCCGAGATGGCCGCCCGAGACATTATCCGCCACCATCAGTGAGCTCTGGCCGAACTCGTTGTTGGAGACGGAAATGGCCGAGACCTTGCGATGCTGCGTCCTGCCATTGACGGTATATTGCACCTCGAACACCGGCGGATTGAGGATGACGTTGATGGCGGCGCGGATGCTCGCCTTGATCTTGCCAAGACGGGAGGCGAAAGCGAGATTGTTGCGGTAGCGCACCATGCGCGAATGCAGACCTGCGGAAAACTGGTGGACGAAGAGGCGGCCATTGGCGCTGGCGATGTCGACACTGGCAATCTCGCCACTCGCCAGCGTTTCCAGCGCCTGGCGAATATCGAGCGGCAGCTTCAGCGAGCGGGCGAAGAGGTTCATGGTGCCGGCCGGAACGATGCCGAGCGCGATGCCGTGCTTCCAGGCGATGGCCGCTGCTGCGGAAATCGTGCCGTCGCCGCCGCCGGCAATGATGGCTTCAATGCCCGGTTCATCGGCGGCGCGTTCCATTTCCTCGACGATATCTTTTCCGGAGACCAGACGGCAATCGATCGTGTGGCCGGCACGGGTGAAAACGTCGCGGGCGTGTTCGCAATAGGCTTCCATGTCAGTGGTACGAAAAGTGCCGCCGTCGCGATTGAAAATTGCAATGAGCTTCATGTTTCCAACCCGATCCAGTAACGCAGCCGCGCGTAAATGCCTGTCGTCATATAGAGTTCCGAACACCATCGCGTGAAGATGCTCTTTTGCCGAGAATCGCTCTACCGCAACGCATCATTTCATGTTAGGGATCACTTAAGGTCATTTTCATGACCGCGCATCTCCAGTCAGGGCAGACCGCTCCCATACGGTCTTGCCCTTTTTTCTGTGGGCCCTTCCCGTTTTTCAGGTCACGATGAGCCAGTCGAATATTTCCGAAGCCCGCCCTGGCGCGGAGAATGAAACCGTTTACACGGCAGCGCCAGCCGTGGCCCTCTCCCCGCTTGCCATCGCACTTATCGAACTGGCGCTTGCCGCCGGCGGCTTCGGCATCGGCACCGGTGAATTCGCCATCATGGGCCTTTTGCCTGACGTTGCCACCACCTATGGCGTCACCGTTCCGCAGGCGGGTTACGTCATCACCGCCTATGCGCTCGGCGTCGTCATCGGCGCGCCGATCATTGCGGTGCTTGCCGCGCGCATAACGCGTCGTACCCTGCTTCTCGGCCTGATGGGGCTTTTTGCGGTCGGCAATATCCTGAGCGCCCTTGCACCTGATTTCCTGAGCTTCACCGTCCTGCGCTTCATCACCGGCCTGCCGCATGGCGCTTATTTCGGCGTTGCGGCGCTGGTGGCGGCCTCCATGGCGCCCATCCACAAGCGCGCCCGCGCCGTTGGCCGCGTGATGCTCGGCCTCACCATCGCCACCCTGCTCGGCACCCCGCTTGCCACCTTCTTTGGCCAGCTTCTGTCCTGGCGGGCAGCCTTCATGCTGGTCGGCGGCATCGGGCTGTTGACGGTCGCCCTTCTCTGGCTGTTCCAGCCGCGTGACAGGGTGGAAGAAGGCGCCAGCGTGTGGCGCGAACTTGGCGCTTTCCGGCGCGTGCAGGTGTGGCTGACGCTTGCCATCGCCGCCGTCGGTTTCGGCGGCATGTTCTCTGTGTTCAGCTATATCGCCAAGACCACCACCGATGTGGCGATGATGCCGGTTTCCACCGTTTCCATGGTGCTGGCGCTGTTCGGCATCGGCATGAATGTCGGCAATGTCGTCGGCTCGCGGCTGGCGGATATCTCGCTCAACGGCACGATTGGCGGCATGCTGGCCTTCAACGTGCTTGTCATGACCGTGTTTGGCATGACGGCGGACAATCCATTCATGCTCTGCCTCTGCGTCTTCCTGATCGGCTGCGGTTTCGCAGCCTGCCCGGCCGTGCAGACCCGGCTGATGGATGTGGCGCAGGATGCGCAGACGCTGGCTGCCGCCTCCAACCATTCCGCCTTCAACATCGCCAACGCGCTTGGCGCCTGGCTTGGCGGCCTCGTCATCGCCATGGGTTTCGGTTACGCCTCGACGGGTTATGTCGGTGCGGTTCTTTCCCTTCTCGGGCTTGGCGTTTTCCTCGTTTCCGTCACCGTCGAGCGGCGCGCAAAAGCCGGCTGAATGCCGGTTTTTTAACCGCTTGAATGCCCTTTCCGGGACCCGCCCGGAACCTTACGGAAATTTCACAATAGGCCCGCTTGACTCTTTTTCGTTTCAGGCGCAACACGGCGTTACGCACGGGCCGTGACCCGGAACTGTGCGGATTTCAACGGAGCATCATTAGATGTCTAGCGACAGTAGTAGTCGATTGCCTTTGCCGAAAGCGGCGAACGGGAACTGATCCGACCTCTGTCGGCTCACCACCGCGTTCGCCGTAATCGGCGAATCGACGGAAAGGTGAGCAATCATGAACTTCCACACTCTCTCCCAGAGAGCCAGCAAGGCCGCACGTCTTCTCCGCAGCGGAAATGCCGGTTCCACCACCATCGCAGAACGTGTCGAGCACCTCAACACGCTTGATACCGACGCAGCCGTAGCTGCCCTGCTTGCCATGCCGCAGGCAAAGGCCGTTGCCATTCTCGACCGGCCGGAACTGCATGACGCAGCCGCCATCATTGCCGGCATTCCGCTCGAACAGGCCGCCCGTTTCGTCAACCTCATGTCCGACGACCGCGTCGCCGACGTCATGGCGGAAATGGAAGAAGAGCCCCGCGCCAAGCTGTTTGCCCGGCTGGACCGCACCACGGCGCTCTCCATCCAGCATCTGATGGGCTATCCGCCGCGCACCGCCGGCTCCATCATGACCACGGAATTCGTCAGCGTGCCCGACAGCTGGACGGTGGAACAGACCCTTTCGCACATCCGCGTCGTCGAGCGGTCGCGTGAAACGGTCTATGCCATCTATGTGCTGGCGCAGGACGGGACACTCTCCACGGTGGTGACGCTGCGTCGTCTGCTGACCGGCGAACCGGGCGCTTCCATCCTCTCCGTCGCTTCGAAGGAGGGCATTGCCTATGCGAGCCCCCTGATGTCGCAGGAGGATGTCGCCCGGCTGATCCGCAAGCACGACCTTCTGGCCCTTCCCGTTGTCGATGATCATTCGCATATCCTCGGCATCGTCACCGTTGACGACGTGATCGACACCATGATCGCCGACACCACGGAAGACGCCCACAAATTCGGTGGTATGGAGGCGCTCGGCAAGCCCTATATGACGATCGGTTTTCCGGACATGATCCGCAAGCGCGCCGGCTGGCTCGCAGCCCTGTTCCTCGGTGAAATGCTGACGGCCAGCGCCATGCAGCATTTCGAGGGCGAACTGGAAAAGGCCGTGGTGCTGACGCTGTTCATTCCGCTCATCATGTCGTCAGGCGGCAACTCCGGTTCGCAGGCCACCTCGCTCATCATCCGGGCGCTGGCGCTCGGCGAACTGAAGCTTTCGGACTGGTGGCGCGTGCTGCTGCGCGAAATCCCGACGGGCCTGACCCTCGGCTGCATTCTGGGCGCCATCGGCTTCCTGCGTCTGACGGTCTGGCAGCAGGCAGGTTTCTACGATTACGGCGAACACTGGCTGCTGGTCGGTGCAACCGTTTTCGCGGCGCTTGTCGGCATCGTCACCTTCGGTTCGCTGGCCGGTTCCATGCTGCCCTTCATCCTGCAGCGCCTGCGGCTCGACCCCGCCAGCGCCTCTGCCCCCTTCGTCGCCACGCTGGTGGATGTCACCGGCCTTATCATCTACTTCTCGGTGGCGCTGGCGATCCTCAGCGGCACATTGCTCTAAAGACAAAAGGCCCGTTCGAAAGAGCGGGCCTTTTCATTTGCGATGGGAAAAAGCGAGAAGCCCTGCCCTCAGCCGCCGGCATTGATGACGCCCGTTCCCAGTAGGGCGAGCAGGATGAAACCGATGACCACGCGGTACCAGACAAAGGGCATGTAGCTCTTGGTCGAGACCAGCTTGAGGAAAACCACGATCACGGCGTAACCGACCACGAAGGCGATGAGGGTCGCAAGCCCGGTCTGCCCCCAGCCGACCGGATTGTCCTCACCGATGCTCTTGAAGAGCTGGTAGAAGCCGGAGCCGAAGACGGCGGGAACGGCGAGCAGGAAGGAATAACGCGCCGCCGCCTCGCGGGTGTAGCCCAGAAGCAGGCCGGCGCTGATGGTGCCGCCCGAACGCGAAACACCGGGGATGAGCGCCATGGCCTGCGCGAAACCGAACAGGATGCCATCGCGCCAGATCAGCTGGTTGAGCTTGTAACGCTTCTCCCCGATCCTGTCGGCAAGACCGAGAACGATGCCAAAGACGATCAACATCACAGCGGTGATATAGAGGTTGCGCAGCGAATGTTCGATGGCATCCTTGAAGAACAGGCCCAGAAACACGATCGGCACCGAACCGACGATGATCAGCCAGCCCAGCCGGGCATCAGCCTTGTTATATTCGCCAAGGCGCAGGTTCTGCCGCAGCCAGGCAGCTGCAATCCGCATGATATCGGACCAGAAATAGACCAGCACCGCCATTTCCGTGCCGATCTGGGTAATTGCGGTGAAGGCGGCCCCGGGATCCGCGCCGGAGTGCAGGAACTCCCCGGCAATCCTCAGATGCGCGCTTGAAGAAATCGGAAGAAACTCCGTAAGTCCTTGCAAAAGGCCGAGAAATCCGGCCTCCATCCAACCCATGCTCATGTGCTTTGATGTCCCTGCTGCGAATCGAGTTTGCAGCATTATGCATCAATCGGGGCAAATCCGTGTTGCATCGCACCATGAAAAATGGCCCTCACGGGACGTGCTTTTACCCGTGATTTCTCTCAGGCCGCCTTCTCCGCAGCCTGCGGAAGCTGGGTGTATTTCGCGCCGTTCTTGCAGACGACATGGGCGTCCCCCCAGCTTTTCAGCGCCGAGATGACCGGCCGCATCGTCTCGCCAAGCGGCGTCAGCGCATAATCCACCCGCGGCGGCACCACCGGGAAGACGGTGCGCGAAATCAGGCCCGCTTCCTCCAGTTCCCGCAGCTGCTTGGTCAGCATGCGCTGGGTGACGCTGGGAATATGGCGGCGCAGCTCGTTGAAGCGCAGCGTGCCCTCATTGATGAGGTGATAAAGGATCACGCCCTTCCATTTGCCGTCGAGAAAACTCAGGGTCGATTCCACCGGGCAGCCGGGAAAGTTGCCGGTGAGCTTGGCGCGCGGTCGCGACATCACAGTATCCTTTTTGTATGTATCATCACAAAATGTGCATTCTTGCGATCAGCGTTCATATGTATCAAGTAAGAGGCACGCAAACAAGCAAAGGAGACTGTTCATGCGCGCCATCGGTTACAGGACCAGCCAGCCCATCACGGCGAAAGACGCCCTCGTCGATATCGACCTGCCCCAGCCGGAAGCGAAAGGGCACGACATTCTGGTGGAAGTGAAGGCCGTTTCGGTAAACCCCGTCGACACCAAGGTGCGCCGCAACCAGACGCCGGAAAACGGCGAACCGCGCGTGCTCGGCTTCGATGCTGCCGGCGTGGTGAAGGCCGTCGGCGACAAGGTCTCGCTGTTCAAGCCCGGCGACGAGGTATTCTACGCCGGTGTCATCAACCGCCCCGGCTCCAACAGCGAATTCCATCTCGTCGATGAGCGCATTGTCGGCACAAAGCCCAAATCACTGAATTTCGAGGAAGCGGCCGCCCTGCCGCTGACCGCGATCACCGCTTATGAGACGCTGTTCGACCGGCTGCGGGTGAAGGAACCGGTTCCGGGCGCGGCCAACGCCGTTCTGGTCATCGGCGGCGCGGGCGGGGTCGGCTCCATCGCCGTCCAGCTTCTGCGGGCGCTGACCGACCTCACCGTCATCGCCACCGCTTCGCGGCCGGAAACGATTGCCTGGGTGAAAGAACTCGGCGCGCATCACGTCATCGATCACAGCAAGCCGATCGCGCCGCAGGTGGAAGCGCTCGGGCTCGGTGCGCCGGGCTTCGTCTTCTCCACCACCCATAGCGACATTCATGCCGCCGACAGTGTGGCGACCATCGCGCCGCAGGGCCGTTTCGCGCTGATCGACGATCCGGCCGGCGGTTTCGACGTCATGGCCTTCAAGCGCAAATGCGTATCGATCCATTGGGAAATGATGTTCGCCCGCGCCGTCTTCCAGACGCCTGACATGATCGAGCAGCACCGGCTGCTCAACCACGTGGCCGAGCTTGTCGATGCCGGCAAGATCAAGACGACGCTGACCGAGGTTTTCGGCACCATCACTGCCGCAAATCTCATCAAGGCGCATGCGCTGATCGAAAGCAACAAGGCCAAGGGCAAGATCGTGCTTTCGGGCTTCTGATCAGCAACGAGGCGTCCGCATCGCGGGCGCTTCTCTCCGCTTACGGATGTATTTGGGCCGTGCGCAAAACCGCGCGGCCATTCCTGTCAGTCGTCGTCCGGGTCTTCCGGGCACGGCCAGGAGGCCGGCGCGGTGAGGCCGTTCGGTAATTTGGTCTTGGCGTCACCGCAGGCAATATCGATCTGTTTCTGGTCGAGGCCGGTGGCCGTGGAAAGATCGACCCCTTCAATCCGGGTCAGGAGCAGGAAGGCGCTTGTGAAATCCACCGGGCCGCCAAGCTTCGCGCCGCCGAAACGGGCGCGTGACAGGTTGGTGAGCGAGAATTTCGAGCCGTTCAGCGTCGCCCCCTCAAAGTCAGCACGGCCGAGTTCAGCCTTGGTGAAATCCGTGCCGTCCAGCTTGGTGTTTTCGAATTTGGTCCGCTGCATTTCGGCATTGACGAATTTGGCATTGGTGGCGTCGGCGGCGGAAAAATCGCTGCGATAAGCTTCCACCTTGGTCAGATTGGCGCCCTGAAGGTTCGCCTCGCCAAGGGCCGTACGGATGAGCTTGGCCTTTTCGAGATTGGCGCCCTTCAGCGAAGAACCGCGCAGATCCGTATAGGTGAAATCCGTGCCGTAGAGCATCGCCGAATCGAGATTGCTGCCGCCCAGCATCAGAAGGCGCTTGTTGCATTCGCGCCAGTCGATGCCGGCCATGGCATCGGTACGGCAGCTTGCGGCCACCAGCGGGCCGCCGCTGAAAGAAACGGCAATCATCGCAAGCGCCGCCACACCGGCAACGCACCCTGTCTTCCGCACGATATTCAGCCTTTGAAAGCCGGACATTCTTTCACTCCCTGTCGTCTTGCGACGGCACCTAGGACCATATGCACGCACGTTCAAGGCGTTACCGCATCGCTGAACCACAATCCACGGGCCACGCGACCATGCAACACCCCAACATCCTATATGTAAGAAATCGAAGAGCAATCCACAAATACTGACGGGGGACGGGCCATGAACGCTGCTCTTTCGTCATGCCGGACTAGATTCGGCATCCAGTCACGGCGCGTCTGCGCCGTGAGGAGAGTCTTTTACGATCAAAGACTTGATCGCGCCGGCCCCCGAATCAAATCCGGGGTGACGGCGTTCAAACGCCACGGCGTCGCTAAACGACGTCAACGATCCAGACGGTTCGGACCCACCATCACATATTGGCGTAAACCGGCCCTTCGCCACCCTGCGGCGGCACCCAGTTGATGTTCTGGTTGGGGTCCTTGATATCGCAGGTCTTGCAGTGCACGCAGTTCTGCGCGTTGATGACGTAGACCTCCTGGCCGTCCTTCTCCACCCACTCATAAACACCGGCCGGACAATAACGCGTGGAGGGGCCGGCAAAGACGTCGTGTTCGGAGCGCTTCTGCAGCTCCATGTCCTTCACCTGAAGGTGGACCGGCTGGTCTTCCTCATGGTTGGTGGAGGACAGGAACACCGAGGACAGGCGGTCGAAGGTCAGAACGCCATCAGGCTTCGGATAGGCGATCGGCTTGTGCTTCGAAGCGGGCTCGAGGCTCTGCGCATCCGTCTTGCCGTGCTTCAGCGTGCCGAAGAAGGAAAAGCCGAACAGCTGGTTGGTCCACATGTCGAGACCGCCAAGGCCGACACCGACGAGCGTGCCGAATTTCGACCACAGCGGCTTGACGTTGCGGACCCGCTTCAGGTCCTTGCCGATATCGCCTTCGCGCCATTCGGCCTCGATCTCGGCCACCTCATCATGGGCGCGGCCGGCGGCAATCGCCACGGCGATCTTCTCCGCAGCCAGCATGCCCGACAGCACCGCATTGTGGCTGCCCTTGATGCGCGGCACGTTGACGAAACCGGCGGAACAGCCGATCAGCGCGCCGCCCGGGAAGGTGAGCTTCGGCACCGACTGGTAGCCACCTTCGGTAATTGCGCGCGCACCATAGGAAATGCGCTTGCCGCCCTCGAAGGTGTCGCGGATGGCCGGATGCGTCTTGAAGCGCTGGAATTCCTCGAAAGGATAAAGATAGGGGTTCTTGTAATTGAGATGCACCACGAAGCCGACGGCGACGAGATTGTCCTCCAGATGATACAGGAACGAGCCGCCACCGGTCTTGAAACCGAGCGGCCAGCCGAAGGAATGCTGCACGAGGCCCTGTTTGTGGTGTTCCGGCTTGACCTGCCAGAGCTCCTTGATGCCGATGCCGAATTTCTGTGGCTCGCGATCTTTCGAGAGGTCGAATTTGGAAATCAGCTCCTTGGCGAGCGAACCGCGCACGCCCTCTCCAACAAGCACATATTTGCCGTGCAGCTCCATACCGCGGGTGAAGGCGGGACCAGGCTCGCCGTTCTTCTCGATGCCCATATCGCCGGTGGCGACGCCGATGACGGCGCCTTCGTCATTATAGAGCACTTCCGTGGCGGCAAAGCCCGGATAGATCTCGACGCCGAGCCCTTCCGCTTTTTCCGCCAGCCATCGACAGACCAGCCCGAGCGAGACGATGTAGTTGCCATGATTGTTCATCAGGGGCGGCATCATGAAATTCGGCAGGCGGATGGAGCCGGCCGGGCCTAAGAACATGAACTGGTCGTCCTTGACCTCGGTCTTGAAGGGATGCCCCTCCTCTTCGCGCCAGCCGGGCAGAAGACGGTCGATGCCGATGGGATCGACCACCGCGCCCGAGAGGATGTGCGCACCGACTTCCGCGCCTTTTTCCAGAACGACGACCGAGAGCTCGGGCTCCACCTGCTTCAGGCGGATCGCGGCGGCGAGACCCGCAGGACCCGCGCCAACGATCACAACGTCGAATTCCATCGCTTCGCGTTCGGGCAGTTCCATCGCTTCCGTCATCTTGTCCTCTCACATCGCCGGTCCCATCCGGCTGTTGTTATATCCGCTTACCGGCATCCTCGGCGCATCGCCTGCGCCGGACAAAAAGCCATCCGCGACACCGCATTTACCAGCGTCTGTCTTCGCAAAGCAGGACGCCTTTGTCGAGCTTCTATAGCGGCAAAACATGTCGCACGCCAGTCAATTGTCAGACAACCTGATGATTGGTTTATTACTTTTACGTTCACGTAAGATTTAAAATAGAAGCTGGGAGTGTAGGCGTCAAGGGTAGTCGGCATTTGTGCCGCTCTCGCGTTTACCGTGGCTGAAACGCCCATTCGGCTCGCTTCATCAATGGCGGCGTTTCCGTTTGCGCCGCAAGCGGACATACCTTTACGTATCGATGATTGTCCGCTGTCGCCCCCATTGAAGACGTTCACTGGCTTGATTGCGATGCTGCAACCCGGACATAGTACGACAGCAAAACGTGTCGCAGGTTTCGGGAATTATGCGACAGGTGTGGTATCTCACCAGGGAGACAATGAGAGATATGAACCGCAGCGTCACCTTCACTTTGACCGCCGACGACTATGTTGCTGCCAACAAGCTGTTCATACTGAAATATTCAACCTCAGGCTGGCCGCTCGTTTGCTGGCTGATCTTCGTTGCTTTGCTGCTTGCCTCGCTCTTCACGTTGGCGCTGCGATTCCCCGATGCGCCTTTCATGTCGCTCTTCTACATCTGCGTGGTGGTTGTGATCGCAATACCGCTCTACCAATATTTTTTCGGCGCTGCCGTGTTTGCCCGCAAGGCCTACGCAGACCAGAAAACCCTTCAGCACCCGATCACGGTTACATGGTCTGAGGAAGGCTTTAGGAGCAAGGCACAGCAGGGCGACTGGAATGTTCCTTGGAACGACTATCTCAAATGGACCGAAGACAGCAAGGTGATCCTCCTCTACCAGGGGGCGCGCGTGTTCAACATGCTGCCTAAGCGCGTCCTGACGCCAGCACAGATCGACGACTTCAGGCAATTGGTGGCCGCCAACATCAAGCGCGCGTGAAATAGCCCCGCTAAGATGGAGCCATTCTTATCGCAGACTCCCAAGTTCGCGACAAAATCGCCACTGCTGACTTCTAAGGAATTTCTGTAGCAAGAGTTTGGTGCAAAACTCCGGCTTGAGCGACACTGGAAGACCACTTCTGCTCTGTCAGACTGAAACCTGCCAATCCGCTCTCCATCCCCATCAGGCCTGTCCAGATCAGTGCTGCAATGACCGCTTTGGGCCACAAGCCGATTAGCTAAGATCACTCTCCAACATCAAACCGCCCACTCCTCATCCGTCGTAAACACGATCGTCAACCAGCGGTCACTGCCCTCGCCGCCCAGCGCTTCGCCGATCTCGTCGCGGATCGCATCCCATTCCTCCAGACGCCGGGCCGGCCAGTTCTTCGGCACGATGAAGAAGAGTTCGATCTGACGGCCGCGGCCGACGCGGGCGACATAGGAATAGTGCGAAGCGAAGCCGAATTTTTCCACCGTCTCGGCGGCCACCCTGTCCACATGCTGCTTGAATTCCAGCGGGGTCACCAGAAGGATGTCGGCCAGCGCCTGCTTCACATTGCCGAGCGGCATGGGGATGATGACGAGGCAGACCAGCGCCAGCACGGCCGGGTCGATATAGGGCGAAAGCCATGCCTGCGACGTTCCCGTCAGCCCGTAACCCACGGCGAAGGCGATAAAGAGCGCGATGCTCAAAAGCGCGCTCATCAACCAGCTTTTGGCATCCAGCGCCACGAAGGCGGATTTCAGCCGGCGGTTCTGCCTTTTGACGAACCACGCCATGGCGAGCGAGACGGCAAAGCTGAGGAAGGTGACGATGATCGCGTAGTCGAACTCGATCGACCTGCCGCCATCCATCAGGCTGTCGATGGCATTGATGAGCGCATAGATCGCAGCACCCATCAACAGCGTGCCGTTGAGGCCGAGCACCATCGGCTCCAGGTGCCAGAAACCCATGGTGAAACGCTCCACCAGCCGGCCGCCCGGCCTTGGCGCTGCGGAGGCGGCGATCAGCCGCGCGACCAGCAGCGCCAGCACCGTCATGAAAGCGTCGGTCAGCGCATAGACACCATCGAAAACCACCGCGAAGGAGCCGGAGAACAGGCCCGCGCCGATACCGAAGAGCGCCAGGAGAACCGTGACGGCAATGGAGAATTTCAGCAGGGATTGTTCTGTCATGACGTGTATTTTTCCTTCAAAACCGGGCGCCACCTTCATAGAGGATTTTCGCCATTCTTCGAATCGCGAAAACGCTCTAACTCTTTGTTTTGTCGCATTTCCGGACGGAAAACCGGGGTCCACTTTTCCTGGAAATGCTCTATAAACAGCACATAGCGCACTCACAAGACAGGATAAAACCCATGGATTTCGGCATTTCCGGCAAACGCGCCCTCGTTCTCGCCTCCTCTCGCGGCCTTGGGCTGGGCATTGCGACGGCGCTGGCGAAAGAAGGCGCGCATGTCCTTCTCGTCGGCAGAAGCGGCGATAAGCTGGAGGCAAACTGCAAGGCGATCAATGCGCTCGGCAAGGGCAAGGCCGACTGGGTCTGGGGCGATCTTGCCGATGACAATTTCGTCGTCGCCATGGTTCAGGCGGTCAAGGACAAGCTCGGCGGCATCGATATTCTCGTCAACAATACCGGCGGTCCGACCCCGGGCCTTGCGCAGGAGATGACGGTCGAAAAGCTCGATACCTTCTTCCAGTCCATGGTGCTGCGCGTCATCACGCTCACCAATGCGCTTCTGCCTGACATGAAGGAGCAGGGTTTCGGCCGCATCCTCACCGTCGCCTCGTCAGGCGTGTTTGAGCCGATCGCCAATCTTGCGCTTTCCAACACGCTGCGCGGCGCGCTGGTCGGCTGGAGCAAGACGCTGTCCTCCGAAGTGGCCTCCTTCGGCATCACCTCCAACCTGCTCCTGCCCGGCCGTATCCATACCGACCGCATCGATGAGCTTGACGGCGCCAACGCCAAGCGTCTCGGCAAGAGCGTCGAGGAAATCCGCGAGGCCTCCGTCAAGAGCATCCCGGCCGGCCGCCTCGGCACGGTGGAGGAATTCGCCGCCGCAGGCGCTTTCCTCTGCTCGGTTCCGGCAAGCTACATCACCGGCACGATGCTGAGAGTAGATGGCGGCGCGGCGAAGTCGAACTAAGGCCGAATAGATACGAATCCGTCAGGAGGCCGCTCCGTAAATCACGTAGCGGTTCCGGCCGGTATTCTTGGCTTCGTAAAGCGCCGTGTCGGCGCGGCGCAGGACATCGCTCGCGCTCTCGCCCGGATTTGCAAAGGCAATGCCAGCCGAGCAGCTATAGCGGAAATCCGGCACGTCGCTCAGCGGCGATGCCGCGGTCAAAGACAACAGCAGTTTCTGCATGATGATCTCCGCGCTCAACATGCGCGAACCGCCGAAAACGAGCAGGAACTCCTCGCCGCCGATCCGCCCGACCAGATCGTCGCGGGCGACCGCAGCGGAAAGCCGGGCGGCGAAGTCTTTCAGAACCAGATCGCCGCAGGCATGGCCAAAGCGGTCGTTCACCGACTTGAAGTGGTCTATATCAATGATGATGACGGCAAGCGCCTCGGCCTTGTTGGGGCCGAGCCGGTGATTGAGAATATCCATGACGTAGCGGCGGTTGCCGAGACCGGTCAGCTCGTCGCTCAGGGCGGATTTCAACGCCCTGTCCCGCTCCTGGCGAAGATCGCGCAGTTCAACGCCGAGTTCGGAAATATCGGTGACGACGCACAACATCCAGCCACCCGGCAGCGTCGTCTCGGTCGTCAGCATCCAGCGCCCGTCATTGAGGCCGGTCTCGATGGTGCGGAAGGGCAGCTTGCCGCGCCTCGTTCTCGCGGAGCGTAGCCACAGTTCGAAATCGGAGGTCTCGATGGCCGTGCCGGCGGAGTTGCGGTAACCGCTGCGCATGAGATCAACCCATGTCGGAAACTCGTCCGGGCCGAGGCCGAGCGCGGTGCGGAATGCCGTGTTGGCGAAACGCAGTTCATCGCCGCCGTCGAAAAGCGCATAACCCTGCTGCGACGCCTCCATCAGGTCCATGAGATGGCGGTTGAAGCTGTCCGCATCGCCGCGAACGCGGGCGTTTCGCGCCGGCGACACGTCTTCGAGGGTGGAACGGGCCGGCTTTCGGGACATCGGGGCTCCGTCTGCAAACACAACAAATACAAAAATAAATCTGCTCTTTAACGCTATATTTCAGCCTTATACTCGCTTTATGCGAAAAAATATTTAATGCGGGCGGCAGGGCGGCCTTCCACCCATGGCGATTACTTCATGCAAATTTCACAATAAACCCGGGTGCGGGTGCTTGCCATTCCGTCGGCCCTGTGCAATCAACCGCCCTCCTCTGACATCGGGGTGCCAAAGGCATCCCTTATTTTCGCGCTGGGCCGCCTTTCAGGCCGGGCGGGTTTTTCTATCGGCAACAAGGATATGGCGATGACGCAAAAGCGGGCTCTCGGCCTCGATTTCGGCACGACCAACACGGTCATGGCTCTTTCCGACGGCGGCGGCGAAAGCCGTTCCATGCGCTTCACCAGCAGCGCAGGCACGGATGACAGCATGCGCACCGCGCTCTCCTTCATGAAGGATGCCGGCCTGGGTGCGGCCGCCCTGCATGTGGAAGCGGGCCATGCCGCCATCCGCCAGTTCATCGACAATGCCGGCGACTGCCGTTTCCTGCAGTCGATCAAGACATTTGCGGCCTCGCCGCTGTTTCAGGGCACGCTGATCTTCGCCAAGCGCCAGAGCTTCGAGGATCTGATGGACGTGTTCCTGCGCAAGCTGAAGACCTATGCGGGTGAGGAATGGCCAGGTGACGTTTCCACCGTCATCGCCGGCCGGCCGGTGCGTTTCGCCGGCAGCAATCCGGATGAGACGCTGGCGCTTGCCCGTTACAACGAGGCGCTCACCCGGGCAGGTTTCCCTGATATCCATTATGTCTATGAGCCGGTGGCGGCGGCCTATTATTTCGCCCAGAGCCTGAAGAAGGACGCCAATGTGCTGGTGGCGGATTTCGGCGGCGGCACCACGGACTATTCGCTGATCCGTTTCGAAACCCATGCCGGCAAGCTTTCCGCCACCCCCATCGGCCATTCCGGCGTCGGCGTGGCAGGCGACCATTTCGACTTCCGCATGATCGACAATCTGGTCTCGCCCGAGATCGGCAAGGGCAGCAAGTTCAAAAGCTTCGACAAGGTGCTGGACGTGCCCTCGGGTTATTACGTGAATTTCGGCCGCTGGAACCAGCTGTCGATCTTCAAGACCTCGAAGGAATTCACCGCGCTGAAATCGCTGGTGCGCTCGGCGCTGGAGCCGGAAAAACTCGAACTCTTCATCGATCTGGTCGACCACGACGAGGGCTACCCGCTTTATCAGGCGATTTCCGCCACCAAGATGGCGCTCTCCTCGGCGGAAGAAGCGGAGTTCAACTTCTCACCGCTCGGCAAGGCCG
Organism: Agrobacterium sp. CFBP2214; assembly: GCF_030209895.1. NCBI lineage: Bacteria > Pseudomonadati > Pseudomonadota > Alphaproteobacteria > Hyphomicrobiales > Rhizobiaceae > Agrobacterium > Agrobacterium sp. CFBP2214. The sequence continues at coordinate 883,805 of NZ_JARVRC010000001.1, read as the reverse complement.
GCCGCAAGATGGTGAAGCGCAGCGATTTCAACAACTGGATCGCTGACGACCTTGCCAAGATCGAAGAAGCGCTCGACGAGGTTCTGGAAAAGACGAAGGTTGCGCCCGAGGCGATCGACAAGGTGTTCCTGACCGGCGGCACCTCCTTCGTGCCGGCGGTGCGCGAGCTTTTCACCCGCCGTTTCGACGCCGACCGTATCGAAAGCGGCGGCGAACTGCTCTCGATTGCCCATGGTCTCGCCATGATCGGCGAAAGCGGCGACATTCAGCGCTGGACAGCGTGATTTACGGGTTCCCCGGGCGGGGAACATGGGGTAATTTCCGCCCATGATCGCCGCTCACGACCTCTCCCCGGCCGAACTCGCCGCCCTCCTGCATTTCCATGCGGATGCGGGCGTGGACTGGATGCTGGAAGAGACCCCGGTCGACCGTTTCGCTGAATTCGCCGCCGCCCGCCCTGCCCGATCCGCGCCGGCACAGGATGCGGTGACATCGGCACGCCAGACTGAAAGGCCGGCGGATCGCCGTGCCGACGCACCTCAGCGGCAGGCGGCAACGCGCAGCGCCCCGGCGCGTGGCGCGCCAGCCGCGCCCGCTCTTCAGCAGAATGTCGCCATGCCCGACGAGCAGGCCGTGGCGGCGGCGCGTTTTGCGGCGGAAAGCGCGAGATCGCTTGCCGAGCTGAAAACCGCACTTGAGGGTTTCAGCGGCTGCAACCTCAAGAACAGCGCGCGCAATACGATTTTCACCGCAGGTGATGCCGCCTCCGCCATCATGGTCATCGGCCCGATGCCTGACGCGGATGACGACCGCGAGGGCCTTCCCTTCGCCGGCAAGACCGGGCTTTTGCTCGACCGCATGCTGGCGGCCATCGGGCTTGAGCGCAGCACCATCATGCTCGGCAATGTCGTGCCCTGGCGGCCGCCGGGCAACCGCCCGCCGACGCAGGCCGAGATGGATATCTGCCGCCCCTTCATCGAGCGACAGATCGCGCTTGCCGAGCCGAAACACCTGTTGCTTCTTGGCAACTTCACCGCACGTTTCTTCTTTGGCGGCACCGGCACCATCCATACGCTGCGTGGACAGTGGCGTGATGTCGCAGCCGGACACCTGGTTTTGCCTGCCTTGGCCAGCCTGCATCCGCAGGAACTGTTGAACGCGCCAGCGAGTAAGTCCTTGGCATGGCAGGATTTATTGGCTTTTCAGGCAAAGATCACCGAGGGCTGACTGCCTCATTCCTACTCAATGTAAATGAATTATGAAAAAAGCCATGCGCATTACGCATAACAGCGGCGCATTTGGCCGGCTTGCCGAATCCATGCTGCGCTGCGATATAGCGATCATGTCTTGGGAGGAATTCGGTTTAAGGAACCAAGGCAATGACCACTCGCTTCCGTCCGGTACATTCCGGCTTTGAAACGCTCCGCCTGGCGGGCCTCGGCCCTCGCTCCAGTCAGGGCTACCATCGTTTCGGCGCAGCCGCAAACGAACAGATGACCGCACGCGCTGCCATGCAGCAGGTCCGCGTGACGCGTCCCTCGGCAGTCTTCGCGGATTTCCGCGAGCGCTGAGAAGCACTCAGGCCAGTCTAGCACTGGCCCATAGATATGATTGCGCGCTGGCGTCTTTCTTCGGGAAGGCGCCTTTTGCTTTTGCGTGTTTTCACGATTATAGACCTCCGTCATGCCGGACCCGATCCGGCATCCAGCCAGCCCAAGTCCTTGGGCTGAAAGGAGTCTTTCCAACACGCAGACGCGTGTCGACTGGATTCCGGCTCATGGCCGGAATGACGGACACACAAAACGGCCAGTGTATAGCGGCCGAGGAAACATCCCTCACCCCTGCGGCGTCGAAGCCTTGCGCGCCGCCCGTCTCGCCAATCCCAGCTGATGCTCGCGGAAAATGATGAAGATACCGGCGAGGATCACGATCGCCGTACCGATCAGCATCGTCACCGTCGGAATATCACCGAACAGAATGTAGGACACCGCGATGCCGAAGACGATGGAGCTGTATTCGAAGGGCGCGATAACGGAGACTTCGGCATGGCGGTAACTCTCCGTCAGGAAGATTTGCGCGACGCCGCCGCAGATGCCGCTGGTGATCAAGAGCATCGCCTGCGTCAGGCTCAGCGAATTCCAGCCGAAGGGCACGCTGATGAGCGATAACAAAGTGGCGGTGAGTGAAAAATAGAGCACGATGGTGGGCGTCTTTTCCGTCTCCACCAGCTGCCGCACCTGGATCATGGCGAGCCCGCCCAGCGCCGCGCCGCATAGCACGGCAATGGCCCCAAGCCCCTCACCCGCGGCAAAGCCGCCCTCACTCAGAAGCGTCATCTTCGGCCACAGAATCACCAGCACGCCCATCATGCCGACAAACACCGCACTCCAGCGATAGATGCGCACCTTTTCATGCAGGATGAAGGCGGCGAAAACGACGGCGAGAAGCGGCGAGGCATAACCGATGGCGATGAATTCCGGCAGCGGCAGCATGGTCAGCCCATAAAAACCGCAGGCCATCGAGAGGATGCCCAGAAAACCGCGCTTGAAATGGCCGAGGAGATTGTTGGTGTGCAGCGCGCTCGCCAGCGCATGCAGCCAGGCGAGATAAACGACGATCGGGATGATGGCGAAGGCGGAACGGAAGAAGGTGATCTGGCCGGCCGGCACGTCACCTGCGGCCTTGATGCAGGTCTGCATGACAAGAAAAAAGCCGACCGAAATCAGCTTCATGCTAATCCCGCGAAAGGGATTCATCGGTTCGGCGTTCATTGGCAGTTACTCATATCGGCTGCGCAAACACGCCATCGGGAGATTTTCATGCGGGAGAGGACGACGCAGGGGAAGTGGATGTCCCAAGGCTAGAGCATTCTTCCGGGGCTTTACAACAAAAAATGTTATTCACTCATGAATTCCGTTGATCTGGCTGGGGTTCGTTATCATGGGCTCAGGGAACGATCGCAGACGAAAAGCGACGCGTGCTAAAATTTGAAGAAAATAAAATATAATTTCAGCAATCGTTCAACATTTGCTGCCATGGTCCACGGGTCCGGCGGCGGGAGGATTGTCTGCATGGCCGGCAAAGCTTTCCATCGCGGGACAGAACGTCCTCCGACGCGCACATGAACGTGACGAATACTCTACCCATTTTACATCCGGGACTTATGGCGACATGATGCCGGGAAGACCACGCCAAGTTATTCAGGGACAGTCATGCGAACAGACACGGGCCAGATCGTTCACCTGGCAGATTACCGCCCCACCGATTTCGTTCTGGAGCGGGTGGATCTCACCTTCGAACTCGACCCCAAGAATACCAAGGTCGAAGCCCGTTTGATCTTTCACCGGCGCGAAGGCGCTGAGCGGCAGGCGCCGCTCGTTCTCGATGGCGACGAGCTGAAGCTCTCCGGCCTGCTGCTCGACCAGGTGGAGCTTCCCGCCGGCCAATATGAGGCGACGCCCGACAGCCTGACCATCCGCGATTTGCCGACCGAATCTCCCTTCGAGATCTGCGTCACCAATTACATCAATCCGCAGATCAATACGCAGCTGATGGGGCTTTACCGCACCAATGGCGTTTATTGCACGCAATGCGAGGCGGAAGGTTTCCGCCGTATCACCTATTTCCCCGACCGGCCGGATGTTCTGGCGCCCTATACGGTGACGATCATCGCGGCGAAGGAAGGCAATCCGCTGCTGCTCTCGAACGGCAATTTCCTCGGCGGCGGCAATTACGATGAAGGCCGTCACTTCGCAGCCTGGTTCGATCCGCATCCGAAACCCAGCTATCTCTTCGCGCTTGTCGCCGGCGATCTCGGCGTGGTGGAAGATACCTTCACCACCATGTCCGGCCGCGAGGTGGCGTTGAAGATTTATGTCGAGCACGGCAAGGAGCCGCGCGCGGCCTACGCCATGGATGCGCTGAAGCGTTCCATGACATGGGACGAAGAGCGCTTCGGCCGCGAATACGACCTCGATATCTTCATGATCGTCGCCGTGTCCGACTTCAACATGGGCGCGATGGAGAACAAGGGTCTCAACGTCTTCAACGACAAATTCGTACTGGCCGACCCGGAAACCGCCTCCGATGCTGACTACGCCAATATCGAGCGTATCATCGCCCATGAATATTTCCACAACTGGACGGGCAACCGCATTACCTGCCGCGACTGGTTCCAGCTCTGCCTGAAAGAAGGCCTGACGGTCTATCGCGATCAGGAATTTTCCGCCGACATGCGCTCGCGGCCGGTCAAGCGCATCGCCGATGTGCGCCACCTGAAATCGGAGCAGTTTCCCGAGGATTCCGGCCCGCTGGCGCACCCACCGCGCCCGGATACCTATCGCGAAATCAACAATTTCTACACAACGACCGTTTATGAAAAAGGTGCCGAAGTCACGAGGATGATCGCCACGATCCTCGGCGCTGATGATTTCAAGAAGGGCATGGACCTCTATTTCGAGCGCCATGACGGCGAAGCCGCAACCGTCGAGGATTTCGTCAAGAGCTTCGCCGATGCGAGCGGCCGCGACCTCTCGCAATTTTCGCTCTGGTACACGGAAGCGGGCACACCGCTCGTCTCCGTCTCATCGGCTTATGATGCGGGCAATGCCACCTTCAGACTGACGCTGGAACAGACCGTGGCGCCGACGCCCGGCCAGCCGGTGAAGCAGCCGCGCCATATTCCGCTGTCGCTGGCGCTGATCCTCGACAATGGCCAGATCGCCGAACCGCAGGCCGTCGAAGGCGGCGAGTATCGCAATGGCGTGCTGCATCTGACCGAACGCAACCAGACCTTCTCCTTTACCGGCATCTCGTCGAGGCCGGTGCTGTCTATCAACCGCAGCTTCTCGGCACCGATCAATCTGGATTTCGAGCAGAATGCGGCCGATCTGGTGCAGATCGCCCGGCATGAGACTGACATGTTCGCCCGTTTCCAGGCGCTGACCGATCTCGCCCTGCCGGCGCTGATTGCCGCCACCAAGGCGGTGCAGAAGGGCGAAGAAACACAGACGGATGCGGCTCTCTCCGCCACGCTCATCGAAATCATCGGCAACGACGCGCTTGAGCCGGCATTCCGGGCGCAGGCGCTGGCCTTGCCGAGCGAAACGGATATCGCCCGCGAACTCGGCGGCAACACCGATCCCGATGCCATCCACAAGGCGCGCAATGCCACGATCAAGGCGATTGCCACGTCCGGCCTAGAAACGCTGCGGCGGCTTGCCGATAGTGCTGCCGATGTCGAGGCTTACAGCCCCGACGCCGACAGCGCCGGACGCCGTTCACTGCGCAATGGCGCCCTGAGCTTCCTCGCCTTTGCCGAGGGAACACCGGAGCGGGCGGCGAAGGCCTTTGCCGACGCCACCAATATGACCGATCTCGCCCATGCGCTCAGTGTCCTGACCCAGCGTTTCCCGGAAAGCACGGAAACAAAGGAAGCGCTTGCCGCCTTCGAAAAACGCTTTGCCGACAATGCACTCGTTCTCGACAAATGGTTCTCGCTGCAGGCAGCCATTCCGGGCGAAGGCGCGCTGGAGCGTATCAAGGGGCTGATGAAATCGAAACATTTCATCGCCACCAATCCGAACCGGGTGCGCTCGCTGGTCGGCACGCTTGCCTTCTCCAACCCCACCGGCTTCCACCGAGCCGATGGCGCGGCCTATCGTTTCCTTGCGGAACAGATCATCGCCATCGACAAGCGCAATCCGCAGCTGGCCGCCCGCATTTTGACCTCCATGCGCTCCTGGCGATCGCTGGAGGCAAGCCGTGCCGAACATGCGAAAGCCGCGCTTTCAACCATTGCCGAGGCGAAGGACCTGTCGACGGATGTAAGCGACATCGTCGGGCGTATCCTCAAGGGCTGATCGTCGGCCGAAGCTTCACCATTCTGATCCATGCCGCGACGCCGTCTTGATTTCCATCAAGGCGGCGTCGCGCATTGCGCAGCATCTTTGTGTGCGAAGGGCCGACGTTGGCTCGGGATCAGATGGGAACTTCAGATGACGGACATGTCCAGAACCAGCGCCTCGTTTCAACGCTTCATGACCGACGCCCCGGCTCACAAGGCAGCATGGCTTCAAGCCGTGCAGGGCCTGGGCGCGGCCTCCACACTCGATGTGAAGACGCAGAGCCTGATCTATATCGGTATTCTGGCCGCCCTGCGTCTGGAAAGCGGCATCGCTTTTCATGTAACGGAAGCCAAGGCGCACGGCGCCAGCCGGGAGGATATCATCAGCGCGGTGCTGACCGGTCTTCCCGCCGCCGGCAATGGCGTGATCAGCGCTCTTGGCCCTGCTCTCGATGCCTTCGATGGAGGCTGAAACCCGTTCCACGCGGCATCTCGAAACCGCCGGAATTGAAGTGCCGGCTCACTGTTTTTCTTCATGAATCCCGCTTTTCCCGAAGCGGCAACAGATTGTCCCGAAAAAATACGGAGTCGGTTCAAGGGGTTAAAATTCTTTTAACTTTTGCCTCTGGACACGGCGAATCGCATTTGATTCATTAGAGATATTCGAGCGGCGGCGCTTCGAATCACTGGGGACATCTAAAAGGCGGGACAATGACGAACGTGCGGCGGGCGACTGCGGGCGATGAGCGGCCGTATGCCAAATTTTCTGATCTTGCGGCCTGGGGCGAAAGGCTTTCCAGCGACCTGATGGGTTTGATGAATGGCTCCGACCGCCCGGCGCCGCAGGTCGAAACCCTGCTGAAACGTCTGATCCCCATTCTCATTCTCGCCTTCCTCGTTGTTGTCGCTGCCTCGCGCATGCTTGGCATCGTTGCCGAATACAGCCGCATGGAAGAGGCCGCCCGCCACTCCACTGCGCTGACGGCGCTGACGGCGAAAGCGGCCCTTATTAACAACGGTATCGTTTTCACCGGGCAGGACCGGACCCGCGCCGAGGCGAGCCTTGTCGCCGCATTGCCGTCGGGCAGCCTTGCCGATGGCACCATGGTACTGCTGTCAGGCAGCAATGGCCGCATCTTCGCGGGCGCCGGCAAGGAGGCGATGCTTTATATCGGCACCTCGCTGCCCGCCCTGCTTCCCGAAATCGCCATCGTGCAGCGTTTCCCCGGCTCGCCCGGCACCATCGAGACCAACATCGATGGCCAGCAGCATTATGCGACGATGATCCCCTTCGGTGATGATGGCGCCATGGTGATCGCGGCGCGCTCGCTGCAGCCGATCCGCTCCTTCTGGCGTAGCGAAATCGCCATGAACGTGACGCTGTTCGCCGGCATCTCCTCCATCCTGCTCGTCGTGCTCTACGCCTATTATATGCAGGTGAAGCGCGCCCGCGACGCCGACGACATCTTCGCCGAATCCAACCTGCGGGTGGAAACGGCGCTGTCACGCGGGCGCTGCGGCCTCTGGGATTTCGATCTTTCCAGCCGTCGCATGTTCTGGTCCGGTTCGCTTTACGAAATTCTTGGGCTTCCGCCGAAGGCAGCACCGCTCTCCTTTTCCGATGCGGCCCGCATGATGCATTCTGAAGACGGCAATCTCTACGAGCTTGCCCGCGCCGTCGGCTGCGGCAACCTGCGCCAGATCGACCAGATTTTCCGCATGCGCCATTCCAAGGGTCATTATGTCTGGCTGCGCGCCCGCGCCCAGGTCATCCGCACCAATAACGGCCCGCGCGTCATCGGCATCGCCATGGATGTCACCGAACAGCACCGCCTCGCCCAACGTTATGCCGAGGCGGACCAGCGCCTTGCCGACGCCATCGAATCCACCTCGGAAGCCTTCGTGCTGTGGGACAAGAACGATCGCCTCGTGATGTGCAACACCCATTACCAGAAGGCCTATGGCCTGCCTGACAGCGTGCTGGTGGCCGGCACGGAAAAAAGCACGGTTCATGCCGCAGCCGCCCGGCCCGTGGTTGAACGCCGCGTTGCCGATCCGGACCAATCCGGCCTGTCGCGCACCATGGAAGTGCAGCTTGCCGATGACCGCTGGCTGCAGATCAACGAGCGCCGCACCCGTGACGGCGGCCTCGTCTCCGTCGGCACCGATATCACCCTTCTGAAGCGCCATCAGGAACGGCTGCGCGATTCCGAACGCCGGCTGATGGCAACGATCGGCGATCTCTCCGCCTCGCAGCACAAGCTGGAACGGCAGAAGACGGAACTTTCCGACGCCAACGCCAATTATCTCGCCGAAAAAGAGCGTGCGCAGGCCGCCAACCGGGCGAAATCCGAATTCCTCGCCAATATGAGCCACGAGCTGCGCACGCCGCTCAACGCCATCCTCGGCTTTTCCGAAATCTTGCAAAACGAGATGTTCGGGCCGGTCGGCTCGCCGAAATATTCCGAATATGCCCGCGATATCCATGACAGCGGCAAACACCTGCTCAACGTCATCAACGATATTCTCGACATGTCGAAGATTGAAGCGGGCCATATGCGCATCAACCGCGAGACGATCGATCTTGCGCCGCTGATCGAGGAGACGCTGCGGCTGACCGCCATTCAGGCCCAGCAGAAGAACATCACCGTGCAGCAGAAGGTCTGCGCCGGGCTGACCATGCAGGGCGACCGCCGCGCCATGAAGCAGATCATGCTCAACCTGCTCTCCAACGCGGTCAAATTCACCGGCGACGGCGGCCGCATCGCGCTGCGCACCCATGTGCATGAGGCCGCGATGATCCTCACCATCGCCGATACCGGCATCGGCATCCCCGCGCAGGCGCTCAACAAGATCGGCCAGCCTTTCGAGCAGGTGCAGAGCCAATATGCCAAGAGCCAGGGCGGTTCCGGGCTTGGGCTGGCGATTTCCCGCTCACTGGTGAAGCTGCATGGCGGGACGATGAAGATACGCTCATGTGAGGGTCGCGGCACGGTGGTGACGATCATTATTCCGCATACGGCGGGGGGGTGTGGGACGGTGCATTGAGCGTTGGACGATGTTCGCGCCCAACCGACAAAGGCCTAAATTATAGGGAAATTGGCTCTTCCATCATTTACTTTTGGTCTCAATTCTTAGCAGGGCATATCGCAATATTAGCAATAGCCAGATGAAGAAAAACATCGCCGCGATCAGGGGCACAAAGAACAACAATCGCAGTGCCAATAAGCAGATATCTAGTGCAAAAGCAGCTACAATGGGGACGGAGGCGTCTCCTGCGGAACACTTAATCTCGTCGAGATGGATTTGGCATCCATACGCGTATGCAATGATATCCGCCGATATATTTAAAATAAGAGGTGAAAAAAAGAACAATAATATTGCAGGTAGTATATAGAAATACACCTTCATGCTCAGCTTCTTCTTTCGATGATCCGATTCACTAATTACCATTCTTCACCACCGCCACAAACGCCTTGCGCACTGCTTTCGCCAGCCGCTTCACCTCTCCCTCAAGCGTTGAGATATCCGGGCAATCCCCCGCCCGGCACACGAGGTCGATCAGGCCCGCCGGCGCCTCTTTCGGATTGAACGTCCCATCAATGCACAGCCGCACGATCTGCGAGATTTCGGTATAAAGCCCCATTGCCGCCATGCAGTCATCGAAAGCCTGCGGCTCCATGACAGGCGCGGCGAGCGCCTGAAACGCCTCGGCCGTATTGCGACCCGGTTCGTGCGCAGCAAGCCCTTTCACCGGCCCAACCAGCGCCAGATATTGGGCGATGAATTCGAGGTCGATCAGGCCACCGTTGATGAGCTTGAAGTCCCAGTTGTTTTCCGGCGGTTTTTCCTGCTCGATGAGGTTGCGCATGTCCAGCACGTCGACGGAAACCTTGGCCGCATCGCGCTTTTGCGAAAGGATGGAAGCGATGATGCGGCGCGCATCTTCCATCAGCGAGGCATCGCCGCAGATCAGGCGGGCGCGGTAGAGCGCCATGTGTTCCCAGGTCCAGGCTTCCTCGCGCTGGTATTTCTCGAAAGCGGAGATGCGCGTCGCCACCGGCCCCTTGTTGCCGGAAGGGCGAAGCCTCATGTCGACCTCGTAAAGCACGCCTTCCGCCGTCGGGGCCGATAAGGCAGCAATCAGCCGTTGGGTAACGCGAGTGAAATAGCGCACCACATCGAGCGGCTTTGCACCGGTGGATTCATGGGCGGCATCGTCATAATCGTAAAGCAGGATGAGATCGACATCCGAACCAGCCGTCAGCTCGAAGGAGCCAAGCTTGCCCATGCCCATGACGGCGACACGGCCACCGGGATAGAGCCCATGCGCCGCTTCCATCTCCGCCAGAACCGCATTCAGCGCCGCCTCGATCACCAGATCGGCCAGGTGGGTGAAAGCGCGGGCGGCGACTTCGCCGCGGATTGCGCCGGTCAGAAGCCTGACACCGATCAGGAAGCGCTGTTCGGCGGCAAAGATGCGCAGCCGGTCGAGAATATCCTCGTAATGGCGGGCGTTGGAGAGGAAATTGCCCATGCGGTGGGCGAGATAATCGCGTGTCGGGATGTCGCTCATCAGCGCCGGGTCCAGCATGCCGTCAAAGACATGCGGGCGGGCGGCGATGATTTCGGCAAGGCGCGGTGCTGATGACATGATGGTCACCAGCAGGTCGAGCAGCGCCGGATTGTTGCCGAGCAGCGAAAACAGCTGGATGCCGGCCGGCAGGCCGGAAAGGAAATTATCGAAACGCAGGAGCGCCTCATCCGCCCGCTTGCTTTCACCGAAGGCGCGCAGCAGGTCCGGCGTCAGCTCCGTCAACCGCTCGCGCGCCTCGACCGATTGGGTGGCCCGGTAACGGCCATTGTGCCAGGTGCGGATGACGCGGGAGATATCCTCCGGCCGCTCGAAGCCGAGGGCGGAGAGTGTTTTCAGCGTATCAGGATCGTCCTTCTGGCCGGTGAAGACCAGATTGCCAGCCTCGCCGGAGAGTTTCGTTTCCTGCTCAAACAGCGCGGAATAACGCCGCTCCACCAGCCGCAGCACTTCTTCCAGCTTTTCCGAAAAAGCCTTGGTGTCGTCAAAGCCGAGCATGAAGGCAATGCGCTTCAATTCGGCTTCGGTGTCGGGCAACACATGGGTCTGTTCATCGCGCACCATCTGGATGCGATGCTCCACCTCACGCAGGAACCAGTAGGCGTCGGTCAGGCTGTCGCGCGTTTCTGCGTCGATCCATTTCGCCTCGGTCAGTGCGGCAAGCGCCTCCTGCGTTGCCCGTACACGTAGCGCCGGCATGCGGCCGCCAGCGATCAGCTGCTGCGTCTGGGCGAAGAACTCGATCTCGCGGATGCCGCCGCGCCCGAGCTTGACATTATGACCCTTCACCGCAATCGCGCCATGGCCCTTATGGGCGTGGATCTGCCGCTTGATGGAGTGGATATCGGCAATCGCCGCGTAATCGAGATATTTGCGGAAGATGAAAGGCGTCAGCTCGCGCAGGAAGTTCTCGCCCGCCTTCATGTCGCCGGCCACCGGCCGCGCCTTGATATAGGCGGCGCGTTCCCAGTTCTGCCCCCTGCCCTCGTAATAAAGCAGCGCCGCTTCCACGGGAATGGCGAGCGGCGTCGAGCCGGGGTCGGGCCGCAGCCGGAGATCGGTGCGGAAGACATAACCATCGGCGGTGCGCTCCTGCATGATGCGCACCAGACGGCGCATCATGCGTCCGAAATTCTCCGTCGCATCATAGGGATCGTCCATGATGCCGGCTGAGGGTTCGAAGAACACCACGGCGTCGATGTCGGAGGAATAGTTGAGTTCGCGCGCACCGAGCTTGCCCATGCCGAGCACGATGAGGCCCGATCCTTCGCTGGGGGCTGCGACATCCTTCAGTTTCAGCTTGCCGCTCTCATGGGCCGACAGCAGCAGGTGATCGATGGCGGCGGAGAGCGATGCATCCGCCATGTCGCTCAGCCAGCGGGTCGTATCGCGCGCGGTGAAGATGCGGGCGAGATCGGCGAGTGCGGCGATGAAAGAGAGCCGCCGCTTGGCTACTCTCAGCCGCGACATCACCTCGTTTTCGCTCGGTATACCGCCCTCGTTCCCGGGCTTCCAGCAATCGCGCGCCTCGCGGACGAGACCGGTCAGCAACGGCTCAAGCGGTTTCGAAATCGCCAGCGACAAAAGCCCTTCATCCGCCGACGCCATGTCGCGCAGATAGGGAGACAGCGTGAAAGCCGCAGCGATAAAGTCTTTGAGCGCGCTTTCCCCGGCAAGCAGCGCGGCCACCGCCGGCTCGCCCTTGCCGATATCCTTCAGCGTCGAAAGAACGGATTTCAGTTCCGTCTGCGTATAGGGGCGGATCATCCCCGGCAGAACCTCGCTCAGCCGCCTTTCGGCGGTTTCCCGTTTCGTCACTGTCTCTCTCCCTCTTCCGACTATCCCTCGCCGCTCTTCGACCGTGCCCGGCTTTCAGGACCGGATGCACCGCATCCTAAACGTCCCTGCCGCCGCACCTTTTGCGAAGCCTCCCGGCGCATGCATGTGGCGTTGTAACAAATGCGGGCCGCTTTGCGATCAGAAAACCGCCGGTGGCGATGTTTTCCAAAGCGCCGCACCGCGTAATGTCTCCGCAATTGTGCCCGCGTAGCGTCATCCTCAACGAAACCCGACTCCCCGGTTTTCCAACGCTCGATGCTGCAACGGATATGATCATGAAACAGATTTTTACAGTGAAATGGCAAAAGAACCTGCGCGCGATGGCCCTTTGCCTGACGACGCTGCCCGCCGCGCAGGCGATCTGCACACCGGCCTTCGCCGCCGATATCGGCAAATCGGACAGGTTGGCCGATCCGCAGGGCAATTTCGACAATGCCCGCTACAGCAGTTCCAGCGAGTGGAAGATCACGCTCGGCGCAGGTGCGGCCTATGCCCCGAAATATGAAGGTTCGGACAAGCTGGAAGTGGGCGCCGTCCCGCTGGTTTCCGTCCAGTATGGGGAAACGCTGAGCATCGATTTCAGCGGCGTTACCGTCAATCTTCTGAACCAGAACGGCTTCCGGCTTGGCGTCAAGGGTGGCTGGGAAGCGGGCCGCAAGGAAAAGGATGACAAGAAGAACCTTCGCGGGCTGGGCGACATCAAGGCCGGCGGCGTGATCGGCGGCGTCATCGCCTATGGCGTCGACCCCTTTGAAATCTACGCCAAGGTGGACAAGACCATCGGCGGCAGCGAAGGCCTGACCGCCACTGTCGGCGCAAGCGTCTCGCACAAAGTCGACCAGTTCATCTTCGGTGCGGATCTCTCCGCCACCTGGGCGGATGACAACCACATGAAATCCTATTTCGGTGTCACGTCTGCCCAATCCGCCCGCTCCGGCCTGCGACGTTATGACGCCAAGGCAGGCTTCAAGCGCATCGACGCCAGCGCCTCGGTTTCATATCTCATGACGGAGAACTGGATGATCACCGGCACCGGCGGCGTCGGCTTCCTGCTGGGCGACGCCAGGGACAGCCCGGTGGTGAAAAAGGATATCCAGCCCTTCGCCATGATCGGCGTGGCCTACACGTTCTAAGCCGCGCGGGAGAAATACACGTCCATCCCCCGCCCGTCCCCATGAGGAAAGGCGTCCCTGCCCTCACGCCTCCTCATCCAGTGAAACGCCGCAAGGCGTTTCACTGGGCCGCCATGTTCAAAGAATCCTGTCGCTGTATTCCGGCGGCACCACCCAGCACTCTTCATGCTTTCCGAACCAGCGGTAGCGATTGCGGGCGACAAAGCGATAAACGGGATCGCGCAGAAATGCGGGAATGATGCGCAATACGGTAACCAGCCGCCAGGGCATGCCCAGCGCCTCATATATGCTCAGAACAGCATCGCTGTCCTGCCGCACCCTGCCGTCATCCACGACCAGCATGCTGACGGGATCTTTCGGGTCCATATCGTAACGACGGTAAATTTCAGCACCGATCTCGCTCTGCATGGAGGCCAGACGGAAATATCCGGCCCTGTCATGCCGCAGCACGAATTGCGCATTCACGGAACACAAGACACATTCCGCATCGAACAGAATGATCGGGCCATGCCCGTCGTCGGCCAAGGGAACCGTAGCTGCCACCCGTCACCACATCCTTTCGTCCATCGCACGCGATTTCCGAACAGAGCCATTGCGTCAATCAACCGAACCATTCTCCAGATTATCTTTCAATATAATCTTGAAAAACAGTCATTTCCCGAAAAATCCCGCTCATTCGCCGAAACTCACCGGTGCGGAAACCCACTGGCACCATCAGTCAACGATGCTTACGCCTTGGGGATGGGAAACACCATCGAAACCGTCAGCCCCGGGCAGGCAGCATTCGAGGCATCCGTGTCCGATAGCACCAGCGATCCGCCATGCAGTTCCATGACGGCCTCCACCAGCGACAGGCCGAGCCCGGTTCCCGGTTTGGAGCGGCTTTCATCCAGCCTGACGAAACGTTTCAACACCTCGCCGCGCTTGTCGGCGGGAACGCCGGGACCGCTATCGGCGACAGAGAGCACGATGGCCTCCGGCTCTCTTGCCAGACGGACGACGAGTTTCTTGTCACCTTCGCCCTCGCAGGCATATTTCATGGCGTTGTCGATGAGGTTGGAGAGCGCCTGGCCGATCAGTTCGCGGTTGCCCTTTACCGAAAGGTCAGCCTCTATTTCGGCTTCCAGAGCAAGCCCGGCATCCTCGGCTACAGGCTCGTAAAGTTCGGCGCTGTCGGCGGCAATCGCCGAGACGTCGACATCGGTCATTTCCGCGGCGATCGAACCGGCCTCGACGCGGGAAATCATCAAGAGCGCGTTGAAGGTGCGGATAAGCTGGTCTGACTCGGCGATGATGCCTTCAAGGGCCGCGCGCCGTTTCGTCTCGTCATTGTCGTCAAGGGCGGCGGCCGCCTTGTTGCGCAGCCGCGTCAGCGGCGTCTTCAGGTCGTGGGCGATATTGTCGGAGACCTGCCGCAGGCCTTCATTCAGCTTCTCGATGCGGCCGAGCATGGCGTTCAGCGAGCCGGACAGGCGGTCGAATTCATCGCCGGATCGGCCCTGCGGCAGACGCTGGGAAAGGTCGCCGGCCATGATCTTCTTGGTCGCCGCAGACATGCGGTCGATGCGTTTCAACGCATTGCGGCCGATACCGAACCAGATGAGCAGCGCGCCGCCGCCCATGATGGCGAGCGCCACCATCAGCGCATTGCGCACCAGCGCCCGGAACTTGGTCGGCTCGCCGAGATCGCGGCCGATCAGGATGCGCAGGCCGTTGTCCAGCATGAAGATATTGGCGGTGGCGAGATGCTGCACGCTGTCGCCGCTTTCGGAATAACGCTCGTAGCGGAACGGGAAGCCCGTCCAGCCCTCCTTGTCGAAGACACCGGGCTGAACGGAGGCAACGTTGCCGGCAAGGATTTCACCATTCGGCCCGGCGATGACATAAAGGCTCGCACCCGGCTGGCGGGCGCGGCGCTCCATCATCCTGAGAAGCGGGTTGATGCCGCCGCGATTATATATCCGCTGCACATCCGAGACTTCCTGCAGCACCGCATCACGCGTCTGCTGGTTCAGCAGCCTTTCGGAAAGGGCGGTGACATAAAAGACGAGGAAGGCGGCGCAGAGCGCGAACAGCAGGATATAGAGCGCCGAAAGGCGCACCGCCGTCGACCGGAACACTATTCTGAGGCGGGCCATCTTCGCCAATCAGCCCTCGTCCTTCATCATGTAACCGGCGCCGCGGATGGTCTTCAGAAGCGGCTTCTCGAAGTCCTTCTCGATCTTCGAGCGCAGGCGGGAAACATGCACGTCGATGACATTGGTCTGCGGATCGAAGTGATAGTCCCAGACATTTTCGAGAAGCATGGTGCGGGTCACCACCTGGCCGGCATTCTTCATCAGATATTCCAGCAGGCGGAATTCGCGCGGCTGCAGCAGGATTTCCTTGCCGTTGCGGCGCACATCATGTGACAGCCGGTCGAGTTCGAGATCGCCGACCCGGTAGATCATGTCCTGCTCGGGCTTGCCCTTGCGGCGGCCCAGCACCTCGATGCGGGCGAGCAATTCGGAAAAGGCGTAAGGCTTCGGCAGATAATCATCGCCGCCGGCGCGCAGGCCGGTCACGCGGTCATCCACCTGCCCCAGCGCGGAAAGGATCAGAACCGGCGTCTCGATACCGCGGCGGCGCAGCTCGCTGATGACGGAAAGCCCGTCGCGGCGCGGCAGCATGCGGTCGATCACCATCACGTCATAGGCATTCTCGCAGCCCATGAACAGGCCGCTCTCACCGTCGCTCGCGTGATCGGCGACGATCCCTACTTCGCGGAACGCCTTGGTCATATAGGCCGCAGCCTCTAGGTCGTCTTCAATGACTAGAATCTTCATGTGCGGGACAATAGCGCCCTCGCCCTTTTCCGCACAACCGGAAACAGATGCGGGAGAGACTTCCTGAACCTTGTTTTCCATGGAATTTCCTCCGAAGATCGGGCCTTAAGCACCGTCGCGCTTCCAGGCGGAACAATCGCCTATGGATCAGGCGGGTGCCGCTTGTTTCTTCTCCCCGGCGGGGAGAAGAAAAGGGCCATAGCGCCCTGCCATACTCAACCGCCCCGTCTCAAGAGCGAGATGCGATGCCGGGTCCCAAAAGAAGCCGGCATCGCGTTTCAGCGTATCAACCCTGGTCGATATCCAGAGCGATGAAGCGGCTGCCATCATCCGTCTGGATCTGGAACAGCGCCTTGGAGCGTCCGTCCTTCTTGGCCTGCTCGAGAATCT
Organism: Agrobacterium sp. CFBP2214; assembly: GCF_030209895.1. NCBI lineage: Bacteria > Pseudomonadati > Pseudomonadota > Alphaproteobacteria > Hyphomicrobiales > Rhizobiaceae > Agrobacterium > Agrobacterium sp. CFBP2214. The sequence continues at coordinate 867,179 of NZ_JARVRC010000001.1, read as the reverse complement.
TCTCGATATCGGCGGCGGAAGCGACCTGCTGGTTGTTGACCGAGGTGATCTTCTCACCCGTCTTCAGGCCACGGGCAGCGGCATCGCTGTCGGGGTCGACATCGGTGATGGCAAGGCCATTGCCGTCATCGGCGGGAGAAACCGTCAGGCCGAGGCTGGACAGCACCTTCTCGCTGGAAGACTGGTCGCCCTTGTCGTCGTTCTGGGTCGGCGTCGCCTTGGAGGCGTCGTCGCTTGTAAGATCACCCAGCGTCACTGTGACCGACTGCGACTTGCCACCGCGCCACAGCGAGATTTCAACCTTGGCGTTGGGCGCCATGCCACCGATGCGGCGCGACAGGTCGCGGGCATCCTTGACGGGCTCGCCATTGACGGCGGTGATGATGTCACCCTGCTTGATGCCGGCCTTGTCGCCCGGCGAGCCGGACTGCGGCGAAACGACGAGCGCGCCGCTTGCTTCAGCGAGGCCAAGCGATTCGGCGATATCCTTGCTGACCGGCTGGATCTGCACGCCGAGCCAGCCGCGTTCGACCTTGCCGTCCTTCTGCAGATCGGCAATCACGTCCTTGGCGACGGATGCCGGAATGGCGAAGGCGATGCCGACATTGCCGCCCGACGGCGAGAAGATGGCGGTATTGATGCCGACCACTTCGCCATTGAGGTTGAAGGCCGGGCCACCCGAGTTGCCACGGTTCACGGCGGCGTCGATCTGCAGGTAATCATCATAGGGGCCGGAGCCGATATCGCGGCCGCGGGCCGAAATAATGCCTGATGTCACCGTGCCGCCGAGGCCGAAGGGGTTACCGACGGCGACGACCCAGTCACCGACGCGGATCTTGCTGTCATCGGCAAACTTCACATAGGTGAACTTGCGGTTCACATCGACCTTCAGGAGCGCAAGATCGGTGCGCGGATCACGGCCGACGAGCTTGGCCTCGAGTTCGGTACCGTCGTTCATGACGATCGTATAGGCGGAGCCGTCATCGACGACATGGTTGTTGGTGACGATGTAACCGTCTTCGGAGATGAAGAAGCCGGAGCCCTGAGCGACGGGACGAAGCGGACCCTTGCCGTCACGGTGGCGATTCGGACCACGTTCGGAGCGATCCTGGTTCGGACCACCGAATTCCTTGAAGAAGCGCTTCAGCGGATGGTCATCAGGCAGCTGGTCGAGGCCACGGCCGCCAAAATTGAAAGAGAAATTGCTGGAGTCATCGGAAGCGGGCTGCACGTTCGACTGTACGCGAACGGAGACGACGGCGGGCGATACCGCATCGACCACGTTGGCGAAGCTTGGAACCTGCGGCGCATTCACCTCGACGGGAGCGGCGAACGAGTGGAGGATCGGGGCGGCGATGCCGGTGGAAAGCATCAGCGCCGCAAGGCCGCCAACGGTCGTGGCCTTCAGAGCCGTCTTCAGCGAGGCCGTCTTCAGCGAGGAATGGCCGTTTTGCGAATGAGACATGGTGTACCTTCTTTCTTCATTCAGACTAGGCCCCGTTTGACCGGGGGAGAAGCGGTGGATGATGAAGATATAGGAGGCGACACCTTACGGCGAAGTGTCTGACGAATGAAAAATCCGTAATGTTGAAAAAGAACCGGGGACTGAAATGGAAACCGGTTATTTTTCAATGAGATTGCGGATTCGCTCTTCTTCGTCCGCGCTCAGCTTCTGTGGCTGTTCCTGGCTTGCGCGGCGGCGGGAAAACACGAAGACGGCGAAAATCCCGGCAAGGGTGAGACCAATGGGCGCGCCCCACAGAAGCACGGTGCGAAGGCTGAGGCGCGGTTTCAGGAGCACGAACTCGCCGTAGCGCGACACGACGTAGTCAATGACAGCCTTGTCGCTGTCGCCTTGAACCAGCCGCTCGCGCACCAGGACCCGCAGATCGCGCGCCAGTTCGGCATTGCTGTCGTCGATCGACTGGTTCTGGCAGACCATGCAGCGGAGCTGAGACGTCAGGTTCCGGGCGCGCTGTTCCAGCACCGGGTCTTTGAGGACTTCGTTGGGGTTGAACGCGAAGGCTGGAGAGGCCGCAGCGAAGATGAGGGTGAGAAGAAGCCCGAGCGCTACCACAAACTCCCTCATTCCGCCGCCTCCGGCATTGCAGCCCGCACCGGCTTCGCCTTGCGATTCGGCGCACCGACCCGCAAACGCCTGTCCGAGAGCGAGATGAAACCGCCCGCCATCATGAACAGCGTGCCGCCCCAGATGCACAGGATGAAGGGTTTCCACCAGATGCGCACCACCATGCCGCCATCGGTCATGGGATCGCCGAGCGAGACATAAAGCTGGCTGAGGCCGAAGGTCAGGATACCCGCTTCCGTCGTCGGCATGCGCCGCGCGGTATAGAGCCGCTTGGAGGACCACACATCGGCCACTTCGACACCCGCCTTGCGGATGGTGAAATGGCCGCGATCCTCGGTGAAATTCGGACCGACGGCGTGGCGGATACCGTCGAAGGTGAGGCTGTAGCCGCCCGCCTCCGCCACCATGCCCTCTTTCATCTCCAGCACCGTTTCCGTCTCGAAAGTGGTGACGATGACGATGCCGAGCACGGTGATGCCGAGCCCCATATGCGCCAGCGCCGTGCCGAAGGCCGAACGCGGCAGGCCTTTGAGGCGGCGAAATGCGATGCCGAAGGCCAGCTTGCCGAAATTGGCGCGATACCAGAGATCGGCAAGCGCCCCGAAGATCAGCCAGAAGCCCGCAGCGATGCCGAGTGCGGCCAGCACCGGACCGCCATTTTCGATGTACCAGAGCGTCAGACCCGCGAGAGCCGCAAGCGCCGCGGCCACATAAAGCCGCTGGAATGCGCCGAGCAGATCGCCGCGCTTCCAGGCGAGCATCGGGCCAAAGGGCGTGACGATCAGGATCGGGATCATCAGGAGGCCGAAGGTGAGGTTGAAGAAAGGCGCGCCGACCGAGATTTTTTCGCCCGTCAAGGTTTCGAGAATGAGCGGGTAAAGCGTGCCGATCAGAACGGTTGCCGTGGACACCGTGAGGATGAGGTTGTTGAGAACCAGCGATCCCTCACGCGAAATCGGCGCAAACAGCCCCCCGGCCTTCAGCGAGGGAGCGCGCCATGCAAAGAGCGCGAAGGCGCCGCCGATGAAGACCGTCAGAATGCCAAGAATGAAGATACCGCGGCTCGGATCGGTGGCGAAGGCATGCACGGAGGTCAAAACGCCGGAGCGGACAAGGAAGGTACCGAGCAGCGACAGCGAAAAAGTCATGATCGCCAGAAGTACGGTCCAGATTTTCAGCGCCTCGCGCTTTTCCATGACAAGCGCCGAATGAAGCAGCGCGGTTCCGGCAAGCCAGGGCATGAAGGAGGCGTTTTCCACCGGATCCCAGAACCACCAGCCGCCCCAGCCGAGTTCATAATAGGCCCAGTAGGAACCCATCGAAATGCCGGCGGTCAGGAAGGTCCATGCGGCAAGTGTCCACGGCCGCACCCATCGCGCCCAGGCAGCATCGATGCGCCCCTCCAGCAACGCGGCAACCGCAAAGGAAAAGCAGACGGAAAAGCCGACATAACCGAGATAAAGCAGCGGTGGATGGATCGCGAGGCCGAAATCCTGAAGAATCGGGTTGAGGTCCTGCCCCTCGGCCGGCACCGGCTCCAGCCGCAGGAAGGGATTGGAGGTGAGCAGGATGAACAGCAGGAAGGCGACCGAAATCCATGCCTGCACCGCAAGAACATTGGCTTTGAGCGTTTCCGGCAGGTTGCGGCCGAAGGCGGCGACGAGCGCGCTGAAAAACACCAGAATGAGCAGCCACAGCAGCATGGAGCCTTCATGGTTGCCCCACACGCCAGTCAGCTTGTAGATCATCGGCATCAGCGAATGGGAGTTTTCCCAGACGTTGCGCACGGAAAAATCCGAGACGGCATAGGCCCGCGTCAGCGCCGCAAAGGAAAAACCAACGAGCAGGAACATCATGACCGAGCCGAGCGAGGCGACATCCATCAGCGCCCGGTCGTTGCGGCGCGCGCCGATAACCGGCAGCGTGGAAACGATCAGCCCCACCCCAAGCGCCAGCACCAGAACGTAATGGCCGATCTCGTTGATCATTTGGTTGCTCCGGTCTTGTCGGGCGAAGTCGCACTGGCCGACGGCGTCGCGGCGGCGGGTTCCTCACCCTCTCCGCCATGTTGCCACAGGCCCTTGTCCTTCAGCCGGTCTGCCACTTCCTTCGGCATGTAGTTCTCATCGTGCTTGGCCAGCACGCTGTCGGCCACGAAGCCGTGGGTCGCGGCGTCGAACATGCCTTCGGTCACCACGCCCTGCCCTTCGCGAAAGAGATCGGGCAGAATGCCGGTATAGCTGACCGGCACATTGGCCTCGCCATCCGTCACCGTAAAGCTCACCGTGCGGCCCTCGCCGCGCTTGATCGAGCCTTCCGCCACCAGCCCGCCAAGGCGGATGCGGGTGCCGGGGTTGACGGGCGTCTTCTCCAGATCGGCCGGCATGTAAAAATAGGCAATCGACTGGCCAAAGGCGAACATGACGAGCAGCACGGCTGCAACGATGAAGCTCATGCCGCCGCCGATGATCGCGAGACGTTTCTGTTTGCGGGTCATTGCGTCACTCCCTGCGGCGCAGCATCCTGTTGCCCGTTCGTACGGATCGGCCCGGCGGAAACGCCCAGCTCCTTCGCCAGCGCCAGAAGCTGCCTGCCCTGTTCACCCTCCGGCGGGAAAGCCTTCAGCCCCGCCCGCAGGGCCTCTCCGGCCTTGGCTTCGTTCTTCAGCACCGAATAGGCGCGTACAAGCCGCATCCAGCCTTCAAAATCGGCGGGGTTTTCCTTGAGCTTGGCATCGAGGCTCGACACCATGCCTTCGATCATCGCCTGCCGGTCGGAAGCCGTCATGTCGTTGGCCGCCGCCATATCCTCAGCGTTCGGGCCGGGCGCGGCAGGGTTCGCCGCGCCGCCGGTGCGGGCGATATGCTCTTGAACCAGCGGCAGCCACGGCGCGCCGGCCGGCGCATCGGCCGCCAGCGCTGCAAAGGCCGCGCGTGCTTCCTCCGCCTTGCCCGCCTGCTCCAGCGAAAGCGCCAGATAGAAGCGGGCGCGCGGATTGCCGGGTTTCAACTGTTCGGCCTGCGCAAACGCATCGCGCGCGGCCTCTATGACGATGCCGTCATTGCCGGCAACCAGCGTTTCGCCAAGGCCCGTCAATCGTTCGGCGCTCGGGCCCAGAATACGAAGCGCATTGCGATAGGCAAGCTCGGCATCGCCAAGCCGCAATGTCTTGAAATAGATCGGCGCGAGAATGTCCCAGCCCGCGCCGTCATCCGGGTTCTGCGCCAGATGCCTTTCGGCCCGTGCGACCAGCAGGTTCATGTCGTTACCGGGCTTTTCAAGACGTGCCTCGAGCGGCATGTCCGGCACCTCCGGACTGCCGTTCCAGATGTAAAGACAGAGGCCGAGTGCGGGCAAGAGAATGGTGATGAGGCTGGCGGCGAGATTGTGCCGCAGCGGACGCGCCTCTCTGCCGGGCTGCTCTTCCGTCTCGGCGGCAGCGAGAAGCCGGCGGCCGATTTCGGCGCGGGCATAATCCGCTTCGGTTTGCCCGATCAGGCCGGCGGCGCGTTCGCGGTCCAGCTCGGCCAGCTGGTCGCGATAAACGGCAACCTCACCGTCGCGGCGCGTCTCGGGCGCCTCGGTCTTCCGCATCAGCGGGTACATCAGGACGATGGCAACAGCCGCCGTCAATATCGCAACGACAATCCAGAACATAAGGCTCAATTACTCGAATGCGCGGCACATGGAAACATGAAGCGCGGGGATGACGCGAATTTGAGACATCACGCCGCACCGCAGGCCATCTCCCGGCTGCACCGCTATGCCTCTTCTTGTCATCGCAAAAGGCCCGTGACCTTGATTTACGTCAAACTGGTTACGTCAGCGGCGACCAGCTTCCATCGGCATTGCGGCAGGCTGCACCGCGCGCCCTGGTTTCCCGTCCGTCGACCGTCAAGGTATGCGAATATTGCCGGCAATTCTGATTGCCGACCTGATAGGGCGCATTGGCGACCACCTGGCCCTTGGCGTCATCGCCCGTCCAGGTGACAGGCGTGCCGACCGGGGCTGTTTCCAGCGCCTTATATTCGGCTTCCAGCGCCTTGGTCTGGTCACCCCTGTCAAGCTCAACGCCGCTTCGCCCGACAATGCCGCCTTCCAGATTGGCAAGAAAGGGCGTCGAGGGCTGCGCAGAGCGGCCAAACAGGCCGCCGCCCGCCGGGCGGATGCCTGTGGTGGTGCAGGCGCTCAGCATCGATACGCACAGGATCGAGAGAAGTGCCGGGCGTGACACCAGCGAACGCATTGTCACGGAGCGGCAGCCATCATACACGTCAACCAAACCCTGTCCTCTTTCCTACCGCATTGCACCTAATATACCGGCATTGAATTTCTTGCCTTTTTTCTTGCCTCACGCAAGCTCTTTCGAAAGGCCCGGCAAAATCAGATCGGCTTTAAGGCCGCCGATGGCGCTGCGCGACAGCGAAAAGCGGCCATGGTACTCTGACACCACCTCGGAAACGATCGACAATCCGAGACCCGTGCCCGGCCGGCTCTCGTCCAGCCGCCTGCCGCGCTTCATCGCTTCGCTGATCTGTCCCGGCTCCAGCCCCGGCCCGTCATCCTCGACAGTCAGCTCCACCCAGGAGCGACGGGCGATTTCGGCGTCGGACGATGGGTGCGTGCCGGTCGCAAGCGTGATGACCACGCGCGTCTGCGCAAAACGCACGGCATTCTCCAGAAGATTGCCGACAACCTCCTCCAGATCCTGCTGCTCCATGCCGAGCACGGCGCCGGCCTGCTCGAAATTCAGGACAAACTGCTTGTCGGGGTTCAGGCGACGCATGACGCGCACCAGCCGTTCCAGTGCCGGTTCCGCTTCCACGCGGGCGAGGATAGAACCGCGCTGGGCGGCGATGCGGGCGCGGGAGAGATAGGATTGCACCTGCGCCTGCATGGCATCGGCCTGCGCCCGCACCAGATCGCCATGCTGCGGGTCCAGCGTGCGCGCCTCGTTGAGAAGAACGGCGATCGGCGTCTTCAGCGAATGCGCGAGGTTGCCCACCTGCATGCGGGCGCGCTCCACGAGGCGGCGGTTGCTGTCGATGAGCGCGTTGACCTCATTGGCCAGCGGCTGGATTTCGCGCGGGAATTCACCTTCTAGGCTTTCCGCCTCCCCGCCCCTGATCTTGCCAAGCGCGACGCGAGCCTGATCGAGCGGCCGCAGACTGTAGAGAATGGCGAGACCATTGACGACCAGACTGCCCACACCGAAAACGGCGAGCGCCAGATAGAGGCTGTTGGAGAAATCCCGTACATCGTCTTCCACGACATTCAGATTGCCGGAAACGCGGAAACGCGCGGCACGCCCCTCGCCATCCAGCACGACTTCGGTTTCCGCCACACGCACCTGATTGCCGGCCTCGTCGGTCACGGCATAAAAGCGCTCATAGCGGTTGTCGAAGGGCGCATCGAGAATGCTCGGCACCGGCAAGGTGGAGACGCCGAGCGACGAGGAAACCAGCGGCGCGGTCTGGAAATTGCCGAGCGGCTCGACAACCCAGTACCAGCCGGTATCGGGCTGCGAAAAACGCAGGTCGCCAAGCTGCGGGCTGCCGGCCAGCGTATTCTCGTTGGAAATCGTCACGGAATTGATGACGTTGTAAAGCTGCGCCCTGAGAAGATCGGTGAAGCTGCGCTCCACCCCCTGCCGGTAAAGCGTCGAGATGACGACGGCGATCACCACCAGCGCCAGCGCCGACCATAGCGAGGCGAGCAGCAGAACGCGGGCGGTGAGAGAATTACTTCGCATCTGCCGGTGCTTGCATCCGGTAACCGAGACCACGGATCGTCTCGATCAGATCAACCCCGAGCTTCTTGCGCAAACGTCCGACAAATACCTCGATCGTATTGGAATCGCGGTCGAAATCCTGATCGTACATATGTTCGACCAGCTCCGTGCGCGACACGACCTCGCCCATGTGATGCATGAGATAGGACAACAGCCGGAACTCATGCGAGGTGAGCTTCAGCGTCGTACCGTTGACGGTCGCCTTGGAGGATTTGGTGTCGAGCCGGACCGGGCCGCAGACGAGTTCGGAGGAGGCATGGCCGGCGGCGCGGCGGATGAGAGCGCGCACACGGGCGAGAACCTCTTCGACATGGAAAGGCTTGGTGACGTAGTCATCGGCTCCGGCGTCAATGCCGGCGACCTTGTCGCTCCAGCGGTCGCGGGCGGTGAGGATGAGAACAGGCATGGCCTTGCCGGCCGCACGCCATTTTTCGACGACGGTAATGCCATCCAGCTGCGGCAGGCCGATATCGAGAACGATCGCGTCATAGGGCTCGGTATCGCCGAGATAATGCCCTTCCTCGCCGTCAAATGCCTGATCGACAACATAACCGGCTTCTTTCAGCGCGTCGGTCAGCTGCCGATTGAGATTGGCATCGTCCTCAACAACGAGAATACGCATTATCAGCCCTTTCCTTCCGTCCCGGCCCGCGCGCGGGGTCGGTCATGCTAAATGTTTCGGATTGTTTTCCGATATTTCGGCGATGCGGGCAAGCTACATCGGCACGCGCATCGTCACCTTGCGCGGGCGCTCGCCATTACCCTGGACGAGAACGGTGACGACGCAGGACTGACCATCGCCGGAAGGATAGACCGAAAGCAGCTGACCACCGGTTTCGCGCACGACGCGGGCAACGGCTGCGCCGCAGTCGCTCGCTGCCAGTATGTAATGGCCCTGCAGATCAGCCTCGGGCGCCGTGAAACCGGAAAGCCCGGCTGCAAGCGTCGCGATGATGAGAGGTGATGCCATTGCACAAACTTCCAAAAAACCGGGTGCGTCTCGAACCGTATTGTGACCGAATATGTAGCGCAAAGCGTCTGAATGGCAAATGAATGCCGCCCCCGCCGCAAGGGCGTAACGCGGGAGCGGCGTCTTCGCATGTGCTGTCAGCGAATGGCGCTGGTCGCCGAAAGGCGGCCGTAAAGTGCGATCAGGCCGCCAATTCCGCCCGCAACCGTCACCAGCTCGTCCGCAAGTTCGCCTTGCAGACCGGCGGGCAGCTCAAGGCCGGCAATGCTGAAAAGCGGTGCGAAAACCGCGACCAGAGCACCCCAGATCGTGCGCGATTGATACCACGCTTTGGTACTGTCCATAATCTCATCCTTTGCGTTGTTTTTCAGACACATGTCAGATCGGCAGAACGGCCTTGGCCGCCACGCCCGAGGGCACCGCGCGGCCGAGCTGGCGGACACGCACGGAAATGTGATCCCGCAAGGCCGGGAAATCTGTGAGTTCGTCTGCGGCGGGGTAAAACCACACGGGTTCTGAAACCTCCGCCACGCGCCGCACCGTCTCGCCGTCCAGCACCTCGACGCGATAAAGCTCGAAGGGCTCGTCCAGCGGGATCTCGCTCGCATCCCAGCCGTCGGCCTCCACCCGGCCCCGACGTTTCCACCTGAACAGCACGCCATCCCCGCGCCGTTCGGCGGAAAGATGGACCGGCGCGAGCGGCGTCAGCGCCCGCAAGCCTCCCTCGAAGGCAAAAGGCCCGCTCATTGCGCCCGCCATTCCCGCAGCTTCCGCGATCCAGCTCAGGCGTCGTCCGCGCTCGCTCGCGGCAAGACCCAGCGGCTGCACCGCCTGATCCAGAACCACCACCGGCGCACCCTTTGGCGCGCCTGCGGCCAGTGCGTCTTCCGTGCCGGCCAGTCCCCGCAGGAGAGAGGAAAGCCGCCAACGTGAGGGTGCGATTTCTTCGGCCTTTGCGAAAGCGACGATTTCCCACACGCCGTTTGCGGCCTTGATGGCGAGACGGTTCTCGCCGTTCAGCACCGAAAGCTCCGCGGCCGACGACACTTCACCGAAGGGCAGATCGACGAGGATGGTGTTTTTCCGGTCGAAACGGCCGGGAGGGCCTGATATCAGCGGCATTGCCAGCGCGCCGATCATCGCCGGCCGGTCAAGCAGAACGCGCTGCCGGTAACCTTCCCTGCCCGGCGACGCGGAAATGATGATGGGCCGCCAGGGCTTTGCGAGGGCGGCAATCCGCGCCGAATCCTCCGGCGCGGTGCCGTCATGGCAGGGAAGATCGAGAAACAGTACCTCGGGCGCGAACCCTTCCGCACCGCTTGCGGCGTTGCTGCGCTGTTCCTCCGCACCACCAGCGAAAACCGAAAAGGCGGCGGAAAAGGCCCGCGCCTCCATCTGCCGCACCGCGCCGTCCTCAATGCGGCTCACCAGAAACCGCCCGGAAGGCGCTTGCGGAAAGGCGCCTTCCGGCAGGCGGATGCAATCGCCGGGTTCGAGGGTGATTTCAGAAGGCGGCAGGGCAAAGCGCAGGCTGCGCCGCGCCTGCCGGTTGTCGCGCAACAGCGCCTCGACCGCCGCTTCCGCCGTTTCCGAAGGCAGGGCGGCGTTGAGATCAAGCCGCATGATCCGGCTACCGGCATTGTCGATGCGGCGGGACCTTGCACTCCCCTGCTCGTAATCCAGCGCCGGGTTGAAAGACGTCAGCACGGCCTCTGCCGCAAAATCGCTGTCATGGCCGCGACTTTCCGACCAGAGCGGCTCGTCCTCCAGATCGGCCAGCACGGCAATATCGCGGACCGGCAAAACCGCCGTGTTACGGGAGCGGAAGCGCAGGGTTCCGCCATCTTCCGCCACATCCACCTGGAAAGCCGCCATCAGCGGCTCCAGGAGGTTGCGGGCCGAGGTCACGTCGCCCTGCACATAACCGGTCAGATCACCGCTGACGGCGGACACGTCGAAGGCGGAAAAGCCGTGATCGGTGAGGATGGCGGCGATGGTATCGGCGAGTGTGGCCGTTCCCAGCCGGCCATTCAGCCAGTGGCCAGTGCGCCAGTTCGCCCCATCGCTCCATGCCGCGCCATTCTGCGGAAAGGCGGGAAAAGGCCGTGCATCCCAGGTCCACAGATAGACCCTGTCTGCATCGACCATCGCTGCGGCCTCACGCCAATGGTCGAGATGCGCCTCGAGAAACCGCCGCTGCTGGCTGTCGGCGCGGCTTCGGCGGGAGAAATAGGGGAAGGCGTTTTCCGCCGATTTCGGATCGGGAAAGACATTGGGGCGTGTCGCGCTCTTGTCCACCGCCGGGCAGCCGAGTTCGGTGAACCAGATCGGCTTCGAGCCCGGCACCCATGCGGTCGGCGTGGATTTCTCCACTCCCCGCACCCGGTCGTGATGGAGGTTGCCCCACCAGTTCCTGATATCCTTGTAGCGGAACACCCAAGGCTTGCCCTTCAGCCCGTCCGTAATCGGCGTGCGCCGCCGTGCTGCGCGGTCTGCGTCACTGAAATAATACCAGTCGAAGCCCTCACCTGCCGTGATGGCATAACGGAATGCGGCGGCATCATCCGGGCCGGTCATGCCATCGGGACTGCCGTTCGCGGCATCCTCGTCACGCCAGTCGGAGAGCGGCATGTAATTGTCGATACCAACAGCATCGATATCAGGGCTCGCCCAGAGCGGGTCGAGGTGGAAGAACACGTCGCCCGAACCATCTGCCGGCTGGTGGCCGAAATATTCGCTCCAGTCCGCCGCATAGGTCAGCTTCACCGCCGGTCCCATCACGGCCCGCACGTCGCCCGCCAACCGCACCAGTTCCTCGACAAAGGGAAAGGCATCATTCTCGTCTCTCAGCGCCGTCAGCCCGCGCAGTTCCGAGCCGATCAGGAAGGCATCCACCCCGCCCGCCCGAGCCGCCAGCGCCGCATAATGCAGCACCATGCGCCGGTAACCTTCATGGCGATTGCAGAAGGCGGAAACCTGCGTCCGTGCGCCAGCGCTGCGATCCGCAGAACCGGCCCTGCCGGGTGCGGGAAAGCAGGTGATGCGCCCGCGCCAGGCATAAGCGTCCTGCTCGCTTTTGCCATAGGGGTCTGCAAGACCGTTAACGACGGGAACATCCATCATCACGAAGGGATAAAGGCACACTCGCAAACCCCGCGCCTTGAGATCGGCGATGGCCTGCAACACGCTTTCGTCGTTGGGTGTACCGCCATAGGCCGGGCCGCCCCCGTGATGGCTGACGAGATGCGCCTCGCCGCGCGAAAGGCCGGCGACGGACCATGGCATCGTTTCCCCATCCCGGCCGTCCACCTCCACGCCGGGCAGAATGCGGCATTCACCCACCCGCATATCCGTACCGAACCAGCTCACCACCAGCGCCACGCTCTCAAGATTGGGGCAGAGCGCCTGCAATTCGTCGATTGCCGCCTGCCAATCCGTCGCGGCGGTCAAACCATTGCGGTTCATGATGCGGCTTTGGCCGATGCCCGTTCGTTCGGAAACCTGCACGGTGGCGTAACCATGCTCCGTTGCGCCGGGGATGACGGTGATGGCGCGGATGGCTTTTTCCAGCCGTCCGACAGGCCGCACCACTTCGAACTGCATCAGCGGAATGCGGTTGCCATAAGTATCGAGCGGCAGACGTTCGAACACGACATAGGCCAGTCCGCGAAAGGCCGGCGCATTGCCCGCCCCCTGCTTCGCCTCGATCAACGGATCGGGCAATTGCGTCTCGCTGCCGGGATAAAAACGCATCTCGATGGCGCTCAGGTCCAACTCCCGCCCATCGGCCCAGACACGCCGCACCATGGCCGCCTCACCTTCGCACAGGCCGATGGCGACATTGGCAAAATTGCGAAAGGTTTCGACCTTCGGGCCACGGTTGCCCTTGCCGCCGCGGCGCTCCACCTCGATGCTTTCTTCAAAACGCGTCGCCCAGATCAGCGTGCCGCCGATCCTTGCGGTGCCATAAAGCCGGCTGATCGCCGCCCCCTCATCCGCCCCCGGAATGCGCGCCGTCGAAAGACGCGCGCCCGTTACCGTCCGCCCGTTCGAAAGCAGCGTGCGGTCGATGGCATTGCCCGCCAGCGCCCCGGCCGCCCGGCCGATCATTGCGCCCAAAGGACCGAAAATGCCGCCGAGCGCCGCACCCGCCGCCTGAAAAACGATTGTCGCCATGCTCGCCTCGAAAAACTCAGGGATCGGGAAAACGGAAGATACCGGCGATGCGCCGCCTCCAGCCCGGCACCAGCGCCGAACGCACCACCGCCGCCTGTTCATAGGCATGGATGAAATGCTGTGACCCGGCCAGAATGCCGAGATGTTTGGCCGCCGCATCGGCCCGCCAGCGAAACAGCAGCAAGTCTCCCGACCTTGCCTCTTCCATGCGCGGAACCGCCAGAAAATGGCGTTCCGCCGCCGCCATCAACCGGTCCTCGCCGCCGCGTTCAGCCCAATCGGGCGCATAGGGCGGCGGCAATTCCGGTTCGTGGCCGTAAACGCCGCGCCAGATGCCGCGAATGAGGCCGAGGCAATCGCAGCCGACACCCTTCAACGAGGCCTGATGCCGATAGGGCGTGCCGATCCAGCCTCCGGCGAGCGCCAGCACTCTTTCGCCGGTGTCGCTCATGAAAACAGCGCCCCACCGTCATGGCTCTCACCGCCGCTCGCATAGGAATAGGCGAAATCCGCCCCCGGCAGATGCGGGAAGCCCCGGAAATTCAGATGATTGGTGAATTTCGCCCGGCAAGTGGTGAAACTCTTGTCGCAGCCGGCGGTGACAGAAAACGTGTCCCCCGGCGAAGGCAGCTGTTCCGGCGGCAGCCAGAAGGACAGATGCACGCCGCCGTCACGCCGCTCGTGGCCATCGAGGTCGAAACTCTTGGCCGCCAGCAGGCCGGCCAGAAAGCGGAGCTTTCCCCGGCTGAAAAAACCATCGGCAAAGGCATCGAGCCCTGACACGAGCAGGCCGCCCGAGGCATCCACCGCCACAACGTTGCCATGGCCGGTAAACGGCTCGAGATCGACACCGCAACGCCTGTCCCCGAGTGCGGCATCGCAGCGACGCCCATAGACCCTGCCCTGCGGCTGGCCGAGGCGATGGGCAAGGCTGCGCAGCTCGGCGCGAAACGCCCCGCCAGCCCGTGTCACCTCGCCAATCTCGCGCATGTTCAGCAGCATATGCTGGTCAGGCGCCTGCCAGTTGACGAGGAAAAGCTCCACCCTCGCACCATCGAAACGCCCGGCGGCCAGATCGTCTTCCGCAATCGCCTCGCTCGAAAAACCGCCCGCCACCTCCCCGGCACTCGCGCCCAGCCCCGTTTCGCTGTCGCTGTCGCTGGCCGCAAAGCCGCTGGCGGCAAGGTAGGAGGTGCCGCCGAACACGATCATCTCATCATGATCGGTAAAACCAATCGTGACGCCATCCTTCAGTGTCACCTTCCAGCAATGGCATGTGGTCGTCGCATCTCCCTTGAGATGCTCGGCAAGGGCGGCGGGAATGGTTTTCATGGCAGGATTTCCATCAGTGGAATGGAGGGAATGCGGCCCGCCTCGAAAGCGGTCAGGTTTACGTCGATACGGTCGATCGCGAAACGAACCGGCACGTCGAATTCAAAACCGGCACGGATTGCAGCGCCGGCGGGCGGCACGCGCCCCGCCCGGAAGGTCACAATGCCGGTGGCGTGATCGACCGAGATAGCGGCCGCTTCCGCCTTCACCCCCTCGACCGAAACAATGACCGAACCCTCCGCGGGTTTATCGATCCGCCGCGTGAAGGAGCCGCCGGCATCGGCATAGGTCTTCAGCAACTGAAAACCCGCCGTCACCCCATCGCCGGTACCAATCCTCTGATCGATCGCAGCGGGTGTCTCTCCGGGCGGGCAGGATTTGAAATCCACGGGATCGCGAAAACGAAAGCCGTAAAGCTCACCGCGCCGCGCCTCGAAAAAGGCGAGCACCTCATAGAGATCGGCGACGGAGCGGATGCCGGATCCGGCGTCATAGCTGCGTCTGGCGTTCCTCCAGCGCTGGTTGCGACTCTCCCGGCCATTGGACAGGTTGACGATATCCGTCCGCCTCACCGGCCCGCCGCTGACGCCGAGCGCGAGCCGCAGCGGAAAGCGCACTTCATGAAATGCCGCCATGTCGTTGTTCCTGGATTCTTTTCAATGGTCTGGGAAAGTGAGCGCGCGTCACAATCCGCGCTGGCCGCGCCCGACGCTGCGCGCCAGCATGGCGGCGATCTGGCCTTCGCTTTTGCGGAAGCTCGCAGCATCCGTCGCCGTCACGTTAAAAACGATCTGCGCCCCGCCGCCGCCCGCAGGTGCGGCAACACCGAGGGCGCCATCCGAACCGCGCTTCAGCGGCAAAATCGCTTCCGCCCCCGCCTCGCCCATCAGGCCAAGCCCGCCGCCCATCGGAAAAAAAGCGGGGCTGGAGACCACCCCGCCATCGGCAAAAGGCGTAATGCTGCGCCCCGGCACCCCGCCATCGGCAAAGGCGAACAGCGAACCGCCGCCGTTCAACAACCCGCCGACGGCATCGCCAATCATGCTCTCCAGCGGTTTCAGCCCGGCCGAAAGCGCGATGCCGGACAGCCGTTGGCCAAGCCCGCGCAACACATCGTCCAGCCCCTTGCCACCCGTCGCCGCCGCCTGCAGGGCCGAGGTCAGGGCCGCACCGAACCGCTCGGAACGCTGCTCGAGATCACCCATCACCTCGGAGAGCGCCTCCGCCTCTTCCCGGTTCTCCGCAATCGATCTTTCGCCCGTCATCGCGCTTGCCTTTCTGATTCAAACCGGAGCCGCAAAATTTTGAAATGCCATTCGTTTTTGAGATCAACTCACCCATCCGGAAACTGCCGCATCATCCCCTCCATGGCCTGACGGTCAGGGCCGCGCGAAGCGGCGTTGCCGCCCGTCATCGCGAAAAATTCCCTCGGGGTCATCATCCAGAAGGTTTCGGAGGAAAGCCGCAGCAGGAAGAGGCCGGTATGGATCACCGCGTCCCAGGGGAATGGGCGCGGCGTCGCCTCGCCTGCTGCGGCACTCAAGGGTCCGGTGGCGTCTCGCCTTTCAACCCGCCGAAAGTCGCGGTCAGAAGATCGGCGACGATCGCGGCGTGGCCGGCAATGCCTCCTTCCACCGTGGCGGCGGCCACATCCTCGTCGGAAACGACGTTGCCCGCGCCACGTAGGCCCGCGCCGATCACCCGGATCATGTCCGCCGCCTTCATGCGCCCGCTCGCGAAACGTTGGGCGAGCGCGGTGAGGTCATCGGCTTCAAAGGCGGTTTCGAGTTCGGCAAGAGCCCCGAGCGTCAGGCACAGGATGCGCCTTTCACCGTCTATCAGCGCTTCTATCTCGCCGCGATGGCGGTTCGCCCGCCCGTAACGCAAACGCTCAGGCATCATAGCACTCCGAATGTGAGAAGACCGGCCGATTCCAGCGCGATCTCGAATTGCACTTCGCCATCGTGGCGGCCGGAATATTCGAGCGCGACGATCTGGAAGGGGCCGGCAATGGCGCCGAAATCGGGAATGACGATCTGCCAGCCGGGAATGCTGCCCGCAAAAAATGCGCCGCGCACCAGCGCATCGCTCGCCTGGTCCTTGAAGATGCCGGAGGCCGTGAGCGATGCCCGCTGCACGCCCGCGCCGGCGAGAAGCTCGCGCCAGCGCCCGGCGCTTTCGGCATCCGTCACGTCGACCGCCTGCGCATTGAAGGCCAGCCGTTTTGTTCTGAGCCCCGCCACGGTCGCAAAGACACTGGCATTGTCGATCTTCAGCAGCAGGTCCTTGCCCTTCTGCGCCACCATGTTGTTTCCTTTCATTTAAATTGCGGTTGCGGGGGTGCGGCGGGCCTGCTACCAAATGGTTTCCCGCACCTCGCACCCCGCGATCTCACCATGTCCGACGCCGCCTCCATGACGTCCCGCGTGCGCCTTATCGGCGTGCTGGCGCTTGGGCAGATCATCAGCTGGGGCAGCGGTTTCGACATGTTGGCCATTCTGGCGCCACGGATCGGCGGCGAGCTGGCGATCGGCAACGAGATCGTTTTTGCCGGCCTCACCATCATGATGCTGATCAGCGCGCTTTGCGGCCCGCTGCTGGGAAGAATGCTCGTCCGTCGCGGCGCGGCGCCCGTGCTGGTGGCCGGCTCAGTACTCTTTGCCGCCGGCTTTGCCGTGCTCGCCTTTTCGGGCGGTGTCACAAGCTATCTTTTCGGCTGGGCCGTAATGGGTCTGGCCGCAACCTGCGGGTTGACGACGGCGGCCCATACCGCCGTGGTGGAGCGTGTGGGTGCGGAAAGCGGCCGGTTGCTGACGCTTCTGATGCTGTTCACCGGGCTTTCGGGCGCGGTTTTCCTGCCCGTCACCGCGCTGGCGGAACAACATCTCGGCTGGCGCGGCACACTTCTGCTCTATGCCTGTCTGCAGCTCTTCGTGCTTCTGCCGCTCTATTTCTTCATCCTTCCCGACCGTCCGCCCCGCAAGGAAGCAACGCGGCAGAAAGCCGACGCCCTTTCGTCCACGCCAGTCGATACACGCCGGGCTTTTCTGCTTCTGGCGGCCATGACGACGATCAGCGCCTTTACGACCTTCGGCCTGTCGCCGCTCCTGCCGCTGCTGCTCGTTCAGGCGGGCGCAACGCAATCACTTGCCGTCCAGCTGGCATCGGCGCGCAGCCTGCTGGCAATTACGGCGCGCGGGCTGGATTTCCTGCTTGGGAAACGCGGCAGCCCCTTCCTCACCGCCATGATCGGCTTCTGTCTTCTGCTCGTGTCGCTGCTGCTGTTGCTTGGCTTTGCCCCGGCCATGCCGGCTTTCATCGGTTTCATCATTTTTTTCGGTTTCGGCGCCGGTGTGCTCACCGTCAGCCGGGCCGTGCTGCCGCTGGCGGTATTTTCCCCGGAGGAATATGGGCTGCAGGCCGCGCGTATCTCCCTGCCGCAGAACCTCGCCATTGCCGTTGCACCTGTTATTTTCACGCTGGCGCTGGATCGCGGCGGGGTGGCGGCCATGCTTGGCGTCGCCGCCGTGCTGATCGCCATTTCGTTTGTGCTCCTGATCGTCCTGTGGAAAACCGTGCGCAGGCAGAACGCCTGAAACGGCACTACTCCGTCACCGCCCTGAAACGCATCTCGATGATGAAATTCCGGGTCTTCGCCTCGCGCCGCGAGCGGCTGGAGAGAAGATGCAGATTGACGAGAGAGACCCCGGCAATCGGCAGCGCCGCATCATCGAGCAGGCTCATGACACGAGCGGTGATCTCTCCCGCACCCTTGCGGCCATTGGCATCGCTCCATATCTGCAGCGACAGGAAATGTTCCTCGGCCTTTTCCGTGGCGGTCGAATAATCCCTGCTTTCGAGATCATCGATAACGATGCAAGGCAGAACCGCGCGCGGCAGAAGCCGGTCGACGATGCCGCCGGGGATGAGCGCCGTCAGCACCGCATCGCCGGTCAGTCGCGCGAAAATCGCCTGCAGAAGCGGGTTTGCGGCGCTCATCGGCTTTCCTCCTCGCAACGGCAGACGATGAAGCGACATGTCTCATCCGGGTCCATCACCGCCCGGATCGCCAGAATGCGGCGGCCCTTGCGAAAGCGCATGCCAGCAATGATGTCAGCGCGGTAAGCCAGCCAGACGCGGTGGGTGATCGTCACGCCCTCGGCCGAGGCCCGTTCATGGGATGCCTCCGAAACGGGTTCGATCGCAGCCCAGAGCGACCGCAGGAAATTCCAGCTTTCCGCAGCACCACCCTGCCCGTCCGGCGTTTCGGTCCGCACGTCCAGTTCCAGCCGCGCCGTCAGCTTGCCGGGATCGAGAAAAACAAGGTTCATGTCTCAAAGCCCCAGACGGCAGAAGGGCGCAACCAGCCGCTCGTAGCCGGCGGGAACGGCCGCGGGCTGGTTTTCCGGGGCGACAGCACCGCGAAAGGCGAACATCTGTGCCACATGCATCAGCATGGCGCGTTTCAGCGTGTCGGGCACATCCGTTCCCGCTTCGCCGTAACCGGCAATGAAATCGATCTCGATGCCGTTCATCGCCCGGCCGGGAGCCGGCGGATCGCGCAGCCACAGCCTCGCCGGCCGCGCCGCACCGTCGAGCAATTTCTCCCCGGCGGTGATGTCTGCCGAGCGCCCCTCTCCGTCAAAAACCAGAATCGTTTCGATGGCTTGCACCGGTGTCCTGCCAATCAGAATCACGCCCGTCTGCGGCCACCGGTCGAGATAAAGCCGCCAGGTCTGACGGAGGAGGCAAAGCCCGCTCGTGCGTTCCAGATGCTCGCGGGCGGTGCGGATGAGCGCGGCAAGAAGCGCGTCCTCGTCGCCGCTGTCGAGGCGCAGATGCGCCTTGACCTCGGCAAGCGTCAGCGGCTCCGCCTGCGGCGGATGAATGAGGGCGTAGGTCATGGGGTCTCCGGGATGACGGCAATTACAGGCTGGATAAGCGAGCGGGTGCAACGAATCTCTTCTCCCCGAGGGGGAGAAGTCCGCGGCAGCGGGATGAGGGGGCGACGGTAGAGATATTCCGCAATGTTGCCCCCTCATCTGCCCTTCGGGCATCTTCTCCCCGGCGGGGAGAAGAAAGGGCCGCAAGGTCGGCGGTCAATTCACCCCGAATTTCACCAGCTTGATCGCCTCGAAATTCTGCACGCCGCCGCCCACACGCTTGGTGGTGTAGAACAGCACATAGGGTTTGGCCGAATAGGGATCGCGCAGGATGCGCACGCCGGTACGATCAACGACGAGATAGCCGGCGCGGAAATCGCCAAAGGCGATGGCAAAGCTGTTGGCCGCCACATTCGGCATGTCTTCCGCCTCCGTCACCGGGAAGCCCATCAGCGAGGCCGGCTGGCCGGCGGCGGCGGGCGGGTGCCACAGATAGGCGCCGCTCGTATCCTTGAAGCGGCGCAGCGCCCCTTGCGTCTTGCGGTTCATCAGGAAGGTGCCGTTCTGGCGGTGGCCGGCCTTCAGCGCATAGACGGCATCGAGCAGCACATCCATCGGCCCGGCGGAAGCAAAGCCGGCCGAAACGCCGGTCGCGACATAACCGATGTTACCCCAGCTCCAGCTATCATTGGCGACGGTGGTATAGGAGAGGAAACCCTTGGGCTTGCTGGCGCCATCGCCGGCGATGAAAGCGGCGGCCTCCTGTTCGGCGAAAGCGATGTCCACCTCGGAAGCAATCCAGGCCTCGATATCGACGGCGGCATCATCCAGCAGGCCCTGCGTGGCCGCCGGCATGGCGTAAAGCTCCATCGTTGGAAAGGAAAGCTCGGCAAGCTGCGGCGTTGCCGTCTGCGGTCGTGCCGCCGTTTCGGAGACCCAGCCGGTCGTCATGCCGCCGGGCGAGAAGGGTTTTTTCAGCACGGCGGCGGAAACCTGCCGCACGGTTGCCAGTGCGCGGATCGGCGAAATCGCCGTCATGCGCCGACCGATCTCGCCATCCGTCTCACTCGGCAGCAGGAAGCCGCCATCGGCCCCGGTCGAACCGGCAAAAGCCTTGGCCTCCAGATCGCGCAGCGCGCCTTCCTCACCGCGGCGGATATAGGCCTCGAAAGCGGCCTTGTGCTCCTCGGCATCGTGGGAAAGCGCGTCCTTGCGGCCAAGCGCGGGGCGCGCCTTTTTCAGCGCCAGATCGTCCACGATCCGGCGGTTGTCGTCGAGCGCCCTGTCGATACGGTCGAGCTTGTCGCGGGTCACGACATCTGCCCCCATCTTGCGCTCGATATCGGCAAGCCGCTGGTCGTTGGTTTCGCGGAAGGCCTCGAAGGCCTCCATGAACTCATCGAAGGCGGCCGTCACCGTATCGGGCACGGCCTTCACCTGCGGTGCAACAGTCATCGGGGCCGGTTTCGTCATCTGTTCTGTCATGTCGTTTCCTTGTGGGTGATTGTCCGGAAGTCAGCGTTTGAATGCCGTGTCGAACAGCGAGCGGGCAGCGCGACGCATGTTGCGCACCAGTTCGGTCTCGCGGTCGCGGAAGAAGCGGGCGTGCTTGACGTCGGAAACCCGCGCGGACGGCAGCATCGGGAAGGTCACGACCGAAATTTCCCAGAGATCGGCCTCCAGAATGCGCCGGACGCCTGAGCCCGCCGCCTTGCCGGAGCGCCCATCCTTACTGGAACGCCCCTCTTTACTCGAACGTACGGTGCGAAAGCCGATCGACAGCCCGTCCAGCGCGCCGGTCTTCATCAGCGAATGCACCTCGCGGGAGCGGGCGACGCCGGGTGCGAGAACGCCCTCCACATAAAGACCGCGCTCATCCTCGCGGATGGTGCGCCAGGCACCGATCGGCTCGGCAGGGTCGTGCTGATAGAGCATGCGGATACCGGCCGCGCCCCGCTCTTCGATGGAGCGGCGGAAAGCCCCGCGCTCGATGACATCCTGACCGAGATCGACCTCGCCGAAGACGCTGGCATAACCGGAAAAGGTGCCGTCGCTGGTAATGCCGCGCAGCTCCAGATTGGCGAATTTGCGCGTGGCGGGACGCGGCCCGCGATAAACGTGCATGGAAAACTCCTGCGATGTGAAGGAAGTGTCAGGCGCGCGGGCGGGCGCTGTAACGGTCGGCGATACGCACCAGCACGCCCAGCCCCCACCAGGCCCCCATGCTGGCGGCGGCGGACCCCGCCACCATGATTTCCCGGCCCGAAAGCGCGCCGGCAATATCGAGTTGCTGCACGATCCACAGGCCGATCGGCCCGCCGAAGATCATGCCGCAGGACACGCCGGTGATGAAACGGCTCGCGGCCTCGCGTTTGCTTTTCGGCAGGAGGTAAACGAGCGATACACCCGCGCCCGCCACGGCGCCGGTGATGCGGGCGGCCCAGATGCCGGCCTCATTGGCGAATTCAGACATGGGTAATCATTCCGTTCTAGGATGTTGTTATCGGGCGGACGCGCCGCGTCGCACGCAGGCGTTTTTTGCGCGCCTGCGCCGGGTGATTTTGTGAGTCTTCGGAATCGCTTGGGCGGAAGACCTCACAGGGAGATTCCGCTTCTTCAGAAAATGATTGAACACGAGGCCGGGGCTTCGATCCGCCGGGTCGGTGATCAATAACCGACGGCTTCGCGCTTTTCTTCGTCGCTCAGGAATGATGCCGCGCCGATGCGTGCCCAGAGCGCATCCCGCTCGCCGGCAAGCCCGGCAATCCGGTCGAGATCAGGTTCTAGCCTCAACCCCAAGCCGAAGACCGGAGAAAGCCAGCCGCAGAGCCTCGCCGCCGTGCGATAAACGAGCGGCAGGACGGTCAGACGATAAAAGGCGCGGTTCGCCTCCTGGTAATTGGCATAGGTATTGTCGCCGGGAATGCCGATGAGCATCGGCGGCACGCCGAGCGAAAGCGCGATATCGCGCGCCGCGCCGTTGCGGGCCTCCAGAAAATCCATGTCGCGCGGCGAAAGACCCATGGCCTTCCAGTCCAGCCCGCCTTCCAGCAACAGCGGACGGCCGGCATTCATCGCCCCCTGATAACCTTCCTCCAGCTCACGCTTCAGCCGCTCATATTGCTCGGTGGAGAGATTGCCGCCCTCCTTCGGCTGGTAGACCAGCGCCCCGGAAGGCCGGGCGGAATTATCGAGCAGGCGTTTGTTCCACTGGCTTGCGGCATTGTGCAGATCAAGCGCGGCCCCTGCGGAAGCGAGCGGCGCAAAACCCGCCCGGTCATCCAGCGGGTGAAAGAGTTTCAGGTGCAACAGCCCTAGCCCGTCGCGCTCGGCGGCGATGCGCCGGGATGCCCGGCCCTCGGCACGGTAATCAAAGGCCACCGGCCAGCCGTCCGATCCTTCGACGATGCTCACCCGGTCGGGCCGCAACAGATGCAGTTCACGCAACTGCCCACCCACCGTTAACGGCTCGATATAGGCATTTCCGGCCAGCATGAGGTGGCCATAAAGCGCCTCGAAAAAATCCGGCCCGCCCATATGGGCGCTCGGTTTTAAAAGCAGCGCCAGCAGCGGATGATCGGCCAGTTCCTCTTCGCCATCATAGAGCAGCCAGCTGACCGAGGCGGATGTTTCCGCCACCATGCGGGCGGCGCGGTGCACCACCGGGTTTTTCATGAAACCTTCGCGGGCAAGTGCGGCATAGGACCGGCCGGACCAGAAGGCCTGCCCGCCCTGCACCGCCACCGCCATGAAGCCATCAGCCATTTTCCGGCTTTCAGGCACGGCTCTGCCATCCGCCGGGCGCTTGCGCGGCAGGGAAAAGGGAAATCGCATGGAGTTGTCCTTGTTTTGATGGCCGCTCAGACCTCTGGTCGGCCCTCATCCCTGTGCTCGTCGCAGGGATCCAGCCAGCCCAAGTCTTTGGGCTGAAAAGAGTCCTCTCGTCGCGCAGAGGCGCCGACTGGATTCCTGTGACAAGCACAGGAATGAGGGAGATGGGGCCTCAGCCCCACGACAAAGGAAAGGTTTGCGCCCGTTATCAGTAGACTACGTGCGGATGCGCGCCACCTTCGCAGGCGGAAGCGGACGTTACCGGATCGGCGCTTTCACCGCCGTATCGCTGTCGAAATCTGCGGCAACGCGGGTCTCGCGCAACGGCTTTACCGTGCGGGTCGAAAGATCATAGGCGGGATCGGCCTTGTAAGCCGCCAGCGCCGCCTCGTTTTCGAACTCGCCATAGACGATGAAATCGACCGAGTTGCCCCATTGGTCCTTCTTCACGTTCTCGCCGATTTCCAGTTTCAGCGAATGCGGTATCGCGGTGAGGCCGGAAAGCCCCTTGCGCACGGCGTCGCGGTTTTCCTCGGGAACGGTGAAAAAGACGATATGGCGGATCACGGTGTCACCTGTCATGCAAACTTAAAAAGGCGGCCTTTTCGGTACCGGGTAACGGGTTATCATCTGGCCCGCCCGGGTTCAATCCGGGCAGCGACAAGCGCGTGATGAAATGCGCGCCCGTAACCGCCTACAAGCCGCGCCCTGTCGCTGCCATTGATGATGGCCCGGGCACCATCCCAATCCTCGCGCCTGTCGCTGAAGAAATCTGAGAGCCTGCGGCCGGTGAAGCCGCCGCCCGACATGCCGTGAATCAGGATCGTGGTGGCCACCTCCGCCTCCATGGCCCGCTCCGGCCGCTCCAGAAGGTCAACGCCAGTCAGCGCCGACATGGCCTCGTAATTGCGCCGATGCGTCAGCTGCACGAAGCCGCGCCCCAGCCAGCTCTTACCCTCGGTGTCCGGCCGCCAATAGGGCTTGCGCACCATGGGCAACCTGCCCGCCGCAAAGGCGCGGTCGAGCC
The DNA here is from genome assembly GCF_030209895.1 of Agrobacterium sp. CFBP2214. Lineage (NCBI taxonomy): Bacteria > Pseudomonadati > Pseudomonadota > Alphaproteobacteria > Hyphomicrobiales > Rhizobiaceae > Agrobacterium > Agrobacterium sp. CFBP2214. The sequence continues at coordinate 843,080 of NZ_JARVRC010000001.1, read as the reverse complement.
TTGTCATCGCTTCCGCGTCGCTTGCCGCCAGGGTTTCGCGCACGGGCTGCATGGTCGCTGCCGTCTCGTGAAAGGCCGTCGCCAGCATATAGGCGAGCCAGCGCGGATCGCCGCCCGGCATCGCCTTTTCGAACCCTGCCAGCATCGTTTTCGTGCCGGCAAGCTGGGCGGTGCGCAGGCGACCGCGAAAAATAGAAATCCGCGCCGACGCGAAGAATCGCGCCTCGTCATAGGCCATGACTGCTCCTGAAAATGATGGGCGATACGACGCCGGGTTTTTCCACATGACAGTCGCCGGAACTAAATCGATTTGAAAAAACCTTAATCGATTTTAATCCGCGCCCCGTGGTTTTGGGGTAAAAAATTCCTTGAATTCCGGAACCTTAGCGCGCTAACTCCATTCACCGCGCAATCCTGCAGCGTTAACCATTCAAGGAGGAATGCCATGACAGCGACAATCCCCCAGACCGTTTATGACCGGCTCGAAAACGAGTGGCGCCAGATGCGCGAAACCGGCTCCCAGCCGAAGCCGGCACAATCCCCGAAGAAGTAATATCCGCCAGACGCCTGAACTCGGGCGTTGACGGTACCCCGCTTTTCTTCTCCCCGCCGGGGAGAAGAAACAGGCGGCATCCGCTCGACCGGTAATTGGCTCTCATTCACGGGAGCCAATCGTTGCTGACCTCACATCCCCCGCACCTTCGGTTCACTCACCACCATGGTCGTCAACGCCGTGATCGCCCAGACGAGCGCATCCAGCCGGTCGGGCGAGCGTCCTGAAGAAAGACCATCCGGCCCGAAATCCGTCATCTGGTCTTCGAGCTTTTCAAACCGTGCGGCGTGGCACACCCTGCCCTGCTCGTAGAGTGCCGCAACCGGTTCGGCGCGGGTGAACTTGCCGCGGCTTGCCCGCACCAGTGTCAGCGGCAGGTTGGCGTCCACGCTCTGCAGCATGGCCCGAACCATCTCTCCGCCCTGATTGACTTCTGCAACGACCCGGTCCGCCTCGTGGCCGCGAAAGGCGGCGACCACGGCGCGGGCCCAGCCGGCCGGCGTTTCACCCTCCACCGAACAATCTGCCAGCACCGTAAGACGCCCGGATATGCCGAGCCCCGCCACGACAATGCCGCAGCAGGAATGTTCACCGGCACCTGCGGGCGGATCTACCGCCACGACGATGCGCGCAAGCGGTTCATGTCCCGCATCGATGATCGCTTCCAGATCGGCGCGTTTCCACAGCGCGCCCTCGCGCTCATCGATCAATTCGCCGCCGATTTCCTGACGCCCCAGCCGCGTGCCGCCGTAACGGTCCTGCATGGCTTTCAGAAAACCGGGCGAGAGATTCCGCGCATTCATCGCCGTCGGCATCCGCGCCACCCGTGTCGAGGGGTCGGCGAGAAGCGCCTTCAGCAGCGGAATCGGCCGCGGCGTGGTGGTCACGAGTTGCCGGGGGACCTCACCCAGACGCAGGCCGAATTGCAGCATGTCCCAGGTTTCCTGCGGATATTTCCATTTGCCGAGCTCATCCGCCCAGGCCATGTGGAATTGCGGGCCACGCAGGCTTTCCGGGTCTTCCGAGGAAAACACCTGCGCCATCGCGCCATTCGGCCAGAGCAGCCGCCGGCGCGACACCTCGAAGGCGGGGCGATGGCGGCGGGCGATGCGGCAGATGCCGGAAATGCCGTCGATCATCACCTCGCGGGCGTCGCCCAGCGTCTCGGCAACAAGCGCGATGCGCAAATCCGACTGCTTGCCGGCGGAGGCGACATGATGCACCCATTCCGCCCCGGCGCGGGTCTTGCCGGAGCCACGCCCGCCGATCAGCAGCCATGTCCGCCAGTCGCCTTCCGGCGGCTGCTGCGGCAGGTTGCCGATGAAGCGCCAGTCGCGCAGGAGGTTGAAGACCTGCGCCTGAAGGCGCGCTTCGGTCAAAACGTCCGCCATGCCTCAATCAGACCCCACCGGAGTGCCGGACGCTGCCATCGCCTCCAGCCTCTCGCGGCATTTCTGCTCGGCCAGCTCGTCGATGCGTTTGAGGAAATGCGCCACCGCCGCCTCATAATCCTGCGTATCGTTTTCATCCTCGCCCATCAGCGCTTGCCGCTCTTCCGCCAGCACCCGTTGCAGCGCGTCGATCCGCTCCAGAGTGCGGACGATGAGCGACAGCTGATCCGTTGCAACTTTCACATCGGCACGGGCCTGCTTGCCTTCCGTGTCGTCGGCATCAGGCAAAAGCCCCGCCTCGCCCGATTGCCGAAGATTGCGATACATGCAGACTTGATCGCGCATCTCCTCCGTCAGCTCGTTCAGCAATTGCCGCAGACTGCCGTTGCGCGCCGCATCTTCGGCGGCCAGCCTGTCTGCCCGCGATTTGATCTCAGGCGCGGCCTCATCCGCATAAGCAGGCCTGTCCGGCCAGGCTCCGTAGAGCGCCGGGTCGCAATTATGAGCATTTGTCATCGGATTGGCCTGGGAGGGAAATGGAGATGAACATGGGCATGCGACGCGGTTCATTTGCGGGTGGTGCCTCACACAGCCCTCATTCCTGTGCTTGTCACAGGAATCCAGTCGACGCGCGTCCGCGCGGCGGAGGGAGGCTTTTCAGCCCAAGGACTTGGGCTAGCACAGGAATGAGGGAAGAGAGCAAAGCCTTGTTATTCGTAAAATCCAGCGCTCTTATATTTCTGAACCAACCGCGACCCAGCCGCAAATCTCCGACTGTAGCCAAACACTATCAAACCACCGTCACGCTGTAAAGGATTATTTTCCTATCATCGTGATTTTTGTCCTCACCACAGGATTTGCACCCTCGTCCGCCACATATTACACTCGATGCCAGATGGTGAGCAGAAGGGGCGAGTCAAGTTGGTGAAACAATGGGTTGGGCGGTTGTTTGCGGGCCTTTCGGCAACCGGCATCGTCTTTGGCGCTATTCTGTTCTGCGCCTCACTTACCCCGTCGCTCCTGCCGCGAACCTGGCTGATGCAGGGTGTGCTGTGCGGCTTTTCCTTTGCCATCGGTTATATGATCGGTGTCGCCCTGCATGCCGTCTGGGCCTATCTCGAACTGCCCGAGCCCTCGCGCCACAATATGCGCGGCATTCGCTTTCTCATCGCGCTCGCCGCCGCCATCACCGCAATCGCGTTTTTATGGCAGGCGAAGGACTGGCAGAATTCCATCCGCGTTCTGATGGAGCTCGATCCGCTGCCCAGCGCCCACCCCACCAAGACCGGCGGCCTTGCCGTGCTGGTCGCCGCCATCCTTATCGGCGCAGGCCGGCTTTTCCAGCTTATCCGCCGGTTCTTTGCGGCGCGCAGCGGTCATTTCCTGCCGCGCAGACTTGCCAATGTGCTCGGCATCGCGGCAGCAATCGTCCTCTCATGGATGCTGCTGAACGGGCTGATCTTCGATATCGGTCTCAGATTTGCGGATTCTTCGCTGAAACAGGTGGATGCGCTGATCGAGCCTGACGTGCCGCGCCCTTCCGATCCGCTCAAGACCGGCAGCAGCGCCTCGCTGATGGCGTGGGAATCGCTCGGCCGACGCGGCCGCGAATTCGTCGCCGAAGGCCCTGATGGCGCAGACATATCCGCCTTCACCCATCGCCCGGCAAAGGAACCGCTCAGGGTCTATGCGGGCCTCAACTCGGCTTCGACGCCGGAAGAAAGAGCGGCCTTAGCGCTGGAGGAATTGAAACGGGTCGGCGGTTTCGAACGCAAGGTGCTTGTGGTGGTCATTCCCACCGGCACCGGCTGGATCGATCCGGAAGCACTCGATACGGTCGAATATCTGCATGACGGCGATATCGCCAGCGTCGCCGTGCAATATTCCTATCTTTCCAGCTGGATCGCCTTGCTGACGGAGCCGGATTACGGTGTCGAGACGGCACGCGCTTTGTTCGAGGCCGTCTACGGCTACTGGACCACGCTGCCGAAGGAAACGCGGCCGAAGCTTTACCTGCATGGCCTCAGCCTCGGTTCGCTCAATTCGCAGAAATCTTCCGATCTCTACGATGTGCTGGCAGACCCCTTCCAGGGCGCGTTGTGGAGCGGTCCGCCCTTTTCCAGCCCGACATGGCGCATGGCCACCAATGGCCGGGTGAAGGGCACGCCGGAATGGCTGCCGCGTTTCCGCGATTCCTCCGTCATCCGCTTCGCCAACCAATATACGACAGCCCATATGCCCGATGCGGAATGGGGGCCGATGCGGATCGTCTATCTGCAATATGCCAGCGACCCCATAACCTTCTTCGAGGCCGCCTCACTTTACCGGCGGCCGCAATGGATGGTGCATCACGGGCCTGACGTTTCCACATCCTTCCGCTGGTTCCCGGTGGTGACCCTGCTGCAGCTCGGTCTCGATGTCGCCGCCGCCACCACCGCACCGATCGGTTACGGCCATGTCTATGCGCCGGAACATTATATCGATGCATGGACGGAGGTGACCGAGCCACAGGGCTGGAACGCGGACGAGATTCAGCGGCTGAAGATGCTCTTCAAAGCCCGCCGCGGTTCCACCGATCCGGCGTGAACGCGGCGGGCTCGCTTGGAGCCTCAGCCCTTCAGCCGGTCCAGATTGTCGGCGATATAGGTCTCCAGTGAACGCGGCGCATGGCCGGTCAACGTTTCGACATCGCCAGTCACCACGGCCGTCCAGCCTTCGCGCACGGGATAAAAGATCGAGGCGAGAAACGAGGCGTAGTCCTGCGGCACGCCCGCGCCGGTGAGAATGCCGATGAAGACCTCATCCGAAACGGCAGCGTAAGAAACCGGCTTGCCGATCGCCTGCGAAATCAGCGCGGCCGCTTCGCCGTAACCCAGGGCTTTCGGACCCGTCAGGTTGAAAGCCTTGCCATTGAAGGCGTCAGAGGTCAGCGCGGCGGCGGCGCTGTCGGCGATATCGCGAACATCGATAAAGCTCGACTTACCCTCGCCCGCCGGAACGGCGATCTGGCCATGGTCGATGCCCGCCTTCCAGTAGCTGTGGAAATTATCGGCGAACCAGTTGGGGCGCAGGATGACGTGAGGCGTGCCCGAAGCGATGATCTTCAGCTCGATCTGGCGATAGGGAATGGAATCATCGGCATCGACGCCGAGGACGCTGAGGAACACGATCTTCACCTTGCGGCGCGCGGCCTCCTCGACAACGGGCGTCAGCGCGTCGATGGCATCCAGACGACCGCCAGCCAGGATGAGGAACAGACGGTCAACGCCATCGAAGGCATCCGCATAAGTCGATGCGTCGGTATAATCGAAACGCACACCTTCCGCGCCGCCCGTGGCGTTGCCGCTACGCGAGGCCGCCTTAACGCTTTCGCCCTTGGAAAGAAGCGCTTTCACCAGCGGCGTGCCGATAGTGCCGGTGGAACCGATTACGAGTATCTTGCCTGCCATCTCAAATCTCCGTAGTATCTAATGGAAACCATGTTTCGAAAACACAGGTACTGCGTTTTCGAAATCATGAAAAGAGAGCACTTTTCGGTTATCTGGTATCCTCGCGGAAACCGGCATAGCCCTGAAACGACGGAACAAACCCATGGAACGTATCTATGACGTCTATGAAGACCGCTGCCCCACCCGCATGGTGCTGGACAGGATCGCCGACAAATGGGCGCTGCTGATCCTCGACCGGCTGCGGGTGGAGGCGGTGCGCTTCAACCTGCTGCGCCGGGAGATCAAGGGCATTTCGCAAAAGGTCCTGTCGCAAACGCTCAAGAAGCTCGAACGCGACGGGCTGATTTCGAGGCAGGTCTTTCCGACTGTGCCGGTGACGGTCGAATATTCGCTGACGCCGCTGGGGCGGACGCTAACCGACACGGTGGCGGCACTTGCCCATTGGGCGGAGGGCAATATCGACGCGGTGATGGCGGCGCAGAGGGCTTATGATGAGCGGGCGGCGGTTTAAATCGAGGCGCGGCATACCCATGCGCCCCTCATCCCTGTGCTTGTCACAGGGATGAGGGAAGAAGAAAGTATCGCGCGCACCCACCGGGCTTTGCGCCTGTCGCACTCCCCAAAATCCCTACCGCGAAATCCGCGTCGAAAGAATGATCGACGACAACGTCCGCTCCACGCCGTCAAGCGAGCCGATCCTGTCGATCAACCGGTCGAGGTCGAGGATCGAAGGGGCCGCCAAAATCGCGATCAGATCAAACGTGCCGCTCACCGAATGCAGCGTCGTCACCTCCTTGATGGCGGCAAGCGCCGCCGTGACGCCGGGCAGCGCCTTCGGTGCGATGGTGATCAGCACATGGGCGCGCACCAGCCCCGAAAGATAGCTTTCCGAAAGCCTCACACCATAACCGGCAATCACCCCGTCCGCCTCCAGCCGCTCGATGCGGGCCTGCACCGTGGTGCGCGAAAGGCCGAGTTTGCGCGCCAGCTCTGCCACCGGCATGCGGGCATTTTCGGAAAGCAGGCCGAGCAGCGCCCGGTCCTTGTCGGCAATCGTCATAGTGACCAATCCTGTCGTCTAATTGCTCAATATTAACTATCTATCCGCACATAGTGAAGCTGCGAATCGTCAAAAAAAGTTGGCATTCTGTCTTTAAAGCGCATCCGGTGCGCAGACATGCGAATTTACTGCGGGGAACAAAAACATGAAAAACATTGTCGTCATCGGCGCGGGCAATATCGGTTCGGCAATCGCCTGGATGCTGGCCGCCACCGGCGATTATCGCATCACGGTTGCCGATCGTTCAGCCGATCAGCTGGCCAATGTGCCGGCGCATGAACGGGTCGACACCGAAATCGTCGACATTACCGACCGTCCCGCTCTGGAAGCACTGCTAAAAGGCAAATTCGCCGTGCTCTCCGCCGCCCCCTTCCACCTGACGGCGGGTATTGCCGAAGCGGCCGTTGCCGTCGGCACGCATTATCTCGATCTCACCGAAGACGTGGAATCCACCCGCAAGGTCAAGGCGCTGGCGGAAACGGCCGAAACCGCGCTCATTCCGCAATGCGGCCTCGCCCCCGGCTTCATCTCCATCGTCGCTGCCGATCTCGCCGCCAAGTTCGACAAGCTGGACAGCGTGCGCATGCGCGTCGGCGCTCTGCCGCAATATCCGTCCAATGCGCTCAACTACAACCTCACCTGGAGCACGGACGGGCTGATCAACGAATATATCGAGCCCTGCGAAGCGATCGTCGAAGGCCGCCTCACCGCCGTTCCCGCCCTTGAGGAGCGCGAGGAATTCTCGCTCGACGGCGTCACCTACGAGGCGTTCAACACCTCGGGCGGCCTCGGCACGCTCTGCGCGACGCTGGAAGGCAAGGTGCGGACCATGAATTACCGCACCATCCGTTATCCCGGCCATGTGGCGATCATGAAGGCGCTTCTGAATGACCTCAACCTGCGCAACCGTCGCGATGTGCTGAAGGACCTGTTCGAAAACGCCCTGCCCGGCACCATGCAGGATGTGGTCATCGTCTTCGTCACCGTCTGCGGCACCCGCAACGGCCGCTTCCTGCAGGAAACCTATGCCAACAAGGTCTATGCCGGCCCGGTTTCCGGCCGCATGATGAGCGCCATCCAGATCACTACCGCCGCCGGCATCTGCACGGTTCTCGACCTGCTCGCGGAAGGCGCCCTGCCGCAGAAGGGCTTCGTTCGACAGGAGGAAGTGGCGCTGCCGAAGTTCCTCGAAAACCGGTTTGGCCGGTATTATGGCTCGCATGAGCCGCTGGCGCGGGTTGGGTGAGAAATATAAACCGGGCGAAAAAATATCTCCTCCCATTCCTCCGTCATACCGGCCTCGAGCCGGTATCCAGCCAGCCCAAGTCCCTGGGCTGAAAAACCCTTCTCGCCGCGCAGACGCGCGGCGGCTGGATGCCGGATCAAGTCCGGCATGACGGCGAAGGTGACGAATCCATTACGTCCCGCAAAACGTCCTGAACACCCGCTCATGGCTCATCGGCGGCTGCATATAGACGAAATTATCCGGCCGCTCCTCGAAGGGCGTCGCAATCGCCTTCAGCATGGCGTGGAAGGGCTCGAAGTCATCCTCTTCCACCGCCGCTTCGATCAGTTCCTCGATACGATGGTTGCGCGGGATGATGGCCGGATTGGCAGAGAGCATTGCGCCTGACCTTTCGGAATCGGAAATCCCCTCACGACCGGCTCTTTCCCGCCAACGGGTGAGAAATTCGTCCGCCCCCGCGATATCGATGAACATGCCGCGGAATGGCTCGGCGTCGCTATTGGCCGCATGGGAAAGACGCCGGAAGGTCAGCGTATAATCCGCTTCCGATGCCTGCATCAGCGCCAGCAGCGCCTGCACCAGATCCATGTCGCCCTCTTCCTCGGTCGTCAGGCCAAGCTTTTCGCGCATGCCGGTAAGCCAGCGTTGGGGAAAGGCGGCGGCGAAATTGGCGAGAACGGCATTGGCGAGTTCGGCGGCTTTTTCCACTTGCGGATCGAGCAGCGGCAGCAGGCATTCCGCCAGCCTTGCGATGTTCCATTGCGCGATGCCCGGCTGATTGTTGAAGGCGTAACGGCCCTGCGCATCGATGGAGGAAAAGACCTTGTTGGGGTGATATTCATCGAGGAAAGCGCAGGGGCCGAAATCGATGGTTTCGCCTGACACCGCCATATTGTCGGTATTCATCACGCCATGGATGAAACCCACCATCATCCAGCGAGCGATGAGTTCGCATTGCCTCCCGGCGATGCCGCGCAGCAGGGCGAGGTAAGGATTTTCGGCGTCTTTCGCCTCGGGATAATGACGGTCGATCACGTAGTCCGCGAGGTTTTTGATCGCCTCGTCATCCTCACGCGCGGCGAAGAACTGGAACGTGCCGACACGGATATGGCTTGCCGCCACGCGGGTGAAGACACCGCCCGGCAGGCCGACTTCGCGCTGCACCCTTTCGCCGGAGAGGACAGCCGCCAGCGCCCGCGTGGCGGGGATGCCAAGTGCAAACATCGCTTCCGAAACGATATATTCGCGCAGCACCGGGCCAAGGGCCGCACGGCCGTCTCCCCTGCGTGAAAACGGCGTCGGGCCGGAGCCCTTGAGCTGGATATCGCGGCGTTTGCCGTTACTGTCGATCACTTCACCGAGCAGAATGGCGCGGCCATCGCCCAGCTGCGGCACGAAGCCGCCGAACTGGTGGCCGGCATAGGCCATGGCCAGCGGCTCGGCCCCCTGCGGCACGACATTGCCGGAAAAGATCGCCGCCAGCCTTTCATCATCAAGGCCGGCCACATCGAGAAGGAGTTCGTCGGCCAGCCCGCGATTGAAAGCGATGAGGCGCGGCGCCTTCACCGGCGTCGGCAGCACGGCGGCGCTGAAGCGTTCCGGCAGGCGGGCATAGGAATTGTCGAATTTCATCACGGATAAACTCCCTGCTTTGCCCCTATATGGGGCTGGAAGGCGACGGATGCGAGCGATAAATGCCGCGCCTCGTCCATGGCTTCATTCAATTTTGCGCAATGAACTTTCCCGCGCCATCATCGTTCCTATGCTTGACCAGCAGAATGCCGAACGGAAAGGAAAAGCAATGACCGTTGTTGAAGCCGCAGCCGAACCGGAAAGCGCCATCCGCACCCTCCACACCGAACTGCCTGTCAACGCCACCTTCCATGTCTGGCTGAAGGCGAAAAAAGATGCCGAGCCCGGCGCCGTCTCCTTTTCCAATCAGAATGGAAAATTCGCTGAAGTTTCAAGCGTCAACACGGAAGAGTTCGGTTTTCGAATCTATCAGGTGTTTGGCGGCGGCCATGTGGAACTGAGTTACGACACCGTCACGACAGCCGTTTCCGTCATCTACTGGTTCACCGCGTCCGATGTGCTCGAAACCGGCATCACCGTTGTCCATACCAAGCCTGATAATGCCGCACCCGAACTTCCCGGCAGCTATCACTTCCGTCCGCCCTTTGGCTGGATGAACGACCCGAACGGCTTTGGCCGCTTTGAGGGCCGCCCGCATCTGTTTTATCAGCATTATTCTCACGGGCTGCGCTGGAACACCATGCATTGGGGCCATGCCGTCTCCTCCGATTACCTTCGCTGGCGGCACCTGCCGATCTTCCTCTTCCCTTCAGAGGATCTGACGACGCGGCCGGACAAGCGCGGCGGCGCCTATTCCGGCTCGACGATTCCGCTGGTGGAAGGCACCGGCATCCGCGTCTTCTTCACCGAGCAGGTGCAGGACCGCATTCCCGAGCAGCAGATACAGCTGACCGCCACCTCGTCCGATCTCATCATGGCTGGGCAGGCCGAGGTCATTCTCGGCACCCGGCCGGACGGACAGGGGCTGACACCGGATTTCCGCGACCCTTACGTCTTTCGTGGCCCGGATGGCCTGTGGAAAATGGTGCTTGGCAGCCAGAGCGATGGCGGCGGCGTCATTCTGCTCTACGAAACGCTCGACCCCACGGCGGCATCGGGCTGGACCTATGTCGGCAAACTGTGGGTGGAAACACGCTACAAGACAACGGCCATCGAATGCCCCTGCCTGCTGCCACTCGATGGCCCGGTCAATGCCCGCTCCACCCGCTGGGTGCTAATTTACGGGCTGATGCATTCGGAGGACCCGGAGACCGGCCGCAAGAACCTGACCATGGCCGATGTCGGCTGGTTTGACGGCAAGGCCTTCACCAAGGAATCCGGGCAGGAACTGGATTTCGGCACCGACAACTACGCCTTCCAGGCCTTTCTCGATGGCGACAGCATCATCGGCATGGGCTGGCTGGCAAACTGGGCGGATGCCAATCCGGAGATCGATTTCCCCACCTCCATGACGCTGCCGCGCCGGATTCATTATGTGAATGGCGAGCTTCTGACCCCGCCCATCGGCGCGGCGGAAAGTCTGCGCAGCCATATTCTCGACCGCACGCGGCTTGCCGCCGGCGAACGCGTCACCTTCATCAACGGGGCGGTGGAAATATTGTTCGAGCTTGCCTCACCCGGCGCGCCCTTCGAACTGGTGCTCGATCATCCCACCGTCAAGCTTGGCGTCGTTTCCGATGAAACGGGGCTGTGGATCTGCCATGAGGACGGGCGCGACGGCCCCTCACCGCATTATATCGCCAGGGGAGCCAAGGCATCCCGCATCCGCATCTTTCTCGATTATGGCTCGATTGAGGTCTTCGCCAATCGCGGGCGATATGTGGGCACCAAGCGCATCGAAGGTTTCGAACCCGTGCGCTCGGCGCTGCTGAAGGCCGCCCCCGGCGCGGTGGTGCATGCCACCAGCTGGGCGCTGAAACCGTGAGGAACCTTTTAACGGATTGGGCGGTTGATAGACCGAAACCGCCCAATCCGCCGAAAGGAGAAACGGCATGACCAAAATCCGCGACACCAGCGATCCGATCCTGTTTCCAACCGAAGCCAATGAAAACAAGGCAGAGAAGAAACGCGCCGGCAAGGGCATCATCATCATTATCGGCGCAATCGCCATCATGTCCTTCGTCGTTTATCTGGCGGCGATCACCATCGCCGCCACCCAGTCCTGATCAAGGCCGCGAAGGGCCTTTCACTTTGTTGGGTCGCATTTCCGGACGGAAAACCCGGTTCCACTTTTTTTGGAAATGCTCTAGCGCCTTTCACCCCGCAACCCGCTGGCGGTCATGATCGCCAGCAGCGATACGACCACACCCAGCCCATAAAGATAAACCATCGGCATCGTCACATCCGCACGCTCGATCTGCGCCACGAGATCGCTGGCGGCGGCGACAGTGCCGCTTGCGCCAGCACCGGCCGCAGAGCCGAGCGTCGCGACCGTCGGCAAAAGCGCACCCGTCATCTTGCGTTCCTCTTCCGGCGCTGCTTCCATTGCCGCCTGGCTGATACCGGCCCAGGACATGCCGAAGGCCGATCCGATCAGGATTTGCCCGAGCAGCATTTCTCCCCAGTTGCCGGTCGCCAGCCCCAGCCCCAGCAGGGCGCAGCCCGGCACCATCTGGTAGGGACCGTAATGCAGGCACAGTTCCCGCAGGCGGCTAGAGCGCAGGCTGCCGATCAGCATTGCCACGAAGCTCCAGGCAAGCGGCATCGTCACCACGATGAAACCGGCAAAGGTGGGCTCATGCTGCCAGAGATTGATGGCGACATAAGCGAGATAGACGCTGCCCAGCGCATGGGCATAGGACATCAGGAACAGCACCCAGAAACCGCTGCCGAGCACCGTCTTCAGCCGGAAGGAATTCTTCGGGAACAGTCCGACGGAAGGCCGGGTGCCCGCCCGCAGCGACGCCCACAACAGCGCCGCCCCCGCCAGCAGGGAAATCGCCCGCAGGCTCGCATCCTCGAAGGCGGAAGGAGCGGAAAAGGCCAATGCGCCGACAAGGCAGAAAACCAGCGGCACCAGCGGTTTGCGCGTCGCCGCCACCGGCCGCTCGGCGGAGACGGCAATGGTGGTATAGGCCAGAAGCAGCAGGATCAGCGGCGCCGACAGCAGGAAGGTGGCGCGCCAGGAGATGTGTTCGGTGGCAAAACCGCCGGTCAGCGGGCCGATGAAGGAGGCGACCGCCCAGATCGCCGCCTCGATGGCGAAGACCTTCGGCAACAGGCCGGAGCGGAAACCGGCGGGAATGAGACTGTAGCACACGGCGACGATCAGCCCGTCTGCCAGTCCCTGCAAGGCCCGGCCGACGACGACCCACAAAAAGTCACCTGCAATTGCCGAGAGAACCGAACCGAAGGAAAAGATCAGGCAGCACAGAAGCAGGACGGCGCGCGCGCCAAAACGTTCGCGAAACAGCACCGCAGTCACGCCGCCCGCCACGGAACCGACGAAATAAAGACTATAGGCCCAGCTGTAAAAACCCGCGCCGCCGATTTCGTTCACGGCCACGGGCAAGGCCGTCACGACAGCGAACTGATTAAAAGCGTGCAGGCCGATACCGGAGGAGATGACGGTCAGTAGCGAGAGATTCGCCCCGCTCAGCAATTCGCCCCAGCCGTTTTTCTCCGCCATTTCGATACTCGACAAAGCCGTATCCTTTCCATTTTTTCGGGTACGGCCGGCAAACTAGAACCTCAAGCGCCATTGAGGTCAAGACGCCTTTTTCACGTCATTTGTTTTGAAGGAATCCCGCACGGCAGGAACCCTCCGCGCGCCCGCTCGTTTGCCGAAGAACCGACAGAAAGGATACCGTCATGGACCGCAAGAAAATCCTGCCCCTTAACGAAGACGCCATGGACGAGGATCTGCTCGATCTCGACATCGACGCCCTTCCCGCCAAGGGAGAGATTCCGCAATCCATCGAACAGGAAATCGAGGAAGAAGAGGCCGAGAGCGAGGACGATCCCTATCAGGAAAGCGACGAGGCCCTGCCCGACGATGCGGAGGAACGGGTGATCAACCGCAATACCTCGCGGGAAGGCGGGGCTTTCGACGAGGTTTAGGGAAGACTGACGGTGCGACCGGACACGAGGCGCGTGAGCATATAGCGTAGATGATCCTGCCCGCCGAAAAAGACCGCGAGAATACGCACGGTCTTTTCACCCTCATCGATATCGAAATAAAAGACAGCCTGATTTTTCGTTACCCGGCGAAGGCCGGGTAATATTTCGGGCAACAATGTTCCCTGGAAGGGCGCTTTATGAAGCGCTTCCATATCCGCTTCAATCGACCCCACGCGTCGTACAGCGCGCGTGAAAGCTGCTGGCAAGGCGTCGCCGAGGTCGAGATAGGACTGGATGAGATGGTCGAGAATGAGGCCGAGGTCTTGATCTGTCTGTGTTGAACGCAGGACCTTATAGGCCATAGCCGGCCTTTCTGGCCGCTATCATGGCTGCTGTTCTTTGTTTACCTTCCTCAACGGAGACGAAGTCGTCCTGCTTACGATCTGCCAGCAGGTCGCGAAGCGCAGCAAGCTCGGCGTCCCTCAACTCGGTCTCCTGCCGAAGCAGTTCCAGCCCACGCTGGACGACGGCACTGAGGCTGGCGTAACGCCCTTCCTCCACCAGCCTGCGCGCGAAGCTGTCCTGTTGATCGGAGATGGAAACTGACGCCTTGACGGACATTGTGGCACTCCCTCGACAGGACAGATCATGCTACTCAGTAGCACATCTTTCCTGTTCATTCCAGCAACGAGATGCTTCAACCCGCCCTTTCCGGGGAATAACCGGCTTCGCGGATCGCCGCTTCCGCAGTTGCGGCGTCGCCCGTTACCGTGAGCCGGTGGGCGGAAAGATCGATGCTGACGGCGGCATCGGGAAGCACCTCAGTGAGAGCGCCGCGCAGCGTCTTTTCGCAATGGCCGCAGGTCATGTCTGGAATGAGGAAGGTGGTTGCACCCATGGTTTTCTCCTTCTGGCCGGTAGCGATATTTTCGCGCCGGTTGTCATAAAGTTCAGTGGGTTCGCACAGGCCTGGCGTCGTTCTTCTCAGCGCCGGCGAGATCATCGAGGATGGGGCAGTCGGGCCGGTGGTCGCCGCCGCAGCAATGGGCGAGATGGGACAGCGTCTTCACCATGCTCTTCATCTCGGCGATCTTCTGTTCGAGATCAGCGATGTGGACGAGCGCAATTTCCTTCACCGCCGAACTCTCACGGCTTTTGTCCTGCCAGAGTTTCAGCAGCGTCTCGGTCTCCTCCAGCGAGAAACCGAGCGTGCGCGCCCGCTTGATGAAGCGCAGATTGTGCACATCCTGCTCGCCATAAACCCGGTAATTATTGCCGGTGCGGGCGGCCGGCGTGATGAGGCCGATCTGCTCATAATAACGGATCATCTTGGCGGAAACGCCCGATGCTTCCGATGCCTGGCCGATATTCATGACGTCACCTCCCGATGGACCACCTTCGCCCGTTTCAATCTCAGCGCATTGGCGAGGACGAAGACGCTGGACAGCGCCATCGCACCCGCGCCGATCATCGGCGACAAGGTGATGCCGAAGGCCGGATAAAGCACGCCCGCCGCGACCGGTATCAGCGCCACGTTATAACCGAAGGCCCAGAACAGGTTTTCCTTGATGTTGCGGATGGTCGCCCGGCTCATCTCTATGGCGTTGACGGCGCCCATGAGATCACCGCCGACCAGCACCACATCGGCGCTTTCGATGGCGACATCCGTTCCCGTACCGACGGCGATGCCGATATCGGCCTCGGCCAGCGCCGGCGCGTCATTGATGCCGTCGCCGACGAAGGCGAGCACCTTGCCGCCTGCGCGCATCTCGTGGATCGCCTTCACCTTGCCCTCGGGCAGCACTTCGGCCACCACGCGGGAAATGCCGACCTGCCTGGCGATTGCGTTCGCCGTGCGGGCATTATCGCCCGTCACCATGGCCACTTCGATGCCCATCGCCTGCAGCGCCCTGATGGCGGCGACACTCGATGGTTTCAGCGGATCGGCGACGGCAATCGCAGCCGCCAGCCTGCCGTCGATGGCGGCATAAAGCGGCGTCTTGCCCTCGTCACCCAGCCTTGCCGCCGCATCCGCGAAGATATCGACGGAATGGCCGAGTTTCGCCATGAAGCGATCCGCGCCGACCTCGACCCTGCGGCCATTGACGGTGGCGGCGATGCCGTAACCCGTCACGCTTTCGAAGTTTTCGATGGTCGCAGGTTCGAGTCCTGCAGGGGTCCCCACATTCTTTTCTTCCGCAGCCCGGACGATGGCTTCGGCAATCGGATGCTCCGAGCGGCCCTCGACGGCGGCGACGAGCGCCAGAACCTCGTTGTCGGCAAACCCTTCCGCCACCACGAGGTCCGTCAGTTCCGGGCGGCCCTTGGTCACAGTGCCGGTCTTGTCGACCACGACGATTTCAGCCGAACGCAGCTCCTGCAGGGCCTGTCCCTTGCGGAACAGCACGCCCAGCTCCGCCGCCCGGCCGGTGCCAACCATGATAGAGGTGGGCGTGGCGAGACCCATGGCGCAGGGGCAGGCGATGATGAGCACCGCGACCGCATTGACCAGAGCGAATGTATAGGCGGGTTCCGGGCCGAATATCGCCCAGACGATGAAGGTCAGCACCGCAATGGCGATAACAACGGGCACGAAGAGCGCAGTGACGCGGTCCACCAGCAGCTGGATTGGCAGCTTGGACCCTTGAGCCTCCTCCACCATGCGGATGATCTGCGACAGCATGGTATCCGCGCCCACCTTGGTCGCCTTGAACTTGAAGGCGCCAGTCTTGTTGATGGTGCCGCCGACGACCGTTGCGCCGATGGTTTTTTCCACCGGCACCGGCTCGCCTGAAATCATCGATTCATCGACATAGGACGAGCCTTCGACGACTTCGCCATCCACCGCCAGCCTTTCGCCGGGACGGATGACGACGATATCGCCGGCCACCAGATCATCGGGGGAAATATCGATGGTGGCGCCGTCGCGCTCCACACGGGCGGTCTTCGCCTGCAGGCTCATCAGCTTGCGGATGGCGTCTCCCGTGCGGCCGCTGGCGCGGGCTTCGAGAAGCCGCCCGGTCAGGATCAGTGTGACGATGACGGTTGCCGCTTCATAATAGACGAATTGCGCCTCTTCCGGCAGTAGATCGGGCGCGAAGGTCGCCACGACGGAATAGGCGTAGGCCGCCGTCACGCCCAGCGCCACAAGAGAATTCATTTCCGGCGCACCGCGCAGCAAAGCGGGAAAACCGGTCTTGAGAAAGCGCAGGCCCGGCCCAAAGATCACCGCCGTCGCCAGCACGAAATAGATGTAATAGAGGTTCTGCGTCTCGATGAGACCCATCAGCCAGTGATGCATCGGCTCATAGAGATGGCCGCCCATTTCCAGCACGAAAAGCGGCGCGGTCAGGATCGCGGCAATCGTCAGGTCGCGTTTCAGCGCGCCCTCCTCACCCGCATGCTGCATATGGTCATGGCCGCCGGTTTCGCCCGCCATCTGACCATGGCCCTCATGATGTCCCTGGTGCTGGTTATGATTGTGATGGGCGGAATGATCGTGCGGTTTCGGTGTCTTCAGCGCGAACCCGGCAAGCTTTGCCGTTTCCACCAATGCGTCCCGTTCGCGCCGGCCGCCGATCGTTTCCACCGAGACCTTGCCTGAAGCCGCGTCTACCTTGACGGCGATTGTGGTGGCGACCGCTTCCAGAACGGCCTTCAGCCGCCCGGCCTGCGCCTCGTCCTGCAAGCCTTCCACCGTAAATTCCTGCCGCTCCGGCGCGATATCATAACCGACCTTCTTGATGGCGGCGCCAAGCGTGCGCGCCGAAAAACCCTCGGCGGGCTCGACGGTAAGCTTCTTCGTGGCGAAGTTCACGGAACTCGACACGACACCGGGCACCTTGGCGGCAGCCGTTTCCACCCGCCGCACGCAGGAAGCGCAGGTCATGCCCTCCACGGGAATGGAAACCGGTTCATTTCGATGGGCGTGTTTGACTGTCTCGTTCATGGGAAATCCCCTTTCGAGACCCTATGTAGAGATTCCCATGATGGGAAGGTCAAGGGAAGGGAAAGGTTTTTGTTGAACACACAATCGTGAGCGCAGCCACGCTTATCGCCGCCGCCCGCTCGGCAAGAAAGAGTATGGAGGGGGCGGCAATACACGCGTTGAATTTGATGCTCATTTGAGCTACAAAAAAAATCTCTAAAAAGGAGATTGATCATGACCGCAAATGCTTATGTGAGAGCGCGCATCGATCAGGCACTCAAGGACGACGCGACTGCCGTGCTCGACAGTCTGGGACTGACTGTTTCCGACGTCATGCGAATGATGCTGACGCGCATTGCCCGAGAAAAAGCACTGCCGATAGAACTGACGCAACCGAACGCTGAAACGCTCGCCGCGATTGAAGAAGCGCGCGCCATCGCGGCTGCCAGGCGCAATCGTTTCGGCACGGCGCAAGCCTTGTTTGACGCCCTTGATGGTAACAAGCGGTGACGGATAAGAAAGGTCACGGAAAAGAGGCGGCATCGAAGCGAACGGTGCTGCCGCGCAGTTCGGATTTCACCAGGCAATTTATCAAGGACTGGCAACGGCTGAACAATTCGGGGCGTTATGACATGGTGAAACTGAAGGAGATCATGCTCCTTCTCATTGCCAACGAAGCGCCATTACCGGCGCAGTTTCGTGACCATGAATTGACCGGAGAATGGCACGATCATCGCGAATGCCATGTCGGCGGGGACTTTCTGTTGATCTACAAACTTGATGAGAAGCAGAACCTTCTCATCTTCACCCGCGCAGGAACGCACGCCGAGCTTTTCAGGTAAAGACGCGATCTGAAAGATACGATCTCGCTACCGGTGCACGGCCAGCCGCGGAATATCGCGCAGGAAGGCATCGCGCACGGCGGGGCCGAGCGGCTCGTCGGACGGTTTGTCGGAAACGCGCAGCCTTGCGAAGACGATGTGCTGGCCTTCGCGCTCCGCCCAGCCGACAAACCAGCCGAAGGGACGGTTGCGGTCGGGGTTGCCCTTTTCGTCACGCATGTAGCCGGTGCCGGTCTTGCCATGCACGGCCCAGCTTTCCGGCGCATCAAAGACCGGAACGATTGCCCTTGTCTTCGCCTGCGCATCACGCGAGACCGGCAGATTGCCGGCCAGGAGGCGGCGGAGGAAGCCGACCTGCTCCACCGGCGAAACCGTCAGCGACGATCCGAGCCAGGAATGGGTCAGGCCGTTATTCTTGCCCGGCTCACCGGAAACATCGGCATTGCCGTAACCGAGACGCTTCACATAGGCGGCGAATTTATCCGGTCCAAGGCGACGGGTGATTTCACGCGAATACCACAGGACCGAATCCTGTTCCCATATCGAGGGATCGACCGTCTTGCGGTCGGAGGCGCGCGCCTCCGTGCCGGGTTTCCAGTCCCAGGCGGGCGTCTTTTCATCCTGAAGAATGCCGGCATCGTAACCGATCAGCGCCAGCGGCACCTTGAAGGTGGAAGCCGGCGCCACGCGCTGGTCGCAGGCGCCCTGCTGGTTGATGATCGCGCCGGTCTCGATTGAGGTGACGAGCGTGCATTCGAAGGCCTGGGGCTGTTGCTGGGCATCAGCGGAAAACGGCAGGAGCCCCGGAAGGGCAAGGCATGAAAGAACGATGGCGGGCAGCCGGTAGCGCATGCGTTTTGATGTCCCTCGTCCGCTTTGCGGATCATTTGCCGGAATGGCCGGAAGCTGTCTTTGATTTCAGACAAGTCGATCCCGAAACCGTGACACGCTTTCGGACGACATGCCTTTAGGAGACTGATGGGGCAGGAATAGGACCAAAACGAAAATCGACGTTTTCCGTCACATCCGCTCCTTTTCGCCCGCCCTCTCGCCGACCGTCAGCGGCCAGTCGACCACATAATCCTCGAAGTCGTCAACATCCACATCGGCCTCGCTGACCGTGCGGCCGCGTGCGGAAATGCCCGCCTCATGCACCGTTTCCGTATCGCCGGAAACAAGATAGTGCCACCAGTAGAGATCCTTGCCATCACGCACCAGCGCATAGGCGCAGGTGGGCGGCAGCCAGCCGATCTCATGGACCTTCTTGAGGTCCAGCTGGATACAGTCCGGCACGGTGGCGCGGCGGTTTTCGTAGTCGGAGCATCGACAGCTCTCGCCATCGAGCAGCACACAGCGAACCGAGGTGAACGCCACTTCGCCGGTGTCCCAGTCCTCCAGCTTGTTGAGACAGCAGAGGCCACAGCCGTCGCACAGGCTTTCCCATTCCTCACCGGTCATCTCGGTCAGCGATTTGGTTTTCCAGAACGGCGCGTCATTCATCGTTAACATTTCCGTTTCATTTTGATCACTTGGACAGGAGTGTTTAACCGGTCCCTAATCCTTTATATCGTATCGCCAAGGGCTGGTTTGTACGATATTTTAGCATATTGGCAGGCGGCAGAGGGGTCATTGGCCCGCGAACTGCCGCCACGTCAAGCAATTCCGACATAACCATGCCACGGTTTTGCGTCGGGAATGGGTTGAACCGCAGAATATCGACGATCGCGTTGCGTTGAACAGGAACACATCGGCACGTGCAGGAAGAAAAAGACGATAAGAACGGCCGTAAAAAACGGCACATCCTGCTCCGGATCGATAGCTTCATCGACTCCGGCCTGTGGACGGCTGCGGCAAGGCTGGTGGATTTCTGGGAAGACGTCACCATCGCCTCGCGCAAATTGCATGTGCGCGGCTGGAAGAAGCTTCTCGTCAACCTCACCTGCGACGCGCTGACCTTCGGAACGGCGGGTTGCGTCGTGCTTCTGGCGCTCGCGATGCCCGCCTTCGAGGAAACCAAGAAGGACTGGCGTTACCGCGGCGATTTCGCCGTCACTTTCCTTGATCGTTACGGCAACACCATCGGCCATCGCGGTATCATTCATGAAGATTCCGTCCCGATCGACCAGATGCCTGACCATTTCATCAAGGCGGTACTGGCGACCGAAGACCGGCGTTTCTTCGACCATTTCGGCATCGACTTCATCGGCCTTGCCCGCGCCATGAGCGAAAACGCCCGCGCCGGCGGCGTGGTGCAGGGCGGCTCGACGCTGACGCAGCAGCTCGCCAAGAACCTGTTCCTCACCAATGAACGCTCGCTGGAGCGCAAGATCAAGGAAGCCTTCCTCGCGCTGTGGCTCGAGACCAACATGTCGAAGAAGGAAATCCTCAGCCTTTATCTCGACCGCGCCTATATGGGCGGCGGCACTTTCGGGGCGGCGGCGGCGGCACAGTTTTATTTCGGCAAGAACCTGACCGATGTGACACTGGCCGAATCTGCCATTCTGGCCGGCCTGTTCAAGGCACCGGCCAAATATGCGCCGCACGTCAACCTGCCCGCCGCGCGTGCCCGCGCCAACACCGTGCTTTCCAACCTCGTACAGAGCGGATTGATGACCGAGGGCCAGGTGATCGGCGCGCGGCGCAATCCGGCCACCGTCATCGACCGCGCCGATGTGAAGGCGCCGGATTATTTCCTCGACTGGGCTTTCGACGAAGTGCAGCGGCTGGCCGCCGAAGGTAAATTCAAGGACCATACGGTGGTCGTGCGCACCACCATCGATACCGGCCTGCAGCAGGCGGCCGAACAGGCGATGGAAATGGGCCTGCGCGAATATGGCGAAGGTTACCGCGTCAAGCAGGGCGCGATGGTGATGATCGAAAACGGCGGCGGCGTGCGCGCCATGGTCGGCGGGCGTGATTATGGCGAAAGCCAGTTCAACCGCGCCACGGCGGCGCTGCGCCAGCCCGGCTCCTCCTTCAAGGTCTATACCTACTCGGCCGCCATGGAAAAGGGCATGAAGCCGGAGACGCTGATTTCCGATGCGCCGGTGACCTGGCGCGGCTGGTCGCCGCAGAATTATGGCCGCTCCTATGCCGGCAAGGTGACGCTGCAGATGGCGCTTGCCAAATCCTACAATACCGTGCCGGTCCGGCTCGCCAAGGATGTGCTCGGCACGCAGGTCATCGTCGACACGGCCAAGGCCATGGGCGTGGCCACACCGCTTCGCAGCGACAAAACCATTCCGCTCGGCACTTCGGAAGTGACCGTTCTCGACCAGGCCACCGCCTATGCCGTGTTCCCGGCCGATGGCATGCAGTCACGCCGCCACGGCATCGAGCAGGTGCTGGATTACGAGGGCAATGTTCTCTACGATTTCAGCCACAACGAGCCGCCTGCCAAGCGCGTGCTCTCCGAAGACGCCAATTCCAAAATGAACCAGATGCTGGTGACCATTCCCGTCATGGGCACGGCCCGCCGCGGCGCGCTTGACAATGGCATCGTCTCCGGCGGCAAGACCGGCACCTCGCAGGCTTACCGCGACGCCTGGTATGTGGGTTTCACCGGCAATTATACGACCGCCGTCTGGTTCGGGAATGACGAATTCACACCGATGAACAACATGACCGGCGGCGCGCTGCCCGCCATGGCCTTCAAACGGCTGATGGATTACGCCCATCAGGGCATGGAGCTGCGCCCGATCCCCGGCATCCAGAACCCGTTGCCGACAGGCGCTCGCCCGCAGCCTTCGGCGGAAGTGGCAGCCGCAGCCACCAGCACCCCGGCCCTGCCGGCCCTCACCCGCCCACGCTCGCTCTCTGCCGAGGCCACCCGCGTCATTCGCTCCATCGCCAAGAAGATGAAGGATGCTTCGGCCTTGAGTGTGACGACGCAGAAGGTGGCGGATGCGTCTTTGCGTGACGGCGCGGAGGATGCGGCGCGGCGGTGAGGTTGCGGGCAACCGGCCAGGATTTCTGGCGGAGCGTGCGGCTTCCCCCCTCTGCCCTGCCGGGCATCTCCCCCTCAAGGGGGGAGATCGGCGAGCGGCGCTACCACCACTTCATTCGCTAACGTTGAGATGGGCGAGACCTCGCCGCATATCGATCTCCCCCCTTGAGGGGGAGATGCCCGGCAGGGCAGAGGGGGGTAAGCCACTCACTCTACGGCTCCCCTCTCTCCAAATCCGGCGTCAGCCATCTCACCGCAACAACACCGCCCTCGCCGTTTCCACCATATGTGATGTCAGCGCACCCAAACGGTCGGCGGCCAAACGATTGACCTGCCAGTAAAGCGGAATATCAAGCGGCGTGCCGGGAACGACCTCCACCAGCCTCCCCGCCTCAAGATGCTCCCCCACAAGCTGCACGGGATTGAGCCCCCAGCCCATGCCGGCAAGGCTTGCCTTCACGAAACCGTCCGTCGAAGGCAGCCAGTGGGTGGGATAGGAGACATCCTCGCCCAGCGCCTCCCTGATCCAGCTCGCCTGCAGCCGGTCCTTCTGGTTAAAGGTCAGCCCCGGCGCCCGGCCAAGTGTTACGGGCGTCACGCCATCCGCGAAATGGCGGGCCATGAAATCCGGGCTGGCGGTGGCGTGATAGCGGAGCACGCCGAGCGGCGTTACCCGACAGCCCTGCACCGGCTTGGCGTGGGCGGTCACGGCGGCAAGCACCCTGCCCGCGCGCAGCCATTCCACCGTATGATCCTGATCGTCCACTGCGATGTTGACGAGATAATCGCTGCCGCCGGTGAATCTTGAAACCGCATCCAGAAACCATGTGCCGAGGCTGTCGGCATTGGTGGCGATATTGAGCGTCACACGCTCCGCCGCCGCACCCGTCTCTGCGAGCGTCGGAAGCTGGCGGAACAATTCGCTTTCCAGCATGCCGACATGATCCATGTGCCGGCAGAGCCACTCACCCTTCTCCGTCGCGACGCAGGGGTTACCGCGCACGATCAGCACCACGCCCAACCGCTCCTCCAGCTGCTTGATGCGCTGTGAGACGGCCGAAGGCGTGACACACAGCACCTGCGCCGCCTTTTCGAAACTGCCGGTCTGGGCAACGAGCGCCACGGCGCGCATGGCAGGGTAGTCGAGCATTACGATACTCGATGTGAAGGCTGGTTTTGACCTGTGACAAGCACAGGAATTAGGGTGGAGGTGAGGAAACCACTCATGAGACCCGTCCGTGGAATAGCGTTACAGTGAATTAGTTTAACTTATCTGGATTGAGTTTATTTAACTGGATTAAACCATTCCGCCCAAATATCCAAGTACTCGGTCCGAAAGCAACGCCTTCGGCCATTTCCACATGGACAGAAGCAGGGGCCGCGGCGCGCATGGACATCCAGATCTTCTTCACCGGTCTTACCATGGGCCTCAGCCTCATCGTCGCCATCGGCGCGCAGAATGCCTTCGTTCTGAAGCAGGGTCTGGCGCGTTCGCATGTGTTTGCCGTCTGCGCCACCTGCGCGATATCAGATGCGCTGCTCATCACCATCGGCGTGTTTGGTTTTCAGCGGATCAGCGCCATCATGCCGGCGCTCGATCCCATCATGCGTTATGCGGGGGCCGCCTTCCTCATCTGGTATGGCGCAAAAAGCCTGCATTCGGCGCTGCGTTCCTCCGAGACGCTGTCGGTGACCGAGCGGCAGGAGGCGAGCCTGTGGCAGACGCTCGCCATCTGTCTGGCGCTGACCTTCCTCAATCCGCATGTCTATCTCGATACCGTCGTGCTGCTCGGCACCATTTCCACGCAGTTCCCCGGCTTTGAGAAAACCTTTGCGGCGGGCGCGGCCACCGGCTCGCTGGTATTCTTCTTTTCGCTGGGTTATGGCGCGCGCTGGCTGCGGCCGATTTTCGAAAAACCCTCCGCATGGCGTATTCTCGAAGGCATCATCGCCGTTACCATGTGGGCCATCGCCTTCAAGCTCGTCATGGGCGCATAGGCAAGGAATTTCGCGCTCCAGTCACTTTCACGAGGACTAAACAGGCCGCGCCATTTTCCAAACGGGGAATCAGTGATAGTCCTCGACCTGTTCAAAACGGGAAAACAGCGTGTTCCGAGTTCCATTCCTTGTCGGCATCGCCCTTCTGATCGCCTTTGGCGGCGGTATTGCCGCAACACTCGCAGCACTTGAGGCGACATCCGGCTTTGGATCGATCCGCATCGGCTCGTGGGATGCCTTTCCCGAAGCGCAGACGATCGAGGCCGACCCTTACGCCAAATCGCACCGCGCCGATGCCGGCAAGCTGCTTTACGGAACGGCCGAGGGGCTGGCCTTCACCGCCTCCGTCGACAGCGATGGACAACGCCTGAGCGGCGAGTGCCGGTACCGGCTGGCCGGCGCCGTGCCGCCCGCCCGTTTCTGGACGATTTACACCGCCGACCAGCAGGGAAATGTTCTCGCTGAAGATGCCGGGCGGCCCTTCGCGCTGAATTCCCGCACGCTTCTGCGCAGCGCCGATGGCGGCATCGACATCACCATCGCCCCTGACGCCCAGACCTATAACTGGCTGTCGGTACCGCAGGGCCAGACCTTCAAGCTCGTCATGACCCTGCTCGACACACCGGTTGCCGGCAGTTCCGGCCTGATCGACATATCCATGCCGCAAATCCGCAAGCTGGGGTGTGGCAATGCTTAGGGTCCTGCTCGCCATCCTCACCGGTCTCGTCGGCGCAGCCGTGCTGCACGTCATCATCCTTCTCGCGATCCCGCATTTCAGCAATCGCGACGCCAATACGCGCGCGGTTGCGGAAGGAAAACCGCATCTGTTTCATCTTCTCGAGGAGACGACGGAGAAAAAGACGCTTGGTAGCGGCGATCCCTTCATGCGGGTGGCCGTCTGCACCTTTAACATCGAGGAACAGCCGATCCGCTTGACCGCCGTCGGTGCGGTACCCTTCTGGTCGGTCGCGGTTTACGACAAGGCCTCGAATGAGGTGTTCAGCATGAATGACCGCACATCCGCCGCCGGGGTGATGGATATTCTGGTGGCTGATGCGGTGCAGATAGCCGCCATCCGCAAGGCGCAGCCGCCCTCGCTTTCGCAGGCCATTCTGGCGGAATCGGATCAGACGGAAGGATATGTGGTTTTGCGGACCATGGTGCCGCAGCCGAGTTTCGGCGAAGAGGCGGAACGGTTCCTGAACGAGGCGAAATGCCAGCCGACGCCGTGGAAATAGCGTCCGACATCATCGGCAATCAGGATTTGAGGGCGGTTTCCACTGCGGATTTGCCCTTGCGCGCGACTTTGCCGGTCGGCTCGGTATCACGTTTTTCATAACGCACGCCGGTAAACAGCACGACCTTCGCCGGGCCGATCAGCTTTCCGACAACGCCGGCGGGACGCAGGCTTCGTCGGGCGTCGCTGATTGGAATAATCTCTGCCATGCTCATCTCCTCTTCGGGACATGATTGTCAATGTTGCCCATGGGAACCGCGCAAGCCTCATCTTGCGTCGGGAATTTCATCACCATCACATTGCGCATAGGCCAGCCCACAGACTGGTTTTCGCACGATCCAAAAATCCAAAAAGATTCTTATAAGGGGATCGTGCGCAGATTCAGGCTTCGCATGCCATTTTTGCATTTATTCCGTCGATAAGAATAACATGGAATCCTAATACTGCCCATGAAATTACAAACAGACAGAGGTTAATGATCCGTTAACCCTAATTGCCGGGCCGTCACTTATTCCTCCCGGCGCCACACCCCTTGAAAACAAAGGCCATGCGGTAAAGTTCCACGGCATTTCGTCCGTTGTGAAGGTTTTAAAATTTCCTTGTTGATAGAGGCAGATTCCCTCTTGCTACCCCCCATAGTTAACAGGACGTCAACGCATTTGCTCTAATTTGAACCGATATTGTGTTTGCGTTTGTTGGGTAGTGCGTTGACCGACCGGTTTCGAGAACTTGAGAGGCCAAGAGCCGTGAGGAAGAAAGATGTGGTGCTGATGGCCACCGTGACGAATTTCGAGACTGTTTCGCATCCGTCAAAAACGGACCTTCGGCAGTTCGCCGAACTTTTCATGCCGCTTTTCAACGCCTCCACCGATGAAGCCAAGCGGGAGGCGATCGCCGCACTCTCGCAGCATCCGAGCGTGCCGTCAGCCGTCGCCTTCTTCATCGCCTGCCAGCCGATTTCGCTTGCAGCGCCCTTTCTCATCTCCTCGAAATGCCTCGATGACGACACGCTGATCACCATCGCCCGCACGCAAGGCGCGGCGCATGCGCGCGCCATCGTCCGGCGCGAGGATCTCTCCCCCACCGTCATCGACGCGCTTGTGGGTCTGCGCCACGCGGAAGATCTGAAACGGCCGGAAGAGGAAACGACTGCCGCCGAACCGCAGGTGGCGGCAAGCCCCGAAGAACCGAAAGCGGAAGAAAAGACTGACAACATCGCCGCCGCTTCCGCACTCGAAGAAGAAATGCGCCAGCGGATCAAGCAGATGGCGCATCACCTCAACCGCCCGGAAAGCGACGTCCTCGGTCTTCGCCGCCTGAGCGAAGTGCAGGAGGCGCTGCTGGTGCGTTTCGCCCGCGAGCGCAACGCCCGGCAATTCGCGGTGGCGCTGGCGGATTCGCTGTCCTCCAGCTACTGGCTGTCGGAGCGCATCATGCTCGATATATCAGGCGCGCAGCTGGCGACGACGCTCACCGGTCTTGGCATGGAATTTTCCGAGGCGGCCTTCGTGCTGCAATGCTTCTATCCGCATCTTGCCGCCGCCGAAGGCGACATGAGCCGCGCCGAAGCCCTGCTCGACCGCCTCGACATCGTGGAATGCGAAGAGCGGCTGGAAAGCTGGCGGCGTGCCGACAGCTATACGCATGGCCGCGAGCGGCCGAGCCGCAGCGCACCGGCTGTGCAGAGAACTGGCACGCAAGGGTAAGCAAGGCCTGGCCTTGCGTCTTTTGCGACGCGAGGCCCTTCGCGGACGGAAAAACGGGGTCTGCTTTTCCTGCCTCTAGGCCTTGGGCTGATCCACCAGCGTCAGCAGAGTTCCGATCTCGTCGGTTTCGATCTCCACCACCCAAAGGTCGCTGTCGAAACGCCGTTCCCTTTCCAGAAGAGCGGCACTTTCCTCGCCATCCGCACCCGCAAGACGCGTTTCGAAACGGCGCTCGGCACGGATTTCCTCATCATCGGCGAAACTTTGCGGCGCGGGCCCATAGAGGTTTTCACGGCCATCGCGCAGACGCTGGCGAACAAAGATCGCCCCCGCCTCCTCCGCCCCCTTCTTTTCGACGGCGGCAAATCCGCCGGCGGCGAAGACGCGGCGGATAAGGGCTGAGACGAACATTTCGGATTTGAGGCGCATGGGGTGCTTTCGATTTTTTGCGCTGCTTGAGGTGCGTGGGGCTTTACCCCCCTCTGCCCTGCCGGGCATCTCCCCCACAAGGGGGGAGATCGGCAAGAGGCCCTTTTACTGCTTCATTCTCAAACCTTGAGATGGGCGAACGCTTTCCGCAGACGATCTCCCTCCTTGTGGGGGAGATGCCCGGCAGGGCAGAGGGGGGTAAAGCCCCACGCACCCTCGGCTGCTGTCAAAACCTCAAAGCGCCCCGATCGACTTCAGCTTCTTCAGCACAACCTCGCTCGGCTCGCCGGTTTCCGGCAGGCGGTAATGTTTCTCAAACGCGCGGATGGCATTGCGGGTCTGCTGGCCGGCAACGCCGTCCACCTTCACATCGGCATAGGCGATATTGATCAGCCCCTGCTGGATCCTGGCGATCAGCTCGCGGTTTGCCGGCTTGGCGGCATTGGCCGAACTGTTGAGGGAGGCCGGTTCGGCCTTCGGGCGCGGCGCTTCCGCCTTGCGGATGGCGGCGGCGACGGGGTCGATCTCGACGCCGCCGGTGCTATCGGCAGGCCGATCCCTGGGGATCGCGGCAACCGTTGCGCCATCGATCCGGAGTGCCGCCAGCACGCGGGTCGTCGGCTCGCCGGTCTGCTCCATGCCGAGCGTTTCTTCGAAGAACATGATGGCGGCGGCGGTGCGTGGACCCATGCGGCCGTCCGCCTCGCCTTCGTAAAGCCCACGTTTCTTCAGTTCGGCCTGAATATCGGCAACGATCTGCTGCGGCTTCTGGCTTTCGGCGGCGGGTTGCGCCGGCGTTTCGGCCGCTGGCTGTTGCGCCGTTTCCGTCTCTGCCGGTCGTTCTATGCGAAAGGTGGTGACGTTGCCGTGCGTGCCGAGCGGCTCGGCCGGGCGATAACCGGCAATGCCGTTCGGGTTTTCCGCATCGCGCGTGCGCAGGAAGGGCGACGGGTGCACGCCCGGCTGATACCAGAGCGCATTGGCGGCGACAAAACCGAAAACGACCGCGAAGGCGCCGCAGCTGCCGACCATTTTCGGATGGCGCAGGATTTCGCGCCCGATGGCCGAAACCACCAAGGAAACAATCCCGGCGCCAATCTGGGCCGTTGTTTTCTTAGGCGATTTTCGCTTTCGCGGGGCCATCATCACCATCCTTTTTCATCATTGCGGCCATGTCACCGAGCTGCCGGATGCGCGGCGGAAATTCCACCATGCTTTCGGCTTCGGTACCTTCGCCCTCACCCGCCATGCCGGAACCGTCGGCAGGCAAAGTGATCGTTACGACCGTTCCCTCGCCGGGCTTGCTGGTAATGGCGAAAGTGCCGCCATGCAGTGCCACAAGCCCCTTGACCAGGGACAATCCCAGACCCGTGCCCTCATAGCGACGGGTATATTCATTCTGAACCTGCATGAAGGGCTGGCCCAGGAGTTCAATCTTGTCGGAAGCGATGCCGATGCCGGTATCGCTCACCGTCAGCTTCAGCATCGCGCCCTCACGCGCGGCGTCGATCGACACCACACCACCCGCATCGGTGAATTTTATGGCGTTGCCGGCGAGATTGATGAGAACCTGCCGGATGGCGCGCTGATCGGCCGAGATTTCGCCAATGCCGCGCTGGATGCGGCTGGTCAAAGTCAGGCCTTTTTCCTTCGCCTGCAGGCCGAGCATGGCTTCGCAGGACGAGATGGTCTCGGCAATCGGGAAGCTTTCCATCATCAGCTCGTAACGGCCGGCTTCCAGCTTGCTCATGTCAAGCATCGTGTTGACGACCGACAGGAGATGGGCGCCGGACTGGCGGATGAGGCCGACATATTCCCGCTGGCGATCGTTCTCCAGCCGGCCGAAATATTCGCCGGCGAGAATATCGGAAAAACCGAGGACGGCATTGAGCGGCGTGCGCAGCTCGTGGCTGACGGCGGCAAGGAAACGCGACTTGGCGTCATTGGCCGATTCCGCCTCCGCCGCCTTGCGGGCGACGTCACGGCGCAGGCGTTCCATCTCGGTAACATCGGAAAGCTGGGCGACGATGCGGCGCAGCCGGCCGCTGGCGCTGCGGATCGCCGTCATCTCGATACGCGCATGCATGAACTGCGCCTGACGCGACTTTGCACCGGTCTCGAAGCGGAGTTCGGCGGTTGCCCTGTCCTCGCCCTGCCGCAGCAGGTCGAAGGCCTGCATCAGCTCGATACGGTCGGAGACATAGACATATTCAACGAGGGCATGGCCCTGGCTGGCCTGTAGATCGGCCGGGAAGGTCGCGAGATCGCGGCCGGAGACGTGTTCGACGAAGCCGGTATCACCGATCATGAGCACGAGGCCCGGCACCTGCGTAGCGGCGATCAGGTCGTTATCGCCAGACGAGGCGGAAAAGGAGGACGCGCCGCGCGCGGGACGGGAAAAGGCGATCAGCAGCGCTGCGGCGGCCAGAAACAGCGCCAGCACCAGAGCGGCGCCGATGGGCAGCGCGATGGCGGGGCTGATGACGAGGCTGAAGAGGGCGGGCACCACGAAAAGACCAACAGTGCTGAAGGCAATCAGCCGGCGCAGGCGCGCAACGGTTCCGGCGCGCCTTTCGGCGTCCTCTTCCATGCGCGCAAGCCATCTGCCTGCGGCATGGTCGACCAATGCGACCGCTTTTTCTCTCATATTACGCAATACCAACACCGAATCCCTGAGGCGGTTCTAACGGCTCCGACAATAGAAGGCGGCGGCTTAAGGAATGGATAAAAAGAATGGCGTCAAAGGCCTGTCAAAGGCGTCGCAGTCCCATTACGGGGCATTTATTCCAAGCTTTGCCAATCATGGTTAATGACGGGTAAGCGACGGATTTCGCTTCATTTTTGCCATCATGTTAACTTTTGTGGCAAGGCGGGCCACAGCTTTCGCCCGGAACGCGCGGCCTCTGTCGCAATTATGCTTAACATGGACTGTTAAAATGCGAATGAATTGATGGCGGGCGTCCCGATACGAGGAGAATAGATACAATTTGAATTAAATTGCGTCGCTTTTTGCAATCGGCTGTTCGCCGGTCGCGTGTAGCTTCTTCACAAGCCCGAAAAACGGGACAAAGGCCGATGACCCGGAACCGGGCGGGGCTTTAGAAAACAAAGATCATCTGGCAGGGTAGTCTGACAATGTGGTTTCTGATCAAAGGAACATTCTGGTTTTCACTGGTGCTGGTGGCGCTGTCCTATTTCGGCAGCAGCAACGATCCGACCAAGGAACCTTCGGCATTTGATCTTCCCAGCGCCGTTTCGGCAGCCGGTGAAGCCTATCGTTATGTCAGCGCCATCTGCATCGAAAAGCCCGATGTCTGCGTCAAGGGCGCCGAAACCTTCCATGCGCTCGGTGAACGGGCAAAGGAAGGCGCGAAGGTCGCCTATGAACTGCTGGACAAGCAGCTTGCCTCCGGTGAAAAATCCGCTCCCGCCGCTGAAGTCGCAGCAGAGATCGAAAAGCTGGCTGACGCTCCTGTCGTCAGCGTCGAATTTCCCGGCAATACCGACATGCTGAAGACCGGCACCGTCATTCCCCTGCCGCAGAAGCGCCCTGCTCCCTGATCTTGCCAACCCCTGATCTTGCAAGCACCGCGCCGCGCCTTTTTTTGCGGATGGAGATTTCCGTCCGCCGACTGCCTGCCAAACTTGCCCACGGAAACCTGTTTTCCGTGGGCTTTTTCGCGGCCCATGGTTCAAAATCGGCCGCACTTCGCATATATCCTAGCAAAGACCTGCAATAACGGATGATACGGCGCGCAAATGGCCTCTCTCGAAACGATCCTTGACGATTTCGCTTTCCTCGACGACTGGGAGGACCGCTATCGTTATGTCATCGAACTCGGCAAAGCGCTGCCCGACCTGCCGGAGGACAAGCGCACGGCCGAAAACAAGGTGCATGGCTGCGCCAGCCAGGTCTGGCTCGTCAGCCATAGCGACGGCGCGGAAGACCCTCTGCTGACCTTCGAGGGCGATTCGGATGCGCATATCGTGCGCGGCCTCGTCGCCATCGTGCTCGCCGTCTATTCCGGCAAAAAAGCCTCCGACATCGCCGATCTCGACGCCATCGAGGTGTTCGACAAGATCGGGCTGGTGGAACATCTGTCGTCGCAGCGCGCCAACGGCCTGCGCTCGATGATCAAGCGCATCCGCGAGGAAGCACGGCTGCTGGCCGCCTGAGCGCTCATCCCGCCGTCATCCCTGGCGCCATCGAGGGGCGATAATCCGCATCGCCCCAATGGTGATTGTTGCCACGGGCCCGAACGGCTGGCGGCGCATAATGGCGGGCAAGCGCCAGCAGTGCGGCGCGCAGCAGCAGTTTTGCCGAGCGCGCCGGCCATTGCCTCTCCCGCTCCACCGTCTCCAGACCCTTTTCGAAGCAGCAGACATCGATGGCGACGCCCGACAGTTCGGGCCCCATCGCATCCGCCGCGCGGGAAAACCGCGCCCTTGCCGCCATTGCCGCCTCGGTGAGATCGAGCGCGCCCCCCGCCTCCCCCTTGGTGCGGCTGGCTACTCTCGGCTCCCATGTCGCCGTCACCTTCGGATTGAGGTGACCGCGATGAAAATCGGCGGCGAGGCGCTCGCCTGCCGCCAAAGCATCCGCCGGGAAAAACACCGCGCCATCCCGCTCCTTCAGCCTTGAAAGGCTGGTCAGCGGTGAGGTGTTGAGGTTGCGACGGGCCGGTTGCTTCGCGTCATCGACATCCACAACAACAGTCTGCATATCCCGATGCTGTTCCTGAAAAACCTCATCGCGGTCTTTTGCCATTGCGCGTTTCAGATAAGAGGCGAGCGGCGGCGCGGCGAAAAGGGTGTTTTCCCGCTGTTCCGCCAGTCCGGAAGAAACGGCAAGCTGCACCGTCGCCGCCGGAAACCGCAGCGGGGGATGCCCTGCCCGCGCCCGGTGCACGACAATATCGCCGCCCTCCAGCGAAATCTCGGCCGCGCCCGCAGCGATGCAACGCAGCAAGCGCAGGAGGTGAGGATTTGAAGAGGCAGCCGGGACGCGTTTCACCTCATTCATCCCGGCCCCCTTTCATCACGTTGAAAATACTGCCGGTGAGCCGCTCGAGCGTGGCGACGAACTCATCGAATGCCGGTTCGTCACGCCGGTCCTCGACCACCTGGCAGGCATGGCCCACCGTCGTCCTGTCCCGGCCGAAGCAGGGCCCGATATCAGACATGGGAATGCCGAGCTGTACATGGCACACATACATGGCGATCTGGCGAATATGGCACTCCGTGCGCCTGATGTCGCGGCGCACCAGCGTTTGGTCACCCGTCAATTGCACCATCTCACCGGTGAGCTGTCGTACCAGACGGCAAAGACGGGGAATCTCATCCCGCCCGGCCGCAGACGGCCAGTGACGAAAAGGACGATTACCGACCCGCACGCAAGGCCGCGCGGCGGCAGACAGAAACACAGTATCCGACGGCATATGCAACTCCTCTACGAATAGGAATTAATTCATACACCTGAGAACAGCCATGGGGAAGCGTAAATTTTGCGGGGAAGAATATGCGGTTGATATGGCTATATATTTGCAGAAATGACGAACACAATAAAGGATTTTTTTCCTCAACGGAAATTGCACGCGACAATAAAAAAGCCGGTCTGCGGACCGGCTGAACATTCATGTGAAGGTAGAAAAAGCTTCAGAGCAGCATAGGGAGCGGGCAAGTTCGCCTTGCCGCCTTCTCCCGGGTGGGGAGAAGGTGCGGCAGCGGGTTGAGTGGCGAGGGAAGAACAAGCCCCGCCGACCCGTCGTTACAATCAGCGGCTGGCCTTGCGGCGCTGGCCGAGACCCATTTCCTTGGCGAGCCGCGAACGGGCTTCGGCATAGGCGGGCGCAACCATCGGATAATCGACCGGCAGGTCCCATTTTTCGCGATATTCTTCCGGCGTCATGCTGTGATGCGTCGTAAGATGCCGCTTGAGCGACTTGAACGAGCCGCCGCATTCCAAACAGACGATATGATCGTCCTGAACCGACTTGCGGACAGAGACGGCTGGCTTCTGCTTTTCAACATTGACCGCCACCGATGCCGGTGCCGATGTTCCGCTAAGTGCCGTGTGAACATCCGAAATAAGGCCGGGAAGCTCAGTTACCGGAACGACGTGGTTGCTAACATAGGCAGCCACAATATCCGCAGTCAGTTCGACCAGCAGATCCTGGGCGTTACCGTATGCAGTTTCCGTCATTTAAGTATCTCCTGTTTATTAATCCCCTGAAGCGGGCGAACGCCGCATCGAGCGATGTGAAGTTACCCGGTGCCCCACCTTCGCCTTGTTGAAACCAACATGAAACCTACCCCTAGATTTCGAGCGAAAACCGGAAACGAATTGGTCCGAGATTCAACTTATGGCCCGCGACATGGGCAGCAATGGTCCGACGGGCCATAGATTAGACATTAATAAAATGCCTATGCCGACTATGAAGAGGCTAGATGCAAATCGCGATTAGCAACTTTACACTTAATTTGGATAACAGCAAAACAGCAAAAGTCAAATTCCTAGTGTCAATTTTTCAGTTCAAAACAGTCTAATTGGAATACAAAAAATTACGGGTAATAAAATACTATGCCTAGTAGTAATTGAAAATGAAGACCCCCATTTATTAGGGGGATTTTCAACTTCAAATTTTCTTGATGTCATCAACTACCGATTTAACGGCAAGCGGATAACCTGCCTTGTGAGCGGCCATGGCAAGAAGATGTGCAGAGACCGGCGCGGTGAGGACAAAAAAGAAAAAGCCGGCCAGCGCCCGCGCCAGCGTCGGGATTTCCATGGAATGAATGCCGACCGCGAGAAGCAGCAGGCCGGAGCCCACCGTTCCCGCCTTGGAAGCTGCATGCATGCGTGTATAGACATCTGGCAGTCTATTGAGCCCGATTGCCGCGATCAGCGAGAAAATGGCGCCTGAGATCGTCAGCGCCGCAACGAGAATAGCCACGATCCAAGCCATCATCGCCTGCCCTTTCCTTTTTTGCCGTCGGCACCTGTTTCCAACGTTTTTTCAATGGCTTCAGATGCCCTCTCACCATCGAGAACCGCCGTCGGCCTGCGTCGGCCGTCCGGGCCGCGCGACAGGACGAAGCGGGCAAAGGCCACCGTTGCCAGAAACCCGACCAGACCAAGCGCAATGGCGATATCGACGTAAAGATTGAAGCCGGTGCGGATGGCGATAACAGCGATAAAGCCGATGGCGATGCCCACCAGCATGTCGAGCGCGACGATGCGGTCCGGCAAGGTGGGGCCGACGACGACGCGATATACTGTCAGCAAAAAGGCGGCCGACAGAACAACCGATGCAAGTATAGTTGCAAATGAAACTGTCTGTTCTGGCGTCATATCTGAAACGCCTCCATGATCTTTCTTTCGAAGCCATTTCTGATGTCGTTTTTCGTGGCTTCGATATCGCTGCAGTCGATCGCGTGCACGTAAAGCGTTTTCCTGTCCGCGGAAACATCGACGGAGAGCGTGCCGGGGGTGAGCGTGATGAGGTTGGCGAGCAGTGTGATCTCGAAGTCCGTCGTCACCGTCAGCGGATAGGCGAAAATGCCGGGCTGCACGTCGAGCTTGGGCCGCGTCACCAGCACGGCGACCTTCCAGGCCGAGAGCGCCAGCTCCTTGAAGAACAGCAGCACCAGCGACAAGACGCGGGTAAGCCGCAGCCAGTGGTTACGCCCGCCCGGAAGCTGGTGGCGGATGAGGCCGAGCGCCAGTGTCGAAACGATCAGGGCGAAGATGATGTTCGCCAGGGTGACGCTGCCCGTCACGGCGAGCCATACGGCAACGAACAGCAGTTGCACGAGATAGAGGCTCATGGTTTGCCTCCTTCGGAAAAGACCGACTGGATATAGGCCTGCGGGTTGCCGAGGCCTGCGGCCGCCTGCTGGCTGAGATTGAGCAGGCTTTCCGGAAACAGGCCGAAGAACACCACGAGCAAGGTCAGCCCCACCAGCGGCGCGAAAGACGGAGCCGCCGACGGCGACGCCTGCGGGAAGGAAGGCTGACCGGGGGATGCCGCAGCGGGACGCCAGAAACACAAAAGGAAGATCCGCCCGAAGGCGATCGTGGCGATGAAGCCGGAGGCGAGGATGGCGCCGGCGAGCCACCAGGCGCCGATATCGATCGCCGACTTGACCAGCACCGCCTTCGGCCAGAAGCCGAAAAAGGGCGGCAGGCCGGAACCGGCGAAAAACAGGGCGAGCGCCAGCGCCGAAAACCACGGAGCCTGCCGGTAAAGCCCCCTGAGTGAGGTGAGGCTGAAGCTGCCGCCGAGGCGGGCGGCATGGCCGGCGGCGAGATAAAGCGCCGTCATCAGCACCATGGAATGCAGCGCGTAGAAAATGGCGCCTGTGACACCGGATGGGGTGCCGATGGCGATACCGGCCATCATGTAGCCGATGCCTGATATGACGATGTAACCGAGCATGCGGCGGATATCGTTCTGGGCGAGCGCGCCCATGGCCCCAAGCACCATGGTGAGCGCCGCGGAGATGGCGATGACGATGCTGAGTTCTTCCCGCTCGACCGGGAACAGCATGACCATGACGCGCAGCAGTGAATAGATGCCGACCTTGGTGAGCAATCCGCCGAAAAGCGCGGAAACGACGATGCGCGGCGTGTGATAGGAGGCCGGCAGCCAGAAGTTCACCGGGAAGGCCGCGGCCTTCATGGCGAAGGCGAGTGTAAAGAGGCTCGCAAGCGTCATCAGCGGCGCGGTCTCCCGCAGAGCCGTCGCCTTCTGCGCGATATCGGCCATGTTGAGCGTGCCGAAGATGGCGTAGAGATATCCGACCGTGATCAAAAACAGCGTCGTGCCGATGAGGTTCAGAATGGCGTATTTCAGCGCGCCGTCGATCTGCTCGCGCGTCGAACCGAGCACGATCAAGCCGAAGGACGAGATCAGCAGCACTTCGAACCAGACATAGAGATTGAAGATGTCGCCGGTCAGGAACGCGCCGGTGACGCCGGCCATCAACAGCAGCAGGAAAGGATAAAAACCGTATCGCCTGCCGCTGGCGTCGATATCCGCACCGGCATGGATGGCGCCCGCAAGTGCGACGATGGCGGCCGCAAGCGACAGCAGCGCCCCCGTCAGGTCGGCGGTAAAGGCGATGCCGAAGGGCGGCAGCCAGCGGCCCATCACCATGGTGAACGGGCCTTCAGTGGCGACCTTCCACAAAAGTGCTGCATCCAGCAGGACCAGCAGGAACAGCGCCGCGATGGCAACGGTCGCGTGATGGCGGATGGCGTGGCGCATCATCATCAGCACCGCGCCTGCGCCGATGCAGAGCGCGATGGGGAGAATGATCAGCCAGTCGGCAAGAGGCACAGGCGTCGTGACGAGCGCTGCCGAGAGATCAGTGACTGCTGTTGTGGTGGTGGATGCCATGTTGTCTCAGCCTCGTCGCTCAATAACCGAGCGGCGGCAAGGGCTCGCCTGCGGGTTCTGCGGTGCGCATCTCGTCCGTGTCGTCGGTCTGCAGTTCCTGAAACGCACGCCAGGTCAGCACCAGAAGGAAACAGAAGAAGGAAAAGGAAATGACGATTGCCGTGAGAATGAGCGCCTGCGGCAAAGGATTGGCCGCCCCTGCGGGCAGCGTGTCCATGCCGGGCGGAATGATCGGCGGCACCTCGCGCGTCAGCCGGCCGGCGGTGAACAGCAGGAGGTTCACCGCATTGCCGAGAATGGCGATGCCGAGCAGCATGCGGATGCTGTGGCGCGACAGCATGAGATAGATCGCCACCGAAAAGAAGATGCCGACGAGAATCGAGAAGACCGCTTCCATCAGTCGCTTTCCCTTTCTTCCAGCGCCAGCGCAATGGAGGTGATGGCGCCGACCACCACGAGATAGACACCGATATCGAAGGACATGACGGTGGAGAGCGGCATTTCGACACCGAACAGGCTCGGATAGACCCAGAGCCCGGTCATGAACGGCACGCCGGCGGCCATCGAGACGAGGCCGGAAAGCATGGATAGCAGCAGCCCCGCCCCGGCAATCGACAGGGGATGAAACATGATGGCGCGCCTGACTGCCGTGACGCCATAAGCGATGCCGTAGATCGCCAGCGCCGAGACCGCGATCAATCCGCCGATGAAACCGCCGCCCGGCTCGTTATGGCCGCGCAGCAGCACGAAGATGGAAAACAGCACCATGAGGCTGGTGACGACAGGAGTGACGGTGCGCAGAATGAGCGTGTTCATGCCCGCGCTCCTTTCTTCTTCGCGGTTTTGGCCGGTCCCTTGACCGCGGCGGCCGGACGGATGCGGATCAGCGCGAGAATGGCAAGACCCGTTATCATCACGACAGCGATTTCGCCGAGCGTATCCGTGCCGCGGAAGTCAACGATGATGACGTTAACCACATTGGCGCCGTGGGCGATGACCTTGGAATAGGTGTTGTAGAAGTCCGTCAGGCGGTTGTCGAAGCTCGCCTGCGTCGCGCGCATCAGGAACAGGGCAAAGCCGGTTCCGCAGGCAATGGCGATGGTGCTGTCGAGAAGCTTCTGGCCAAGGCCGCGATGGTCTGACGGTGACAGGCGAAGCCGCGTCATCACCAGCGTCAGGATGACCACCGACAGCGTCTCGACCATGAATTGCGTGAATGACAGGTCAGGCGCGCCGAACAGCAGGAAGATGACCGCCACCGCAAAGCCCTGAATGCCGAGCGCGATGATCGCAGTCAGCCGGCTCGACGCCGTCAGGACAGCGACAAGGCCCGCCACGGCGATGGCGATGAAGGTCAGCTCATGGACCGGCATGTCACGCGGCCATGACGGCATGGACGGCAATTCGCCATAGAGGAACAGCGGCACCAGCAGCACGGCGGCGATGACGGCGAAGGTGGCGGTGACGTAGAACTCCAGCCGGCCGGGCTGGATGAGCCGAGTGATGTGGAACGAGACTTTCACCAGCATTTCGATGAAGACGTCAAAGCCCCTGTCAGGTCCGGCCCCCAGCGCCGTGAAGGTGCGGGCCATCAGGCTGCGGACAGCGGAAAGCTGCGTATAGAGGACGATACCGAGCGCGATGGTGAGCAGCGACAGGCCGAGCGGCACGCCCATATGGGGAATGAGCGAGATTTCCACCGGGCGCACCTCGCCGGCGATGGCGCTCGCCATGGGTGTCGAAATGTAGAAATGCGCAATGCCGGAAAAGAGAGCGATCGTCAGCCCCTTCAGAGCCAGCAGCGCCGGACCGAGCCAGAGCAGCAGCGGACCTTCATGCGCGTGTTTCGGCGTTTTCACCGGCTTGCCGAGGAAGGGTTTCAGCCCCACGGCAAAGGCGACGGCGAACATCAGCCCGTTGCCGAGGATGGCGATGCCGGTGAACAGCACGGCGCGCGGATTGCCATGCGCCAGCGCATAATAAATCTCTTCCTTGGCGAGAAAACCGAAAAAGGGCGGCAGGCCGGCCATGGAAATCGCAGCCGCCAGCGCTGCCACAAAGGTGATGGGCATGGCTTTTCGCAAGCCGCCGAGCTTCGTTATGTCGCGGGTGCCGGTCTCATGGTCGATGATGCCGGCGACCATGAAGAGCGCGCCCTTGAACAGCGAATGCGCCACCAGATAAAGCACGGCCGCCTCTATGGCATGGTCAGAGCCAAAACCCGTCAGCATGACCAGCAGGCCGAGCGACGACACCGTCGTATAGGCAAGCATCAGCTTGAGATCGGTCTGGCGCACGGCGAGCAACGCGCCGGTGAGCATGGTCAGCCCGCCGAAGAAGGGCAGCAGGATCTGCCAGGCGGCGGTATCACCGAGCACCGGATTGAGCCGCATCAGCAGATAGACGCCGGCCTTCACCATGGTTGCCGAATGCAGATAGGCGGAGACTGGCGTTGGCGCTTCCATGGCGTTGGGCAGCCAGAAATGGAAGGGAAACTGCGCCGATTTGGTAAAGGCGCCGCCGAGAACCAGAAGCAGCGCGGCCAGATAAAACGGGCTGTCACGCAATATATCGCCGCCGCGCACCAACATCGACAGTTGCGTGATGCCGCTTATATCCCAGATGAAAATTAGCCCGGCGAGCAGCAGAAGGCCGCCACCGCCCGTCACCACCAGCGCCTGCAGCGCGGCGCGTCGCGAGGCTGCGCGCTCATGGTCGAAGCCGATCAGCAGGAAGGAGGTGATCGAGGTGAGTTCCCAGAAGACGAACAACATCAGCAGGCTGTCGGAAACGACGACGCCGAGCATCGCTCCCATGAACAGAAGCAGGAAGGACAGGAAACGGCCCTGCTGCGGATGGCCTTTCATATAACCGCCCGCATAAAGCACGATCAGCAGCCCGATGCCGGTGATGAGCAGCGCAAAGGTGAGCGACAGGCCGTCGATGAACCAGGAGAAGCTGAGATTGAAGCTCGGCACCCAGGCATAACCGCCGGTCACCACGCCGCCTGCCGCGATCTCGGGCAGCATCAGCGCAAAATGCACGAAGGCGAGAGCCGGCGCGATCGCCAGAACCCATGCCGCATTGTGACCGAACCTTTTCACCAGGGCCGGCGCGGCAAGCGCTGCCAGAAACGGCAGAAACAGCGACAGGAATGTCAGCGGCGTGACATCTGATGTCATTCACATCTCCCGGGATGTCCCCCATCCCTGCGCGCCACTGAATGGCGTTCTTCTTTCAAATCGGCTTTTCAGTTAAGGCATAGACACCGGCATCTCAACCCAAATCGGTACGCCCGGCCCATAACGAACGCGTTATGACGCCCATCCCCTTTCAATCCGCCTCAGTGATGATTATTTGAGGCGGGAACAGAAAGGATCATTCCATGAGCGATCTGACATCCCCCAAATTGACCAAGACCGATGCCGAGTGGCGTGAGCAGCTGACGCCGGAGCAATATCGCATCCTGCGCGAACACGGCACCGAGCGCGCCTTCACCGGTCCCTATTGGGATACATTCCAGAAAGGCCTCTACCGCTGTGCGGCCTGTGACGAGCCGCTGTTCCTCTCCGACACGAAATTCGATGCCGGCTGCGGCTGGCCGAG
Source organism: Agrobacterium sp. CFBP2214 (assembly GCF_030209895.1). Taxonomy (NCBI): domain Bacteria; kingdom Pseudomonadati; phylum Pseudomonadota; class Alphaproteobacteria; order Hyphomicrobiales; family Rhizobiaceae; genus Agrobacterium; species Agrobacterium sp. CFBP2214. The sequence goes on along the minus strand of NZ_JARVRC010000001.1, from coordinate 802,636 downwards.
CTATTTCGAGCCGGTGAAGCCGGGCGCCGTGACGGAACATCGCGACGCGAGCCACGGCATGGTGCGCACCGAAATCCGCTGCGCCAATTGTGGCGGCCACCTCGGCCACGTCTTCCCGGACGGCCCGCCGCCCACCGGCCTGCGTTATTGCATCAATGGCCATTCGATGGTGTTCGAGCCGGTCTGATAAAGCTCAGGGTGAAAGGCCGGCTGCCCTTGCCGGCCTTTCACCCTGAAAAGGCTGTCTCGACAGCCGGACCGGAGAGTGAGATCATCGCCGTCTCATTCCTTCCGGATCACCGCCATGACACTCGAAACCATCCTCATTTTCATTCCCGCCTGTTTTGCCCTGAACATGGCTTTCGGGCCGAATAATCTGCTGTCAATGACAGTGGGTGCGCGCTACGGCATAGCGACGGCGGTAATGGCGGCAAGCGGCAGGCTGGTCGCTTTCGCGGGCATGATCGCGATTGCAGCACTGGGCCTCGGCGCACTTTTGATGGCCTCCGAGATGATGTTCTCGCTGATCAAATGGATCGGTGTTGTCTATCTGCTGTGGATCGGCTTCAAACTCATCCGCTCAAAGGCTGAGGTTACCGCCCCTGACGTATCCTCGGGCAACGGCAATGTTCTCAAAACCTATCTGCGGCAGGAGTTTTTCGTCGCCTCCGGCAACCCCAAGGCTATTTTGATCTTCACGGCCTTTTTCCCGCAATTCATCCAGCAGGACGCCTATTGGCAGAGTTTCGCCACGCTTTGCGTGATTTTCCTGCTGCTCGAGGTGGTGGCGATTGCCGTTTATGCCTTTGTCGGTTCACGACTGTCCGGTCTCATGCGCAATGCGCGCGCCTTGAAGCGCGTCAACCAGATCAGCGGTTCCATGATGATGGCCTTTGGTGTCATGCTCGCCTTCGCCCGGCGTCCGGCCTGAAGGGAAACCGCCTAGCCTGCTAGCCTAATTTCAGCTCCATGCAGGTCAGGTCCAGCCAGCGACCGAACTTGATGCCGACTTCCGAAAACCGGCCGACGACCCTGAAACCAAGGCTTTCATGCAGGCGGATGGAGGCGATGTTTTCCGCCTCGATGGCGGCGATCAGCACATGCACGTCGTTGCCCGCGGCATGATCGATCAACGCCTGCATCAGCTTTTTGCCGATGCCGTGGCCGCGCGCATCCTTTTGCACATAGACCGAATGTTCGCGGGTATGGCGATAACCGTCGAAAGCGCGCCAGTCACCGTAGGAAGCGTAGCCTGCGACCTTGCCGTCGAGGATGGCGACGATGACGGGAAAGCCGCGTGACTTGCGGGCGGCGAACCATTCCTTGCGGTTTTCCAGATCGACCAGCACGTCATTCCAGATCGCCGTCGTATTCAGCACCGCGTCGTTATAAATCTCCATGATGCCGGAGAGATCGTCCACGGTCGCATCGCGCAGTTCCACCGTCATTTTATCTTTCGCCCTCGTCGTTCCCGAAAGCGTCACTGCCTGACGCGATCCCCACGACCCTTAAGCGATGAGGTGGCGCAATGTCCAGCGCCTCGCTCGCCTGTCGAAAACGTGGGCTTCAGGATGCCAGCGGAACGAGGCTGAACGAGGTGACCACGGCGAAATAGTGAACCGCGGCGGCGGAAACCACGAAACCATGCCAGATGGCATTCTGGAACCGCAACTTTTCCCAGACATGGAAGATGACGCCGAGCGAATAGATGACGCCGCCGGCAACGATGAGCCAGAGCGTGACCGGCGAAAGATGTGTCGACAGGGGCTCGACCACCATGATGCCGCTCCAGCCCATGGCGAGATATAGGCCGATGGCGACCCGGTCGTAACGGCCGGGAAACAGGCATTTGAGCAGGATGCCGCAGAGTGCCGCAAGCCAGATCAACCCCAGCATGACGGCAATCAGCGGATCGTCGATACCGCGCATCAGAAAGGGCGTATAGGTGGCGGCGATGAGGATGAAGATCGCCGAATGATCCAGCCGGCGCAGGAACCATTTCACCCTGGAGTGCGGCCAGATATTATAGGTGAAGGAGACGGAAAGACAGGCGACAAGGCCGAGACCGTAAATCCACGCGGCGGCGACCGCGCTGAGGCTGCCCCACGCCATCGCGTAAAAAATCAGCGCCGTCGCGCCGATAAGCGCAAACACGATGCCGACCCCATGGACGATGCCATCGGCGACAATCTCGTGAAAATCATACTGGCGCCCGAACCGCCACATCTCGCTCATGGTCCATTCCCGTCTGCGTGCTTTCATCAAAGCATGGAGCCAATATTAGACAGGAACAAGACAGCGGCCGGTTAACGGCAATCAAATTGCGTTCGAGACTGTCGCGAAAAGAGAGGTCCGCCGTTTCCCTCATTCCTGTGCTTTCACAGGAATCCAGCCGACGCGCGTCTTCGCGGCGAAAGGACTCTTCTCAGCCCAAGGACTTGGTCTGGCTGGATCCCTGTGACAAGCACAGGGATGAGGGTGAGAAAGGGCGGACGCAACATGTCACCACAAAAATATTTCACAACGCCGCAGCGCATTCCTGACAAAACGGCGTATAGGGCACCGCCTTCAGCCGATCCTCCGAAATCTTCTTGCCGCATTTGACGCAGGTGCCGAAGGTGCCGCTCGCGATGCGGTCGAGTGCGGCGTCGATGGCGCGCAGCTCGTCCTGCCCCACCTGCCCCAGCTCGTCCAGCACCTCGTCATTGCTGCGTTCGCTGGCGCGATCCTCGTCATCGGGATTGCGAGGCTCTTCGAAATCAGCCTCGATCTTGTGCAGGCGGCGATAAAGCTCGCGCTGGCGGTCACGCAGGATTTTCTCGTAAGTTTCGACATTCATGGTATTTTCCTCCAGCCGGTGCGGGCGGAAAACCCGCCCGCAACCCAAAAACGTCAAGCTTTTATCGATCCACCAGCACCGAGCATTTGGCGTGGCGCACGACGCGGTCGGCGGTGGCGCCGATGAAATAATTGCTGAAATCAGGCGTGTGCGATGCGATGATGATGAGGTCAGCCTTATGTTCCTCGGCGGCGGCGATGATCTCGCGCGCGGGTGCGCCGCTTCTGATTTCCTGGCTGCCCTTGAAACCGGCCCTGGTCTTGAGGTCCGAAAGCTTGGTCTTGGCGTCCTTGATGGCGTTTTCGATCAGGTCGACAGGCAGATCGATCGCCATATAGCCCGGCAGTTCCTCGACAACGTTGATGAGAACGATCTCGCCGTCCGGATCCAGCAGCGCCTTGGCCTTTTCGAGAATCTTTTCCCCCTTGTCGGTGGCGCTGAGGTCTACCGGTACGATGATCTTCTTGTACATGGCTGTCTCCTTTGGCTTGATCCGCCGTTTGGCGTGTCGGGCTAGACTTATATTTCCCCGCCCGCGCAGCCTTCACCTTGATCGAAGTCAAAGCCGGAGCCGGGCCCGAACGGGGCATTGTCAACGAATAGTGGACAGTCAATCGCCAGACGGTGATCTTTGCTGAACGACGAAACCAGCCCATATTCGCCTTCGACAAACGCCGCAAAGCGGCGTCGGCCGATAGTTTCGGCGACCGATCCGCCCCGGGGCGCTTCGGATTCAATATGGAGATCATGATGAGTGAAATCAAACAATTCGCCCTGACGCGGCCGGCCTATGTCGGCCAGGCGCATCTCGTCGTTCACGATCTGCCGCGCGTTTCGGATTTCTACCAGAAGATCATCGGTCTTTCCGTTCTTGAAAAGAACCCGAGCGGCGAAGTGCTTGGTATCGGCGGCCAGCCGCTTCTGACACTTTCCACCTCCAGCACGGCGGAACGCGCGCCGCGCAATGCGGCAGGCCTGTTCCACACGGCCTTCCTGATGCCGAGCCGGAACGACCTGGCCCATTGGCTGGCGCATGCCGCCCATAACAATATCCAGTTTCAGGGCGCATCCGACCATCTGGTGAGCGAGGCGATCTATCTCGCCGACCCGGAAGGCAACGGCATCGAGGTCTATCGCGACCGTTCGCCGGATGAATGGACCTACCAGCCTGATGGCACGGTTGAGATGGCCACGCTCGGCCTCAACCTTCAGGCGCTTTATGACAGCGCGCCGAAGACCGCATTCACCGGTGCGGCGGAGGGAACCGCCATCGGCCATATCCATCTGCAGGTCGGCAATATTCCGCAGGCGGATGAGTTTTATCAGGGTGTGCTGGGGCTGAAGATCATGGCGCGGTATCCGGGTGCGAGTTTCTTCGGCTCCGGGGCCTATCACCACCATGTGGCCGCCAATATCTGGAACAGCCGCGGCGCTGCGGCCCGCAAGGACAATATGACCGGCCTTTCCGGCTATTCGCTGAAATTCAACGAACAGGCCGCGCTCGACACGGCTGTTGCCGCACTCGACCGGCTGGAAATCGCCACCGAAAGGCAAAGCGACGGCATCGTCCTCAGAGATCCCTGGGGAATTGGGCTAAAGCTTTCCGCCTAAAGCAAAAAGGGGCGGCAGAAATTTCTGCCGCCCCGGAACCGCCACATTTTTCGAACGTTTGTCACCTTATTGGGGGACAGTTCGATGAATGAAAATGCCAGGCCGGAGAAGACCGGCAGCTTGGTCAGCACCGGGGCAAACGCCGGCGCCACCGCCGGAACCATTCCGGCAACAAGAGCGGACCCGCTGGAAGTACCGGCTTCCGCCCCACGCCGTGACGATGCGCGCAGCCAGCAGCCGCTTGGCCGCGAAGCGCTGGATGTGGTCGTCGCCTGGTCGGTGATCGGCATCTTCCTCATCATGCTGATGGCGGTCATCCACGAATTGTCGCTCATCCTCATTCCGGTGGTGATGGCCATCGTAGTCGGCATGATCCTCGGCATCGCCGCTGAAAAACTCGGCTCCTACGGCATTCCCGGTTTCGGCGTTGCGCTTATCCTGTCGAGCCTCGTGGCGGCGGTGATGTTTTTCGTCATCAATTCGCTGACCGAGCCGCTCTCGCTCCTCGCTTCCGAAGGCCCGGCGCTGATTGAACGCAGCATCGATCGTTTCCTGCCCTATCTGCAAAGCCTGCGATGGCTGAATATTTCGGCGGCCAGTTTCAGCATGGGGTCAATGTCGATGGAATCGCTGATTTCGCGCAGCGGCGAGATCATCTCCGTGCTCGGCTCCAACATCACCCCCGCGGTCATTCAGGGCCTGATCTTCCTCGCTGCGCTGCTGATGTTTCTCTATAGCCGGCTGCGGCTGCGCAAGGCGATCATCATGGCCTTTCCGGCCCGCCACCAGCGGCTTCGCACCATCCGCATCATCGGCTCGGTGGAAGAGGTGCTCGGCACCTATTTCGCCACGGCGGCGCTGATCTATGCCGGGCTTGGGGTGACGATGGTGGTCATCGCCTATTTTGGCGGGCTGGCCATGCCGCTGCTCTGGGGGCTGTTTGCCTTCCTCTCCAGCTTCGTGCCGTTTCTCGGCATCACCGCCATGACGATTTCGCTGACGGTGGCAGGCATCATCACCCATGACAACATCGTCCTGGCGCTTCTGCCGGCGGCGATCTTCTTCACCATTCACCTGCTGATGGAAAACCTCGCCTTTCCGGCGGTCGTTGGCCGCAACATGGAGATCAACCCCTTCCTCGTCTTCGTGATGATCATCTTCTGGACGTGGATGTGGGGGGCGGCCGGCGCCATGCTCGCCCTGCCGCTGTCGCTGATCGCGATGACGGTGACGCGGGAGCTATTCCCCTCGCGCCGGGTTGTGCCAAACTTGCCTGCCTAGCCTTTTCCGAAAGGCGCATCAGGGCCGCTCAGGAAGCGAGCGGCATACCTTCGCGGGTTGCCATGCGGCGCTCGTGCTCGATCAGCCACTTCTTGCGCCACAGCCCGCCGCCATAACCGGTCAGGCTGCCATCCGCGCCCAGCACCCGATGGCACGGGACGACGATTGCGATCTGGTTGGCGCCATTGGCGCGGGCCACCGCGCGCACGGCAGACGGCCTTTCCATGGTGGTTGCAAGCGAGGAATAGCTGACGATCTCCCCCGCCGGAATTTCCCGCAGGCTGCGCCAGACATCGCGCTCGAAGGGCGTGCCGTGGCCAGCAAGCCTTGTCTCGAAGGCGGCAGAATGCCCGGCGAAATAAGCCTTGAGTTCCGCTTCAATCTGGCCGGTCACCGCCGTACGGCCCAGCACCATATCCGCGCCGGTGCGCGTCTTCAGCCGCTTCAGCTCGGCGGGAAGCGCCGGCCGGTCGGCAAATTCGAGGAGATGCAGGGCATGATCGTCGGCGACGACGAGCATCGGGCCGATCGGCGTATCGATCCAGTCGCCCTTCAGGAAGCCCTTGCCCTTCATGGCCATGGGTGAAGCGCCGAAGAACTGGTTGATGGCGGCGCGGAAACCGCTGCCGGAATCGTAACCGGCATCGATCTGCGCACCGATCACCGCTTCGCCGGAAGCAATGCTCTCCGCCGCATCGCCCAGCCGGCGCAATCTCGCGATTTCCAGGAAGCTCATGCCGAAACGGCGCTTGAAAGTGCGGCGCACGGTGGAAGGATCATGGCCGAGCGCCACCACATCCTCCTCGCGCCAGCGCCGCGCCGGTTCGTTTTCCAGCGCCGTCAGCAGCGAGGTGACGGTCTCATCGGCGGTGCCGTAGGACAACATCGGCTTGCAGCGTTTGCAGGGGCGGAAACCCGCCTCCAGGCATTCGGCGATGGTCTCGCGGAACCGGCAGTTCTCGATCTTCGGTTTGCGCGCCGTGCAGGTGAAACGACAGAAGATCTTCGTCGAGGTCACGCAGACATAGGCCACGCCCTCATAGGCGGGGTCCTTGTTCACAAGGGCTGAATACAGGGTTTCGGTGTCGGGGCGTTTGAACAGCATCATGGGGAGGATGCTAGCGCAAATTTAAGCGGCATGCCGCCGAAAAACGGGCGTGGATGTGGCTCATCTCCCTCTTTCCTGTGCTCGTCACAGGAATGAGGAAGGAGCTTCCCCTTCAATTCCCCGGCGGCGCGAAGGACGGGTCGTCCAGCCTTGTGAAAATCACGCCGCGCGCCTTCAGCGCCAGAAGGCCTTTCACCACGCCCTCACCCGCTTCATGGGTGGGCTGGTTGATATGGGAGATGATGACATCGCCGTCCTTGGCGGAAGCGATGTGTTTCGCCGTCGTGGCCGCACCCAGCAGCGAGCCGCCATCGCCATTCACGGAATAACCCGCCACCCGCATGCCAAGCCGGTTGATGGTGGCCATGGACGAGCCTGTGTATTTGGCCGTCGCCCCCCGGAACCATTGCGGCTGGATGCCGGTAGCGGCGACGATCGCCTGACGGCCACCCTCCACTTCCTGCTCGACCGCGGCTTGCGAACCGGCGGCGGCAATGCCGTAGATGGAAACGGGCTTGTCCACCGCCGGCACATGGTTTTCGCCGTGATTTTCGATCTCGAACAGATCCGGATGCGCCATGAGCGTGGCCAGCGCCTCGCTGTTATGTTTCAGCCAGCGGGCGGTGACGAAGATCGTCGCGGGAATGCGCTCGCGCACCAGCGTATCGAGGATGCGGTGATCGGTCTTGCCCATGCAGGCATCCAGCGTCATCGCCACCCGCACCCTGCCGTCATGCTGCGGCGTCATTTTCAGCGACGGCTCGACAAGGCCGGTTCCCGCAAAAGCGGCTGAAGAGGCGGAGAGAAACAGGGCGGCAATGAAGAGGCGACGCAGCATTTTATATTCCGGAGTGTGAAGAGGTGGCAATCCGCCTGCAAAGCGCCCGAATTATGGCGCGGTTTCCAGCACGGACAGGGCTTCCAGCGCCTCTTCCACCCGCTGGCGTTCCGCGCTGGTGAGCGGCAGGATCGGCCGCGGCGGTTCACTCACCGTCAGCGATAGGATATTGGCGGCGGCGTAAACAACGCGGATGCTGCCGAATTCCCTGAACAGCGCCCAGAGCGGCTGGAAGGCCGCATCGATCCGTTTCGCCTCTTCCGCATTGCCGGCCTGAGCCGCCCGTATTAGCCGCAGGGCCGGAACCGGCAGCAGGCCGGCAACGACGCTGTACCATGTGTCGCCGCCGGCAAGTGTGGCGTCGGCACAGCCCCAGTCGCCGCTGTAACCAATGGCGAAATCCTCCGACAGCTTGGGGCGCAGCCGCGCGAGCTCGCCGGCATAATCGGAATCGGCCGGCAGCGGCATCTTGATGGCGCGGATATTCGGGATATAGGCGAGCCGCACCAGAAGCTCGTCGCTGAAGGCAAACCGGGTGGTCGTCGGGTTGTTGTAGATGGCGAGCGGCAGGGCCGTCGCGCCAGCCACGGCGGCGAAATGGTGATAGGCCTCTTCCTGCGTCAGCGGCGTGTAGGACACGGGTGCCAGCAGCAGCGCACCGGCGCCGGCGACTTCCGCATCCCTGGCAAGCGCAACGGCCTCATCGGTGCGCAAAGCGCCGACACCCGCCATCAATATGCGCCTGCCCTTAAGGATGGCGGCGGCGGCCTCGATGGCGCGACGTCTCTGTTCCCGCGTGAGATACATGTAGATGCCGGTGCTGCCGAGAATGCCGATGGAATCGACCGCGGCCGTATCCAGCCGCTCGATCAGGGCCGAGAAGGCTTCAACATCGACCCGCCCCGCTTCATCGGCCGGCGTAATCGGAAAAGCCGAAAGTCCCTTGAATCGTCTCGTCATGTCTATGCCCCTCACTTCGATCGGAAGTCAGGGTTACAGAGCCGACCGCGCGGCCGCAACAAAAGCGGCGGCTAAACGCTGGCCTGAAATCGAAAAATTCCGTGCTCAGTCATAAAGATACAACTTCTTCCACTGCTCTTCGGGAATCTTGTCCCCCACACGGTAGTCGAAGGACTGGATGCTGAGGCTGTCGCTCTTCAGCTGGCACTTGTATTTGAGCTTGTACCATTCGCCCGCGCTTCTGAAGACCGCACCCGGCGCCTTGATGGAGTTCTTGCCCACTTCCGGGTCGCCGAACGTATAGGCGATGACCTTGTCCGGCCGCATGCCCTTTTGCTCTGTCGCTATCCTCTCCATCGCCTCGATATCGCAGCGCTGCTCCAGGCGTTCTTCGGGGGCCAGCGCATTCAGCTGCCGCATGACGCTGGCGTCGATCGCGAAAGCGGGGGTGAAGGCCTGCAGGCTGAGGAAAAAGGCAGAGAGGGCAGCGGGAAGAAGCTTTCGCATGGGGTCCTGTCAGTTTTTTCGTTTGTTCTTGTCGATCGCGGCAGGCCGGACGGCCGACGCGCATCATCGCCGATTTGCCGGATATTGCCAAAATGTGATCGAAAGCTGACGAAATTGTGCCCGAGCCGCATTCCGCCTGTGGAGATTTGAAACTTGATCGGCCGCAAGCCGCACTCTACATCTTGGTGCCGCCCAAGAATTTTTACAGGAAAGCGAGTTTCCCTTGCCGATTTTCAAGAACCTGCCCATTGCCCCGACCGCCGAAAAACGGCCCGTCCAGGATACGCATCACGGCATAACCCGCACCGACGATTACGCATGGTTCCGGGCCGATAACTGGCAGGCCATGTTCAAGGACCCCACCCTGCTCGACCCGGCCATTCGCGCCCATCTGGAGGCGGAAAACGCCTATATGGAAGCGGCCATGGGCGACACCAAGGCGCTTCAGGAAAAGCTGTTCGAGGAAATGAAGGGCCGCATCAAGCAGGATGATTCCTCCGTTCCTGTTAATGACGGGCCTTACGCCTATGGCACGCTGTTCGTGACCGGCGGTGAGCAGCCGCATTATTTCCGCACCCCGCGTGATGGCGGCGAAAAACATGTGCTGTTGAACGGCGACAAAGAAGCGGAAGGCAAGGATTATTTCCGTCTTGCCGGTCTCGACCAGTCCTCCGATCACAGTCACGGCATCTGGGGGTATGACGACAAGGGTTCGGAATATTTCACCCTGCGCATCCGCAATCTCGAAAGCGGCGAGGACCTTGCCGACGTCGTGGAAAACACCGGCGGCGGCGGCGCATGGGCGCCCGATGGCAAGAGCTTTTTCTATACGCTGCAGGACGAAAACCACCGTCCTTCGAAGGTTTTCCACCATATCATCGGCGAGCCGCAATCGGCCGACCGGCTGGTTTATGAGGAAAAGGATCCCGGCTTCTTCATGGGCGTCGGCGCGTCGGTGCTCGACGATTTCATCTTCATCGACATTCACGACCACGAGACCAGCGAATACCGCATTCTCTCCACCAGGGACCTGATGGCTGAGCCTGCTATCGTGGCGGAGCGCGAAGAGGGTATCGAATATTCGATGTGCGAAGGCGGTGATGTCTTCTTCATCCTCACCAATGACGGCGACGCCAAGGATTTCCGCATCGTGGAAGCGCCGGTCACCGCACCCGGCAAGGAAAACTGGAAAGAGGTGGTTCCGCATGAGCCGGGCCGCCTGATCCTCTCCGTCGACGCCTATGCCCGCCATCTGATCTGGCTGGAACGCCGCGACGGCCTGCCGCGCATCGTCATCCGTGACCGGAGGTCCGGCGAGGAACATTCCATCGCCTTTGCCGAAGAGGCCTATTCGCTCGGCCTGCATGGCGCGGCGGAATATGACACCGACGTCATCCGTTTCTCCTACTCCTCGATGACGACGCCGAGCCAACTGTTCGATTACGACATGGTGACGCGTGAGCGCACGCTTCTGAAGACGCAGGAAGTACCATCAGGCCACAATCCGGATGACTACATCACCCGCCGCATCATGGCGCCTGCGCATGATGGCGAACTGGTGCCGGTCTCCCTGCTCTATCGCAAGGATGTGGCGCTCGACGGTTCCGCCCCCTGCCTGCTTTATGGCTACGGCGCTTACGGCATCACCATTCCCGCCTCCTTCTCCACCACCACGCTGTCTTTGGCCGACCGTGGTTTCATCTATGCCATCGCCCATATTCGCGGCGGCAAGGACAAGGGTTTCGAGTGGTACGAAACCGGCAAGATGGAAGCCAAGCAGAACACCTTCAAGGATTTCATCGCCGCGGCTGACCATCTGGTTCAGGAAGGTTTCACCTCCTATGAGGGCATCATCGCCGAAGGCGGCTCGGCCGGCGGCATGCTCATGGGGGCTGTCGCCAATATGGCGCCGGAGAAATTCGCCGGCATCATCGCCGCCGTTCCCTTCGTGGACGTGCTGACGACCATGCTCGATGACACACTGCCCCTGACCCCGCCGGAATGGCCGGAATGGGGCAATCCGCTGGAATCGGAAGAGGAATACGGCTGGATCGCCGCCTACAGCCCCTATGACAATGTCGGCGCCAAGGCCTATCCGCCGATCCTCGCGCTTTCCGGCCTTACCGATCCGCGCGTGACCTATTGGGAGCCGACCAAATGGGTGGCGAAGCTGCGCGAAAGGACAACGGGAGAAGCGCCCATCCTGCTGAAGACCAACATGGCGGCCGGCCATGGCGGGAAATCGGGCCGTTTCCAGCGGCTTGAAGAAATCGCCTTCGAATACGCCTTCGCCCTGAAGGTGGCCGGCAAGGACGCCGTGTGACGGCCTGACATTAAAACGGGCGGCGATTCCGTCGCCGCCCGACCCATGAGAGATAAAAATACCCACAAAAATCATCTTTTCGAACATTTATTCTAGAAAATATCGATTGTATCTTTTCTTTAAATTTCACTTGTCACATCATTGGATTTTTATTTCTAGTTATTGCAACCAACAATATATCCAACTTAAATCAGAATAACTATCATGTATTATTCGAAATAGGGAAATGTTCCAAAAATCGAATGCATGGCTGCGATGCGTCATTTCGCGTTGCAATATCACTTTTTGGCCGTATTATGCCGGTCGTTGACATATTCATGCGCCTTTTCGCCGCTTTTCTTGCGGCAATGCCGCAGCGTGTTCTGCGGATATTCTTCTCGCCGTATTTTTTCGGCTTTTCCACGCGCCATGTCAGTTCGCCCTTGGCAATCCGGGCTTTGCAGTGCTCCCGCTTTGCCAACTGAAAACACTGCATCAGACTTGGAGGTCTCCTATGAAGAAACTCCTGGCCTCGACCATTCTCGTAACGGGCTTTACCATCGCTGCCGGTGCAGCACATTCCGCCAAGGCCGCCGATAGCTGCGGCAGCATCACCATCGCCGAAATGAACTGGGCATCCGCGGGTGTCGCGGCTTATGTCGACAAGTTCATTATGGAAAACGGCTATGACTGCACGGTCAATGTCGTCACCGGCGACACCATGCCGACCTTCGCTTCCATGAACGAAAAGGGCCAGCCGGACATGGCCCCCGAATTATGGGTGAACGCCGTGCGCGAACCGCTCAGCGCCGCCGTCAAGGACGGCCGCATGATCGAAGCGTCGAAAATCCTGAGCGAAGGCGGCATCGAAGGCTGGTGGATCCCGAAATTCATCGCCGACGCACACCCCGACATCAAGACCGTCGAAGACGCGCTAAAGCACCCCGAACTATTCCCCGCCCCGGAAGACGCCAGCAAAGGCGCCGTGCACAATTGCCCATCCGGCTGGAACTGCCAGGTGACGACCGCCAATCTCTACAAGGCGCGCGAAGGCGACAAAAAGGGCTTCACGCTGGTCGACACCGGTTCGGCCGCCGGTCTTGACGGCTCTATCGCCAACGCTTTTGAAAAGAAGCAGGGCTGGCTCGGCTATTACTGGTCGCCCACCGCCATTCTCGGCAAATACGAGATGGTGAAGCTGGACGACGGCGTCGAACTCGACCGCGCCCATTTCGACGAATGCACGGCGAAGGTCGATTGTGCCGATCCCAAGGTCAATGCCTATCCGGTGGCGGATGTCTTTACGGTCATCACCAAGGACTTCGAAGGCAAGGCCGGGGTGACGATGGACTACATCAAGGCCCGCAACTGGGACAACAAAACGGTCGCCGAGATCCTTGCCTGGATGGATGAAAATCAGGGCACCAACGAGGACGGCGCGGAGTATTTCCTCGAAAACCATGAGGACATCTGGACGAAGTGGGTTCCGGCCGAGGTGGCGGAGAAGATCAAGGCTTCGATGTGATTGGTTGATGGGGGGAAGCTTCGGTTTTTATCCGTGGCTTTACCCCCCTCTGTCCTGCCGGACATCTCCCCCACAAGGAGGGAGATCGGCTGGGCGCACCCTTCTCCCAAATCCGCAACGTGTGTCATGGGCGAGACCTTACCGCAGGTCGATCTCCCCCCTTGTGGGGGAGATGTCCGGCAGGACAGAGGGGGGTGCCCCAGCCGCCGCCCGCCGCCCACCCCCCCAACCCAAAGGGAAAACAACAATAATGGCCCTCTGTAACTATCTGCCGGACATGCTCTGCAAGTTCCCGGCCATCGACAACTCCACGATGCGTGTGGCGCGCAAAACCATCGATGACGGTTTTCGCGACATCGTGCGCAATTATGGCGATGCGATCGACGTCGTCGTGCATCCCCTGCAACTCTTCCTCAATGCCTCGGAGCGGCTGTTCATCCAGACGCCGTGGATCATCACGATGCTGGTCATTCTGGCCATCGTGCATCTGGCCGGGCGCAGCTTCAAGATCACTGGCGGCACCGCCATCTCCCTGCTGATGATCGGCGCCGTCGGCCTCTGGCGCGACGCCATGACGACGCTCTCCATCGTCGCCATCGCCACGCTGATCGCCATCGTCATCGGCCTGCCGCTCGGCATCCTGATGGGACGTTCGGAACGCCTGCAACGCCTCATCAATCCCGTGCTCGACGTGATGCAGACCCTGCCGAGCTTCGTATATCTCATCCCCGTGGTGGTGATTTTCGGCATCGGCAAGGTTCCGGGCCTGATCGCAGTGGTGATCTACGCCATTCCGCCCGTCATCCGCCTCACCAGCCTCGGCATTCGGCTCGTTGACCGGGAAGTGCTTGAGGCGGCCGACGCCTTCGGCTCCTCCAATGGCCAGAAGCTGTTCAACGTGCAGCTGCCGCTGGCGCTGCCGACCATCATGACCGGCATCAACCAGACCATCATGATGGCGCTCGCCATGGTCGTCGTCGCCTCCATGGTCGGTGTCGGCGGGCTCGGCAAGAACGTGCTGCAGGCCATCAACAACCAGTTCTTCACGGTGGGCTTCCTGAACGGTTTCGCTCTGGTCGCCATCGCCATCATGTTCGACCGGGCGAGCCAGGCTTTCGGCAAACGCCTGCAGAAATACCGCGAGGTTTCCCATGGCTAAAAGCATCGAAATCAGGAATCTTTACAAGATCTTCGGCAGGCATCCCGAGAAATACCTCCAAGCTGTGCGATCAGGCATGGACAAGGTCGAGCTGAACGACAGACACAACCACGTCCTCGGCCTCAACAACATCAACATCACCATGCCGGGCGGCAAGATCACCGTCGTCATGGGGCTTTCCGGCTCCGGCAAGTCGACGCTGATCCGCCACATCAACCGGCTGATCGACCCGACGGCGGGTGAAGTTCTCTATGACGGCGAGGATATCTGCGGCATGAGCGCCTCGGCGCTGCGGCAATTCCGCCGCCACAAAACGGCGATGGTATTCCAGAAATTCGGCCTTCTGCCGCATCGCACCGTGCTGGAAAACAGCGTTTACGGCCTCGATATTCAGGGCGTGCCGCGCAAGGAGAGCGAGGAGAAAGGCCGTTATTGGCTGAATCGTGTCGGCCTGGAGGGGTATGAGGATTATTATCCGAACCAGCTTTCCGGCGGCATGCAGCAGCGTGTGGGCCTTGCCCGCGCGCTTGCCAATGACGCCGATATTCTGCTGATGGACGAGGCCTATTCGGCGCTTGATCCGCTGATCCGTGTCGATATGCAGACCATGCTGCTCGATCTGCAGCAGGAGTTGAAGAAGACCGTGGTGTTCATCACCCACGATCTCGACGAGGCGCTGAGACTCGGTGACCACATCGCCATTCTCAAAGACGGCGAAGTGGTGCAGCAGGGCGACGGCCAGAGCATCATCCTCTCACCGGCAGATGGTTACGTCACCGACTTCGTGCGTGACGTCAATCGCAGCCGTGTGCTGCAGGCAACCGCTGTCATGGAACCGCTCGAAAGCCGCCCCGAAGGCATGGCCGTGCCGGAAAACGCGACGCTGGAAACAATCGCCCGCGACATGTCGGAAGCCAACGAAACGACCGCCCATGTGGTGGACGAGGACGGCAAGCCCGTCGGCAGCATCGGTCTCGACACGCTGGTGGCCGCGATGGTGACGCCCGCGCCGCAGGAGGCGGAGGTTAAGGTGGAAGCGGCGGAGGAGCCGGAGAAGCCTGGGGAAACGGTTGTTCCGGTGGAGAAAGAAACGGCTTGATCCGGCATTCCGGGAGCTGACTAGCCTTGCCGCACACTCCACGTCATCCTCGCCCTTGAGGCGAGGATCCATTTTGCGCCAGTAAGTCCCCGGTTATGAATCCTCGCCTCAAGGGCGAGGATGACGTGGAGTGTGCGGCAAGGCGTATTTCAGTGCCAACCTTGAGCCCAGGTGTCAGCGTCCAAGTGCCAGCGCCCACATGCTCTCCCTCGCCGCCGTGCGAAATCAGGGTACCGCCTTCAGTCATGCAAAAACGAAGCACTACTTCGCCGGCTGTCAACCCTCGGCGATCGCTGCAGCGCAGCAAGCGCAAGTTTCGGACAAGTCCCCGCCGTTAACTATTCGTTAACTTTTGAACGCGGAATCACCGACATGCAGATTGAAAGCAATATCGGCGGATATAATTACCAGGGGCGTGTTCGCGAGCTTGAAAAAGCCGGCGGCGCGCAGAATGCGGTTGAAGAACAGGCCGTCAAACGCAGCCCCGGCAACCCGACCGTTTCCAGCACCATTCTTTCCCAGTCGCTGGCCAATGTGCTGTGGGCTGTCGGCAATGGCAGCGCGCCCGCTTATCAGGATACGGCCGCGGCTTCCGCCGAGGACAAGGCGGAAGCACAGGCGGAATGGGTGCGCAGCGCCTATTCGGAATATACCGAATAACCGGTTCCAATCAGGCCCTTGCCGGGCTCACTTCCACCGTCACATGGGACAGTTCATGTATGGCGGCAAGTTTCTGCTTGTAGAAAGCCGGCGCCTTCGGCGCCTGCGAATGGATCGCCACGATGGCGGCGTGATGCCCCGGCCCCACCTGCCAGACATGCAGGTCGGTGATGCGATCCTCTTCCGTCTCCACGCTTTCACGGATTTCCTGCGGTAAATCCTCCGCCGGCGGCAGCGCATCAAGCAGGGTCGTCGCCGTGGAACGGATCAGCCCCCATGACCAGCGGGCAATGACCAGACCGCCTACGATACCCATGGCCGGATCAAGGAACGACCATCCGTTCCATTTGCCAAGCAGCAGCGCGACGATGGCGAGAACCGAGGTCAGCGCATCCGCCAGCACATGCAGATAGGCCGCGCGCAGATTATTGTCCCTGCCGCCCTTTGCGCCGGGGTCAGCATGGTGGCCGGCATGCGAGCCATGATCATGATGGGCGTGGCTGCCATGGCCGTGATGGGCATGCGAGCCGTGGGCGTGTCCATGCCCATGCCCATAATCGTGGTGATGATCATCCTTCAGCAGCACGGCGCTGAGAAGATTGACGGCAAGGCCGATGATGGCGACGAGAATAGCCTGGTTGAAATCGATTTCGACGGGATTGAATAGGCGCATAGCGCTTTCCACGGCAATCAGCAGCGCCACCACCGCCAGCACGATCGCGCTGGCAAAACCCGCGAGATCGCCGAACTTGCCGGTGCCGAAGGTGAAGCGCGGGTTGCGCGCCTCACGACGGGCATAAAGATAAGCCAAGGCCGAAATCAGCATCGCGCCCGCATGGGTGGACATGTGCCAGCCATCCGCCGTCAGCGCCATGGAGCCGTACCAGTGGCCGGCAACGATTTCCGCCACCATCATGGCCGCAGTCAGCGCAATGACCATCCAGACGCGCCTCTCATTGCGCTCATGGTTCTGGCCGAGGAAAACATGGTCATGACCGGCTGCTGCGCGGTGTTCGGATGTCGTCATCATGTCGCTCAATCCTGTTTGCTACTGGCCTGCCTGATCTGCTGGCCCATTCGATTTCACCGGATGTAGGTCTTCAGCACCTGGGCCAGCTCTTCCGCCGCCCGGGCCCGTTCGTCTTCGTTTTCGGCATGCACCACATGCTCATGCAGATGCTCCTGCATCACCTCCCCCGTCAGTCCGGAAAGTGCGCCCCGCACCGAAGCGAGCAATTGCAGCACCTCGCCGCAGGGCTTGGCATCATCAAGCGCACGCTCCACCGCTTCCATCTGCCCTTTCAGGCGGCGGATGCGGGCGAGAAGCTTCTCCTTGTTGCGGATCGTATGGGACATGGGGACCTCATATAGTATAGGGGGGTATACTATATGAGCGAGATTTTCCGTTCAAGCCCCGCTTGACGCAATCTTCGCGAATGTTTCGACCCTTAAAAAATCTCCCCATGAAACTTAGGGGACTCAGTCATGACGACTATCGCAGCAACCATCAGCAGCTATCATCCCACTCCGCTCCGGAGCCTTGAGCCGGCGAGAGGCAAGGAAACCCATTCCACCACCGAAGCCCTGCTGGAGCTGACCCGCGCCGCGCATCGCACCATTTCAAGCGTCGAAACCGCTGCCACGGCCATCGCGCCGGCCGCCGCCAGTGCTTCCTTCGGCCTCGCCACAGCACTCTGGAATCTCGACAGCGGCACCTCCACGACAACGCCCGCCCTGGACATGGCCGCATCGGCACAGCCAGAAGCCGCATCCGGCATCGAGAACGATGTCCTCAAAGCGCTCGCCCAGGCGCTTGGCGTGGATGACGCCGCCTGAGACCCATTGAATGGCGGGCTGAAAAGCAATATCTCTAGAGACTAGAGCATCGACCCTGAACGGCGAAGCCACCCCGTTCTCCCGTCTTTGCCCGAGATATGGAGAAAGTCATGCTGTCCATCGGTGAATTGTCCAAACGTACCGGCGTCAAGGTGCCGACGATCCGCTATTACGAGCAGATGGGCCTCATCCGCGAGGCCGACCGTTCGGAGGGCAATCAGCGCCGTTACGAAAAGGCCGACCTCGACCGGCTGGCCTTCATCCGCCATGCGCGGGATCTCGGGCTGAACATCGACGCCATCCGCGAACTGATCGCGCTTAGCCAGCACCGGCAGATGCCATGCGAGGGCGCGGACCGCATCGCTGCCGAACATCTCGCCCATGTGCGAGAAAAGATCGCCAGCCTCAAGAAGCTGGAGCACGAGCTGGAGCGCATCGTCTCCCACTGCCACGGCCATTCGATCGAGGATTGTTACGTCATCCGCGCGCTTTCCAATCATGACATGTGCGAGGGCGAACATTGATCGGAAAACCGGGCTTGACAGACTACGGATTCGGGCGCATTGCATTTCCCATGATCAACGAACGCGCACCCATCTCCTGCTCGTACTTTTGGGCCTACCTCTAAGGGCGGCTCGACAGATCATGTTGTCAACAAGCCGCCGTCAGGCGGCTTTGTTGTTTCTCAAGCGTCCTGACGGCACCGATAAGACCAAAGGACCGAAAAAATGACCGAAGATAGCTCCCTTACACTGGAAAGACCGCCCGTCGTCATCATTCGTGGCGCACGCAAGACGGACTTGCCCGAACTCAACGAGATGATCACGCTGCTTGCCTCCTACCACGGCGATGCGGCGGCGATCACGCCGGCGAAACTGGAACGCGACCTGTTCGGCCCGCTGCCCTGGGTGCATGGCCTCGTGGCCGAAGCCGATGGCGCGCTGATCGGTTACGCCCTGCTTCTGCCGCTCTACAGGGCGCAGGAAGGCCGGCGCGGGCTTGAGCTGCATCATCTCTTCGTGCGTGACGGCCATCGCGGCCATGGCACCGGCCAGCATCTGGTTTCCCGCGCCCGCGATATCGCCAAGCGTCTCGGCTGCGACTATCTTTCCGTCAGCGCCACAACAGGCAATGTCGCGGCGCATCGCTTCTACGAAAACATGGATTTCGCGCCCCGGCCGGTTACCGGCATGCGCTACATGCAGTCAATTGCCTGATTGGCATCAACGGAGACGACCATGACACGGATCGCCATTGCGCTCGCGCAGGATTTTGCTGACTGGGAACCGGCGCTGCTTGCTGCCGCAGCGCGCGGCTATCTCGGCGTCGAAATCATCTATGCCACGCCTGATGGCCGGCCGGTAACGTCCATGGGCGGGCTGAATGTAACGCCTGACACATCCTATGACGCGCTTGATCCTGTTGGCATCGATGCGCTTGTCATTCCCGGCGGTCTCAGCTGGGAAAAGGGAACGGCTGTCGATCTTGGCGGGCTGGTGCACCGGTTTCGCGACAGGGACCGGCTGGTGGCCGGCATCTGTGCGGCGGCGAGCGCGCTCGGCGGCACGGGCGTTCTGAACGATGTCGCCCATACCGGCAATTCGCTGGCATCGCACAAGGCCTATGCCGTCTATAGCGGCGAGGCGCTTTATCGCGACCAGCCGAAAGCAGTCAGCGATCGCGGCATCATCACGGCCGCCGGCAGCGCGCCGGTGAGTTTTGCGGTGGAAATCCTGAAACACCTCGGCCTCTTTGGTCCGGAAGCCGAGGCGGAACTTCAGGTTTTTGCGGCGGAGCATCGCTGAGGCGCAGCCGTCTCGGTTGTTTGCACTCCCTCTACTCCCCGTCATTCCCGCCTTGGGCCGGAATCCAGCCGACGCGCGTCTGCGCGGCGGAAAGACTCCTCTCAGCCCAAGGACTTGGGCTGGCTGGATCCCGGCTCGAGGCCGGGATGACGGAGGTGAGAACAGCGATGATTATCGCTGATCCAGCACCCGGCAAACACGTGCTGCGTGATCGCCGCCCTCCCCGGCAATCGCCCGGCGAATATCGCGGCTGTTCAAATGCAGGCTACGGCCGGCAGGTGAATTTGCACGTTTTATCTTGGCAAGTGCCGCCGCCACAAAGGCGGCCTCATGGTCGTGGAAAAAGGCAAGAGCCGCCTCTTCTGTAGGGCTCGGCCCCAGCACCGCCTTGAAGGCAAGGCGGTGCACGGCGCAGAAAGCGCCGTGACCGGGAACGGCAAAACGCAGCGCATCGAGTTCCTCACTCCATTCCGCTGCGTCCTGCATGGATTTACGCCTGCTGGAAGCGCTTCAGGAAAAACGCGCTCAATGTTCCGAGCAAAGCCCAGAAAACGAAGCTCGTGATGGTGGCGGCGACGATGAACTGACGCTCCAGCGGCAGCGGCGCCAGCGCATGTTCACCTTCCGGCGGCAGGGGTGCGCCCACCACATGCGGCGCGACGATCAACACCAGCGCCAGAACGATGGCCCAGGGTTCGCGGCGGAATGCGATCAGCGCAATGCCGCCCGCGGTTGCGGCAACCGTGGAGAGCCACCAGATCTGCCGCGCCTCAAGTGCGGCGGCCGGGCTGCCCGGCAGTTCCGGCGGCAGGCCGATCATCGGGGCCAGCATGACGGCGGTAAAACCGGCAACGCCCCAGAGAAGGCCTTCGCGCCAGCCGCCATTCGTGCCACGCAGCGAAATAAGGCCGGTCAGAACAAGCGCATAACCGATGGCGGTCAGGACATTGGCGGCAACGGTATAGGCGGTGCGCTCGAAGCCATCGGCCGGAGCCCAGGCCTCGTCATTGTGCTCATGGGCGGGAACCGCAGCACCGGGCGCCGTCGCATCATGGCTGTGAGGCGCCTCGCCACCGGCGCTCTCATAGGTTTCCGCCTGAAGGATGAGCGGCGTGGTGCCGAAAGCCTGCATGGCAGACACGGCAAAGCCGCCGAGAATGCCGACGAGAACGGCGGTAAAGACGATATTGCGAAAAGATGACATGCCGTTTCCCCTCAATGGCAGGGGAAGGCATTGGCATGACGCGTGTCATGCGCGGCATTGTGAACGGCTTCCACATGGGAAAAGCCGACAAAACCGACAACGAACAGGCCAAGCACGATCGCCGTCAGCGATTGCGCGAAGCTGCCCGTTTTTGCGGAAACGGCTGAATTGGCCGTATTCTGCTGGATGGACATGGTGACCCCTCTCCCGGCGCGACCCCGCGCCTTTAGACACGGCCGAACGGCGGGAGCCGCAAGACCGCATGCGATACACTTCACCACGGGGATACGAGACTGACACAGGGAGGCATTGATCTCGCCACCCTGAAATTCCGCTCTTCCGGACACCCCGCCGGCATGGACATTTCCGTGATGGCAGGTCTCCTGGCTTACGGGTCAAAACCTGAAACACCTTCCCGGCATCGCCCTCCCTGGAAACCTCGGTTCCCGGAAAATGGCTTGCCAGTGGCACTTCGTTTCAGGCTCTCCGCTCACAGTTGCGGGGGCAGCCACGAATGAGGATTTCTCCCTATCGTGTTCCCTTTTCACCTTCCGGAACGCCCGGAAGGAACCATCACAGGATTGTTATCCGATGGGTGGCGGCGGGAGTCAATGGGCGCGCATGCGCCCAGGGGCACCCTACCGCGCCGGAATGGCCTTCAGATAGGCGGCGATCGCATCGCGGTCATCCGCCGTCAGATGCGCCATGTTCTGCTGCACCTTGACCATGGAACCGCCGACGCTGTCGAATTCCGGGGTGAAGCCGGTTTCCAGATAGCTGGCAATATCGGCCTTGGCCCAGCTTCCGATGCTTTGCGAGCCGGGGGTGATGTCAGGAATGCGGCCTTCGCCTTCCGGATTGGGGCCGCCGGCCAGCCACTTATCGGCAAGGAAACCGCCGAGCGCATTGCGCGGCGTATGGCACTCGCCGCAATGGCCCGGCCCTTCCACCAGATATTGACCGCGCAGCAATTCGGCATTGGCATTGGCAAGCTCGACCCGCGGCGGTGCGGAGGGGTCGAAATAAAGGAATTTCCAGCCGCCCAGCGCCATGCGCAGGTTGAAGGGGAACGGTAGCTCATGATCCGGCGCATCGTTCTGGCTGGCCGGCAGGGCTTTCAGATAACCGAAGAGATCGTTGATGTCCTTCTGCGTCATGCGGGCATAGGAGGCGTAGGGAAAGGACGGGTAAAGGTGCTCGCCGTTCCTGCCCACACCACGCGTCATCGCATCGCCGAATTCCGCCAGCGTCCAGCCGCCGATACCATGCTGCGGATCGGAAGAAATATTGGGCACATGAAAGGTGCCGAAGGGGCTTTTCAGCGCCTGCCCGCCCGCAAGCGTCAACAGCGCCTCACCCTTCGCATCGGGTGCGGCATGACAGCTTGCACAGCCGCCCGCCCAGAACAGCGTTTCGCCATTGGCCAGATCCGGTTCGCCAAGGCTGACCCAATGGCTTGGCGCCTGACGTTCCGGCGCGGTGACCCAGGCGAATATGCCGTAGCCCGCAATCGCCGCGACCACGGCCCCGCCAGCGAGTTTCGTCCAGATGGAGGACATACCCCTCTCCCCATTCTCACCTGACCCGGTCAGATGCCTTTCGAGCGTGAGAAAACGCCGCCGGGAAGCGGCGTTTCCAGAATCATTCGATTATTTCTTCAGACGATAGGTCTGGTGGCAGGTGCCGCAATCGGCGCCGAGCGTCTTCATGGCGGTGGCAACGCCCGCCTGATCGCCGGGGAGATTGGCGAGAACGATGTCCGCATCCGTGCCGAGCTTGGCGGCCTTGGCCTTGAAGTCCTCGAAATTTTCCCAGATGGCGGGAGCAGCCGCGCTGCCGGTCTCGGTGCCGGCGGGGAATTGGTCCGGGAAGGCCTTGGCATTGGTGCCGATGGTCGTCACGGCGGCCTTGACGGTATCAGCATCAAAGGGCTTCTCGCCCTTGGAGATAGCGGCGAGCGAACCCATGGCGCCGCCGATCTGCTTCATCATGCCTTCACGTTTTTCGACTTCGCCGGCAGCGTAGACCGCTCCGGCGCAAAGACAGCCGAAAAGCATGGCCGCCGTGATGGTTTTCAGTTTCATGCACACTCTCCTTGATTCCGGCTGGGACACCGGGCGCTAGATGGAACGGCGCGAGGATGCCCTTTCCGGATGGCGAAAAGAAGTCACATTGCGGTGAATTCCATCGTGAAAACAGAAGCCTAAGACAAGGCCTCCCAGAGCGTGAGAAGCGCTGCGGCAATCAGCATGAAACCGGCGGCGCGACCGATGAAGATCGTCGCGGCGGGCGAGGAAACAAGCCATGCCCGGCTTTTATCCGCCGTCAGCGCCAACGCGCCATAGACGGTGAACTGCGTCACCGCCACCATCGCGCCCATCACCAGCCCCTGCATCCAGATTGGGCCATAGGCGGGTTTGAGAAATTGCGGATAGATCGCCATCATGAACAGATAGGCCTTCGGATTGGAAAGGCAGGTCAGCACCGCCCGCCAGAAGGCTTTTCTGACCGAAGCGCTCGCCTGCGCCTCGTCGCCGTTCACGACAATCGCGCTGCGCATCAGGCCGATGCCGATCCAGATCATATAGGCGGCGCCAAAGACCAGAAGCGGCAGAAACAGCGACGGCATCCAGGCGGCGAGCATGCCGACGCCCAACGCGCCGTAAAGCGAATGCACGATGCCGCCGGCGCTCATGCCGCTTGCGGCGGAAAGGCCGGTTCTTTTGCCGCCCGTCAGCGCGCTTGCCAGCACAAACAGCATGTCCATGCCCGGCAGAATGATGATGCCGAACAGGACCAGAAAGAAAAGCCAGAGATTTTCGGCGTAACTCATGTCAGTATCTCCCAAAACGGTTCATGGCACATTCGGGAAAGCCGATGTTTCTCAATGTGTTTCTCCGTTTATAGGAAAGGCCAACTGACAGCGTTGTGTCAGTTGCGTGGCGAAGCAACCGGGAAAAACGGCAATGCGCAAGGCGTCGAGACTGTTCGAGATCATCCAGATCCTGCGGGTGGCGCGCAGGCCGGTCACCGCGCAGACGATTGCCGAGGCGCTGGAGGTGACGGTGCGCTCGGTCTATCGCGACATAGCAGCGCTTCAGACCATGCGCGTGCCGATCGAAGGGGAACGCGGCGTCGGTTATATCCTGCGTCCCGGCTTCAACCTGCCGCCGCTGATGTTTTCCATAGAAGAGACGGAGGCGATCGTGCTGGCGCTCGCCATGGTCGCCCGCACCGGCGATGCCGAATTGCGGCAGGCGGCCAGGCAGGTCAGCGACAAGATCGCCGCCTCCCTGCCCGACCCCCTGTCGAAAACCCTCTCCGCTAATGCCCTGCACGCCTGGGGCAGCATCGCGCCGGCGCCAGCAGGCGTCGATCTTGCCACGGTCAGGCGCGCGGTGCGCGACGAGGAGAAACTGGAAATCACCTATCGCGATGAAGCCGGCGCGGAAACGCAACGACGGATTGGGCCGATTGCGGTGATCTATTATTCCGAAACGGTGAATATCGTCGCCTGGTGCGAACTACGGCAGGCGATCCGCAATTTCCGCTCGGACCGGGTGCTGAGCTGCGACACCACGGGCAGCTTCTTCAAGCTCGAAGGCGAGAAGCTGCGGCAATTGTGGATGAGCGGCTGGCAGAGCAACCAGCCGGGAAACAGAACTCCGGAACGCGCGACAGATTAAGCTGGCGTTGTGCGACGAGCACGAGATAGTGCAGCTCGCAGCCTTTGTTCTCTGTCGGAGCCGGAGCACCCCTCTCCACCCTCATTCCTGTGCTCGTCACAGGAATCCAGTCGACACGCGTTTGCGCGGCGGAGGGGAGTCTGGCCTCAAAGCACGGCAGCGTTTTGCAGCAAATACCCCAGCACCCGGTCCTCCTCGCGCCCGAAACCGCGAATGGCGATTCGGTCGGCAAAAACATCGGCGATGGCAAACGTGTTCTGGTCGGGCGTATCCACCATGCCCTTGAAATTCACGAAGTGGGTATGGCCCAGCACGCCGTAATTGCCCTCGTGATTATGGCCGTTGAACCACGCGACGACCGAAGGATGCGCGCCGAGAAGCTCGAGGATGCGCGGCGCGTCCCACATGTTGTGGGCGTTTTCCGGATAGACAGGGTAGTGGCAGAGAACGATCACTTTTTCGCCTGCCGCATCCGCCTTTTGCAGAACCGTCTGCAGCCATTCGAACTGTTCATCGCTGAGCGAAGCGTTCCAGTCCTGCGCATTGATTGCGCCCGCATCCGCCAGACGCTTCAGCCGCTCTGCAGCAAGCGCGCGACGCGGATCGCCGGGCGGCGGGGCGAAAAGGCTGACTTCGTTGCCGTCAAGCACGACGAAGCGGACGTCACCGATGGAAAAATCATGCCAGGGGGCGGACATGCCGAGGCGGTTATGGATATCGGGCAAATGCTCAGCGGCGACGGCGAAATCGTGATTGCCCGGCAGCAGGACCGACCGGTGGCGAAGCTTGTCGTAAACGGCAAGGATCGCATCGAAATTTTCAAAGCCGCGGTCGATGATATCGCCCAGCGTCACCACGAAGGCCAGATCTTCGCGGTTGAAGGCGTCGATCGCGTCTGCGAGCTTTTTCGGGCTTTCAGCGTAATATCGGCCCATCTCGGGGCGCGGATCGGCATCGGCATATTGGGGATCGGCGACAATGCCGAAGGAGAAGAGAGGCGTGGTTTTTTCAGTCATGATGCGCCGCGATAAACCCGGCGGATGACAGGCTTGTGACAGAGAACGACATCCCAAAAGCAGAACACCCGGCGCGAGGGCCGGGTGTTCGAAAATTCCGTTCCGCAAGCCTTACTTGGCGGCGGCTTCGTAACGCTCCAGGACGTAGTCCCAGTTGATGAGGTTATCGACGAAGGCTTCGAGGTACTTCGGACGCAGGTTGCGGTAGTCGATGTAGTAGGAGTGTTCCCAGACGTCGACGCCGAGGATCGGCTCTGCACCGTGAACCAGCGGGTTTTCGCCGTTCGGGGTCTTGGAGATTTCGAGCTTGCCGTTCTTGACGGAAACCCATGCCCAGCCGGAGCCGAACTGCGTGGTGCCGGCAGCGATGAAATCAGCCTTGAACTTGTCGTAACCGCCGAGATCGGAGGCAAATGCCTGTTCGAGCTTGCCCGGCAGCTTGTTGCCGCCGCCGTCCTTCTTCAGCCACTTCCAGAAATGGACGTGGTTGTAATGCTGGGCAGCATTGTTGAAGAGACCGGCATTGGTGCCAAAGGACTTCTTCACGACTTCTTCGAGCGACAGGTCAGAAAGACCTGCTTCCGCCGCCAGCTTGTTGCCGTTGTCGACATATGCCTTGTGGTGCTTGTCGTGATGGAACTCGAGCGTCTCGCGCGACATGTAGGGTGCAAGCGCGTCGTAGTCGTAGGGGAGTTCAGGAAGTTCAAAGGCCATGGTTTTTACTCCTTTTTGCAGCGGGTTACCGCTCCTAGAAACCGTGTGAGCGGACCATAGGAGCGAAGCTCTGTTTGGGCAACCTGTGAAATATCAAAATGTTCCGCCAAAAGAGAAAATTCGTCTCGCGCCGGCCACCACCACATTTGTTTCACAACCCTGGCGTACCGTTTTCCACCCTATCGGTTCGGTTTTGCCGAGATTGCAGGAAGGAAATTCCATGACCCGCCCCAACTCCCGCTCCTTGATCCGCTCCATCCTCCTCTTCACCGCCCTGTCATCGCTGGCACTCCCCGCCGCCGCATCCTCGGACGATACCTGGAAAGAATTCGTGGCGGATGTGCAGACGGCCTGCCTTGCCGGAGCCAAGGACATGATCGAGGACGCCAAGGCGGTGGTCGATCCCGTCGGCAGCGAAAATTACGGCCTCGCCATCCTGACCGGCAAGGCCAAGGGCGCGGATGCGACGGTCAGCCATATCTGCGTCTACGACAAGAAGACCAAGGCGGTGGAACTGGGCAGCGAGCTTGCCGGGGATACGCTGAAGGTGGAAATTCCCGGCTCCACCAAGCCCTAAATCATATAAAAACAGCGGGATGGCGAAAACCGCTCACAGTTTTCGCCATCCCGCTCAAACTTTTTGTTTTGTCGCATTTCCAGACGGAAAACCGGGCTCCAGATTTTCAGGAAATGCTCCAGCTGATCAAAAACGGGGCGTTGTGTCGCCCTCGCCCAGCGCGCGCTGCATCAGGACGGTATCCAGCCACTGGCCGTGTTTCCAGCCAATGGATTTGAACGTGCCGACATGCTCGAAACCGGCCGCACGGTGCAGGCCGATCGAGGCGGCGTTGCCGCTATCGCCGATGACGGCGAGCATCTGCCGGAAGCCGCGCGAGGTCGCATCCTCAATCAGCGCATCGAGTAGTTTGCGGCCAATCCCCATGCCCTTCATGGCCGGATCGACATAAACGGAATTCTCAACCGCCGCGCCATAGGCCGGGCGCGGACGATAGGCCCCGGCATAGGCATATCCGGCTATCTTTCCGTCGATTTCGGCGACGAGATAGGAATAATTGCCCTCCACCAACAGGCGACGGCGCTCAAGCATCATATCCACGCCCGGCGGATCGATCTCGAAGCTGGCGCGGCCGTTCAGCACGGCATCCCGGTAAATTTCGGTAATGGCTGGAATATCCGCTTCTTCGCAAGGGCGGATGGTGCAACTGGATACTGTGAGAAGGGTCATTATCTCGTCCTGTGGTCATTCACGGCCCCATTGTGCATTGCGGCGCAGTCAAAATAAAGATTATCTGTCTTATACAAACGATAAGGTTTTCTTTGATGATGGACCTCGATCTGCGGCAGGTGCGCAGCTTCATGGATGTCGCCGATCTCGGCAGCTTTTCCGCCGCCGCCGACAAGGCGGGGATGACACAGCCGGCCATCAGCCTGCATATCAGGCTCTTGGAAAAGCAGCTCGGCGTGCGGCTGATCGAAAGGGTCGGCAGGCGCGCGCAGCCGACGGCGGCGGGCCGGGATTTTCTCATCCATGCAAGGCGGATTGCGGAAGAAGTGGCGCATGCGATCGATACCGTAGCACCTCATCGCAGCGGGGTGACGGGACGCCTGCGCATCGGCACGGGCGCAACTGCCTGCATCTATCTGCTGCCGCCCGTGCTGGCCAAAATCCGTCAGGCCATGCCGGGTATCGAAATCGTCGTGCAGACCGGCAATACGCACGATATTTTGCGGCTTCTGGAGGCCAATACGATCGATGCGGCGGTGGTGGCCCTGCCCGCCAGTGGCCGCAGCCTCGATATCAGCGACATCCATCTCGATGAACTGGTTGCAGTTTTCCCGCATGGCGCCGTCACCGACAGAACGGTACTGAACGCCGAAACGCTTTCGACGCGGCCGCTGCTGCTTTACGAGGGCGGCAATACGCGCAGGCTGGTGGATCAATGGTTTTCGGCGAGCGGCCGCACCGTGCAGCCCGCCATGGAACTGGGCAGCGTCGAGGCCATCAAGAAGCTCGCGGGTGCGGGCCTTGGCCTCGCCATCGTGCCGCGCATGGCGATGGAGCATGAAAGCGCAACGTCGGGGCTTGAATGGCGCTCGCTGGAGCCGCCGCTGGAGCGCCGGATCGCGCTGGCGATGCGGCGAGACAAACATATGACCGCGCCGCTGCGGGCGCTTGCCGCTGCGCTGCCGAGCTTGCAGAAACGATAAAGCCCGCGCCGGTTTCGGGCGCGGGCTCGGCTGTTAACGAAAAGGACCACACCTCTCCTCCGTCATGCCTGACCAGATCCAGCATCCAGCCACGGCGCGTCTGCGCCGTGAGAAGAGTCTTACGCGATCAAGGACTTGATCGCGCTGGACCCCGGATCAGGTCCGGGGTGACGGAACCCGGTAGCGCGGGTTTTGTCAAAGGCAATCTCTTCCTCAGAACTCCGTCCAGTCGTCGCCCTTCACGGCCAGCGCCGCATTGCCGCGTGAGGCAGCGACCGGGCGGGCCCTGGAAGGTGCCGCGACGGGTGCGGCAGGCGCGCGGGCGGGGCTTGCGGCCCGCTGCATGTGCCGTGCCGTTTCCCGCAATGCGGAGGTCTGCTGGCCGAGCTGGAATTGCGCAAGCAGGGCGTGGAGGTTGGCGCATTCCTGCGCGAGACCCGCACCGGCCGCGTTCATTTCCTCGACCATGGCGGCGTTCTGCTGCGTGGCCTGATCCATGTGGTTGACGGCGGTGTTGACCTCGGAAAGGCCAGCCGACTGTTCCTGCGCCGCAGTGGCGATGGCGTCCATATGGGTGTTGACGGAAAGCACCAGCTGCTCGATTTCGGAAAGCCCGACGCCGGTGTCGGCGACCAGCTTCACGCCCTCACCCACCGCAACGGCAGATGTGTTGATGAGCTGCTTGATTTCCTTGGCGGCATTGGCGGAGCGCTGCGCCAGTTCGCGCACTTCCTGTGCGACGACGGCAAAACCCTTGCCCGCATCGCCCGCCCGCGCCGCCTCGACGCCCGCATTCAGCGCCAGAAGGTTGGTCTGGAAGGCGATTTCGTCGATGACGCCGATGATCTGGCCGATCTGGCGCGAGGAATGCTCGATGCGCTCCATGGCGGAAACGGCATCGCGCACCACCTTGCCGGAAAGATCGGCCTTTGACCGTGCTTCACGCACCGTGTCGCGCGCCTCGCCTGCTCGCTTGGAGGTGGCGGAAACATTGGCGGTGATCTCTTCCAGCGCGGCGGCGGTCTCTTCCAGAGAAGCGGCCTGCTGCTCGGTGCGGCGGGAAAGATCGTCGGATGCCGATGACACCTCATGCGCGCCGCCGTTCACTGTCTGTACGGACTGGCCGACGCTTGTGAGCGCTTCGCGCAGCTGATGCACGGAGCTGTTGAAATCGTGGCGCAGCGCCTCGAATTGCGGAGCGAACGGCGTGGCGATCTCGCAGACCATGTCGCCGGAAGCAAGACGGCGAAGGCCGCCCGCTAGCGAACCCGTGGCCTGATTGAGCCGTTCTTCGGCCTCAGCCTCGGCACGCTGCTGCAGCTCGATACGGTCCCGCTCGGCCCGCTCGCGGTTGGCGACGGCTTCCGCCTCCAGCTGCTTGTTGCGGATTGCCGCCTCGCGGAAGATTTCCACGGCGCGGGCCATCTCGCCGATCTCGTCGGAGCGCTTTGCGCCGGCGACATCGATTGCAAGATTACCACCCGAAAGCTCCATCATCGCGTTGGTCAGGCGGCTGATCGGCCGGGTGACGCGGCCGACGATGACAGCAAGCGAGAGAATACAGAGCGCCAGCGTGACGACGAAGACGGCGAGATAGATCATCGCATCGATAAAGGCACCCTGTTTTGCCTTTTCGGCATTGGCATCCAGAACATCCATGGCGGCGGACGCGATTTTCGCAATCGTGCCGAGATTTTCGGTGACGGTGGTGCGCCAGCTATCCATGGTGAAGGCAGGCGTGCGGCCGTTGTTCAGGTCGTCGATGAGCTTGGTGCGCTGGGTGCTGAAATCACCCTTGAAATAGGTCTTGTCCGCGGTGGCGTAGATGTCCTTGAGCGACTGCGGCGTCGATTCATGCGCGACCAGATCGCCGGTCGCTTTCCACGCGAAAGCCGCACCGGCATCAGCTGCGCCGAGCTGCTGCATTTCCTGCGCGGTGAGCGGCCGGTTCTGGGCGACGGCGCCGTTGAGAATGACGGTGGCGCTGCCGCCAAGTGCGCGGGCGGACCAGCCATAGGAGCGCAGCTGGATCAAACCGGTCTGACCCTGATCGAGGGAGCGGACAGTGCCTTCAAGTGCCGTCGAACCGGCTTCAAGCGAGGCGAGGAAATCGCCGCCGAGCGTCATGACCGTCTTGTCGAGCCCGCTTTCGCGCCGGTCGAGCGGCTGCGAAACATTGGCGTCAACCTTTTTTCTGAGCTCGACGAACTGCGCGTAAACATCTTTCACACGCTTGAGCGGCGCTTGCAGCTGCGTGTTTTCGAGCGATGAAGACTGTGTGAGGAATGCCGTCATGGCGGCATCCACCTTCTGGCGTGCCGCCTGCACGCTGGCGATGCTGCCGGCCGACTTTGACGGATCGAGTGTCAACGCCGTGGCGCTATCGCCACGTTCACTGCGGAAATTCAAAAGCGCATTGAAAAGAAGCTTGTCGAGCGAGGCGAGTTGCGCGACCTCGGAAAAGGTGCCTGCGCGATTGACCGAGCGCCACAATTCGTTGCCGACCAAACCGGCCAGCGCAAGGCTGATGGTAAGGAAAAATCCCACAAGTATATTACGAATGCTGAAAGACATCTGGCGGCCCTCGTTAGCCGGAGGTGAAGATGCCGCAAACTACAGGTCGTTTGTCTAAAATTGGATTAAATTCCCCCCGTCTTTTTGGGGAAAATATTGCACCGCAGAAAAGCAATGGCCACGGCAGGCCGAATGCCCGCCGTGGCCTCTTTACGAGATGATTGCCGATCTCAGACGTCTGCGCCGAGACGCGCCCAGTCCATGTAAAGATCGAGCGCCTTGCGGGCGACCGGGCCTGCCTGCAACTCGCGATCATCCAGCTTCACGACAGGCGAAACCTTGGAATAATTGCCCGAGCAGAAGATTTCATCGGCCTCGCGGAAATCCTCGACCGACAGGGTCGCCTCACGGACATCGAAACCGGCCTGACGCAGAAGGCCGATCACCCGCGAACGGGTGATGCCGGCCAGGAAGGTGCGGTTCGGAACCGGGGTGAAGACGACGCCGTCCTTGACCATGAAGATGTTGGCCGAAGCGGACTCGGCGACATTGCCGTTCATGTCGCGCATCAGGGCATTGTCGAAGCCGCGCGAGCGGGCTTCCAGAATGGCGCGGCCGCTATTGGGGTAAAGGCTGCCGGCCTTTGCGTCGGTCATCGCGGTTTCCGGCGAAGGACGGCGCAGCGGCGAGACGGTGAGCGTCAGCGGCTTGCCGGCATCCATCGGCGCTTCGAAAAGGCACAGCGCAAAACGGGTGGAACTGGCATCCGGCGCGACAACGCTGCCGGGCATGCCGTGTTCGGCCCAGTACATCGGTTTGATATAGATCGCCATCTTGCCGTCGAACCTGTTGACGCCTTCCAGCGCCAGCGCCTCGATCTCCTCCGCCGTCATCGTCGGCTTCATGCCCATATTGGCGGCAGAGCGGTTGACGCGCTGGCAGTGCAGATCGAGATCGGGAGCGACGCCATCAAACCAGCGCGCGCCGTCAAACACCGTCGACGCCAGCCACATGGCGTGCGAGGTCGGGCCGATGAGCGGCGGATTGCCGGGCAGCCATTGACCGTCAACATAGGTCCAGGTGGTTGATCGGGGTGCGGTATCGACGCTCATGATGGTCTCCTGTCTCAAGCGTTTCCGTTAAACGAAAACGCTCCGTCTTTTTGTTCTGATGCATTTCCGGATGAGGAACGCTACGCGCGCTCAGCCTGGCATGTGGCGGAAATCGGCCGGAGTGAATGCCTCTCCCCTGACGAGGTCAAGTTTTAATTGCCGCGATTTCTGATTTTGATGGAAAATAACAAAGCGACGGCCCGACAAAGATGTTTTATGAGGTGAAACAAAAGGTTGATGAATAGATTCATCACAATAATTCATCGATCCGATGATGGCGGGGCGATTTCACCCATGCGATGCTGACGATCTGACGGCAGTCCGCAGGAGGAAAACCATGGCATGGTCCGCCCACCAATATCTGAAATTCGAAGACGAACGGACACGCCCCGCCCGGGATCTCCTGGCCCATGTGCCGCTGGAGCGGGTGCTGAATGGCTATGACCTTGGCTGTGGCCCCGGCAATTCCACCGAGCTTCTGACTGACCGTTACGGCGTCAACGTCATTACCGGCATCGACAGCGACGACGACATGCTGGAAAAGGCGGCGGACCGGCTGCCGACCACCCGCTTCGGCAAGGCCGACCTTGCAAAATGGAAGCCGGCGCAGAAGGCAGACCTGCTTTACGCCAATGCCGTTTTTCAGTGGGTGCCGGATCATCTCGTCGTTCTTTCGCAACTGATGGACCAGCTGGAAAGCGGCGGCGTTCTGGCCGTGCAGATGCCTGACAATCTGCAGGAGCCGACGCATCGCGCCATGGAGGAGACCGGCGCGAACGGCGCCTGGAAGGACAGCTTTGCAGATGGCAGGCTGCGCCGCAAACCCCTGCCCGCACCTTCTGACTATTTCGATGCGCTGACGCCGAAATCCGCGCGGGTGGATGTGTGGCACACCGTCTATAATCATCCGATGAAGGATGCGGAAAGCATCGTCGAATGGGTCAAGGGCACGGGCCTGCGCCCCTATCTCGCCGCCGCCGGCGAGGAAAACCGCGAAGCCTTCCTCGCCGACTACACGCGGCGCATCAAGGAGGCCTATCCGCCGATGGCGGACGGCCGGTTGCTGCTGCGTTTTCCACGCCTCTTCGTGGTGGCGGTGAAGAAATAAGGCATAAAATGCGACGTGAGATTGTCGCACGTGGACGCCTCCCCACCGCCCTCATTCCTGTGTTTGCCACAGGAATCCAGTCAGCCCAAGTCCTTGGGCTGAAAGGACCCTTCCCGCCGCGCAGACGCGCGTCGGCTGGATCCCTGTGACAAGCACAGGGATGAGGAGAGCGCGGAATGCAGAAAGCGTGGACGGCCCCTGGCTTATCTTGCCAACCGGCCTAAACGCCAATGTTTAACCTGCAAAGGCATAGACCCGGAGGCGGTGGTTGTCGGGGTCGGCAGCGGTAAAGGTGTAGCCAAACTCCATTTTGGCGGGCTGCTGCAGCATGGCGACGCCTCTTGCCTTCCAGCTGGCGAAAGTCTCATCCACCTGTGCGTCGTTTTCGACACGGAAGGCGAGCTCACCACCGCCGCCCGCGACAGATGCCTTCGGCTCCACGGTATGCTGCGACCACAGGCCGAGCTTCATGCCGTTTTGAAGCACGAACAGCGAGAATGTCGGTGAGGATTCCACCGGCTCCGCACCCAGCAGAGCCTTGTAAAATTCGGTGCTGGCTGGCGGGTTATCGACGTAGAGGATGGTGAAATCGGGGTGGGTCATGGCTGTTCTCCTGTGTTGCGGATGAACAGTTTCTAGACCTCGCTGCTGTCAGTTTTTGTCAGCATGATGCCGCCGCCGCTGTTTTTCCCTTTCGCGCCATTCTTTCAGCAGGGACTGGCGGCGGCGCGGATAACGGCTGTCGAGAGGACGGAAATCTTCGATGCGGTCGGCCCGGAAACTGCGGTAGTCCTGCCGCGTCTCGCACCAGCCCAGCACCACCCGCACCAGATCGAAAAAAGCGAGTGCGAAGGGCCAGATCACCCGCTCCGTCACGTCTCCCTTTTCATCGCGATAGGTGATGACGACCTTGCTTTCCTTGCGGATCGTATCGCGAATGGCCGCCAGATCGACATGGATGGCGGCGAGGCCCTGCCCCGGCCCGACAAGCAGGGTGGAATTATCGAGTTCCTCGCGCAGGGCATCGGGAAGCACGGCGCCGATCTTGACGAGTGCGGCGCGGGCGGCCTCGGCCAGCCCGGCATCGGCGCGGCCCGCCACCCAGCGCGAGCCGAGCACCAGCGCCTCGATCTCCTGCTGCGAAAACATCAGCGGCGGCAACAGGAAACCGGGTCGCAGCACATAACCCACCCCCGCTTCGCCCTCGATGTCAGCACCCTGCGCCTGAAGCGTTGCTATATCGCGGTAAAGCGTGCGCAGGCTGACGCCGGTCTGCGCGGCAAGGGCCGTACCGCTGACCGGCATGCGGTGGGAGCGCAGGATCTGCAAGAGATCAAGAAGCCGTTGTGAGCGCGACACGCGACATTTCCTTCCACCCGCATAGTCGGATCGTACTGTTGACGAT
Source organism: Agrobacterium sp. CFBP2214 (assembly GCF_030209895.1). Taxonomy (NCBI): domain Bacteria; kingdom Pseudomonadati; phylum Pseudomonadota; class Alphaproteobacteria; order Hyphomicrobiales; family Rhizobiaceae; genus Agrobacterium; species Agrobacterium sp. CFBP2214. The sequence goes on along the minus strand of NZ_JARVRC010000001.1, from coordinate 768,118 downwards.
CCCGGCGATAGACGCGTAACGCCGCCAGCCGCCTGGTGCAACCATGCAAAAAAGGGTGGACAAGGCCGCGCCGCCATCATGTAGATATGGTCAGGGATATTCACGCCCCCTCACCCGCCACAGGCATTTCGAGTTTCCGCCATGATCGTTCGTCCAAAACCGAACCTGCTGCAGCTTTTCCTCATCGTGCGCGGTTCCATCATCGTCCGCATCTTTCCGCAGGTGCTTGCGGTGTTCCTGCTGTCGACGCTGGTTGTCTGGGCGCACAAGGACCGGCCGGATCTGGTGCAGGCGTTGAACGGCGCGCCCTTTTCGCTGCTCGGCATCGCGCTTTCGGTCTTCCTCGGCTTTCGCGCCAATGCCTGTTACGACCGCTGGTGGGAAGCCCGCAAGCAATGGGGCGCGCTGATCACCGTCGCCCGCACGCTTTCGCGCCAGACCACCATGCTGGAAAGCCGGCAGGATGTAGCCGATCCCGTAACCCGCAGGCGGATCACCGATCTTGTAATCGCCTTCTGCCACGCGCTGGTCTCGCACCTGCGCCCCGGGGATGCGACCGCCACTGCCGCCAACCTCATTCCGGATGACCTTTCGGAGATCTATGCCCGCAGCCGCAACAAACCGGACATGCTGCTGCGCGAAATATCCGGCGCTGTCGTCTCCGCTCATGGCAAGGGGCAGATCAGCGATATCCAGCTGCAGATGCTGGATGCCACCGTGCAGCAGATGGGGGCCTCGCAGGCTTCGTGCGAGCGCATCCGCCAGACGCCGGTTCCCTTCGGTTATTCGCTGCTGCTTCACCGCACCGCGCATCTCTTCTGCCTGTTGCTGCCGTTCGGTTTCACGGATCTGCTCGGCTGGGCCACGCCTTTTACCAGCACGCTGATCGCCTATACGTTTTTCGGTCTCGACGCGTTGTCCGATGAGCTGGAAGACCCATTCGGCACCGGCCTCAATGCCCTGCCGATCAATGCGCTTGCCACCACCATCGAGATCAATCTGCGCGAGGCGATGGGCGAGACCGATCTGCCGGCCGACCCGCGCCCGGTGGATTATGTGCTGATGTGATATCGTCGCCGCCGGGTTGAAACCGATCGCGCGGACACCAGTTAATGAAAGACGGCTTCCCCGCCCGGCATCTGCCGCCGACCATGTTTTCAGCAAACAGGAGAGACATCCATGTATCACGTCAACGCCAATGGCGCGAATATTCCCGCCCTCGGTTTCGGCACCTTCCGCATTCCGGAAGACGATGTCAGGCGCATTCTGCCGGAGGCGCTGAAACTCGGTTTCCGCCATGTCGATACCGCGCAGATCTACAAGAACGAGGGTGCCGTCGGCGAGGTCCTCGCTCAGTCAGGCATTTCCCGCCACGATATATTTCTCACCACCAAGGTCTGGGTGGATCGCTTTCGTCACGACGATTTTCTCGCCTCCGTCGATGAAAGCCTTGCAAAACTGAAGACTGACTATGTTGATCTCCTGCTGCTGCACTGGCCGAAGAGCGATGTGCCGCTTGCCGAGCGCATGGGCGCGCTGAACGCGGTGCGCAAGGCCGGAAAGGTGCGCAATATCGGCATTTCCAACTTCAACGTGGCGCTGACCGAAGAAGCAGTGAAACTTTCCGACACGCCGCTTGCCACCAACCAGATCGAATATCACCCCTATCTCGACCAGACGAAGGTGATTTCGGCCGCGCGCAAACACGGGATGTCGGTGACGGCCTATTATCTGATGGCCGATGGCAGGGTGCCGAACGATCCCCTGCTGCAGGACATCGGCGCAAAGCATGGCAAGACCGCCGCGCAGGTGACCCTGCGCTGGGCCGTGCAGCAGCCGGATATCGTGGCGCTTTCCAAGACGGCGACTGAAAGCCGCCTCAAGGAGAATTTCGACATTTTCGATTTCGCGCTGACGGAAGAGGAAATGCAGGCCATCCACGCGCTGGCCAAACCGAACGGCCGCATCGTCAGCCCCGGCCACCTCGCACCCGATTGGGACGACTAAGCCGGCGGGGCAGTCCGGTTCGGTTTCATCGCTCGGTCAGGGCCAGCTTCGCACCCAGCGCCACAAAGGCGGCGGCGAAGCTGCGCCGCAGCCAGGCGAGAACCGCCGGGCGTGACATCACCTGCCGCCGGACCGAGGCGGCAAAACAGCCGTAAAGCGCAAAGACCAGAAACGTCATGGCCATGAAGATCAGCCCGAGATCGATCATGCGCCAAGTCGGCAAAACCTCATCCGGCGCGATGAACTGCGGCAGGAAGGCGAAAAAGAAGATCGACAGTTTCGGGTTCAGGAGATTGATGAGGATCGCCTCGCCGATGACGCGGGCGGCCTTCTGCGGCTCCCCGGCATCATCGATCTTCAGCGCACCGTCTTCCCGCAGCGTATTCCACGCCATGTAGATGAGGTAGGCGACCCCCAGATATTTGACGATGCCGAAGGCCAGCGCGCTGGTGTGCAGAATGGCGGCAAGGCCGGTGATGGCGGCGAGCAGATGCGGCACGATGCCGAGCGTGCAGCCGAAGGCCGCAATCACGCTCGCCCTCGCTCCCTGCGAGAGACCGGCGGCCAGCGTGTAGACCACGCCGGTTCCCGGAGAAGCGGCGACGATGAAGGATGTGATGAGGAATTCGGGTGTCATGGTGCGGGTATGTCCTGTGGGTGGAGGACAGGAGCATGATGGCGCGTGGGGTGGGTGTCTTGGACGAAATTGCAGAGCTGATGCTCGGAGGCTCGCGCGGTAACAGCGGGCTGTGGGGCTGGGCCAACCCACTCTCCCTCATTCCTGTGCTTGTCACAGGAATGAGGGTGGAGAAAGCATCTACGAAAACGCCGCCCGATAAACCGCCGGCGTCACGCCGAATTGCCGCACGAAAAACCGGTTCAGATGGCTCTGGTCGGTAAAACCGGCGGCAAAGGCCGCCTCGGCAGGCGGCGTACCGCTGGCCAGCGCATGCCGGGCCAGATGCACGCGCCGCTGGAGAAGATAGCTGTGCGGCGTCAGGCCTGTCGCCTTGGCGAAAGCCCGCAGGAAACGGAACTGGCTCATGCCGGCCTCGCTCGCCAGATCGGCGAGGCGGAACGGCCGGGCGGGATCGTCATCGATGCTGCTTTTCGCCCGTTTTATGCTGTCGAGTGCGGTAGTTTCGCGCGGTTTGGCAGCCACCTCCATGGCATCCGCCAAAAGCATCAGCAGGGCCTCGTCGCCATGCAGGGTCTCGCCCGGCCGCTGCCTTGCGGTCATCGCCGAAAAGACAGCGCAGAACCGATCAGCCAAAGGCCTTGCATCAACGGGATAGGCGAATTCGAAAGAACCTCGATCCTTCTCGCAGACATCGGCAATGGCGTCGCGGACGATATCGATGTCGAGATAAAGCATCCGCCAGGCGCGACCGCCCGCCCCGAGCGGAATGCCGTCATGCACCTCGCCCGGATTGACGGTGATGACATGGCCGGCGCCGGCCTCCACCATGCCACGACCGGAGAGCGATTTCTGCGCGCCGCGTTCGATGAGGCCGATGCCAAACTGATCATGCATGTGGCGCGGGAAAGAACGATCGCTGTCCGCCACCACGGCGACGACGCCGGGCATGCTGGTTTTCGGCATCAGGAACTGGCCTTGGCCCATGAAAGCGCGCGCTCCGCAGAAAAGAACGCGACGCTATCACAGGGTGTCCCCATGCGACAGACGCTGCCGCTTACGGATGCATATGGTTGATCATCGCAAAGACCTGATCGAAATTGCCGTTCTGCGCGGCAAAACGCAGCGGCTTGCAGCGTTCCACCACCACTTCATTCTCGTCCGGACGATTTTCAAGAATATCCATAACCTCGGAAATGAAGGCGTCGAGCGGCATCGCCCTTTCGTCGCTCGCCTGCCCCTCGCCCATCAGCGTCGTCTGCACATAGGGCGGTACGATTTCGATGACTTCCACCGGTGTCTCCTTCAGCTGCTCGCGCAGCGCAACCGAATAGGCATGGATGGCGGATTTGGTGGCGCTGTAGGTGGGGGTCAGCACCATGGGCACGAAGGCGAGGCCCGACGAGACAGTCAGCACCGTGGCGGCGGGCTGCTTTAGGAAATGCGGCAGAAGCGCAGCCGTCAGGCGGATGGGCGCGAGGAGATTGGTGGCGATGGTTTCTTCGGCCGTATCGAGATAATCCGGTGCGGCGGCAATGTCTTCCGGCCGCATGATGCCGGCATTGTTGATGACGGCGTTGAGGGTCGGATGGGCCTTCACCAGCGCGTCGGCAAATGCGCGAATGCCCACGGCGTCCGCCGCATCCATCACTATCGAGGCCATGCCCGGGTTGGCGGCCGTCACCTCGTCGAGCACAGCCTGGCGGCGGCCGGAAATGATGACCCTGTTGCCTGCCTGATGAAACGCTTCCGCCAGCGCCCGGCCGATGCCCGAACCACCGCCGGTGATGAGAATGGTATTGCCCGTGATTTTCATTGGAACATCCTTTGCTTGTTGGCTGAAAGGAAGTTAGCTATGATACTCTCCAATCGAAAGTAGGCACCCAAAAGATTTATACTTACCCGATGGAGAGTGTTAGATGAAACGGCACGCGGCCGACCCGGCCATCGAGAACCGGCGCAAGATTCCGCCGCCCACGGATACCGATCCGGCGATAGAGGCGCTGGTTCAGGACATCATTGCGAAAGTGGCCGACAAATGGACGATGCTCATTCTGGAAGTGCTGGAAGAGCACGGCACGCTGCGCTTCACGCAGATCGGCAGGCTGGTGGGCAACATCAGCCAGAAGATGTTGACGAAAACACTGCGGCAGATGGAAAGCGACGGGCTGGTGCGCCGCACCGTGCACCCCGTCATTCCGCCGCATGTGGATTATGCTCTGACGAACCTCGGCCGCACGCTGGGCAGCGCCTTTTGCGGCGTTTGGATATGGGCGGAAACGCACCATGCCGAAATAGAAGAGGCGCGCCGCCTGTTCAATGAACAGCCGCCGCGCCCCGCGATGGAGTAGCTTCGCCTCAGGCGAACTGGCTGAGACCCGGAACCGAGGCGATCACCTGATCGACAACCTCATCGCCCGCATGCTGGCGGGCAACGGAGATGGTTTCCTTGGCGAGCGTGGAAATCTCGCTCATGCCGAGGCCCTGACTCATCAGCTGCTGGCCGAGACCCATGATGCCGCCGCCGCCGATGGCGCTCATCAGGCCGCCGAGCAGACCGCCGCCGCCGCCGGCACCCTCGCCATTATACTGCGCCACCAGATCGCTGGCGCCGGGAATGGCTTCGATCATCCGCGCGATCGGGCCGTCTGCGGCCTCGCGCTGGAGAAAACCGAGAATCATGCCAACGGCCTTTTCAGCCAGTTCAGGGTCGATCCCCGCCTTTACGGCGATCTGATCCACGACTTCGTTCATTCTTGCCTCCTGTTGAAAAACGACGCCAACATCGAATAACTGACGTTAACGTCAACGTAAAACAATCTCATGCTGCATTCAAGCGGCCACGAACAGGTGCGGCAACTTTCATCAAGCGGTTTTTCCTCATCGGCATCAAGCAGTTGTTGCGCCTTGAAACTGTCCTTATAAGATCATCACAACCAAACTATGAAAAGGCCGCTTTCGCGAGGAACGGTCACCGCATGCCAGCTACGCTTTTAATTCGGACATGACTTTTACAAAATCCGGCGCGATTTTAAGGGTCATGCATCAGCCGCAGGAGAAAATGGTCGATGTTGCAGGACGGACAGCTCTATATCGGGACCAGCCGCAATCCGGACGACAGCCTGAACAAGGGCGAATATCTGGAACTGAAATTCGGCAACCGCCACGGCCTCATCACCGGCGCGACGGGAACGGGCAAGACCGTGACGTTGCAGGTTCTTGCCGAAGGTTTCTCCAAGGCCGGCGTGCCGGTTTTCTGCGCCGATATCAAGGGCGACCTTTCCGGCATCGCGGCGGAAGGCGAAGCCAAGGACTGGGTGCAGAAACGCGTCGAACAGATCGGCTTCACCGATTTTTCCTACGGTAAATCCTCCGTCATCTTCTGGGATCTCTACGGCGAAAAAGGCCATCGCGTGCGCGCCACCATCGCCGAAATGGGGCCGCTGCTGCTTGCCCGGCTGATGGATGCCTCGGAAGCGCAGGAAGGTGTGCTCAACATCGCCTTCAAGATCGCCGATCAGGGCGGGCTGCCGCTGCTCGATCTCAAAGACCTGCAATCGCTTCTGAACTATATGGGCGAAAACGCATCGGAGCTTTCCAACCAGTTCGGCCTGATTTCCAAGTCCTCGGTCGGTTCGCTGCAGCGCGGGCTGCTGGTTCTCGAACAGCAGGGCGCGGCCAATTTCTTTGGCGAACCGGCGCTGAAGATCGCCGACATCATGCGCGTGGGCACGGACGGGCGCGGCACCATTTCGGTTCTCGCCGCCGACCGGCTGATGATGAACCCGCGCCTTTACGCCACCTTCCTGCTCTGGATGCTCTCGGAACTCTTCGAAGAACTGCCTGAGGTGGGCGACCCGGAAAAGCCGCGCCTGGTGTTCTTCTTCGATGAGGCGCATCTGCTCTTCAACGATGCGCCACGGGTGTTGGTGGAACGCGTGGAACAGGTCGTGCGCCTTATCCGCTCCAAGGGCGTCGGCGTCTATTTCGTGACGCAGAACCCGCTCGACGTGCCGGAAACCGTTCTTGCCCAGCTCGGCAACCGCGTGCAGCATGCGCTTCGCGCCTATACGCCGCGCGAGCAGAAAGCGGTGCGCACGGCGGCCGACACCTTCCGCCAGAACCCGGCCTTCAACACCGCCGACACCATCACCACGCTCGGCACCGGTGAGGCGCTGATCTCGACCCTGCATGACAAGGGCGCGCCCTCCATCGTCGAGCGCACCCTCGTGCGCCCGCCTTCCGGCCGTGTCGGACCGCTGACGGATGCGGAGCGCAGGTCGCTGATCGATGTCAGCCCCGTCGCCGGCCAATATGACAAGGATATCGACCGGGAATCGGCCTTCGAAATTCTCGCTGCCCGTGCCCAGAAGGCAGCGGACGCGGAAGCCGCCAGGCGCGCGGAGGAGGAAAACGCCTCCAGCCAGTCCGAAAGCGCTTCCGGCCGCTGGCGTCTGCCCGGCTTCGGCGATGAAGAAGCCGCACCGGCATCCACCGGCTCGCGCAATGGTGGCGCCCGCCGCACGGGTTACCAGCGCGAAACGGTAATCGAGGCGGCGATGAAAAGTGCCGCCCGTTCGGTCGCCACATCCGTCGGCCGCGCCATCGTGCGCGGGATTTTGGGTAGTTTGAAGCGATAGAAACAAGCACGCCGCCCGCTCCCGATGGGGCGGGCGGCGCTTGATTGGCACAGCGGTTACTTCTGGCGATAGAAGATCATGCCGCCGTGATAGAGAATGTCGTCGACGAATTCGCCGTCGGCCGTAAAACCGGTATCGTCCCAATAGTCGATATGGTTTCCCTTCACCTCATATCGCCCCTGATAGGCGCTTTTGCGGTTGCCCCGCGCCTCGTCATAACGACCATCAGGCAAAAGCTCCTGACGAACATGGCCATCACCGGTGACCCACATGCCGATATAAGGGTGGTTCTGGATTTGAGCCGTTTCGGTCATGTTCACGTCCATGGCGTTACTCGTTTTGCGGGAACCCGTATCGGCGGACGCCGTTGCGAGCAGAAGCGCGACGGATGTCGAAACAATGTTCATTGCCTTTGCCCTCCCGATGCGGCGTTATCGCGGCGCTCCTCGAACAGCTCAGCCAGCGTCCGGGATGCGGCGATGGCTTTGGGAAAACCTGCGGGAACCGTGATCAGATAGATCATTTCCTTCAGTTCCTCGTCGGTTGCGCCCACATTGAGTGCATAACCGGCGTGGACCTTCATCAGATCCCGCTCGCCAAGGGCCGCCATGACCGCAACGGCGGCCAGCTGGCGGGTCCGGTTATCCAGTCCCGGCCGCGACCACACCTCCCCCAGGGCGTAACCTTCGGTCGCTTCAGCGAGGAAAGGAAACTCCTGCCGCAAACGTTCCAGATTGGCCTGGGGCCGACCATTGTTGAGGCTGCGGATGACGTCGTCACCACGCCGCAGCCTGTCATCCAGACGCTGCGGATTGGCGATGGCGGCGGCACTTCCAGCAAGCATGGTAATCGCAAGCACGGTTGGAAAAATCGCTTTCATGTTGGCCTCCTCAGGCAGCGATGGGTCGGATGACGATTTCATTGACGTCGACATCATCAGGCTGCTCGATGGCGTAGCGCACCGCGCGGCCGATGGCGTCGGGTTTCAAGGCGATGGCCCGATAGGTCTGCATCAGCTCCGCAGCGGCCGGATCGGTGATGGTGTGGGCAAGTTCGCTTTCCACCACGCCGGGGTGAATGCAGGTGACGCGCAGGTCGCGGTTTTCCTGCCGCAGCCCGTCCGAAATCGCCCGCACCGCAAATTTCGTCGCGCAATAAACGGCCGCCGTGGGTGAAACGGCGAGCGCACCGATGGAAGCGATGTTGATGATATGGCCGGATGCGCGGGCGGTCATCTCGGGCAGAACGGCGGCGACGCCATAAAGCACGCCCTTGATGTTGACGTCGATCATCCGGTCCCATTCATCGACCTTGAGCGACGACATCAGCGATAGCGGCATGATACCGGCATTGTTGACGATGACGTCGACCTGCCCGAAAGCCTTGCGTCCGGCCTCCGCAAAAGCCTCGACGCTCTGTCTGTCCGTAACATCAAGCGGATGGGCGACGACCTCGGCACCCTTCCCGCGCAATTCTTCGGCCAGCACCTGCAAGCGGTCCATGCGGCGCGCGCCCAGCACCAGCCTCGCCCCGGCGGCCGCCAGTTCCCTTGCGATACCCTCACCGATCCCGCTCGATGCACCTGTGATGAGAACGACTTTGTTCAATGTCATGGCTTTCTCCTTGGTGTTACGGCCCGCTTTTTCTGAAAGCGACCGTTGCGGACAAGATAAAGCTTGGGCATTGTCGTGATAACCGCCTCAATCATAACCTCAATGGATAGAATTTCTAACCAATGAACATCGATCTCAACGCGCTTTCCACATTCTGCATGGTTGCCGACGAGCGCAACTTCCGGGCTGTCGCGGACAGGCTCGGCATAACCCGGTCCGCCGTGAGCCAGACCATCCGCAAGCTTGAAGAGACAATGGGAATAGCGCTGGTACAGCGCACGACGCGCAGCGTCAGCCTGACGGAAGCGGGGCAGCAGCTTTATGCGGACGTCTCGCCATCCATCGGCAATCTCGTCCAGGCAGCCAATGCTGCATCTTCCCTGAGCGGCGCCGTGCGCGGGCAGCTGCGCCTTGCGGTTTCCTCGATAGCCGAGCGATTTTTATCCGGCCCTTTGCTTGCAAGCTTTGCGGACATGCATCCCGAGGTGCAGCTTGATATCGTCGTGACGGACGAGGAATTCGATATCGTCGCCGAACATTACGATGCCGGCGTGCGTCTTGGAGAACTGATCGCGCAGGACATGATTGCCGTTCCGGTTTCCGCTCCGCAGCGGCAGCTCGCCGTCTGCTCCCCTGGCTATCGGGACCGCTTCGGTCTGCCAGTGCAGCCCCGCGAATTGATCCATCACAGGTGTATCGGCTGGCGACCCCGTCCGGGTGTGGCGCCATACAGGTGGGAATTTTCCGAAAACGGCCGCGAATTTGCGGTGGCGGTGGAGCCTGATTTCACCACCAACGACATGCAGCTGATGATCAAGCTGGCCTGCGCCGGCGCGGGCATCACCTTCGGCATGGAAGAAACGTTCCGCCCCTATCTGGAGAGCGGGCAACTCGTTTCCATGCTGGAGGACCATTCCCCGACCTTTGCGGGATTTTATCTCTATTACCCCAGCCGTCGTAACCTTGCGCCGAAGCTGCGCGCCTTTATCGATCACGTCCGCCTGTCGAGAGAGCGGTAATCTGCCGGAGCGGGCTCCGGCAGATCATCAGAAAACAGGACTATTTCTTCTGCGAAACCAGCGAGAAATAGGCGCCCTGCGGGTCGACGCAATTGACGATCCAGCTTCCGCCGGGAACCTCCATCGGGCCGTTGACGACCTTGCCGCCGCCGGTGCTGACGCGGGTGATGGCTTCATCGATGCCATCCACATTGAAGTAATAACCCCAATGACAGACAGGGACCTGCGGCATGCGTTTCATTATGCCGCCGACGGCTTTGCCCTTGTAGGCGAAGATGCGGTACGGGGCCATGTCGCCCATGTCGAAATCATGGTCCTTGGTCCAGCCGAATACATCGCCGTAAAAGGCCATGGCCTCATCAACATTATCGGTGAAGAGTTCATGCCAGCCGACATGGCCCTGCTTTTCCTGCATATCCTCGGGAAAACCGCCGGTTTCCATCGGCAGCGGCGTCATGATACAGAGCACCGCACCAAAGGGATCGGCGACCACGGCAAAGCGGCCGATTTCGGGAATATCCTGCGGGGGGCGTCTGATCGCGCCGCCCTTTTCGGCGAATTGTTTCGCCGTGGCGTCCACATCGTCGACATCGACATAGGCGGTCCAGTTCGGGGGAATGCCCTGGCCCTTGTGCTCGTCGGTCAGTTCCATGACGCCGCCCATGCCTTTGCCATCGGCCTCCAGCACCAGATAGGGCATTTCCGGCGAGCCGAAATCCTTGGTCTGCCAGCCGACGACATGACCATAAAAGCGGGCTGCCGCTTCCATGTCGGGCGTCATCAGCTCGACCCAGATGAATTTTCCATGTGTATCGGACATTGTCGTCTCCTATGGAGGTTTTGGCGGGTGAGTGTCGGCCATTGCCCGCCGCAGGACGCGGCGGCGCTGGTGCTCAGGTGAAATTCCGGCGGGGCTTCAGGCCTTGCGTCGGAATTCCGATGTCATGAAGGTCTTGAATGTGCCGTCCGGCTGCTTGACGCTGCCGGAAAAGCTGCGGTGATTATCATCATGCAGCACCAGCACGTCATGATAGGTAGCGGTGCTGCCGGAACCGTCGAAGGCGGGGCCTTCCGCTTCCAGCGTCAGGGTCTTGCCGTCCTCTTCCAGCCAGCCCTTGTAGACCCAGAGATTGGTCATCATCGACCCCACCCAGGTGCCGACGAAATTGCCTTTGGCCGGATCAAAACCGACCGTGATCACGGCTGTCATATCCGTGCCGTCAGGCATCTTGCCGGTGCCGTTGCCGATGATCCACAAACCGCCGACGGAGCGGACGGTCTCGGTGAATTGCTGCGACGGGTCGTCGGCATTGTAGTCCTCATGACCGGAACTGGAGGTCATGACCCAGTCTCCGACGATCCTCTTCAGGAATTCATGTTCCTTCTGCGGCTTGGCGATTTCCATTTCCATTTCCATTTTCGTTTCCTCCTCGTCCGTCAGTTTTCAGTGGCAGCAGGCTGCCGCCTTCGGTGCGTCCTCATACTGGTCGTGGCGGCGCACCCAATCCATTACCTCCTCTTCGTTACGGCCTTTTGGCACCAGATCGAGCAGCATCAGCGTGCCGAGCGTCTGTTCCGCGCCGCGGGCGTAAGTGGAATAGGTGTGGTAGATCTTGCCGTCATCGCCCTTGGCGAAAACGCTGATGCCGTGCAGGTCCTTCAGGTCGCCATAGGGCGCCATGTCACGGTAATTATAAGTGATTTCGCCTTTGGTCATATCCTCGTCGCGGAACGAGGCCTGATAATCATAGTTGAAATCGCTGCCTTCGGCTGAAACCCACGGGAATTTCCAGCCCATGCGGTTTCTGTAGCTTTCGATCTTTTCAAGCGGCGCGCGCGACACCGCGACGAAACCCGCATCGCCATGTTTGAGGTGGATCAGCGCACCATCGACGTGATCGGCAAAGAAAGAGCAGCCGACACAGCCCTCCTCCCAGTCCGGCGCCAGCATGAAGTGGTAGACGATCAGCTGGCTGCAGGTGCCGAACAGTTCCTGTAGCGATTTGGGGCCGGAAGGCGCGTCGAAGATGTAGTCCTTCGTCACCTCTTCCCAGGGCAGCGAGCGCCGGGCTTCGTTCAGCCTGTCACGGGCTCGGGTCAGTTCCTTTTCCTTCACCAGCAGATCGCGGCGGGCCGCAAGCCACTCCTCCTTCGAAACGACGGGATGAGACATGATCTTTCCTCCTTGGATCCGTCTTTCACCACGGCACCGCTCCGCTTTTACGGAGGGCACCGCCTATTTCTGTGCTGAAAGGCAATTAACAGTCTGCGGAGCATCAAGTTCCGCTTGACTAATTAGGTTGATATCAACATATTTATCCCATGTCAAACGCCAGCGTGATTCCTTTTTCGACAACTCTTTTCGTGCGGGACGCCTGTCTCTGCCTGCATGCGCAGCGTGCGGCGCGGGCTTTGGCGCGGCTTTTCGACAATGCGCTGAAGCCGGTCGGCATCACCAATGGGCAATTTTCGCTGCTGATGTCGCTCAACCGGCCGGAGCCGCCGCCGATGGGGCCGGTCGCCAATCTTCTGGCCATGGACCGCACGACGCTGACGGCGGCGCTGAAGCCTTTGGAACGGCGCGGGCTGGTCAGCATCGAACAGGACCCGAAGGACAAGCGCGGCAAGCGGCTGCGGCTGACGGCCGCAGGCATGGCCGTGCTCACCGCCGCCTTCCCCATCTGGCAACAGACCCATGCCGAAATCGAGGCCCGCATCGGCAGCGGCGACCCCGACCGCCTGCGCCGCGATCTTATCGATCTCGGCTGACGGGAAGCCGGCATAGCGCCACTTTTGTCGGCGAGAATGTCATCCGGCCGTCGTGCCGGGGAGCGAGACTATACGGACAACGCGATCAAGGAGGAAAGATCATGCGTGTTATCGTTTTTGTAAAAGCCACCAAGAGCAGCGAAGATGGCGTCATGCCCACGACTGAGCTGATGGAGGCAATGGGGAAATTCAACGAGGAACTGGTCAATGCCGGCATCATGCAATCCGGCGACGGCCTGCACCCCTCGTCCAAGGGCAAGAGAGTCATTTTTGACGGCGACAGCCGCACCGTCGTCAATGGCCCCTTCCCGCACACCAACGAGCTGGTCGCCGGTTTCTGGATCTGGAATGTGAAGGATATGGACGAAGCCGTGGAATGGGTGAAACGCTGCCCGAACCCGATGCTGGAGCGCAGCGAGATCGAAATCCGCCCGATGTTCGAAATGGAGGATTTCGGCGATGTGGTGACGCCTGAAATCGCCGCCCATGTCGAAGAGCTGCGCGCGCGTGTCGCGAAGCAATAAAAGCCGCTCAAGGTCGAGAGCTGATTGAAACGGGAGAGTGCGGGCCTGCCGCATTCTCCCGCACGGCGTCCTACTCCAAAAACCATTGCCTCGAACAACCACCGCTGTTAATGGTGGAGCGGTTCAACCCGTTTCAAGAAAGGAGGCTTCGCATGGATATTTCCTGCTTCTGGCGCAATCGTCAGCTCTGCCACCTTTTTGCCCTGCAGACGCGTTTGCAGGGCTGACCGGAACACCAAAACTCTGGTTTGCCCAAAAGGCCGCGCAGAATGCAGCTTGTCTGCCGTTGCGCATGTTTTCACGACGGATCATCCCGAACCGAAACCCCGTACTGCATTGCCGCAGACCACGGTTCGTCGCGGGTCCGTTTCGCCAGAGACAAATTATGACCATCATCACGCTTCGAAACCTCGGAATCATTCTGGGAAAGCCGCTTTTTTCCAATCTCAGCCTCACCGTGAATGCGGGAGACCGCATCGGCATCGTCGCCGCCAATGGCTGCGGCAAATCCACCCTGCTCAATTGCCTTGCCGGTGAGCTGGACGCGACCAGTGGCGATATCACCCGGCTGCGCGGACTGACGCAGTCCATCGTCCACCAGCACCTGCCCTCCCCGCTGATGGAAAAGACGATGCGGGACGCCGTGCTTTCCGCCCTTCCGGCGGAAACGATCGACAGCGAAAGCTGGCGCGCCGACATTATTTTCGACGCGATGCTGGTGCCGGAGCCGTTCCGCGAGCGCCGCCTGAAAGAGCTGAGCGGCGGCTGGCAGAGGCTGGCCATGCTGGCGCGGGCATGGATCACCGAGCCTGACGTCCTGCTGCTCGACGAGCCGACCAACCATCTCGACCTTGAAAAAATCAATGTGCTGGAGAACTGGCTCGGTGAGTTGCCGCGCGATACCGCAGTTATCATCGTCAGCCATGATCGCGCCTTTCTCGACAATGTCACGAAGACCACGCTGTTCCTGCGGCCGGAAAATTCGGCGCTGTTCCGGTTGCCCTACGGCCATGCGCGGCTAGCACTGGAAGAGGAGGATGCCGCCGATGAGCGGCGTTTCCAGCGCGACATGAAAACCGCGCAGCAATTGCGCCGGCAGGCCGCCAAGCTCAACAACATCGGCATCAATTCCGGCAGCGATCTTCTGACCGTCAAGACCAAGCAATTGCGCCAGCGCGCCGAAAAGCTGGAGGAGAAGGCGCGGCCCGCCTATGCCGAGCGTTCCGCCGGCAAGATCCAGCTCGCCAATCGCGGCACCCATGCCAAGGTTCTGGTGACGCTGGAAGATGTCCCCGTTTCGACGCCGGACGGAACATTGCTGTTTCGCACCGGCCGGCAATTTGTCCGCCAGGGTGACCGCATTGTCATTCTCGGCCGCAACGGCGTCGGCAAGACGCGGCTGATGTCGCTTCTGCAGGCCGCGGTCTCGGGTGCGGGCCAGATACAGGAAGGCATCAAGGCCACGCCCTCGCTGGTGGCCGGATATGTCGATCAGTCACTTGCCGAAATCGACGACGACAGCACGCCGGCGGCGTTCATGACCCGTCGCTTTGACATTGGCGACCAGCGCATCCACGGCCTGCTCGCCGGCGCCGGCATCGACATGGAAATGCAGAAACGCCGCATCGCAACGCTTTCCGGCGGGCAGAAGGCGCGGCTTGCCATGCTGGCGCTGCGGTTGGCGGAGCCGAATTTCTACCTGCTGGACGAGCCCACCAACCATCTTGATATAGACGGGCAGGAAGCGCTGGAGGCGGAAATCATCAGCCGTGAGGCCAGCTGCGTGTTCGTCTCGCACGACAGAAGTTTCGTGCGGGCGGTCGGAACCCGTTTCTGGCTGATCGACAAGCGCAGGCTGGTGGAAGTCGACGATCCCGAAGCGTTTTTCGCTTCGGCTTGATGGTCCTCACAGGGGCCGAGGTGAAAAAAGCAAAACGCCCGTCAGCCCAAAAGGCTGGCGAGGCGTGGATCACCGGCGAAATCCGAGACCGCAAACCCCGTTCTGCGCATGGGAAATTCGCACAGCGCCTGCACCCCGGTTTTCGACAGGCGAATGCGCCAGCTCATCCGTTCCACCGGCATTTTTTCGGCAAAGGCCTTTGGCGACAGGATCGCGATGTTGAGGCCGCTCTGGGGATCGCGCACCGAGCGATACAGGATCGCCTCGATCTTCGCCAGACGCGCCTGCTCGGCCAGCGCCTGGCATGGCTCGTAATTTTGCAGATCGGTCCACAGCGCCTCGTCCCGGCTCAGTTCCGGTTTCGTCAAATCCAGCGCCGCATCGGTAGCGATACGGGCGGCAAAGGCGGAGTAATCAGCGGGATTGGCGGGCAGCGGCGTGCGGGGGGATTCCGCATAAAACAGCAGCCGGTAGAAGGCCATTTCGGCAAGCGCCGTTTCCACCTTCGCGGCGGCGTAATAAACGCCCTCGGTAAAGCCCGCCCGGCGGAACCGCGAGCCGTGCGGATAGGCGGCGCCATAACGGAAGGGCGTCGCAAGAAGATAATCGAAACCGGCGCATTCCGGCGGAAACGGCCGCTTGCTCGCCTCCAGAATATCTTCCAGCAGCGATTGCTCCTCCACCGTATCCACCAGTTTCATGGTGGAAACCTGATGCTGCGCTTCCACCAGCCGCCAGTATTTTCCCGATGCGGCGCGTTTTTCAGACAGGAGCGCGTCGGGCGTCCAGATAGGAGAGGACATCGATCAATCCGGTAATGGTGGTGAGCCTCTCGGCAGGCACGGCATCAAGCGCCGTATTGTGATTGCGCAGCCAGTTTTTGGCCACCGCCTCATCGCCCCCCGTAATCGCATCCAACGAGCGAAAGACCCGGATCAGCAACACCGCAAGCTCGAAGGACTTGGCGCCCGGCTCCAGCAGGAAATCGAGCCGCTTCATGCGTGACACCGTCGGCGCGGAAACACCGAGAATATCCGCCGTGCGGGCAGCATTCAGACCCAGCCGCTCGGCAGCGGTCATAACGGCCTTGGTGACGACCCTGCCCTGCGAAGCAGGATCCATGGCGGTCTTGGCGTGAATATTCATGGCGCACATCCTTTCCTTGGAAAGAATATAGCATATTTCTTTCCACAAACAAGAAGGCCGGGATGAACCCGGCCTCATTGCTTACATGGAATAGCTTACGCGGATTGGATCAGGCCACCGAGACCGGCACTTCCGTGGAGGTGCGCATGGCGTGGCTGTAGGGGCAGACGATGTGAGCGGCAGCAACCAGCTTTTCAGCGACTTCGCGCTCGACGCCCGGAATATTTGCCTTCAGCGACACTTCGATGCCGAAACCGCCGCCATCTTCGCGCGGGCCGATACCGACGGTTGCCGTCACAGTCGTGTCTTCAGGAATCTTTACCTTTTCCTTGCCGGCGACAAATTTCAGCGCGCCCAGGAAGCAGGCGGAATAACCGGCTGCGAAAAGCTGTTCCGGATTGGTGCCACGGGCGCCATCGCCGCCCAGTTCCTTCGGAACGGTCAGCGTAACGTCGAGAACGCCGTCTTCCGACTTGGCGTTGCCGGCGCGGCCACCGGTGGCAGATGCTTTGGTCGTGTAAAGAATGGGCATGACATTTACTCCTTCGGGTTGGTGTTGAGTTCTTATAGCGAACAATTGAATTGTGCGCAATATAATTTTGCACATTGAATACGAAATCGTTTTTTGCGATAATTTTCACGAAATTTCGCCGCGCATCCATGCGGCAGGAACCGAAAGCGGGGGCTGATTGTTCCCTCCCCGGTTGATTTTGGAGCACGAAAATGGACGCAGAGGGCGACGAGAAGAAGATGGAAAGCCTGTTGAGGCTGGACCAGCAGATATGTTTTGCCCTTTATGGCGCGGCACACGCCTTCACACGCGCCTATAAGCCGCTGCTCGACCCGATCGGGCTGACCTATCCGCAATATCTGGTCATGATGGCGCTATGGGAAAAGGAGACGTCCACCGTCAAGGCGCTTGGCGAAATGCTGGGTCTTGATTCCGGCACGCTGTCGCCATTGCTGAAAAGGCTGGAACATGCCGGGCTGATTACCCGCAAGCGCGGCACCGTGGATGAGCGGCAGGTGCTGGTGGCCCTGACGCCCAAGGGCGCGAACCTCAAAAAAGAGGGCGTGAAGATCATGGCGGCGATCGGCAGCGCCACGGGCTGCGGGCTGGAGGAACTGGTGCAGATTCGCGACCGGGTGAATGCGCTGAAGGACAGCCTAACCCGGCCCTAACCCAAAAAAGAAAAAGGCGGCACAGGGCCGCCTTTTTATTCGAAGCGTTTTCGGCTTATTGCCAGACCACCACACGGGCCTTCTGCGGCACGCGGTCATAGAGGTCGATGACGTCCTGGTTCATCAGGCGCACGCAACCGGAAGAGACTGCCTTGCCGATGGAATTCCATTCCGGCGAGCCGTGCA
Source organism: Agrobacterium sp. CFBP2214 (assembly GCF_030209895.1). Taxonomy (NCBI): domain Bacteria; kingdom Pseudomonadati; phylum Pseudomonadota; class Alphaproteobacteria; order Hyphomicrobiales; family Rhizobiaceae; genus Agrobacterium; species Agrobacterium sp. CFBP2214. Next base: position 750,495 of record NZ_JARVRC010000001.1, on the reverse strand, counting down.
GACGGTAAAGCGTGTCCTTGCCGTTCTGGAAGATATAAAGGGCGCGCGCGCCAAGCGGGTTCTTCAGGCCCGGCGGCATGCCGCCATTCTTGGAAGAATATTTGACCAGTTCCGGCTGGCGGGCGACCATCTCATCCGGCGGGGTCCATTTCGGCCATTTCTGACGCCACTGGATGACGCCCTCGCCCGACCAGGCGAAACCATCGCGGCCGATGCCGACGCCGTAACGCATGGCGCTGCCGCCCTGCTCCACGACATAAAGGAAGCGCGAGCGTGTATCGACGACAACGGTGCCCGGGCGCTCGCCGGTCGGATCGACAACCCGCTGGCGGTAATAACGCCGGTCGATTTTCTGATAGGGTACGGCGGGAATGACGTAACCGCCATCCTCAACCGAGCCGTACATGACGGCCAGTTCCGCATCGCTGACGCCCGGCGAAAACATCTGCCGGAAATCGGTGCCGATGGCGCTCGCCTGCTGGCGGATGGCGTCTCCCGTGCCCGATGAGGCGCAGCCTGCGAGAAGCGAAGCGGAGGAGAGGCCAAGAAGGGAAAGGAAGGTGCGTCTGGAAAGATCTGTGTCGGTGCTTGTCATAAGGCCGGTTTGTCCCACATTTCGAACGGCTATATCGCCGTTGTACGTCATTTGTTCCGTGTCATGCGTATTGCGAAAATAGTTAACCGACCGCTAAAAGCCAGTCACAAGGTGCTGGCGGAATGGGTCCCATATCTCTTTCTTTTAGAACGTGTTCAGATAACCACAATCTGCGCCCCTTGCGGCACGCGTTCGTAAAGATCGATCACATCCTGATTGAGCATGCGCACGCAGCCGGAGGACGTTGCCTTGCCGACGGACTGCCAGTCCGGCGTGCCATGCACGCGGTAAAGCGTGTCCTTGCCGTCCTTGAAAATATAAAGCGCGCGCGCACCGAGCGGGTTGTTGAGACCAGGCGTCATGCCGCCATTGGCGGCGGAGATGGAGGCGAGTTCCGGCTGGCGCTTGACCATTTCATCGGGCGGCGTCCAGCGCGGCCATTTCGCCTTCCACTGGATCTTGCCGCGGCCCGACCAGGCATAACCGTCACGCCCGAGGCCAACACCGTAACGGATCGCCTTGCCGCCGGACTGCACGAGGTAAAGGAAATGCTGCCTGGTATCGACGACGATGGTGCCCGGCGCTTCCGCCGTCTGGTAACTGACTTCCTGCCGGAGATAACGCGAATCGATGCGACCATAGGGAATGGCGGGCAGCGAGCGGTCCTCGTCGCGGATAGGGCCATACATGACCCGATGCAGCGGATTGGAGACAGGCAGGCCATAGGCCATCGTCTGGCCCTGCGGCTGCTGCGCGTTAAAACCCTGCACCTGCGGCGCATTGAGCCCCTGCCCGCGCACCGGCGGGCCGTATTCCTGATGGAAGCGGGTTCTGAACAGATCCGGCGGGCGCGTCGAAAGCTGGCCCGGCTGCGGCGGCAGTTCCGGCTGGCGATTGGAGCTGACGGAATTGAAGTTGAACACCGGCGCCGTTTCCCTGACGAAGACGTCAGGGTCCATCCGGGTCGTATCCGTCACGAAAAGGCAGCCGCTCATCAGAGGCAGCAGCGCAAGCCCGACCAGAGAGGCCGCCCGGCGACCATTTTTCAAAAGGAGTGCTATCATCTGAACCGCTTCATGGAATCCAATCTACCGTCATGATGAACCGTGCGGCTGGCGCGAAGCTGGCGTCGGCTTTTCAAAAAAAATCGAAAAACTGCATTTTTCCTCTTGAAGCTCTAGTTGCTAGAGGTGCCAGATTGACTGTCGACTGGAATTCAGGAGCGAAACCATGAATATTTCGACACGCGGCAGTTTGAACGGGGAATCGGAGGAACTGACCTTCACGGTCGGCGGGATGGATTGCGGCAGCTGCGCGGCGAAGATTGAAACCGCACTTTCCCGCCTCCCCGGCGTTGCCGACGTCAAGGTGTCGGTTGCCCGTGAAAGGCTGAACCTCTCCGTGGCGGAAGAGAAAACCTCGGTCGAAAAAATCGAGGACACGCTGCGCAAGCTTGGCTTCAGACCCGCTTTGCTGCCGCGCGAAAAGGCTTCCCAGGCAAAGGTCGAGGCCGATCATCACGACCATTCCTCCTGCGGCGGTCACCACCATGACGAGGCCGAAACGGCCGCTGAAAAGAACAATGCGCTGACTTTTTCGGTCGGCGGCATGGATTGCGGCAGCTGCGCCGCGAAGATCGAAACCGCGCTTTCCCGCCTGCCCGGCGTTGGCGACGTCAAGGTCTCGGTTGCCCGCGAACGGCTGAACCTTTCGCTGGCCGAGAACAAAACCCCGGTCGAAAAAATCGAGGACACGCTGCGCAAGCTCGGATTTAAACCGGCCCTGCTGCCGCAGGAAAAGTCCGCGCGTGAAAAAGTGGCGGATCACGACCATGACCGCGGGTCGTGCGGCGGGCATCACCACGACCATTCAGATCATGACCATTCCGGACACGATCACGCGTCCTGCAGCGGGCATGATCATGACCATGGGGACCATGACCACTCCAAGCATGACCATTCTGGTCACGATCATTCCGGCCACGACCATGCGGGCCATTCGCATGGTTCCGCCCCGGCGGCTTCAGCGCAGGGCGCGGAAGTGGGCCATGCCCATGGCGCGGATGAAAAAGGTGTCTGGTGGCGCACAGCAAAGGCGCGCAACACCTTCACCGGCACCATTCTGGTCGCCATTGCCTATGCTGCGGAACTGACCTTCCCCGCATGGGGCGGTTATGCCTTCATCATCGCCACGCTGGTCACGCTTTTCCCGATCGCGAAGAACGCCTTCAATGCCGCCCGTTTCGGCGCGGTCTTCACCATCGAGATGCTGATGACCATTGCCGCCATTGGCGCGATCATCATCGGCGAGGCGGAAGAGGCGGCCATTGTCGTGCTGCTCTTCTCCGTCGGCGAATTGCTGGAAGGCTTTGCCGCCGCACGTGCGCGCTCTGGCATCAAGGCGCTCGGTTCGCTCTTGCCGAAGACGGCGCTGGTGGAAGAAAACGGTGCGCTTCGGCAGGTTGCCGCCGATCAGGTGCGCATCGGCCAGGTGGTCGTGGCGCGTCCCGGCGACCGTATCGCCGCCGATGGCGTTGTCATGGAAGGCCAGTCCAGCGTCGACGAATCGCCGATGACCGGAGAGAGCATTCCCGTCGCCAAGGAAAAGGGCGCACGCGTTTTTGCCGGTTCCATCAACCATGACGGCTCGCTGCGCATCCGCGTCGACCGCGCGCCGGAAGACAATACCATTGCCCGCATCATCACGCTTGTCGAAGAAGCGCAGGATGCGCGTGCCCCGACCGAGCGCTTCATCCAGAGCTTCTCGCGTTATTATATGCCGCTGATCGTGGCGATCTCCGTGCTCACCATCATCGTGCCGCCGCTCGCCGGCCTCGGTGACTGGGATACGTGGATTTATCGCGGTCTCGCCCTGCTGCTGATCGGTTGCCCCTGCGCGCTGGTCATTTCGGTTCCCGCGGCCATAGCCTCCAGCCTTTCGGCTGCGGCACGCCACGGCATGCTGGTGAAGGGCGGCGCGGTCATCGAAATGCTGGCGCGCACCGAAACCGTCGCTTTCGACAAGACCGGCACGCTGACGCTTGGCGAACCCGTCGTGACTGACGTTGTGGCGCTTGACGGCAACGAGGCCGGCCTGATCGCGGCGGCCGCGACCATCGAGCATGAATCGAGCCATCCGCTCGCCCGCGCCATCGTCAATCATGCCGAAAAGCTCGGCGTAAAGCCCCTGCCAGGCTCCAACATCAAGGCGATTTCCGGTCGCGGCATGCAGGGCAATGTCGGCGGAAAAGACCTGTTCATCGGCGCGCCGCGCTTTGCAACCGAAGTCGGCACCGTCTCCAAGGAACTGGCCGACCGCATCTCCACACTGGAGAGCGAAGGCAAGACGGTGGCCGTCGTGATAGTCGGCGGGGCGGCAAGCGGCCTCTTCGCCATGCGTGACGAGCCGCGCAAGGATGCGGCCGAAGGTGTGAAAGCGCTGAAGGAGATGGGCATTTCCTCGCTGATGCTGTCGGGTGACAATGCCCGCACGGCAAAGGCCATCGGCAACAAGCTGGGCCTTGAGGCGCGCGGCGAACTCCTGCCGCAGAACAAGGTCGAGGAAATTCGCAAGCTTGCCGAAAAGAAGACCGTGGTGATGGTGGGTGACGGCATCAATGATGCGCCGGCCCTTGCGGCGGCCAGCGTCGGTGTCGCCATCGGCTCGGGCACGGATGTGGCGATGGAAGCGGCGGATGCGGCGCTGATGCGCAACAATGTCGGCGATGCCGCCCGCCTCATCGGCCTGTCGCGCGCCACCATGAGCAATATCCGCCAGAACGTGACGATCGCGCTCGGCCTGAAGGCAGTGTTTCTGGTGACGACCGTCACCGGCCTTTCCGGCCTGTGGCTCGCCGTTTTCGCCGATACGGGCGCTACGGTTCTGGTCACCGCAAACGCCATGCGGCTGCTTGGATATTTCAACCGCAACAAAGCCTGATTGCAGCCCCTCCCAAACCGGCCGAGCCTCGTTAATCCGGGCTCGGCCGGTCTCATTTTCAGCGTATTGACAAACTAATTGCGTCCAATAAATACCGCGTGCCGCCGTTTTCCACGCGCGTGACAAACGATTCCACGCGCAGGAGCGCTGAACTTGGCTAAAACTGGCTATAACCGCATTGCGTACCGCGCGATCAAGATCGGCGGCAACATCGTCAAGGTTATTTTCTCCATCGATCTCTTCATCCGCCCCGGCAGAAGAAAGACGCTTCCGGAGTATCAGCCTGCCAGACGCAGCCCGAAATCGGAAAAAGCCATTCCGCGCATCATCTGGCAGACGAATTATTCCAACCGGGTAACGACGCCGATCTATGCGAATTTCCTGTTCAACCGCTGGCTGACGCCGGAATTCGAATATCGCTACCATGATGACGAGGCGTGCCAGGCCTATATCGACCGGCATTTTCCCGGACGTTATGCCGATGCCTTCCGTCGATTGCAGGTCGGCGCCGCCAAGGCGGATTTCTGGCGTATTCTGGTTCTTCTGCAGGAAGGCGGCATCTATCTGGATATCGATTCCAACTTTGCGGCCCGCCCGGAAGATGTGATCGGCGCGGATGAAGACGCCGTTTTCATCGCCATGAAAAATGGCGAAATCACAAATTACTTCATGGCATCGAAACCCGGTCACCCGGCGCTGAGGCTGATGGCCGATCGTATTGCCCAGAATATCGAAGAGGGAACGCTCGTCAGCGTCTATGACATGACGGGTCCGACGGTGGTGCACGCCGTCGTCAAGGAACTCGGGCTGCCGGTTCGCAATTACCGCGAAATGTGCACGCAGGGGCAATTCACCAACAAACGCGCGCAATATGCCGACAAAAAAGACGGCGCATGGTGGGCCGAGCAGGCCAAGACGTCCATCGTCAAAAACTAGGACGCCATGCGCCGGCAAGCAGCCGCGCAATATCGCGTTTAGACGAAACCATTGAAAAAGCGGATGCTTTCTTCCACCGCGCCCGGAACCACGCCATTATGGCTGCCGGGCAGCAGTTTTTTATCGACCTTGAAGCCGGATGTCAGGGCGCGGTCCACAAAAAGCTGGTGATCGGCATCGAAGGGCCGTTCCTCCGTGCCGCGTAAAAGCAGCGCCGGGCATTTGAGGCTGGGGCCGAAACAGACGGAAGAGCGCATGATGAATTCGCGCTCGTCGGTTTCGTCGAAACAGATCTCGTCGCTATAGCGGTTGAAATAACGCCATGAATTGACACCGGCGGATATGGGCGCGGCGGCGCGGAATTTGCGGCTCATGGCGGCAAGAAGCGTCAGCGTGCCGCCATTGGAATGGCCGGCGATGAAAAACCGCTTTCTGTCGATGCCGGGAAGATTTTCCAGATAGGCCGCCGCCGCCAGCGCATCCGCCGTTTCGTCGTAGAAGCCGGAATAATTGCCATTCTGGCCGTTTTCGCCGCGAAAGGACGGAAGCAGCACAACGAAGCCCGCTTCCCAATAGGGCTTCATCAGCGCCCAGTGGCCATCACCGGTGGCGTTGCCGCCGTGGAGGAAAAGCACAGCGGGTTTCAGCGTTTTTGACGGCTGATAATGGGAGAGCCAGGCGACCAGTTCGATGGAACCATCCGGCCCGCCGGGATAGGTGACACGCTCCGCCCCGGGCGGCGTGCCAAGCACCGAGGATTTTTCCGGCGCGGCCATCTTGCGCAGCAGATGCGTGTGGAAACGTCGGCGGGCCTCCGCATAATCCTGCCTTTCCAGCGGCAGAACTTCGGGTGTGGGAATGCCCGCTTTCACGGCGGGCGGCAGGATAACCGCCGCTGACAGCCCCATGGCGCCGGCCAGCACTCTGCGCCGCGTCATGCCCGGCGAGATCGGGCCGCTCTCTTCCTGTCCGAAGGGTGAGGAAAGAAAGCGTTTGTCTGCCATATGTTCACCTGACGAGGATGGTTGTAACAGCAGTTCAACACTGCGGCGGGAGGCTGTCCAATCACGGATTCGCGAATGACAACAATGTATTCGCAGCCATCATGGCAATTTCTGGACAAAACACTTTCCTTGCTCCTGCACTAGTCACGGGAATGAGGGAAGCGGCGCAGCCCCCTACCCCTCCACACCATCGATCATCGCCACCAGCGTCGAAAGCCTGTCTGCTTCCGCGGGCAGCTTGTCGGCTCGCAGCCGGGCAATGCGGGGGAAGCGCATGGCGACGCCGGATTTGTGGCGGGTGGAGCGGTTGATGCCTTCGAAGGCCACTTCAAGCACGAAACCGAAATCCGGCGTGGCGCGCACCGCCCGCACCGGGCCGAAGCGCTCGACGGTGTTGTCACGGACGAACTTGTCCAGCACCTCCAGCTCCGCATCGGTGAAGCCGAAATAGGCCTTTCCGACGGGCACGAGCTGTTCGCCATCCTCGCCTTCCGCCCAGACACCGAAGGTGAAATCGGAATAATAGCTCGACCTTTTGCCGTGGCCGCGCTGGGCATACATCATGACAGCGTCGATATTATAGGGATCGCGTTTCCACTTGAACCACGGCCCCTTGGCGCGGCCAGCCTGATAGGTGCTGTCGCGGCGCTTGATCATCACACCCTCGATGACAGGATCGGGCGGCGCGGCACGCAGTGTGTCGAGCTCCGTCCAGCTGGAAAAGCCGATCAGCGGCGAAAGGTCGAAACGGTCATGCGGGGCATGCTCGACGATATCGGACAGCCTGCCGCGGCGCTCCAGATAGGTCTGCGCGCGGATATCACTCTCGCCATCAAACAGCAGATCATAGGCGCGGATGAAGGCGGGATAGTCGTCCAGCATCTTTGCCGTCACCGTCTTGCGGTTCAGCCGCTGCTGCAGGTCGGAAAAGGTGCGGGTGAGATTGTTGGACCGCGCCGTGCCGCCGATCAGCAACTCGCCATCCATCACGCCTTCGAAATCGATCGCCTCCAGAACATCGGGAAAGGCCCCGGAAATATCGTCGCCGGAACGGGAATAGAGTTTTCGTGTCCCACCGGCGCGGGACAGCTGCACGCGAATGCCGTCCCATTTCCATTCCGCGGCATAGTCGGCAGGGTCCAGCGCATCGAGGTCGCCATCGGCCACCGGCGTCGCCAGCATCACCGAGTGGAAGATGGCTGGTGTCGCCAGCACCGGCCGGTCCGACTTGCCCTCAAGCCACGCAAAAAGCGACGTATAGGGCGGCGTCAGACCGTGCCAGAGGGTCTCGATCTCGGTGATGTCTTTCCCCGCAAAATCCGCCAGCGCCTGACGCGCCAGCCGCGCCGAAACGCCGATGCGCAGGCTGCCGGTTGCAAGTTTGAGGAAAGCGAAACGCGAGGACGTATCGAGCCGGTCGAGCAGATCGCGCACCGCGCCGCGCACCTCCGTGCGGCCGAGTGAATTCATCAGTGTGACGACTTCGCCGAGACGCGGGTCCTGAGCCTCGGCGTCATCAGCGCCGCCGATATTGCCCCAGACCAGCGATATGGTCTCGGCCAGATCGCCCACATAATCATAGGAATAGCGGAACAGCACTTCATCCATCCGCTCCAGCACCAGCTCACGCAGCAGGGCCGGTTTGACGCTTTTGAGGTCGAGCGTACCGGCAATTGCCGCCAACCCGTAACCCCGGTCGGGATCGGGCGTATCGCGGAAATAATCGGTCAGCAGCTTCAGCTTACCGTTGCGCGACGGGGTGAGAACGAGGCGATCGAGAAGGGTGGCGAAGGCTTTCATCTCAATCCCCCTCATCCTCGTAACCGACAAGATGCAGCGGCTTGGCGGCAATGCCCTGCAATTCGCACCAGCGCACCAGCGCCTCCTCACGGCCATGGGTGACCCAGACGGCTTGCGGGGAAATTTCCTTGATCGTCTCCAGAAGTTCCGGCCAGTCGCAATGGTCTGATATAACCAGCGGCAGCTCCACACCGCCCTGCTTCGCCCTCTGCCGCACCATCATCCAGCCGGACGCAAATGCAATCAGCGGCTCGTTGAAACGGCGCGCCCAGCGTTCCTGAAACGCCGAGGGCGGACCGACGACAATCGCGCCCTTGAAGGCGGAAGGATCGCTTTTTTCGAGCGTCGCGGGGCGCAGATCGCCGAGATCGATACCCTCAGAGACATAATAATCGCAAAGTCTGGCCAGCGCGCCGTGAATATAGATGGGATCGGAATAACCGTTGTCGCGGAGTAGCCGAATGACGCGCTGCGCCTTGCCCAGCGAATAAGCCCCGACCAGATGGGTGCGTTCGGGAAATTGTTTGATGGAGGTGAGCAGCTTGCCGATTTCCACCCGCGGCAGCGGATGATGGAACACCGGCAGGCCGAAGGTGGCCTCTGTGATGAAGACATCGCATGGCACCGTTTCGAAGGGCGCGCAGGTAGGGTCGATGCCGCGCTTGTAATCGCCAGACGCGACGATGCGCAGGCCGTTCATTTCCACGGAGATCTGTGCGGAGCCGAGAACATGGCCCGCCGGATGGAAACCCACCGTCACGCCATTGACATCCACCGTTTCACCGAAAGCGACCGCCTGCTCTTTGCCGCAGAAGTCCTCGCCATAACGGATGCGCATGATATCGAGCGTCTGGCGCGTGGCCAGCACCGCGCCATGACCGGCGCGGGCGTGATCGGAATGGCCATGGGTGATGAGCGCCCGCGCCACCGGGCGGACGGGATCGACATAAAAATCGCCCGCCGGGCAATAAAGACCCTTGGGCGTGGAGTTCAACAGCTGTTCCGGCTTCATATTCATTGAGATAGGGCCGCCCGCGCGAATGTAAAGTGCTGCGAGAATAACGCGAAACGGGCGTTAAATTTCCAGTGGCGGTGTTTTTGTTTTGCGTGCGTCATTTCGGCTTTGAGCCGGGGCCGCCCTTGGCGCGGTCGCCAAGGCTCGCGGAATGTCGCACATTGCGGATGCTTCGGGTCTCGGCCGCGAAAGCCTCTATAAGGCGCTTAGGCCCGGTTCGAAGCTTCGCTATGAAACCGTGCAGAAGGTCCTGCATGCGCTGGGCTTTCGGCTGGCCGTTGAAAAGTCATTGAACGCCGCGTGAGACGGCGTTCAACGACCATCGGTTAACTTCGCTATGCTACTCCGCCGCCTCTTCCGCCGGCTTTGCCTGCACCGCTGCTGGCAACCGCACCGGCTTCAGCATCAGCGCCGCCGCAAGGCCGATGGCGGCGGTGGCGGCCGCTGCGAAAAAGAGTGGAGTGAAGGCATCCGAATAAAGCGAGGCGACTGCGGCCTGTGAGGCGGCGGGAAGTTCGGAGAGGATTTTCGGCGTCAGCTCCTCGATCTTGCCGACACCGGGAATATCGACGGCCACGCCCCTGAGGCTCGATGATACGATGGCGCCATAGACCGAGATGGCGATGGCCGCGCCGCCCATGCGGGTCAGCGTCACCGCGCCGCTCGCCGCACCTATATCCGCCTTGGGCGCGGAATTCTGCACGCCGATGATCGGCGCCTGCTGGCCGAGGCCAACGGCGAAACCCTGCACCAGCATCAACGCGGCGATCAGGGGAAGCGGCGTTCCTGCATGCATCTGCGTGAAGAGCAGCATGGCGATGAGGTTGATGGTGAGACCCGCCACCGAGAAGGGCTTGTAGACGCCGGTGATCGAAATCAGCCGCCCGGCTGAAAGCGAACCCATGACGATGCCGCCGGTGACGGCGATGAAGAACAGGCCGGCATGGGAAGGCGAAAGGCCGGTCGTGGTCTGCAGGAACAGGGCGTAATAATTGACCATGCCGATACCGATGCCGCCGCTGGTCAGCGAAACGATCATCAAGAGCGGAAAGGTGCTGTCCTTGAAGAGCCTGAGCGGCACGACGGGTTCCGGCGCGCGGCGTTCCACCTGCACCCAGAGGAAAGCGGCGATGACGGCGAAAGCGATGATGCCGAGACTGGGGCCTGCGATCAGCGAGCCGAACAATTCGCTGCTGTCTGCCCAGAAGACCACGCTGGCAATGGTGGCCGCCAAGAGGACCGCGCCGAGATAATCGATCTTCGGCTGGCGGGCCGGACGGCGATAGGGCAGCATCAGCGCCAGACCTGCAATGACGATAATGCCGAGCGGCAGGTTGATAAGGAAGATCGACCGCCAGCCGAACAGGTCGCTCATCGTGCCGCCGAGGATCGGGCCGACACTGCCAGACGCCATGATGGTGAGGCTGGAATAGCTCTGGTAACGGGCGCGCTCGCGCGGTTCGAACAGATCCGCATTGACGGAAAAGATCGATACCATGATGCCGCCGCCGCCAAGCCCCTGCAGCACGCGGGCCGCGATCAGCGAATCCATCGACCAGGCCAGCCCGCAGGCGAGTGAGCCAAGCGTGAAGATGACGACCGCTGCGATCATCACATATTTGCGACCGAACAGATCACCGAGCTTGCCATAAACCGGCATGACCGCGCTGGTCGCCAGAAGATAGGCCGAGCCGATCCAGCCGAAACGCTCCAGCGCGCCGAATTCACCGACGATGGTGGGCAGTGCTGTCGATACGATCTGGTTGTCGAGGGTCGCCATGAACATGGCCAGCATCAGAAACAGAAAGACGATGAGCCTGCGCCGATGATCCGACACAAGCGGCGCCACGGGGGCGGTGGACATATCCATGAAAAATCTCGTTGGCTTACGGCGGTTTTACTGCGGCAATTTGTGTGCTATCAGCATATATATGTCAATGGCAAGTTTTTGACATCTATGCTAATGCCGCTAAATGTGATCGGGAAATTGCATCGAAAGGGACGATGAAGCGTGGCGACTGAGGAAAACCGGAACGAGGATCTGCCTGAGGACATCAAGCGGATCGGCAATACGATGACGCGCATGCGCATCATGATCGGCCGCCGCATCATCGGCCGCATGGCGCTTGCCAAGCTCGCTCCGGGTCTGGAACTTTCCCATATCGACGTGCTCGACATTCTGCGCCGGGCGGAAGGCGACGTTACCGTGGGTGCGATTGCCGAGGGCATGCGCATCGATCCCTCGCGCGGCAGCCGTGTGGTGGCGGATATGGTGGGGCGCGGCCTGCTGAAACGCGGCGTTTCCCAGGAAGACGGCCGCCGCAGCATCGTCGAGATCACGCCGATCGGCACCAGTCTTTTGCAGGAAATGCGCCGGACCAAGATGAGCGTCATCGAGGACGTGATGGATGGCTGGCCGGCGGAGGATGTGGAGACTTTCGCCCGCCTGTTCGAGCGGTTCATCGACCGTTTCGAATGCCGGCTGTCGCCGGACACGGACCTCCTGACGGATCAGAAAAAATCATAGTTGACCCTGCGATCCGCAGCTTCACTTTAAAAGGGCTAGACCGTAACGTGCCGCCATCTGACAGGTTGAAGGGGTAATTTCGATGTTGACGATTTACGGTGTCTACCGTTCCCGCGCCACGCGCACATTGTGGCTGGCAGGGGAACTTGGCATAGAATTCAAACATGTGCCGGTCATACAGGCCCGCCGTCTTGCCGATCCGCTGGCTGCGGATGCGCCGCTCAACACGCTGTCCCCGGATTTTCTGGCCGTCAACCCGATGGGCACCATTCCCTGCATCGAGGATGACGGCATGGTGCTTTACGAATCCATGGCCATCAACCTCTATCTCGCCCGCAAATATGGCGGACCGCTTGCGCCGGTCGATTTGAAGGAAGATGCGGCGATGCTGCAATGGTCCTTCTTTGCCGCGACCGAAATCGAAACCAATTCGCTGAAGATTTCCTCCGCGATCGCCGAAGGCCTGTCGGAAAGCGATAGCGGCAAGGCGGTGATCGATGTCGCCGCCCGCCTGCTGAAGCGTCCCTTCCGGGTGCTGGAGCAGCACCTTTCCAGCCACGAATACCTGGTGGGCGACCGTTTCACCGTGGCCGATCTCAACGCCGCGGAAATCGTTCGTTACGCACAGGGCCACAAGCCGCTGTTCGATGCCCATCCGGCGCTGAAAGCCTGGCTGGACCGCTGCCAGACCCGCACGGCGTTCAAGACGATGTGGGATACCCGCGCGGCCGAGGCGGCCTGAGCGGGAGAACACTCCGCCAGCGTGTCTCTCTGCCCTCATTCCTGTGCTTGTCACAGAAATGAGGGAGCAACCACAAGACCGAGCTGGGGCCTCTCAGCCCCTCTCCCCCGCAAGCGCCCGCTGCACCGCCGGGCGGTCGTTCATGCGGCGGAAGTGGTCATGCACCTTCGGGAAACGGGCAATATCCACGCCATCGCTTTCCAGCCAGCCGGACATGACGAAAAGATAGGGATCGGCAACCGAATAGGCCGTACCAAGAACCCATGGGCCGTGCAGCATGCCGTGCTCGATCAGTTCGAAGCACTCGCCCATGGTCTGCGGCACTTTCGCCTTCATATCGGCCAGCGAGCTATCCTCATTCGCCCAGCGGCTGCCGCGCCGGCCATGCGCATGGGCGACATGCACGGTCGAAGAAATGAAGGCGTTGAAGGACTGCATCAACGCGAATTCGAAGGGATCATCGAGCGGCGCGAGCTTCTTTTCAGGCGCCATCTGGGCGATAAAGGCGAGAATGGCGGGCGTCTCCGTCAGCACGCCGCTTGCGGTGGCCAGCGCCGGCACGCGGCCCTTGGGATTGATCTTTAAAAATGCCTCGGAGCGTTGCTCGCCCTCCGCGAAATTGACGCGATGGGCCTTGTAAGGCAGGCCGGATTCCTCAAGCACGATATGGCTGGCGCGGGAGCAGGAACCGGGGGAGAAGAACAGTGTGAACATGGATATGCGACCTCCAAAGCAATGAAGCGCCCGTTTCTTCCTCATGCGGACGCCGGCCCGCGGCGGCCATGGGATGGCCGTCACATACAGGGCACGTCATCATCGTGCCGGCAACCGGCCGCGTCAAAGGTTATTTAGAGCCCGACGACTCTGACATCGCCGACGTGGATGCCGTTCCAGTTGCGCATCTGCCGGTTCGCCATGCTGCTCAGCGCCTGCTGCTCGGCGCTGCCTTCATCGAAATAGCGGGCGAGCAGTGCGGATACCACGGCTTCGGCCGCGCGTGTCGTACCGTCTTCGCATTTCACCGCCATGGCGATACCCTTTTCCGGCAGGGCGGCGACGAAAACGCCTTCAGCGCCGGTCTTGGCAAAGATCTTGCCGGGCGCGATCTGCATCAGCCTCGTGCAGGCGCGGCCGGTGCCCGCCACATAAAAGGGTTCCGCCATGCAGGCCTCGATGAGACGGCGCGACGCTGTCGCACGACCCGCTTCCAGCCCCCTGCCCGTCGCCATCTTCGCAAAACCATGCGCCAGCCCTTTGAGCGGTACGGCATAGGTGGGGATGGAGCAGCCATCCACGCCGCAATTGTCCTGGCCGAGAGCAGCACCCGTCAGGCTTTCCATCGTGGCGCGGATTTCCCGCTGCAGCGGGTGATCGTAACCGACATAGCCCCTGGGATCGGTGCCGGTGTGGCAACAGGCGCAGATGAAACCGGAATGTTTGCCGGAGCAATTATTATGCAGCGCTGTCGGCTTTTCCAGTGTGCGAGCCTGATGGATGATGGTTTTCTGGTCCGAAGACCAGTGTGCGCCACATTCCAGCGTATCCACATCCCTGCCCGCCTTCGCAAGCATCGAAGCGGCGAGTTCCACATGCGCGTCCTCGCCGGAATGGGACGAACAGGCGAATGCGAGTTCGCGGTTACCGAAACCATAGGCATCCGCAGCACCACTTTCCACCAGCGGCAGCGCCTGCATGGCCTTGCAGGCGGAACGCGGGAAGATGCCGCGCTCGATATCACCAGACGAAAACAGCACGCCGCCATCACCATCCACCACCACGACAAGACCCTGATGGCGGCTTTCGACGAGATTGCCCCTGGTGACTTCGACGGTAACGGAATTGTTCATTCTCTCAGCCTCAAAAAATTCTGATTTTATGTCGTTGATACCGCAATTGATTTTTCGATGCACGGGGCTGTCAGTGAAATTTGCAAAACGTCTGCTGCTGGCGATTGCCATTATCTATCTGCTGCCGGCACTGGCATCGGCGGGGCTATGGGCCATGAAGGACCATCCGCGCGGCTGGAACGCCGCAAGATGGTCGTCCTCCGGCATGCTGCCGGTGGCGTCGAGCGATGGAGAAGCCGCGGTCTACGTCTTTTCCGCCATGACCGGCGGCTTCAAGGGGTCCGTCGCCAGCCATGCCTGGGTCGTGCTGAAAAAGCCCGGTGCTGCGACCTATGACCGTTACGACAAGGTGGGCTGGGGCACGCCGATCCGCCATAATGGTTATGCAGCGGACGCCTACTGGTATTCCAACATGCCGCGCCAGGTGGTGGCCATTCACGGCGCGGAAGCGGAAAAGCTGATCCCGAAAATCGAAAAGGCGATTGCCGATTACCCCTATGGTCGGCCGGGCGGCTATCGCATCTATCCCGGCCCCAACTCCAACACCTTCGTCGCCCATGTGCTGCGCAGCGTGCCGGAACTGGGCGTCGTGCTGCCGCCGGACGCGGTGGGGCGCGACTACCTGCCGGACGGTGCGTTTTACCACATCGCCGACGACTGGAAGGATGCGAGCGTTTCGCTGGGCGGGTTGTTCGGTATTTCGGCAGGTGCCCGCAGCGGTTTTGAGGTCAATTTTCTCGGCCTGGTCGCCGGCATCGATTTTGGCCGGCCCGGTGTGAAGATACCGGGGCTTGGTTATTTCGGGGTGGCCGGTCCGGATGTATGACATGGCTGCCCTCCCGACGTTTCCACCCATTTTAATTTGACTCCATCTAGTAATTAACTCAATCTCCGCATCGCAATTGCAACGCAAAGGAGGCAACCCATGAAAACGGCAACGATCCCTTCGCTGCGGGTGACGGCGGATTTCCGCGAAGCAGCCGAAAGCGTGCTAAAGGACGGCGAGACACTTTCGTCCTTTATTGAAGACTCTGTGCGCAGGCAGGTTGAAATCCGCAAGTCGCAGGCGGAATTCATTGCGCGCGGGTTAGCATCACTCGAAGAGGCGGAACGTACGGGGGTTTATTACACCACCGATGACGTTCTTTCGATGATGCAAAGAAAGCTGGATGCCGCGAAAGCAGCGAAGCGAAAATGACATATTCGCTTCGCTACACCGAAGAAGCGTTCGGTGATTTCGACCGAATCTACGACTTTCTGATCGCCTATGACATCGATGTGGCAGAAAAGGCGATCCACGCGATCAGAACGGGCTTGCAGCTTCTGACCGATTTTCCTTTCAGCTGCCGCAAAGCATCTCAAGAAAATGGCCTGATGCGTGAATTACTCGTCCCTTTCGGCTCGTCCGGCTATATCGTGTTGTTCCGTATCGACGGCCCGGAAACCGTCACCATCGCCGCCGTTCGCCACCAGCGCGAGGACGACTACCATTGATCCTCACCGGTCGCTGACGGCCGCGCGCGGGTTCACCCATGGTTCCTGATTGGAACGCGGCAGCGGGGTCTTGCCGAGAATGTGGTCCGCCGCCTTTTCGCCGGTCATGATCGACGGGCCGTTCAGGTTGCCATAGGTCACATGCGGGAAGATCGAGCTGTCGGCAACCCTCAGGCCCTCCACTCCGATGACCCGGCATTCGGGATCGACGACGGCCATCGGGTCGTCCTTGTCGCCCATCCGGCAGGTGCCGCAGGGGTGATAGGCGCTTTCCAGATGCTCCCGCAAAAAGGCGTCAATTTCCTCATCCGTCCCGACATTTTCACCCGGCTGGATTTCCGGCCCGCGAAAATCGTCAAAGGCTTTCTGGCTGAAGATTTCGCGCGTCAGGCGCACGCAATGGCGGAATTTTTCCCAGTCTTCCTGATGGCTCATATAGTTGAAGCGGATGACCGGGTCGTCATGCGGATCGGCGGAGCGCAGGGTGACGTTGCCGCGCGATTTGGACAGGTTGTAGCCCACATGCACCTGAAAGCCGTGGCTTTTTGCGGCCGCCTTGCCGTCATAGGAAATGGCCACGGGCAGGAAATGATACTGGATATCGGGCTGTTTCAGACCGGGTGCGGAACGCAGGAAGGCGCAGGCCTCGAACTGGTTGGAGGCGCCAAGCCCGCCTTTTGACAGCAGCCATTGCGCGCCCGCAACGCCCTGCCAGAACCATGGAAGCCAGGAATAAAGCGAGACCGGCTTGGTGGAGACCTGCTGGAAATAAAACTCCATATGGTCCTGAAGATTTGCGCCGACGCCCGGACGATCCGCCTTCACTTCGATGCCCATGTCTTTCAGATGGGCAGCAGGACCGACGCCCGAAAGCATCAGCAGTTTCGGCGAGTTGAACGAGGAGGCCGAAAGGATGACCTCGCGATTGGCCGTGATGGTTTCCACCACGCCCTTGCGTTCGATCTCGACACCCACGGCGCGGCCGTTCTCGATGACGATCTTGCGGGCGAAACCATTGACCAGCGTGACGTTGCCGCGCTTCAGCGCCGGCTTCAGATAGGCATTGGCGGCGGACCAGCGGCGGCCATTGTGGATGGTCTGCTCCATCAGGCCGAAACCCTCCTGCTTGGAGCCGTTATAATCGTCCGTCAGTTCAAAGCCCGCCTGCGCGCCCGCCTGAATGAAGGCGTGGAACAGCGGATTGCTGACGGGGCCACGCTGCACATGCAGCGGCCCATCCGTGCCGCGCCAGCCTTCCTCGCCGCCATGGCTGTGCTCCATGCGCTTGAAGTAAGGCAGCACATCCGCATAGGCCCAGCCATGCGCGCCAAGCTCTTCCCAGCGGTTGAAATCCTCCGCGTGGCCGCGCACGTAAACGAGGCCGTTGATGGAGGACGAGCCGCCGATTACCTTGCCGCGCGGGGCGGTGATACGACGGTTGTCGAGATTGGGTTCGGGCTCGGAGAGATAACCCCAATTGTAGCGCTTCATGCTCATCGGCCACGCGAGTGCGGCGGGCATCTGGATAAAGGGGCCGAAATCGGAACCGCCTGCCTCGATGACGATGACAGAATAACGACCGTCTTCCGACAGGCGATAGGCGATGGCGGAGCCTGCGGAGCCCGAACCGACGATGACGTAATCTGCCTGCATGATTTGTGCTCTCTCTCAACGGCTCATGTGCGGGTGGGGTTACCCCCCTCTGTCCTGCCGGACATCTCCCCCTCAAGGGGGGAGATCGATCTGAGGCCAGGTTTCGCCCTTCTCAAATTTCGAGGGTGAAGTGATACGGCTCGTCCTGCCGGACAGAGGGGGGTAAGCCCCAATCCGCAACGCTGCCTTAATAAGGCGCGTCCACCTTCCCCGTGCTCACATAAACCGTCTTCAGCTCGCTATAATGCTCCAGCGCCGCCGCCGAATTCTCCCGCCCGAACCCGGACTGCTTGGAGCCGCCGAAGGGTATTTCCACCGGGCAGAGATTATAGGTATTGATCCACAGCGTGCCCGCCTCCAGCTGATCCACCACACGGTGGGCGCGGGCGAGATCGGCGGTGAAGACGCCGCCGGCCAGCCCGAATTCGGTTGCGTTGGCGCGGGCGATAACCTCGTCCTCATCGTCGAAATCCAGCACGCACATGACCGGCCCGAAGATTTCCTCGCGGGCGATGGTCATATCGTCGGTCACATCGGCGAACACGGTCGGTTGCACATAAGCGCCCTCGCCCGAGACATTGTTGGGAATGCCGCCGCCGGTGATGAGCGTCGCGCCTTCCGCCTTGCCCTTTTCGATATAGGAAAGAACCTTCTCCTGCTGGGCCTTGGAGACCAGCGGGCCGAGATGGGTGGCGTAATCGAGGGGATCGCCGAGGATCATCGCCTCAGTGCGGCTTTTCAGGTTGTCGAGGAAACGCTCCTTCGCCTTTTTCTGCACGAAAACGCGCGTGCCGTTCGAGCAGACCTGACCCGAGGAATAAAAATTGCCAAGCATCGCGCCGCCGACGGCGCTTTCGATATCGGCATCGTCGAAGACAATCATCGGCGACTTGCCGCCGAGTTCCATGGTCACATGCTTCAGATGCCCGGCGGCGGCGGCGGCCACCTTGCGGCCGGTCGGCACGGAGCCGGTGAGCGAGACCTTGGCCACTTCGGGGTGGTTGACCAGAAGCGGGCCGGTGTCGCGGTCGCCCTGGATGACATTGAACAGGCCCTTTGGCAAGCCGGCTTCGATGAGGATTTCGGCAATCTTCAACGCGCCGAGCGGCGTGTTTTCCGAGGGCTTGAAGACCATGGCATTGCCGGCGACCAGCGCGGGCGCGGCCTTCCAGCAGGCGATCTGCTGCGGATAGTTCCAGGCGCCGATGCCGACGCAGACGCCGAGCGGCACACGCTTGGTATAGGCGAAATCGCCTCCGAGCGGGATGTAATCGCCGTTCAATGCAGACGGCGCGATACCGCCGAAAAATTCGAAGGCATCCGCGCCGGATGTCGGATCGGCGACGATGGTTTCCTGAATGGGCTTGCCCGTATCCAGTGTCTCCAGCGTGGAAAGCGCATCGTTGCGTTCGCGCATGATATCGGCGGCGCGTTTGAGGATGCGGCCGCGCGCCATCGGGCTCATCGCCGCCCATTCCTTCTGCGCGCGTTTGGCCGAGGCGATGGCGCGCTCGACGATGGCAGGTGTCGCCGCATGCAGCCTTGCGATCACTTCGCCGGTGGCCGGGAAGATGCTCTCGAACGGTGTGCCGGTATTATCCTCGACATAGTCCCCGTCGATGAAATGCGAGGCTTTCGGCTGCGCCTTGAGCGGCGTGGCGATGGTCATGTCGAAGTCTCCTTGAGAACGCGGATGGACGGCTTCGGGCGCTGTCCATCGGGAAAAGATTTAAGCTGCATGTCGAAATAATCCTCGACCAGCGCCGGCGCGGAGGCGAGGCCGAGCGGGGCGGAACGCAGGCTGTGCCTGATATAAAGCCCGTCGATCAGAGCCGCCGCCCCTTCCGCGATGCGCGCGGCATCGTCGGGCGGACAAAGCCGGTTGAGGCTGGCCATGAGATTGGAGCGCAGGCGGCGGGAATAAAGCACCAGCAGGCGGCGCGTTTCCTCCGAACGCTGCGCCTCGACATAAAAGGCGAGCCATGCCGCCACGGTTTCGGGCGTGAACTGGTCGCTCTGAAAGGAGACATGCACGATGGCGCTCAGCCTTTCGCGCGGGCCGGAAGCGCGTGTCAGCGCCGCCACGGCATCGCGCCTGAGGTCACGCAGCAGGCTGCGGATGGTTTCCAGAAGAAGCTGCTGCTTGCTGCCGAAATAATGATGCGCGAGCGCTGCCGACACGCCCGCTTCCCGGGCGATATCAGACATTGTCACATTCAGCGAACCATGGTGGCCTATGGTGCGAAGCGCCGCATCCACAAGCGCCTTGCGGCGCAAAGGCTCCATTCCGATCTTGGGCATAGGGGTCTCCTTGACGGATGGCAAATTATTCTTGATTGATCAATCAATCAATAAAAAACGCGCCATTTTATGTCGCTGATTTGCGATGGATCATATTTTCCTTGGCCGGACAGTGATAGTTTCGCAGGCATCGGCCGGTGTGGCGAACCCCATGCTGCTGCCCGGTTCACGGGGGAAAAACTAAACCGTGATATACTGCGAATTGGGAATGGAACGCGTTTCGTGCTAATATCGCTGATGATACAAATTTCGCTGGAAGCGGCGCCAGACGAAAGACGATAAAAACGCCCGCCTAGACCACGACGGCGCCCGATCCGCAAACCGGACATCGAAGGACCGATCGCAGCGTTTAAAGAAGGGAGTGATATCATGCCAATGGTAACAGTATCGATTTCCCCGGAACAGGCAGCAAGAATGCGCGAGGCCGTGAATTGCGGCGCTTACGCATCCGGCAGCGAGGTCGTCAGGGCAGCGCTGAGACTATGGGCGGCCTCCGCTGAACATGGCGTCGGCACCGAGTCCGCAGAGTCTGTCGAGGCAGACCGGGAGCGCATGAACGTCGCGGATCTCTACGCCGCTCACACCGGGCACGTCCGCCGCGCATGAGGCCCGGCGCAACAACCCCACATGCTCATAGGCCTACATGCTTATGGGGTTGTAACAAAACGTTCATCAAAGCTTCACAGTCGTGAAAGCTTTTGTTGACCTGTAATCTGCGATTGTTCGCCGCAAAAGAGACAGGCTCCCCTTACGTTAGCCACATGGGGACCGGCAACAGCGGAGAATAAAATGCAGGCCGTCACGCTGGAGAACGATGTCATCAGGCGTTTTGCCTCCGGGCACATGTTTCCCATGGCCAAGCTGGTGCTCGAAACGGCGTTCCAGCCGATTGTCGAGGCGACGACGGGCACGATCTTCGGTTATGAATCGCTGATGCGCGGCCATGATCGGCTCGGTTTTTCCAATCCGCTGGCGCTTCTCGACCAGGCTGCTGCAGATGGCGAGCTGAAGGCCTTCGAGCAGATGCTGGCAAGCCGGGCGCTCGCAAAATTCTCCACCCTGCCCGATTTTTCCTCCGCCACCCTGTTCCTCAATCTCGATGTACGGCTGATCCCGCATGGCGACGCCATTCTGGACAAGCTCGTCGGCCATCTGGCGCGGGCGGGCATTCCGGCCTCCTCCATCTGCTTTGAACTTTCCGAACGTTTCGACAATACCAGCGTGCCGGAGTTCACGGCGCTGATCGCCCGCATGCGCAAGGAAGGTTTCAAGCTGGCGATTGACGATTTCGGCGCCGGTCACGGCGAGATGAAGCTGCTCTGCGACTTCCCGCTGGATTACCTGAAGATCGACCGGCATTTCATCACCGGCGTCGACCAATTGCCGCGCAAGCAGCACCTTGTGCGCAACATCGTCAACATCGCCCATGTTCTCGGCGTCCGGGTCATTGCGGAAGGCATCGAGACCGAAGCGGAATTTCTGACCTGCCGCGAATTCGGCGTCGATCTGGTGCAGGGCTGGCTGATCGCCAGGCCAACGGTCTTCACCAGCGAATTGCCTGAAAGCTTTCCCCACATCAACCGCATCGGCGTGGCGCGACGCAGCAGCCAGACACTGGATGAAATTCTCATCCGCCGGGAAATAGAGCGCCTTCCCACCGTCTTCGAGCATGACAGCGTCGACAGCGTCTTCGAACTGTTCCGCAGAAATCCGCAGCAGGCCTTCTTCCCGGTTCTTAACGCCAATGGCGAACCGCGCGGCGTCATCAACGAATATCACCTCAAGGAATATATCTATCGGCCCTTCGGCCGCGACCTGCTCAAGAACAAGATCTATGAGCGCACCATTTCCCATTTCGTCGATCCCGCGCCGATCGTCGGCCTCGATGCGGATGCCGACCAGCTGATGAACATGTTCGCCAGCATGGGTGGCAGCGCCTGCATCATCCTCACCGAAAACATGCGTTACGCCGGCATCGTCTCCGCCGCCTCGCTCATCAAGGTCATCAACGAAAAACAGCTGAAGATGGCGCAGGACCAGAACCCGCTGACGGCGCTGCCCGGCAACCGCGCGATTGGCGGCTTCATTGCCGACCGCTGCAGCGACGGCGACGAGGCGCGCTTCTTCTGCTATTGCGACTTCGATAATTTCAAACCCTTCAACGACAAATACGGCTTCAATGCCGGCGACCACGCCATCACCCTGTTTTCGGCTCTGATGCGCCGCTACTTTTTTGCCGGTGATTGTTTCCTCGGCCATATCGGCGGCGACGACTTCTTCATCGGCGTGCGTGACTGGTCGGTAGGAGAACTGACGGAAATCCTAGAGCGGCTGCTCAGCGATTTTCACGACGATGTCGCCGAACTCTATTCGGACGAAGACCGCGCCGCCGGCTGCATGAAAGGCCAGGACCGCCACGGCAACGAGCGTGACTTCGCGCTGCTGCGCTGCTCGATCGGCGTCCTAACCTTGCCGA
Organism: Agrobacterium sp. CFBP2214; assembly: GCF_030209895.1. Classification (NCBI taxonomy): domain Bacteria; kingdom Pseudomonadati; phylum Pseudomonadota; class Alphaproteobacteria; order Hyphomicrobiales; family Rhizobiaceae; genus Agrobacterium; species Agrobacterium sp. CFBP2214. The sequence goes on along the minus strand of NZ_JARVRC010000001.1, from coordinate 728,166 downwards.
AGGGGCTGATCATCGCCAATCCCGAGCGTATCGGCAGCGAGATCGCGGGTGTGAAGGCCGCTGCGAAGGAAAATGAAAGCGGCTTCGTCGTCCGGGTGTTCGGCGAGACAAATTGACATCAGCGGCAAAGGGCCACCTTCCCTCGACGGCGCATCTGACCTACATCTTCAGGTGACGCCGACAAGTGAGGAGTTGCCCCTGGCCATGCCCGACACTATGACCCTGCCCGAAAAAATGCGCTTCATCGACCTTCCCTCCCATGGTGGCCCGGAGGTGATGCGCCTTTCGCAAGCGCCTTTGCCGAATCCCGCAAAAGGCGAGATTCTGGTGAAGGTCGAGGCGGCGGGCGTCAACCGCCCCGATGTCGCGCAGCGGCAGGGCACCTATCCGCCGCCGAAGGATGCAAGCCCGTTCCTCGGCCTCGAAATCGCCGGCGAGGTGGTCGCTCTCGGTGAAGGCGTCGATGAATTCGCGCTGGGCGACAAGGTCTGCGCGCTCGCCAATGGCGGCGCTTATGCCGAATATTGCACCGTGCCCGCCGGGCAGGCCCTGCCCTTCCCCAAAGGTTACGACGCCGTCAAAGCGGCCGCATTGCCGGAAACCTTCTTCACTGTCTGGGCCAATCTCTTCCAGATGGCAGGCCTTACCGAAGGGGAAAGCGTGCTCATCCACGGCGGCACCAGCGGTATCGGCACGACTGCCATCCAGCTTGCGAAAGCCTTTGGCGCCGAAGTCTATGCCACGGCGGGCTCGGCGGAAAAATGCGAGGCCTGCGTGAAGCTCGGCGCCAAGCGCGCGATCAATTACCGCGAGGAGGATTTCGCCGAGATCGTTAAATCCGAAACCGGCGGCAAGGGCGTCGATGTCGTTCTCGACATGATCGGCGCAGCCTATTTCGAAAAGAACCTTGCGGCACTCGCCAAGGATGGCTGCCTGTCGATCATCGCCTTTCTGGGTGGTGCCATGGCCGAGAAGGTCAATCTAACCCCGATCATGGTCAAACGCCTCACCGTCACCGGCTCCACCATGCGTCCCCGCACGGCGGACGAAAAACGCGCCATCCGCGACGACCTTATCGCAGAGGTCTGGCCGCTCATCGAGCGCGGTCAGGTCGCGCCTGTTATCAACCGGGTCTTCACGCTGGACGAGGTTGTGGAAGCGCACCGGCTGATGGAGAGCAGCAATCATATCGGCAAGATCGTGATGCGGGTGTCGTAATGCCCGGGCGCCCGTTATAAGTAACCCCTCTTGCATTACTGACGAATCGTACTACCTTCTAGTTATGTTCAACGTATCGGAAGGAGGTGATCCAATGTCTAATGAGATTTCGGTCTCTGGTGCAGGCAATGGAAAGGGTGTGTTTTCGACGGGGCAGCCCTCGGCGTAAGACATCTTGCCTTCGGAACGTTGAGAAACAGTCCCGGGTCTGTAAACAGGACCAAGCTCATGGAAGGGTCGCTTCGGCGGCCCTTTTCCGTTTCTGGATTGAGACGGGTCAGCGTGGAAATCCGGGCGTGAACTAACGCGGCAAAAGCGGCATTTGATGGCGTTCGCGGTAGCCTCACTCTCCCCGTCATTCCGGCCTTGAGCCGGAATCCAGTCGACGCGCGTCTGCGCGGCGGGGAAGAGTCATTTCAGCCCAAGGACTTGGGCTGGCTGGATACCGGCTCAAGGCCGGTATGACGGAGGAACTGCAGGTCGCAACAAACCGTCAACTGCCTCCGCGATACCTCCCCTACTTCTTCCCGAACACCTTCCACCGCGTCGGACGGAAGCGCAGTTCCGCGCCCACGGCCACGGCGGCGTTGAGCGGCACCTCGATTTCGAGGTGATAGGGCTCGTGGCCGTTATTGGCGATGTCGATTTCGGCGATGCGGGTGCCGGCGAGGCGGCGACAGGTGGTGACCTTGCCGTAAAGCGCGTCCTTCTCCTGCGTCAGCACCACATCTTCCGGACGGAAGAAAAGCTCACCCTCGCCCGTGCCGCTCTCATCGATGCCGATGCTCTCTCCCTGAAACAGTACATGGCCGTCGCGGATCGTTATCGGCAGGCTGGAGGATTCGCCGATGAAGGAGAAGACGAAGGGGGAATTGGGCGTGTCATAAACATCGTCCGCCGTGCCCACCTGTTCGATCTTGCCCTGGCTCATGACGACGACGCGGTCGGCCAGTTCCAGCGCCTCTTCCTGATCGTGGGTCACGAAAACGGTGGTGTGGCCGGTGCGGTCGTGGAATTCACGCAGCCAGCGGCGCAGCTCCTTGCGAACCTTGGCATCGAGCGCGCCGAAGGGCTCATCGAGAAGCAGAACCTTCGGCTCGATGGCGACAGCGCGGGCAAGCGCCACGCGCTGGCGCTGGCCGCCGGAAAGCTGGGTGGGGTAACGTTTTTCGAGACCGGAGAGATGCACCATGTCGAGAAGCTCGGACACGCGCCTGCGGATTTCCGCTTTCGGCGGGCGCTTGGCGGAGGGACGCACCTTCAGGCCGAAGGCGATGTTCTCCGCCACCGTCATATGGCGGAACAGCGCATAATGCTGAAAGACGAAACCGACATTGCGCTCCTGCACCGTGCGGTGCGAGGCGTCCTCGTCACCGAAGAAGATGTGGCCTTTGGTCGGCTGCTCCAGGCCGGCGATGAGACGCAGCAGCGTCGTCTTGCCGGAACCGGAGGGACCGAGCAGAGCGATCAGCTCGCCGGAACGAATATCGAGCGACACGTCGTTCAGTGCGGGAAAGCGATCGAACTGCTTGGTGATGCCGGAAACTTTCACTTCCATGAATATGCCTTTCAATGCTTGCCGGCTGCGTTGCCCGCGCCAAAGCGTATTTCGAGAATGGTTTTGAGAACGAGCGTCACGAGCGCCAGACCAGCCAGCAGCGTCGCCACCGCAAAGGCCGCACCCATATTGTACTCATTATAGAGTATCTCGACATGCAGCGGCATGGTGTTGGTCTCGCCGCGAATATGGCCCGATACCACCGAGACGGCGCCGAACTCGCCCATGGCGCGGGCGTTGCAGAGCAGCACCCCGTAGAGCAGGCCCCATTTCATGTTCGGCAGCGTGACATACCAGAAGGTCTGCCAGCCGGTTGCGCCGAGCGAAATCGCCGCCTCCTCGTCGCCATTGCCCTGCTCCTGCATCAGCGGGATCAATTCGCGCGCGACGAAAGGAAAGGTGACGAAGATGGTGGCCAGCACGATGCCCGGCACCGCAAAGAGGATTTCGATGCCGTAACTCTTCAGCCATGGCCCCAGCACGCTGTGCGAGGAAAACAGGATGACATAGACAAGGCCCGATATGACCGGCGAGATCGAAAACGGCAGGTCGATGAGCGTGATCAGGAACGCCTTGCCCTTGAATTCGAATTTCGCAATCGCCCAGGCGGCGGCAACCCCGAAGATCAGGTTGAGCGGCACCGAAATGGCGGCGACGAGCAGTGTCAGGCGGATGGCGGAGAGCGCATCCGGTTCGACGATCGCCTCCCAGAAGCTTTCCGCGCCCTTGCGGAAGGCTTCGAAGAATACCGATATCAGCGGCAGGACCAGAAATGCAGCGAGGAACACAAAGGCTATCGCGATCAATGCCAGCCGGGCGGGAAAACTCTCGCTGGCGGGGTCGCGGAACGGCCGGGGGGACGTGCGGGGAGCGGTCTCAGACATAACCGTACCTCTTGCGGCTCCAGGCCTGAATGAGATTGATGAGGAACAGCATGGCAAACGAGATGATCAGCATGATGGTGGCGATGCCGGTCGCGGCCGCATAATTGAACTCCTCCAGCCGGATGACGATGAGGAGCGGCGCGATTTCCGACACGTAAGGAATATTGCCGGCGATGAAGATGACCGAACCATATTCCCCGACACCGCGCGCGAAGGCGAGCGCAAAACCCGTAAGGATCGCGGGCGTGAGGCTCGGCAGCAGAACGCGGGTAATGGTCTGGAAACGGTTGGCGCCAAGCGTGGCCGCCACTTCCTCCACCTGACGGTCGATCTCTTCCATGACCGGCTGCACGGTGCGGACCACGAAAGGCAGGCCGATGAAGATCAGCGCAATGACGATGCCGGTCGGCGTAAAGGCGATCTTGATGCCGAAGGGTTCGAACAGCGAACCGACCCAGCCGCGATTGGCATAAAGCGTGGTGAGCGCGATACCGGCCACTGCCGTCGGCAGGGCAAAGGGCAGATCGACGATGGCATCGACAAATCGGCGGCCGGGAAAACGGTAACGGGTCAGGACCCAGGCGACGATGACGCCGAAAACCGCGTTGACCAGTGCCGCCAGAAACGCCGTACCGAAGCTGACGCGCAGTGCATTCAGCGTGCGGCTATCGGTGGCAATCGCAATGAAATCTGAAAAACCCAGTTTCGCCGTGGACCAGATAAGGCCGCCCAGCGGAATAAGAATGATGAGAAACAGATAGGTCACTGTGTAACCAAGCGTCAGGCCGAAGCCCGGTATGACGCTCGACTGCCGCCATTTCCACCTGTTTCCGGATGTATTATTGCTCATCAAGGCTCCGGATAATCTTTGTTTTGGCGCATTTCCGGAGAGAAAACCGGGGTCCACTTTTCCTGGAAATGCTCTCTGGGAGCCGGTGTTCCCCGGCGTTTATTATAAAGGATCGACCGGCACGGTGTCCGGTCGATCCAGCTGCTGTTTTTCAACGTCCCTTGCGGGCGGGCTGTTTCTCCTCAGCCCATCATCCGCTTACTTTGCGGGCTTGTAAATCTGGTCGAAGATGCCGCCGTCACCGAAATGTTCCGGCTGCGCCTTGGCCCAACCGCCAAACTGCGGGTCGTCAATGGTGACGAGCTTGATGTCGGGCAGCTGCTTCAGCAGATCCTTGGAGACCACGGCGGGGTTGGACGGACGGTAGAAGTGTTTCGCCGCAATATTCTGGCCCTCGTCGGAATAGAGATATTGCAGATAGGCTTCCGCTGCCTTGCGTGTTCCCTTGGCGTCGACATTGGCGTCAACCACGGCGACCGGCGGTTCGGCAAGGATCGAGATCGGCGGCACGACGATATCGAATGCGTCAGCACCGAATTCCTGGCCGGCAAGATAGGCTTCGTTTTCCCAGGCCAGCAGCACGTCACCGATCTGGCGCTGTGCAAAGGTTACGGTGGAGCCGCGGGCGCCGGTATCGAGAACGGGAGCGCGCTTGTAGAGCTCGCCGACATAGGCCTTTATCTTGTCCTTGTCGCCCTTGAATTCCTCATTGGCCCAAGCCCAGGCTGCGAGATAGTTCCAGCGGGCGCCGCCCGAGGTCTTCGGGTTCGGCGTGACGATCTGGATGTCGCCCTTCACCAGATCGCCCCAGTTATGGATGCCTTTGGGGTTTCCCTTGCGCACCAGGAACACGATGGTCGAGGTATAAGGCGAGGAATTATGCGGCAGGCGGGTGCGCCAGTCCTTGTTGATCTTGCCGGAGTTCTGGACGATGGCGTCGATATCGCTCTGCAGCGCCAACGTCACCACGTCGGCCTCAAGGCCGTCGATAACCGAGCGCGCCTGCTTGCCGGAACCACCATGCGACTGCTGGATGGTGACGTCCTCACCCGTATCCGCTTTCCACTTCTTGGCGAAGGCTTCGTTGAAATCCTTGTAGAGTTCACGGGTCGGGTCGTAGGACACGTTGAGCAGCTTGGTCTGCGCGGCGGCCGAGCCAGCGCCGCCAAGTGCCAGTGAAAGGCTAAGCGCAACAACGCTCAAACCGGACAGAAGCTTGGACATCGGTATTCCCTCCTGATTGCGATGGCTTAACTCTACCGGTTGAGTAGAGTTGGTCAATGAGGCCGAATACGATCGAAAAAGTGTTTCCCGAGAGCGTTTCCCCGGGCAACAAATACAGCGCAGCATAAGCGAAAGGCGCAACAAGCGTCGTGTAAAACTTTTCTGAATGCAAAAGCATTTCACATTTTTGACGATTTTTTGCCGCGATAGCGAAAAATATTATGGGGTTTTAGACGATTTTTTCGTCTGAGCGGTATGAGGGGATGGGGGGGCATGCAACGTCCACCAGTCCATCGGCATGGCAGGCTCAAGCTCCCGGCGGTCGCGACGCACCCCTCCCACCCTCATTCCTGTGCTTGTCACAGGAATCCAGCCAGCCCAAGTCCTTGGGCTGAGAAGAGTCTTTTCGCCGCGCAGACGCGCATCGACTGGTTTCCTGTGACAAGCACAGGAATGAGGGTGGAGGGACCGTACTGCACACCTATTGCGCCGATGGCTAAGCCGTCAAAAGCTCGGGCACTTCAACACCGGCCACGGCATCGGCAACAGTGGTGTTGAAAAGGATGTTGCGGGTGGCATCGGCCACGCGGGCAAAGACGTGGCGGATTTCGCACTGCTTCTCGCCATCGCAATCCTCGCAGCGGCGATAGGCGGTCTGCGACAGGCAGGGCAAGGGGGCAAGCGGCCCGTCGATCAGGCGCAGCACCTCGCCGAAGGTGATGTCCGAGGCCGGGCGCGCCAGCAGATAACCGCCCTGCTTGCCACGCCTGCTTTCGACAATGCGTTCCTTCTTCATTTCGAGAAGGATCTGTTCCAGAAACTTTTTCGGAATGGCCTGTTCACGAGCAATATCGGAAATCTGCACAGGACAGCCGCCGTCGGCCTTGGCCAGCGAAAGGAGCGCCCTCAGCGCATATTTTGCCTTCTGCGAAATCATCGTAAAACCAGTAGACCACAAGCCCGGGAACCCGGCAATTCCGGCTTAGCGCAGAAGTTGTCACAATTCAAATCCAAGCTGCAAAGAAGGTGAACGGGCATCTTTTGCTCATACTCCGTGCACGTGAGGCATTTTTGCTCTCAAGTGCAGCGCACAAAGACTGTCATTTCTGTTCCGGAGGCCGGATTTCAACAATAATCGGCCATGGAAATCCCGGACGTGACAATGACGATCAATTCAGCAAATGCCTCTGCCGATACCGCATCCCTAGACGCCACGCTTGCCGGGCTCGATCTTGCGGGACGACTTTCCTTCATCGCCGGTCTTGGCGGCCGTGCGGTCTTCACCACCAGCCTCGGCATCGAAGATCAGGTCATCACCGCCGCCATCGGTACGCACCGGTTGCCGATCGATGTCGTGACGCTGGAAACCGGCCGTCTGTTTAAGGAAACCGTCGATCTCATCGATGAAACCGAGGAACGTTTCGGCATTGAAATCCGTCGCTTCCGGCCCGAACAGGACGATATCGACGCCTATGCCGCCAAATACGGTCTCAATGGCTTTTACGAAAGCATCGAGGCCCGTCACGCCTGCTGTCATGTCAGAAAGCTGATCCCGCTTGGCAAGGCGCTTGATGGCGCAGCCTTCTGGATCACCGGTCTCAGGCGCGGCCAGTCGGGCAACCGTGCGACGACGCCTTTCGCCGAGTTCGACGCCGAGCGCAATCTCATCAAGATCAATGCTCTGGCGGACTGGGACATCGACCAGATCCAGGCCTATGTCGCGTCTGAAAACATTCCCGTCAATCCGTTGCATGCGCGTGGTTACCCCTCCATCGGCTGCGAGCCGTGTACACGCGCCATCAAGCCCGGCGAGCCTGAGCGCGCCGGTCGATGGTGGTGGGAAAACGACGAGAAGCGCGAATGCGGTCTTCACGTCGCCGGTGAGGAGCAGACATCCGCCGTTTCCGCCATCCCGCAACGATAATCATTCAGTACATTTTCCGGAGTTCACAATGTCCAACGCAGTCCACGAGACGGACAGCAAGAATACTGTCGCATCCAAGCCGCCGCTCGATCCCCATCTGAAGGCGCTTGAAAACGAAGCCATTCACATCTTCCGCGAAGTTGCCGCCGAATTCGACAATCCCGTGATGCTGTATTCCATCGGCAAGGATAGTTCCGTGCTGCTGCACCTGGCGCGCAAGGCCTTCTTCCCCGGCCGCATCCCCTTCCCGCTGCTGCACGTCAATACGGGCTGGAAGTTCAAGGAAATGATCGAATTCCGCGACAATATCGTCAAGGAATACGATCTCGACCTGATCTCCTACACCAACCCGCGCGGCGAGACGGAAAATGTGACGCCCTTCTCCCACGGATCGGCGCTCTACACCGACATCATGAAGACTGAAGCGCTGCGTCAGGCGCTCGATGCCGGCCAGTTCGATGCCGCCTTCGGCGGCGCACGCCGCGATGAGGAAGCAAGCCGCGCCAAGGAGCGCATCTATTCCTTCCGCACACCCGACCACAAATGGGACCCGCGCAACCAGCGCCCGGAACTGTGGAACATCTATAACGGTATGGTCCGCAAGGGCGAAAGCGTGCGCGCCTTCCCGCTCTCCAACTGGACCGAGGTCGATATCTGGCGTTACATCGAAGCGGAAAACATTCCGCTGGTGCCGCTCTATTACGCTGCCCAGCGTCCTTACATCGAGCGCGACGGCATGATGATCCTGGCCGAGGATGAGCGCCTTGAACTGCTGCCCGGCGAAGAGGTCCAGCACGGCTCGATCCGCTTCCGCACGCTCGGCTGCTTCCCGCTGACCGGCGCGATCCGTTCCGAAGCCGCAACGCTTCAGGAGGTTATCGCCGAGCTGGAAATCGCCACGGTTTCCGAACGGCAGGGCCGCGCGATCGACCGCGACCAGTCCGGTTCCATGGAGAAAAAGAAGCGCGAGGGGTATTTCTGATGAGCACTGCCGCCGCCAACACCCCCTCCTCTTCCGCTACCATCCTGCCCTTTGCAGAACATTCGAAGGCGGCGCGCGATACGCGCCCGCTGCGGCTCATCACCTGCGGCAGCGTTGATGACGGCAAGTCGACCCTGATCGGCCGTCTTCTCTGGGACACCAAGGCCGTCAAGGAAGATCAGGCCGCCACCCTGCACCGCGACAGCGGCAAGCAGAACGATCTCGGCCTGCCCGATTTCGCGCTGCTGCTGGACGGTCTTCAGGCGGAGCGCGAACAGGGCATCACCATCGATGTCGCCTATCGTTATTTCGCCACCGACCGGCGCGCCTTCATCGTGGCAGATACGCCCGGCCACGAGCAATATACCCGCAACATGGCAACCGGCGCTTCCACGGCCGATCTCGCCGTGCTGCTGGTCGATGCGCGCACCGGCATTCTGGAACAGACACGCCGCCACGCCACCATTGCGGCGCTGATGGGCATCCGGCAGTTCGTGCTGGCCGTCAACAAGATCGACCTGACACATTACGACAAGGCCGGTTTCGAGCTGATCGCCCACGAATTCCGCGAGTTCGCCTCCAACCTCGGCATCAAGCAGATCACGGCAATACCGATGTCAGCGCTGAAGGGCGAAAATGTCGTTCTGTCAGGCAAGGCCGCCATGCCCTGGTATGAAGGCCCGACGCTGGTGGAAACGCTGGAACTTGCAACCGTTCGCTCCGCGCAGTCGGGCGGCTTCCGTCTGCCCGTACAGCGCGTGTCGCGCCCCGGCGAGAGCTTCCGCGGTTATCAGGGCACGGTTGCCGGCGGCTCGGTGAAGCCGGGCGACAGCGTCGTCATCCTGCCGTCAGGCATGGTCGCGAACGTCAAGCAGATCGTGACTTTCGATCTGGTGCGCAATGCGGCCGTCGCCGGTGACGCCGTCACGCTCGTGCTCGACCGTCAGGTGGACGTCTCGCGCGGCGACATGATCGTCTCCATCGAGGCGCAGCCGCAGACGGGCCTTGCCTTCGACGCGCAGATCGTAGCGTTGCAGCCGGGCGGCATCGAAGCGGGCAAGCGCTACTGGCTGAAAAGCGGCAGCCGCCGCCAGCGTGTCAGCGTCCAGCCCGTCAGCCAGCTCAACCTCAAGGAAGGCGAATGGCAGGCGCATGAGACCTCGCTGCCGATGAACGCCATCGGCAAGGTGCGGCTTTCCTTCGACGAGACGGCGATCTTCGATGCCTACGAGCAGAACCGCTCAACCGGCTCGTTCATCCTGATCGACCCCGACACCAACAACACGGTGGCGGGCGGTATGATTGCCGGCAAGCGGAGCGTCGGCGCGACGGAAGAACAGGGTGACCGCGTGATTCTCTCGCTGCCCGCCGATCTCGCGGAAAAGCTGCTGGCGAGCGAACTCCTGGCAAGGCACCGCGACGAAATCGACATCCGCCGCACGGACGCTGCCACAGCCTCGCGGCTGATCGGCGACCTCAGCTGACAGGCACGGGCATGGACAAACAAAAAGGCGACCGTCAGAACGGTCGCCTTTTTAGTTTGAGAGGTTCTTCCGTGTAAAAGACTTGGGATCAGCTTAAAACACGAAGATATAAAGCAGAATAATCACCACGACCGGAACGCCCATAGCCCACAGTGCAATACCCTTCAGCATGTTATCCTCCATTGTTGTATGGTTAGATAACGGCTGAGGCGGCTTTCCGATCCATGTTGCTATCCTGATTTTTACGGGTTGTTTCTCGTCCGCACAGAAACCCGTTTGTTCATTCGACGTTCATGCGCAAAAAGCGAATTTGCGTGCGGTCGCTCCGCCAAGCGGCCCAACAGAGGCTCGTTGTTTGAAAAAACAGCGGGCCTCTTTTTTGATCGCGATAAGTTGATCATGTCGATGGCCCCGGATTTCAGGGCTTGTGACCTTCATGGATAACTTCTTGGATTGTGGACGAGAATTGACGCTTCTAAGACGGTCCGTGTCGCGCGTCCCCTGAAACAAGGCCGCGACATTGAGGCCTGGCGCTTGGCGGAGCGACGGGCCTCTTTTGTTCGGCGGCCGGTGCAGCAGGGGTGCGGTTTCACACCAGTGGAAGAACTGGAATTTGAGGGCCTCAATCCGCACCTGCACCCTGATTTTTCAGGCACGAGCGACGAATGCATTCCAACCGGTTCTGATTTAACAGGTCCGGTTTCGGCGCGAGGCTTTGATCTGGAGATTTTCAGGAAGTATCGGGATGAGTTGCAAGCCGCTGTATCTATTGGGCTTCAAGCTGGTCGGAGTGAGAGGATTCGAACCTCCGACCCCGTCGTCCCGAACGACGTGCGCTACCAGACTGCGCTACACTCCGTGACCAGCGGCGCTTCTATAGACCAGCCTCCGGCATTCGACAAGCGGCTTATTGCATTTTTTATGACAAGTTTTTCCCATCCGTTGAAACAGCCCTGCCAAGCGCCTGCGGCACCGGCTGGAAGCCCTCAAAACGTTACAAAAAAGCAATTGTGGCAGGAAATTTTCGTCAAGCCGCCCACCTCCCCTGCCCCCCGTCGCCAAATCTGCTAGGGGAACGGAATGACCGGCGGGAAGCCGGACACGGCACAAAGGACATTTCACCATGCTATCTCGCAGCGTAACGCTCGCAGCGTTTGCCATTGCGCTCTCGGCCTGCACCACCTCCACGGGCGGCTCCACTCCTTCTTTCACCCAGAAGAGCCCCGTTGAGACTCGCTGGGTCGGCCAGTCCGCAGGTATTTTCTTCGCAAAATTCGGCCCGCCGCTGAGCGACACGGAAACCGGCAGCTCCACCGTCTATAACTGGCGTGGCGGCTACAAGAAGGCCACCATTCCGGCCAGGTTCGAAGAGGGCAAGGATGGCAAGAAGGGTCGTCAGATCTCGCCGGCCCGCACCGCGTCGCTCTCCTGCACCGTGCAGCTCGTCGTTTCCAGCGACTACAAGATCACCGCCGTGCGCACCGTCTCCGACCGCCCCGGCGTCAACGGCCCGAGCTATTGCGCGGAATTCCTCGCCGCAAACTGATCTTCGGCCACAAACCGAACGCGCCAAGGCCCGCCCGAACCGGCGGGCCTTTTCACTTTTTCGGGATTTTTTGTCATTTTTCTGAAAAAAATCGGCCCGCAGCGGCATTGCGCCAGCCGTGATGGCCGGCAAGGCGCAGCCGGGCGGGCTTTTTGCGATATCGGGCGCAGAGAACCCTTTCAACCGTTTGAAAGCATCGCCTAATCTTCACCGCCCTAAAAATGACGATCCGCAAATGTGCAAAATCCGCCGGCGCGACCATATGTCCCGGCCAGATCCCTGCAAAAACGCTTGAACTGGAGTGAATGAGTCCGGGTTGTGCCGATTTGCGCTTTGCTGTAACGGGGCGATCGGGAGGAATGTTTTTAACACAAAACAAGAATCAGGTATGGCCGTGACTCCCATCGATCAAGACAAATCCCAGCTCACTGATCTCTCCAATGCATTTCCGCTGAACCGCCGACAGGTTCTGGGCGGTGCGCTCGCCGGAATTGCCGCAGCGGCGCTGCCCTCTTCTCCGCTTCTCGCCAATACGGCCGCCAAGAAGGTCGATGTGCTTTTGATCGGCGGCGGCATCATGAGCGCGACGCTCGGTGTTTGGCTGCGCGAACTGGAGCCCACCTGGTCGATGCAGATGCTGGAACGGCTGGACGGCGTGGCGCTTGAAAGCTCGAACGGCTGGAACAATGCCGGCACCGGCCACTCCGCGCTTGCCGAGCTCAACTACACGCCGGAAGACGACAACGGCAACATCAAGATCACCCAGGCCGTCAACATCAACGAATCCTTCCAGATTTCCCGGCAGTTCTGGGCCTGGCAGGTGCGCAACGGCGTCTTGAAGAACCCGCGCTCCTTCATCAACCACACGCCGCATATGAGCTTCGTCTGGGGTGACGAGAACGTCGCCTATCTGGAAAAGCGTTATCAGGCTCTCAAAGCCAGCCCGCTTTTCGCCGGTATGGAATTCTCCACCGATCCCGAGCAGATCAAGAAGTGGGTGCCGCTGATGATGGAAGGCCGCGATCCTTCCCAGAAGATCGGCGCGACCTGGTCGCCGCTCGGCACCGACATGGAATTCGGCGAAATCACCCGCCAGTTCGTATCGCATCTGCAGAGCGACCAGAATTTCGACCTTCAGGTCAATAGCGAGGTTTCCGACATTCAGCGCAATGCCGATGGCAGCTGGCGCGTGACCTATACCAACACCAAGACCGACGCCGAACAGGTGGTGGACGCGAAATTCGTATTCATCGGCGCTGGCGGCGGTGCGCTGCATCTGTTGCAGATGTCCGGCATTCCCGAAGCGGACGATTATGCCGGTTTCCCGGTGGGCGGCTCGTTCCTCATCAACGAAAACCCTGACGTGACGATGCAGCATCTGGCCAAGGCCTATGGCAAGGCTTCGGTCGGCTCGCCGCCCATGTCGGTGCCGCATCTCGATACCCGTGTGCTGGGTGGCAAGCGCGTTATCCTGTTCGGACCTTTCGCCACCTTCTCCACCAAGTTCCTGAAGGAAGGCTCCTATTTCGACCTCGTCTCCTCGGTCACCACAAGCAATGCCTGGCCGATGGTGCGGGTGGGCATCGACGAATATCCGCTGGTGGAGTATCTCGCCGGCCAGCTGATGATGTCGGATGACGACCGTTTTGCCGCGCTGAAGGAATATTTCCCGAATGCCAAGCAGGGCGAATGGCGCCTGTGGCAGGCCGGCCAGCGCGTGCAGATCATCAAACGCGACGAAGAAAAGGGCGGCGTGCTGAGGCTCGGCACCGAAGTCGTCGCCGCAGGGGATGGCAGCATCGCCGGCCTGCTCGGCGCTTCGCCGGGCGCTTCCACCGCAGCACCGATCATGCTCAGCGTTCTCGAAAAGGTCTTCAAGGACAAGGTGGCAACGCCGGAATGGCAGACGAAGCTTCGCCAGATCGTGCCGAGCTACGGCACCAAGCTCAATGACGACCCGGAAAAGGTGCAGCAGGAATGGGCTTACACCGCCGAACACCTGCAGCTGCCGACGCCGCCGCAGATCGACCTTGAGGCGCTGAAGGGCGCCGGTGCGGCGCCTGCGAGTGCGCCGGTGAAGAAGGTGCCGGATATCGCGCTCTAAGGCTTAGGTGCGATTTAGGATTGGACGCCGCGTGTCTCCGGATGCGCGGCGTTTTTGTTGAAGATGGCTTCTCCACCCGCACTAGCATCCTCCGGTGCATTGCCACTAGGGCGTCGAAAAAATATCTCGCGCCAAAAACCGGTTGGTGGTAATAATTCCTACCAACATCCATGGAGAAATGACATGGCCAACGTTGAAAAGATCAGCGTTTCGATGACGCCCCAGCACGCCGAAATCTTGCGTGACGCCGTGGAAAGCGGTGCTTATGCCAGCAGCAGCGAAGTCATCCGTGAAGCGATGCGAGACTGGTCGGCAAAATGGATTCAGCGACGCGACGACATCGCCAAGCTGCGCGCATTGTGGGCTGAGGGCAAAGCCAGTGGCGGTTCAACCGAAGTGGATTTCAACGAGGCGCTCAATGAAGCGCGTGCAGAACTGGCCTCGTTGAAAAATCGTGACCACTAAGCTTGTCTGGACGCCCCGCGCACGTAGCGATGTGAAGAAAATCTATATCGACATCGGCAAATCACAGCCTCTTGCCGCAGAGCGATATTTCGCTCGGTTCCGCGCCAAAGCGGAGCGCTTGGTCGACCATCCTCACCTTGGCGAGCGTCATCCGGAAATTTTTCCGCCCGCCCGTATGCTCGTCGAGACACCTTATGTCGTTCTCTACGAAACCGTACCGGATACCGATGGCGGCGAAATATATTCCGTGGAAATCGTTCGCGTGATCGATGGTCGCCGGGACCTGCGAACGTTGTTCTGACTTGGAATAGATGGCTGGGGCGCCAGGATTCGAACCTGGGAATGCCGGTACCAAAAACCGGTGCCTTACCGCTTGGCGACGCCCCAACAGGGCAGTGAAGCGAAACGCCGCTGCCCGAACCGGGCCTGATTATCAAAGCCTGCCCGGCCCGGCAATGACCCGGCGACCAATTTTTTCACAAAACCCAAGCTTTTTGGGTGCCGTGGCGAAGTTCGCATGTTAGGGCTTGGGCAGCGGCGCGGTTGAGGCCGTGGCTCAAGCTGGCATGGCATTTTTCAGGAGGTCTCGATGGCGGACCCGGCATTCGATCTCGATTTCAGGCCGGCCTATGGCGAGGCGGTTCCTGTCGCCCCGCTCATCCAGCGCATCACCGTCAACAATCCTTCCGCCTTCACCTTTCACGGCACCAACAGCTACATCGTCGGCGACCGCTCCGTTGCCGTCATCGATCCCGGCCCGGAGGATGAGGCGCATTTTCAGGCGCTGATGGCGGCGCTTGATGGCCGCGAGGTCACCCATATCTTCGTCAGCCACACCCATCGTGATCACTCGCCGCTCGCCCGGCGACTGAAGGCGGCAACCGGCGCGCTGACGGTGGCGGAAGGTCCGCATCGCGCCGCCCGGCCGCTGCATGTGGGCGAGACCAATCCCTTTGCTGAAAGTTCCGATACGGCTTTTGTGCCCGATATCGCGCTTGGCGATGGGCAGAGCCTTTCCGGCGACGGCTGGACGCTGACCGCGCTGCATACACCGGGGCACACGGCCAACCACACCGCCTTCGCGCTTGAGGGCAGTGGCATCGTCTTTTCCGCCGATCATGTGATGGCTTGGGCTACCACCATCGTCGCACCTCCTGACGGGGCGATGAGCGATTACATGGCCTCGCTGGAGAGGCTGCTCACCCGCGACGACCGGCTGTTCCTGCCCGGCCACGGCGGCCCGGTCACCGATCCCTCGGCCTTCATGCGCGGGCTACGCGCTCATCGACGTATGCGGGAAAAGGCGGTTCTGAAGCGCATCCGCGAAGGCGACCGGCTGATCGCCGATATGGTGAAGGTGATCTATGCCAGCACCGACAAGCGCCTGCACGGCGCGGCCGCCCTTTCCGTACTGGCGCATATAGAGGACCTGATCGAAAAGGGCGAAGTGCGGACAGATGGTGCGCCTTCGCTGCTGGGCGAATATTTTCCGGCGTGATGAGGTTTTGACGCGCGAATTCTCACGATGCTTTCGTCGCTCGCCGCCCGTTCGACGGGGAACGAGCGGGTGCCACGACAAGACAAATAGCCTCAGTTGTCGTTCAGCCCCTGCATCTCCGCATCCAGCGCATCAAGATAGGCTTCCGCAATCGCCGCCCCCATGCCGAGATCGTGCGGGCCGTAGCGGGAAGCGACGCGGACATCGACGATGGTGGTTTCCGCCTCTTCTTTCAGGCGGATGAGGATATCGAAACGCAGGCCCCAGATGCGGGTGCGGGTTTCACCCTGCATCAGCACAACACCGCTGCCATTAAAGAAGGTGGGCTGCGGCGCGTCAGTCGGGCGGGCCATGGGCACCGGCACGATGGAGGGCAGGTCTTCCACTGGCCCCTCTTCCGCGGGCTGCGTCCTGTCCTGCTCGGGAATGCCGGCAGAGGGCGCATCTTCCGCCCCGATCACCCCCTTCGTGTGGGTGATGCGAATAGTCTGGGCGGCGGCCATTTTCTTGGCGGCGGCATAGATGCGGTCGATCGCGCCTTCATAACGGCGGCCGGCGAGGCTGGCATAGGCCTCCATCTGCGCATCGCGGTCGGCCTTGGTGATGACAGCGGGCCGCACCAGCCATTGCTGATTGGCCGTGGGCGTCACCAGCCATTCCGGCACATCGCTCAGGTCGGTGGAAATGTCGTAAATCTTCGGCTGCTGCCAATAAAGATAGGAGCCATAACCGACCACGCCGAGCGGCAGGGCAGAAAGAAGCAACGCCGCCAGCGCCGAAAGGCCGCCGCGCGCACCCTTGGTCCACAGCCGCTCTAGGCCGATCAGCGCCAGAAGTACGGCCGCAAGAGCGATGCCGGCGGCAATGACGAGCAGACCGGTGAGATCAGGCGTCGTCAGCGGCCCGAAACGATGGATGCCGGCGGCGATGAGAAACAGCACAAGCGCCGCAAGGCCCAGATACCGGGAAAGATAGGCTGCAACCGAAAAAGGCCGGACGAAACGCACAGTCATGAAAGCGGATATCCGTTAGATCGCATTGGCTAAAAAGCGTTGCACCCGAATTCTGGCAGGGAATCACCTGCATATGATGTCATAGACCGGATTTACGGCGAGGAAAACAAAGGACGGGTTTGATCCGCAAGCCAAAATGCGAAAACCTCACGTCAGGGGCCGGGAACGGAAGCGCGATGGGGCGAAACATTTTTCTGAGAATTCGCCATTTGCGAGAATAATTCCCCGACAACGCAACAAATACGCACGTTCATCCCTTAATTGCTGAGGAAATCGGCGTATCCTCGGCGATCTCCCTCGAGAATGCGTGTAAAAAGTGCAACATTCTCGTTTTCTTGCACAATAAAGAGACATGTCATGTCACAGGCAACGACGTCCGCCGGCCCCTCCGGGCCTAAACCCTTTTATCGCAATTTCGGCTTTCAGGTTCTGATCGCCATGGTCATCGGCCTGCTGCTCGGGCTCGTCGCGCGCAACATCGGTCCCGATGCCGCCGGCAGTCCGAACTGGCTTTCGGTGACGCTGCAGACCATCGGCAGCATTTTCGTACAGCTTTTGCGCGCTCTCGTTCCGCCGCTGATCTTCACGGCCATCGTCGCCTCCATCGCCAATCTCAAGAACCTCTCCAATGCGGCAAAGCTCGTCTGGCAGACGCTTTTGTGGTTTGCCATCACCGCGCTGATTGCCGTGGTCATCGGCATCGTGCTCGGCCTCGTCATCCAGCCGGGCGTCAATACGGCGATTGCCAATACGGCAGCGGCGGCACCCTCCTCAACCGGCTCCTGGCTCGACTTCCTGAAGGGCCTCGTCCCGGCCAACGTCTTCGGCCTCGAAGCCTCGACCAAAATCAACAACGGCGCCGGCAGCACCTCGCTGAACTTCAACGTGCTGCAGCTTCTCGTGGTGTCGATCGCCTTCGGCGTTGCCGCGCTGAAAGCGGGCAAGGCGGCGGAGCCGTTCCTCGCCTTCAACCAGTCGCTGCTTGCCATCGTGCGCAAAATCCTGTGGTGGGTCATCCGCCTCACCCCCATCGGAACCATCGGCCTGCTTGGCCGTGCGGTTGACCAATATGGCTGGACGACGCTTTCGCAGCTCGGCTGGTATGCGGCCGCCGTCTATATCGGTCTGGCGCTGGTGCTGTTCGTGGTCTATCCGGCCCTGCTGATCGCCCATGGCCTGAAGCCGTCTCGCTTCTTTGCTGGCGCATGGCCGGCCATCCAGCTCGCCTTCGTTTCGCGCTCCTCCATCGGCACGCTTCCCGTCACCGAAACCGTGACGGAAAAGAGCCTCGGCGTGCCGCGCGAATATGCCGCCTTCTCCGTGCCGCTCGGCGCCACCACCAAGATGGACGGCTGCGCTGCGATCTATCCGGCGATTTCGGCGATCTTCATTGCGCAGTTCTTCCAGGTGCCGCTCGGCATTCAGGAATATGTGCTGATCGTCTTCGTCTCGGTGCTCGGCTCTGCCGCAACGGCGGGTCTGACAGGTGCTGTGGTGATGCTGACGCTGACACTCTCCACCCTCGGCCTGCCGCTGGAAGGTGTGGGGCTGCTGCTCGCCATCGACCCTATCCTCGACATGGGCCGCACGGCGGTCAACGTCGCCGGTCAGGCGCTGGTGCCCACCATCGTCGCCAAGCGCGAGGGCATCCTCAACGAGGCCGTCTATAACAACGCCAAGGACATCGATGCACTCGATGACCGGGAAGTCGTGGCGGCCTGACTGCGATCATCATGGGGCGTTTCCGGTAAAACGGAGACGCCCCAACGAGGGCCATGTCCGTTGCTCCATGAGAGTTTGGGGTTGACGGAGATGGTTCGATCGATAGCGATAACGGCACAGACAACAACGCATCTTTCGGCGGAACCTGTGCATGGTGAAACGTAACTGGATCTATGTCGGCCTGCTCGCCTTCATATCCCTCGGGCTTCTCATCGACGCGGCCGTCTGGCCTGCCGGACCTCCAAGTTCCTTTACCGCAAATGATCTGGTGCAGATGGTCGGCATCATCACGCTGTTTGCCTGGTGGCAGATAGAGGATGCCGAAAAGCGGGACCTTCGGCGCAGTTCTGCCGCCAAACTCGCGACCATTCTGCTCGCACCCATCGGGCTTGCGATCTATCTCTATCAAACCCGCCGGTGGACGCACGCCACGCTCGGCCTCTTCGCATTTATCGGTGGTATTGTCCTCATCGCCATCCTCACGGTTCTGGTCGGTGACTGGCTTATTCAACAGGGTTTGTTCCCGCCGTCTTTCTTGCGCGTTTCCTGAACAGGTTTTGCAACGTCGCGCTGCCCTGTCTGAGCCGATCCGGCTATCGCCGCTTGCGGGGCCTTTCCCCATGGCGGATTGATGCAACTTTCCACCCCAACGCGGCTTTTCCCCATATCAAAACAGGCGTATCAATCGCGGCAATAAAAGTGCCGTACGGCTGTCATGTTAAGGGAGAAACAAAATGCGCGTTTCCATCGTCTTCGGTGCGCTTGCCACTATGCTGGTGCTCACCGCTTGCCAGACGCTGACGCCGGAAGAGCGCCGGGCGCGGGATGAGGCGACATGCCGGGGGTATGGGTTCCGCCCCGGCACGGACCCGATGGCAGGCTGCCTTCTCGATCTGGAAATGGACCGCCGCGCCGACAACCGCGCCTGGCAGGCGCAGATGAACCGCGACATGTTCTACCGGCCGGTGGTGGTGGAGCGGCGCATCATCGTCCAACAGAACCCCTGACGGGAATGAAGGCGACATTGCTTGGGGTTTCCCCCTGCTTCGACCTTGCGGCCAGCGTCGCCTGCGCCGCCGCAAGGCGCGCGATGGGTACGCGGAAAGGCGAGCAGGAGACGTAGTCAAGATCCGCATCCTCGCAGAAATGGATCGAGGCCGGGTCGCCGCCATGTTCACCGCAAATGCCTAGCTTCAGCTCCGGCCGCGTCTGGCGGCCGCGTTCGGCGGCAATGCGGATCAGTTCGCCCACACCGTCGAAATCGAGCGAGATGAACGGGTCTCGTTCGATGATGCCTTTGCGCTGATAGGTATTGATGAAGCGCGCCGCGTCATCGCGGGAAATGCCGAAGGTGGTCTGCGTCAGGTCGTTGGTGCCGAAAGAGAAGAACTCCGCGGCTTCCGCAATGACATGGGCGCGCAGGGCCGCACGCGGCAGCTCGATCATCGTGCCGGTCAGATATTCCAGCGTCATGCCGGTCTCTTCCGCCACCTCGGCCGCCACCGTGTCGATGACGGCCTTGACGTAATCCAGTTCCGAGCGAAGACCGACCAGCGGCACCATGATCTCTGGCACAACAGGAGCCCCGGTGATGCGCGCCGCCGCAACGGCCGCTTCGAAAATCGCACGCGCCTGCATTTCCGCAATTTCGGGATAAGAAATCGCCAGACGGCAACCGCGATGGCCGAGCATGGGGTTGAATTCGTGCAGCGCATCCAGCCGCTGGCGGAACACCGTCTGCGGCATGCCCATGGCGGCGGCCACCTCGACGATCTCGCCATCGGTTTTCGGCAGGAATTCGTGCAGCGGCGGATCGAGCAGGCGGATCGTCACCGGCAAGCCGTGCATGATCTGGAACAGTTCGGTGAAATCCGAACGCTGCATCGGCAAAAGCTGGTCGAGCGCTGCCCGCCTGCCCTTTTCACTTTCCGCAAGGATCATCTCACGCATCACATGGATGCGGTCGCCCTCGAAGAACATATGTTCGGTGCGGCACAGCCCAATACCCTCAGCGCCAAAGGCGCGGGCGGCGCGGGCGTCAGCCGGCGTATCGGCATTGGTGCGCACCGTCATGCGGCGCAGGCCATCGGCCCATTGCATCAGCTTGCCGAAATCACCTGAGAGTTCCGGCTGCGTCATCGGCACCTCGCCCTTCAGCACCCGGCCTGACGAACCGTCGATGGTGATGACATCGCCGCGTTTCAGCATGCAGCCGACGCCGATCAGCACCTTGTTGCGCATGTCGACGCGCATGGAGCCGGCGCCGGTGACGCAGGGAATGCCCATGCCGCGCGCCACCACGGCGGCGTGGCTGGTCATGCCGCCGCGCGTCGTCAGAATGCCTTCGGCGGCGTGCATGCCGTGAATATCTTCCGGGCTGGTTTCGATGCGCACCAGAATGACGCGGCGACCTTCCGCCTCCGCTGCAACCGCCTCTTCCGCGGTGAAGACGATCTCACCCGTCGCCGCCCCCGGCGAGGCCGGCAGGCCGGAGCCAATGATGGGGCGGGACGTGCCGGGATCGATGGTGGGGTGAAGCAGCTGGTCGAGCGATGAGGGCTCGATGCGGCAGACGGCTTCCTCCTGCGAGATCGACCCTTCTTCGACCATATCGACGGCGATCTTCATGGCGGCACGGGTGGTACGCTTGCCGGAACGGGTCTGCAGCATCCAGAGCTTGCCGCGCTCGATGGTGAATTCCAGATCCTGCATGTCGCGATAGTGGTTTTCCAGCCGCTTGCAGATCGCCAGGAATTCGCCGAAAGCCTCCGGCATCAGCTTTTCCATCGAAGGCTTGTCGGAGCCGGAGGCAAGACGTGCGGCTTCGGTGATGGATTGCGGCGTGCGGATGCCCGCCACCACGTCCTCCCCTTGAGCATTGACGAGGAATTCGCCGTAAAGCTCCGCCTCGCCCGTCGAAGGGTTGCGGGTGAAGGCAACGCCCGTTGCCGAGGACGAGCCGAGATTGCCGAAGACCATGGCCTGAACGTTGACGGCCGTGCCCCAGTCGCCCGGAATATTGTGCAGGTGCCGGTAGGTCACGGCGCGGTGGTTGGTCCAGCTGGCGAAAACCGCGCCGATCGCGCCCCATAGCTGGACGTGACAGTCCTGCGGGAAGGCTTCGCCCAGCTCATCCTCGATCAGCTTTTTGTAGAGCGAAACGACGTGCTGCCATTCGACCGCCGACATGTCCGTATCATATTCATGGCCGAGGCGGCCTTTTTCGTCTTCGAGAATTTCCTCGAACAGCTCATGGTCGAGGCCCATGACGACATCGCCATACATCTGGATGAAGCGGCGGTAGCTGTCCCAGGCAAAACGGGCGTCGCCCGCATCATGGCCCAGCGCCTCGACGGTGCGGTCGTTGAGACCGAGATTGAGAACCGTATCCATCATGCCGGGCATGGAAGCGCGCGCGCCGGAACGGACGGAGATGAGCAGCGGCGACTGGCTGCCGCCGAAGGTCTTGCCGGTCACGGTTTCCATGCCGTGCAGGCCGACCATGACCTGCAGCTTCAGGTCCTCGGGAAGATCGTGGCCATTCTTGTGATAAAGGGCGCAGGCATCGGTTATGATGGTGAGGCCGGGGGGGACGGGAAGGCCGAGACTTGCCATTTCGGCAAGGTTCGCGCCCTTGCCGCCCAATATCGCAACGTCACCTGCCCTGCCTTCGGCAGCACCGTTGCCGAAGGTATAAACCCATTTTTTCATTCCACGCTCTCCACCCAGAAGCGTTGTCATTTTTCTATCATCTACAGCATTGCCGGCATGTTGGGAACGCCGCAACGTGCAGTTTACATCGCAGTGCAGCATAATTGCGGCAAATTGCGCGCCAGAATTGCCGCAAAGGCCGAATAACGCCATGATTGACGCATTCGTGTAGTGCGCTGAAACGGAGTGTTGCCTAAGCCATTCAAATCGCCGACAAAGAGATTATTCATGCAATTTACCCGCCGCCATACGCTTAAATTTGCCGGAATTTCCTGCGCCGCCAGCGCGCTTGCCGGGGCGCTCAGAGCCGAAGGCGCAGTACCCGTCACAGGGGCCGCCTCTGCCCTTCCCTTTGCGCTGACGACGCCGATGCATATCGGCCAGGCCGCAATTCGGGTGCGCGAACTCGATCCAATGATCGATTATTACCGTTCGGTTCTCGGCATGAACGAGGTGGAACGCACGGCCAGAGGCGTGACGCTCGGCGTTGGCACTGTTCCGCTGCTCGATCTCGTCCACAAGCCGGCCGCGGATTTCGAAAGCCCCACCTCCGCCGGCCTGTTCCACATCGCCTATCTGATGCCCTCCCGCAAGGATCTGGCGCGCTGGCTGGTGCATGCGGCGCTGAAGCAGGTGCCGCTGTCAGGTTTTGCCGATCACAATGTCAGTGAGGCGATCTATCTCAACGATCCCGAAGGCAACGGCATCGAGGTTTATAGCGACCGGCCGAAGGACACCTGGGTCTGGAGCGGCAGCGTGGTGAAAATGGGCACTGAACAGCTCGATATTGATGACCTCGTGAAGCTGACCGACACCAAAAGAAGCGATTATGAGACAGCCCCAGCGGGGATGCGCATCGGACACGTTCACCTGCGGGTCGGCGAAATCGCCACCGCCCGCGCCTTCTACGAAGAGGCCATCGGCCTGCGACCGACGCAGGATGCGCGCTCGGACGCGTCTTTCCTCTCTTCCGGCGGCTATCACCATCATCTGGCGGTGAATACATGGAACAGCCGCGGCGCGAAGGAACGCAACGCCATGGAAACCGGCCTCGACTGGTTTTCTCTCACCATTCGCAATCCCGCCGATCTCGAGGCGCAAAAAACGCGGCTGCGGGCCGCCGGTTACGTGCTGGTGGAGATGGAGAACAATGTCGTGGAAGCGATCGACCCCTGGGGCACGCGGCTGCGGCTGGTGCCGGGGTGAGTGATGGTAGGCCTCCATGCATCATGCGTGGAGAAATTCGCAAACTGCGCCATTGGCAGTTGCAGCAGGCCAAGTGTTTACAGGGATTCGCTGCGTCTCCTCCTTCCGTCATTCCGGCCCTGAGCCGGAATCCAGCCGACGCGCGTCTGCGCGACGGGAGGAGTCTTTTCAGCCCAAGGACTTGGGCTGACTGGATACCGGCTCAAGGCCGGTATGACGGAGGAGGTTTGCATCCGGAAACGATTACCAGCCATACAGCCATCTCACTCTATGAACCCGGAAAAGAAAGCCTTGCGAGGCCACGGCAGCGGCCTCGCAAGGCATTCCATCCGGTACAGGAAACCGGATGGTGGGGTCTGGAGAGAACCCTTTGGCTCTTGGGGAAAACATATCAAAATGCCGCGTGATGTCGCTCACCCGAATGGGTGATACGGCAAGATAAATTCACATTGAGCAAAAGTCGGGACTGGCTCCCGGAAAAGCCGCCTCAGACGGCTTCGCGCAGCTGTTCGGCGGTCTGCAAATCAACAGACACCAGTTGGGACACGCCCTGTTCGGCCATGGTGACGCCGAACAGGCGGTTCATGCGCGCCATGGTGATGGGATTGTGGGTGATGATGACGAAGCGGGTTTCCGTGGAAGCCACCATCTCGTCCATCAGGTTGCAGTAACGCTCGACATTGTGGTCGTCGAGCGGCGCATCCACTTCGTCCAGCACGCAGATGGGCGCGGGATTGGTGAGGAAGACCGCGAAGATCAGCGCCATCGCCGTCAGCGCCTGTTCGCCGCCTGACAGTAGCGTCATGGTCTGCGGTTTCTTGCCGGGCGGACGGGCGAGGATTTCCAGCCCCGCTTCCAGCGGATCATCGGATTCGATCAGCTGCAATTCCGCCGTGCCGCCGCCGAAAAGATGGGTGAACAGCCGCTGGAACTGCGAATTGACCACATCGAAGGCGGCGATCAGCCGTTCGCGGCCTTCTCGGTTGAGGTTCTGGATGCCGGCGCGCAGCTTGCGAACGGCATCGATGATGTCGTCCCGTTCCTTGATCAGCGCCGCAAGCTTGGCCGAGAGCTCGGCCTGCTCTTCCTCGGCGCGCAGGTTGACGGCGCCCAGCCGCTCGCGTTCGATCTTTAGCCGGTCGAGATCGCGTTCGACATCACGAATGTCAGGCTTCGGCTGGTCAGGACCAAGGCCCGTCAGGCGAAACGCCATATGCGGCTCGGTATTCAGCGTTTCACGGATGCGGTGTTCGGTTTCCTGCCGCTTCTCGCGGGCGGAGACCAGCCGCTCCTCGGCACGGCCACGCTTTTCGCGGGCTTCGGCCAGTTCCGAAAGCGCCGTTGCAGCCACCCGGTCGGCGGCGCGCTGCAGGTTTTCCGCCTCGGCGAGCCGATCGGCAGCCTCGCGGCGGGCGTCTTCCGTCTTCTGCAATTCGTTGAGGAGGTTGCGGCGTTTCTCGTCGAATTCCTCGGGCGCTATGTCCAGCTCGGCGATTTCCTCGCGCGCCTCTTCCTCGCGCTCGCGCAGCGTGGCGATATGGTCGGCGGCGCTTGCCGCACGCGACTGCCAGGTGGAACGCTCCTGCCCTATCGCCTGAATTCTGCGCTGACGGCTTTCCGCCTCGCGGCTCACGCCTTCGTGGCGGGCACGGGCTTCCGCCAGAAGGCCGCGGTCGGTCGCGACTTCCAGCTGGCTTTCGCGCAGGCGGAGATCGAGCACGGAAAGATCAGGCGCGTCCTCCATTTCGATGCGGGCGTTTTCTTCCTGAACGGCGATCTCGTCGATCTGCGCGCCGATCTGGTTCAGCGCTTCCGAGACGATATCCCGGCGGCGCAGAAGATCGCCGGAAGCCCTTTCGGCTGATGTCAGCGCCTCGCGCGCCTCGGCAAGCTGGCGGGTCGCAAGCCGGCTTCCGTCACGCACTTCCGAAAGCCGCAACTCGCTGCTTCTTATGTCCTCGGTTCTGGCGGCAAGCTGGTCTTCGGCCTCTTCCAGAATGGAGCGGGCCTCATCCAGTTCGGCTTCGATTTCCGCGAGACGGTTCTTCTGCGACAGGCGAAGTGCTGCAGCACCCGGCGCATCGGCGCTGGCGATATGGCCGTCCCAGCGGAACAGCGCGCCTTCGCGCGTCACCAGCCGCTGGCCGACCTTGAGTGATGGCAGTAGTCTCTGGGCTTCCGCCGTGCCGGAGACGACGCCGATCTGTGCAAGCGCGCGCCGGAGAGCCGCTGGCGCCTGGGCGTAGTCGAGCAGCGGCGTCACGCCCTGCGGCAAGGCGGGATCACCCGCCCCGTCGCCATTGCCGGCCCAATAGGCGGGGGCGGCGGCATCAAGCGGGCTTTCGAGATCGTCGCCGAGGGCGGCACCCAACGCCGCTTCAAAGCCACGCTCCACCGTCATTTCTTCCGCCACCGGCGTGAAGCTGCCATTGGCGGCGGCGCTGGAGGCAAGGATTTTGGTGATGGTGCGTGCTTCCGTATCGAGCGCGTTCAGCCGGTTTTTCGCCGTTTCCAGAGGCCCGCGCGCCAGCGCTTCGGCGGAACGCGCCTCGGCGACAGCGGCCTCGGCTTCGTCAGCGACGATCAGGGCATCCTCGACCGCAATCTCTGCCGCCTCGACAGCTTCCCGCCGTTCCGAAGGATCGGGAAGGCCGGAGAGTTTTTCATCGATGGCCTCGATCTCGGCGGAGGCCTCCTGCGACTGCCGTTCCAGCCTCAGCTTACGATCGGAAAGATCGCGGATCGTCCGCTCCAATTGCTGACGGGCGGCGGACGCTTCGGCCCGCTCGGCGGTGATTGCGGTAAAGACGGCTTCGCTTTCCGCCAGTTTGATAGCGGCGGTTTCGAAAGCTTCGCGCATCTCCTCGGCATGGCGGCCGGAATCGGAGAGGATTTCGAGGAGTTCGGCCTCTTCCTCATCGAGCCGTGCAAGGATTTGCGCATTGTCCGAAACAAGACGTTCCTCGCGGACGATATCCTCGCCAAGCTGCGAGAGACGGCGCGCCAGCTCGTCGCGGCGGCGCAGCAGGCGGTTCGCCTCGTCATCCAGCTGGGTGCGGGCAATCTGCAGGCGTTGCAGGGCGGCGGCCACCCGCGCTTCATCTTCGCGCAGTTCCGGCAGCTTCAGGCTGGCGATGCCTTGCTGCTTGGCCGCTTCCATCTGGCCTTGAGCCTTTTCGGCGACGATGTTGGTCGCCTGATTAAGCGCGCTTTCCGCCTCGCCCTCGGCTTCCTTCGCCTCTACCCAGCGAATATGCAACAGGGTCGCTTCGCGGGCGCGGATATCCGCTGACAGCATCTTGAAGCGGTTGGCCTGCCGCGCCTGCCGTTTCAGGCTTTCGATCTGGCTTTCCAGCTGGGCGGTAACATCCTCCAGCCGCTCCAGATTGGTCTCGGCGGCGCGCAGGCGAAGCTCGGCCTCGTGGCGGCGCGAATGCAGGCCGGAGATGCCGGCCGCCTCTTCCAGAAGCTGGCGGCGGGCCTGTGGTTTGGCGTTGATGAGTTCGCCGATACGCCCCTGCCCCACCATGGAGGGCGAGCGCGCGCCGGTGGAGGCATCAGCAAACAAAAGCTGCACGTCCTTGGCGCGCGCCTCCTTGCCATTGATGCGGTAGACCGAGCCGTTTTCGCGCTCGATGCGGCGCGTCACCTGAATTTCATCGGCATCGTTGAAGGCGGCAGGCGCGGTACGGTCGGAATTGTCGAGATAGAGGCCGACTTCGGCGGTGTTGCGGGCCGGGCGGTTGCCGGAACCGGAGAAAATGACATCATCCATGCCGGATGCGCGCATGTTTTTGTAGGAGTTTTCGCCCATCACCCAACGAAGCGCCTCCACCAGATTGGACTTGCCGCAGCCGTTGGGACCGACAACGCCGGTCAGGCCCGGCTCGATGATGAATTCGGAGGGTTCGACGAAGGACTTGAAACCGACGACGCGGAGCTTGTTAAACTTCATGCCGCCATGCTCCAGACAGAAAAACGGCAATAAAAAACGGGCGAACGGAAATATCCGCCGCCCGTTCCTTTAAGGCTTCGGCGATCAGAGCAGCTTGTCGATGACAGCCGACATGGATTCAACCGACATGTCTCCTGCGTATTTCTTGCCGTTGATGATGAAAGTCGGCGTGGAGTTGACGCCGAATTCCGTCGCACCGCGTTGCATCGTTGCGTTCACATCATCCAGAAGTTTCTGGTTCGTCAAGCAGGCCTCGAAAGACTCCTGTGAGAAACCGGCCATTTTCGACATTTGCAGCAGGGCGGCGCGTGCATCCTGCGCGACAGCCCAGCTCTGCTGCTGCTTGAACAGCATGGAAACGAAGGGGAAATACTGTCCTTCCGGTGCGCAGCGCGCCAGCATGAAGGCGGCAGCGGCGCGCGGATCGAACGGGAATTCGCGCAGCACGAAATAGACCTTGCCGGTATCGATGTACTTCTTCTTGATCTCTTCGAAGGTCTTGTTGTGGAAGTTGGCGCAGTGCGGGCAGGTCATCGACATATATTCGACGATCTTGACGGGTGCGTTGGCATCGCCGAGTGCGGCTTCCGGCAGCGGGCCGGGCTTCATCACCGCAGCCATATCCACGTCACCGGTGGATTCAGGCAATTCCTGCGCCTCGGCGATACCGGGCATGAAGGCAAACGGCAGGGCCGTGGCAACGGCAGCAAGGGCAACGCCGCCGAGAAGGCTGCGACGGGAAATGGTCAGTTCGGGAAAATGCATGAAAGCACCTGTTGGTAATAGACTCTATTGTCCGTTGATTCCGATATAGCGACGGCCCGTTCACCACAAGCGGGGTTTTGGACTCTTCTTGTCAAAGAATTGTGACCAGTCAAGGACAACCGGACCGATCAAATCGCCCGGCCCCTCGGCTTCTTCTGCAAGACCGCCGTGCCGAGCCTCTCCACCGCCTTGCGCAGCGCCTCACTCTCGATACCCTCCATCATGTCGTCGAGACGTTTTGCCGCATCGCCGCGCAGGGGCTGCGGTTTGCCCCGACGGTGAATGGTTTGGGAGACCGGTTTCTGTACGATCCTGATCTGGCGCACCGCCGGAAAGCCGAAAAAGCCGTTGATGCGGGCAATAAGTTCGCCCTGCGCATGGGTGAGGAACAAAGCGCGCGCGCCTTCGCAGGCGATGGTGAGCACGCCCGGCTGATAACCGCCGCGATCCGGGCCCTCGTCGCGGCGCGGCCAGGTGATCTTTTCCGGCCGCGTGCAATCGGCAAAATCCTCACCGGCGATCTCGTCCCAGGAACCGAGCAGCGCGGTGTTGATACCCGCCCGTTTCGATAACACGGGGTCCATGATACCATTGGCGACTTCGGCGATCTGCACGACGCCTTTGCGGAATGAATCTGCGGGTTTCTTCATACTCTCCTCGACAGAGGCCAAGCGACCTCAAGCGGTCGCGCCATCGTCATCTTCTTCTCCGCGCAACAATGCGCGGAATCGTCGCCAGTCCCGGCAGGCGCCCAAGCGTATCACTCCCGCCACCAAACATCCAAAGAGGAAATAAGCCCCAGCCAAAAACTTCAGATGTGGTACTCCCGGCTTATCCGAGATAACGGCAATCACCAACATGCAGGTCAGGACGACGGAGAGGTATATCCACAGGCCATGGCAGAAAATTGCCCAGAAACCGGATTCGATAATTCGAAAGCGGCGCGAGGGCTTGCCTCTCATCTTCTCCAGTTCACGGACTTCGCCGATGAGGCGGGAAACCACAAACGCCACGCTGTTCTGCCGCCCGAAACACAGCCGGCCAATATGATTCAGCAGGCTTCCAATCAGGCACAGGGCCAACAGAACGCCGATAACATAAAGCAGCGGTTGGGGTACATTATCCAGCAGCGCATTCGGCATGGGGCTCTTCCTCCAAAATCGGATCATGGGTTTCGATGTCGGGCGTTCGTCACCGGACACGGTTTTCCACGTCACAGCAACGGGTCTCCTGTTGCAGATTGCCGTACCGTGTCTATGTTCAGTGGCGATGAACACACATACGCGGCAACAAATATCACGTCCGACAGCGGAACAACTTCTCGCATGGTATGACCGGCACCATCGCGAGCTCCCCTGGCGCACGTCTCCCGCCAAGGCGAGACAGGGAAACCGCGCCGATCCCTATCATGTCTGGCTGTCCGAGGTCATGCTGCAGCAGACGACGGTGCAGGCGGTAAAACCCTATTTCCTGAAATTCCTCGCCGCCTGGCCAAGCATCAGCGATCTGGCGGCGGCACCGGTCGAGGATGTCATGGCGGCCTGGGCCGGGCTCGGTTATTATGCCCGCGCCCGCAACCTTAAAAAATGCGCGGAAGCCGTGGCGAATGAACATGGCGGCGTCTTTCCGGATACGGAAGAAGGCCTGAAGAAGCTTCCCGGCATCGGCGATTATACCTCCGCGGCTGTCGCTGCCATCGCGTTTAACCGGCAGGCGGCTGTCATGGACGGCAATGTCGAGCGCGTCATCTCCCGCCTTTTCGCCATCGATGCTCCCCTGCCCGGCTCCAAACTGGCGATGAAAGCGAAGGTGGCTGAGCTTACGCCCCCTGATCGACCCGGCGATTTTGCCCAGGCGATGATGGACCTTGGCGCGACGATCTGCACGCCGAAACGGCCGGCCTGCGCGCTCTGTCCGTTCAACGGCCACTGTCTTGCGCTTGCCCATGACGAGCCGGAGCGGTTTCCGGTCAAGGCCGCAAAGAAGGCAAAGCCGGTGCGGCTCGGGGCCGCCTTCGTCGCGGTGAATGCGAGCGGCGAAATCCTGCTCCGGCGGCGCATCGAAAGCGGGCTTCTCGGCGGCATGACCGAGGTGCCGACAACGGCGTGGACCGCGCGCATGGATGGCGGCACGGAGGCGAGCCATGCGCCCTTTGCCGCCGGCTGGCAGGCGGCGGGCGTCATCGTGCATGTCTTCACCCATTTCGAACTGCGGCTCACCGTCTATCGCGCGCAGGCGCCGGACGGCCTTCAAACCCGCCCGGATGACGGATGGTGGGAGCCGGTTACAAATCTTGACGCGCAGGCGCTGCCAACGGTGATGAAAAAAGTCATCGCCCAAGCTATTCCATCCGCATTCGATGAACGCAGGAAATTTCGATGACCAAGATTGAGCATATCGTATTCGACATCGGCAAGGTGCTGATCCATTACGATCCGCATATTCCCTATAGCCGTCTCATTCCCGATGCCGACGAGCGCCAATGGTTCTTCGAGAATGTCTGCACCCATGACTGGAACCTCGAACAGGATCGCGGCCGCCGCTGGGAGGATGCCGAGGCGCTGCTGATGGAACGCTTCCCCGAGCGGGAAGAACACATTCGCGCCTTCCGCAAGTTCTGGCACGAAATGGTCTCGCATTCCTACGATGACAGCGTCGCGATCATGGTTGCCCTGATCGACGGCGGCCACGACGTGACGATGCTGACCAACTTCGCCTCCGACACCTTCCGCGAGGCGCAGAAAATGTTCCCCTTCCTCACTTTGCCGCGCGGCGTCACCGTTTCCGGTGATGTGAAGCTGTTGAAGCCTGATGTGGCAATCTACGATCTGCACGCCAAAGAATTCGGCCTCAACCCCGCCGCAAGCATCTTCATCGACGATACACTCGCCAATGTCGAAGGCGCGAAAGCAGCCGGCTGGCAGGCCGTGCACTTCACCGGCGCGGAAAAGCTGAGGCAGGATTTGCGGGCCTATGGGGTGGAAGCGTAAGCGAGCTGCCGTGCAAAATGGTGACGTGCGTGCCCCGCCTGCTACGACTCGTTGACCCAGTCCTCATGTGCGTGACGGACGCGGACGATCAAGACATCATCGTCCGCTCCCACGCCATAAACAACCAGGTGTGTCCTGAACCGATGGATACGCAGCGGCGGTAACAACTCGTGCCGCTCGCGTGCCATGCGTGGGTTGAGAGATATCAGCTCAAATATCTCATAGAGTTCCCGGTGATATTTTTGCGCCTGCGCCAGCCCGAATATCGCGATGCCTTCTTCGGCTATTCGAATGACGTCTTCTTCCGCGAGCAGAGACAGGCGAAAGCCCACGATCAACCGATCTTGCGTTTCATGGAACGAGCTTCAGCCTCGGCGAACAAGGCCTGTTGCGAGCGATGCCCGGCACCGCTCTGCAATCCCTCATCCACAAAATGCTGCATCGCCGCGATTTTTTCGCCTCGCTCCTGATCCTTGCGGATCAGGTCTCGCACGTAGTCGCTCGCATTCGAATAACGGCCTGTCCTGGATTGGGCCTCAACCCATTCTTTCATGGGTGCAGGCAGCGATATGTTCATGGTCGCCATATTCATCTCCCTTTGATGGGAGAGTGAAGAATTTGGCAAAGTTTGTCAAAACATATCGGGAAAAGAAATTGGCGCAGGCGGAAATGGCGGTCTCCGGCCTGCGCCAGTCCTGCCGCAAGCGGCATCGGACGCAATGTTTTTTGTGATTTGTCCTGACTGGATTTTCACAACCACTGCTCTGATTTGAGACAGTATTGCTCGTCTCTTGCGCGAAACTTGTCTAGCTAAAATAAGATACTCGAAAATACCAACGCCCGGCACCGAAGTGCCGGGCGTTGGTCGTTCTCCATCCGGGACTGAAGGTACTAAACCGGACGGAGACATATGCTGACAAGGTCGGGCGGTGGATCGTTGCCTTCGGTCTTTGGGACCTTTGACTATTCAGCCTTTGCCAGTTCACTGCGGATGATTGTCCGGAGATCGTCGATCGGCTTCAGCGCGTCGCCGTCCTCGAAGTGCCAGAACGTCCATCCGTTGCATGCGTCGAGACCCTGCACCTTCGCGCCGAGGCGGTGAATGGAGCCGGCGGTCCCGCCGGATGCAATCGTACCATCCGCACGAATAATGGCGCTATAACGGCGCTTGGCATCGGTCAGCACCTGGCCGGGACGGACGAGACCGCTTTCCACCAGCGTGTTGAAGGCAACGCGCGGCTCGGCCTTCTTGCCGGTCATGACAGTCAGTTCCGCCTTGCCGAGCGGCTCGACGGCGGCGATGCGGGCCGATGCCGCGTCGATGTAATCCTGTTCGCGCTCAATGCCGACGAAGTGACGGCCGAGGCGTTTTGCAACGGCACCCGTGGTGCCGGAACCGAAGAACGGGTCGAGCACGATATCACCCGGCTTGGTGGAGGCCACGATGATGCGCGCCAGCAGGGCTTCCGGCTTCTGGGTCGGATGCACCTTCTTGCCGTCGTCACCCTTCAGGCGCTCATGGCCGCTGCAGATCGGGAACAGCCAGTCGGAGCGCATCTGCACGTCGTCATTGGAGGCCTTCAGCGCATCGTAGTTGAAGGTGTAGTTCTTGGCTTTCGGATCGCGGCTGGCCCAGATCATGGTCTCATGGGCGTTCTGGAACCGGCGGCCCTTGAAATTGGGCATGGGGTTGGTCTTGCGCCAGACGATATCGTTGAGGATCCAGAAATCGAGGTTCTGGAGCATCGAGCCGACGCGGAAGATGTTGTGGTAGGAGCCGATGACCCAGATGGTGCCGTTCGGTTTCAGCACGCGACGGCAGGCGAGCAGCCAGGCGCGGGTGAAGGCGTCATAGGCCTCGAAGGAGGCGAACTGATCCCACTCGTCATCGACGGCATCGACCAGCGACTGATCGGGACGATGCAGCGTGCCGCCAAGCTGGAGGTTATAGGGCGGGTCGGCGAAAATCGCATCCACCGACTGGCTCGGGAGGGCATCCAAGGCAGCGACACAATCACCTTTGATGATGCTGTCTTTCCAGGCGTCACTCTCGCCCGCACGATCAAAACCGGCACGCCGAAAATCGGCCAGCGGAAAAACTGCTGCCATTGGTACTCGCTCCATACGCTTACTCTCTACTGATGCTTATGGTTACCGAAGATGGTTATCAAAGCCTGAACAAGTCACGGAAAATGCGAAATAAATGGCTGTTGCGGCGCGCAGGCGCGATTTGCGGCGGACGGCGGGGAACCCGAAGTCCGGCAAAAACGTTGTGCACAACGGGTTCTCCTGTCGCCGCATATGGGCGCGGCAGGAAGAGCCATTCTGGCAGGGGGTAATCCGCAATGGGGTCCGTGATGAAAATGGCTTCTTTTTCCATGAATGTCGTTTGCGCCGCGCTTTTCGCAACGGCGCTGCCGGCGCCGTCGCAGGCGCAGCAGCCGGCCCCGCAATATAACGTCATCACCGACGCGGTTTTGTTCGATGGCGGCCCCTCGCTCGGCAACAGCGACCGGGTGCGGTGGGATTTCTACAAGGCCGACCGCGCCGGCGGGCGCACCGACGACAATGCCGGCGGCTCCTATGACGCCACCTTCGAGGCGAAGCTGCCGGCGGGCAAATATGTCGGCGTGGCGGCGCTGGGCAATGTGACCCGCGAAGTGCCCTTCGAGGTAAAGGATGGAAACGTTGCGAGGCCGAAGGTGAATTTCGATGCGGCGGAATTGACGGTCGTGCCGAAACGCAGCCCCGGCGGCGATGTGGAAACACAGGCGAAAACCGAAATCACCAGGGATGATTTCAAGGATAGCGTCTACGGCCAGAACACTGTCTTCGTGCCCGCGGGCGAAGTCCTCCTCACCGGCCGCATCGGCCCGGCGCGGGCTGAGGAGAAACTGGCCATCAAGGCAGGCGAGAAGATCAGCCACGAGCTGGTCATTCCGAGCGGCGTGGTGATCGCCAAGGCCGTTTATGCGGAAGGCGGCAGGGCGGTGGAAACGGATGATATCCGTTTCGAAGCCATGTCAGCCAAGGAAACGCTGGATGGCACGCGTGAGACGATCAACGGCATTTACGGCACCGGCAAGATGATGGAAATGCCCGCCGGTGATTTCGTCATGCGTGCCCGTCTCGGCAAGGTGACGGTGGAACAGCCATTCACCGTGACGGCCGGAAAACGAACCGAAATTACAATCGATCTCGATGCGGGTGTTCTCGCAATCAAGGCCCCCGGTGCCGAACGGATCGATATCGTCGAAACGACCAGGGATATTCAGGGCACGCAGAAGGAAATTTCCGGCCGTTACGGCACGCAGCATCAGGAAACCCTGCATCCCGGCGAATATTCGGTGAAGGTGAGCTACGACAAGAAATCCGGCCGCGAGCCAAAGGAGATCAAGGCGACGGTCAAGGCCGCCGAGAGAACCGAGACGAGTGTGCCAGAGTAATCGGCACGGCGCGGCCCCTCTCCTCATTCCGCCTGCCTCCCTCCCTCATCCCTGTGCTTGTCACAGGGATTCAGCCGACGCGCGTCTGCGCGACGGAAGAGTTCTTTCAGCCCAAAGACTTGGGCTGGCTGGATTCCTGTGACAAGCACAGGAATGAGGATGCAGAAAACGTCATCAGTGTTTCCGGCCAGACGACCCATATTTGGGCCTGAGCATCGGATGCTTGGAAAAACGCGCCGCATCCTTCGCCACGGTTGGTAACGGTTCGCCGATTTTCACACCCGCAAAGCCTGACGCCGCGATACGGTCGCACAGCCTTATCCACTGGCAGCCGCGACAGGCCTGCCTGATCTCGCCGGCGGCAAAAGCCAGACGCATCTTTACGAGAAAGTCCGGTGTCGCCTGCAGCCGCTTGCCGGCGGTCAGCGTCTCGCCCAAAAGCGCCGAGACCGAAAGGCGGGCCATCTCATCCCGCTGCACCACGCCTTCGTTGAAACAGTGGGCATGGCTTTCACAGAGCAGGCCCTCGCAAATATCGTCCGGGCCATCCACCAGCTCGATATCTTCCTCGCCGGCATTCAGCCGGGTGGCGACGCGGTCGTAATTTTCAACGAAGCCTGATGTATAACCCTTGCCCACATAGGTGAGCATGCAGAGAAGGTGGTGGGGCCGGAGACGGACGGTCAAGGGCCCACCCTATCCGACGATGGCGAAGGCGTCGCGCACCGAGCCGGACGAGGTGCGGATCGCCTTGCGGCCGATCCATTGCACATGTCCGTCCAGAATACGCACCGCCTCCTCGGCGCGGCCGCCGCGCAGCGCATCGATGATCGCCCGGTGGTCGGTATCGGTGCGGCGCTCCCAGCCGGCCCGCCAGGCGGAAAACAGGAAGCGGGCGCTCGCCGCATGCAGGCCGTCGATCGCCTCCATCAGGCGCGGCATGTTGCAAGGCGCGGTGATGAGGCGATGGAAGCGGCGATTGGCCTCCTCCCAATGCTGCACATCGACGGCGCTATCGCCTTCGAGCGTTGCGGCCTCCGCCTGATCGAGAATGGCAGGCGTCATGTTTGGAATGGCGTGGCGCAGCGCCAGAACTTCAAGGGCGGCGCGCATTTCCGCCACTTCGCGCACATCGTCAAGGCCGAAATCCGCCACCCGGACACCCCGGCGCGGGATGCTGGCCGCCAGCCCCTGCGCCTCCAGCCGGCGGAACGCCTCGCGCACCGGCACATGCGACGCACCGAATTCGGCTGCGATGTGATCCTGCCTCAGGCGTTCGCCCGGCGACAGCTCCCCGCGAACGATGCGGTCGGCAAGCGTGCGGCTGATGCGTGCTGCAATGGTGTCTTCGGGCGCGTTTTTCACTGTCTTGGGCATAACATCCCATAACGCATATGGCGCGGCCGTGTGTAGCGGTTTTTGCGCCATCACATGGCGCAACGCCGAATATTCGAAACCCGCTCACTTGCCGCATCCCTGCCAGCCATGAGCCTGATGGGACCGACCCTTGCGGGTGAACCGGTTGAGCTTGGCGCAGACATGGTCTAAAAGCCCGGCATCATTTTCTTCCAGCAAATCCGATACAGGGAGCGCCCATGAGCGGCTTCGACCTCATTATTTTCGACTGCGACGGCGTTCTGGTCGATTCCGAAATCATCGCGGCGCAGGTGGAATCCCGCCTTTTGACCGAGGCCGGTTATCCGATCTCCGTCGAGGAAATGGGCGAGCGTTTCGCCGGCATGACCTGGAAGAACATTCTTCTACAGGTGGAAAGCGAAGCCAGCATTCCGCTCTCCGCCTCGCTGCTCGACAAGTCCGAAAAGCTGCTCGACATGCGTCTGGAACGCGACGTGAAGATCATCGAGGGCGTGAAATTCGCACTGTCCCGCCTGACCACGCCCCGCTGCATCTGCTCGAACTCCTCCAGCCACCGCCTCGACATGATGCTGACGAAGGTGGGCCTCAAGCCCTATTTCGCGCCGCATATCTATTCCGCCAAGGACCTCGGGGCCGACCGCGTGAAGCCGAAACCGGATATCTTCCTGCATGGCGCGGCCCAGTTCGGCGTTTCCCCTGACCGCGTGGTCGTGGTCGAGGATTCCGTGCACGGCATCCATGGCGCAAGAGCGGCCGGCATGCGGGTCGTGGGCTTCACTGGCGCATCCCACACCTATCCGAGCCACGCCGACCGGCTGACGGATGCGGGTGCCGAAACGGTGATTTCGCGCATGCAGGACCTGCCGGCCGTGATTGCGGCAATGGCGGAGTGGGAAGGCGCTTTTTAAGTTGTGATGGGACTTCTTTCGTGATCTGAGTGGCAGCATTGATATTTTAATAAATGTAGCTACATTAATTCATGAAAATCATATGGGACGAGTCCAAGCGGCTCGCCAATATCGAGAAGCACGGCTTCGACTTCGCGGATATTGATGGCTTCGACTGGGAGAACGCCATCATCGAGAAAAGCCTGACCGGACCGGGAAATTCGCGCTTCAAAGCGATCGGATATTTTCGGGACGGAACGATGGCTATCGTTTTTGCGACTGTCGGAACAGAAGCGATATCCATTATCAGTTTCCGAAGGGCGAGTTCCAAGGAAAGAAGGAGGTTGCCATGGCCAAAGCTGCAAAACTAAAAAAATTCAAACCCGGACGCGGCTACACCGAAGCGGACTGGAACGCCGTTGATTTCCCGGAAATGACGGATCAAGAACTCGAAAATGCGCGCCCCGCCCGAGACGTTTTGCCACCTGCTTTTTTCGAAGCAATTGATGAATACAGAAAGACGCGTGGCCGCCCACCGGTAGATAAGCCTAAGAAACAGGTAACGTTGCGCCTTGATGAGGATGTCGTGGAACGTTTCCGCGAGGGTGGCAAAGGGTGGCAGAGCCGCATCAATGATGCTTTGCGGAAGGCCGCAGGCATTTGAACTCGTTGCCATGCAACAAGAAACCGGAGACGGCAGAGCAGCCTCCGGTTTTTACATTTCGCCCGTCAGATCACCGGCGCTTGGTCTTGGCCTTCGCGCCCTGCTCGGCAAAGCCGATATAAACACTGACAGACCGCGGCGCGCCGCCCGGTCCGTTGGGGATGGCGACATGGTCGTTGTTGAAGATGAACTGGGTGCCGGCCCCGCCTGCGGGCAGATCGATGGCGAAGTTGGTCGTTTCGCCGAAAATCTCGCCGTCGCCGTCCTTCACCGTCACGCGGATCGGCACGGTGACGCGACCGGGCTTGGCCATCGGGCCGGGAACCAGGCGGCCCTGGGCCAGCACGTTCACCGTCAGCGTCGACTCATTGGCGGTGCAGGAGCGCGTCGTGTCTGACAGCGAGACCTGATAGGCGAGTTTCTGCGGGTCATCCTTGGCGCCGCCGGCATAGACGCGGTGCACGGCGTTGGCGTCTAGAACCGTGACCGTCGGGCAGTTGGCCTGCACCACCGGGGTGACCGCATTGGCCTGCGCGGCCGGCGGGTTGACGGCAAGCGAGTCCGACGGGTTGGAGGAATTGCATCCTGCAACAACGGCGAGAAGCGACATCGCGGCGGACAAACGCAAGAAATTCCCTGACACTCTTCTAATTCCCTCTCCATTGTCCCGGAACAGAACCGGAGACGCTGTTTATTGACCTTTCACGCAGGTTGGCGATGGTCTATAGCAGCGACGCCGGAAAAAATCGATTGGCATGTTCGGTTTTGCTTGAATTTTCAAAAAAGCCCTTCATTAGCTGCCCAACCGCCTCATTCCGGTAAGACGCTGCGGAAAAGATGCCGATCAATCGGTAACGGATAAGGGACTATCTCGTGGAATATGTATCGACCAGGGGTGCGGCCCCTTCGCTTGGTTTTTGCGACGCGCTTCTGGCGGGCCTTGGCCGTGACGGCGGGCTTTATGTTCCGCGCAAATGGCCTTCCATGTCGAAGAAGGAAATCCGCAACCTGCGCGGCAAGTCCTATCAGGATGTCGCCTTCGAGGTTCTCTATCGTTTCACCGGCGGTGAAATTCCGGCCGACAAGTTCAGGGCGATGATCGACGACGCCTATGCGACCTTCCGCCATCCGGCCGTCGTGCCGCTGACGCAGACCGGCCCGAACACCTTCGTGCTGGAGCTTTTCCACGGCACCACGCTCGCCTTCAAGGATGTGGCGATGCAGCTTCTCGCCCGCCTGAT
Source organism: Agrobacterium sp. CFBP2214 (assembly GCF_030209895.1). Taxonomy (NCBI): domain Bacteria; kingdom Pseudomonadati; phylum Pseudomonadota; class Alphaproteobacteria; order Hyphomicrobiales; family Rhizobiaceae; genus Agrobacterium; species Agrobacterium sp. CFBP2214. The sequence continues at coordinate 689,452 of NZ_JARVRC010000001.1, read as the reverse complement.
GGATTATACGCTTTCCGAACGCGGCGAGCGCGCGACCATTGTCGGCGCCACATCAGGCGACACGGGCGGTGCGGCAATCGACGCCTTTGCCGGGCGTGAGCGCACCGACATTTTCATCCTTTTCCCGAACGGCAAGGTCTCCCCGGTGCAGCAGCGCCAGATGACGACCTCCACCGCCTCCAACGTGCATGCGCTGGCGATCAATGGCAATTTCGACGATTGCCAGACGCTGGTCAAAGAAATGTTCAACGACGTGAAGTTCCGTGACGGCGTGAAGCTTTCCGGCGTCAATTCCATCAACTGGGCGCGCATCATGGCGCAGGTGGTTTATTACTTCACCGCATCGCTTTCGCTCGGCGGTCCCGACAGGAAGGTTTCCTTCACCGTCCCAACAGGCAATTTCGGTGATATTTTCGCGGGTTACGTCGCCAAGAAGATGGGTCTGCCGATCGACAAGCTTGTCATCGCCACCAATGACAACGACATTCTGGCGCGCACGCTGAAGACCGGCCGTTACGAGATGCGCGGCGTCAAGCCCACCACCTCGCCTTCGATGGACATCCAGATTTCCTCGAATTTCGAGCGGCTGCTGTTTGAAGCCTATGGCCGTGATTCCGCCGCAGTGAAGGCATCGATGGACGGGCTGAAGCAGTCCGGCGCATTTGAAATTCCGCCCCATGCCCTGAAATTCATCAAGAAGGATTTCCGCGCCGGCCGCGCCACCGAAAAGCAGGTGGCGGCGACGATCCGCGACACGCTTGAGAAAACCGGCTACCTCATCGATCCGCATACGGCGACCGGTGTTTTCGTGGCGGAAAAGCACGAAAAAGCGGGAAGCCCGATGGTTGTCCTGTCGACCGCTCACCCGGCTAAATTCCCGGCCGCTGTAAAATCCGCTTGCGCAATCGAGCCTGCGCTTCCAGTATGGTTAGCTGACATTATGAACCGGGAGGAGCGTTTCGACATTCTGGATGCAGAGCTGAAAGCCGTGGAAACCTTCATCGGCAGCCATGCACGCGCCGGCAAATAGAGACGCGGAAAGACGTTGAGTATGAGAGTTAATGTGACCCGGCTTTCGTCCGGGTTGACCGTTGTCACGGAAAAAATGCCGCATCTCGAAAGCGTTGCTCTTGGGGTGTGGATCAAATCCGGATCCCGCAACGAGACGACTGCCGAACACGGCATCGCCCATCTTCTCGAACATATGGCTTTCAAGGGTACGGCGCGCCGCACCGCCCGCCAGATCGCCGAAGAGATCGAAAATGTCGGCGGTGAAGTCAACGCCGCGACATCGACGGAAACAACCTCCTACTACGCCCGCGTCCTGAAAGACCACGTCCCCCTCGCCGTCGATATCCTTGCCGACATCCTGACGGAATCGCTGTTCGACGAAGACGAGCTGGAGCGGGAGAAAAACGTCATCCTGCAGGAGATCGGTGCAGCCACAGATACGCCCGACGACGTGATCTTCGACAATTTCTCCGGTGTCGCCTATCGCGACCAGACCATCGGCCGCCCGATCCTCGGCACGCCGGAAACCGTTCAATCCTTCACGACAGGCCAGATCAGGCATTATCTCGCCCGCAACTACACGACGGACCGCATTTTCGTCGTGGCGGCCGGTGCTGTCGACCACGAAAGCTTCGTGAAGCAGGTGGAAGAACGTTTCGCCTCACTGCCGCAGCTGCCGGTGGCAACACCGGTTATGGAAAAGGCAATCTATACCGGCGGCGAAATCCGCGAGACCCGCGACCTCATGGACGCGCAGGTGCTTCTCGGCTTCGAGGGCAAGGCCTATCACGCCCGCGACTTCTATTGCTCGCAGATCCTCGCCAATATCCTGGGCGGCGGCATGTCTTCCCGCCTGTTCCAGGAAGTGCGCGAATATCGCGGCCTGTGCTATTCGGTCTATGCCTTTCACTGGGGTTTTTCCGATACCGGCATCTTCGGCGTGCATGCGGCCACTGGCGGCAACGACCTGCCGGAACTGGTGCCCGTCATTGTCGAGGAGCTGCGCAAGTCCTCGCAGGTCATCCATCAGGAGGAAATCGACCGTGCTCGCGCGCAGATCCGCGCCCAATTGCTGATGGGCCAGGAAAGCCCGGCCGCCCGCGCCGGACAGATCGCCCGGCAGATGATGCTTTACGGCCGGCCCATCCCAAATGAGGAAATGATGGAGCGGCTGGGCGACATCACCCGCGCGCGCCTGACCGATCTTGCAGGACGGCTGTTTTTCGATACAGTTCCGACATTGTCTGCGATTGGCCCGCTCGAACATCTGCCGCCTCTTTCCGACATCACTGCCGCGCTTTCCGCGCAGCAGCCCGCAAGGATAAAGGCGAACGGATAAACCGATATGAGGGCGGGATTTAAAGGCGAAGTCCGCTCACCTTTTTCGCCATCCCGCTTGCGGATGGCGATGTCTGCCGCACAGGGATCGTGAATGCTGCGTTTTCTTTCCCGACATAGCGACACGCCCGAACTGCGCAGCGCCAATCACCTTCTCAGACTGCCGCGCTACGGCGATTTCAAGCAATGGCATGTGCTGCGTTCGGAAAGCCGACAGTTTCTTCAGCCCTGGGAGCCGACCTGGCGCCCGGACGAACTGACGGAGGGCGCCTTCCGCATGCGCGTGGTGCGCAATGGCCAGGAGTTTTCCTCCGGCACCGCCGTCTCCTTCCTGCTGTTTGAAAAAGAGACGCTCCTGGTAGGCGGTATCACCATCGGATACATCCGCCGGGGTGCGGCGCAAAGCTGCATGATCGGATACTGGATCGGCGAGCGCCACGCCGCGCAAGGCCATATGTCTGCCGCATTAAAATTGGTAATACCATACATCTTTAACGGACTTCAGTTGCACCGTATCGAGGCAGCCTGTATTCCGGAAAACTTCAAAAGCATCCGGCTTCTCGAAAACGCCGGGTTCCAGCGGGAAGGTCTCTTGCGGGAATATCTGAAAATCAATGGCCAATGGCGGGATCATATGATGTTTTCCCTTCTTGCCGACAAGCAAAGCTCCGGCGGAACGAAGTACGATACATGACCTACAATCACTCTGCGCCGTGCCTTGCGAAACGTCTGGCGGCAATCGCGCTGGCTGCGCCGTTTTTCCTGCTGTTCCTGCTTTTTGCTTCCCATTCCTTTGCTTTTGAGCCGGTAAAGATTTCCCGTGACGACACGGCGCTCGACCTGACGGCCACCACCGATATCTACGCCAATCAGGGCGAAGCCTTTCAGGTCTCGACCGCGCCGGGCCCCGACGGCATCCGCCGCCGTATCGAGGTGCGCGCCAGTTCCACCGATCATCAGGGCGACTGGGCGGTCTTTGCGCTCGCCAATGTCTCCGAAGAGCAGCTGGAGCGCGTGATCGTCGCGCCGCATTTCCGCCTCGTCAATTCCAAGCTGTTCTGGCCCGATCTCGGCTCGCAGCGCATCATGGCGATTACGCCGAGTGAAGGCTTCGCGCTTGACCGGCAGCCGAGCCCGGATGCCGACGTCTTCCGCATCACGCTCAACCCCGGCTCCGTCATCACCTTCGTCGCCGAGCTTTCCACGCCGCAGCTGCCGCAACTTTATCTGTGGGAGCCGGAGGCCTACAAGGACACGATCAACGCGTTTACGCTCTATCGCGGCATCGTGCTCGGCATTGCCGGCCTGCTCGCCGTGCTCTTGACCATTCTCTTCGTGGTCAAGGGAACCTCCGTCCTGCCGGCCTCGGCCGCACTTGCCTGGGCGGTGCTTGCCTATATCTGCGTCGATTTCGGCTTCCTTGAAAAGCTCATAACCGTCACCTCAAGCGATCAGCGAATATGGAGGGCGGGCGCGGAAGTGGCGCTCGCCTCCAGCTTCGTGGTCTTCCTCTTCACCTATCTCAATCTCAATCGCTGGCATGCGCATCTGGGTTATGCGACCTTTGCCTGGGTGGTGGGTCTGGCGCTGCTGTTCGGCGTGGCGATCTATGATCCGTCGGTCGCATCAGGCATCGCGCGCGTGTCCTTCGCGCTCACCGCAACGGCCGGCATCGCGCTCATCATCTATCTCGGTTTCAACCGTTACGACCGGGCGATCCTGCTCGTTCCCTCCTGGGCGCTCATCCTCGTCTGGCTGTTCGGCAGCTGGCTGACGGTGACGGGGCAGCTGGACAACGACATCGTGCAGCCCGCACTCGGCGGCGGGCTGGTGCTGATCGTGCTTCTGATCGGCTTTACCGTCATCCAGCACGCCTTTGCCGGCAGCGCCTATCAGCAGGGCCTGTTCTCCGACCTCGAGCGTCAATCGCTGGCGCTGACGGGCAGCGGTGATACGGTCTGGGATTGGGATGTAACGCGCGACCGCATCGTCACCACGCCCGATATTTCCAACCGGCTGGGGCTGGAACCCGGCGCCATGCACGGCGCTGCGCGCAACTGGCTGCCGCGCCTGCATCCTGACGATCGCGACCGGTTCAAGGCGACGCTCGACGTGCTGCTCGACCATCGCAAGGGCCGCCTCAACCACGAATTCCGCATTCGCGCCGAAGACGGGCATTTCCACTGGCTGCAAATCCGCGCCCGTCCGGTTCTCGGCTCCAACGGCGAAATCATCCGCTGCGTCGGCACCATCACCGATATTACCGAGCAAAAGAATTCGGTGGAACGGTTGCTGCAGGATGCGATGAACGACAATCTGACCGGGCTTCCGAACCGGCAGGTATTTCTCGACCGCCTGCAATCGATCCTCAACCTGTCGCCCGACAGCGAGGGCGTGCGCCCGACCGTGATGGCGATCGATATCGACCGTTACAAGCTGGTCAACGATACGCTCGGCATTGCCGCGGGTGATAATATCCTCATCGCGCTGACACGGCGTCTGCGCCGCCTGCTGAAACCCCAGGATACCCTGGCGCGTCTCGGTGGTGATGAATTCGGCCTTATCCTCACCTCCGAGCGCGATCCGCAGCGTGTGGCAGATTTCGCCGATGCGGTGAACAAGGCGATCATGGTGCCGATCAATTTCGCCAATCGCGAAATCATCCTCACCGCCTCCATCGGCCTCGTCTCATGGATCGACCAGCAGGAAAGTGCGGCCGGACTGCTCAGCGATGCGGAACTCGCCATGTATCGCGCCAAGCGGGCCGGCGGCAACCGCGTCGAGCCGTTCCGCCCTGCCTTCCGCACCTCGGGCACCGACCGCCTGCAGATGGAAAGCGATCTTCGCCGCGCCATCGAGCGCAAGGAGTTGTCGCTGGCCTACCAGCCGATCGTCAAGCTTGACGATGGCGAACTGGCCGGTTTTGAGGCGCTGATGCGCTGGGAGCACCCCAAGCGCGGCAATATCCCTCCGAGCGAATTCATTCCGATTGCGGAGGCCTCCGGCCTGATCGAGCCTCTCGGCATGTTCGCCCTGGAACGGGCTGCGACCGATCTGATGGACTGGCAGCACGCCATCGAAAAGATGCCGATCTTCATCTCCGTCAATATTTCCAGCGCGCAATTGCTGAACAACGAATTGTACAACGATGTGCGCGGCATGCTGACCCGCACGCGCTGCAATCCGCAGCAGCTGAAGCTGGAGCTGACGGAATCGGTTGTCATGGAAAACCCGGAACAGGCGCGGCTGGTGCTTTCCAAGCTCAAGGAAACCGGCCTCAGCCTCGCCATGGATGATTTCGGCACCGGCTATTCGTCACTCGCCTACCTCACCCGCTTCCCCTTCGACACGATCAAGCTCGACAAGGCGCTGGTGGCCAATACCAGCGACAAGCGCAACGTTCTGCTGCGCTCCGTCATCGCCATGGCGCGCGCACTCGACATGCAGGTGGTGGCGGAAGGCATCGAAACGCCTGAAGATGCGGCCGAACTGGCCCGCATGAACTGCCATTTCGGCCAGAGCTTCCTGTTCGGCACGCCGGTCTCCGGCGATGCGGCGCTGAAGCTTCTGCGGGAGCGGTTCCAGCCAACGAAGCGGGCCTCGTAAAGAGACGGAGTGCAGTGATGCCTCCCCTCTAGTGCGGCGTCATCCTCGGGCTTGTCCCGAGGATGATGACGGAGAGGGTTAATGCTCCCCGGAACGTCTCGGATTTTCAACCTGCACGCCGAATATTTACTGAACCATCATCACCGGCTGCGCATCCGCCGCTACCTTCCCATGCAGGAGGTCGTGAATGAACTCCATCTTCGCCACCACCGGCGGCGTCAGCACGAAGGGATAAAGGTCCGCCTCCCCCATGCTACGCTGGATGGAATTGATGGCGACGCTGAGCGGGATCCAGGCTTTCACCAGCTGTGCGGCGCTGCGGGCCTTGTAGGGATCGAACGTCACCTCCGCCGCCATTTCCTCATGGCCGTCAGGATCGATCGCCACACCGAAGGCACGGGCCGTCTCCAGTGTATCGACGATATGCAGATAATGGGCGAAACATTCGGCGAAATCCTCCCAGGGGTGGACCGAGGCATAGGAGCTGATGAAATTCTCCTGCCAGTCGGGGCGCGGCCCGCCATCGTAATTGCGTTGCAGGGCGGTGCCATAATCCTCGCGCTCGTCACCGAAGACGGCGCGGCAGGCCTCCAGCCGGTTTTCGTCCCGCACCAGCTTGTTCCAGATGAAGTGCCCGACCTCGTGGCGGAAATGGCCAAGCATGGTGCGGTATGGCTCATTCATATTGGCGCGCACCTGTTCGCGAGTCGCATCGTCGGCCTCGGCCGCGCGGATGGCGATCAGGCCCTCATCGTGACCTGTCATCGCGGGGATGACGGAACCGTCAGGGGCCACCTCATCCACCAGAAAGTCGAAGACAAGACCGCCGGCGGGGTCAGCGTCACGATTGGGATGCGGCAGGCCAAGCCGCAGGATCGAATAAAACAGATGCCGCTGCGCTTGGCTGATGCGGTGCCATTGTTCAATCCCCTGCTCTGTCGCCATATCAGGCACCAGGCGATTGTGGCTGCAGGCCGGGCAAAAGGCATTGGCGCTTTCCGCCGGCACAGACCAGTTGCAGATATCATTCACCTCATTGGCGCAAAACCGCACCTGCTTTTCCGGCTCGGCCACGATCTGCCAGTTCGGTTCACCCGCAGGCGCCAGCGCTTCCATGGAAAGCCGTTCCGGCACGAAAGCCAGGCGATGGCCGCAGGAGACGCAGAAGCGATTGTCGAAATGGACAGGCTGGCCGCAGGATGCGCAGGAAAAAAGCTTCATGGACGAAACCCTTGCGATGGGACGGGTGAAAGAAAAGCAGAGATAAAATGTGAAGGCGGAGGCGTAACGGCCGGGTCGTCATGGCCCTCACATGACAAGAGCGCATGTGCGATAACACATGCGCTCCATGCGCCGTATCGTGGGAGAGGCGCAATGTTTCATGCAGGATTACATGCGGTCTACAGCGCCCTTGACGGCATCCTTCGCCTTGCCGACGGAGCTCTGAACCTTGCCCTTGGTTTCCTGGGCCGCACCCTTGGCGCGCAATTCATTATTGCCCGTCGCTTCGCCGACGTTCTTCTTCACCTTGCCAGCAACTTCGTTGGCTTTACCGGCGATCTTGTCAGATGTGCTACCCATATTACTGCTCCCTAGTTTAGCCGTACTGTCTGTCCGGCTTTCCGGGTGGGTAACGTCAGGGGTCAGGATTTGGTTCCAGCCGAAAGGGGCAGGAATTCTGCTGGGGCTCAGGCGTGCCCGGCATCCGTGGAGAGCATGCGCGCATCGACGCCCATCAGGGCCAGCGCCCGCTCGTATTTATTGTCCAGTCCACGGTCGAAGATCAGCTCTTCCGCAGCGGGGCAATTCAGCCAGCCATTATTGGCGATCTCGTTTTCCAGCTGGCCCGGACCCCAGCCGGCATAACCGAGCATCATGGTCGCCCTTTGCGGGCCGCGGCCGTTGGAAATGGCGCGGACGATATCAAGCGTTGCGGTGAGCGAAATGTCATCGCTGACCGGAATGCTGGATTCGCTTAAATAGTCATCCGAATGCAGCACGAAACCGCGGCCGGATTCCACCGGGCCGCCGCACTGGATCGGAAATTCGCGGGTACGGTTGGGCAGCATGATGGCGTCGTTGCTATCCACCAGCTTCAGATGCAGCAGAATATCCGTAAACGTGATCTGCTGCGGCCGGTTGATGATGAAGCCCATGGCCCCGGCATCCGAGTGGGCGCAGATATAGATCACCGAACGGGCAAAATTGCCGTCGTCCAGCCCCGGCATCGCGATGAGGAACTGGCCATCGAGAAAGCCACGTTCGCGTTTGTCCATCAGGGTTGAAAAGCTCACCGGCGCCTCCAGCAGACCGAATTCCGTCGCTCAACGGAAAACGGCGTTCGCACTTCGACAGAGGACAGGATGCGGCATCGCGCCCGATCAATCAACCGAAAATGATGAACCGCACGAATTCGTAACTGGTCCGTCGGGCGATGTTGGGTTAGACGGGAAGCATGAGCGTCAGGATATTCTTTCGATTTTCACATCTTCGTCTCGCGGCCGCATTTGCCGCCCTCCTCGGCGGCATGCAAGCCGCCCAGGCCGAAATTACCGACTGGGCCAGAAGCGAGGGCGGCCTGATGCGCGTGGCAAGCCTTGCCATGGATGCGGACGGCGTGGTGCGCGGCGTGTTGCAGATCGAGCCGAAGGACGGCTGGATCACCTATTGGCGCGAACCGGGCGAAGCAGGCATACCGCCGCAGATAACGCCCGATCCGGCAAGCGGCGTGGCGCTTACCACCATGGCCTATCCGGTTCCGAAGCTGATCGAAAACGGCGACATCACCGATATCGGCTATGACCACGCCGTCAGCCTTCCCTTTCAGCTGAAAGCCGCCGACCCGGCAGCGAGCGGGAAGATAGACCTCACCGCCTTCATCGGCGTGTGCCAGAATATCTGCATTCCCTTCGAGGCGAAGTTCTCCATAGACCGCGGCAATGCGGGTGATGATGACAGCGAGGAACGCCGCCTTCTCGAAGAGGCGCGCGAAACGTTGCCCGAGGCGGCGTCCGACGATTTCAAGGTGATCGATTTCCACATCACGCCCGACAAGACCATGCTCGGCGTGCAGCTGCAGCTTCCGGAAAACGCACCCAAGGAGACCGAAATATTCATCGCGGGTCCCTCCGGTTTTGCCTATTACGAGCCGCAGAACCTGGTGCGCGACAAGCGCAAGCTCTCCTTCTACATGAACATCAAGGGCCTGCCGAAAACCTATCAGGTGCAGGGCAACAGCTGGCCCATTCTGGTCAAGTCAGGCGACCGGGCCATGGAGACCATGCTGAATTTCCCGAAGCCGTGAGCGGCGTTTTGCGGCGGAATTTATCTCGAAAACCGCATGACAGCTTTCATTTCCGTGCTCTATAGTCGCGCGAACCGAACGGCTACAGGAGCACGGACATGACCATCAAGATCGGCGAAAAACTGCCTTCCGCAACCTTCAAGGAAAAGACGGCCGACGGCCCGGTGGAAACCACCACGGACGCGCTTTTCGGCGGCAAGAAGGTGGTTCTCTTTGCCGTTCCCGGCGCTTTCACCCCCACCTGCTCGCTGAACCACCTGCCGGGTTATCTCGAAAACCGTGACGCCATTCTTTCCAAGGGCGTGGACGATATCGCCGTCGTCGCCGTCAATGACTGGCACGTCATGGGCGCATGGGCGCAATCGTCAGGCGGTCAGGGCAAGATTCATTTCCTCGCCGACTGGGATGCGTCCTTCACCAAGGCGCTCGGCCTCGATGCCGATCTGTCCGGCGGCGGCCTTGGCGTGCGCTCCAAGCGTTATTCGATGCTGGTGGAAGACGGCGTGGTGAAGTCGCTCAACGTTGAAGAGAACCCCGGTCAGGCAACGGTCTCTGCCGCTGCGGCGATGATCGAGCAGCTTTGAGGGCGAGCTTGGTCTCTCCTTGTAAATGTAAAGGCTCCAACTTTCCGTCATGCCGGACTTGATCCGGCATCCAGCCACGGCGCGTCTGCGCCGTGAGAAGAGTCTTTCGCGATCAAGGACTTGATCGCACTGGACCCCGGATCAAGTCCGGGGTGACGGCACACTTAGTGATACGATCTCACGACAGGCATTCGCATTGAAGAATAAAGGGCGGCTCGGCCGCCCTCTCAAACATTCATATCGAACACCAGAAGCCCGGCGAGACCGCCATCGGTGAGCGACACGAGACGCTCCCCCACTTCCATGTGCTGCGGATGGGCGAGATAGTCGTCGCGGGCTTCGGGGCTTTCCAGCGTCACGATGAAACCGTCGACAAAACCGCCATTCAGCCCCTCAGGCGAAACATTCTGGCCGTATTTCACATCAATGATGCCGGGGATGACATCTTTCAGGGCAGCGATCGCCTCGAATATTGCCTGTTTTTCAGAAGACGCCGTTGCGGCCTTGAAGCGTAAAAATACACAATGCAGGATCATCCGGATTTCTCTCCTCCGTTGGGCGCCACTGGAGCACCCCCTTGACGACAAGATAGGTCGGGTTTCGGTTTTCACAACCCCGGATAATGGGGTCCGAGATCAAGTCGGTTCTATTTTCGCCGACCCAAGATAGAGCAGGCTTCCATTACCGCCATTTGAAGGGCTCCATGCCCTTTCGCGCCAGTTCGTCGGCGCGCTCGTTTTCAGGATGGCCGGCATGGCCCTTGACCCAGTGCAGGGTGACCTTGTGGCGTTCCTGCGCCGCTTCCAGCGCCTGCCACAGCTCGACATTCTTCACTGGCTTGTTATCGGCCGTCTTCCAGCCCTTCTTTTTCCAGCCGAAAATCCACTTGGTGATGCCGTCCTTGACATAGGCGCTGTCGGTATAAAGATCGACCTCGCAGGGGCTTTTCAGCGCATTGAGCGCCGAAATCGCCGCCATCAATTCCATGCGGTTATTGGTGGTCTCAGCCTCGCCGCCGCAGAGTTCCTTCTCCACCTCGCCATAGCGCAGCACGGCACCCCATCCGCCCGGACCGGGATTGCCGGAGCAGGCGCCATCGGTGAAAATATCGACATGTTTCATTCGCCAGCCAACCCATATTCGGCGACATTGGCGATGGAGCGGTGGAACCGCAGCTTGCGCAGATATTCCAGCGGATCCTTCTTCACCACCAGTGCACCCTCGGGCGTCGTCAGCCAGTCGTAAAGGCGCGTCAGGAAGAAACGCAGCGCCGAACCGCGCGCCAGAAGCGGCAGCGCTTCCAGCTCCGCTTCGCTCAGCGGACGCACCGACTGGTAGCCTTCCAGCAGCGCCTTGCCCTTGGTGACGTTATAGGCGCCGTCCTTTTCGAAGCACCAGGCATTGAGGCAGATCGAGACGTCATAAGCGAGCAGGTCGTTGCAGGCGAAATAAAAGTCGATCAGGCCGGAAAGTTCGTCGCCGAGGAAAAACACATTGTCCTGAAACAGATCGGCATGGATGACGCCGGCCGGCAGATCTTTCGGCCAATGGGCGGCGAGATAATCGATCTCAGGGCGAATCTCGTCTTTCAGGCCCTTCTCCACCTCGTCGGCGCGCGCTTCGGACTTGTCCCAAAGCACCTTCCAGCCTTCGACGGAGAGCGCATTCGGCCGCTTGATCTCGAAGCCTTCACCGGCCAGATGCATGGCGGCGAGTGCCTTGCCGACTTCCCGGCAATGTTTCGCCTCCGGCTTTCTCAGCCACATGCCTTCAAGAAAGGAAATCAGCGCCGCCGGCCGGCCAGACAGTTCTCCCAGCAACTCGCCATCCTTGCGCGGCAGCGGCAAGGGGCAGGACAGGCCCTTGGCTGCCAGATGCTGCATGAGGCCGAGGAAGAAGGGCAGATCGTTTTTCTCCACGCGCTTTTCATAAAGCGTCAGGATCAGCGGGTCCTTGGTGGTGTGCAGCAGGAAATTGGAGTTTTCGACGCCCTCGGCAATGCCCTTGTAAGAGGTGAGGCTGCCGACGTCGTACTGCGTGAGGAAATTCCTCAGATCATCTTCGGTGATATCAGTATAAACTGCCAATTTCAAATCTCTTGATGAAGGATAGAGTGGAAATCTCGATGGATGACGCCTGTGAGACGGAAACCGCCCACAGTCAGCATCATCCAGCTTTAAATGCCGGCGGCGGTTTTCGGCGGCAGCGCATTGCTGGCATTGCCGTTGACGAAGGCCATATCATCCGTCGTCAGCTCGATGCTGCGCAGCTCGCGATTGACAAGGAAATGTTCCGTTTCCTCAACCGTTACGGCAAGATCGAGCGTGGTGTCGAAGCGCGCCTTGAAGGCCTCGATGATCTCGTCAACGATAACCTCAGGTGCGGAAGCACCGGCCGAGAGGCCGACGGTGCTGATATCGCCGATTTCATCCCAGTCGATTTCCGAGGCCCGCTGCACCAGCACGGAGCGCTTGGCGCCGGCGCGCAGCGCCACTTCCACCAGCCGCTTGGAATTGGAGGAATTGGGCGCACCGACGACAATGAAGAGGTCGCAGCCGGGGGCTGCCTGCTTCACCGCATCCTGACGATTGGTGGTTGCGTAACAGATGCTGTCGGCGGCGGGCGCCTGAATGGCCGGGAAACGTTCCTGCAGCCTGGCGATAACGCCTGCCGTGTCATCAACCGACAATGTCGTCTGAGTGACGAAGCCGAGATTTTCACGGTCCAGCGGTTCATAACGGCCGGCATCCTCCACCGTCTCGATCAGCGAGACCGTACCTTCGGGAAGCTGGCCCATGGTGCCGATGACCTCGGGATGGCCGGCATGGCCGATCAGCACCACATGGCGGCCAAGCCGCTGGTGGCGCATGGCCTGCTTGTGGACCTTGGAGACCAGAGGGCAAGTGGCATCGAGATAAAACAGGTTACGAGCCTGTGCGTCCTCAGGCACTGATTTCGGCACGCCATGGGCGGAGAAAACCACCGGCTGCTCGCGATGCTCGGTGGGGATTTCGTGCAGCTCCTCGACGAAGACCGCACCCTTGGCTTCCAGCCCCTCCACCACATAGCGGTTATGCACGATTTCGTGACGGACATAGACCGGCGCGCCATAGGCTTTCAGCGCCAGCACGACGATCTGGATCGCCCGATCCACGCCCGCGCAAAAGCCGCGCGGTCCGCACAGCCTTATCGTCAAAGGGGGTTTGGAAACGGCGATGTTCATTCCAGCTCCTTGGCCAGCTCCTTGGCCAGCACCGTGGTCTTGCCCGATAAACTGCCCTACCGGACGAGGCGCGCTTTATTCACCCTGCGCCTTGCCGTTCCGGAAATAGGCAAAACCGGCGACGATGACAAGGGCCGCCGCCAAGCCATACCACGTTATCGCATATTGCAGGTGATTGTTGGGCAAATCTATCAGCGTCACGCCGCCTTCAGGCCAGCCACCCGGATTGGGCGTGGCATCGGCATCCACGAAGAGATTGACCAACCGCTCGGACGGAATTTCGGCGCTGGAAGCCATGGCCGCCAGATCTTTCCAGTAGAAGATATTCTTGGCGATATCATTGTCAGGCAGCAGCGATGATGGCTTTGCCACGAGCGGCGCGCGCGCCAGCCCCGTTATTGTCACTTCGCCGGTTACCTGCCCGTCGGGCCGTTTGGCGGGCTCTTTCATCTCGAAAGGCACGAAGCCGCGATTGACGAAGAGAATGCGGCCGTCCGCAAGCGTCAGCGGCGTATAGATGTAATAACCGGTCCGGCCCTGATGGGTGGCGAAGAAATGCCGCTCATGGGCATGATCGAAGGTGCCGGAAAGGCTGACCCTGCGATATTCGATATCGCCGCCGCTTTTTGCGATCGCCTCGATATCGGCAAGCGTCACCGGATTTGCACTCCGCCGCTCCTCGATATCGGCCATCAACGCCTCTTTCCAGTAGAGCCGCTTCACCTGCCAGGTGCCAAGCCCGAGAAGGATGGCAAGCGCCAGCAGCACCAGCGGCGCGGCGAACCAGACGCGCCTTTCCGCGGCCTTCATGTGGGAAACGTCATTCACGATCAAGCCTGCCTTCGCTTGCATTGTTCTTGTATTGCAGCGCAATCATGATCCCCTTCAGTTTGCGCAGCAGCACCAGGGAGACAATTACCGTAAACGGCAACCACAGCATGACATGCACCCAGACGGGCGGCGCAAAACGCTGATCGACCCAGAGCGCCAGCCCGACGACCAGAAAACCGACGATCAGCATGACAAAGACGGCCGGGCCATCGCCCGCATCGGCAAAACCGTAATCCAGCCCGCAGGCGCTGCAGGTGGGCTTTATGGTCAGAAAACCATCGAACAGCCTGCCGTTGCCGCAACGCGGGCAGCAGCCTTTGAGCCCGACCTTGATGGGATCTACCGGCGCGAAATTGCCGTTTCCGGGTTCTGACATATGACCTCCCGCTTCCGCCTGCAAACCACCCCTCTGGAGAGGGGCTCAGGCACGAGGGCAGCAACCGCTGCCCGTGAAGTGTCGACGGAGGCTCCCTCCTCCGTCATCCCCGGGCGTGACCCGAGGATTTGCACACCACCGATCTGAATTCTCGGGTCGAACCCGAGAATGGCGCCGGGCGTGCGGGAAACTCGCCCTGGACATCAGGGCGGCGATTGCCGCCCCTCCATTATCGGTGCGATCAGCCGTGCACCGGCGCGCCCCAGCCACCCCAGATATAGATGGCGAAGAACAGGAACAGCCAGACGACGTCAACGAAATGCCAGTACCAGGCGGCCGCTTCGAAACCGAAATGCTGCTTGGGCGTGAAACCGCCGGCAATGGCGCGGAACAGGCAGACAAGCAGGAAGACCGTGCCGACGAAGACGTGGAAACCGTGGAAACCGGTGGCCATGAAGAAGGTCGCGCCATAGATCGAATTCTTGAAGTCGAACGGCGCATGCATGTATTCGTAAACCTGCACGGTGGAGAACAGGATGCCGAGCGCAACGGTGAGCACCAGACCGGTGATCAGGCCCTTGCGGTCATTGTTCAGCAGGGAATGGTGGGCCCAGGTGACGCAGGTGCCCGACAGAAGCAGGATGACGGTGTTGTAGAGCGGCAGATGCCAGGGATCGATGACCTCGATGCCCTTTGGCGGCCATTGCCCGCCGGTATATTCGAGGCGGGACGCCTGAATGGCCTCGTGCGGGAAGAGGCTGGCATCGAAATAGGCCCAGAACCACGCGACGAAGAACATCACTTCTGAGGCGATGAACATGATCATGCCGTAACGCAGGTGCAGCGAAACGACGCGGGTGTGGCTGCCCTCATTGGCTTCCTTGATCGTATCCGCCCACCACGCATACATGGTGTAGAGCACGATAACGAGACCGATATAGAAAAGCCAGGGATTGGCGAGTTCCGCACCGAACAGCTTGAAGGAGCCGCCCGACAGGTAACGCATGTAGCAGACGCCGCCAAATGTCAGGATGAAGGCGCCGATCGAGGCCAGAAGCGGCCAGGGGCTTGGATCGATGATGTGGTAATCGTGGTTCTTCTGATGCGTATCTGCCATTGCGACAATCCCCTGGTATCTCTTCCCTGATCCGGCCTTAAACAAAAGGCCGGATCTCCTCTCACAATTTGCTTTCGCCAGATTCAGTTTTTACCGGCAAGGACGCAACCGGTTTTTCGGTTTTGGCCGGATAAAACGTATAGGACAGCGTTAAAGTATGAATGCTCTTGGTCTCACGCGCCGTGGCGATGTCAGGATCGACAAAAAATACCACCGGCATTTCCAGCGTTTCACCCGGCTGCAGCGTCGTTTCGGTGAAGCAGAAACACTCCACCTTGTTGAAATAGGCCCCTGCCTCCATCGGCGTGACGTTGAAGACCGCCGTGCCCGTGGTCGCCACGGGTGAACGGTTCGTCGCCTTGAAGGTGACCTGCACCGTTTCGCCGATCTTCGGCGTGACCTTCCTGTCGACCGGCTGGAAATCCCAGTTGAGGCCGTTCGACGTATTCGCGTCAAAGGTGACGTTGATGGTCTTGTC
Source organism: Agrobacterium sp. CFBP2214 (assembly GCF_030209895.1). Lineage (NCBI taxonomy): Bacteria > Pseudomonadati > Pseudomonadota > Alphaproteobacteria > Hyphomicrobiales > Rhizobiaceae > Agrobacterium > Agrobacterium sp. CFBP2214. The sequence goes on along the minus strand of NZ_JARVRC010000001.1, from coordinate 673,584 downwards.
GAGAATGACGTCGGAATATTGCTCGACGCGCTGGGTCGTGCCGTTATAACCGGTGACCCGGCAGAACAGGGTGTAGAGCGGTACGGCGGCATAGGCCATGCCGATCATGGCGCAGAAAAACACCAGACAGAGCACGAGAATGGAGCGATTGCTCACCTTCTGCCTGCCGGTCGCTGCCGCCTGCGTTTCCATATTTGCCATCTCCTCCTCCTCTCCCCTCAATCAGCCCGTCAGTGCGAGCCGATCTTGATGATGGTGATGACGTAGAACAGCACCACCAGGCCGGCGAGCAAAACGCCGAGCGCAATGTTGCGCCCGCGTCTCGATTTTTTCTGAGCCGCGCTCAGTTCCACCGTTTCCATCACAGGACTCCCGACATGACGGCATTGAGGGCCGGCGCGAAATGATCGGCCAGAAGGCCGGAGAAGATGGCGAAGAGATAAAGCACCGAATAGGCGAACATCTTCTTGGCCGGCAGCATTTTCTCGTCGCCCTCAGGCATGCGCCGGACATCGAACGAACAGTAGACGAAGATTGCGCTCAGCACGGCTGCGAAAATGCCGTAACCGGCGCTCGCCAGACCCGTGAAATAAGGCGCAACAGCCGCAGCCGCGGTCAGCACCGCATAAACGATCATCTGGTTCTTGGTAGAGCGTTCGCCCGCCACATTCGGCATCATCGGAATGCCGACGGCACCGTAATCACGCATCTTGAAGAGCGCCAGCGCCCAGAAATGCGCCGGTGTCCACAGGAAGATGATGAGGAACAGGATGATGCTGTCAAGCGAAACGCCGCCGGTGACGCAGGCCCAGCCGAGCATGGGCGGGAAAGCGCCAGCGGCACCGCCGATGACGATGTTCTGCGGCGTCGAGCGCTTCAGCCACATCGTATAGACGACGGCGTAAAAGAAGATGGTGAAGGCAAGCAGTCCGGCCGAGAACCAGTTGACCGCAAGACCGAGAATGACCACCGAAAAGGCCGACAGCGTCAAACCGAAGGCCAAGGCCTCGCGCGGCGCGATACGGCCCGACGGGATCGGCCGCTTTGCGGTGCGGCTCATCACGGCGTCGATATCGGCATCGTACCACATGTTGAGCGCGCCGGACGCGCCGGCGCCGACGGCGATGCAGAGAATGGCGATGATGCCGAGCACCGGGTTTATTTCGCCCGGCGCCAGCACCAGGCCCGCAAAGGCCGTGAAGACGACGAGCGACATGACGCGCGGCTTCAGCAACTCGAAATAATCGCGCGCGCCGGCTTCCGAAAGTTCGGAGCCCTTCACGCCCAGCATGTCGCGATTGTCGATAATGCTCATTTCCTGTCCTGTTTTCCTTCAGGCGCCGCCTGTCGCGACATCCCCTGCACCGGCCCGAAAACGAATGTGATTTCCGGCATGCGCGATGCGTCAATTCATTGGTCCGAACGTTCCGGCATGGGCGGCATCCGGAAGAACCGATACCATTTGCCCGGCCCTGTGACCGCGCCCATCCCGCCATTCGTCTGCGCTGCTCATTCATAAAGGCCAGACTTGGCATTTATCACGTCCGGGGCATATATCATGTCGGACGATATGCTTCGCTTGGACAAAATGTCACGCGGCAACGGGCATTCCCGCCTCAAGGAAACGGCGCTGACCAAGGCCGTACCGTCCCTTGTTTTTGAGCGTCCGGAATTTGCGAGTCCTGCCCGCGCCTTCCGGGGCCGCGCATCAGCGAATGCGCGGCAGCTGTTCCCACTGGTGGTAAGGCGGCGGCGAAGACAGCTGCCATTCGAGCGTGGTCGCACCCTCACCCCAGGGATTGTTGCCGGCGATCCGCTTCTTGGCGAAGGCTTCCCAGACGCCGAAGAGGAAGATACCCACGGCAACGGCCGAGATATAGGAACCGTAAGAAGACACCAGGTTCCAGCCGGCATAGGCATCGGGATAATCGATGTAGCGGCGCGGCATGCCAGCGAGACCAAGGAAGTGCTGCGGGAAGAAGATCAGGTTCACGCCGACGAACATGACCCAGAAATGCAGCTTGCCGATGAACTCGCTGTACATGTAGCCGGTGATCTTCGGGAACCAGTAATACCAGCCGGCGAAGATCGCGAAGACCGCACCGAGCGACAGCACGTAGTGGAAGTGGGCGACGACGTAATAGGTGTCGTGCAGCGAACGGTCGAGACCGGCATTGGCGAGCTGCACGCCGGTGACGCCACCGACGGTGAACAGGAAGATGAAGCCGATCGCCCAGACCATCGGGGTCGAGAAGGTCAGCGAACCGCCCCACATGGTCGCGATCCACGAGAAGATCTTGATACCCGTCGGCACCGCGATGACCATGGTGGCGAAGACGAAATAACGCTGCGCTTCGAGCGACAGGCCGACCGTATACATGTGGTGGGCCCAGACGATGAAGCCGACGGCGCCGATGGCGACCATGGCGTAAGCCATGCCGAGGTAACCGAAGACTGGCTTCTTGGAGAAGGTGGACACGATGTGGCTGATGATGCCGAAGCCGGGCAGGATCAGGATGTACACTTCCGGGTGACCGAAGAACCAGAACAGGTGCTGGTAGAGGATCGGATCACCGCCGCCTTCCGGCGAGAAGAATGCCGTGCCGAAGTTGCGATCGGTCAGAAGCATGGTGATGCCGCCCGCCAGAACCGGCAGGGAAAGCAGCAGCAGGAATGCGGTGACCAGAACCGACCAGGCAAACAGCGGCATCTTGTGCAGCGTCATGCCCGGAGCGCGCATGTTCAGGATGGTGGTGATGAAGTTGATCGCGCCGAGGATCGAGGATGCGCCGGCAACGTGCAGCGAGAAGATCGCAAGATCCACCGCCGGTCCGGGCATGCCGCTGGTCGATAGCGGCGGATACATGGTCCAGCCGCCGCCGACACCATAAGCGCCCGCCGGGCCTTCGACGAAGAGCGACAGGAGCAGCAGGATGAAGGCCGGGACGATCAGCCAGAAGGAAATATTGTTGAGGCGCGGGAAAGCCATGTCAGGAGCGCCGATCATGATCGGGATCATCCAGTTGGCGAAACCGCCGATCATCGCCGGCATGACCATGAAGAAGATCATGATGAGCGCGTGCGCTGTCGTGAACACGTTGAACATGTGCTTGCCGCCGTCGATGGCAGCGTCGCCCTCGAAGCCGTAAACCATGGAGGCCAGACCGTGGAAGATCTGAATGCCCGGCTCCTGCAGCTCCATGCGCATGACGACCGACAGACCGCCGCCGATGATACCCGCCATGATGGCGAAGATCAGGTAGAGCGTGCCGATGTCCTTATGGTTGGTGGACAGGAACCAGCGGGCGAAAAAGCCCGGCGTATGGGAATGATGCGCATCATGCGAATGATCGTCATGTGCGGATTGACCATGCGAGTGATGATCGTCGTGTGCGGAAGGTCCAGCCATTGTCGTCACTCCAGGTCTCAGTTGGCTTCGTTGGCGGCAACGTCAACGGTGCGCAGAGCGCCGTCGACGGAGGCCATCAGCGCCCGGTTCGCGCCGTTCAGGTCTGAAGCGGCGGCGGCGTGCCAGGCGTTGTACTGCTGTTCGGAAACCACCCGAATGGCGATCGGCATGAAGGCGTGGTCCTTGCCGCAAAGCTCGGAACATTGGCCATAATAGAGGCCTTCCTTCTCCGGCTTGAACCATGTTTCGTTGAGGCGGCCCGGAACGGCGTCGATCTTGACGCCGAAAGCAGGCATGGCGAAGGCGTGGATGACATCCGTCGGAGCCGCCGTCACCAGAAGGCGAACGGTCTTGCCGACAGGAACGACCATTTCATTGTCTACCGCAAGAAGACGCGGATAGCGGGCCTTGTCCTCCTTGCCCGCAGCAGCGCGATCCTGCTCTTTCAGCAGATAGCTGTCGAAGGAGAGCGGCTCGGCGCCCTCTGCGGCGGCATATTCATAGCTCCACAGCCATTGCGTGGCGGTCGCCTTCAGCGTCAGGTCCGGGTTTTCCGGCTGCGTCAGCTGCGCGTTCAGAAGATTGAACGAGGGGAAAGCGAGGAACAGGAGAATGAGAACCGGCGCCAGCGTCCAGACAACCTCGATCGCCGTGTTATGGCTGGTCTTGGAAGCCACCGGATTTTTCGCGGCGCGGAATTTCAAGGCAACGATGATGAGCAGCGCAAGAACGAAAAGCGTAACCGGAACAATGAACCACAGTGTATATTGTTCAAACCAGCGTATTTCGTGCATGATCGGCGTGGCGGCCTCCTGCATGCCCATTTGCCAATGCACCGGCTGATCGGCGTGGGCGCCGACAGCCGTGAGCAGACAGGTCATCCCCGCCAGTGCTGCGTAAATCCTATTCCTCACGGTACCCTCTCCCTCACGCGTCTGATCTAGATCAATCACAGACGCAGAATCCATGCTAATGGTACTAACTTCAAACCACAGTTTGTCCTCTGCCGCAATATGCGTCGGGACACGGATATGCCCCAATTTTGCCATTGGTCAATCCACAGGCGACTTTCCCGCACCCTGTGTCTGAGCCGCCCCGCCGAACGCGATTTCGAACAGCCCAAATGCGACAAAGCCCCGACTTCCAGTCGGTTCCACCGCCGGATAACGAATGACGTGCCGGGCAAATCAGACGCCCATACAGGCGGTCAGGTCCTATTTCCGCCCAACTCCGCTGGAATTGAAGCCCTGAGGCTTTTTTTTCCGGATTATGGCGTCAAAATAGCCGCACTGATTCGAATCCCAGAGGTATCCATGCGTCTTTCCCCGCTCGCGCGCACTTTTCTTGCCGCCGCCGGTCTTGCCATCATCGCCCCCGCTGCCGCAGCGCTGGCGCAACAGCAGCCGCCCGGCACGCCGAAGTCGACGCATGGCGCATGGTCTGTCATCTGCGACAAGCCGGCGGGTGCATCCGAAGAACAATGCGCCCTCATGCAGAACGTGATTGCCGATGACCGCCCGGAAGTCGGCCTTTCGGTGGTGGTGCTGAAAACCGCCGACCGCAAGTCGCGCATCCTGCGCATCCTCGCGCCGCTCGGCGTGCTTTTGAAGGATGGCATGGAGCTCTATATCGACAATAATAATATCGGCCGCGCCTATTTCACCCGCTGCTTCTCCGAAGGCTGCTACGTGGAAGTGGATATTGACGACGAGCTCTTGAAGGTTCTGCGCGCCGGCAAGAATGCGGTTTTTGCGCTGCGCGAAGCCGTTGATCAGGATCGCGTGGGTATTCCGATCGAGCTTTCCGGCTTTGCCGAGGGCTACGACGCGCTTCCCTGAAGCCTGACATTACGGGACAGCCTTGCGTCCGTCGGCTCCAGTGCCTAAATCGGTCATGAACGATAATGACTGGAGCCTCCCATGACCGACGATCTTGTAAAACTCTTCGATTGCGACGAAACGCAATTGCGCAAGCTCGTCGGCGAGGCGCTCGCCGGCGCTGACGATGGCGAACTCTTCATCGAACATGCCCAGGCCGAATCGCTGACCTTCGACAATGGCCGGCTGAAGGGCGGCTCCTTTAACACCGATCAGGGTTTTGGCCTGCGCGCCGTTGCCGGTGAAACGGTGGGCTATGCCCATGCGGGCGAGCTTTCGCAAAGCGCACTGAAACGCGCTTCGGATGCGGTGGGTGCGGTTACCAGAGGTTATTCCGGTTCTTATGCCGCAGCACCGCATCGCACCAACAAGAAGCTCTATGGCGACGAGAACCCGATCGGCAGCCCGAGTTTCGAGGAGAAGGTGAAACTTCTCACCGATATCGACGCCTATCTGCGCGACAAGGACCCGAATGTCCGGCAGGTGACGGCGACGATTTCCGCGAGCTGGCAGGTGGTGGACATCCTGCGCGCCGACGGACATCGCGTCAGCGATATCAGGCCGATGACCCGCATCAACATCTCCGTTGTGGCGGGCGAAGGCGACCGGCAGGAAAGCGGCTCCTACGGCATTGGCGGCCGTGTCGGCTTCGGCGATTTCATCACCACGGAAAACTGGCAGCGCGGTGCGGATGAGGCGCTGCGTCAGGCGCTCGTCAATCTCACCGCCATCGATGCGCCGGCTGGCACCATGGATGTGGTGCTTGGCTCCGGCTGGCCGGGCGTGATGCTGCATGAGGCGGTGGGCCATGGCCTCGAGGGCGACTTCAACCGCAAGAAGACCTCCGCCTTTGCCGACCTGATGGGCGAAATGGTCGCCGCCCCCGGTGTGACCGTGGTGGATGACGGCACCATCGACAGCCGCCGCGGCTCGTTGACGATCGATGACGAAGGCACCCCATCGGGATATAATGTGCTGATCGAGAACGGCAGGCTGGTCGGCTACATGCAGGACCGGCAGAACGCCCGGCTCATGGGTGCGACGCCCACCGGCAACGGCCGCCGGCAGGGTTATGCCTATGTGCCGATGCCGCGCATGACCAATACCTACATGCTATCAGGCGACAAGACGCCGGAAGAGATCATAGCCTCGGTCAAAAAGGGTATCTATGCCGTTTCCTTCGGCGGCGGTCAGGTGGACATCACCTCGGGCAAATTCGTGTTCGGCTGCACCGAGGCCTATCTCATCGAGAACGGCAGGATCGGCGCGCCGGTGAAGGGCGCGATGCTGATCGGCAACGGACCGGACGCGATGAAGCGTGTTTCGATGATCGGCAATGATTCCAAACTCGACACCGGCATCGGCAATTGCGGCAAGGCCGGACAATGGGTGCCTGTCGGCGTCGGCCAGCCGCATCTGCGCATGGATCAGATCACCGTCGGCGGTACGAAGGCGTAAATCTCACGCCCAGGAACGTGGGTTGGCTGGATTCCTGTGACGGCACAGGAATGACTGGAGGAAAATTGCGGGACACCGGAGGCTGAGCCTGCCGCGACAATCTCAGCCCGCAGCCTCACACATGGCTGCCATGATGAGGTTTCCTCTGGCGTGCAGCCGGGAAGACGGTAAGATCAGCCCGTGCCGCAGGCCATCTCCCATCCCGGGCCTGCGCGGCAAAGGAGACCATGACCATCATACGAAATGCCCTCGTTCCTGAAATCGCCGTCAGCGACTGGCAGAAAAGCCGCGCCTTTTATTGCGACCTGATCGGTTTTCATGTGGTCTATGAGCGCCCCGAAGAGGGCTTTACCTATCTGGCGCTGGGGGATGCCCAGCTGATGATCGACCAGATCGGCGCAACCCGGACATTCGTGACGGATAATGCCGCGCTTGAATTTCCGCTCGGCCGCGGCATGAACCTGCAGCTCGCCGTTCCCTCCCTGCAACCCATTCTTTTCCGGCTGGAGCGATCCTCGATCGACCTCGTGATGCCGCTGGAGGAAAAATGGTACAGGCGCGGCACGGTCGAAGTGGGCAACCGGCAATTCATCGTCGCCGATCCCGATGGTTACCTGATCCGCCCTTTCGAGAGCCTCGGCGAACGCCCTTTCCGGTTCGGTTAAGCCATGTTGCCCTTTCTTCCGCAGGCCGTGGTGTTCGACATGGACGGATTGCTGATCGAGAGCGAGAGGCTTTATCGCGATTCATTTCTGGCGGCCTCGGATGAAGGCGGCCATGGCATGAAGGTCGAAACCTACCAGAAGGTGTGCGGCAGCCCGTGGGATGTCATTACCGGCACCATCTTTGCCGATTATGGCGCGGATTTTCCGATCGACAGCTTCCGCGACGCCTGGCTCCGGCACCTTGGTGTGATGATGGCTGATGGCGTGGCGCTGAAACCGGGCGTCATCGACATTCTCGATCTTCTCGACCGGCTCGATATCCGCCGCGCCATCGCCACCTCGTCGCGGCACGATTCGGTGACGCGCCATCTCGGCCCCCACGATCTTCTCAGACGTTTCGATACCGTCGTCGCACGCGGCGACTATACCGAACCCAAACCCGCGCCCATGCCCTATCTGACCGCAGCCCGGCGTCTTTCGCTCGATCCGGGCCGCTGCCTTGCGCTGGAGGATTCCTATTCAGGCGTACGCTCAGCCACATCGGCGGGCATGTTGACGATCATGGTGCCCGATGTCGCGCCGCCGACCGAGGAAATGCGGGAGAAGTGCATAGCCGTTTCGAGCGACCTTCACGCCGTGGCAAGCCTTCTGCAAAAGGCACGGGCCTGAGCGAGATGAAGAGCGGGCTGAAAGCGCGGAGCCGTCACATGTCCTTAGCCATTTGGCGTCATGATGAGGCGCATGCAGGCTCAAACGCCGCTATTGGCCGAGCGCCTTTGTCGGCGCATCCATAACCGGGGTGATCATGCCGCCTGTTGCCCTGTCGCTCGCGACGCTGATCCTGCTGATTCTGTCCTTATTCCAGATTGCGCTTGCAGCCGGCGCGCCTTTCGGACGCCTTGCCTGGGGCGGCACGCACCGGATATTGCCTGTCCGACAAAGAATTGCCAGCGCGGCTTCGCCGCTCATTTATGCCTTTTTCGCGTCCTTTCCGCTGCAAAAGACGGGCTATGTCGACGTCTTGCCATCCGGCTGGATCGAACCCGGCATCTGGATCATCGCCTGTTATCTCGCGGTGAGCGTTGGATTGAACGCAATGTCGAAAAGCCGCCCCGAGCGGCTGGTGATGACGCCTGTGGCTGCCGCTCTTGCGATCCTGTTCTTTATCATCGCCTTCTCCTAGTCGCACCCCACTAGAGGCGCGATACCGCAAGGATCAAGCCGCCGTTCGACGGTTCGTCAGGCCCCTGGCCTGAAACGCCACTTACGCTCGATCGCTCCTTCAATATCGAGACCGTTATAATGGGCCAGCAACAGCACATGGCCGAGGAGATCGGCGGTTTCGTCGGCCAGATCCCGCTTCATCTCCTCTTTGCTCCTGCCCTTAATGCGCCCCCGTCCTGTCAGCCGGTTCCAGGCCTGTGTGACCTCGCCAACCTCTTCCTGAAGCTTCAGCATGTACCAGTCCGGGTCGCGGAATATTCCGTTTTCAGCGGCATATTTTTGCGAGGCCTCTTCAAACCGAGGCATCATGTCAGCAAACATTTGTTCATCCTTTGTTCATGCGCTACAACTCTAATCACGATTCTTTGACGGCGTCGACCCGTCAGGGCGTCATGCAGCCATGAACGGAAATTTCCGCGACCTGTGCGTGCAAGCGAGATAGAAAAAAGATATTCGAACAACCGTGCCATCGCCCATGTCCCACCTCGATTTTTTCTCATCCCTCATCACCGCCCATAGTCCGACGCTGCTGGCGATGTTTGCGGGTGCGGCGTTTCTCGCCGGTCTCGCCCGCGGCTTTTCCGGCTTCGGCGCAGCGCTGATTTTCATCCCGCTTGCCAGCGCCATCGTCGGGCCGCGCGTCGCCTCGGCGGTACTGCTGGTGGTGGACGGCGTCCTGACGCTCGGCATGATACCGCCCGCCTTTCGCATGGCGGACCGGCGCGAGGTCTTCATCATGGCGGCAGGCGCCTTTGTCGGCATACCGGTCGGCACCCTGCTGCTTTCAAAGGGGGATCCCTTGACCCTACGCTGGCTCATCTCCGGCGTGGTCGTGGTGCTGCTCTTATTTCTGGTGTCCGGCTGGCGTTACAGCGGCCGGCCGAAAACGCCGCTCACCCTCTTTACCGGACTTCTGGCCGGGCTGTTTTCGGGCGCTGCGCAACTGGGCGGTCCGCCCGTCGTCGCCTATTGGCTGGGCGGAGCGCTGAAAGGCGCTTTCGTGCACGCCAATGTCATTCTTTATTTCGCGGTTTCGACGGTGTTTTCCATCGCCAGCTATTTCGTCAGTGGCCTGTTTACCGTCGATGTCTTCGTGTTTTTCCTGCTGGCATTGCCTTTTTACGGCGCGGGTCTTTATGCCGGCGCGCGACTGCACGGGCTTGCGGACGAAGCGTCGTTCCGGCGCATCTGCTATGGGCTGATCGCCATTTCCGCGATCATCGGCCTGCCGCTGTTTGATTCGCTGCTGAAATAGGCAGGCCGCGATGGCCTGCCCCGAAGGCGATTACGGATACATGCGGACCTTGGACCATGCACCGTCAGGCGTCTCGCGACGGAATTCGATGCGGTCGTGCAGGCGGAACTTGCGGTCGTGCCAGAATTCGATGCTGAGCGGACGAATGCGGAAACCGGACCAATGGGACGGGCGCGGAATCTCGCCGATGGCATATCTGGCGGTATATTCGGCGACCGCCTTCTCCAGCGCGAAACGGCCCTCCAGCGGCCGAGACTGCTTGGAAGCCCAGGCGCCGATGCGGCTGCCGCGCGGGCGCGAGGCGTAATAGGCATCCGCTTCCTCGTCGCTCACGATCTCCACCTCGCCGCGCAGGCGCACCTGCCGGCGGAGACTTTTCCAGTGGAAACACATGGCCGCTTTTTTCTGGCCAAGGATCTCCTGTCCCTTCTGGCTTTCAAAATTCGTGTAGAAAACAAAGCCGCGATCGTCGACGCCTTTCAGCAGCACCATGCGCACATTCGGCAGGCCATTTTCGTCCACGGTGGCAAGCGCAACCGCGTTCGGATCGTTGATTTCGGAAGCCGTTGCGTCCTTCAGCCATTCGGCAAAAAGCGTGAACGGTTCATTTTCTTCCGTGAAGTCACTGGATGTTAACCCCGTTTCCGACATATTGACTAAAATGCTCCCGAGCTGATTTGGACCCCAGAGATGATCTCTGGTGAAAGATGGTGACCGTCATAGCAAAGTCGAACAGTCGAACAAAGGGCCTCCTTTCGTCGGTAGCGGAAGTTTCCGCTGTCGTGTCAATGCTCGTGGTGCTGAGCGGCTGCGTCAGCCTCGATCTGTTCGGCGGCGACAAGGTCGACCGCTCGCTTTCCACGGCCTCCGTTCCCAACCAGCCGAACAATGCGCCGCAGACGGACGATGCGACGATCCGCAATGCGGTAACCTCGGCCGATCTCGCCAAGCTCGCCGACCAGCCGCTGCCCTGGGCCAATGCGGCCACCGGCAGCGCCGGTGTCGTCACCGCCATTCACGAAGACAAATCGAGCGGTTTCGTCTGCCGCGCTTTCAAAACGACGCGTCACTCCTTCGAGGGTGTTGCGAGCTATGCCGGACAGGCCTGCCTGTCGGAAACCGGCGAATGGCTGCTGACCCGCTTCGAACAGAAATAATCTGTTTACCCTGCCACAGGGAATAGAGCCGGCCTGCGTGCGGCGCGCTTCCTCCGTAAAGGAGTGATTAGCAACTTATTGCAACAGTCGACGTTGATTAAACCGAGGGCGTGCAGGCGAATGATCGCGGGCAGCCCTTTTCGGAGGGGTTAGTTTCAGGATTGCGCCATGAAGGGCGGCAGCGCCTGAGCCAACGTAACTGGTGTTTCGCATGCGCGATCCATATTCGATCCTCGGCGTAAAACGTGACGCCCGCCACGAGGAAATCAAGGCCGCCTGGCGCACGAAGGCGAAAACCGTCCATCCGGACGCCAATCGCGACGATCCCGATGCCTCGGCGCGATTCGCCGAGATCGGCCAGGCCTATGATCTCCTCAAAGATCCCAAAAAGCGCGATCTCTACGATCAGGCCCGCAGGGCCGCCGAAAAGAAGCAGCGCGGCGAAACCATCATGCAGCAGCGGGAAGCCGCGCGCGAGGCCGCAGAGCGCGCCAAGGCGGCCGAAAAGCTGATGGAAGAACTGGCCCGCGCCGATGCCCGCAACCGGGCGCAGACCGGCCAGAAAACCGACGGCAAGGCGGAAACCGCCGAAGACATCGTCGAGCGGATTTTTGGCGCCGAGGCGCAGAACGATCCCAAGGTGCAGCAGGCTGCGGAAGCGGCAAAGGCTGCCGCGAGCGCCGCAAAAGGCGATATGCCTGCGGCCGGCGAGACCACGCCCGGCGCTGGCGATGACCGGACCGCGCCCGCCTCACTTGCCGTCAATCTCTTCAATGCTCTCGTGCGCCGGTTCCGCACCCCGCAGCCGGCCCCCGAAAAGGCGCCTGATATTACCGCGGAAGCCACCGTCACGGTCGCCGATCTGCTGGAGCACAGGTGGATTACCGTGCCGCTTGCCGACGAACGCGACGTTCGCTTCCAGCTCGAAGCCGGCATGACGGACGGGCATGTGGTGCGGCTGAAGGGACAGGGGCTGAAGCTTCCCAACACGGCCCGCGGCGACCTTGCCGTGACATTGCTGACCGCACGTGAGGACGCGTTTTCCCTTCGTGGTTTCGATATTCACACAACGCTGCCGATATCGCTCAGCGACGCGGTTCTGGGTTGTGAAACGAAAGTCGCGACTCCGCTCGGCGAGGAAAACATCACCATTCCTGCCTGGTCCGGTTCGGACCGCGTGCTGCGCCTCGCCGGCAAGGGCCTTGCCGACGGCAAGGGTGGACAGGGCGATCTCGTCATCGAATTGCGCATCGTCCTGCTCGAAAAGCCGGATGAGAAAGTGACCGACCTGATGCGGCACATGCGCGAAGGCCTTTATTTGTGAAAGTTTTGCGAATAGCCGGGACAACGCACCCTTTGTTACGTTCCCTAACAGTTGATGATCTTTGGCAATCTTGAACAGGATTGCAGCCTATGCCATAGGCAGGACCGATCAAAAGTATTAGGGAGCACAAAATGGCTCAGGCATCCGGTCTTATGGCTGGCAAACGCGGCCTCATCATGGGTGTCGCCAATAATCGTTCCATCGCTTGGGGCATTGCCAAGGCTTGCGCAGACGCAGGCGCGGAAATCGCACTCACCTGGCAGGGCGACGCATTGAAGAAGCGCGTCGAGCCGCTGGCGCAGGAACTTGGCGCCTTCATGGCCGGGCACTGTGACGTGACCGATCTCGAGACGATCGATGCGGTTTTTGCCGGGCTGGAAAAGCACTGGGGCAAGATCGACTTCGTCGTGCACGCCATCGCCTTTTCCGACAAGGATGAGCTGACCGGCCGTTACCTCGACACCAGCCGCGACAACTTCAACCGCACCATGGACATTTCCGTCTTCTCGCTGGCGGCTGTGGCCAAGCGCGCGGAACCGATCATGAATGACGGCGGCTCGATCATCACGCTGACCTATTACGGCGCCGAGAAGGTCATGCCGAATTACAACGTGATGGGCGTGGCCAAGGCTGCTCTCGAGGCCAGCGTGCGTTATCTCGCCGTCGACCTCGGCAACCGCGGCATCCGCGTCAACGCCGTTTCCGCCGGCCCGATCAAGACGCTTGCGGCTTCCGGCATCGGCGACTTCCGTTATATTCTGAAGTGGAACGAATATAATGCGCCGCTGAAGCGCACCGTTTCCATCGAGGAAGTCGGCAAGTCGGCGCTTTACCTGCTGTCCGACCTTTCCACCGGCGTGACCGGCGAAATCCACCATGTCGATTCCGGTTACCACACCATCGGCATGAAGGCCGTGGATGCGCCTGACATTTCGGTGGTGAAGGACTAAGCCTGCGAAGTTTGAAAACGGGGTATCGCCTTGCTCGTCTATGTGATCCGGCACGGACAAACGGACTGGAATGCGATACGCCGGCTTCAGGGCCAGAAAGACATTCCGCTCAACGATTTCGGCCGCCAGCAGGCGGTCGGTAACGGCAAACTCCTTGCGCATCTGCTGGGAGAACAGGCCACGGACTTCGATTATGTGGCAAGCCCGCTCGGGCGCACACGCGAAACCATGGAACTGATGCGCGCGGCGATGGGCCTCGATCCGCTCGCCTATCGCACCGACGATCGCCTGATCGAAGTTTCCTTCGGCGACTGGGAGGGACAGACCCTGCCGGAGCTGAAAAAAGAATTCCCGGACCGGGTGAAGGCGCGCAAGGCCAACAAGTGGGATTTCATTCCCCCCGGCCAGGATGCCGAAAGTTACGAAATCCTCTCCTGGCGCATCGGCGCATGGCTTTCCTCCGTTGAGGTTCCGACGATCTGCGTCTGCCATGGCGGCGTGATCCGCTCGATCTTCCGGCTGGTATCAGGCATGGACAAGGATGAGGCGTCGCGAACGCAGATTCCGCAGGACCGGATTTTGAAGGTCGAGATCAACAGGAACAGTGCGGAGTGGATTTCGTGAGGGGCATGGGTCACCCCCTCTCCCGTCATTCCGGCCCTGAGCCGGAATCCAGCCAGCCCAAGTCCTTGGGCTGAAAAGATTCATCCCGCCGCGCAGACACGCGTCGGCTGGATGCCGGATCAAGTCCGGCATGACGGAAATGTTGGTGCTTCCCGAACAAGTTTACAGAGGTTCGCCCCGTCACAGGCAAAGCCGCAACCGCAGCCTTACTCAACGACCTGAAGATCGTCGACCACGCGTTTGCCATCCACTTCCGTGTAGAAAACCACGACCTTCACGCCCGCTTTCAGACCTTCGAAATTGAACTCTTCCGGTACGCGATAGGTCTTGCCGTCGTTGAGCGTAATGCTCAGCCCATTCGCATCGATCTTGCTGATCGTGCCTTCCACATCGACGCTCTGCGCGAAGCTGTTGATGGGCATCAAAAGGTTGGTGGCGGCCAGAAGGGCGGCAATCATCATACGCATCGATCTAGCTTTCGTGGATTTGCGTGAAAACCTTACATGCATGAAGAATTGCCTTTCGAATGTGGCGGAAATTGCCCGCAACCATGACATTTTCGGCCCAATTGATGAACGGATTTGGGATCGCGTTCAAGCCGTTAGTGATTTTTACACCGCATTTCCCGGCAATATTGGAAAACTCGGGATTAGCGTGGAAAACGACGGCGCTTTTACATTTTCGTCATCCCGGAAAAACCTCGTCTTCCCGCGAATCAATCAGGCGATACGATCCATTTATTGATGAAACACGCCGTTCCGGCCCCGGCCGCGCCGCTGTGGACGGTGCGTCACCTCCTTATCGGGCTTGCCGTGAAAGAAAGGCTTTTGCCTTGCCCGGATTTTCCACTAAGACAAATCCGCTTGTTTCAAACGGCGCTGTCCACAGGCGCCCTGTTTTCCGGTTTTGAGAACTATGTCGCATAACAGTTTCGGTCATCTTTTCCGTGTTACCACCTGGGGAGAAAGCCATGGGCCGGCACTTGGCTGCGTGGTGGATGGCTGCCCGCCCGGCATCCGCTTCACCCTTGCCGAGGTGCAGCACTGGATGGACAAGCGCAAACCCGGCCAGAGCCGCTTCGTGACCCAGCGGCGCGAAGATGACATCGTCAAGGTTCTCTCCGGCGTGATGCTGGATGAGGACGGCGAGACGATGATAACCACCGGCACGCCGATCTCCATGCTGATCGAAAATACCGACCAGCGTTCCAAGGATTACGGCGAGATCGCCAAACGTTTCCGCCCCGGCCATGCGGATTTCACCTATGATCTGAAATACGGCATTCGCGACTATCGCGGCGGCGGACGTTCCTCGGCACGCGAGACGGCGGCGCGTGTCGCCGCCGGTGCGATCGCCCGCAAGGTGGTGCCGAGCCTCAATGTGCGTGGCGCGCTGGTGCAGATCGGCAAGCACAAGATCAACCGCGACAACTGGGATTGGGATCAGGTCGACCAGAACCCGTTCTTCTGCCCGGATGCGGCCATGGTGCCAGTATGGGAAGAATATCTTGACGGTATCCGCAAGGCCGGCTCCTCCATCGGCGCCGTTATCGAAGTGGTGGCGGAGGGTGTTCCGGCCGGTATTGGCGCCCCCATTTATGCCAAACTCGACCAGGATATCGCCTCAAACCTGATGTCGATCAACGCCGTCAAGGGTGTGGAGATCGGCGAAGGTTTCGCCTCCGCCGAGCTTTCCGGCGAGGAAAATGCCGATGAGATGCGCATGGGCAATGACGGCAAGCCGATCTTCCTCTCCAACCATGCCGGCGGCATTCTGGGCGGCATCGCGACCGGTGAACCTGTCATCGCGCGCTTCGCCATCAAGCCCACCTCCTCCATTCTGACGGAGCGCCTGTCCATCGATACCGACGGCAATAATGTCGATGTGCGCACCAAGGGGCGCCATGACCCCTGCGTCGGCATCCGCGCCGTGCCGATCGGCGAAGCGATGATCGCCTGCACCGTTGCCGACCATTATCTGCGAGACCGCGGCCAGACCGGCCGGCTGAAATAAGGGGGACCGCCATGGCCTATGACCAAAAACGCGTTGTCGACGCCATTCGCGCTTTCGAAGCAGGCGAAATCGTCGTCGTGACCGATGATGACGACCGAGAGAATGAAGGCGATCTGATCATTTCGGCGGTGCATTGCACGGCGGAAAAGATGGCTTTCATCGTGCGCCACACCTCCGGCATCGTCTGCGCGCCCATGCCGCGCGAAGAAGCCAAGCGGCTGAACCTCAACGCCATGGTGGCGGAAAATGATAGCGCGCACACGACGGCCTTCACCGTCAGCGTCGATTTCAAGCACGGCACCACGACGGGCATTTCCGCCGATGACCGGACGCTAACCGTGCGCAATCTCGCCAATCCCAATGTCGGGGCTGCCGATTTTACCCGGCCGGGCCACATCTTCCCGCTGATTGCCCGTGAAGGTGGCGTCCTGATGCGCTCCGGCCATACCGAAGCGGCGGTCGATCTCTGCAAGCTTGCGGGCCTGCCGCCCATCGGTGTCATCTGCGAACTCGTCAATGATGACGGCACCGTGACGCGCGGACCGCAGGTCACCGCCTTTGCGGAAAAACACAAGCTGAAGCAGGTTTCCGTCGCCGACCTCATCGCCTATCGCCAGCGCAAGGAAACGCTGGTGGAGATGGAATCCTCCTTCACCATCGAAACGCCGTTCGGACCGGCCAAGGCGCAAACCTATTCCCTGCCCTGGGACCGGATGCAGCATATGGCGGTGATTTTCGGCGATATCAGAGACGGTGTCGACATTCCCGTTCGCCTGCACCCGGAAAATGTCGCCGACGACGTGTTCGGCGACCGCCAGCCGGTGCAGCACTATATGCAGAAGATTGCCGAGGAAGGCCGCGGCGTCATCGTCTATCTGCGTGAGGGCTCCGTCGGCGTCGGCCAGGTGGCCGGCCGTCGCAAGGCGCGTGATCCCGACGAGGCGCATGCGCAGGCCCGCTCACGTGAAAACGAATGGCTGGAAATCGGTCTCGGTGCGCAGATCCTCAAAGACCTCGGCATCAGCTCGATCAAGCTGATGACGACACGCGAGCGTCATTATGTCGGCCTGGAAGGCTTTGGCATCAAAATTTCGGCGACGGATATCGGGTGATTTAGGGGCTTCGCGAGAGCGCTTCGGCTTGGCGCGCTCTTCGCCCGTTCGGCGTCATCCTCGGCTTTGTGCCGAGGATCCATCCCGCAGTTCCCGACGTGACACGCTTGAGATGTTCCGGACACGTGAAGTCATGATCCCGGAAGCCATTGTCTCCGCGGCTTGTGGATCCTCGCCTCAAGGGCGAGGATGACGTCGAGTGTGGCGGCGCTCGCCACTACATTCAGGCACCGCGAAAAGACACCTTCATTTGTCCTCCCGCCAGCCCTCCAGATAATTCACGCTCTCAACCCCGGTAAACTTCGCAAGCCGCGATAGTTCCGCGTCGAGCTTTTCAAGCCGTCCTGCTGAGGCGCGCACGCCAGGCTCCAGCCACAGGCGGCGCACATCCAGCGTGCCGCGCTTGCGATCCGCCTTCATGTCGATGCGGCCGATCATCCGGTCGCCCTCCAGAAGCGGGAAGACATAATAGCCATATTGCCGTTTCGGCTCGGGCACGAAGACCTCGATGCGGTAATAAAAGCCGAACAGCCGTTCCGTGCGGTTTCGGTCGCGCAACAGCGGATCGAAGGGGCTGAGGACACGGACGCGGGCGGAGGGTTCCGGTACATCCGTCAGGTCGGCGGTGAAATCGGCAAAGGCAAAAGACGGGCGGGCGGTGTCTCCGTCGCTGGAGAGAAGCGAAACCTCGCAGAGTTCATCGCGATGGCTCTTGACCCAGTCCCTCGCCTCCTGCGGGGTGACGAGATCGAAAAAGGCGGCGATTTCGCCATGGGTGGCGAAACCCAGCCGCTTCAGCGCTTCGCGGCAGGCCCAGTCGACAAATTCGGCGTGCTCCACCTCGGTTTCGTGGTGCTCGCCGGGAATGACACGCTCGGCGAGATCATAGACCTTCTGGAAATTCACGCGGCCGGATATGGCGAGCTTGCCGGTGTGCCATAAATATTCGAGCGCCGTCTTGGAGGGATGCCAGTTCCACCAGCCGCCGGACTGATGCCCCTCCTCCTTCAGCTCCCGCGCCAGAACCGGGCCGGTGGCGGCGATGCGCTCCAGCGTTTCGCCGAAAGCGGCATCGAAGCCCTCTCCATGCCATTTGCGCCAGCGCTCCTGAATGATCGGCTCGCGGCGGCGGAAGCGGTGTTTCCAATAGGGGTAAAACTCCGTCGGTACGATGGAAGCGTCATGCGTCCAGTGCTCGAAAAGCGCGCGGTCCTTTTCCAGCAGCGTGGTCAGATGGTCACGCCTGTAGGTCTGGTTGCGTGAGAAGATAATCTGGTGGTGGGCGCGCTCCACGGTGCCGATGCTGTCCACCTGCACAAAACCGATATCGGTGATGAGCTGCAGCAGGCCATCCTTGGAAAGCGCCTTGCCGGGCGGGGAGCAAAGCCCCTGCCGCGCCAGAAAAATCCGCCTTGCCGCTTCGTTCGAAACCTTGATCGTCATGGCGCAAAAGGTATGACGGCTTTCTCAGGATTGCAATGTTCTTTTTTTGTTCCTTGTTTCACTTCTGTTGATGACGGGGTATAGAACCGGAAAACGAGCGCGAGGATGCAAGCTTGGAAATCCGTTTCGATGCCGCCGGTGTCGCTTTCGAGGGCCGGCAGGCCCTGCAGCCGCTGTCTGTGACATTGACGGAACGGCGCATCGGCGTGATCGGCCTCAATGGTTCCGGCAAGACCACCTTTGCCCGGCTGATCAACGGGCTGAACAAGCCGAGTGCGGGCAAGGTTTCGGTGAACGGTCTCGACACCGTGAGCGACGCCAAAGCGGTCTTGCAGACGGTCGGCTTCATCTTCCAGAATCCGCAGAACCAGATCATCCTGCCGATCGTGCGCGACGATGTCGCCTTCGGCCTCAAGCGGCTCGGCATCGGCAGGGCGGAAACCGAGAACCGGGTGAAGGCCGTTCTTGCGCGGCTCGGCATTCCCCATCTGGAAGAGCGGCGTGCGCATGAGCTTTCCGGCGGAGAACTGCAGCTTGCAGCGCTCGCCGCCCTTCTGGTCACCGATCCGCAAATCCTCATTCTCGATGAACCGACCAACCAGCTCGATCTGAAAAACCGTACTATCGTTGAAAAAACCATGGCAGCGCTGTCGCAGGCGCTTGTTGTCATCACCCATGACCTGTCGCTGGTTGCAGGCTTCGACCGCGTGCTGGTTTTCCATGAAGGCGCGCTGGTTGCCGATGCCGGCCCCGAAGAGGCGGTTGCGCATTATCTGGAGGTGGCATCGCGATGAAATCGCTGCACGTCGAAGGCACCGGCTGGCTCTACCGCGTCTCGCCGCGCGTCAAGCTCCTGACGCTTATGGGCTTCAGCATCGCGCTGTTCCTCACCCGCGATCTGCCGCTTCTGGGATGCGCCGTGGTTCTCGCCGCCGCCATCCTGCGAGAGACACGCCTGCCCTTCCACGAGATCGGCCTTCGGCTGCGGCCGGTGATGCTGACCATCTTCCTCGTCGCCGGTTTCAGCTATCTCCTGCTTCCAGCCCATGATGCGAGTGTCAATCTTCTGCGGCTGACGGCGCTGGCGCTGCTTGCCACCGCCGTCACCATCACCGTCAGCATTTCGCAATTCATGGACGAGATTACGCGTGCCGCGGCCCCCCTGGAACGGCTGGGGCTGGTCAAGGCCGCCGATATCGGACTTGCCGTCGGTCTGGTGGTGCGGTTCGTGCCTGAGATCGTCAACCGCTACCATGCGGTGCGCGATGCGCACCGGGCGCGCGGCCTGCCGGTGCGCATGGCCACCATCATCGTGCCGCTCGTCATTATGACGTTGAAGGATGCCGATGCCATCGCCGACGCCATTGACGCGCGCGGTTTCAGAGGCCAAAGCTTGCGGCCAGATAACCATCCGGAGTTTTGAGCGTCATGACGACCCGCGACCTTGTGCTGATTTCGCTGTTTTCCGCCATCATCATCGCACTCGGGCTTCTGCCGCCGATCACGCTCGGTTTCATTCCGGTGCCGATCACCGCGCAGTCGCTCGGCGTCATGCTGGCAGGCGTCGTCCTCGGCGCAAAGCGCGGTACGCTCGCGGTTCTCCTGACAATCCTGATTGCCGCCATCGGCCTGCCGGTGCTTTCGGGCGGACGCGGCGGCCTTTCCATCTTCACCACGCCGACGACGGGCTTCCTGATCGGCTGGATCGCGGCGGTTTTCGTCACCGGCACGCTCTCGGAAAAACTCGTCAATCGCAGCCAGTCTGCCCTTACACAGGGCATCGGCTTTTTCATCGCCAGCCTGATCGGCGGCGTGATCGTGCTTTATGCTTTCGGCATCACCTATCTGGCGCTGGTCGTCGGTCTTGGTTTCGAAAAGGCCTTCATGGGTTCGCTCGCCTTCATTCCGGGCGATGCGCTGAAGGCCGTGCTTGCGGCGCTGGCCGGCCGCGCCGTGATGGCGGGTTATCCGCTTCTGCCGCAGCGCGCCTGAACACACTTTCTTCGGGAGGAAAAGAATGGCGACGCGTTTATACGAACATCCGATCTTCCTGGAGCATATCACGCCCGAAGGCCACCCCGAGCGGCCGGATCGCCTGCGATCTCTGAACATCGCGCTCGAACATCCGAATTTCGAGCGCCTGATCCGCAAAGAAGCGCCTCAGGCCAATGAAGACGCGGTGTTGCTGGCGCATCCGGAGGAGCACCTGCTTGCCGTCATGCGGCAGATCCCTGAAGAGGATGGCGAGATCAACCGCGTCGAGGCCGACACTTATGTATCACGCAAAAGCCTGCAGGCGGCGCTGACCGGCATCGGTGCGGCCATGGCGGCGGTGGACGACGTGTTTACCGGCGCTGCCGACAATGTCTTCGTCGCGGCCCGCCCGCCCGGCCACCACGCCGAAACAGCCAAGGCCATGGGTTTCTGTCTTTTCAACAATGTGGCAATTGCCGCCCGCCATGCGCAGAAGGCGCACGGGGCAGAGCGCGTCGCCATCATCGACTGGGACGTGCATCACGGCAACGGTACGCAGGATATTTTCTGGAACGACACATCAGTGCTGTTCTGTTCCACCCACCAGATGCCGCTTTATCCGTGGAGCGGCGACAAAAACGAAACCGGCGTGAAGAACAACGTCGTCAACGCCCCGCTTTCGCCCAATACCGGCAGCGAATATTTTCGCGAGGCGTTCAAATCCCGCGTCCTGCCGGCCATTGCCGATTTTTCGCCTGACCTCATCCTCATCTCCGCCGGTTTCGACGCGCATCACCGCGATCCGCTGGCGCAGATCAATCTGGTGGGTGAGGATTTCGACTGGGCGACGGGCCGGCTTCTGGAAATGGCCGATAAATACGCATCGAACCGGGTCGTCAGCCTGCTTGAAGGCGGTTATGATCTGGAAGGGCTGGCGGAATCGGCAGCCATGCACATATTGAGAATGATGAAGGGTTGAAAATGACGGAAAATGCCAACACAGCCGATGTCAGCGGTTATTCCTTCGAAAAAGCCGTCGCCGAGCTGGAAAGCATTGTCGCACGCCTGGAGCGCGGAGACGTGGCGCTGGACGAATCCATCGCCATCTACGAGCGTGGCGAAGCCCTGAAGAAGCACTGCGAAACGCTGTTGAACGCTGCGGAAAAGCGAATCGAGAAAATCCGTCTCGATCGCGCCGGAAAACCGCAGGGCGTCGAGCCTCTCGACGGCGAGTAAACACGTCCTGTTGAACGGTGTGACGCTGCGTTCACCATTACGGCGCTCCCACCCCGTTCCGTTCGTGCTAAGCTTTCGTGTAACGATACGAGGAGCTTGCGATGTCCTTTTTTCCCGGTAACGATCCCGTCGCGGGTGATGCCTTTGCCTGCGACGCCATCGAGAACCTCATCATTCCGCGCACCAGCGATATTGGCGGCTTTGCGGTGCGCCGCGCCTTGCCGACCCGACAGCGTCGTCTCGTCGGCCCCTTCATTTTTTTCGACCGCATGGGACCGGCGATCCTGAAGGCTGGTGAGGCGCTGGACGTCAAGCCGCATCCGCATATCGGGCTTTCCACCGTCACCTATCTGTTCGACGGCGAAATCAAGCATCGCGACAGTCTCGGCACCGAACTCGTCATTCGCCCCGGAGACATTAACCTGATGACCGCCGGGCGCGGCATCGTGCATTCGGAACGCACGCCGGAAAACCTGCGCGGCCATCCGCTTTCCATGTCCGGCCTGCAGACCTGGCTTGCCCTGCCCGACCATATGGAAGAAATCGCCCCGGCCTTTGCCCATACCGCCAAGGAAGACATGCCGCTGATCGATATCAAGGGCGCTTCCGGTAGGGTGGTGATCGGCGAATTCGAGGGCCTTACCTCCCCCGTTTCGGCCTTTACCGATACACTTTATGTCGATCTGACGCTGGAGCCGGGAGTGAAATTTCCCTTTTCCGCCGATCATGAGGAACGGGCGATCTATATTCTCTCCGGTTCGCTCGATGTGGCAGGCGATATCTTCGCCGCCGACCAGTTGCTCGTCTTCCGGCCGGGTGACGACATCACGCTTCAGGCCGGCAGCAATGGCTGTCACATCATGATCTTTGGCGGGGCGGCGCTCAATCAGCGCCGCTACATCTGGTGGAACTTCGTTTCGTCATCAAAAGAACGCATAGAACAGGCCAAACAGGAGTGGAGAACCGGACGCTTCGATATCGTTCCCGGCGACGAAGAAGAGTTTGTCCCTTTGCCGGAAGGTTGAAATTCTATAGAAGTGTACGACATGCAGGAATGGACCGTCGGCTTTCCCTATGAAAGACGCTCTGGCGCCCCCTGCTGACCACGAGAAAAGGCCGAACGATTGACCGGAATGCCCCAGACCCCATTGCTCGACCGGGTGAATTTTCCCTCCGATCTCAAGGAGATCGACGATCGCGACCTGCCGGAACTGGCACGGGAACTGCGCGACGAGATGATTGACGCCGTGTCGAAGACCGGTGGCCATCTGGGTGCCGGCCTTGGCGTGGTGGAATTGACGATTGCCATCCACAAGGTCTTCAACACGCCCGAGGACCGGCTGATCTTCGACGTCGGCCACCAATGTTACCCGCACAAAATCCTGACCGGCCGTCGCGAGCGCATCCGCACGCTGCGCCAGGAAGGCGGCCTTTCCGGTTTCACCCGGCGGGCCGAAAGCGAATATGACGATTTCGGCGCCGGCCATTCCTCCACCTCCATTTCCGCCGGTCTCGGCATGGCGGTGGCAGCGGGTCTCGACGAAAGCGACCGCAAGGTCATCGCCGTCATCGGCGACGGTTCCATGTCTGCCGGCATGGCGTTCGAGGCGCTCAACAATGCAGGCGCGCTCGACGCGCGGCTGATCGTCATCCTCAACGACAACGACATGTCGATTGCGCCGCCGACCGGCGCGATGAGCGCTTATCTCGCCCGTCTCGCCTCCGGGCGCACCTATATGGGTTTCCGTGATTTCGGCAAGAAACTGACCGCCTATCTCGGCAAGACCATCGACCGCGCCATTACCCGCGCCGTGACCCATGCGCGCGGCTACGTGACCGGTGGCACGCTGTTCGAGGAGCTCGGCTTCTATCACATCGGCCCGATCGACGGCCATTCCTTCGACCACCTGCTGCCTGTTCTGCGCAATGTGCGCGACAACCAGAAAGGCCCTGTCCTCATCCATGTGGTGACGCAGAAAGGCAAGGGTTATGCGCCGGCGGAAGCGGCTGCGGACAAATATCACGGCGTCAACAAGTTCGATGTCATCACCGGCGCGCAGGCGAAAGCCAAGCCGAATGCGCCGAGCTATACCAGCGTCTTTGCCGAAGCGCTGATCCAGGAAGCGACCCTCGACGACAAGATCATCGGCGTCACCGCCGCCATGCCGAATGGTACCGGCCTCGACAAGATGGCCGAGCTTTTCCCGTCCCGCACCTTCGATGTCGGAATTGCCGAACAGCACGCTGTCACCTTCGCGGCGGGGCTTGCGGCTGACGGCTACAAGCCGTTCTGCGCGCTTTATTCCACCTTCCTGCAGCGTGGTTACGACCAGCTGGTGCATGACGTGGCGATCCAGAGCCTGCCCGTACGTTTCCCGATCGACCGCGCCGGGTTCGTCGGCGCTGACGGACCGACCCATGCCGGCTCCTTCGACACCACTTTCCTCGCCACCCTGCCCGGTATGGTGGTGATGGCGGCGGCCGACGAGGCCGAACTGAAACATATGGTACGCACGGCAGCGGCCTATGATGAAGGCCCGATTTCCTTCCGTTACCCGCGCGGCGAAGGTGTGGGCGTCGAGATGCCTGCACGCGGTGAAATCCTTGAGATCGGCAAGGGCCGCATCATCAAGGAAGGCACCAAGGTTGCGCTGCTCTCCTTCGGTACCCGGCTTGCGGAATGCCTTGCAGCCGCCGAAGATCTTGATGCCGCCGGACTTTCGACGACCGTTGCCGATGCGCGCTTTGCCAAGCCGCTCGATCTCGATCTCATCCGCCAGCTTGCGGCCCATCACGAAGTGCTGGTGACGATCGAGGAAGGCTCAGTCGGCGGTTTTGGCGCGCATGTGCTGCATTTCATGGCAAGCGCCGGATTGCTCGACCACGGCCCCAAGGTCCGGACGCTGACCCTGCCCGACCAGTGGGTGGAGCAGGCCAAGCCCGAGACCATGTATGCCAATGCCGGCCTCGACCGGGCCGGCATCGTGTCCACCGTGTTCAATGCGCTCGGCCAGCGTCAGGCCGGCGTCGGTTTCGCCGGCTGACAAGATTGCCGGGACGGGAGGCGGGACTATCCCGCCTCTGCCTCAGGATGCCGCGCCATCGAGAAAACCGACGACGTTTTCGATCCTCCCCTCGGCATCACGGCTGACGACATCGGTACCGCCGGCCACATCGTCCCCGTCAGGCGAAATGAGACGCCATGAGAAACGGGTGAAGTCGCCGTGGCCATCCGGAGTGCCGGCAAGAACGAAACGATATCCCGGAAATTTCTGCCGCGCCGCCTCGATCATCGCGGCAATTCCCTGCTGCCCCTCGCCCTGCATCAGCGGATCGACGTAACGCGTATTTTCCGACCACGCCTGACCGACGAGATGCCTGCGGCGTTCATTGTCCTCCTCGTTCCAGACCGCGAGATAGGTTTCGGCGATTGCGAGATGCTGCGTCATGATTGCGCTCCTTGTGGTTGACGGCCCAAACATGACGGGTGTCGGGAAGCGGAACAATTACCTCGGAGGTAATCGCATTGCCGATATCTTCTGCTAGGCTGCGGGGCATGACGCATCATCGAGAACATGTCGGCCAAGTGCTGAAGGAATGGCGTGCCCGCCGCAGGTTGAGCCAGCTCGATCTGGCGATTGAGGCGGAAATATCGGCGCGCCATCTGAGCTTTGTGGAAAGTGGGCGATCATCCCCCAGCCGCGACATGCTCGCGAAACTGGCGGAGCAGCTTTCGATGCCCGCCCGCGCCGCCAACCGGCTGATGCTGGCAGCGGGTTATGCGCCTATCCATTCCGAACGGCCGATGGATGCGCCTGATATGACGGCGGCCCGGCAGGCCGTCGAAACCGTGGTGCATGGGCATATGCCCTTCCCCGCCCTTGCCGTCGACCGGCACTGGAACGTCGTTCTCGCCAATGGGGCGATCACATCGCTTCTGGCCGGTGTTTCCGAGGAACTGCTTCGCCCGCCGCTTAACGCCTTGAGGCTGAGCCTGCATCCGCAGGGTTTGAGTTCGCGCATCGTCAATCTCGCCGAGTGGCGTCATCACCTGCTGGAACGCCTGCGCCGTCAGGTCGAGGAAACGGGAGACGAGGTGCTTTCTCGGCTGCATGCGGAGCTCGCGGCCTATCCCGCGCCAAAGGCCTCGTCCCATGCCGGAGCCGATCCTCTGGCCATACCGCTCCAGCTCCGTGATCCCTCTTCGGGCAGCATATTGAGCTTCATTTCAACCACCACGGTTTTCGGAACGGCGACAGACGTCACACTGGCCGAACTCGTGCTGGAGTGTTTTTACCCCGCCGACGCGGCAACCCGCGAAGCACTGATGCAAGGCGCCAAGGAGTAACACCCGTGCACACCACCTATCTCATCGGATTTCAGGTCCGTCCCGGCCAGCGCGACCGCTTTCTCGAATTACTGAATGCGCTGCTTGATGCCATGCGGCACGAAAAGACCTTCGTGAACGCAACCCTGCACCGGGATGGTGAAAACGAGAACCGCTTCCTGCTGCATGAGACCTGGAGCGACCATCAGGATGTCACCGACGTTCAGATTCACCGGCCCTATCGGCAGGCATGGCACGATGCCCTGCCCGATCTTCTGGACGCCCCGCGCGATATTTCCGTATGGCTCCCCATGCGGGCGGATCACGCTCGCAGATCTTAGACGAGCGAGTGTCCTGCATCTGCCAGTAGCTCGGACGTTTTCTCCAGGTCTTTCGATTTCACCAGCAGGTGATCGCCATCGAAAGTCGAAACCACGAATATCCCTATGTCGTTGGTCGATAGCGGTTCGATCACCGAAAGGACGATGCCCGTCTCATCAAAGGCGAACGGACCCTGAAGTTTGAGACAGTTCCAACCGATATCGGACTGAACATCATCAGGGATTCGCTCCTGGCGGCAGACAACGGAAAGCTCGTCATCGGTCCGGCTGATGCTGAGAAAACCTGCGCCATCGGCCCAGGCTGGAATGGATGCATCGGCATGGAGCCGGGCCACCCCATAGGCGCCATCCAGAAGTCTTAACTTGACGCGAGGCGCCATCTGAAAACTGCCTTCCCGAAAGCCAGACGCTGCTTTCTTTGGGTTGAAGGGGATGATTAAACGCTTGCCCCTGATGCAATGCCATCAGTTTCAAAGCCTGATGGCCGTTTCTTCTTTCGCCGTCTTGATGACGACCATGGTGAAAAAGCGCGCCACATTGTGCTGGTCGCGGAACAACCGGTCGCACAGGGCATCGAACTCTTCCATATCCCGCAGGCGCAGCATCAGCACGACATCGGATGCGCCGGTGACGGCATAGGCCTGCGACACGGCCTCTTCGGCGCTCGCAATATCCAGAAAGCGCCGCATATGCTGCTCGCCGTGCAATTTCAGCTCCACCGTCACCAGAGCCTTGATCACCCGCCCCGCCTTTGCGGGATTAAGGATCGCCACAATGCGATCGATCACGCCCGACTTGCGCAGCCGCTGCAGGCGGCGCAGGCAACTGGACGGTGACAGCCCGACCTCATCGGCCATATCCACATTGGTACGCGAGGCGTCGCCCTGCAAGAGATTCAGAAGTTTCCTGTCAATCCTGTCCATGCCGGCAGCATATCGCCGGCTGACACATTTGCAATAAAATTGCATGAAACTGCAATCTTTGACCACAAATGCGAACGGGCCGGGATTAGTGAATGGGAACAATCTTCAGGGAGCCTTCACATGTCACTTTTCCTGCCCGTCTGGCAAAAAACGCGGGAAACGCTAGCAATCTACTGGGTGCTTGTGCGGATCACGGTTCCAATCGCCATTCTGACCGAGCTATTGTCGAGGATGGGCGCGATCGAGGCGGTGGCGCCTGCCTTTGCGCCGGTCATGAACCTCATCGGCCTGCCGCCGGAACTCGGTCTTGCCTGGCTGACCGCGATGCTGGTCGGCATATGGGGTGCGGTGCCGCTCATCTTCACACTTGTACCCGCGTCGTCGCTCACCGTTGCTGATATCACCGTTTTTTCGGCGCTCATCCTGTTCGCCCATGGCCTGCCCATCGAACAGAAGATCATTGAAAAGGCGGGACCGGGCATGATTGTCACCACGGCGCTGCGCGTCGGCGGCGGATTGCTCTATGCCTTTCTCCTGCACCAGCTTCTGGAAGCGACGGGATGGTTGTCAGGCCCGGTAAACCCTGCCTGGATTGCGATGGGCGCCACGCCTGAATGGACCGCCTATTTCCTCGGTCTCGGTGAAACCATGGTCTGGATGCTCGTCATCCTGCTTGCCCTTTCCTTTTGCCTTGAAATCCTCAGGCTCACCGGCCTCCTGGCGCTGATGATGAAAGCGCTTTCGCCCCTGCTGCGTGTTGCGGGCATTCGCGGCGAGGCCGAACATCTCACCGCCATCGGACTGTTCCTGGGAATTTCCTACGGCGCCGGCTTCCTGATTCGCGAGGCGCAATCGGGGACGATATCACCGCGTCAGGTATTTCTGTCCTGTGTGTTCATGGGTTTTGCCCATAGCGTGATTGAAGACACGCTCGTGGTGATGTCGCTGGGCGCCGATGTCTATGGCGTTCTGGCCGGACGCCTCGTTTTCGCTGTTGCCGCAACCGCCGTCATTGCCGCCCTGCTTCACCGCCTGTCGGATGAGCTGTTCTTTACGCGGATGTTCCGGCTACAGGGCACATAAGCGGCGTTACCCGCCTGAAAACGCCGATGCAAAAAGGGGGCCTTTCGGCCCCCAATTCATAGGTTCACTCTGAAAGCCAGGCTCAGAACTCCGTCCAGTCCTGATCCTTCGCGGCCGGTGCTTCGGCAGCGCCACCGAAGGCGCGGGCGAGGCTCTGGCCGAGGGCACGGGCCGGCGAAGCGACGGGCCTTGCGGTTGTGGAGGCCGATTTTACCGGAGCCTTGCGAACCGGCGCGGCCGGTGCTGACTGGAAGGCAGGCTTTGCCGAAGACTGGCGCGGCGCGGAATAGCCGCCGGCGCTCGCAACGGCAGCGCGCGCGCCACCCATCCTGAACTGGCCGAGCAGGCTGTTCAGCGCTTCCGCTTCGCGGGCCAGCGAATGGCTGGCGGCGGTCTGCTGTTCCACCATGGCGGCATTCTGCTGCGTGCCCTGATCCATGGTGTTCACGGCCGTGTTGATTTCCTGCAGGCCGGTTGCCTGTTCGCGGGAAGCAACGACGATGGCGCTGACATGGGCATTGATCTCTTCGACTTCCGCCACGATGAGTTCCAGCGCCTTGCCGGTTTCATCGACAAGATTGACGCCGTTTTCCACCTGCTGGCTGGAAGCGCCGATCAGCGTCTTGATTTCCTTGGCGGCATTGGCAGAACGCTGGGCAAGCTCACGGACTTCCTGCGCAACCACCGCAAAACCCTTGCCGGCATCACCAGCACGAGCGGCTTCCACACCGGCGTTCAGCGCCAGCAGGTTGGTCTGGAAGGCGATATCGTCGATGACACCGATGATGTTGCCGATTTCGCCTGAGGACTTCTCGATTTCGCGCATGGCGGCAACCGCCCTGCGGACCACGACGCCGGACTTTTCCGCACCGGCGCGGGCGCGCTGGACCAGATTGCCGGCATCTTCCGCACCGCGGGCGCTATCGCGCACGGTGGTGGTGACTTCTTCCAGGGCTGCAGCGGTTTCCTCGATGGAGGCAGCCTGCTGCTCGGTGCGGCGCGACAGATCGTCGGCAGCGGAGAGCATTTCCGAAGCGCCGGAATTGATGGCGGCAGCGTTCTCGCCAACGGTTTTGAGCGCCTGCTGCAGCTTGTCGACAGCGCTGTTGAAATTGAGGCGCACCGGATCGATGGCAGGCACAAAAGGCGTTTCAATGCGATAGGAAAGATCGCCATCAGCAAGAGCGGCAAGGCCCTTGCCAAGCTCGGCGCTGGCGAAGGCGCTGGCGGCTTCGTCCCGCGCCTTTTCCTCCTCGTTGCGGCGGCGTTCGGTCTCGGTGGCGGAGCGCATGCGCTCGGTCTCGCCGGCAAGGCGGGATTTTTCCAGCCCGGCTTCCTTGAAGACGAGAACGGCCTTCGCCATCTTGCCGACTTCGTCGCCACGATCCGTGGCAGGCACTTCCGTCGCCAGATCGCCATCGGCGAGACGGCTCATGGCCGCTGTCATGCCAACGATCGGCGTGACAATGGAGCGCGACAGAGCCCAGATGAGGGCAACGGCCAGAAGACCGGCAACCGCGCCGCCACCCAGAAGCGCATATTTAAGGTTCAATGCCGCTGCCTGCTGTTCCGCCGCGTAAGCGGTGGACAGGCCGTTCAGCTGTTCCTTGATCTTGGCGGCGGAGGTGCGGAAGCCATCGAGCTGGCCCTTCGCCTGATTGCGGCCGATCTCGATGATTTCGGAAATCGGCGCTTCCGTCGTCTTTCGCGCAGCGATCTGCGGTTCCGCCAGTTCCTTGAAGAACACGGTGGCGGATTTCTGCATGTCGTCGATGGATTTCAGGATGTCCGGGCGGCCGACGGCCAGCGTGCGGGCTTCATCGAGCTTCTTCAGCATCAGGTCGCGCTGGGCGAACACATCATTATAGGTGCTGTCGCTGCGGAACAGCAGGAAGCCGCGCTGGTTGACGGCCTGTTCCAGCATGGCGGCCGTCGCGCCATCCACTGCCTGGATGATATCCTTGGTGCGGTTGTTTTCGATCGTGACACGCTCGCTCCCCAGCGTCTGCCAGAATACGACCGCAGACGCGAGCAGACACACACTCATCAGGGCGCAGAAGGTGGCTATGAGCTTCAGGTTAATGGGGAGATTTTTCAGCGACATCGCAAACTCTCTCGGCGACCTGATGCCTCGAAGCAAGCGTCTGCGCTGCAACGGTCGCAATTTTGTGGATGGGAGGAGACGCCGTCATGGCAGGTTCCGGTGGCCGCACGGGCCTTGCGCACAAAGTGCTATACAAGCCTTTATATTGGATTAATCGAACATTCTGACTTTGCGGTGCAACATCGCCATTATGGCCAGCAGCGGGCATTGCCGGCCCGTCCCGGCGATAAATCGCTTGCATCGGCGGAGTTTGGCGGTCATTGACACGGAACCATGTCCAAAACATCTGAAAATGAACGGCTTGACCAGCTTCTTGTGTCGCTCGGCCACTTTGCCAGCCGCTCGCGTGCACGCGACGCGATTGCGCGCGGCACCGTGAGCGTCAACGGCAAGACCGTCACCAAACCGAGCCAGACCGTCGCCGGCAATGCCGAGATCGCCATCAGCGATCCCGCGCAGGCTTACGTCTCCCGCGCCGCCCTCAAGCTGACAGCCGCGCTCGATCATTTCCGGCTCGACCCGAAGGGCCATGACTGTCTTGATGTCGGCGCTTCGACTGGTGGTTTTACCGAGGTGCTGCTTCATCGTGGTGCTAAACACGTCACCGCCATCGATGTCGGGCACGGGCAGATGCATCCAAGGATCGAGAACGATCCGCGTGTGACCAATCTGGAAGGGCTGAATGCGCGCTACCTGACGGCAGAGGATATCGATGACCGGGCCATCGGTTTCATCGTCTCCGACGTGTCCTTCATTTCGCTGAAGCTCGCACTTGCCCCGGCACTTGAGCTTGCTGGATCGGGCGCTCTGGCTGTCCTGCTGGTGAAGCCGCAATTCGAGGCGGGCCGCGACGCCATCAGCAAGGCCGGGCTTTTGAAGGAGCCGGAAACCGCGCCTGCCGTGGCCGCCGAACTGGAACGCTGGCTGACGGAGGACATGGGCTGGAAAAGCCTTGGCCTCATTCCCTCGCCGATTTCCGGCGGTGACGGCAATATCGAATTTCTTCTCGGAGGCGAAAAGCCATGAGTACACAGACCGTCACCATCAAGAGCCTCGGCGCGCAGGGCGACGGCATCGCGCACTGTCCCGACGGCCCGGTCTATGTGCCCTTCGCGCTGCCCGGTGAAACGGTCGCCATCGCCAAGGTCAAGGATCACGGCACCGTCATGTCGATAACGGAAGCCTCGGCGCAGCGCCGTGAACCCGCCTGCCGCCACTTCGGTCCCGATGGCAAGAACGGCACCTGCGGCGGCTGTTCGCTGCAGCATCTTTCCGATCAGCCTTACCATGCCTACAAGCGGGAGCTGGTGGTTTCGGCGCTGAAATCGAAGGGCCTGACGCCTGATGTGGACGATCTTGTCATCTGTCGCCCCGGCGAACGCCGCCGCGCGGTGTTCGCCGCCCGCAAGACGGAAAAGGGCCTGCTGCTCGGCTTCAGCCAGGCAAACAGCCATCACATCGTCGCCATCGAGGAATGTCCCGTCACCTCGCCGGGCATCGTCTCGCGGCTGGACGCCATCCGCGCCATCGGTCTTTCCATGGTGGCGAATGCCGAACCGTTCCGCATCACCGTTCTCGAAACGCTCTCCGGTCTCGATATTTCTGTCGATGGCATCAAGTCGGTCAGCGACAAGCAGCGGCGCACGCTGACGGAAACGGTGCTTGCCATGCGCGGCATCGCCCGCGTCTCGCTTGCGGGTGAAATCCTGATCGAACCGCAAAAGCCGATCATCGAATTCGGCGGTGTTCCGGTTTCACCACCGGCCGGCGGTTTCACGCAGGCGACGAAGCAGGCGGAAGACGCCATGGCCGAGCTGGTGCTTGCCCATATCGGCAAATCCAAACGCATTGCCGATCTGTTCTGCGGTTCCGGCACCTTTGCGCTGCGGCTTGCGCGCGTCGGCAGAGTTCATGCGGTGGAAGCGGAAGACAAGCCGTTGAAGGCACTGGATTTCGCCGCCCGCAACACGCAGGGCCTGAAGCCGGTCAGCGTCGAGAAACGCGATCTCTTCCGCCGGCCGCTGATGACAAGCGAATTGAAGAATTACGATGCTGTCGTATTCGATCCACCGCGCGCCGGTGCGGAATTCCAGTGCAAGGAACTGGCCCGCAGCACGGTGAAGAAGATCGTTGCCGTGAGCTGCAACCCGCTGACGCTTGCGCGCGATCTCGCCATCCTGACCGAGGGCGGCTATCGCATCACCCGCGTCACGCCGGTTGACCAGTTCCTGTGGTCACCGCATGTGGAAGCGGTGGCGACGCTGGAGAAATAAGCAATCCGGGCGCAGAGCCGCTCAGCGAAGCTGACGCAACGATTCATATGCCCGCAATCCCAACGGCCCTCATTCCTGTGCTTGTCACAGGAATGAGGATGGAGAGGAAGCCTGGGAGTCTTACCAGGCCGTATCGACCGTGCCGTTGCCGACCACGCCCGAGCAGCGGCAGGCACCGCCCACACGGCCCCGTTCCAGCGGGCAGATATAGGGCCGGCGGCGGTTGGCGCTGTCCGGCGGGGTGATGACGCAGACGAAACGCGCGCGGCGCTGGCGGTCGCGGTTATTGCCGGAATAGAAGTTCGGGCTATCGTCGTCCGTGGACTGCGCCAGAATGACGTCGTTGGTGGAAGCCGCTGGAGCGCGTGTTATCGCCGCCGCTTCGGCAATCGTCGCGGCGGATAGGAAGACAGTCAGGGCGAAAACGAAGTGACGCATGTGGGTGGCCTTCGGACAATGACGTTGCGTTATCTAACCCAAGCCATATTGCCCGGTTGCTTAACCGCAAGGAATTCCTGCCCGCACACTTAACGACGCATGAATGCCTCGAAGGCGGCTCGCGCTTCCGCACTTTGCAGCTGCGCGATGAAATGGCGGCCTTCCTCTTCGATGCGGGCGAGAATATCGGCCGGGTTGCCGCGAACCAGATCGCGGGCGATCTTCAGCGCCTGCTGAGGTTTGGCGGCAAGGCGGGTGGCAAGCGCCAGCGTTTCGGTTTCGACATGTTCGGGGGCGACGACTTTCCAGATCATCCCGGCCTGCAATGCCTGCTCGGCGGAAAAACCCTCGCCCATGGCAAGCAGCGCAAAGGCGCGCTGGTGGCCCATAAGCTTCGGCACAAGCAGGCTGGAGGCCGCTTCCGGCACCAGCGCCAGATCCACGAAGGGCGTCTTGAACAGGCTACGGCTGGAAGCGACCGTCAGGTCGCAATGCAGGTTCAGCGTCGTGCCGATGCCGATGGCGAGCCCGTCCACGCCTGATACCATTGGCTTGTCGAAGGCGACGAGCGCTTTCAGAAGTTCCAATGCGGCGAGTTTGCCCTTACCGCCCGACATGGCGAAGGCGAGAAAATCGGCCATGTCGTTACCGGCGGAAAAGCAGCCTTCCGTACCGAGAAACGCAACGACGCGGATGTCCGAATCCGCGTTGGCGGCATGCAGGGCCTCGGCCATGCGCAGATACATGGCATCGGTGATGGCGTTTTTCTTGTCTGGCCGGTTGAAGCGGATGGTCAGAACCTCCGGCGCATGACCCACCCGCTCGACGAGAATATGATCGTTCGACATCTGAGCCTCCTCAAGCCAGTACGGTGCGGGCGGCAGCAAGGCTTGCCGCGCCTGATATAACGCGATCCTTCAGCGCCGCCGTTTCCGCCAGCAGGTTTTCCGCTGCGAAGCGGCAAAGTGCGGCGCGATGCCCACCCCTGCCATCATCGACAGAGACCAATGCGCCCTTGGCGAGATAGGCGCCTGTCAGCGCCAGACCGAAGAGGCGCTGATAGGGTGTCGCGCCGGCGAGTGCCGTTTCGGTTTCGCCCGCCTTGATGCGGTCCAGCAGCCAGTCGGTCGCCGTTTCCAGATCGTTGAGGCTGGCTTCAAGATAAGGGGCCGTCTCACCGAGATCATCGCGGCTCGATGCGGCTGTCCGGGCGGCGATCTCGCGCAGTTCTGCGATGAAACCGCGCACCTGCGCGCCCTCGGAGAGCGGCAGTTTGCGCAGCACCAGATCGATGGCCTGAATGCCGTTTGTGCCTTCGTAGATCGGCGCGATGCGGGCATCACGCAGATAACGCGCCGCGCCGGTTTCCTCGATGAAGCCCATGCCGCCATGCACCTGAATGCCCATGGAGGCGACATCCACACCGGCATCGGTGGAGAAGGATTTTGCGATCGGGGTCAGAAGGGCAGCGCGCTCCTGCCAGTGAGCGCGCTGCCGGGCGTCTTCGCTCGCATGCGCCATATCGATGGCATGCGCGCAGCTGAAGGAAATCGCCCGCGACCCTTGAGTCAGCGCCTTCATCGTCAGAAGCGTTCTGGCGACATCAGGGTGTTCGATAATCGGGCTCATGCCGGAGCCCTGCCAGCCGGGCGCCTTGCCCTGCGTGCGCTCCCTGGCGTATTCGATCGCCTTCTGGGTCGCCGCTTCGCAGATCGCCACGCCCTGCATGCCGACGGCAAGGCGGGCGTTGTTCATCATGGTGAACATGCAGGCGAGACCCTTGTTCTCTTCGCCGACCAGCCAGCCGAGAGCGCCCTTTTCATCTCCGAATTTGCCATCGCCGAAGATCATCGTGCAGGTGGGCGAACCATGAATGCCGAGCTTGTGCTCCAGCGAATGGCAGAAAAGGTCATTGCGGCCACCCGGCGCACCGTTTTCATCAGGCAGGAATTTCGGAACGAGGAACAGCGAGATGCCGCGCGTGCCGGCCGGTGCATCCGGAAGGCGGGCGAGAACGAGGTGGATGATGTTGTCAGCCGCGTCGTGTTCGCCCCAGGTGATGAAAATCTTCTGGCCGAAGATGCGGTAGGTGCCGTCACCATTGCGCTCCGCCCGGGTCTTCAGAACCCCGAGATCCGAACCCGCATGCGGCTCGGTCAGGTTCATGGTGCCGGTCCATTCACCGGAAACGAGTTTCGGCAGATAGATGCGCTTGAGATCATTGCTGCCGTGGGCGACGATGGCTTCCACCGCGCCCATGGTCAGCGTCGGCGCCAGCGCGAAGGCCATGGAGCCGGAATTCCACATTTCGAGTGCAGCGACATTCAGCATATGCGGCAGGTTCTGGCCGCCGAACTCCTCCGGCGCGGTCAGGCTGTTCCAGCCCGCTTCCGCCCAGCGGCGGTAAAGATCGGCCCAACCGTCAGGCGTCGTCACCTTGCCGTCGGCGAGCTTCGCGCCCTGACGGTCGCCAATATCGGCGAGCGGTGCGACCTGTTCGGTGGCGAAACGGCCAGCTTCCTGCAGGATGGCATCCACGAGGTCTTCACCGAGATCGCCAAGCACACCCTTTGAAAGCGCGTCTCCAAGACCCGCTACATGTTTGAGTGTAAAGGCGATATCATCCACCGGCGCGCTATACATGCTGCCTCCTCCCGAAGCTCTGGCATCTTGCTACTGGCTTCGGGCTAAATGATTTTTACGTAAACGTCAATTTGAAAATTCCCGTCATTTCGACGGGATTGTTATAAAACTGTCATATGAATTTGCTCAGCATGCGCTGAAAGTCGCCCGACGACGCCGCTGCTCCCACACCGGAACGACGGGCGCCTCCCTCCTCCCATCCAGCCGGTCAGGACTGCCACGATGGATCTCATAACGCCAGTTATTCCGGGCCTTGTCTGGGCCTATCAATTCCACCCCGGCACGGCCCCGTGCCGCCGGCTTGCACCCGATGCCGGCTTTCACGAAATGGCCGAGTGCGAAGGCTTCTTCTGGCTGCATCTCAATCTCGCCGATCAGCGCGTGGCGGGTTTTCTCGAAACCATCGACGGTCTCGATCCGGCAGCGCGCGCAAGCCTCACCACCCATGAGACACATCCGTCCATCGTGGTCGATGAAAAATCGCTCTATGGCACGCTTGTCGATTTCCAGCGGGAATTCGACAAGGAAACGCGCGATTTCGGCTGGCTGCATTTTGCGGTAAGTGACCGCTTCATCATCACCACCCGCCTGCAGCCGCTGCATTCGGTGGACCGGCTGAAGGCGGCGGTCGACAAGAATTCCAACCGCTATCTCACACCGTCACATGTGTTCGAAGGCCTCGTCGCCGAATTCCAGCGCTCGCTCATCAATCTGGTGATGGAGACGACGGAGGAACTGAACGCCATCGAGGATCTGGTCTATGACAGCGAGACACGCGACGAACGGCGGCGGCTCGCCCCGCTGCGCCGCACGGTGGTTCGCCTGCACCGGCACCTGCGCACCGTGCTGACGCTGATGCGGCGGGCTTCGGCCGCCGATGATGACGAAATGCCTGACGGTTTCGAGGATGTCGCCTCACGCCTGATGGGCCGCCTTGAGGCTGTCGATCATGACGTCTATGCCCTGCAGGAGCGTGCAAGGCTGCTGCACGAAGAAATCGATTCCAAACTCTCGTCCGAAACCAACCGGCACCTTTATATCCTGTCGCTGATGACGGCATTCCTGCTGCCGCCATCGCTGGTGACCGGTTTCTTCGGCATGAATACGGATGAACTGCCGTTTACCGTCGGCACCGGCGGCACGCTGTCGGCCAGCATCTTCATCGTGATTTCGGTTGCACTCGCCTGGTTCGTGCTGAAGCGCGCACGAATCCTGTAACGTAAAAAGCCGCCCGGTCGTAACCGGACGGCTCTGTCAATTTCAGCCTGACATTCTATCAGCTGTAAGGCGAATAGCAGGGCTGACGCGGGCCATGGTAAGGCTGGAACGTGTTGCTATAGGCATCGTAGGAACGATAGCGGCCATAGCACCAGTTCACATGCGCCTGGCTCATACCGCCACGGCGGACCGGACGATATTCGCGATAGACCGGACGCGGACGATATTCGGGAACCGGACGGTAGACTTCACGCGGCTGCGACAGCGCGCCGCCGATGATCGCACCCGTCGCAAAGGCTGCGAGCGGGAACCAGTAACCGTCATGATGACGATAACCCGGGCGGTAATCACGATAGCCGCGATGGCCGCCATACCAGCCTCGACGTCCGCCATCCCAGTCGCGACGGTCGCGCCAGTACTGCACATTCACGATATTCTTGCTGGCGTCGTTGCCCACCGTCTCGACACTCTTCGGCGCCATTGGTAGTGGCATCGCTGCTTCTGCCGGAACAATCGCTCCTGCTACCACGATCGCAGAAAGACCGACAGCCAAGATATTCTTCATATAGTCTCTCATCTGACTTCCTCCATTCACGACGGTCGACAGGCCGTTGGACGTGAATAATAACACCTTTTTCTTCTTACTCAGCCAGTTTGTCGGTTCTGGCCGGAACATTACCGGTTGCAGGCTAGGCGTTTTCGTCTGAACCCAGCATTAACGATCCATTCACGCTTCGGTTACCCGGCCCGGCCGCCTGAAAGCAAAAGCCCGGATCAAAATCCGGGCTTTCGAAAACCACTATCAGCGGCTGTAAGGCGATACGCATATGCGGCGCGGACCGCTATTTGGCTGGTAGCTGTTGTCGTAAGCGCGATACGAGCGCCAGCGGTTCTGGCACCATTCGACATGGCTGCCGCCATAGGCCGGGCGCGGCTGCGACATGGCGCCGCCGATGATCGCGCCTGCGGCAAAGGCTGCAAGCGGGAACCAGTAACCGTTGTGATAACGGTAGCCCGGACGGCGATCGCGATAACCGCGGTGACCATTGTAATATCCATCACGCGGCGGGCGCGGGCGATACATGCGGTCGCCGTACCTGCGGTCGCCTCTGCGGTCCCATTCGCGGTACTGCACCGGCACAACATTATTGTCGGCCGTGATCGCCGGCTTCGGCATCGGCACGGGCGCCTGGAACGCCTGCGATGGCGTAAAGCTGGTGAGGAACACGACTATCGCCGTGGCGACACTCGTTGTCCGGAAATTCATCATGATCTTCCTCCGTTTGCTTCAGCGCGTTGGACCACGCCTTTTCACCCACTCGCTCTTGTCGGAGATATGGGACAGCCCCGTTCTACGCCCGAAAAGAATTCGATGACGTGCAAACGAGTTTAGAGAAATT
The DNA here is from genome assembly GCF_030209895.1 of Agrobacterium sp. CFBP2214. Lineage (NCBI taxonomy): Bacteria > Pseudomonadati > Pseudomonadota > Alphaproteobacteria > Hyphomicrobiales > Rhizobiaceae > Agrobacterium > Agrobacterium sp. CFBP2214. Next base: position 635,113 of record NZ_JARVRC010000001.1, on the reverse strand, counting down.
TAGTTCCAAGACAACTATCCGGTGAAAGACGAATGAGATGAAACGCCTGCTCGTGTCAGGCTTCGACCTTCACGTCAGTCAGAGGCCGCGAGCAGCAGGCAAGAATATAGCCTTCCTCGATTTCCTCATCGAGAATGCCGCCATTGTGGTTCATCTCCACCTCACCCGAAAGCTTCAGCACCCGGCAGGTGCCGCAGATGCCGGATTCGCAGGCAGCGCCGATACGGACGCCGGCGGCACGCGCCGTCATCAGAACCGTCTGGCCGGGCTGGCAGGGCATTTCCTTGCCGGAAAGGGTGAAACCCACCATCGACAGTGCCTCGCCATCCGCACCGGTGAGGACGTTTTCACCAACGGTGACCGGGGCAGCCGGCGCGAAGCTTTCCTGATGGTAGCGACTCATATCGAAGCCGGATGCGTCGAGCATCGAGCGGACGGCGGCCATGAACGGCTCCGGCCCGCAACAGAAGACGGTGCGCTCCATGAAATCTGGCGCCAGAAGCGCGATCTTGGCCTTGTCGACCATGCCTTTCAGGCCAGACCACAGGTCGGTGCGACCGCATTTCTCGACAATGAAGCCGAGCGACAGGTTCGGCATGAAACGGGCGAGATATTCCAGTTCGTGACGGAAGACGATATCGCCGGGTGTGCGCGAACAATTGACGAAGGCAATGTCGCTCTGCGGCGCGCGGTCACTCATGTCGCGCACCATCGACATCATCGGCGTGACGCCGGAGCCTGCCGAAATGAAGAGATATTTGTCGCCGGGATGCTTGACGTAGGAAAAGTCGCCGAGCGGCCCGAGCGCCCGGATTTTCATGCCGGGCTTGAGATTGTCGAACATCCAGCGCGTGCCGATGCTGGCGGCCTGCGCTTTGACCGTGACCGACAGCGCATAGGGTCGCGACGGGCTGGAGGACAAGGTGTAGGTGCGGTAGAGCGGCTCCGCACCCACGGGCAATTCCAGCGTGACGAACTGGCCCGGCAGATAACGGAACCAGTTCTGGTCCTCGGAGCGGAACAGAAACGTCATGACATCCGAGGTCTCGGGCGTCACTGAAATGCATTCCAGCAGCTGGAGCTTGTCGCTCCACGGCTTCATCTCGTCTATGTGCTTGTAGGTCACAACCATATTCATCTTCGCATCACGCTACAGCAGAGAGCCGGGCCTTATCGCCGGAGAGCCGGTCGACCATGAAATCGGAATACCAGTTGACGAACTGCATCACGCCGCCCTCATCCTCCATGGAATAGGGGCCGGGCTCATAGGCGGGCGAGCGAATGCCGAAGGCATTTTCCTCGACGATGCGGCGGTCCTGGTCGTTGGTTTCGTTCCAGACATGGGTGAGATCTTCGAGATCGTAATCCACACCTTCGACCGCATCCTTGTGCACCAGCCATTTGGTGGTGACCATGGTTTCCGTGGCGCTGAGCGGCAGCACGCGGAAGGAAATGGTGTGGTCGCCGAGGAAATGATTCCAGGTCGTCGGGTAATGGAACAGGAGCAGCGCGCCGATATGGCTGATGCTGACATCCTCCGAAAGCGGCCGGCGCACGGCGCGCTTGCCAGACATGGTGTAGCTTTCCGCTTCACCGATCAGCGGCATGCGGGCGACGCGGAACTGGCCCTTCGGGTCGATCTTGAAGCGGCTCGGCAGGCCGGCGGCCTCGCAGCGCGCCCAGTGGCCGCCGATTTCGGGGTCGCTGGCACCGCCATCCGTTCCCGTCACGCTCGGGTTTTCGGGATAGGTGCGGCAGAGTTCCGGGTGGTTGGCGGCGCAATGGTAGCACTCGCGGTTGTTTTCCCAGACGAGCTTCCAGTTGCCCTTTTCGATGATCGTGCTTTCATGCGCGACCTTCGCTTCCCAGATGCGGTGCGGAGCCATGTAGCTCTCGACTTCCTTGCGCATGGGCTCGAAATCCGCCGGCTGATCGGCAAGGCAGATGAAGACGTAACCGGCGACGGTTTCGCAGGCGACAGGCTTCAGGCCGAAATCGCCCTTGTCGAACTCTTCACCCATGTGACGTGCGAAGAGCAGCTTGCCGTCGAGATCGTAGGTCCACTGGTGGTAAGGACAGACAAGGCGCGCCGACTGGCCCTTCTGCGTGGTGCAGACGCGGGAGCCGCGGTGGCGACAGGAATTGTGGAAGGCGCGGATCTGCCCATCGCGACCGCGAACGATGACGACAGAATAGGCGCCGACCTGAACGGTGAAATAGCTGCCGGACTTCTGCACTTCGCAATCATGGCCGACAAACAGCCAGTCGCGATACCAGATCGTTTCCATATCCAGCTTGAAATAATCCGGGTCCGTGTAGAAGGGCTGTTCCAGGCTGAAGCCTTCGCGGCGGTTTTTCAGCTGGCGCAATACGGTATCACGCAATTCCATGGCCAAATCCTCGATCAAACCGCCCTGCCCGACACCATTTGCGGGGTTGCGGAAGCATGTACTCATCTAAACACCGGCGGTCATTTGCGGCAGCACAAACAGCGACATCGGCTTCCGCATTGGCGACAAATTGCGACATGCGCAATTCGCCGTCGCAGCCCATTCCGCTGGGAAATCCGACAGCTATTCAATGTCGGAAATCACGTCGCAATATGACGCATGATGTCGCGCGCTTTACTCCCCACCCGTTAAAAAACGGGAGGCGCGACGCAACGGAGTATTAACGCGCCCTAAACTATCTTGCCGGATCGACAGCAACGAGGGCGCTTCCGGTGGAGAAGGCGACACGCATACGCTATTTCGATGCGAGCAGGCATTCGGTCACACCGATAAGATCGAAGACCGCGCATTCGGATTTCCTGCGGACGGGGCGCATCAGCCGTTATGAAGAGCGCTGGCTGCCGAGGGAACGCGTCTATTACAGTCATGATGAAGTGGCTGCGCTGACCGGGCGAAAGCTGGAAGCCGCCGCTGATGCCACCCACAACCGTCTCAACGCCTTTCACCAGTCCATCCGTTTCCCGAAGATGGTTTTTCACCATCTGCTCAATGACAGGCCGCATCTCGGCTATTGTCATGTCACGGCGGCGAAAACGAGCTTCGATGCCGAGCGCCATGTGCTCTGGTCCTTCTATTTCGCGAATTTCTTCGCCGAACTGAGCGGGGCCGGGAACTTCTTCGAAAATATCGATGCGCGTTATTCGCGGATGTATTTCGCCGTCGCCATCAGCGCGCTTCCGGACCAGGAAATCGCCGTCGACACCTCCATCCATCGCGGCGGCCTGCTGTTCCAGACCCATGATCCGCGCGTAGCGCTGAAAAACGTGCTCATGCTTGGCGCGCGGTCCGAGGAGATGCGCAAGATCATCAAGGCGATATAGAAGCGATAGAGCGCCCCGGCGCTTTATCTTTATTTGTTTTATGCATTTCGTTATCCCGAAACCGCGGACCACTTTCGGACGACATGCATTAGCGCTTCCCACTCCGCCCTGAAATACGCTATTGACCGCCCTGAAAGGCAGCATCATGGCGCGTCATATCAATATAGACAACGAGCGGGAAACAGCCCTGCAGGCAGCAGCAACCGAGCTTGCCGCCGGCCAGCCCATCGCCCTGCCCACGGAAACGGTCTACGGCCTTGCCGCCGACGCCACCAACCCGGCGGCGATTACCCGCATTTACGAGACGAAGGGCCGGCCGCAGTTCAACCCCTTGATCTGCCACATGGCCGATATCGCCATGGCCGAACGTTACGCCGTCTTCGATCCCATATCGCGGAAACTCGCGGAGGCCTTCTGGCCCGGCCCGCTGACACTGGTGCTACCGCTGAACCCGGCAAGCGATATTCATTCGCTGGCGACAGCCGGACTCGATACCGTCGGCATTCGTGTGCCCCAGGGTTTTGCCGGTGATCTGATCCGCCGCTTCGGCAGGCCGCTCGCCGCCCCCAGCGCCAATAGTTCCGGCAAGATCAGCCCGACAAGTGCCGCCCATGTGGAGGCGGATCTCGGCCAAAAGATCAATCTCATTCTCGATGGCGGGGCCGCGTCCGTCGGTGTGGAATCCACCATCGTCAAGGTGGAAGAGGACGGCCGGGTGCGGCTGCTTCGTCCCGGCGGCATCGTCACCGAGGACATAGAACGTGTTGCGGGCAAAAGCCTCGAACGTCCGAAAAAAGCTTCCGCCGCCATTGAGGCGCCGGGAATGCTGGCCTCGCATTATGCACCGGGTGCTGCCGTGCGTCTCGGCGCCACAACGGTTCTGCCGGGCGAAGCGCTGATCCGCTTCGGCGGCATCGCCATATCAGGCGAAGAGGCCGCGCGCACCGTTCTCGACCTTAGCCCCACCGGCGATCTTGCCGAGGCCGCCGCCAATCTGTTCGATTATCTGAAAGCCGCCGATGCGAGCGGTGCGGACACCATCGCCATCACCGCCATTCCCACCCATGGTCTCGGAGAGGCAATCAACGACCGCCTTTCCCGCGCCGCCGCGCCGCGAGGCTGACGGCACCCAATCCTTTCGCCCATGTTTCAAAAGACAGCGAGACGCCGCCCATGACGACCACCGCCATTCCCTCCTCCGACATCCTTGACCGCTTTGCCGCCATTGTCGGCGAAAAGAACGCGGTGCGCGACCCGGCGGAAATGGCGCCGCGTCTGGTGGAGAATCGCGGCCTTTATCGCGGCGCCTCGCCGTTGCTGCTCAAGCCGGGGTCGGTCGAAGAGGTCTCGGCCATTCTGCAGCTCGCCAGCGAGACCGGCACTGCCATCGTGCCGCAGACCGGCAATACCGGCCTTGTGGGCGGCCAGACGCCGCGTGCCGATGGCACCGACATCATCCTGTCGCTGGAACGCATGAACCGCATCCGCGATATCGATCCGGTCGCCAATATCATCGTCGCCGATGCCGGCTGCATTCTCGACGACATCCACAAGGCCGCCGACACGGTGGAGCGCATGTTCCCGCTGTCGCTCGGCTCTCAAGGGTCCTGCCGCATCGGCGGCAATCTCGCCACCAATGCCGGCGGCACGGCGGTTCTGGCCTATGGCAATATGCGCCAGCTGTGCCTCGGGCTCGAAGTGGTGCTGCCGACAGGCGAAATCTGGAACGGGCTGCGCCGGCTGAAGAAGGACAACACCGGTTATGATCTGCGTGATCTCTTCATCGGCTCGGAAGGCACGCTTGGCGTCGTCACCGGCGCGGTGTTGAAGCTCTTCCCGAAGCCGCTCGGCCATCAGGTGGCCTTTGCGGGGCTGACCTCCACCGAAGATGCGCTGAAGCTGTTTGAAATGGCCACCAACCTCTGCGGCACGGCGCTGACCGGCTTCGAACTCGTGCCGCGAATCGGCGTCGAATTCACCGCCAGACATATTCCCGGCGTGCGCGATCCCCTGGAGCAACCGCACGACTGGTACGCGCTCATCGATATCTCCACCTCCGATTCGGCGGAAACGGCTGATACGATGATGCAATCGCTGCTGGAGCGCGGTTTTGAGGCCGGGCTGGTTCAGGACGCCGTGATCGCCGCATCGGAGGCGCAGCGACAGGCGCTCTGGCATATGCGCGAGAGCATGTCGGATGCGCAGAAGCCCGAAGGCGGGTCGATCAAGCACGATGTTTCCGTTCCGGTTTCAAAAATACCGGAATTCATGGCGACGGCGGAAAAGGCGGTTCTCGCCGCCATCCCGGGCGCGCGCGTCTGTGCCTTCGGCCATCTGGGTGACGGCAATATCCATTACAATATTTCCCAGCCTGTCGGTGCCGACAAGGCCGAATTCCTCGGCCGCTGGCGGGATATGAACGAGATCGTGCATGGCATCGTGCTGTCGCTCGGCGGTTCCATTTCGGCCGAACACGGCATAGGGCAATTGAAGCGCGATGAACTGGCCGCCATTCGCCCCGGCATCGAAATGGAGCTGATGCGACGCATCAAGCATGCTTTCGACCCCGCCGGCATCATGAACCCCGACAAGGTTCTGGTCGGGTAAGACGCGCTCGTTAAGCCGAAGCCCGCAGCGCCCAGGCGGGCACTATTTCCGCATTCAGCCGGCGCGGTTTCTGCGCGCCGACAAATTGCGTCAGGCTCATGCCCGATCTGGCGATCGACAGGGCATGCTTCTTTGGCAGAAGATATCCGTGTTCCAATGGCGGAATACGGCGCAGCACGCGGCTGAAGACATTGCGCCGGTGATAGCGCGAGGGCGAGAAGCGGGCCGGCTGTGCGCAGATCGCCACATATTCGAGAATCTCGTCGATCCAGCCCGCCTGCGGGCGCGCGCCGGGCTCGATCAGAAGCAGCCAGCCGCCGCGCGCGGACTTCACGACATCCTCGATGTCCCATTGCCCATAAAAACGGCAACCGGCGGCATCGGCGACGCGCGACGACCCATCGCGCGAACCGTGATCAAGAATCACAACATCACTCACAAGCCCTTCCACGGCCCCGGTGACAAGCGCAGACAGTGTATGCGCAAGCTCCGGTTCGTGATCCCGGCATTCCATTATGACTGTCAACATCTGCATAGCTCTAACGCATCGCACAATAAATTGCCACTGTGCTGATCGCGGTAAAATCCGTGGCTGCTTATGCCGAACGTCACACGGCCTCCGCATGCGGTCAGGCATATCGCGGTCACGCCCCTGTCTGATGCGCGAGCTGAATCTGCAATTTTGTTCTTGTAATGTTCTCATTCCTGATGTAGGAATTTAATCATTCGGAAGGCGATAAAAGCCCGTCCGGACGGAAACGGTTTAGGGCGTTGAGCGTGCCTCGAAAGGCGTGCGACGTCCTGGGAGCATCCAGATGAGAAACCATACGCTTTCGGGGCAGGCTGCCTTCCAGCCGAGCCATATGCCTGACATTGCCAATGCGCTGGCCGATGCATCTGGCCTGCGCATCGAGATCGACCGCCGTCGCGGCCGTGGCGCCGGGCTCAATCCGGATGGACGTTTCGAGACCTTGCAGCACGAGGTTTTCGACGATGGCTGGCAGACGCTCGAGGACATGCCGGAGTTCCGCACCGAGGTGCAGGTGGAGAAGCCACGCAGCATCATCACCCGCAATGAATCGCCCGACATCCCGTTCGACCGCTCCATAAATCCCTATCGCGGCTGCGAACATGGCTGTATCTATTGTTTCGCAAGGCCGACACACAGCTATATGGGACTTTCGGCCGGTCTGGATTTCGAATCGAAGCTCTTCGCCAAGCCGGATGCGGCAAAGCTGCTGGAAAGGGAACTGGCGAAACCGGGCTACAAGCCAAGGGTGATCGCCATTGGCACCAATACCGACCCTTATCAGCCGATTGAGCGCGAATGGCGCATCATGCGGCAGATACTGGAAGTGCTGGCCAAAGCCGATCATCCCGTCGCCATCGTCACCAAATCGGCGCTGATCAAGCGGGATATCGACATTCTGGCGCCCATGGCCAAAAAGGGTCTCGCCAAGGTCGGCATTTCCGTGACGACGCTGGACCGCAAGCTCGCGCGCAACATGGAGCCGCGCGCCGCCACGCCGGAGAAGCGGCTGGACGCGGTGAAGGCGCTGACCGAGGCCGGCATTCCCGTGGCCGTGATGATGGCGCCTGTCATTCCGGCACTCAACGATCATGAAATCGAGCGCATTCTCGAGGCTGGCAAGGCCGCCGGCGCCACTGAAGCGTCTTATGTGCTTTTGCGCCTGCCGCTGGAGGTGAGCCCGCTATTCCGCGACTGGCTGCTGCGCAACTATCCGGACCGTTACCGCCATGTCATGTCGCTGGTGCGCTCCATGCGTGACGGCAAGGATTATGACGCGGAATTCGGAAAACGCATGAAGGGCGCCGGCCCCTATGCCTGGCAGATCGGCAGGCGCTTCGAGATGGCCACGAAGCGGCTTGGCCTCATCCGCCGCGGCATCCACCTGCGTGACGATCTCTTCGTGCCGCCGGGCGGTGCAGGCGTGCAATTGTCGCTGCTTTGAGAAGTAAACGCTGAAAGTGACTGAGGTGATGGATGCCCGAACTGAACTCGACGTTATCCTCGGGCTTGACCCGAGGATATAAACCGAGCGCGATAATGGATCCTCGGGTCAAGCCCGAGGATGACGTCGAGCATGAAGGATAATTCGCCAACAATCGGAGGCTCTGTGAGCCTATATTAAACGAAATTCAAAACGATAGGGAGCAACCTTCTCATCTTGTTGCTCTCGACGAAATGCCCGACGGGTTTTCCCTGGCCCGCCGGACATCGCCCCCGGAGCCGCCGCCTCGCGTGCGATCGTTTTTCCTCCGCCGCCCCGTTGGAGGATCAAAGGTCATGATGACCTTCGGGGCACGGTGAGCCACGCCCCTTGACCCCGGCTCACCATGCCTGTCATCGCCCGCTTCCGGGGGCTTGCAGGAGATCGGGTGTGTGTGCCAGTTTCGCCGCATGAAACGCACGGCCACACCCGATTCTCCTGCCCTTTTTGATCTTGCCGAAACCGGCCCTGACTTCTCCTTCGAGCTGGAGGCGAAAAAGAAGGGCCTCTGGCCCGTCGCCGGCACGGATGAGGCAGGCCGGGGGCCTTTGGCCGGACCCGTGGTTGCGGCAGCCGTCATTCTTGATCCGGACAATATTCCCAAGGGGATGGACGATTCCAAGAAGCTGACCAAGCAGAAGCGGGAAAGCCTGTTTGTACAGATCATGGAAACCTCGATCGTATCCGTCGCCTCCTCCGGCCCCAGCCTGATCGACAGCATGAATATCCTGCGCGCCAGCCTGGACGCCATGCGCCGCGCCGTGCTCGGTCTCGAAATCTCCCCTGCCCTCGTGCTGGCCGACGGCCGCGACCGGCCGCCGGGTATCACCTGCGAGGCAAAGGCCGTCATCAAGGGCGATTCCCGCTCCCTCTCCATCGCCGCAGCCTCGATCATCGCCAAGGTGACGCGCGACCGGATGATGGAACGCGCCGGTGTGGTGCACACATCCTACGGCTTCGAAGGCCATGCCGGCTACGGTACGCCCGCCCACCTGCGCGCCATCGAAAGCCACGGCCCCTGCCCGTTGCACAGGATGAGCTTTCGGCCGCTGAAGCGGGACTGATCGTGAATGAAGGTCCGGCAATCACTTCCGCGATAGGCCAAAGCGGACTCCGGGTTTCAAACTATCGACCGCCAGGCAATCCCAAGCGCTGCAGACAGGGCCAGCGTGACTATCACAGACAGCTTGAGCCGGAAAATGGCGAATGCCGCGAGCAATGTCAGGGCGAGCGACGGCAGCAGGAGTGATGAGAAGACTGGGACATCCAATGCCAGCGGGCCGAGGGCCACGGGTCGGACTTCCTCGAACAGCACGTGAAGTCCAAACCAGACCGCCAGGTTGAGGATCACCCCGACGACGGCCGCAGTGATGGCCGACATCGCCCCGCCAAGCGCCGCGTTACCGCGCATCTTCTCGATGAAGGGCGCACCAGCGAATATCCAAAGGAAACTCGGCAGGAAAGTTACCCAGGTCGTCAGGATCGCTCCGAGAGTTGCCGCCGCCAGCGGCGACAACGCCCCCGGATCGCGATAGCCCGCGAGAAAGCCGACGAACTGCGTTACCATAATGAGAGGACCGGGCGTCGTCTCGGCCATACCGAGACCATCAAGCATTTCTCCCGGACGAAGCCATCCATAGTTTTCCACCGCAGCCTGAGCGACGTAGGCGAGCACGGCATAGGCGCCGCCGAAGGTGACGACGGCCATCTGGCTAAAGAACAGACCCATCTTCGAGAACACATTGTCCCAACCGAGCACCAGGATCAGCGTCGCGACGGGAATGAGCCAGAGCGCTGCAAGAGTGCCAGAGGTTTTGAGCGACCAGGCAAGGTTGGGCCTGGCGTGAAGGGGAATGTCCTCGCCGAGGATGGAATCCCTGTCTTCGAGTATCTTGCCCGATCCCGACTTGTGTCCGCCGTTTGCCTTGAAAGCGTGAAGCCCTGTCCGCCCCCCGAAGCAGCCGATGATTGCGGCCGCGAGGATGATCAGTGGAAAGGGCACGTGAAGGAAGAAGATCGCGACGAAGGCGGCGGCCGCCATGGCGACCATCACATTGTTTTTCAGCGCCCTGCTGCCGATCCGAAAGACCGCCTGAACGACAACGGCGAGGACCGCGCATTTCAGCCCGAAGAACATGCCCTCGATCGCGGTGACGTCGCCGAAGATAACGTAGATGTAACTGAGCGCCAGGATGGATAGAAACCCCGGCAGGACGAACAGCAGGCCGGCGATCATGCCGCCCCTGGTCTTGTTCAGCAGCCAGCCGATATAGATGGCAAGCTGGTGAGCCTCCGGCCCCGGCAGCAGCATGCAGTAGTTGAGGGCATGCAGGAAACGGTGCTCACCCACCCAGCGCTTCTCGTCAACGACGATGCGGTGCATCACTGCTATCTGGCCTGCTGGGCCGCCGAAGCTGAGCGCTGCCACGCGCGCCCATACCTTCACGGCTTCGGAAAGCGGAACGATGTCGTCTTCGCCCGCATCCAGGCGGACACTGGTCTTTGCAAGGTCGGTCATGGTCTCATACCTTCCTCGGGTTGGGCCAGTTGTGGGTCTCCTCGGTTGCATCACGGCACCATCTGTAAAACGCATCGTAGAGCGTCATGCCGGCCGCGAGTTGTTCGAGGTCGTCGTTGAACATCCGGGATAAGCCGAGTGAGGCGGCAAGCAGTCCCGGCACTTCGGGGGCGAGGTCGGGTCTGGACGTATCTGCTCCCCGGACGATTGTCGCGAGGCGGAGCATGGGTTCCGTCGCAAGGCCGAATTCCTCGACCATGACGTCGAAGGTGCAAAGCTCGCCACGGTGGCTCCAGTAAACCTCTTCAATGTCGAAGGGCGTGGCGTTGAAGCGATCGGCGACCGCTGATACTTCCGCCGCCGCTACAAACAGGAAGACCGCCGAAGGATCGACGAAGCGCCGGATCAGCCACGGGCAGGCGATGCGGTCGATTTTCGGACGCGAGCGGGTTACCCAGACCGTCCGGCCACGGCTGTCGCGGGGCGGCAGCCTATCGTCGGGGACTAGGGCCGCTTTCGACGCACGCCAGGCTTCGAAGCCGCCTTCGAGAACCTCGGCGGCACTGCCAACCGCACGAAGGTGAGCGGCAACACCGTGACCGAGCTTCTGGCCTTTCTGACAGAGGACGACCAATGGCCCGGTAAGCCCTTCGGCCCAGTCCATCACTTGGCGGTAATCGCGCCGAATCGCTCCCGGTATGAGGCGGGGATCAGCAGCAAAGTCCTCGTCAGTGCGGACGTCGATAATCGTCGGCGCGTTGGGCGTGCCGATAATGCGATTGAGCTTTTCGGGTGTGATTTCAAGAAATGACGGCATCGCGCGTCCCTCCGTTTTTTCGGGTTCAAAGGACGCGATTCTTCGGCCGTGGCCTCATGGGGCGATCGCTACCCCATAGGTAAAAATTCGCACCGGAATTGGAATATGTCAAGCAGGTGACCGGGCGTCCTATCGGACCACACCAGCAAATGGCGCTTCTGTGCCTCGCTATCGAATAAGCCTTCCCGACGATAAGTTGGTTGCGTCAGAAAATGCACAGCATGTCCGCTGTTGGTGCAAAGCGGAAGAGCAATCCGATATCCACCATTAAGAAGACTTTGGCCAAAGCGGGTCGATCACCCACCTTTGGCGCTATAACTCCAACCGGATTTGACAACAAAAAACCCCTCGCAGCTCTCGCCGGAGGGGTTCTTATCAGTCCGAGATAAATCTCAGTTCAGCTTGGACTTCACTTCGCCAATCGTGGCGGTGAAAAGCTTGGCCTTAGTGGCAGCCGTGGTCTTTTCGGCCAGCAGCTTCTCGGAAGCGGCAATGGCAATATCGACTGCGGCGGCGCGGACGGCGCCGATGGCGTCTTCTTCGGCCTGCTTGATCTTCTGTTCCGAAAGAGCCGTACGGCGGGCGACGAATTCTTCCGTCTTCTGCTTGGCTTCTTCGGTGAGCGCTGCGGCTTCACGCTCGGCGGCAGCAACGATGCCGGCGGCTTCAGCTTCGGCTTCCTTGCGCTTGCGCTGATATTCGGCCAGCAGGTGCTGGGCCTCTTCGCGCAGGCGCTTGGCTTCGGCCAGCTCGTCCTGAATGTTCTGCGCGCGCTCGTCCAGAGACTTGGAGAGCATGCCCGGAACCTTGAGATAGGCGATCAGGACGAAAAAGAGAACAAGACCGACGAGAGCGAAAAATGATGCATCAAACGCCATATCAGGCTCCCTTCACAGTCGAAGCGGCTGCAATGGCGGCCTTGACGTCGGTATCCTTGACCTTAGTGCCGACCAGCTGGTCAACGATCGCGGTCGCGGTTTCCTCAGCAATGGCGCCGACATCGGCGAAAGCCTGTTCCTTGATACCAGCGATGCGCTTTTCGGCGGCGGCAAGCTTTTCAGCAAGTCCGGCCTCGATGGCGGCGCGGTCGGCATCGGCCTTCGCTTTAGCGGAGTCACGTGCCGCGGCGCCGATAGAGCTTGCCTTGGCGCGGGCTGCCGCGAGTTCTTTTTCATAGGTTTCGACGGCAGCGTCGGCTTCGCTTTTCAGGCGTGCCGCTTCATCGAGATCCTGTGCGATGCGTCCATGACGGTTTTCGAGAATGCCGCCGACGCGCGGAACGATGACCTTCTGCATGAGCAGGTAGAAAAGGCCGAACGTAATCGCCAGCCAGAGAACCTGCGATGCATAAGTAGACTGGTCGAACGGCGGGAATACGCCGGAAGCACCGTGTTCAGCGCCGTGCGCCACACCGGTTTCCGTGTGCGTGGCTTCCGGTTGCGGCTGGCCGACAGCCGGAGTTTCCGTATGCGTTTCACCTACGGTCGGTGCTGACTGGGCATAAGCCTCGGTCACGAACATGCTCACCTCCAGGGGGACTGCAAATGCGAAGGATCACGGCACGCTATGTTGCGGGCCGTGATCCAGACCTAATGCTGATATTAAACAGCGAACAGGAGAAGGAGAGCAACGAGCAGCGAGAAGATGCCCAGAGCTTCCGTAACGGCAAAGCCGAATACCAGACGGCCGAACTGGCTGTCGGCAGCAGAGGGGTTGCGCAGTGCGCCGGACAGGTAATCACCGAAGATACGGCCGAGTGCGAGGGACGTACCAGCCATGCCGAGGCATGCGAGACCTGCGCCGATGTACTTTGCTGCTTCCGCTTCCATGTGAGACTCCTTGAGATATTGGTTGTTGCGGCTGTTTTTGACACCCGTTGCCGGGGCCAGCGACTTTACTTCTCAGTGACCACCATGCACGGCGTCGTTCAGGTACATGCAAGTCAGTACCGCGAAGACATAAGCCTGCAGGAAGGCAACGAGAAATTCGAGAGCGGTCATGGCGACCGTCATGATGAGAGGCAGAACTGCGCCACCGATGCCGAGCGCGCCGAGCGCACCCATGGAGGCAACGAAGCCTGCGAAAACCTTGAGCGTGATGTGGCCGGCCAGCATGTTCGCGAAAAGACGAACGGAAAGGCTGATCGGGCGCGACAGGAACGAAATCATTTCAATTGACGCGACAAGCGGCAAAAGCGCCTTCGGCACGCCCGAGGGGGCGAAAATGCCGAAGAAGTGCAGGCCGTGCTTGTAAAAACCGTAAACGATGACCGTGCCGATGACGAGGCAGGCAAGCGCGAAGGTGACGATGATCTGGCTGGTGACCGTGAAGAAATACGGGAACATGCCAAGCAGGTTTGCCGTCAGCACGAACATGAACAGCGAGAACACGAATGGGAAGAACACCATGCCCTTCTTGCCGGCGCCTTCGCGCAGCATGGAGGCGATGAACTCGTAGGACATTTCAGCAACGGACTGCATGCGGGTCGGGATCAGACCGCGGTTCGACGTTGCAAAATAAAGGAAACCGGAAGCGGCAGCCACGGTCGCGACCATGAAAAGCGACGCATTGGTGAAGGAAAAATCGACGCCGCCAATTTCGATCGGAATGATCGGCTGCACCAAGAACTGATGGGTCGGATCGTTTGCCACCGGCTGCCCTCTTTACCTGTCGCCGCCTGTCGCGGCATCTCAACTGCAAGAAAAAACAGCTTAAACGCCGTCTTTTCCACCCTCGTCCTGTCTGTCCGCCTTTTCCAGCAGCGGCGGCTTGGCCACCGCGCCGGTCGAGCGCAACACATTCAATACGCCTGCGCAGAAACCGAGAAGAAGAAGAACGATCATCCCCCACGGCGTCGTGCCGACAAAATAGTCCAGAAGATAACCCAGCATAGCGCCGACCACGATGGCCGAAATGAACTCCGATGAGAGCTTAACCGCCATCGCAAAACCTTTCCGGTTTTCCGCAGCGTTGGTCTCCGCCCTCACTTCCGCCTCATCCTCCGCCTTCACCTTTGCCAGCTCTTCGGCAAGGCGCTTGCGGCGCTCGTCCAGACTATCGTCACGGTTGCCAGTCATCTTAAAATCCCACCCATTTTCTCCGTTCCAGCCATGCCAGAACCCTTTGGAGTTGTAAACGGTGACGGATTAAGCCTGTTCCAGCCCGCTCTGAAGTCGCGCGCAACATAGTTTTAGGGGCTTCTCTAGTCAAGGCACTGCGAGCGGTTGTTTTGGCACAAATTAATCATGCAAAAACAACAGCTTGACATCAAATCGCGGTTTAGCGGCGATGTTTCCCCAGGGAATCGGCATTTTTGACACGCAAAATGCGACAAATCGGCGGTGGTATCAGCTCCAGCCGCCACCATAGGTACGGTAAAAGACGTGCAAGCCGATCCTGCCGACCTTCTTCATGGACTTGCCCCAGGCGGGACGCACATAAACGGCGTGATAATGGGTAGCGGAGCCCACTTCGTTCAACCAGATTTTGCCGGCGGTGGTGGCCATGGCCACTTCGCGCGCCATCTTCCAGTGGCGTTCGGAGTTCACCCGGTCCTTGATATTGTCGCAGGCGAAAGAAAACTGGCAGCGGTTGCGCCAGTCCTTGTTCTGATAAACGACGCCGCAGATGGTTTTCGGATAAGCGGGGTTGCGCACGCGGTTGAGGATGACCTGTGCCACGGCTGCCTGTCCCTTCACCGATTCTCCGCGCGCCTCGAAATAGATGCCTGAAGCCAGGCATTGCTGTTCGGCTGCGGAAAACACGGCGGCCGGCAGCGGGGTGGCTGCCCAGGCGTGATCGTCCTGGCTGATTTGCGGCACGAAACGACCGGCCTCGGGCTTTTTGAGAATGGCGTCGAAGGGCGACTCGCGTGCGAAATCCGGCTCGGCCGGCGCGTAAGCCGTGGCAAGAATATCCGGCGTCCTGTTGGTGATGAGTTCGGCCAGCATCGGTGAGACGCTTTTGTCCGCCTTCTTTTCCTCACGGCGGAAATAGAAGGAGGCGAGTTCCACGTCCTTGCCGCGCTTCGGCTTGACGAAAGCCGTGCGGTCCTTGCGCTTCAGCGGCTCGATATCCAGCATGCTGGTGCGCTGCAGGACGGAACCGGCGGTGAAGGCCTTGGGCGGCTGCATGATTTCGGTTGCGACGATGCGGCCCTTCTTGGCGGCGCGGTTGACGCGCTCGCTGTCCGGCGTCGTTGCCTCACCCTTCTTGTTGGTGACAAAGGCGACCTTGCTGCCATTGGGCAGGGTCATGCCGCCGCCATGCAATGCGGCCTCCCCTGCGGCATCATCGAAAGTCAGCGAGGCATTATGAACGGAGCCTGCCGGAGATGCCGTCAGCACCATGCGCCATTGCTCCCCGCCCTTGTCCAGCCCGGCCAGAAGCGAGGCCAGATCGGCACGCGCAGCGAGGGATGGAAAAACGAGCCAGGCGGCAAGGCCGAAGACGACGGGCGAGGTCCATTTTGACACCCACCCCTGAAGGGACACGGGGGACCGACGACGCATTACTCTTTTCGAACGCAAAACCAGCACTCCGAACACCGACAACCATATTTGCTACAGGTGTTCGAGAATCTCTTATTAACCTTGATGCTTGGTTAACGCCGGGCACGGACGCGGTTTCACGTTAATGTGTGAACATATTCTAATGCGCGTCGCGCTGCTTTAGATTCCATAGTATCGGACACAGCTTCATGCACGGCATCCCCACCGCCGTCATTCCGGTCTTGAGCCGGAATGACGGAAGGAAGGAGCATCTCAGATTGCCGAGAGGCATGCTCCCGTCGTCAGACGACGACGTGCGAGCCGAGTTCCACCACGCGGTTGGCGGGCAAGCGGAAGTAGTCCGAGGGATCGGCGGCCGTTTCGGCAAGCGCGATGAACAGGCGGTTCTGCCAGCCCGGCATGCCCGATTTCGGATCCGGCACCAGCTTGCGGCGGCCGAGATAAAACGAGGTGGACATGATGTCGAACTTGTAGCCGGTACGGCGCAGATAGCCGAGCGCCTGGGTGACGTTCTGCGTTTCCATGAAGCCGAAATGCAGTTCGACCACGGCAAAACGATCACTCAGTTTCGTCAGCGTATAACGATCCTCGGGGTGAACGCGCGGCTGGTCTTCGGTGCGGATCGTCAGGATGACGTTCTTGTCGTGCAGAACGTGGTTATGCTTGAGATTGTGCAGCAGTGCCGCCGGCGCGGCCTCCGGATCGCCGGTCAAGAAAATCGCGGTGCCGGGCACACGCACCGGCGCATGGGCGCTTTCCTTTTCCACCGAAGCGACGAAAGCCTTCAACGGCACATCACCGCGGCGGGTCTTGGCGAAGAGGATTTTCGAGCCGCGCTGCCAGGTGGTCATGATGACGGTGAAGGCAATTGCCAAGAGCACCGGCACGTAGCCGCCATCGTGAATCTTGAGCAGATTCGCGCCAAGGAAGATCAGTTCCAGCGCCAGAAGCGGGGCCAGCACGGCGATTGCCAGCCAGACCGACCATTGCCAGCGCTTGCGCACGAATTCGAAGAACATCAGGCTGGTGACGACCATCGCGCCCGTCACGGAAATACCGTAGGCGGTGGCCAGCGCATCCGAACTCTTGAAGGTGAGTACCAGCGCGACGACGCCGAACAGCAGGATGGTGTTGACGGCGGGCAGGTAGATCTGCCCCGTATTGGTTTCCGAGGTGAAGAGTATCTCCATGCGTGGCAGGTAGCCGAGATGGATCGCCTGACGCACGAGCGAAAACGCACCTGTTATGACCGCCTGGCTGGCGATGATGGTGGCGGCAGTTGCCAGAATGACGGCCGGCAGGATCGCCCATTGCGGGAACATCAGATAGAAGGGATTGGACATCGCCGCCGGGTCTTTCAGCACCAGCGCCCCCTGACCGAGATAGTTCAGCGTCAATGCCGGGAAAACCAGACAGAACCACGCCCACTGGATGGGACGGCGACCGAAATGGCCGAGATCGGCGTAAAGCGCTTCCGCCCCTGTTATCGTCAGGAAGACCGCGCCCAGCACGACGATGCCGTAAAAACCTTCATTCGCCAGAAACTCGACCGCATGCCACGGGTTGAAGGCAAAGAGAATGCTGAAATCGTCGGCAATATGGATGAGGCCAGCAAGCCCCATGACGATGAACCAGACCGCGGTGATCGGCCCGAAGAACTTCGCCACCGTGCCCGTGCCGTGAGACTGAATGGCGAAGAGGCCAATGAGGATGCCGACGGAAATCGGAATGATGAACTCGTCCATCTCCGGCGTGACGAGTTTCAGGCCTTCCACCGCCGAAAGCACCGATAGTGCCGGGGTGATCATCGCATCGCCGAGAAACAGGGCAGCACCGATGAGGCCGAGCACGATGAGCACGCCGCGATGGGTGCCCGCCGTCTTCATCAGCAGCGCCAGCAGCGAAAGCGTGCCGCCTTCGCCGTCATTGTCGGCGCGCAGCAGCAGCGTGATGTATTTGAAGGTGACGATGATCGTCAAAGACCAGATCATCAGCGATGTCAGGCCGATGACTTCTTCCTGCGTCACCCCGTCATAGGCGATGGGCCGCAGGGCTTCGCGAAAGGCATAGAGCGGGCTGGTGCCGATATCGCCATAGACGACGCCGATCGAACCAAGGATCGCGGCGTAAAGCCCCTTGTTCTTGTGCTCGTCATCGGCATCCGGTTTCTCGGCAACGTCCTTGTCAACGATCTGGGACATGATGATCCTGGCTCCTCAGAGCCAGCCCTTCCAACGAAAAAAGAGAAACGGGATGATTGCGGACATCAGCATGATAACAAGCGCCAGGGGATAACCGAACGTCCAGTTCAACTCCGGCATGAGTTGAAAGTTCATTCCGTAAACCGAGGCCACCAGCGTGGGCGGCAAAAACACCACCGAGGCAATCGAGAATATCTTGATGATGCCGTTCTGCTCGATGTTGATGATGCCGAGCGAGGCGTCAAGCAGGAAGGTCAGATTGCCGGAAACGAAGGAGGCATGTTCGTTCAGCGACTGAATATCGCGCCCGATCGACTTGCCCTGTTCCCTCGCTCCCTTGTCCTCGCGAGCCTGATCGCTGGTGGAGAGGAAGGTCTGCAGCCGCGCCAGCGATGCGAGGCTGACGCGGACCTTCGAGATCAGCCGGTGATAGGCGGCGATATTGGTCAGGCGGTCTTCGAGATAGCGCGGCGCCTTGCGTTTGGAACGGGCCTGGCTGCCGAGAATGTCGGCGGCGAGATTATCGATGCCGGCGACCGAGTTTTCGAGAATTTCCGCCGTGCGGTCGACGATTGTTTCGAGCAGTTTCAAAAGCAGCGCCGTGCCGCTGCGCATTTCGTGCGGCGCGCGGGTAATGGCGGCAATGAAAAGGTGGAATGATTTCGGCTCGGCATAACGGATTGTCACCAGACGCTTGCCAACCAGAACGAAGGCGACATCGGTGAGGCGCGGATCATCCGAATCCGCCTTCCACACCAGAGACGCGGTCATGAAGACATTGGCGTCTTCCATATAGAGACGACTGGAAGGCTCGATATCTTTCAGGTCTTCGCGCGTCGGCAGTTCCACGCCCAGCAGCTTTTCCACATGCTGCTCTTCCGCCCTGTCTGGATTGACGAGATCGATCCAGACGATGTCGTCGGGAATCGGTCCGGAGCCGTCGACTGCCGACAGGCTGATCGCCTCGCAATTGGCGCGATAGGCTTTTATCAATCCGCTTCTCCGCTCCACATCGCGGGCTTGCCGCAATGCTGCTTAACATATCCTGTTTGCCGTCGGCAAACCTTTGGACGACACTTCAGGGAGCGCCGGACCAGGCGGGATTTCACAATCTCGCCAGCCCGATGGACCAAGAGCCAAACGGCGCAGGCGTATGCGCCCAAAGCGAGATGCAATCAAGCAATATTTTTTCGCGACAGCATTGCAGGCGAAGCATCTCTGGAGTTCAAATCCTGACATGCTGCCCGACGCTTCCGGTTAATCATCTGTTTTCAAAGGACTATTCAAAACGGGCAGACTGCTGCCCGTTTTGCGCCTGTAATTGACGCGTTATTCGAAAACGATCCTCGGCGCGGCTTTTTGCTCGCTCGCACCAATGCGCGCCCAGACTTTTTGCGCGATATCGCGGTAGATCGCAGCCTGCGGGCCATCAGGCTCGGCGGCGACAACAGGCGTTCCGGCATCCGACATTTCGCGGATGGAGATGGTGAGCGGCACTTCGCCGAGGAAAGGCACGCCGATCCGTTCCGCTTCCGCCTTCGCGCCGCCATGGCCGAAAATATCGTAGCGCGCACCGGTATCGGGCGCGATGAAATAGCTCATATTCTCGATGACGCCGAGCAGCGGCACCTCCACCTTGCGGAACATGGTGATGCCCTTGCGCGCATCGATCAGCGCCAGATCCTGCGGCGTGGAGACGATGACCGCGCCGGCAAGCGGCACCTGCTGGGCGATCGTGAGCTGCGCATCGCCCGTGCCGGGCGGCATGTCCAGCACCAGCACATCCAGTTCGCCCCAGGCAACTTCGCGCAGCATCTGCATCAATGCCGACTGCACCATCGGCCCGCGCCAGATCATCGCCGCTTCCTCATCCACCAGAAAGCCCATGGACATGACCTTCAGTCCATAATTTTCCATGGGAAGGATGATGCGGTCTTCCTGCTGCTGCGGACGGCCGGAAATTTTCAGCAATCGCGGCAGCGAAGGGCCGTAAATATCGGCATCGAGCATGCCGACCTTGAGGCCGAGCGACTGGAGACCGAGCGCCAGATTGACCGCGGTGGTGGACTTGCCCACCCCGCCCTTGCCCGAGGCCACGGCGATGATGGCCCGCACGCCCGGTACGCCCACCTTTGACGAGCCGGGCTGTGTGGCCGGCCGGCCGGGTGCCGCAGCGGGGCGCGCCGGCGCCGGTTGCTGCTGGCCGGGCTTGCGATCGGCCGTCAGCGCGACGACGGCGCCGACGATGCCCTCAACGCCTTTGGCCGCCTGTTCCGCGGAAAGCCGCAGCGGCTCCATCTCCGCAGCCTTGTCGGCCGGTACTGTGATCGAAAAATAGGCCTTCGCATCGGCGATGAAGATTTCCGAGACCATGCCGAGTGCGATGATGCTCTTACCGCTGCCGGGATAGATCACCGCTTCCAGCGCCTTTTCCACCTGGCTCTTGCTGACCTCTGCCATATTCCTGCTCCGCTATATCGTCCGACCGGGGTATTGCGTGCCATCCATAGACAAGCCGGAGCGCTTCGCCAATGCCAAAGCGCGCCAGTCAGGCATTCGCGACGATTTAACGCTGCCGTTTCAGATTTCGTCGTCCATCGCCAGCGTTTCCGGATCGAAAACATGGCCGTCGAAAAAACAGTCGGGCCCGAGCACCAGACCCGTGCGCGACGCGCCGACATGAACAGGCTCGCGCAACGTGCCTTCGAGTTTCAGATTGGCACCCGGCACCGGCACGAAAAGCGGCTTCATGGCCTTGCGGAAAATATCCGGCCGGTAGGCGTTGCGGGCGGCCTCCACCACGGCGGCATCGAGCCGGTAATCGGCGGAAACCTCGCCCCAGCGCAACATCTGGCTGAAGAACCACAGGGCCTGGCTCTGCCAAGGGAAATTGGCGGCCTTGGCGCTCGTCACGAAAAACTCCTGAAAGCGCTGCATGTCCCGCTGCGAGGTGGAAATATAGCCCGTCAGCGCCGGCAGCAGGAATTCGCCGTTCTCATCCAGATATTGAGGCGCGGCGAGGATGCCGGCCAGTTCTTCTATGTTGGCGGCATTGGCGCACCATTCGCCGGCGCGATAAAGCGCCCGCAGCAGCCCTTCCAGAAGGGCGGCGTTTTCCTCTGCCCAGCGCGTCTTCACGGCCAGTATCTTTTCAGGCGCATTGTGCCAGATCAGCGCGCCCGTGGTGACGATACGGCCGGCGCCGCCCAGCACCACGGCGCTGCCCGCCGGTTCGGCGGTACAGAGCGCATCGACCTTGCCGCTTTCCAGCAGAGCCGGCATCGCCTTCGGCAGGGCTTCGACAATTTCCATGTCCCGGCCGAGCAGCACGCCGCAGCTTCCGAGTAGATAACGCAGGGCATAAAATGGCGTGGAGACAATATCCTCAACCGCAAAGACCGGCGGGTTTTCACCTGCTGCCCGGCGCGCGGCGCAGACGCGGGCCATGGCCCGCCCAAAAGCCGCCGGATCCGGCAGCTTCAGGCCTTCGCGGTAAAGTTCGTCATAAAATCCGTGCGAAACGGTCGTTGCCGATCCGCCAAGGGAAAGTGTGAAGACGCCGACAATATCGCCCGGCAGATCATCCAGGCCAACAGCGGAACCAACAGGAACCGGAGCGGGCAGATGCGCGACATGAACGCCATCCTCGCCAAGCGCCGCAAGCACGGCGCGCGCGGACTGTTTTCGGAAAAGTTCGAGTTCTATGCCCTCATCGGCAGCAAAGCCTTTTTCGGCAGCGGCTATCAGCACGGCGCAGTCGATAGTCGGAGAAAATCCTGCTTTTACCCTATGCCGTTCCGGCAAACGATTTCTCCTTTCCGGTGATTCGAAAGGAGGATCGCCCAGGAAGCGCTTTATCACAATGATAAAATTACGGTTTCGCTATTTTATCAGGCCGACCCGCAGCGCTTTGGCGACAGCCTGGGTGCGGTTGACCGTGTCGAGTTTTTTCGTTGCGCGGTTCAGGTAATGATTGATGGTGTGTTCCGACAGCATCATGATTTCAGCAATTTCAGCGCTGGTCTTGCCGGCGGCGGTCCAGTTCAGACAGTCGATCTCCCGCTCGCTCAATGTTTCGGGAACCCTCAAATCGAGGCTTCGTATTTCAGATAGCCGGGCAAAGACATGGCTGGAAATGTAGAAAAGCTCGGCAAGCCGGCTGGCGGGCAGAGCCGTCTTGTTGCCGGAAAACGAGACCGCGCCGCGTCGCATGGTGATGTCATGAACGGGAAACCACACCGAATTGATCATCTCGAAACGTTCGAAAAGGTTGATCACGGTTTTCTTGGCGATTTCTCCGTCGCCTCTGACCAGAAAATCCATCGAGACGGAAAAGGGGACGGTCGATTTTTTCAACTGGGCCATCACCCGGCTGGTCTGCAGCATGCCCTCTTCATCGTAGCGCTGCAAAAGCTCGGCCGGCCAGCTGGTGATAACAGTATATTGCGACAGTTCGCTCGCCACTTCCGAGGACAGGTCGAGCACCATGAAAGCCCTGAATTCCCAGGCCTCCGTCAGCCGCTTCAGAAACCGGAATATATCGAATTGCGTGTTGAGATCAGCGATCTCGCGAACGCAATCAACACCAATCGACTGAACGGCGGCCGTCTCTGTTTTCTGCATCAAAGCTGTTCTTCGAGAATGAGAAAATGCCGCCGCAAAGGCCCGCCTTTGCCCGGAAATTGTTGCGGATGTTACTCACCAAAACGATTCATGCAAACAAAAGTTGAAAACTTAATTCAGAATAGTCGAAAATAATATCAAATGCACATGAATGGACGCGTCCCCGCGCTTTCCATAAGGGAAAATCCACCGGCTAACGCCCCGTGCTTTCCTCAACCATCCGCAACCGGGGATAATCTGCAGGCCAGATCATCGGAAATTCTATCGGCGGTCTCGCGCACCAGAGGGGCCCATTTGCGAAGCTGTTCCACATCCACACGATAGGCCGGACCGGTGACGGAAATCGCCGCGCGAAAATTGCGCCCGGGCGCCCGGACCGGTGCGGCAACGCAATGAATCCCGATCTCGTGCTCCTGAAGGTCGAAACCGTAGCCATTGTCGCGAATGGTCGCCACGTCAGCCATCAGCGCGTCCGTCGTCGTGATCGTGTTTTCCGTGAAGCGATGAAAATCGAGTTCCGCAGTCAGCGCCGCCAGTTCATCACCGGCGAGCAGCGACAGCGCCGCCTTGCCCACCCCCGTGCAATAGACCGGTGAGGTTTTGCCGACCTGCGAATGCATGCGCAATGTGTGCTGCCCCTCCATCTTGTCGAGATAGGTCACCTGCCTGCCGTTCAACACGGCGAGATGCACGGACTCCTGCGTCACCTCCTGCAACGCTGCCAGATGCGGGGCCGCGACGCTGCGCAGGTCATTGCCGCTCCAGGCTTTCGCTGCCAGTTGCAGCAGTCTCAGCCCCACGGCATAGGTCTGATCGGCAGCGTGATCGATAAGGCCCTCGGCGACGAGATGGGCGAGCTGGCGGTGAACCGAGCCGCGCGGCTGACCGCAGGCTTCGACCACATCGGTAAAGCGCATCGGCTTGTCGGCAAAGGCGATCAACTCCAGCAGCGAGACGGCCTTGCCGAGCGTGCCCGTGTCACTCCCGGTTTTCCGTTGCACCATCGGAACCGCATCAGGCTTTTGCCCATTGGGCTTTTTATTATCGGCCATGGCAACATCCACCGTCATCTGTCTTGACATAAGCGTGACGCCAAGAGAATAATTCCATTTAGTAAAATCTAGTTCCAAATAATGGAACAATCAAGCCTTTCAATGGATGAGATGATGCCGATGACGCAAGCCCAATTTCCGGACCTCAAGGATGCGGGCGTGCTCGTCACCGGCGGCGGTTCCGGCATCGGGGCATCGCTGGTGGAAGCCTTCGCGATGCAGGGAGCGAGGGTTTCGTTCATCGACATCGCCGAGGAGCCAAGCCTGGCGCTCGTAAAGCGGCTTGCGACAACGGCGCAGCATCCGGTCCACTTCTTCAAAACCGACCTTCGCAATATCGCGGCGATCGGAAAGACGGTGGAGGCGGCGGCCTTGGCCACCGGCGGTATTAAGGTACTCGTCAACAATGCCGCCTGGGACGACCGCCACGACATAGAAACGGTGACCGAAGCCTATTGGGACGCCAATCAGGCGGTCAATCTCAAGCAGATGTTCTTCTCGGTTCAGGCAGCCCTGCCCTATCTCCGGCAGGCGAAGGGCGCCTCTATCGTCAATTTTTCGTCCATCTCGTTTCTGCTCAACATGGGCGAGCTGCCATCCTATGCGGCGGCCAAGGCCGGCATTATCGGGCTGACGAAAAGCCTCGCCGGCCGGCTGGGCCCGGAAAACATCCGCGTCAACACGCTGCTGCCCGGCATGATCGTGACGGAGCGGCAGAAGGAACTATGGCTGACGGATGAGGGCATTACCGCCACCACGGCGCGGCAATGTCTGAAGCGCACGCTCGTCGCCGCCGACCTGGCGGGTCCGTGCCTGTTTCTCGCATCATCGGCATCGAGCGCCATCACGGCGCAATCCATAATCGTAGACGGAGGCCTTCTATAATGTCTGAACCCGCTTTCATCGCCGTCGACTGGGGTACAACCAGTTTCCGGCTCTGGCTCATGAGCCGATCGGGCGCGGTGCTGGCGGAGCGCAGAAGCACGGAAGGCATGACCACCGCCATGCGGACCGGTTTTGCCGAGGTGCTGCAATCGCATCTCGACGCTATCGGCGCACCGGAAGATCTGCCGGTTCTCGTCTGCGGCATGGCGGGAGCGCGGCAGGGCTGGGTCGAAGCGGGTTATATCGACGTGCCGGCATCGCTTTCGGCGGTTCTCGATGGCGCGGTTCGCGTGCCGGGCCAGGTGCGGGATGTGCGCATTCTGCCGGGACTGGCGCAGCGGGATAAAAACGCGCCCGACGTGATGCGCGGCGAAGAAACGCAATTGCTTGGCGCTCTCGCTTCTTCGGACGCCGGTGAAAAACTCGTCTGCATGCCCGGCACCCATTCCAAATGGGTGACCGTCAAGGATGGCGGCGTGACGGGTTTTGCCACTTTCATGACCGGCGAACTCTTCGAAGTCATCTCGAAGCAGACGATCCTTTCCCATGCGGTGGCAGAGGCCGAAGCCTTTACCGGCGAGCATGAAGCTTTCACGGCGGCCGTGCGCGATATTTACGCCCATCCCGCGCTTGCGACCAATCGCCTTTTCACCCTGCGCTCCGGGCAATTGCTGCACGGGCTTACCGCGACCGACGCCAAGGCCAAGCTCTCCGGCATCATGATCGGGCTGGAAATCGCCGGTGCGCATTCGACGGCACGGCGGGAGACGCCCGTGGTGCTGATCGGCTCCGGTGCGCTCGGCGCGCTTTACGAGGATGCCTTCGCAGCCCTCGAGATTCAATATACGGTCATCGACGCCGACGAGGCCGTGCGGCGCGGATTGCTCGCCGCTGCAAATGCCATCTGGCCATAGGATAAAGAGACATCATGCGTATTCCCTTCCCTTCCATCAAATATCCGCTGATCGCCATCCTGCGCGGTCTGAAGCCCGAGGAAACCGAAGGCGTTGTCGGCGCGTTGATCGAGACCGGCTTCCGCGCCATCGAAATCCCGCTCAATTCGCCCGATCCGTTCCGCTCGATCGAGATCGCCGCAAAGATGGCGCCCGCCGATTGCCTGATCGGCGCCGGCACCGTGCTTAGCGTGGAAGAGGTGGAATCGCTGGATGCGGCCGGCGGCAAGCTGATGGTCAGCCCCAATGCCGATGCCGACGTTATCGTCGCCGCCCGCGTCAAGGGCATGGTGACGATGCCGGGCGTTCTCACCCCCACCGAGGCGCTGGTGGCCGCAAAGGCCGGGGCGACCGGGCTGAAGTTCTTTCCCGCCAGCATCATCGGCCCCGCGGGTATCAATGCGATCCGGACCATCCTGCCGAAGGATCTGGTCATCGCCGCCGTCGGCGGCGTCTCGGACAGGAACTTCGCGGAATACACCAATGCCGGCATTACGGCTTTCGGGCTTGGCACCAGCCTTTACAAGCCGGGCATGACGGCGGCGGAGGTGCGCGAACGCGCCACTGTCACACTTTCAGCCTATGATGCAGCCATCGGAGGATAAGAGCTTGGCGACTGTTTTTCCCTTTGCCGGACGTGTTCTGGACGAGACGCCGATGCTACTCGGCGAAGGCCCGACCTTCGACCCTGCGACCGGTACCGCCTGGTGGTTCAATATTCTCGAGCGCGAACTGCATGAGCTGCATCTCGCCTCCGGCCGCAAGACCGTGCATGCCCTGCCCTTCATGGGCAGTGCGCTCGCCAAGGTCAGCGACAGCAAACAGCTGATCGCCTCCGATGACGGACTTTTCCTGCGAGACACGGCAACAGGCGTGCTGACGCTGCATGCGGAGCTGGAAAAGGATTTGCCCGGCAACCGCTCCAATGACGGGCGCATGCACCCCTCCGGCGCGCTGTGGATCGGCACCATGGGTCGTAAGGCGGAGACGGGCGCGGGCAGCATCTATCATGTTTCCAAAGGCACCGTGACGAAGCTGTTTGGCGAGATCAGCATTCCGAATTCGATCTGCTTCTCACCCGATGGCGCGACGGGATATTACGTCGATACCAAGGTGAACAAACTGATGCGGGTGCCGCTTGATGCCGGGACCGGCCTGCCCTCCGGCAAGGCGGAAGTCTTCATCGATTCCACCGGTATCAAAGGCGGCGTGGACGGATCCGTCTGCGATGCCGAAGGGCATATCTGGAACGCCCGCTGGGGTGAGGGTGCGGTCGATCGTTACGATACGGACGGCAATCACATCGCCCGATATGAGGTGCCCGGCAAACAGACGACCTGCCCGGCCTTCATCGGCCCCGACGCGTCGCGCCTTCTTGTCACCTCGGCGCGCGAACATCTAGACGACGACGCCATTGCCGCCAATCCGCAGCATGGGTTGACGTTCGAGCTGGGGGTTGAGGTCAAGGGCCGGTTTGAGCCGCTTTACAGGCTCTAAGGCGCGGCACGCACCGCACTCTCCTCATTCCTGTGCTTGTCACAGGAATCTAGCCAGCCCAAGTCCTTGGGCTGAAAGGACTCTCTTCGCCACGCAGACGCGCGTCGGCTGGATTCCTGTGACAAGCACAGGAATGAGGGCCGTTGGGGAAGTCCCCACCGCCTCGTCCAAGGCCATTCCGTTCTCAGGAAATATCCGACAATATCTCGCGGTAATTCTCGTGCAGATACCGCTGGGTCGCGGCGGCATCGGCGGGGCGGCCGTAGAAATAGCCCTGCCCCATGGCGCAACCGAGCGCGCGCAGCTTTTCTTCTTCCGCCCGCTCTTCTATCCCCTCGGCCACAACTTCGAGATCGAGCCCTTCGCACATGGCGACGATGGCCTTGATGATATGTTCGGAAGGACGATCGCTGCTGATGCGTGACACGAAGGCGCGGTCGATCTTTACCTTGTCGAAGGTGAAATCCCGCAGGCGGCCAAGGCTAGACTGGCCGGTGCCGAAATCATCAAGCGAAATGCGAACGCCGGCGCTCTGCAATTCGCTGATGATGCGTTGCGCGGTATCGGCTGATGTCATGACAGCCGTTTCGGTGATCTCAAGTTCCAGCCGATGCGGATCGAGGCCGACACGCGAGAGAATGGACAGAATATTGTCCGCCGTGCTTGGGTCCATCAATTGCGCGGAAGAGAGGTTGAAGGACAGGAAGAGTTCACGCGGCCAGAACAGAGCCGCTTCCGCCGCCTTTCTGAGCAGGGCTTCCGACAGCGCATCGATGAAACCGCGCTCTTCGGCGAGCGGCACAAAAACCGCGGGCGATACGAAACCGAGGTCTGGATCGTTCCAGCGGGCCAGCGCCTCGAAACCGATGACCTTCGCCTCTTCCAGCCTGACGATGGGCTGGAAATGCACATCGATGGCATCTGTAATGATGGCGTTTCTGAGCGCCTGTTCCAGCTGCGTGGCGCGCTTCATCTCCTGCGCGATCTCGCGCGAATAAACCGTGATCTGGCCGCGGCCACGTCTCTTGGAGCGATAGAGCGCCGTCTCGGCGCTTTTCAGCAAATCCTCGAATTCATCGCCGGCGAAGGGATAGATGGCGAAACCGAAGGAGGAGGAAAGCCGGACGTTGCGGTCGCCGAGATCATAAGGGGCAGAAAGCACGTCCTTGATCATGTTGCCGATACGCTCGGCGCCAGTACGCTCGAACACCAGCGGCAGCACGAAGGCGAATTCGTCACCGTCATGGCGCGTCACGACCGCGCCATCGGGAATGCAGGCCTTCAGCCGGTGCGCGACCTGGCAGAGGATTTCATCGCCCGCCTGCACGCCGAAAAGATCGTTGATGGGTTTGAAGCCGTCTATATTGGCAATGCCGACCGTGAAGGGGGCGGGATCGCTGGAGCGCTCGCTGGCAAGCATCCGGATCTTGTCCCGCAAACGGTAGCGGTTGCCCAGCCCCGTCAGCGGGTCGCTGTAGGCCATCGCCTGCAACTCGTTCTGGCTGACCTGCAACGATTGCGGCTCTGCCCGTTTCATTCCTGCATCTCGTGAATCCTGTGTCGACCGCGCTCACAATGCAGGGCAAGTATTAAAAAAGCCATAGCCTCCCGGCAATGGCAATTTCAGGCCTGCAGCCGCAGGGCGTCCTTGCCGAAAAGCCGCAGGAAAACCGCCTCGACCATGTCAGGACTGACGGGTTTCAGCAGCATGTCGTCCATGCCGGAGGCCCGGCACTTGTCGAGATCGCCCTCGAATGCGTGGGTGATGACGCCGACGATGGGAATATGTTTCTCGCCGCCCAGGCCGCGCATGCGGCGGGCGACCTCGAAGCCGTCGATATCGCCCAGCGTCGTGTCGAGCAGGACGGCGGAAGGCGGTTGTTCCACAAAGAGACGCAAGGCTTCCTCGCCCGAGGTGGCGAGCCGCCAGGAAAGCCCCAGACCTTCGAGTATCTGCGAGAAGACGATCTGGTTGACCCTGTTATCCTCGACGAGAAGTATCTCGCAGACGCCGCCGGTCTTGAGTATTTCGGGCAGATCCTCCGTCATGATCTCCCAGTCCTCGTCAGCGGTTTTCTCATTTGGGGAGGATTTCAACCCAGCGGCAAGATAATGCAGCAGGGAAGCATCTATTTCCTCCTCCTCGATGGTGACGACGGGCAGATCATGCGCGGCGGCAATATCGAGGCAAGCGACGCTCATCTGGGCGTCGACAACGACCACATCGATGCTCACACCGGCGGAAGCCGCGACATCGATGAATGCGCGCTGCTCGTCCTCGCTCGTCACCGCCGCATGGTCCATGCCGCCCGCGGTCAGAAGACGACCGGCGGCTTCCGCAAAGCGCCCGTTTTCAGAGACGACCAACACCGCCTTGCTCTTTAAAACCCCGCCGCGATTGTCCGTTTCCTCGTCCCTGCCATAGATGGAGGCCACGAAAGGAACATGTTCGAGCGAGGGGATGACGGGCGTGCCATTGGCATCGATGGTGGCAAGAGCGGTCACGTCCTCCATCGTCGTCACCAGGAAATATCGGCCGGGCCGGCCCACACGCTGCTTGCGGGTGATTGTCAGCACCTCTTCGCCATTCAGGCGTCGCACCCTTTCGGGAATGACAGCCGGCGTACCGCTATCCAGCACTATACGATCGGCGGCATCGATCCGTCCGGCGACCTTGCGCGAGTGGAGATCGAAAACGGTACGGCCGAGAATGCTCTCGGGACTGGTTTCGACCAGGGCGCTGGCGGATTTGTTGAGGGCGACATAGGCCATGTTCCGATCCTTGACGAAGACGGGAAATGGCAGATTGTCGAGAATTTCCTCAACGAGCTGTACGCGCTCAAGGTCGATGCGCCATTGCTCTTCGCGTTTCTTCTGTTCGGAAATATCGGCAACCACGCTGATGCCGAGGCCGGACGGCAGGCGGTTCATGACGAAGCGCAGGAAGCGCTCTCCCTTCAGCCGTTCGGTTTTTTCCGATCTTTCCTTCCAGTGCAGCGCCAGCCGCTCGCCGATCCATTCCTCCCGGCCGAGCGGGCGGGCATTGGCGGAGAGGCTTTCCGCCTCGAGCAGATAACAATCATATAGCGCGCTCAGGTAGTCGCGCAGCCGCGCGCCCGGGCCGATAACGGCCTCTTCCAGCGGAAAAAAGCTGAGGAGTTTCCGGCTTGCAAAAATAATGTGATCATTACGGTCGTAAACGACGATCGCCGCGCCAAGCGCGTCGCAAAGGGCATCAAGCATCACCGTATGAACGCCCGCGCCAGAGGACGCCAAATCACTCAACTGCAAACTCCCGCCTGTTTTTCAGGGGTCAGGCTTATGTTTCTAGTGGAATCGTCCAGGGCAAATGCCGGGATGAAACGAAAAATTCCGAAAAAGAGACATCAGGGTTTGCAACTTGAAGCAGTCTTGAGGGGAAGATGACGCTCACCCATAGTCGACGTCACACGCCGCCCGGCGAAGGCGGCCCCGTTCCTGCGGTCATTTCAAGCCGCCTCACCATAATCAAGGCCGATTAAAGGCGGATTAACGCTTAACGCCATGTTGACCGAAATGATCAAATGCCCAAGGGACCGTAAAACATGTGCAAATTTCCACAGCCCGAGTTTTTTGCTTTCGAAGCCGTAGCGAATCCGCGAAAATGACGATCATGGCCATCAAGCAGCTTTCAGAAACCCTTATCAACCAGATCGCCGCCGGCGAGGTCATCGAGAGACCCTCCAGCGCCACGAAGGAACTGGTGGAAAACGCCATCGACGCTGGCGCGACCAGGATCGAGATCGCCACGGCGGGCGGCGGCAAGGGGCTGGTGCGGATTACCGATAACGGTTCCGGCATGTCACCTGCCGATCTGGAGCTTGCGGTCAGGCGTCACTGCACCTCGAAAATTTCCGATACGCTGGATGATATCCGCACGCTCGGGTTTCGTGGCGAGGCGCTGCCCTCCATCGGCTCGGTCGCCAAGCTGACGATTACCAGCCGCCAACAGGGCGCTGAACAGGGTTCGGTGATTTCCGTTACCGGCGGCAAGGTTTCCGATGTCCGGCCCGCCGCCTCGAATGCCGGTACAATCGTCGAGGTGCGCGACCTGTTTTTCGCCACCCCCGCGCGGCTGAAATTCCTGAAGACGGAACGGGCCGAGGCGGCCGCGATTACCGAAGTCGTCAAGCGTATGGCGATCGCCTTCCCGCATATCCGTTTCGTGCTATCAGGCACCGACCGTTCGACGCTCGAAATTCCTTCGACCGGCGACGATCATCTGGCCCGCATGGCGCAGATTCTGGGCGCCGAGTTCAAGGACAACGCCATCGAGATCGATGCCGGGCGCGAGGATGTGACGCTGACCGGTTTTGCCGGTGTTCCGACCTTCAATCGCGGCAACTCGGCGCATCAATATGTCTTCGTCAACGGCCGCCCGGTGCAGGACAAGCTGCTTTTATCCGCCATTCGCGGCGCTTATGCCGAAACCGTGCCGCATGGGCGATATCCGGTCGCGGTGCTGTCCATCACGCTTGACCCCGCCTTTGTGGATGTGAACGTGCATCCGGCGAAATCCGACGTGCGTTTTCGTGATCCCGGCCTCATTCGCGGGCTGATCGTCGGCGCGATCCGCCAGGCGCTGACGCGCGACGGCGACAGGGCCGCGACGACGGGCGCGAGCCAGATGATGAATGCGTTCCGCCCCGGCTATAGCCCGTCCGGCCTCAGGCCCTCGCCTTCCATGGCAGCCCCCGCGCCGTGGTCCGCCGCCACCTCACCGTCGCGGCCGCTTGCGGTTTCCGGGGACATGCAATTTGCCGAGGCGGTGCAATCGCGCTTTTCCGACATCACCATGCCGACGGCGCGGGCCGAGCCTCGGGAGATTTACGAGACCGCCGCGAGCCCCTCGCCGGAACCTGTGCTTTACCCGCTCGGCGCTGCGCGGGCGCAGCTGCACGAGAACTAC
Source organism: Agrobacterium sp. CFBP2214 (assembly GCF_030209895.1). Classification (NCBI taxonomy): domain Bacteria; kingdom Pseudomonadati; phylum Pseudomonadota; class Alphaproteobacteria; order Hyphomicrobiales; family Rhizobiaceae; genus Agrobacterium; species Agrobacterium sp. CFBP2214. Next base: position 603,158 of record NZ_JARVRC010000001.1, on the reverse strand, counting down.
ATCATCGCCCAGACGGAAAACGGCCTTGTCATCGTCGACCAGCATGCCGCGCATGAGCGGCTGGTGTTTGAGGAAATGCGCAATGCACTGCATTCCCGGCGTCCGCCGTCGCAGGTGCTGCTCATCCCTGAAATCATCGATTTGCCGGAAGAGGATTGCGACCGGCTGATGGATCACTCCGCCGGGTTCGATGCGCTGGGGCTCGTCATCGAACGTTTCGGGCCGGGCGCGGTCGCCGTCCGGGAAACGCCTGCCATGCTGGGTGAGGTCAATGTGCAGGGGCTGGTGCGTCAGCTTGCCGACGAGATCGCCGAATGGGACGCCGCCTCCACGCTTGCCAACAAGCTGGAATATGTCGCGGCCACCATGGCCTGCCACGGCTCGGTGCGTTCCGGCCGGCGTATGCGGCCGGAAGAGATGAACGCGCTTCTACGGCAGATGGAAAACACGCCGGGTTCCGGTCAATGCAATCATGGCCGACCGACCTATATCGAACTGAAACTTTCCGATATAGAACGGCTCTTCGGCCGCAGCTGACACCTTCATCCAGCCGCAAGCAGGCGGGGCTGGCCTTGCGCCGCGCCGGGCTATATAAATTCAGGATACTGGAGCATCCGGATTGTTCAGGAAAACGCTACGCCGTTTCGGACTGGGTGCCCTGACAGGACAGAGCAGGAGACGAAAACGGATGAACAGATTTGAAGGAGGCGGCAACCGCCTCGCCGTCATCGAATATCTCGACGGTGACTTCCGCATCGTCCAGACCGGCTCGCATGTCATCTGCGCCATGACAGGCAAGACAATCCCGGTTGATGAGCTGCGCTACTGGAGCGTGGCGAGGCAGGAAGCCTATGTGGATGCGGCGGCTTCGCTGGAGGCCGAAAAGAAGGCTGGTAATTTGCCCGCCTGATAAGGGCGCGGAAGCACGCCCATAAAGAGCCATGCGTGAGAACGCTTCTTTTCACGCTGAGACTGCTCAACTCTCCACCCTCATCCCTGTGCTCGTCACAGGGATCCAGCCAGCCCAAGTCCTTGGGCTGACAAGGCTCTTCCCGCCGCGCGGACGCGCGTCGACTGGATTCCTGTGACAAGCACAGGAATGAGGAGAAGTGGGTGCACGGCGGTTTATATTCTTCGGTACTCTAAATCGACGTCCGTGCATTTTCCCGCAGCAAACGCGCGCGGCAGTTTCTCACCGCCGTATCGATAATCGTCGCGGCGGCATTGGGGTCGTCGAACACCATGTCGATTTCGATCACCAGGCTGTTCCACAATAATTCTTCCGCCCGGCCGTGGTGGCCGTTGAGCCGCACCGCATCCTTGGCCGTCGTCACCAGCTGCAAATTTTGTTTGCCGGCGTCCTGCAGAAGATCGGCGATCTCGTCGTCGCTGAAGTGGTGATGATCCGGGAAAGAGCGCTGCAGCACGATTTCGCCGCCGAGCGCCTCGACGGTTCTGAAGAATTTGGCCGGGTCGGCAATGCCCGCATAGGCCAGCACGCGCCTTCCCCTGAAGTCCTGCGGCTCCTGCGGCGTGATCGCCGCAACGAAGACGGGTTTGGCAGCCTTTGCCGCCTGCCTGACCAGCGCATCGGCCGCATGGCCTTTGCCGACCTTCAGGAGCCCGGTCATATGCCGCATCTGTTCGGCAAGCGGCGCTCTTACCGGACCGCCCGGCACGAGATGGCCGTTGCCGATGCCGCGCACCGTATCGATGACAACAAGCGCATAATCCAGCGTCAGGCGCGCGCTCTGGAAACCATCATCCATGATGATGAGATCGACGCCTTCCTTCACCAGCCGGTGCGCACCTTCCACCCGCTTGCGGGAAATGACCGTGATCGCCTCGCGCGCCAGGAGCAGGGGTTCATCGCCGACATCGGCGGAGCGGTGCTGTCCGGGATCGACAAGGGTGGTAACGTCAAGCGTGCCGCCATAACCGCGGCTGAGGAATCCGGGTTTCAGGCCTTTTGCGACGGCGGCTCTCGCAATTGCCATCGCCGTCGGCGTCTTGCCAGCGCCGCCCACGGTGAAGTTGCCGACGCAGATGACCGGAACGGGAACGCTTGCCCGTTTCGCTGTCCGCATCCGCCGGCCGGCAACCTTCCCGTAAAGAAGCGAGAAAGGTGACAGGAGCCACGCCTGCCAGCCCGCTTTCTGCCACCAGAACGGCGGCGCTTCAGAAACCATCTATTCCCGCTCCCGGCCGCGTCGCCCACGGCATTCCGTTCGCTTGTCACATGTCAGGGAGGTTGTTTGCCAGAAAAAACCGTAAATTGCAAAAATGGAATAGGCGGTTCCACGGGCCATGCCGGGCCCGGCGGAAATCTAACCGGGTTCAGAGAGCCCGTTCCGGCAAAAGCGCTTCGAGAGCGGTAATGTCCTCGAAACAATAATCAGCATCCGCACCCAGGCTTTCGCGCGAGCCTGTTCCCGTCAGAACGGCGATGCGCAGACCGGCTCCGGCATTTTTCGCCATGTGCAGATCGTGGTTATTGTCGCCGACAACGGCCACGCGTTCCGGCGGGAAGCCGATCGCCTCGCAAAATCCCAGAACCATGCCGGGCTGCGGCTTGGTGCCGTAACCGCTGTCATATCCCGCGACGAAATCGACGTCGTTTTCGAAACCGAAGCGGATGGCCGTCTGTCGAATGGAGTTTTCATTGTCGCTGGAGGCAATGCCGAGCTTGTAGCCGCGCGCCTTCAGCCTTGCGAAAAATGCCTTGAGATCGGTCACCGGCACGGATTTATCCGCCGCTTCGGTGAACAGCCGGTCAAGGCGGGCAGTCAGTTCCCCGACATCGCAGGGAGAGCCGGCGGCGACCAGACCGGCGGCGATTTCCGCCGTGTTGCCGGCGGCCAGGAGGCTGTCCGGCACCACATGACCGGTAACGGGGTCCATGCCGCAGGCGGAGAGAAGCCGGTCGGCGAGAACGGGATCGCCCTTGGCCGCGATGGTCGCAAGTTCGCGGTTCACCGGTCCCCAGCTGGCGTCATAACCTAAAAGCGTTCCGTCCTTGTCGAAAAGGACTGCGGCGATCGATTGCGCCGCGTTGAGTTCGATATCCGCTACCATGAGCCGATGGCGCTCCGTGGTTGCAGCTTGGCGGAAACGGTGAGCGGGTTGATATAGGGCTCCAGCGCCTTGACGGTGGAGGACAGCGCGCCGCGCATATCCTGAATGACCCGGTTGCCCGCATCGATCATCTTGTAACGCTCATTGTCATTGACCAGGAGGTAATGCACCGCCTTGGCCAGCATCTCGACATCGCGGATGATACGCCCGCCGCCGGCGCGGATCAGTTTCTGATAGGCCTCGCGGAAATTCTGCACATGCGCTCCTGACAGGACGGCACAGCCGAGCATCGCAGGCTCGAGCGGGTTCTGCCCGCCTTCGGCCGTCAGCGAGCGGCCAACAAAGGCAAGTTCGGTCAGCCGCAGGTAAAGCCCCATTTCGCCGATGGAATCGCCAAGGAAAATATCGGTTTCCGGCGTTATCACGTCATTGCGGCTGCGGCGCGCGACGGTGAGCCCCATGCCCTTCAGCATGGCTTCCACATCATCCCCGCGCTCGGGATGGCGCGGCACGATGATGGTCAACTGGCCATTGCGGGACTTGATCGCCGCATGCACGGTGGCGGCAGCCTTCTCCTCGCCGTCGAAAGTGGAGATGGCGGCCCATGTCTTGCGATTGCCGACCTGCTTGCGATAGTGCTCCAGAAGCGCCTCGTCGCAGGGCGGCGGGTCCGTGTCACCCTTGAGGTTGCCCGAAATCACCACCGGCCAGGAGCCGAGATCGCGGAAACGTTCGGCATCGAGATCGGACTGCGCAACCACCAGCGCCAGCTTTGAAAACAGCGATTCCGCAATATCATGCCGGGCTTTCCAGCGGTCAAAGGAACGGTCGGAGAGACGCGCATTGACACGGATCTGCGGAATGTGCCGGCGCTCCAGCTCCATCATCGTTACCGGCCAGATTTCCGATTCCGCTGTGATGGCGGCATCCGGCGCCCAGTAGGTGAGGAAGCGATTGACCGCGATCTTGATGTCGAGCGGCACATATTGGTGGATCACGTCATCGCCGAGCCGCGTGCGGGTCAGCTCGGCAGACGTGACCGTGCCGGTGGTCAGAAGCACGAAGATATCGCGCTTGCGGATTTCACGGATCAACGGGATGAGGGCAAGGGTTTCACCGACACTTGCGGCGTGGAACCAGACGAGCGGCCCGCGCGGGCGCTCGGCGCTCGCATAACCGAAACGTTCGAGCCGGCGGCGCTTGTCTTCCTTGCCCTTCGCGGCCCGATAGGAAAGATAGGGCTTGGCGAACGGGTACGCGGCGATACCGGCAATGCGGTAACCGGAAAGAGCGAAACGTGCGAGACGGCTGCTCATGACATTCTGCCCTTGATCATTCCGCGCAATGCCCTGCCCCTGTTCTGGTTGTTATCGCCGCCTACTTCTTCTCAAATTGCGTCATTTTTTGTCATCGGAAACGAAAGCGCGATCACATTTTCTCGCTCCGGCATTCCCGGCCTGCGCCGCTCGCGCAGGAATCACGGGAAAGCTCGCCTTCACCCAATAGTATTACAACGCAAGGGCAAAAGGACTCAAATTTTATCGCCCGGATTGAGAAGACGGTGCATATGCACGATAAAATAACGCATATGGGCGTTATCAACAGTCATTTGCGCCTTGGACTTCCATGCGGTGAGCGCGGAAGCATAGTCCGGATAGATGCCGACGATATCGAGCGCGTTCAAATCCCGGAACTGAACATCCTGAAGGTTTTCAAGTTCGCCGCCGAAGACGAGGTGCAGCAGCTGTTTCGGTTTGCCAGATTCCGTCATTTCTTAGTCTCTTTCTTAAACGCTGAGAGAGGCCTTCATCTGCGGGATTTCCCGGCAAACGTCAACTGTCAGACAGATGTGAAAACGCTTTCAAAAGTGCAGGCAGCGCATAATCTGCTGCAGCGCACAATGCGGGGTGGTTAACCTGCCGGCGATTATACATCAGAGGTTTTCCATCTAGCCCGACCAGACGACCGCCGGCCTTCTCCAGAATGAGGTCGGCGGCGGCCAGATCCCACTCATGCGAGTTGGCCTTGACCAGCGTTCCGTCGATGCGGCCATCCGCCACCATGGCCAGCCGGTAGGCGAGCGAGGGCACGTGCGGAATGCGTTTGACGGTGCAGCGCACCTCTTCCGGCAGATGCGTGATCACGTCTTCGGGCGCTGCCAGATGGAAGATGCCGGCATTTTCGCGCGCGGCAAAAACGGGTGACCCGTTCTTCAGAGCTTCACCACCTTCAAATGCGGTAAACTCCTCCGCAAGCGCCGGAGCGACAAGAGCCGCGACCACCGGTCGGCCTTCATGCACCACCGCGACGCTGACGCACCATGTATCCCGGCCGCCGATGAAGGCGCGGGTACCGTCAATAGGGTCGACGACGAAGACGGTGGAGCGGGAAAGCCTGTCGGTATCGTCATCCGTCTCTTCGGAAAGCCAGCCATAGTCCGGCCGGGCGGAGCGCAGGATGTTTTCGAGGATTTCATTGGCGGCGTAATCGGCCGCGCTGACCGGCGAAAGCCCGCCATTTTTCCACCAGACCTCGGGATCCTTGCGGAAGAAACCGAGGGCCGTCTCGCCCGCCTTGCGGGCGGCTTTAAGGACCAGCCTCAGATCGGAGGCCCAGCGGGCCTCAGCCATATCGTTCATTTTGCCGTCTTTTCCGCGCGCCTCAAACGGCGCACCCGTTTTTCTCTTCGCACTTGCACATAAAGGGCCGGCGAAAACAACCCGCAGGCCGCCTCACTTGCCCGCGATCGTCATGCCTTCAATGGCGAGCGTCGGGGCCGCGACGCCGTATTTACGATCGATATCATTGGCCGGTGTGACCCGCATGAACATGTCCTTCAGGTTCGAGGCAATGGTGACCTCGGAAACCGCGAAGGTCTTTTCGCCATTCTCGATCCAGAAACCGCTGGCGCCGCAGCTATACTCACCCGTGATCATATTGGCGCCGTGGCCGATCAGCTCGGTGACGTAAAAGCCGGTTCCGACCTGCCTCAGCAAGTCCTCCGGCGAGAGATCGCCCGGCTCCAGCGCGAGATTGGTAGAAGCCGGCGAAACCGCCGTGCCGCCGCGCACGCCGCGCCCGTTGGTTTCAAGGCCAAGTTCCCGCGCCGCCGAAGTGGAAAGGAACCAGTGCTTCAAAACACCGTCCTCGATCATCGTCATCTTCTCGCCCCTGACACCCTCGCCATCGAAGGGACGCGAGGACGGGCCGCGCACGATCTGCGGGTCATCGGTGAGATAAAGGCCCTTTTTCAGAACCTGCTGACCCATTTTATCGCGCAGGAAGCTGGTCTTGCGGGCAACCGAAGCGCCGTTGATCGCGCCGGCAATCGCACCGACGAAGCCGCGGGCGATGCGTGGATCGAAAACCACAGTGATGTTGCTGCCGGTATCGACCTGGCGCGGGCCGACACGCCGCACGACTTTTTCACCGGCGCGGCGGCCGATCTCTTCGGCCGCATCCAGATCGGCATAATAAAGGCGGCTGTCGAAATCGTAGTCGCGCTCCATCTTCGTGCCTTCGCCGGCGATGACGCTGACGGAGCGACTGAAGCGGCTGCCCATATAGCTGCCGGAAAAACCGTGTGACGTAGCGAGGACGAGACCGCCCATGCCACTTGATGCACCCGCACCGGAGGAATTGCTGACGCCCTTGACGCCGAGTGCTGCTTCTTCAGAAGCAAGGGCTGCCTCACGCAGCTGATCGGCCGAGACCTCAGTCGCATCGAAAAGCTCAAGATCGTCATAGGACGTCGCAAGCCGCTCCTTGTCCGCCAGGCAGGCAAAGGGATCTTCCGGCGAGACCTTGGCCATGGCGACGGCCCGTTCCGCCAGCGTCTTCAGGTCGAAGCCGGGATTGGCCGAAACGCTCGCCACCCGGCGGCCAACGAAGACGCGCAGGGAAAAATCGTCGCTTTCGGAGGATTCGGTGCTTTCCACCTTGCCCAGCCGCACGCCGACCGACTGCGAGCGGGAGCGGACGACAACGGCATCCGCCTCATCCGCGCCGGCGGCACGGGCAAGATCGACAAGTTCGCTGGCACGATCGAGAAGTTTGGAAGAATCTATTTCTGAGGACATGAGTTGGCCTTTCATTCCTGTTCCATTTATTGTGCCAGCAACCCCGCATCAAGGGCGAAACGCCGCTTTCTCCATTCGGACGGTTTTGTCGCCACCCTATTCGAAAGTCCGCCCGCATGACCGAGCACGACGCTCTCTTTTCCGAACCATTGCTGCTTCTGGCCGGCGCAGTCATCGCGGCCTCCGTTTTCCGCAAGCTCGGGCTTGGCACCGTGCTCGGTTATCTGGTCGCCGGCATCATCATCGGCCCGTTCCTGCATCTGGTCACGGATGCGAAGGACATCTTCAACGTCTCGGAACTGGGCGTCGTTTTCCTGCTCTTCATCATCGGCCTTGAGCTCAAGCCTTCACGCATCTGGCAGATGCGGCGCGATATTTTAGGCCTGGGGTTGGCTCAGGTGCTGGTGACCGGCAGCGTGCTGGCGGCCATTGCATGGTGGGCGGGGCTGATCGACTGGCGGGGAAGCGTGGTTGCGGGTTTCGGTCTTGCGCTTTCCTCCACCGCCTTTGCGCTGCAAATCCTTGCCGATGACGGCGACATGAATACGCGGCATGGCAACCGGTCCTTCTCTATCCTGCTGTTTCAGGACCTTGCCATCGTGCCGCTTCTTGCCCTCGTCACCATTCTTTCCAACCGCCCGGATGTGCCGACGGATTCGATGGTGTCCGATCTCATCGCCTCCGTCGTTGCGGTGGCGGGCATGGTGCTGGCCGGGCGTTACCTGCTCACGCCGATGTTCCAGATCATCGCCCGCACGGGTGCGCGTGAAGTGATGATCGCGGCCGCCCTTTTTGTCGTCATCGGTGCTGCCGCCATCATGGAGATGGTCGGGCTTTCCATGGGCATGGGTGCGCTGCTGGCGGGGCTGATGCTGTCGGAATCTTCCTATCGCCATGAGCTGGAGGCCGATATCGAGCCGTTTCGCGGGCTGTTTCTGGCGCTGTTCTTCATGGCCGTCGGCATGTCACTGCACATCCATATCGTTTATGAGCACATCGTCCTCATCCTGATCGCCGTGCCGGCGATGATGGCGGTGAAGGCTGCCCTGATCTATGGCCTCTGCCGCATCGCGGGCTCCTCGCGTTATGCATCGAGCCGGATTGCGCTGCTTCTGGCGCAGGGCGGCGAATTCGGTTTCGTGCTTTTCACCACGGCGGCGGCCTCCGGGCTGTTTCCGCAGGCAACCGCCTCGATCCTCGTTGCCGTTGTCACGCTTTCCATGGCGCTGACGCCGCTTCTGGCCGTGATTTCGCGGCGGCTGACGGCGGAGGATGCGGAAGAGGACAAGCTGGAAGAGGATTTCGACGGGGCGGGCGCGGATGTGCTGATGATCGGCTTTTCCCGCTTCGGCCAGATTGCCTCGCAGATCCTTCTCGCCGGCGGGCGCGACGTGACCGTCATCGACAGTTCCGCCGACCGCGTGCGTCAGGCCGCCCGGTTCGGCTTTCGCATCTTTTTCGGTGACGGCACCCGCAAGGACGTGCTGATCGCCGCAGGCATAGAGCGGGCCGATCTCGTGGCGGTCTGCACCCATAAAAAGGAGGTCACCGACCGTATCATCGACATGATCCAGTCAGAATTTCCAAGCGTGCGCATCTATGCCCGCTCTTATGACCGCGTGCATTCCCTCGACCTCAGGAAAAGAGGCGTGGAATATGAAATCCGCGAAACGCTGGAATCCGGCCTGCTGTTCGGCAGGCGCATTCTGGAGGGACTCGACATGGATGGCGAAAGGGCGTTGGCGATTGCCGACGATATTCGCGAACGCGACGAGCAGCGGCTGGAGCTTCAGGCCGTCGAAGGCCTCGCCGCCGGCCGGCAGATGCTGCACAACAAGCCGGTGCGCGAGGTGAAGCCGGAACCGCTGATGAAGCCGAAGACCAAGGCGGAAAAGTGGGAGGAGGAAGAGGGTTCGGAGGAGAGCGAGACGGAAGTTTCGCTGTGATTCAAAGGCGATGGCTGGAAGAGCGCCATTTGTTTCCCAGCGAATATCCAGGACGTACCGCTCAAGCCTCCACACCCTGCCCGCGATGAAACAGCTCCACCTGCATGTCGATCTGCCGTTTCAGGTCGTCCTTGATGCTAGCCGACGCGTTCAGCACCTCCTCGGACTTCAGGAAATCCAGCACGCCGAAACGGTGCACCGGCGGGCGCAGGAAAATATGCGGCGGGCGTAACCTCAGTTTCAGGGCGATTGCCGCCTGCATCATCAGCTGGCTGGCGCCGAACAGGCTGTCCAGCCGGTTCGGCATGGTGGTGCCGTCGCCTTCGGGGCCGCCGACGACATCGACGCCGATGACGATATCGGCCCGATCCAGCAGATGTTCATAGGGCACGGGGTTGAAGATGCCGCCATCGATCATGATGCGGCCATCGATACGAACGGGCATGAACAGTGCCGGAATGGCGGCGGACGCCGCCAGCGCCTGGATGATCTCCCCGCGTTCCACCACCACTTCGGTCTGCGCGTAATAGTCTGTGGTTATCACTTTGAGCGGAATGGCAAGCTCCGAGAAATCCTTCGGCAGAGCCTGCGGCATCAGCGCGTGCAGAATGAGTTCGAGGTTGAACTGCCCAAGGCGAAAACCGTCCACCGCGTGTCGCATCGATGCCGGGCCGAGGCTCCAGAGCCGGTTGGCGACCGAGCCCTTTCGTCCCATGAGTTCAAGCGTGTATTCGCGGATTTCGCGGCCGGTCATGCCGGCTGCCATGCCCGCGCCGATGATGGAGCCGATGGAAGAACCGGAAATCGCCACCGGCCGGATGCCGAGTTCGTCCAGCGCCTCGATGACGTTGATGTGGCAGATGCCCCGCGCCCCGCCGCCGCCGAGCGCCAGTCCGAATGTCGGCTCGTGGCCACCCGTGCTGTCACCTTGGAGAACCTCTTCCCCGGCGCGGACGATCGTGACGCTTTCGTTTACACCCTGCTCCATGCGCACACCCAAATTCTTTCCGCGGCAAAGACTCTGCCTATTCGGCAAAGAAGACAAGACCGTGGCGTGACGGGAGGTGTTCCTATCAGAGCGTTTTCGCTTTTCTTTAAATCGCGAAAACACTCCAACTCTTTGTTCTGTCGGATTTCCCGGCGGAAAACCGGGCTCCACTTTTCCTGGAAAGGTTCTAGGGCTCGTAGCGGTAGAAATGCATTTTCGTGTCGCCGAAGATGCGGCTTTCGAGCGGCTTGAATACCGGATCGACCTTTACCGCCACATCGCCGCGCTCTTCCAGAATGGCGAGCGCGCCAGGTGTCAGCCAGCCGCCGCCATGGGCTGCCGAGAAAGCCTTCTCACCATGGCCATGGCCATAGGGCGGGTCGGCGAAGAGAAGATCGAAGGGCTCGATATTATTGACACCACCGAGCTTGGTGGCGTCACGCCGCAAAATGCGGGCGCGGCCATGCAGACCCAGCGCATCGATATTTTCCCAGAGCAGCCCCCTGCCCTCGACGCCGTTTTCGACGAAGAGCGCCACACGACAGCCGCGCGAAAGCGCCTCCAGACCAACCGCGCCCGTTCCGGCAAAAACGTCCAGAACGCGCGTGCCGTCCAGACTTTCCGGATAGGCGTGGCTTAAAATGTTGAAGAGGCTTTCCCGCGTCCTGTCGATGGTCGGACGAATGGAATTCGATTTCGGCGCGGCCAGTGTCCGGCCGCGGAACTCACCGCCTACGATCCGCATTACGTGTCATTCCCCTGCCTCCAGAAGGTTTGCCACCCGGGCCTTTGCCGCCCGGCTTGCCGCCGCCGGGACCACCGGGGCCTTTGCTCTTGCCTGAGAAACCCGAACGTTCGCCACGCTCGCCCGATTTTCCGAAGGACGGTTTGCCGAATCCGGGTTTACCGCCCGGCTTGCCGCCACGAGGCTTGTCTCCCGCCGGGCGCTCGCCGCGTGGGCGCTCACCGTCTTCACGGGGCCTGTCGCGGAACGGACGGTCACCGAAAGGTTTTTCACCGCGGGCGGTGCGATCACCGAAACTCTTTTCGCCGCGTGGACGGTCACTGCGCGGACGATCACCCTCTTCACGCGGCTTGTCACGGAACGGCCGGTCGCCGAAAGGTTTGCCGCCGCGCGCCGGGCGGTCACCGAAGCTCTTTTCGCCGCGCGGACGGTCGCCGCGTCCGCGGCCACCTTCTTCTTCGCGGGGGGAATCTGAGCGGATCCACTCGCCCTCGGCATCCGCATGCCGCACAACGTTGCGGCGCGCCTCGTCCTGGGCGGAAGGCTTCTTGAAGAGGTTTTCGGCTTCCGCGCGGGCGGAAGACTTGCGCTCCTTGCCATCACGGGTGGGCCTTGCACCGGGTGCCATCCAGACATTGGCCGTGCGGCTGGTGCCGGCGGGCTGGCGTGGGCGGCGGTAGTCGCCATCATCCTCGCTGCGGCCCTTTGCGCCAAATTTCCCGGCGGGCTTGGAGCCGAACTTGCCAGCCGGCTTGTCGCCGCGCTTGGTATCCAGCCGTCCGAGCGCCTTTTCGCGACGGTCTTCCGGCTTGCCGGCAGCCTTGTCGAAACGCGGCTTGCCTTCCGGCGCATCGCTCTTTGCCCATTCGGACTTCACCGCCCGCTTCGGCGTGTTGTCTTCCTCGTCTTCAACGGGCGCATTATAGATCGGCGCGTCAAAATTGGCGCCGGCCTGTTCGATCAGACGCGGTCCGAGCTGGTCGCGCAGCATGCGGCCGCGCACTTCCAGCACCTTGCCTTCGGCGAGATCGCCGAGCTGGAACGGACCGTAGGAAACGCGGATCAGGCGGTTGACCTCGAGGCCGAGTGCGCCGAGCACGTTCTTGATCTCGCGGTTCTTGCCTTCACGCAGGCCCATGCTGATCCAGACGTTGTGACCCTGGGTACGGTCGAGCGTCGCGTCGATTGCGCCATAAAGCACGCCATCGACGGCAATGCCTTCCTTCAGCTTGTCGAGCGCTGCCTGATCGACCTCGCCATGGGCGCGCACGCGGTAACGGCGCAGCCAGCCGGTGGTCGGCAGTTCCAGCACGCGGGAAAGACCGCCATCATTGGTGAGCAGCAGCAGGCCTTCGGTATTGATATCGAGGCGGCCGATGGACAGAACGCGCGGCAGTTCGCTCGGCAGATTGTCGAAAACGGTCGGGCGGCCTTCCGGGTCGGAGTTGGTCGTCACCAGACCGGCGGGCTTGTGATAGAGCCACAGGCGCGTGCGCTCGGCACCGCGAATCGGCATGCCGTCGACTTCGATCTTGTCCGACAGCGTGGCGTTGACCACCGGTGTATCCAGCTTGACGCCGTTCAGCGACACGCGGCCTTCCATGATCATGCGTTCGACATCGCGGCGCGAGGCCACACCTGCGCGCGCCATGATCTTGGAAATGCGCTCGGGCTTGGAGCCGCCAACGGTTTCCGGCGCCGGGGCGGCCTTTGCCTCGGTCGGTTTCTTTTCGCGCTCTGCGGCGGGCTTGCCGGGGCCTTTCGGCTTCTTGTCGCGGCTAATTGTCTTGCCGCCGTCACGCTTCGGCTTGTCTTTAAAAGTCATTTGCTGTTTGCCTGTTGTTTGGGCTGTCCTATCAGGTCCAAGCACAAGGGTTAAGAGGAAATTGAAACGCAATGGCCGAAAGGACGCATTTCATGGAACTGGCGCTGGCGGAAGCCCGTGCCGCCGGCGAGCGGCAGGAGGTTCCGATCGGCGCCGTACTGGTTCTGGACGGCCGCGTCATCGCCCGTTCCGGCAACCGCACCCGTGAATTGAATGATGTGACGGCGCACGCCGAAATCGCCGTGATCCGCATGGCCTGCGAAGCGCTGGAGCAGGAACGCCTGCCCGGCGCTGATCTCTACGTGACACTGGAGCCCTGCACCATGTGTGCTGCGGCGATTTCATTCGCCCGTATCCGCCGGCTCTATTACGGTGCGGAAGACCCGAAGGGCGGCGCGGTGCATAATGGCGTGCGCTTCTTCAGCCAGCCGACCTGCCACCACGCGCCGGATGTCTATTCCGGGCTGGCGGAAAGCGAAAGTGCCGACATCCTGCGGCAATTCTTTCGCGAGAAACGCCTCGACGATTGAGCGGCCGGCGGGAGGCTCATGCTTTCCCGCAGGCCATCAGCCATTCGTTTTTACTGGAAGGGGTTCCACCAGCTCTTGCCGGTGCCGGCGACTGCCGCTTCTTTCTTGCGGCGCTTTTCTTTCTTCTGCTCAGGCTCGCCGAGATCGGTCAACTGATCCTGCGGGACGCTGCGATATTCCGCCGGCGGGTCGGTGAGGAACTTGCGCTGGGCGTTGACGACCGAGCCGCCCTGGGCTTCGGCCTTCGCCTTGCGGAAGGCTTCCCATTTCTGGCTTTCGGTCATCTGGCCGGCAGTGCCGTTACCGGCGAGCAACGGCGAGCGGTAATGCGGGTTGTTCTTGTTGGCATCCGCCTCGTCGCGCAGACGTTCGCGGGTTTCTTCCGGCGATTCCACCCATTGCGGGTTGTTTTCGCGGCTTGCCATGTTCTGCTGCGGCGTGGCCAGCTGTTCGGCACGGGTCTGGGCGGGAACGACGAGACCCGGGCGGGGGCTGTATTTCAGGTTGCGCTTGCTCTGGTCACCGGTGATCGAGGTCGCGTTGCCAAGATCGTCGACAAGCTGTTCAGCCGCCGTCTTGCCCGTACCGTAGGTCGGGCTCGTGCAGGCGCCGAGCAACACGCCTATCGCCGTGATGCCAACAACCGTGCGAAACATGCCCAAACCCTGCGCATTACCCTGCATCGTCTTCATCGAAACCCTTCCAGCCGTCCGTCCCACTGCGCCAGACATCGTCTTTCGGCAGGCGGCAGCCCGCATTGCCGTGCAAATCCGGCCATTTTCAGGCAGGTGTACCGGATGAAGAGGCAAAGCGCAATTCATCCGGCCATTTTCATTATGCCAGGGCTGCAAGCTCGCGCAGCGCGGCCGCATCGCGGGCGGAAACCTCCGGATAGTCCGGATCGGAACCGACATCGGTGGTGATGCGCCAGGAGCGAGCGCATTTTACGCCCTCCGCCAGCTTCTGCTCGACCACAACCTTTGCCACTTCCGGCAGGCGGAAGCCATCGGCGGGGCCTTCGTCACCAACCACCGAGATGGCCGAGGTGATGCAGATTTCGGCGAAATCCTGCCCCTTCAGCGCCGCCAGAAGATCGGCGTCGGCAATGTGCACGACGGGCGCGGCTTCGAGCGAGGAGCCGATACGCTTTTCGCGGCGTTCGACTTCCAGCGCGCCTGTCACGACCGTGCGGACCTTGCGGATTTTCTCCCACTTCGCTTCCAGCGCGTCGTTCTTCCATTCCGCCGGGATTTCCGGGAATTGGGCAAGATGCACCGATTCCGCATCCGGATAACGCGATAGCCACGCTTCTTCGGTGGTGAAGGGCAGCATGGGCGCGAGCCAGGAAACAAGGCAATCGAACAGCTTGGCGATGACCGACAGCGATGCCCGGCGCTTCAGCGACGACGGCGCGTCGCAATAAAGCGTGTCCTTGCGGATATCGAAATAGAAGGCCGAAAGCTCGACATTGGCGAAATCCACCAGCGCGCGGGCGATCTTCTTGAACTCGAAGCCGTCATAACCCTCGCGCACGACCTTATCCAGATCGGACAGGCGATGCAGCACCAGCTTTTCCAGCTCCGGCAGATCGTCATAGGCGATCTCTTCGCCCTTATAATGGGCGAGCGTACCGAGCATCCAGCGGATGGTGTTGCGCAGCTTGCGATAGGCATCGACATTGGTCTGGATGATGGCCTTGCCGAGACGCTGGTCTTCCCAGTAATCCGTCGTCATGACCCACAGGCGCAGGATATCGGCGCCGGCGTCCTTCATGACTTCCTGCGGCGAGACGACGTTGCCCTTGGACTTGGACATCTTCTCGCCCTTCTCATCCATGGTGAAACCATGGGTGACAACGGCGTTATAGGGCGCGCGGCCGCGCGTCGCGCAGCTTTCGAGCAGCGACGAATGGAACCAGCCGCGATGCTGGTCGGAACCTTCGAGATAGACATCCGCCGGCCACTTCATGTCCGGGCGGTCTTCAAGCGTGAAGGTGTGGGTGCAACCGCTGTCGAACCACACATCGAGGATGTCCATGACCTGCTGCCATTTGGCGTGGTCGTGGTCATTGCCGAGGAAACGTTCCTTGGCGCCTTTGGCAAACCAGGCATCCGCACCTTCAGCTTCGAAAGCCTCGATGATACGGGCGTTGACGGCCTCGTCGACCAGAACCTCACCATGCTCGTCTGCGAAAACGGCGATCGGCACGCCCCAGCTGCGCTGGCGCGACAGAACCCAGTCGGGACGGCCTTCGATCATGGCGCGCAGGCGGTTCTGGCCGGAGGCCGGAACGAAGCGGGTCTGATCGATGGCGTTCAAGGAGCGCGAACGCAGCGTCGTGCCGTCGCCCAGTTCCTTGTCCATATAGACGAACCATTGCGGCGTGTTGCGGAAGATGACCGGCTTCTTGGAGCGCCAGCTATGCGGATAGCTGTGCTTCAGACGGCCACGGGCAAAGAGGTTATTGGCAGCGATCAGCGCCTTGATGACGCGGTCGTTGGCGTCGCCCTTCTTGCCGTTATCGTCCATGACGCGGGCAGCGCCGCCTTCGGCGGACGGGCCGAAACCGGGAGCGTCTTCGGTGTAGAAACCATCGTCACCGACCGGGAATGGGATGGCCGACGAGACGCCGCGCGCTTCCAGCTCGCGCTGATGCGCGGTCCAGACGTCAAAGTCCTCACGACCGTGGCTCGGCGCGGTGTGCACGAAGCCCGTACCGGCATCGTCGGTGACGTGATCACCTTCGAGAAGCGGAACCGGGAAATCGTAACCGAGCGCCGCCAAAGGATGGGCGCAGGTGATGGCGGCCAGTTCTTCGGTTGTCACGTCGCGAACGAGCTTGAAGGTCAGCTTCGCCTTGGCGGCGGCCTCATCGGCCAGCTTCTTGGCGAAGATCAGCTTTTCACCCGGCTGCGGGCCGAAATCATTCTGTGCGCTTTCGACTTCGAAAAGGCCATATTCGACCCGCGAAGAAAACGCGATGGCGCGGTTGCCGGGGATGGTCCACGGCGTGGTCGTCCAGATGACGACGGAGACGCCGGAAAGAGCGGGCGCAGCGTCCTTCACCGGGAATTTCACCCAGATCATGTCGCTCTCGACATCGGCATATTCGACTTCGGCTTCCGCCAGCGCCGTGCGCTCGACGACCGACCACATGATCGGCTTGGAGCCGCGATAGAGCTGGCCGCTCTTGGCGATCTTCAGGAGTTCGCCGGCGATGCGGGCTTCGGCGTGGAAGTTCATCGTCGTGTAGGGGTTTTCGAAGTCACCCTCGATGCCGAGACGCTTGAACTCTTCCGACTGGACCTTGATCCAGCCGGCCGCGAAGTCACGGCATTCCTTACGGAATTCGTTGACCGGAACCTCGTCCTTGTTCTTGCCCCTGGCGCGATAGGCTTCCTCGATCTTCCATTCGATCGGCAGGCCGTGGCAATCCCAGCCCGGAACGTAATTGGCGTCGTAGCCGCGCATCTGGAACGAGCGGGTGATGACGTCCTTCAGGATCTTGTTCAGTGCATGGCCGATGTGGATGTTGCCGTTGGCATAGGGCGGGCCGTCATGCAGCACGAATTTCTCGCGGCCGGCGGCGGAGGCGCGCAGGCGCTTGTAGAGGCCCATCTCCTGCCAGCGCTTCACCGTTTCCGGTTCCTTCTGCGGCAGGCCAGCGCGCATCGGAAAATCCGTCTGCGGCAGATAGAGGGTGGAGGAGTAGTCCAGTTTTTCTGCGGTGTCGCTCATAATCGTACCGTTGTTGCGCGCCGTGTCGGTCGCGCCGTCTCAATTTCAAAGAGGGGCAAATACGGAAAGCGCCATGACAAATGCCATGACAAGCGCCAAAATCCCGGACCTTCCGGCTCGTCAGAGCGGGCGGAAGGCCGGGCCAATAATTCGGCCAATCTGAACTGTAAACTTCAACCGGTATTGGGACATGGCCGGTTGTTTATGCGGTTTTCCGGCAAAAAGGAAGAGAAAAGCGACGGCAATATAGCCCGGAATATGGGCTGACAGGTCTCATCAGATCAAAACGCAATCTTCGCATCCAACGCGCTGAGCGGGCGCACGCCCGATAACATCGCTCTCGCCTCTTCTTCATCGCGCCTGATCTGGGCGACGAGCGGATCGAGGCCATCGAATTTCAGTTCATCGCGCAGGTGCCCGAAGAAGGAGACCGAACAGACCTCGCCGTAGAGATCGCCGGAGAAATCGAAGACGAATGTTTCGAGCAGCGCCGCGCCGTTTTCTGTGACGGTCGGACGATAACCGAAGCTTGCCACGCCATCGTGGATAGAACCATCGGGGCGACGGAACCGCACGGCATAGATGCCGGCCTTCAGTTCCGTTTCCGGGGCGAGCGCCATGTTGGCGGTAGGATAACCCAGCGTGCGCCCCAGCTTCTGGCCGCCAATGACCTCGCTTTCCACCGTGAAGCGGTATCCGAGCAGGCCTGCGGCGCCCGCCACATCACCCTCGCACAGAAGCGAGCGGATACGGCTGGAGGAGACGACATCCGCACCCTCGTCGCGGAAGGCATCCACCAGCGTCACGTCAAAACCATGGCGTTTGCCGGCCTCCATCAGGAATGCCGGGCCACCTTCCCGGCCCTTGCCGAAATGGAAATCGAAGCCGGTGACGACGGCGCTGGCATGAAGCCAGTCGACCAGGATGGATTGAACGAATTCCTCCGCCGAGCGCTGCGAAAATTCCCGGTCGAAGGGATATTCGATGACGGAGCGGAAACCGATGGCCTCAAGGATACGCGCCTTCAAAGGCGCGGGCGTGAGGCGAAACACCGGCGTGTCGGGACGGAAGACGGAACGGGGATGCGGCTCGAAGGTCAGCACCAGCGCGGGAACGCCACGGGCTTCCGCCAGTTCCAGAGCACGATCCAGCACAGCCCGGTGGCCGCGATGCACGCCGTCGAAATTGCCGATGGCGATGACGCCGCCACGAAGAGCTTCCGGCAGCGGCTCCTTTTTTTCATTGCGGTGAAAGACGGTCATGGCAATCGATCCATTCCTGCGCCAGCTATTCCTCAGGCGAGATATCCTCAGGCGAGACGGGGCATCCACCAGCCGGGAGCAGCACCCTGCCCCTTGAGATAGGCGTTGAGAAGCGCCTCGTCCGTCTGGCCGTTCAGCGTATATTCGGCAGCGTGAATGCCGCCGCTGATATAGAGAAGGTTGAGACCGCTCGCAATCGCGCCCTTCACATCCGTCGGCATGCCGTCACCGATGGCGAGCACGCGATCCTTGGCGAAGGCGCCGCGCACTTCCCTGGCCGCAGCTAAGCAGGCTTCATAGATCGGCGCATGCGGCTTGCCGGCAATGCGGACTTCGCCGCCGAGCTGTTCGTAATAGGCGGCCATGGCGCCGGCGCAGGGAATGATGCGCTCGCCGCGTTCCACCACCAGATCGGGGTTGGCGCAGATCATCGGCACCTTGCGGGCAATGAAGCCCTTGAGCATTTCGGTATAGTCTTCGGGCGTCTCCGTCTCGTCGTCGAAGAAGCCGGTGCAGACCACGGATTCCGTTTCCGCCTCGCCGACACATTCGACATCGAGACCTTCCAGCAGCGGCATGTCCCGCTCCGGGCCGAGCAGGAAGACCTTTTTTGGGCCTTCCGCGATCAGACCACGGGTAACGTCGCCCGAGGTGATGATACGGTCATAGGCCTCATCAGGCACGCCGAGAACGCGAAGCTGGGCGATGACGCCGGGGGCGGGACGCGGCGAATTGGTGATGAGCACCACCGTCTTGCCAGCCTTGCGCGCTTCCCGCAGCGCAACCGCCGCATCCGGAAAGGCGCTGACCCCATTGTGCAGCACACCCCAGACATCCGAAAGAATAACGTCGAACCCATCAGTGATTTCGCCGAGAGTGAGAATGCGGTGGGCCATGAGATGCTTTCCGGATGCGAGAAGAGGGTGTGCGTCACATCGCAAAGCGGGACGCCGATGGCAAGGAAAAAAGCGGTGAGTGACCGGTCTTCGGCCCCGCCTGACGCAGCATGAACACAAATGTCCCGTAGATGGATGCGACGCGCATCGCGCGAAAAGAATGTCGTCATGGCGCGCATCCGCACATGGGAAATTTCTGTCATGGAACGCTGATAACCATAAGCCATGAAATTTTTCAGACAGGGCGTTCTTGACTCCGGCAGACGCCCTCCTTATCTCGGTTCCGCTGGCACTCGATAAAGGAGAGTGCTAACACCCATCAGGCGAGCTCCAAAAGCTCGCGCAGTCATTTGATCGAGGGATTAGGCAATGACAAGCACCAATTTCCGCCCGCTTCACGATCGCGTCGTGGTTCGTCGCGTTGAATCCGAAGCAAAGACCAAGGGCGGCATCATCATTCCCGATACCGCCAAGGAAAAGCCGCAGGAAGGCGAAATCGTCGCCGTCGGTTCCGGCGCTCGCGATGAGGCCGGCAAGGTCGTCGCTCTCGACGTCAAGGTTGGCGATCGCGTCCTGTTCGGCAAGTGGTCGGGCACCGAAGTCAAGCTCGACGGCGAAGACCTTCTGATCATGAAGGAAGCCGACATCATGGGTATCATCGGCTGATTTCGCCGAACCCATCGTTTCCTTAAATTTCAAGCCGGATCCATTCCGGCCGTTCGAAACCAGGAGTTTTGAAAATGGCAGCCAAAGAAGTCAAATTCGGCCGCTCAGCGCGCGAAAAGATGCTCAAGGGCGTCGACATTCTCGCTGATGCAGTGAAGGTAACCCTCGGCCCGAAGGGTCGTAACGTCGTTATCGACAAGTCCTTCGGCGCTCCGCGCATCACCAAGGACGGCGTTTCGGTCGCCAAGGAAATCGAACTCGAAGACAAGTTCGAGAACATGGGCGCACAGCTCGTTCGCGAAGTTGCCTCCAAGACCAACGACATCGCCGGTGACGGCACCACCACCGCAACGGTTCTGGCCCAGGCCATCGTTCGCGAAGGTGCAAAGGCAGTTGCTGCCGGCATGAACCCGATGGACCTCAAGCGCGGTATCGATCTGGCCGTTGCTGAAGTCGTCAAGGACCTTCAGGCCAAGGCCAAGAAGATCAACACTTCGGAAGAAGTTGCACAGGTCGGCACGATCTCTGCAAACGGCGAGCGTCAGATCGGTCTCGACATTGCTGAAGCAATGCAGCGCGTCGGCAACGAAGGCGTCATCACCGTTGAAGAAGCCAAGACCGCTGAAACCGAACTCGAAGTCGTCGAAGGCATGCAGTTCGACCGCGGCTACCTGTCGCCTTACTTCGTGACCAACCCGGAAAAGATGGTTGCTGACCTCGAAGACGCATACATCCTTCTGCACGAAAAGAAGCTTTCGAACCTCCAGGCTATGCTGCCGGTTCTCGAAGCTGTCGTTCAGACCGGCAAGCCGCTCGTCATCATCGCTGAAGACGTAGAAGGCGAAGCTCTTGCAACGCTCGTCGTCAACAAGCTGCGTGGCGGCCTCAAGATCGCTGCCGTCAAGGCTCCGGGCTTCGGCGACCGCCGCAAGGCCATGCTGGAAGACATCGCCATCCTGACCGGTGGCACCGTCATTTCCGAAGACCTCGGCATCAAGCTCGAAAGCGTTACCCTCGACATGCTCGGCAAGTCGAAGAAGGTTTCGATCTCCAAGGAAAACACCACGATCGTTGACGGCGCAGGCCAGAAGTCCGACATCGAAGGCCGCGTTGCCCAGATCAAGGCGCAGATCGAAGAAACCACTTCCGACTACGACCGCGAAAAGCTGCAGGAACGTCTTGCCAAGCTCGCTGGCGGCGTTGCCGTGATCCGCGTTGGCGGTTCGACGGAAGTTGAAGTGAAGGAAAAGAAGGACCGCATCGACGACGCTCTCAACGCGACGCGCGCTGCTGTTCAGGAAGGTATCGTACCGGGCGGCGGCGTTGCCCTGCTGCGTTCTTCCACGAAGATCACCGTCAAGGGTGCAAACGACGACCAGGAAGCCGGCATCAACATCGTGCGTAAGGCTCTGCAGTCTCTGGTTCGCCAGATCGCAGAAAACGCAGGTGACGAAGCTTCCATCGTTGTCGGCAAGATCCTCGACAAGAACGAAGACAACTACGGCTACAACGCCCAGACCGGCGAATATGGCGACCTGATCCAGCTCGGCATCGTCGACCCGGTCAAGGTTGTACGTACGGCTCTGCAGAACGCAGCTTCGGTTGCTTCGCTGCTGATCACCACCGAAGCCATGATCGCCGAGCTTCCGAAGAAGGAATCGGCAATGCCGCAGATGCCCGGCGGCGGCATGGGCGGCATGGACTTCTAATCAGTCCTGTCACTGGAATAAGAAAGGGCGGTCTTCGGACCGCCCTTTTTCTTTGCCGTCCCTGCACGTTTGACGAAAGGGGCGTCATCTTTGGGCCTGTCCCGGGGATCTGCAACCGATTGATTTCCCGCGACGTGATTAGATCCTCGGCACGAGGCCGAGGAGGACGTCGTCTCTCTTGCGAGAGATGCCTCATAAAATCAACCGGTTGCATAATTCTGAAGGCCGAAAGCGGAAGCGCTCAAATATTGTCCCGTTTTGGAACAGCCGTGATTTTATCCGGCTATTTTTTGCCATCCCATGCAATAATGCGGCAGCGCCATGAGCGAATCACCACCCCATACGGGCCTGATTTCCACTCGGACCGGCTTATAAGTGCGCTATTTAGTTGTGCTTTTTCGCAAATCTCGCGATTTTGAAGAAGAAATACATAATATTTTTGATTTTCTCACTGACTGGTTGTTGTAGGTAGGGGAAAATAAACTATAAGTCAGCCCCCGTAAGGGTTCCGCGACTGGGCGGCGAGCATTGAAGGGGTTTCGATGCTTGGCAAACACGTTCGACTGCGGGTGGCGGTAAAGGTTCAACCTGGCAGTGGCGCTAGAAATGGCGGCGCTGGCACGTGTTCATGCGGGGGCGCGATTTGTTTGAAATATCAAGACGCAACGATGCTCTGCCAACGGCGGTGACGACCACGCCCGATCCCCGGACCATGTCGCATTTCTTCATTTCGGAGGAGTGGAGCAGCGATCTTTCGAGCGGCGTCATCCGGCTCGGCGAACACGCATCATTCATGCACGGCCTGCCGCCGGGCGAGTGCGGGTTGCTGAGCCTTGTCCGCTGTTACGACCGCGCTGACCACGCCCGCGTGCTGGAACTTTTCGAGCAGGTTTCCACGGCGCCCTCACGTTTCTGTTTTTCAACCGGCCTCTCCATCTTGCCGGCAATGCGGCAGCCGGTCATCTGCATGGGTGAATCTTCCGGCTTCGAAGACGGCCAGCAAGGGCGCATATCAGGGCTTTTCCTGTTTCCGCGTCTTGAGGATATTCGCTTCGCCGCCTAAGGCTTTTTGCAGCGATGCCATCCACCGTTCACAAAATGAAGACAATTTGTCTTCTGTTGTTCATCTTTATGGATGAGTGATTTTCCGACATTGATGTCTCCAGACATTGCCCTGCAGATCAACCGGCAACACGCCGATCAATTACCGGAGATATCCATGTCCAGCAGCCAGAACGTTCTCGTTCTTATCGCCCGCATTCTGCTTTCCTTCATCTTCATCACTTCGGGCTTCAGCAAGCTCGTCGATCCGGCTGGCACGGCCGGCATGATCACCGGCGCCGGCCTGCCCGCCGCAACCGCGCTTGCCTATGTCGCAGGCCTGTTCGAACTCGTTGCCGGTCTTGCCATTCTCGCCGGCTTCCAGACCAAAATCGCCGCCTGGGCGCTTGCCGTCTTCTGCGTCTTCACCGGTCTGGTTTTCCACAGCGGCACCGTTGCCGTTCCCGGCTGGCCTGAGCCGGCTCTTGGCTGGATCAACACGCTGAACGGCATCATGATGGTGAAGAACATCACGCTTGCCGGCGCTTACATCCTGCTTGCCGCCTTCGGCGCTGGCGCCTACTCCGTCGACGCAAAGCGCGGCGCGGCTGTGGCCCACGCCTGAGCCAGATAGATCGACCAACAAAAAAGCCGCCGGATCGCTCCGGCGGCTTTTTTTGTCTGGCGTCAGACCGCCGCTCTTATGCGCGACGCGATCTCCTCAACCCTTGCATCGCCATCGTGCTCCGGCTTACGGGCGCGGACAAAACAGGCCTCCGAACGGACAATGATGCCGTCGGAGAGGATTTTCAGATGATTGGCTTTCAGCGTCGAACCGGTTGAGGTGATATCGACGATGATATCCGCCTGCCCCGCCGCCGGCGCACCCTCGGTCGCGCCAAGGCTTTCAACGATACGGTAAAGCTGGATGCCGTGCTGGCGCGAAAAGAACTGCTGCGTCAGCCGCCAGTATTTGGTGGCGATCGCCAGCCTGCGGCCATGACGGGCGCGGAATTCCGAAGCGACATCGCCGAGATCGGCCATGCTGTCCACATCCAGCCAGATTTCCGGCACGGCGACCACGACGTCGGCATGACCGAAACCGAGGCGGGCGCAGAATTCCACCTGCGCATCGGCATTGGTCAGTCCCTCGCGCACAAGGTCCTCACCCGTCACGCCGAAATCCACCGTGCCCGCGCCGATCTCGCGGGCGATCTCGGAGGCCGACAGATAGGCGATCTCGATATCGTCCCGTCCTTCGATACGGCCGCGATAGGAGCGGTCGTTGCCGACTGCCGCGACCTTCAATCCGGCGCGTTCCAGAACGGCGGAAGCGTCTTCCTTCATACGGCCCTTGGAGGGCAATGCGATGGTGATCATGGCTTGTCGCTCCCCCGCACCGCTTCGATGCGATCCAGCCAGAGCGAAAAACCCACAGCCGGTATTTTTTCCTGTGCGCCGAGCAGCGTCAGCAGCCGGTCGAAACGGCCGCCACCGGCCAGAACGCTGTCTCCACCCGCTTCCACCACCTCGAAAACAAGGCCGGTATAATAATCGAGCGGACGGCCGAAGGCCGCGCCATAGGTGACGGTCTCAAGATCGACACCGGCATTGGCAAGG
This sequence comes from Agrobacterium sp. CFBP2214, assembly GCF_030209895.1. Lineage (NCBI taxonomy): Bacteria > Pseudomonadati > Pseudomonadota > Alphaproteobacteria > Hyphomicrobiales > Rhizobiaceae > Agrobacterium > Agrobacterium sp. CFBP2214. Next base: position 579,038 of record NZ_JARVRC010000001.1, on the reverse strand, counting down.
GCTGCGACACGTTTGTCGAAAGCGGAAAGCGCGCCGTCAAGTTTCAGCTTCGCCTTTGCGGCAAAATCAGCCAGAACCTGCGAAGCCTGCGGCAGGGGCGCTTTCAGGGCCAGAAACTGCTTGAGCAGCGCGAAGCTATCATCCGGCAGGCGGGTGGCCGCAAGCGCCAGTTTCTCCCGCAGACGGCGGGCGATTTCCTGCGGCGAACGGCTGGCATTGGTGGAATAGCCGGTCTCTTGCATCACCGTATCGAGATAATCGACCAGCACCGCCTCGTCGCCAGTCGCCAGCAGGCCCGCGACCCGGGCATCAAGACCGGTCATCGGCTTGGGATGCACGAGGCTTTCCAGCAGCGCGTCGAGCTGCGCCATATCGCCAAAGGCCTGCACCAGCCGCTTCTGCCAACCGAGCGGCAGTCCAAGGGCGGCAACCACCGCCTCGAACACCTGCTGATCACCCAGCGTGACGGCAAGCGCCCGGCCCGGCAGCAGGCGCTGCAGAATACCGGTCGCATCGATGACGGCACGGGCATCGGCAGCGGCAATATCGGTATCGCCAAGGTCTTCGATACCGGCCTGATAAAACTCGTTCGCACCCTCACGGCGCTGGCGGAAGACCTCGCCGAGATAGGAATAACGCTTCGGCGTGCCGGTCGCCGTCTCGATATGGCGCAGGCAAACCGGGATGGTAAATTCGGGGCGAAGGCAAAGACTCGTCCCCGTCTCGCTCTCCGTCATGAAGATACGGCGGCGCAAATCCTCGCCGGCCATATCCAGAAACGGTTCGGCGGGCTGGATGACGGGCGTGTTCACCCGGCTCGTGCGGCGCGCGGCGAATTCTTCCAGTAGCTCTCCGGAAAATTCCGGCATGTCGATCAGGGGCATGAAACGGTACTTTTCGTCACGGTTCGAGCGGTTGCATCAATTCGATACGGTTTCCGAAGGGATCATGGACATAAAACCGGTGATATCCTTCAAACGGCTCATCCTCAATCACATGGCAGCCCGCAGTTTCAAGTGTTTTTCGCAAGATCACCAGATCATCGACCAGAAAGGCCGGATGGGCTTTCCGCGCCGGCCGGAAATCCTGCTCAACGCCAAGATGCAGCTTTATCGGGCCGCAGGTAAACCAGCATCCGCCACGCGCGGCCAGATTAGCGGGTTTGACCTGCTCCGCAAAGCCAAGCAGGCCGCCATAAAAGGCACGCGCCTCATCTTCGCGGCCCGCCGGCATCGCCAGCTGAACATGGTCGAGCGCAAGGATCGCCATGGCTTCAGCGCCCTTCGGCGGCGCGGCGAACGTCCTCTGCCTGATGCTCCAGAATCTCGCGGACCTTCGCCACCAGTTCGGCCTCCGGCACGCTGACCTGCGCCACGCGCGCCTCGCGCCAGCTGGCATTGTCCTCGATTTCGCCGGAGAGGCGCTTGCCTTCGATCAGATCCTTGATCTGGACCACGCCTTCGGCACGCTCGTCACCGCCCTGGATGATGGCGATGGGGGAGCCGAGACGGTCGGCATATTTCAGCTGGTTGCCGAATTTCTTCCAGTTGCCCTGGTACATTTCAGCACGGATGCCCTCGGAGCGCAGCGCCTGCGTGAAGCGCTGGTAACGGCCCATGCTTTCCACATCGCCATCCATGACGGTGATCAGAACCGGTGCGAGCGGCTTGACCTGGCCGAGCTTGCCGAGGTTCTTCAACGCCGTCATCAGGCGCGAAACACCGATGGAGAAGCCCGTGGCCGGAACCGGCTGGCCCATGAAGCGCGAGACGAGACCGTCATAACGCCCGCCGCCGCCGACCGAGCCGAACACGACCTTTTCGCCCTTTTCATTGGTGACATCGAAGGACAGCTCGGCCTCATAGACCGGGCCGGTATAATATTCGAGGCCGCGAACGACGGAGGGGTCGATCTTGATGCGCGTCGCATCGTAACCGACACCGGAGACCAGAGCGCCGATGATGTTCAGTTCATCAACGCCTTCCGCGCCTTTCGAGGTGCCCGCAACCAGTTTCGCCAGATCATCGGCGCTTGCCGTATAGTCCTTGATGCCGACGAAAAACAGGACCTTTTCGATCTGCTCCTCGCCAAGGCCCGCGCCCTTGGTGAAATCACCGGACTCGTCCTTGCGACCGGGACCGAGCAGCAACCTCACCCCTTCAGGACCGAACTTGTCGAGCTTGTCGATGGCGCGCAGCACATTCAGACGACGGCCGGCATTTTCCTCGCCGCCGAGGCCGATGGCTTCCATGACGCCATCAAGCACCTTGCGGTTGTTGACGCGAATGACGTAATCGCCGCGCTTGATTCCGAGCGCTTCCAGCGTATCGGCCATCATCATGCACATTTCGGCATCGGCCTGCACGCCGGCGGCGCCCACCGTATCGGCATCGAACTGCATGAACTGCCGGAAGCGGCCGGGGCCGGGCTTTTCATTGCGGAACACGTAGCCAGCGCGATAGGTGCGGTATGGCAGCTGGATTTCGTTGAAGTTTTCCGCGACATGACGGGCGAGCGGCGCGGTCAGATCGTAGCGCAGGCTCATCCACTGATCGTCGTCATCCTGCAGCGAAAACACGCCTTCGTTCGGACGGTCGCTATCGGGCAGGAATTTGCCGAGCGCATCGGTATATTCGAACAGCGGGGTTTCCACCGGATCGAAGCCGTAGAGCTCATAGACCTTGCGGATCTTCTCGATCATCTCATTCACGGCATGAATATCGGCAGCCGTTCGATCCACGAAGCCGCGCGGCAGGCGGGCTTTCAGTTTCTGAGGCTTTTTTGCTTTTTCGCTCATGGGGCCGATCCGATATTTTCCTGAAATTATGCCGGTGTATTAGAGGATGAAGCCCGGTGCGGCAAGCCGCAAAGGCTCCGGTTTTGCTGGCTCACGCAGCCAGGCGGTGCTATATGGGATACATGTATCCCAATTCGGATCGGGAAGGACGCGACCCATGAGCAAACAGACGGCCATCCGCCTGCCTGATGAGACCTATGAGCGGCTGAAGGCGCTTTCCGAGCGCACCGGCCGCACATCCGCCTATTACATCCGCGAGGCGATCGAGAAACATATCGAGGATATGGAAGATCTTTATCTTGCGGAGGAGGCGACGCGGCAGCGCATCGCCAATAAAGAACGCACCTATACTCTGGAAGAAGTGATGCGTGATCTTGATCTGGAAAATTGAGTTTCAGCGCGCTGCCGTCAAGCAACTGGGCGCTTTGACGAAAAGCGATGCCAATCGCATCGTTTCTTTTCTGACGGACCGCATTGCCAGAGATGGCAACCCTCGAAGGACCGGCGCCGCCCTTCAAGGCTCCGAACTCGGAAATTTCTGGCGCTACCGGGTGGGCGATTACCGCATCATCTGCGATATACAGGATCACAAGCTCGTCGTGCTGGTGGTCGAAATCGGCCATCGCCGTGAAATCTACCGATAGGCATTCATGATCCTCGAAGCCCTGCAATATGCCGCCACACGCGCGGTCACGCCGAAAGAATTCCGGCCGCATATACGCTATTCCGTCAACCTCTGGGCGCGCGCCAACCGCTGCGCCAACGCCTGGGCAGAGCATGAAAACAACAGCCGGCAATTCGTGCTGCAATCGGCCGGAAAGCTGAAGCAGCGGCGAACGGCGGTGGTGCTGGGCTCGGGCCTGTTGCGCGATGTGCCCTATGATGCGCTGGTGGCGATGTTCGATACCGTCGTGCTGGTCGATCTGGTGCATCTCGCCAGCGTGCAGGCAAAGCTGCGCCTCAATGCCAAAAAGAATGTCCGCATCGCCAGTCGCGATCTTTCCGGTTTTGACGATGTTCTCGCCGGCCGGCCGGCCGAACCGCTCGATTTCCTGCGGCGGGTGCCCTATCTCGATCTCGTGGTATCGGCCAATCTCCTGTCACAGATCGGCACCGGTGCGCGCCACCGGCTGGAGCGGGAAAAGATCGCAGATGCCCCGGACGATCTTCTGCCGAAGCTCATTCACACCCATCTGGAAGCGCTGGCTGGCCTGCCCTGCAAGGCCTGCCTGATAACCGACACCTCCTTCGACGTCATCGGCAAGGATGGTAATCTGCACCAGCACGAAGACCTGCTGCATGGCATCGAGCTTCCTGCGCCCGCCGCCGCATGGGAATGGCCGCTTGCCCCGTTTGGCGAGGAAAGCAGGGATTACCGCATCGTGCATCACGTCATTGCGCGCGAACTCACCTGATCGTCATGCTTATTCCATAATTTCCGCGGTAAATTCACGCCATGTCCCAGGTGGTCCGCACATTGATTTTCCTTGCCTGCCTGCATTACGGCGCAATGCCGGCGCAGATGGCGATGAGCATGCCGACGGGCATGGCGGCTTCCTCACAATCGCCGATGAAACACGACGATGCCCATTCGCATCATGCAGATGATCGGGACCACGGCTCTCAAAAACACGCGGAGAATGCGGCCCATAAAGCGGAAACGGGCGGTTGCTGTCCGCATGGTGACAATGCCGCCCATCCCGGTTCCTGCGCCGCGTGCCTGATCGTGGTTCCACGAACCATCTTCGCCGATAGCGGACGCATGACGTTTGCCTATCCGAAGCCGCAACGCGGCATTGCCTTCGACGGCAAGGCTTTCGCCCCGCCGCTGCCGCCTCCCCGCGCCTGACCGCAGATTTTTTCAGACCACCATCGAAAAATCCGTCAGACACAGGAAGGATAATCCATGTCTATCAAGACCATGACGCTCGCCGTCGCTTTCGCAGCCTCTCTCGCCATGCCCGTTTTTGCACAGGAGGCGGGCGGCCATGCCGGGCACAGCATGTCAAAAGGCACCGCGAGCGACAGCGCTTCCACCAAGGCCTTCATGGAAGCCAGCAAGAAAATGCATGGCGATATGGCCATCGATTACAGCGGCGATGCCGATGTCGATTTCGTTCGCGGCATGATCCCGCATCATCAGGGCGCGATCGATATGGCCAAGGTCCAGCTAGAATACGGCAAGAATCCGGAAATCCGCAAGCTGGCTGAAGAGGTGATCAAGGCGCAGGAAGGCGAGATCGCCATGATGAAGGCCTGGCTGGAGTCCAAAGGCAAGTGATTGATGCTGACGAATGGGGAACGCCGGTTGCGGCGCTCCCCTTTTCTTCTCCCCGCCGGGGAGAAGGTGGCCCGAAGGGTCGGATGAGGGGGCAAGCTCTCCGAATATTTCGACCGTCGCCCCCTCATCCCGCTGCCGCGGACTTCTCCCCGGCGGGGAGAAGAAGCAGGCGGCGGCCTTCCCATGCCAACGGTGCCACTCGCCACTCTGCTACAATCCCGCAAGGCCGGCCTTGTAATCCTCCGACGCCGCCCGGCTGAGGCGCTCCAGTTCCATCGCGGCCCGGCTGGTGTGACGTTCCTTGTGACGCAGCAAAGCGAAGTTGCGGGCAGGCAGATCGATGCCGGCGCGGACGAGCAACCCTTGCCGCAGGAACAGGGATGCCACTGAGGCGGACACCGCCGTGGCGGCGCCCCCGGAACGCGCCGCCATCACCACCGCCTCATTGGACGGCAGTTCCAGCATGACGGACAATTCAGCGGGATCCACCCCCATCTGCCGCACGGCCGCCTCGAAGGCGGAGCGGGTGCCGGAGCCCTGTTCGCGCAGCACCCAGGAGGTGCCATAGAGCATATCGAGCGCGGTGAGGTAACGACCATCGGCAAAGGGGTGGGCCGAACCGGTGACGACCAGCAGCTTGTCGGAGACGACGGGCTGCACCATCAAAGCCGGCTCATCAATCCTGCCTTCGATGAAACCGACCTCCGCCAGACCATCAAGCACCGCCTGTGTCACCGTCTTGGTATTGCCGATATCGAGCCGCACGGTCACGCCGGGATAGAGTTTCTTGAACTGCATCAGGATCGGCGGCAGCCAGTAGCTTGCAATGGTCTGGCTGGCGCAGACGGTGATTTCCCCGCGTGTCAGCCCGCCCATTTCGGAGAGAATCAATTCCGCATTGCGCACACGCGCCAGCGTCGCCTTGGCTTCACCCAGAAAAACCCGACCGCTTTCGGTCAATTCAATGTTGCGGCCGACGCGATGGAACAGCTCGACATTATAAAAAGCTTCGAGATTCTTGATAGCGGAGCTGACAGCGGAGGCCGTCAAACCGATAGCTTCTGCGGCCCTTGTGAGGTGTTCGCGTTCGGCAACGGCGATGAAGATGCGGAGCTGTTCAAAGGTCATGATCATTCATTCGATTTTATCGAATAATATATGCCATATTATTTGATAGAATAAAACAGGCGGCTGCGGCATTGTCTGGCCATGGCACAACATCGCACCCTCGCTCACCCCTTTCAGTTTTCGCTTCGCTGGCTTACCCCGCTTCTGCCGGGAATTCTCATCTGCGCGGCGGTCAGCTGCGCCGCCATTCTGGCGGAGCGCTTTCAGGTGCGGCTTGCGGGCCACGCATGGCTTGGCGATCTTGTGCTCGCCATTCTGATCGGCACGCTGCTGCGTTCGCTGGTGTCTCTGCCTGCCGTCGCTTCGGCCGGTATAAAGTTCAGCGCCAAGACGCTGCTCGAAATCGCGGTGGCGCTTCTTGGCGCATCCCTGAGCCTTTCCATCCTCAAAGGCGCGGGCGGCTTGCTGATCGGCGGCATTGCGCTGATCGTCGCGCTGTCGCTGGTCGTGAGCTACGCGGCCGGACGAATGCTGGGCCTGCCACCCAAGCTCGCGACGCTGATTGCCTGCGGCAACTCCATCTGCGGCAATTCCGCCATTGCTGCCGCAGCACCCGCCATTGGCGCCAAACCGGAAGATGTTGCCGCCTCGATTGCCTTTACCGCGGTTCTCGGTGTCGCCGCCGTTCTGCTGATGCCGTTCCTGCCGCAGCTTTTGGGTCTCGATGCCACCCAATACGGCATTTTCGCCGGCCTGACGGTCTATGCCGTGCCGCAGGTGCTGGCGGCCACCGCCCCGCTCGGCGCGATCGCCGTGCAGACCGGCACCATCGTCAAGCTCATCCGCGTTTTGATGCTGGGGCCCGTGATCGCCGCCCTGTCAGTCATCCACGGCCGGTCCGACAAGGGACGCCTGAAACTGCAGCAGATGGTTCCATGGTTCATCATCGGCTTCGTGCTGATGATCATGGCCCGGTCCTTCGGCCTTATTCCCGAGGCTCTTATCGGCCCCGTTGCCTCGCTCTCCAACATCCTCACCATCATGTCGATGGCGGCTTTGGGCCTTTCGGTCGATATCCGCAGCCTGCGCCATGCCGGCGGCAAGGTCATCATCGCCGCCAGCCTGTCGCTCGTGCTGCTTTGTGTTCTGAGTTTCGGACTGATTGTGCTGACCCAGGCGGCCTGAGCAAAAGGCGGGCCGTTATTTTCCGGTGCTGACGGTCAACGTGTAGTGCGCGCCCAGCCCACGGCGCGGTGATCCCAGAATAAGCGTCGGGCGGATCAGCCATTCCGTATCCGCCTTCGGCGTCAGCGTCGCGACCTTGCCTTCGGAATCGCTGAAGAAGATCGCATCCTCATCCGGCGTCGAAAAATCGAAGACCGCCATCAGGACGAATTCGCTGGAGGCGGCAAGCTCGATCTTCACCGTCTGCCCGGCCTTTACTTTCAGGCGATAGACATCGCCGCGCCCGCGCCGCGTCCAGCCGTCAAGCTTCAGCGGGCCGGCTGGCGGCAGCGCCACTTCCTTCAGCCTTTCGCCGTCATCCAGCCAGATGCCGTCGACATTGCGGCCTTCTTCGGCGAAGGAGGAATGCGGCACGGCGGTCACGACCATGGTGAGAGCCAGGAGAAGGGAGGTTACCTTCATGGACGTACAAACTCCCGCCGCATGACCTCTATCGGCTGGCGGCAATGACAGCCTTCGATATGATCGTTGACCATACCCATGGCCTGCATGAATGCATAGACGGTCGTCGGGCCGACGAAAGTCCAGCCCCGCTTCTTCAGATCCCTGGAAAGACGAGTGGAGGCGGCGCTGGTGGGGTTGGCCCTTAACGTCGCATAGTCGAGCCTTTGCGGCCTTTCTGCGGCGGCGGGTTCGAAACCCCAGAAATAACGCGCGAGCGAACCGAATTCGTCGCGCAGCGCCACGGCGCGGCGGGCATTGTTGATGGTCGAAACGATCTTGCCGCGATGGCGGATGATGCCCTTGTCGGCAAGGCAGCGCTCAATATCGGCCTCGCCGAACTCAGCCACCTTTTCGAATTCGAAATTGGCGAAGGCAAGACGGAAAGCCTCGCGCTTGCGCAGAACCGTCAGCCAGGAAAGGCCGGACTGAAAACCTTCCAGACAGATCTTCTCGAACAGGCGGCGATCATCGGTGACGGGATAACCCCATTCCTCGTCGTGATAACGGCTGTAATCCTCCAGCCCCTGCTGCCAGAAACACCGCACAAGGCCATCCGCGCCCGTTTCAAGTCCCGCTTCGCTCATTGTGCCGACAATCCCTTTCGCTACCGCTCGCAAGCGGTGTGAACCTGCGCGCTTACCACTCATTCACCACGTTTCAAAACCGGGCGCTAACCTTAAATCCAGCTTTCCCTAATCAAGCGCTTTTTAATGAACAGCCATTTACGATTCGCTTGCGTCGAGGTGCGAACGTGTCCGGCAAAGCGGACGAACAGTCCCGCAAATTCATAGTTGCGACATCCCGCAGAGAGAGTCCACCCGATGCCGATGAAGTCCGTTTTTCTGGCGCTGAGCCTCGTTTCCACCCTCGCCGTCCCGGCCGCCATGGCCAATGAGCGTTATCGCGAGCGTCCGCCCGTCGTCGTCAGCCCGGACCTTTCTGCCCCTTGGGTAACCCAGCTCGGTGGCCGCGGCAATGTTCGACCCGTGGTCTATCCGCGCGCACCTGCCGCACGCCAGCCGCTGTTCCAGCAGCGCCAGGCGGCCGCCATGCCGCAGCGACCCAGCTCCGGCGTCACATCGCAGCGCCCGGCACGGGTGCAGAATGCCGCCGTCCGCCCGAACGCACCGGTGCGCACCCAGATCGCGCCGCAATTCCTGCCGCAGATCGTGAACTATGACACCGCTGAGAAGCCCGGCACCATCGTCATCGATACGCCGAACCGCTTCCTCTATCTCGTGCTCGCCGATGGCAAGGCCCGGCGTTACGGCGTCGGCGTCGGCAAGCCCGGTTTCGAATGGGCCGGAACCCACAAGGTGACCCGCAAAGCGGAGTGGCCGAGCTGGACCCCGCCGAAGGAAATGATCACCCGCGAGGCGGCCAAGGGACATTACCTGCCGGCCTTCATGGAAGGCGGCCCGGCCAACCCGATGGGCGCGCGCGCCATGTATCTCGGCTCGACTCTTTACCGCATTCACGGCACCAACCAGCCCTGGACGATCGGCAGCAACAATTCCTCCGGCTGCATCCGCATGCGCAACGAGGATGTCACCGATCTTTACGAGCGCGTGAATGTGGGAACCAGGGTCATAGTGATATGATGGCAACGGTTCAGTCATTCCGGCCGCTGCAGGGCCGGAATGGCGGCGTATCCGCTTGAATTGCCGCCTTGCAGCGGTACAATCCGGCTCACTTCAATGAAATTGAAACTTGGCGGGGGACGCCAGGCGCCGGACCTCTCTCAGGGGGATGACGGAACGGCCTTAAAACGGGTGGTCAATAGACCGCCCGTTTTTCGTTTCTGTCATTCAAATGTTATCAAAAAACGCTTTGGTGAATTACTGATATCAATCTGGATTCACTTCATGTCGCGCCATACTTTATTTGTTTGCGCCCTGCTCTGCAGCGGCGTTTCCTTCTCTGCCGCAATAGCGGGCGAATTTGAAATTTCCGGTTACGGCGGCTGGCAAAGCGCGCCGCACAGCGATGTGAAGGTTTCCGACGGGCCGGATTTCCGGGCCGGATGGGAAGGCAAGTCCTTTTCCAACCCGCCCTATTGGGGCGTGCGCGGCACCTACTGGTTTGATGAAGGCCAGCTCCGGAATTTCGGTATTTCGCTCGATTTCACCCATGACAAGGTCTATGCCGACGACCAGACGCTTGCCCGTTCCGGCTGGTCGCATTTCGAATTCACCGACGGCCTGAACCTTTTGACGCTGAACGCGCTCTACCGCTTTCCGCTGGAATCCCTGCCGATCACCCCTTACGTCGGCGCCGGCGTCGGCATCAACGTGCCGCATGTGGAAGTATATCGTCCCTCGGGCAAGACCTTCGAATACCAGTTCGGCGGCGCAACCCTGCAGGCGCAGGCCGGCCTCAGCTACCGCATCACCGACAATTGGTCGACCTTCGTGGAATATAAGGGCACCTATTCCTTCGTCGACGTCGATATCGACAATGGCGGCTCGTTGAAGACCGACATCATCACCAATGCGGTGAATTTCGGCGTGGCGTATAAGTTCTAGTATCGGAGTAACCACCCTCTTCCCTCATTCCTGTGCTCGCCACAGGAATCCAGCCGTCGCGCGCGTCTGCGCGGCGGGGAGAGTCCTTTCAGCCCAAGTCCTTGGGCTGGCTGGATCCCTGTGACAAGCACAGGGATGAGGAGAAGCCTCCGAAAGGCGCACCGGCCCCGACCTGTCGTCACGCGCCGTCATTCCGGATCGCTGCCTTATCGGCAAACGGCGCACTAAACCGAAAGCCTCGCCGGTTTCGGCCCGCCATAAGCCCAGTCCAGCAGTTCCACCGTATGCAGGATCGGCATATCAGTGCCGGTTCCGATCTGCGTGATGCAGCCGATATTGCCGGTGGCGATGACATCCGCCCGTGTGGCCTCGATGTTCTTCACCTTGCGGGCCTTCAGCTTGCCGGAAATCTCCGGCTGCAGGATGTTGTAGGTCCCTGCTGAGCCGCAGCACAGATGCCCCTCCGCCGGATCACGCACTATGAAACCCGCCGCCTTCAGCAGCTGTTTCGGTGCGAGCGTTATCTTCTGGCCGTGCTGCATGGAGCAGGCGGAATGATAGGCAACCGTCAGGCCCTGGCTCTGCCTTTGCGGCAGATCGAGACGGGCGAGATATTCGGTGATGTCCTTCGCCAGCGCCGAAACCCGCGCGGCTTTTTCCGCATAGGCGGGATCAAGCCGCAGCATGTGGCCGTAATCCTTGATGGTGGTGCCGCAACCCGACGCGGTGATGATGATAGCGTCAAGGCCGCCATTTTCCATCTCCCGGGTCCAGACATCGACATTACGCCTTGCTTGAGCGAGCGCCTCTTCCTCCCGGCCCATATGATGCACCAGCGAGCCGCAGCAGCCCTCGCCCTTCGGCACCACAACCTCAATGCCGAGCCGCGCGAGAAGCCGCAGCGTTGCCTCATTGATACCGGGGTCGAGCACCGGCTGGGCGCAACCGGTGAGGATGGCGACGCGCCCGCGCTTTTCGCCCTCCGCCGGTCTTTCTCCCGGACGGGTGGAGGCGGAGGCCGCAGGAACAGCAGCGGGGGCGAGTGCGAGCATGGATTGCAGCGGTTTCAGCGCCGGGGCTTTGGCAAGCAGGCCCGCGAAAGGCCGCGCCAGCCTTGCCAGCTGCAAGGCCAGCCGGAAACGGGTGGGATGGGGCAGAACCGCGACCAGAAGATTGCGGATCAGCCGATCCATGAAGGGGCGCTTGTACGTCTGTTCGATATGGGCGCGGGCATGATCAACCAGATGCATGTAATCCACGCCGGAGGGACAGGTGGTGGTGCAGGCAAGACAGGAAAGACAGCGGTCGATATGGGTGACGACCTCACGGTCGGCCGGGCGGCTGTTTTCCAGCATGTCCTTGATGAGGTAAATGCGGCCGCGCGGGCTGTCCAGCTCGTTGCCGAGTGTCACATAGGTGGGACAGGTGGCAGTGCAGAAACCGCAATGCACGCATTTGCGCAGGATTTTTTCGGATTCCGCCACATGCGGATCGGCCAGTTGCTGCGGCGTGAAGGATGTTTGCATGGTTCAGACCGCCCTTTGCATCGTTACGGCCATCTTGCCGGGATTAAAGATGCCCGCCGGATCGAGTTTTTCCCTGATACGTGCAGACAGGATGGCCTCCTCCGCCGGGCGCGGTTCGAAGGCCGCCACAGTGGCGCGCACGGCATCGCTTGCCCTCACCAGCGTGGCATGGCCGCCGCCCAGCGCCTTGATAGCGCCGCGCAGCAAAGCGGCCTCCGGGTCCGCCTCCATCTGCATCCAGACAAGACCACCCTGCCAGTCATAAAAGGCATCGATGCCCGCTTCCATGCGCAGCGCAGCGACGAGTCGGTGGCCGGCGGCAGGTGCAACGGAGACTTTCCACAGCGGCTTGGTATTCTGACCGGCATAGGGCGCGACATCACGCACCTGCCGCCATAAAAGCCCGCTCTCTTCGCCCTCCAGCAGCGCCCATGGCCCGACCCGGTCCATGACGGAGAGGAGCTTGCGGGCGCGCGCTTCCACCGAGGCGGGCAGCCCTTCCAGCCGCAGAATTGTCGCCGGACCTTCCGGCAGGTTGCCATCGATGAAGCGGGAACGCACGCTTTCCGGCAGATGCGCCGCTCCGGAGACCTCGACGCTCAGCGCCATCGCCGCGGCCATGATGCGTGTCGCCGCCTCATCGTCGAGACCGGAAACGACCACGGTTTTTTCCGCAGGCGGTTTCGGCAATACGCGGAAAGTCACCTCCGTGAGAAAACCGAGCGTGCCGAAAGATCCGGCAAGGAACTTCGACAGGTCGAGCCCGGTGACATTCTTCATCACCCGGCCGCCGGCCTTGATGATCTCGCCGCTGCCATTGACGAAACGGATGCCGAGCAGGCTGTCGCGGGCGGCACCCGCCACATAACGGCGCGGGCCGGAAACATTTGCGGCAAAGACGCCGCCGATGGTCGGCTCACCTTCTGTGCCCATGATCGGGCGGTGGTCCATCGGCTCGAAGGCCATCATCTGCCGGTTTTGTGCAAGGGCGGCTTCGATGGTGGCAAGTGGCGTGCCGGCCCTGACGGTCATGACCATTTCGGCGGGGACGTAGGAAACGATGCCAGCCATTGCGCGGGAGCTCAGCCCGGTTTCCGCCGCCACGGCATTGCCGAAACCGGAGCGGGTATTGCCGCCGAAGATTTTCAACGGGATTCTTCGGGTCGCGTGGTCGCGGATGATATCGGCGACCTGGGTTTCTGCGTACGGCGTCAGCATCGGGTTGCGGGCTCCGGGCATGGGACAGCGAAGTTTGCGCAAGGGATACCCCCCTCTGCCCTGCCGGGTATCTCCCCCTCAAGGGGGGAGATCGAATCGAGGCGATCTCTCACTCCACTCTCGAACGCTGCGAATGAAGCGATGCGCGGGCGTCTTGCCGATCTCCCCCCTTGAGGGGGAGATGCCCGGCAGGGCAGAGGAGGGTGAGCCGTACCCACAGAGACCATAAAACTCAAACCCATCATCCCCTCCCCTCCAGCGGAAACACCTTGGAAGGGTTCATCAACCAACCCTCGTCAAAAGCCGCCCGCACCGCCATCTGCTGGGCAAGATCGGCCTCACCATATTGGTGGCGCATCAGATCGCGTTTTTCGATGCCCACACCATGCTCGCCGGTCAAACAGCCACCCGCATCCACACAGAGCTTCAATATTTCATTGCCTGCCTCTTCCGCGCGGGCCGCGTCTTCAGGATCATTGGCATTGAACAGGATGAGCGGATGCATGTTGCCATCACCGGCATGGAAAACGTTTGCGACGCGCAGGCCGAGACGGTCGGTGATCTCGCTCGTCTTTTTCAGCACATAAGAAAGCTGGGAAAGCGGCACCGTGCCATCCATGCAGATATAATCCGCGATGCGGCCCGTTGCGCCGAAGGCGGATTTGCGGCCTTTCCAGATCGCCGCAGCCTCCATGGCCGACTGGCATTCCTTCACCGTCTTCACGCCATGTTTTCGGGCAATGGTGACGATATCGGCAAGCATGGCGTCCATTTCCGCCTCGGAGCCTTCGACCTCCACGATCAGAAGCGCGCCGACATCCAGCGGATATCCCGCTTTGGCGAAGGCCTCGCAGATCTCGATGGCCGGCTTGTCCATGAACTCAATGGCAACAGGGATGATGCCCGCACCGATGATATCGGCCACGCATGAACCCGCTTCTTCCGAGGTTTCGAAACCGAACAGCACCGGGCGCGCGCCTTCCGGCTTGGCGATCAGCCGTACCGTCGCCTCGGTGACGATGCCGAGCTGGCCTTCCGAGCCGCAGACGAGGGCGAGCAGGTCGTAACCGCTGGCATCGAGATATTTGCCACCCAATTCGAGAACAGTGCCATCCACCAGCACCATTTTCACGCCGAGCAGATTATTGGTGGTGACGCCATATTTCAGGCAATGCGCGCCGCCGGAATTCATGCCGATATTGCCGCCGATGGTGCAGGCCAGCTGCGAACTGGGATCAGGCGCATAAAAGAAGCCTTCAGCGCCGGCCGCATCGGAAATGGAGAGATTGGTAACTCCCGCCTGCACCCGCGCCGTGCGATTGTAAAAATCAAGCTCAAGGATCGCGCTCATCTTCGAAAGGCCGATCACCACCGCATCCTCCTGCGGGATCGCCCCGCCGGAGAGCGAGGTGCCGGCGCCGCGCGGCACGACCGGAATGCCGTAGCGATGACAATATTTCATCACCGCCGCCACGTCCTCGGTCGTCTTCGGCAGCGCCACGGCAAGCGGCAGGCGGCGATAAGAGACAAAGGCATCGGTTTCGAAAGGCACGAGTTCGCGCGGCTCGTGCACAAGACAGTCCGCCGGCAGAATATCCTTGAGATCAGCTATGATGCGGTCGCGATCTGCGACCACCTTCGCGCGCGGCTCCAGAAACTTTATCGGCTGTGTCACCGCCCCTCCTCCATGCCATTTCACCAACTGGTATTGTTTCTTTACCACTTTGAAACGGCGCAATCAAATGATATGGATTTTTTCCATTCTGGAAATAATCAAGGGCAACTATGACAAATCTGGGCGATCTGGAAGTCTTCGCAAGCGTTGCCGCCTCCGGCAGCATGTCGCTCGCCGCCAAGGAGCTTGGCTATTCGCCCGCCGTCATTTCCAAGCGCATCAAGCGGCTGGAAGAAAAGCTCGGCGCACGACTTTTCCAGCGCACCACGCGGCAGATTTCTTTGACCGAAGCGGGACAGGGCTTTTACGAGCGAGTGCTGGCCGTACTGGAAGGGCTGGAGGAAGCGGAGGATTTCGTCTCCGGCCGCGCCAACACCGTCAACGGCACACTGAAGGTTTCCGCACCCACCTCCTTCGGGCGCATGCATATCGCGCCGCATCTGAAGACATTCATGGAGCGGCATCCGGACCTCTCGGTCCATCTGGTGCTCAGCGACGAGTTCATCGATATCATCGAGGGTGGTTACGACCTGGCTATCCGTATTGCCGATCTCAACTCCTCCAGCCTCGTCGCCCGCCGTCTGGCGCCGGTGCGCCGCGTGCTCTGCGCCTCGGCGGACTATGTGGCGGCCCACGGCATGCCGGCGACAATCGAGGATCTGAAGAAACACCGCTGCCTGCCGGCGCACAATAACGACGTGTGGCGACTGGAGGGGCCGGGCGGTGCGCTCAGCATCCGGCCGGAGGGAATGCTGGTCACCAATTCGAGCGAAGTGATCCGCGAGGCGGTGATATCAGGACTTGGCATTGCGCTGCGTTCCACCTGGGATATCGGCCATGAATTGCGCAGCGGGAAGCTGGTACAAGTGCTGCCCGGTTATGAGGGATCGCGCAATGTCACGCTGTCGGCGGTTTATCCGAGCCGGCAGTTCCTACCCGCGAAGGTGCGGCTGTTCATCGATTATCTGGCCGGGCTTTATGGGCCTTCACCCTACTGGGAACAAGGCTAAGGCGGCGAGGCCGTATCAGCACCACCTCTCCTCCCTCACGCCTGTGCTCGTCACAGGGATCCACCCAGCCCAAGTCCTTGGGCTGAAAGGATTCTCTCCGCCGCGCAGACGCGCGTTGGCTGGATTCCTGTGACGGGCACAGTAATGAGGGAGACTGGGTTGCCCCTTAATGCCCGCCCTCTGCATGGGACCGGCGGATGCGGCGCACGACCCACCACACGCCAAGCACGGCGAAGGGAACGGAGATACCGGTGACCACGGCCGGATCAACCGGAAGCACATCATGGCTGATCGCCTTGGTGAGATAACCGATGAGGCCGACGACATAATAGGAGATGGCAGCGACCGAGAGGCCTTCGACCGTCTGCTGCAGGCGAAGCTGCATGGCGGCGCGCTTGTTCATGGTGTTGAGCAACACCGTGTTCTGCCGCTCCAGTTCCACATCGATCCAGCTTCGAACCAGAGCCGTGGCGCGATAGAGCTTGCGCGACAGGTTGGCCTGCCGCTCCTCCACCGACTGGCAGGTGCGCATGGCGGGCGCCATGCGCCGTTCCAGAAAGCTGCCCATGGTCTCATGGCCCTGCACCGGCGTTTCCGCCAGCGCCCGGATGCGTTCGCGCACGATGCCGTCATAGGCGCGGCTGGCGCCGAAACGATAGAGGCTGAGCGCGGCATTGGCTTCGAGTTCCGCCGCAAGCCGGGTCATCTCCGCCAGCAGCGCATCGGCCTCGTCGCGCGCACCGTTTTTCATGCGCTGGGTGATGCCGGTCAGACCATCCTCGATGCGGCGGATTTCCGGCGACAGCGTCTGCGCCATCGGCAGGCCCAGCATGGCGAGCGTGCGGTAGGTCTCGATATCCAGCAGCCGCTGCACCAGCGCGCCGCGGCTGTAATCGGTGAGGCCCCGGTCGATCACCAATATCTGCGTCAGCCCATCGCGATCCTGGCGGAAATCGGTGAGGATAGCGGCCTGCCCGTCGCGCACATCGCTGTGACAGAGGCTGGTCGGTTCGAACATCGCTTCCGCCTGGGAGGTGACACCGTTCTCAGGACGGATTTCCAGCCGCACGCCCGAGATTAGCGAGCCGGGTGGCGAAAAGCCGTCGCCGAAGGGATCGCCCGCGATTTCGCCGCCAAATTTTTCCGGTGCGGGGCCATCCCAGAACCAGGTCGAGAACTCGGTATGCCGCTCCCAGCGAAGCGTCCCCTGCCCCCAGGGCATTGCATGGTGGCGGGCATCTCGTTCCGGTGGTGCGACACCACGGCTGCGCGACATTTCCGCGATGACCGAGTGATGCACGGCCGAGCCGCCATCCATCATGAAGGCGAGCTGGATGATGATGCGCGATGGGGCAAGCAGCACGGTCGGCCGCGCATGCACCTCACCCAGAGCCAGCGACCTTTCCGGCGCGCTTGCGAATGCAAATCTACCCTTGGCCATTGCGATATCGTCCCCGCTTCTTGTCCCGGATTTCTAAGCCATCGATCACAATGAAAACACCGCAATCGAAGCCGATGTAATTGTTTTGATCCATCTGGCGGAAAAATCCGCCATCATCACCCTGTCCAGCTGCTGCTTTAACAAAAGCCAGTTTCAAAAGGCAGATGCCGTGTTGCCGCAGGCATGACACGGCCAGGCGGAGAACTGGATAGAATATTTGACCAGTGCGACGCTTCGCTGGTACTTTGCCCGGCATCAAATACGGGGCGGCATCTCGCCGGAGACTTCTGCGATGGACGAAACGCTTTTTGCGCGCATCGAGCACAGCCGCACATCGCAGGAGGTCGTGCTGCGGTTCGAGGAACTGATCCTCGACGGCATCTTGCGGGATGGCGACCGGCTGCCGGGCGAACGGGAACTGGCGCAGAAGCTCGATGTCTCGCGCCCGATCCTGCGGGAAGCACTGAAAGAGCTTGAGACCCGCGGCCTTCTCGTGAGCAGGCATGGCGGCGGCACCTATGTCGCCGATATCGTCGGCGCGGTCTTTTCAGACCCGTTGAGCGCACTGATTACCCGCCACAGCCGGGCGACGCGGGATTTCCTCGAATATCGCCGTTATATCGAAGGCATGACCGCCGAACTTGCCGCACAGCGGGCGACAGAGCCGGACCGGCGCAACCTTGCCGCCATCGTCGACAGGATGCGTGAGGCGCATGAGGCGGGCCGCTTCGAAGAGGAGCTTTCGGGCGATGTGGAGTTTCACAATGCCATTGGTGAGGCAGCGCATAATATCGTGCTGATGCACACGCTACGCTCCTGCTACCGGCTTCTGAGCGACGACATTTTTTACAATCGCCATCTCATCTTCACCGTCGCAGGCGCCCATGACGAGGTGTTGAGGCAGCATATCGCCATCCACGACGCCATCGCCGCCGGCGATCCGGCAGCGGCAAGAGCGGCGGCGGAGGCCCATATCGACTTCATCGTCGAGACGACATCCAAGGCGCATCAGGCGCAGGAATGGGACCGGATTTCCCGTTTGCGACAGCAGCAGCGCAGCGGCTGAAAACACCATCTTGCGAAATGCGCCATCCATTTTATTCGATTTTTGATGGAACCTTTTGTGCTCTTCGGTCTTTTTATCGGGTTAATTGGAAAAATTTACCAAGATGGGACCCATGACAACCACGAGCGAAACTGAACGCTATCCGCGGATAGCTCTCATATCGACGCATGGCTATGTCGCCGCGCATCCGCCACTGGGCGCGGCCGATACCGGGGGGCAGGTGGTTTATGTGCTTGAGCTTGCACGCAAACTCGGCCAGCTCGGTTACACCGTCGATCTTTATACCCGCCGCTTCGAAGACCAGCCGGAATTCGACGAGGTTGACGAGCGCGTCCGTGTGGTGCGCATTCCCTGCGGCGGACGCGATTTCATTCCCAAGGAATATCTGCACCGGCACCTGATGGAATGGTGCGAAAACGCGTTGCGTTTCATCAAGAAGAACGACCTGAATTATTCTTTCATCAACAGCCATTACTGGGATGCCGGCGTGGCCGGGCAGCGGCTCTCCGAAGCGCTGAAAGTCCCGCATCTGCACACGCCGCATTCGCTCGGCATCTGGAAGAAGCGCCAGATGGAGACCGACTATCCGGAAAAGGCCGATACGTTCGAACTGGAATTCAACTTCAGGGAACGCATTCAGCACGAGCTTATCATCTATCGCAGCTGCGACATGGTGATCGCCACGACGCCGGTGCAGCTCGACGTGCTGATTGAGGATTACGGGCAAAAACGCAAGCACATCCACATGATCCCGCCGGGTTATGACGACAACCGTTTCTTCCCGGTTTCGGATGCGACACGGCAGATGATCCGGCAGCGTTTCGGCTTCGAGGGAAAGACGGTTCTGGCCCTTGGGCGGCTTGCCACCAACAAGGGTTATGATCTGCTGATCGACGGCTTCTCCGTTCTTGCGGAGCGCGAACCGGAAGCCCGTCTGCATCTCGCCGTTGGCGGTGAGAATATGGACGAACAGGAAACCACGATCCTCAACCAGCTGAAGGAGCGGGTGAAAGCGCTCGGTCTGGAAGACAAGGTGGCCTTTTCCGGTTATGTCGCGGATGAAGACCTGCCGGATATCTATCGCGCTGCCGATCTTTTCGTGCTTTCCAGTCGCTATGAGCCGTTCGGCATGACCGCGATCGAGGCGATGGCGAGCGGCACGCCAACTGTCGTCACCATCCATGGCGGGTTGTTCCGGGCCGTGAGCTATGGCCGCCATGCGCTGTTTGCCGATCCTTTCGACAAGGAAGACCTCGGCATCACCATGATGAAACCGTTCAAGCACGAGCGGCTTTACGGGCGGCTTTCCCGCATGGGGGCACACAAGGCGCGCAGCCTGTTCACCTGGACCGGCATTGCCCAGCAGTTGCTCGCCCTTGTGGAAGGCAGGACCATGATGCCGGTTCTGGAAGAAGCCGACTGGGCCGAACCATGGAATGACGGCGATTGAAACCGCTTCGTCTTTTTTCCACCGATCTCGACGGAACCGTTGTCGGCGACAATGACGCCACTCGGCGGTTTCGCGATTTCTGGCACTCATTGCCGGAGGCGCAACGTCCCCTCCTCGTTTTCAACAGCGGCAGGCTGATCGACGACCAGCTTGCCCTCCTGGAAGAGGTGCCGCTGCCGCAGCCGGACTACATCATCGGCGGCGTCGGCACGATGCTGCACGCCAAAAAGCGAAGCGAACTGGAAAGCGCCTACACACAGTCCCTCGGCACCGGTTTCGACCCGCGGAAGATTACCGAGGTCATGGCCGGAATTCCCGGTGTGACGATGCAGGAGGAGCGTTACCAGCACGGCTTGAAATCGAGCTGGTTCCTGCATGACGCCGATGACGCCGCGCTCGGGGAGATCGAAGCAGCGCTTGTAGCGGCTGATATCGACGCCCGTCTCGTCTACTCCAGCGATCGCGACCTCGACATCTTGCCGAAAGCCGCGGACAAGGGCGCAGCGCTCACATGGTTATGTGGACAATTACGCATCGGCCTCGACGAATCAGCGGTTGCGGGCGATACTGGCAATGATCGGGCGATGTTCGAGTTGAAGAATATTCGCGGCGTGATCGTCGGCAATGCCCTGCCGGAGCTTGTCTCGCTGGCGCATCAGGATACGCGCTTTTTTCACGCGGCTGCGAGAGAAGCGGACGGTGTGGTCGAGGGCCTCCGGCACTGGGGGATGGCCCCGGATTAAAGCAGCCCCGGCCACAATTCATAGCGGCTTTGCATTCTGAATGGCTTGAAGGCAGGCAGAGAGAGTATTACCGCATCGGCTGTACGGTCGGGGAACCGCCCGGTCAGAACTTTGTTCGCAAATCTACCACATCCCCTGCGCCCAAAGGCTTCATCAGCATGAAGACAGTAGTGGGTTATGGGTAAAGGGGGATTGGCGGAATCTGCGGCATCTCTATATTAGCAATTATCACTACCCGGCAAAGAGGATTTATTCGGATTGAAGATTTTGAATCGATTGGCGACAGATGTTGGCTTGATGTTGCGCAGACCGCCGCGACAGCAATATGCGGCGCTGTGCTATCGATTGTCGAAAAAAAATCCGGGGCCGGAAGTCTTGCTGCTGACCAGCAGGGATACGGGCCGATGGGTCATTCCCAAGGGCTGGCCGATGGCCAACAAGAAGGCCCATGCGGTGGCCGAGCAGGAAGCCTATGAGGAAGCCGGTGTCAAAGGCACGGTGGAAAAGGCGCCCTTCGGTTATTACGACTACGAGAAAAAGCTGAACAGCGGCGTCAACGTGCCATGCAGGGTGCAGGTGCATCTGCTCGAAGTTTCGGAAATGCAGGAAAGCTTTCCCGAGAAGGAATCGAGACGTTTGGAATGGGTCAGTCCGCAAGAAGCTGGCAAGCGCGTCAACGAGCCGGAACTGAAGGCGCTTATGCTCGCTTTCGACAAGCGGATGGCGCATTCGAAATAGCGCGCCCGCCCCTGATGTGGCAATGTGCAGTTTGTTTTTCCAACATGGCTTTTATCGTCTTTCCTTTTGGAAAGATGTGCGAGATGTAACAGTCTTTCTGTAAATTGCCTTCAACCTGCGACGCTGCCGGACGAAAGGGAATGCTGGCAAACGAGGTGTGAATGGCAACGAAGCCGCCATCAAACATGAAGCCGACGCTCGACAAGGATCTCGACAAGTTCACCCGTGTCGAAGAGGCGACGCTGCACGTCACGCAGCAGCTTGCCGGCCTTGGCGCGGGGTTCATGTTCGTTGTCCTCGCGGCGGTCTTCGCGGGCGCTTTCGTCACGGGCACTGCGGGTGCCGTCATCATCATCGCCGCCGTCGCCATCGGCGCTTATATGGCCATCAATATCGGCGCGAATGACGTGACGAACAATGTCGGCCCGGCGGTCGGCGCCAAGGCCATGCCGCTTGCCGTTGCGCTCATCGTCGCCGCCATCTGTGAGATCGCCGGGGCATTGATCACCGGCGGCAATGTCGTGGAGACCATTTCCAGCGGCATCATCAACGTCGAGACCATCCCCGACAGGACCGCCTTTTCCTGGGCGATGCTGTCGGCGCTTCTCGCCGCCGGCCTTCTCGTCAATATCTCGACCTGGACAAGAGCGCCGATCTCCACCACCCATACGGTGGTCGGCGGGGTTGCGGGCGCCGGAATGGCCGCCTATGGGGCGAAAGCGGTCGACTGGCTTTCGCTCGGCAGCATCGCCTTCGCATGGGTACTCGCACCCTTCATCAGCGCCTTCATCGCCGTCGCCATCCTTGCTTTCATCAAGGAATTCATCATTTACCGCGAAGACAAGATCGGCTCGGCCCGGCTGTGGGTTCCGGTTCTCATCGGCCTGATGGCGGGCGTCTTCATGGCCTATCTCATCTGGGTCGGATTGCGGCAGCTCATGCATGTGTCGCTTGGCCATGCCAGCCTCATAGGGCTGGTGACCGGGCTTGTGGCGTGGCGGCTTTGTGTGCCGATCATCCACAAACAATCGGAAGGGCTGGAGAACCGCAACCAGTCGCTTCGAATCCTGTTCCAATGGCCGCTCGTTCTCGCCGCCGCCTTGATGTCCTTCGCGCATGGGGCAAATGACGTTTCGAACGCCATCGGCCCTGTCGTGGCCATCGTGCGCGCCCTGCATGATGAGGCGGTGAGCACCTCCGCCCGCGCACCGCTGTGGGTGATGCTGGTCGGCGCCTTCGGGCTTTCCTGCGGTATTCTTCTTTATGGCCCGCGTCTCATCCGCCTCGTCGGTGAACAGATCACCAAGCTCAATCCGATGCGCGCGTTTTGCGTTTCCGTGGCCACGGCGCTCACCGTCCTCGTTGCCTCGCGCTTCGGCCTGCCGGTCAGCACCACCCACACCGCCATCGGCGCGGTGTTCGGCGTTGGCTTCTTCCGTGAATGGTATACGCAATCGTCACGGCGGCGGCAGGAGCTCGTTCAGGCGGGAGCCGGCCAGACAATCCGCCGCGCCCAAAAATATGCCGACAATCCCTCCGAGGTGCGCCGCCGTTATCTTGTCCGGCGCTCCCACTTCATGACGATCATCGCCGCCTGGCTGGTCACCGTTCCCTTAAGTGCAACGCTTGCAGCGCTGCTCTATTGGCTCATGTCCTTCCTCTTTCTCTAAAACCGAAAAATCCCATGCGCGCTAATTTCCGGATGCAACGCCTGTATATCGAAGCCAATCTTGCCGAAGGCGTCGCGCAGGAGGCAACAACCGAACAGTTCAACTATCTCGCCAATGTGCTGCGCATGACCGACGGTGCGGAAATCCTGCTGTTCAACGGGCGTGACGGCGAATGGAAAACGAGACTTTCCTTTCCGAGCCGCAAGAAGATCGTTCTCGTGCCCCTCGAGCAGACACGTCCGCAGCCGGATGCACCTGACCTGCATTATCTTTTCGCACCGCTGAAAGTCGGGCGCATGGATTATGTGGTGCAGAAGGCGGTGGAAATGGGCGCCGGCCTGTTGCAACCGGTGATGACGCAGCATGTTCAGGGCAAGATTCACAACACCGAAAAACTGCGCGCCAACGCCATCGAGGCCGCCGAGCAGTGCGGCATACTGTCCCTGCCCGACGTGGCCGAACCTGTGAAACTGAAGGACATGCTCGAGTCCTGGCCTCACGACCGGCGCATCATCTATTGCGACGAAGGCGATGCGGGGCAAAATCCGTTGCCCATCCTGCAATCCGTCACGGAACGCAAAATTGCCCTGCTGGTCGGCCCGGAAGGCGGATTTTCCGAAGAGGAGCGGGAGCTTCTGCGCGGCCTTTCCTTCGTTACCCCCATTCCGCTCGGGCCGCGAATCCTGAGGGCCGATACGGCCGCCGTCGCCGCACTTGCAGTCATTCAGGCTGTTATCGGCGACTGGAACTGAGAGGCACCATTGCGCTTCATGCATCTTTAAAAGAAATTCATTTGCCTCCGGATACGATCCGGCCCTATCTGCCAATCATATGCCTCGCCGCAACAGAGACGTCATAACAAGGTAAGCCATGGCACGCGACACGACCGACCAGACACCCCTCTCCTCCGTCACGGAGCTTACAGATTATCTGGCAGGCGGTTGCAAAGCTGAAGCCGATTTCCGCATCGGCACCGAACACGAAAAATTCGCGTTTTTCCGCAAGGATAACAGTCCCGTTCCCTATTTCGGCGAAGCCAGCATTTCGGCCCTTTTGAAGGGCATGCAGGAAAAGCTCGGCTGGGAGCCGATCATGGACGGCGAGAACATCATCGGCCTTGGCGAACAGCACGGCATGGGGGCCATCTCCATCGAGCCGGGCGGCCAGTTCGAACTGTCAGGCGCGCCGCTCGAGAACCTGCATCAGACCTGCAAGGAATCCAACCAGCATCTGGCGACCGTGCGCGAAGTGGCCGAGCCGATGGGCATTCGTTTCCTCGGCATCGGCGGCAGCCCGTTGTGGAGCTATGACGAAACCCCGCATATGCCGAAATCGCGTTACGCGATTATGACGCGCTATATGCCGAAGGTCGGGACCAAGGGTCTCGACATGATGTACCGCACCTGCACCATTCAGGTTAATCTCGATTTCTCCTCCGAAGCTGACATGCGCCAGAAGATGCGTGTTTCCATGAAGCTGCAGTCGCTGGCAACCGCGCTCTTTGCCTCTTCGCCCTTCACCGAAGGCAAGCCGAACGGTCTGCTCTCCTGGCGCGGCGATATCTGGCGCGACACCGACAATCGCCGCTCGGGCGTGCTGCCCTTCACCTTCAAAGATGACTTCGGCTTCAAGGACTATGTGGAATGGGCGCTTGATGTGCCGATGTATTTCATCGTGCGCGACGGCAAATATCACGATTGCACCCATGTCACCTTCCGTCAGTTCATGAATGGCGCGCTAAAGGGCGAAATCGCCGAGTGGCAGCCGACAATGGGCGACTGGACGAACCATCTTTCCACCCTGTTCCCGGATGTGCGCCTGAAGCGCTTCCTCGAAATGCGCGGTGCGGATGGCGGCCCGTGGAGGCGCATCTGCGCCCTGCCGGCGTTCTGGGTCGGACTTCTCTATGATCAGGAAGCGCTTGATGCTGCCGATGCACTGACGGCCGGCTGGAGTTTCGATGAGGTCATTGCGCTACGCGACGCCGTACCGGCTAAGGGTCTGGCCGCAGAGATCGCCGGCAAGCCACTCCTCGGCATCGCCCGTGAGGTGCTCGACATTTCCCGCACCGGCCTGAAAAACCGCAAACGCCTGAATGGCGAAGGCCAGGATGAGACCGTGTTCCTGTCCTCGCTGGATGAGGTTCTGGCCAAGAAGACCACCCTCGCCGAAGACCTGCTTGCGCTTTATAATGGCCGCTGGGGCGGTTCGGTGCTGCCGGTCTTCGAGGAATATCAATATTGAGGCATTGGCACTAAAGCTGCACCGCCATTAAAAAAGCCCGGCGCGGCCGAGGGGCCTGACACCGGGCAAAGGCAGGGCTATTGGCAAATCACCCTGCGGGGAAAACTTTTCAGCTCGGAGCAACTCCGGCAGCTGGAGGTCTGCCGGAGTTGCGCGAACAAAACTTAGAGCGCCTCAAACCGCGTGACCGAGCGTAGCTGTGCGGCCCGGGTCAGATGGGCGGTCGGGTCCTCGAAAAGGCCGGTATTGAGCGCATTCGTCACATCCGATCGCACCAGACCGACATCCGCAAGCAGGCGGTCGTCGAGTTCCGTCAGCTCATTGGCGCAGATACGGTTATAGATGCGCTGCAGAAAGGTTTTCACGGTCGAAGCAACACCGACAACGAGGCGACGAAGCGCATCGCTTTCCCTGCCGGTTGCGAGTTCCAGTTCCATTCTCCGTTCTGCCGTGCGCATGACACTTATCCTTCCGTAACGGCACGATGCGGCACCGCTCCCGGCGCACCACGCGCGAGAAGCTGCCTCGGGTTAAGGGCTCGACATCTCGTCGGCCCGGGGTTGATATTGATTTGCTTGGTGTCAAAATGTCGCAAGACTATTGATCAGTCCAACGAATGTTTCTAATGTGAGACATCAATCATTCTGATGGATGACCATCCATGTCCGCACCTCTCGACATAGACCAGCTGCACACCTTCATCGCCATCGTTGATACGGGCAGCTTCACCAAGGCCGCAGATCGCGTCTTCAAGACGCAATCCGCCGTCTCCATGCAGATGCGCCGG
Organism: Agrobacterium sp. CFBP2214; assembly: GCF_030209895.1. Lineage (NCBI taxonomy): Bacteria > Pseudomonadati > Pseudomonadota > Alphaproteobacteria > Hyphomicrobiales > Rhizobiaceae > Agrobacterium > Agrobacterium sp. CFBP2214. The sequence goes on along the minus strand of NZ_JARVRC010000001.1, from coordinate 553,110 downwards.
CTTGAGGAACGCATCGGCAAACAGCTTTTCGCCAAGGACGGGCGCGGCAACCGCCTGACGGCGGAGGGCGAAAAGCTGATGAATTACGCCCGCCGCATCATCCGCCTTAATAACGAGGCAATCGCCGCCTTCGACGACAACAGGCTGGAAGGGACGCTGCGCATCGGCACACCTGATGACTATGCCGACCGCTACATGCCTGAGATCATCGGGCGTTTTGCCAAGACTCACCCCAATGTCGAGCTCTATATCGTCTGCGAACCCTCGGTCAGCCTGGCCGAAAAAATGGCGCGCGGGGAACTGGATATTGCCCTCGTCACCCATAATCCACGCGCGCGCTCTTCGGATGTGGTGCGCACTGAACCGCTCTGCTGGGTGGCCTCCGCCAACCATCCGCTGAAGGATGACGCGCCGGTGCCGCTCGCCGTGGGCCGGCGCGACTGCCACTGGCGTCAGCTCGCCTGTTCGGCCCTCGATGCCGATGGGCGGGATTATCAGGTACTGTTTACCAGCTGGTCTTCCACCGTGGTCGCCGCCGCCGTGCTGGCGGGCATGGCCGTCTCGGTACTGCCGGAATCGGCGCTGCGCACCGGCATGAAGGTTCTGACCGCCGCCGATGGTTTCCCGCCGCTGCCGCCGGTGCAGATCGGCCTGATGAAACGCCCCGGTCTCTCGCCTTCGCTGGTGAATGCCATTACCGACCACATCACCGCCTGCCTCGACAATATCTCGCCGATGAGCGTTGCCGACGAGATGGACAATGATGTGAAGACCTACCCCAAGATGCCGCGCCTGCGCGCCGGGCATATGCTGCCGGGGTGGTGAGGGGATAGTGGGTATGGCAAAGGCCGGACATGTCCGGCCTTCCTCTTTTCGAGCTATCGTGCCCGTAGCGTCGCGACCGCCAGCAACGTATCGCCGCTGATACCCACCGAGCCGCTGCCATTGAACAGGGTCATGATGGGATCGGCGACGTTCTGCTGATTGTCGTACATGATGGTGAAACGGGCGATCAGCTTCTTGACCTTATCCGGGTCCTGAAAATCCTTGATGTCGAAATATTTCTTCATCATCGCCACCTGGGTATCGACGCCGGCATTACCGAGTTCATCGGGAATGCCAAAGGTAGTCTTGATGAAGTTCTGGATCGCGGTATCGGCAAGGATCGAATAATAGGATGTCGTCCCGGCCGCCATGCGCTTGAAATAGAGCGCCAGTCGCACGCCGGCGTTTTCTTCGCCCGCCTGCGTTTCCAGCGTCTGGGTCAGATAATTGTCGAGCGTTTCATAAAGTCCGCGCCGGGTCTGGATCAGGCTGCGGTCTTCATGAAGGAGCTTGCCGTCCGTGTCGAAATTGAAGGCGGTGACGAGGCGGCGGAAGACCGGATCCATCTCCTTGTTGACGTAGCTGTCCTTGTCATCAAGATTTGACGTGAATATCTTCTGCAGCTGTTCTTTCGTCACGCTCGTGGGGTCAATGCCGAGCGATTCCATCGCGAATTTGGTCAGGCGGTCATTGGCCAGGAATTCACTGAGCGTCTTGATCTTCTGCATTTCGCCCGAGAAATATTTCGCCTCGGCCGTGGCGGCCTCCTTGTCCTTAGCTGTACCGAAAGCCGATTTCTTCTTGATGTAGTCGGCCGACATGGTCTGCAGCTCGATTTCCGACTGCGCGAGAATGGGTGCACCGACCGAACCGTCCTTGGTGAAGTTGAAGAGTTCGGCAAGCTTCACATACCGATCATCCTTCAGCGTATAAACGTAGCTCTTCTTGTCCTGCAGGTCGCTGGTCAGCACCCTCTGGATATCGGAGATGTTCACCTTGGCGGGATCGAGGCCGACAGCCTTCAGCGCATAGGTATAGACCGCATTGGTTCCGAGGAAATCATTGACGCTTGTGACCTTGCCAATGCTGCTCTTGAACAGCGTGAGCGCCTTTTCGTCAGCTGCCTCGTCCGCATCATTGTAATGGGTCATGTAACCGCTGGTGGTCGTCGCGGTCTGTGTCGTCGTCTGCGGCGTCGTGCCGGCCGCGAGCGTACCGTCGGGCAGGAAATTGAACGCGTTTTTCAGGGCGAGGTAACGCTTGTCGTTCTTGCCCATGGTCGCGATGTAATTGTTCGGATCGCTGAGATCGCTTGTGAGGATGTTCTTGATCGTTGCCGGCACGATGGTCAGGTCGTTCAGGTCGAAGGCCGTTCTGATGTAATTGACAAGCCGCGCATCCGACATCAGTTCCTCTACTGTCGTGATGGAACCAATCTTCGATTCGAAGTAATCGCGGTTCAGCGTCGCGACGGTCGGCGTCACACGCGCTGCGCTGCCGATATAGGAGTCCGTGATGGCTTTCAGATTGTCCGCCGTCTGTGCCCCGCCAGCAGTTACCGTGCCGTCATTCTTGAACTCGAAGGCGTTAGCGATCTGCGCCATCTTGTTATATTGGGTGACGGTGTTCGACAGCGTCGTCTGTTCCGCCTTGATCGCCGCAAGCTTCGCCTCCCACTCATCCTTCGGTGGCAAAACGGCCTCAAGCTGGGTCAGCTGGTCCTGGCGGGTCACCTTTTCCGACTCGAGCTTCGTGCGCTCTTCGTTTGTCAGACCCGTGCCCGCAAGTTCGGTATCGATGGCCGTAATCCGGGTGGTGACCTGCGCATGCAGTTCGATATTACCCTTCATCGTCAGTTTTTCGACCGCGTCATTATAGGCCGCGCCGTATTTCTGGTTGATGTAGCTATTGGGATCGTTGACGTCGCTCGTCATCAATCCCTTGATATGGGCATAAGAATAGGTCTTCTCATCGACGCCGAAGACCTGGAAGATATAGGCGCGGGTGCGGTCGTTGCGCAGCAGCTGGTCGGCATTCGTCACCGTGCCGATGATTGCCTTGTAATAACGTGTCTCTTCCGCAAGGCTGCTGTTCAGATTGGTGATCGACGTATCATAAAGCCCGATCATCTTGTCGAGCTGTGCGTCTGTCTGCACGGTCTTTGTCGAAGAGCTGAAATTAAAGGCGGCGGCAAATTCCCGATAACGCTCGTCGGTCAGCTTGTTGGCGAAGCTGTTCTGGTCGTTCAGGTCGCTGTCGAGCACCTTTTTCATGAAGGCCTTGGCATAGGTCATCTCGCCCAGACCGAAGGCATCCATGGCATAGGAATAAAGCTGGTAGTTATCGAGGAATTCATCGACGCTTTTCACATTGCCGATGTTTTCCTTGTAATATTTCGTCTGCCGCTCCACGAGCCCCTGCTGCGACACGCGCGAGATGCTTGCCTTCATATCGCGGTTGATGAGGTCGTAGCTGAGATAAGTCGATACCATCCGTATGCCCCCTGGAGCACAGCGCATCCCCTCGGGGACACCAAAAGCTCCGGTTTTGAACCACCCATCGCGCGCCCATCCGGACGCACGGCAAGCCTTGGCATGACTATGCATGACGCGCCTTGCCCGTAGCTTGAAAGAGCACAATTCCGATCGGGATAAAAACCGCATTGTCTCGATCTGCTTTACCTAAGCGAAACCATGCCACAGTGTGTTTTGCTAACCATTTGGGAATGCAAAGTTTTCTTAACCGCGATTTTTAAGCAGTCTCGAACATGCGGCGGATATTCTCCCGACATCAGAGGACGAAAAGTCCCGATGAGAAGACCGGAAACCGGCTCTCAGGTAAAACAAGGGTAGAATAAACATGACCAAGACCGTTCTGAAGCCCGACTGGGCCGTCGCCACTCTCAGACTCGACCCGGCACGTTTTCCGCAACAGGTCACCTATGGAAAAGGCAATGGCGCGACCGATGTCGCCGTCACTCTCGATGAACGGGGCGCCGTTCTGCGAAAGGTTCTGTCCTCTTCCGGCCTGCCTCTGTCCTTCGCCCTGCCTGCCCGCGCTTTCAAGGGTGTTGCCGCCCGCGCCATCGACCATGGCGACGGACAGGTGACGGTGACCCTGGAACTGCACCATGACGATCCGGATCTCTGCGTTCCGCTTCTCGTCGCTCACGATCTCTGCGATATCGCCGCCGACTGGCGCAGCTGGTCTGAAGCCTACCGCATTCCCATGCTGATGGTGGAAGCCGATGGCGTTGCCCGTCCGCTGGAAGAACATCTCGGCAAGGTGCGCACCCAGAATACCCGTCCGCGCCGCCGCCATTCCTATTTCGCGGAACGCCGTCCCCGCTTCCTCGTTCGCCGCTCCACCGGTTCGCTCGGCATGAGCATGAAGATCGAGGGCAAGGAAATCATCGCCCGCAGCTGATAATCTTCAGCCAGACAAATCAAAAAGCCCGGCGCGGATGACGCGACCGGGCTTTTTCCATTCCGTATTTTCACGGCTTACGCCAGCAGGAGCGGCAGGATCAGGCCTGCGAAAATCAGCACGCCGACGCGGTTGTTGGATTTGAACAGCACGAGGCACTGGTCCACGTCATCGATATCGAGCACCCAGACCTGGCGGAACAGCATGAGCGCGGCAGCGGCAAGGCCGCTATAGGCAATGATGTTAACGCCCGCCATCCAGAACGACAGGAACATCATGGCAAGGGCTGTGCCATAAAGGAAAACCAGCCAGCGATGTGTGTTCTCGCCAAACAGCAGGGCGGTCGAACCGATGCCCACCGCGGTGTCATCTTCCTTATCCTGATGGGCGTAGATTGTATCATAACCGATCGTCCAGGCGATGGAGCCGACATAAAGCAGGACAGCCGGCCAGGCGAGCGATCCGAACTGTCCCGCCCAGCCCATCAGCGCGCCCCAGGAAAAGGCAAGGCCGAGGAAAAATTGCGGCCAGTTGGTGAAACGCTTGGCGAAGGGATAGATCGCCACGAAGACCAGCGAGAATATGCCGGTCGCGATTGCGAAACTGTTGAACTGCAAAAGCACGACGAGCCCGGCAAGTGCCTGCAGGACGATGAAGATCTTGGCCTGCATCCGGCTCACGCGGCCGGAAGGCAGCGGCCGCGAACGGGTGCGCGCCACAGCCATGTCGATCTTGTGGTCGGCCAGATCATTATAGGTGCAGCCCGCACCGCGCATCGCCACCGACCCGATGAAGAACAGCGCCAGATGCCAGATCAGTGTCGCCCAGGAAAAGCCGCCGCTTGCCACCGCCACATTGGCCGCAAGGGCCGCGGACCAGAAACACGGCCACATCAACAATTGCCAGCCGATGGGGCGATCCCATCGTGCAAGCTGCGCATAGGGCCAGAGGGACCTCGGCAAAATCCGATAGACCCAGTTGTTGGATGGCGCGTCGGAAACGCGGTCTGACAAATCGCTGTGGTGAACCATAGGGATGGTTCTACAGCATCGGCGGGAAAATCGGAATGGATTTCAAAGTGCAAAGATGCGCGGTTCTTGGCGGATTGCAACACGCCACCGGCAAAGCGAAAACCTCACCGACGTCATCCTCGGGCTTGACCCGAGAATCCACAACCCGTTGAAATCAATGGATCCTCGGGTCAAGCCCGAGGATGGCGTCGAACGCGGATTGGCAGAAACATCAAGGCCCGCAACGGTTTCCTGCGGGCCATCAACCTCAGACATTCGGTTTCTTGTCTCAGGGCAGCGAAAAATTGAATTTATAGCTTGCCTGAACACCGACGATGAACTGGTTTTTCGAGCCGCGCTCGCGCACCAGCGAGCTATCGGCGGCATCACCGGTCAGGCGGCGATATTCCGCAAACGACCCGACTTCGGCGTTCTCGGTGACCTTCCAGGTGATGGCGGCGCCGATGCCGGCGGAATGCAGGCCGCCGCCCGGGCTATAGGGCGATGGCGCACCGGCGGCCGTCTGTGCGGCACTGACGCCGTAATAACGCTCATTGTACTTGCTGCTCACCCACGTGGCGCGCGGGCCGGCGGAAATCTGGATACCGGGGGCGATATCGGTGAAGGCATCGACGGCAACATCGCCGACCACGCCGCTATGGCTGCGGATACCCTGACGGACTTCGCCGCGAACGCGCAGCCAGTCGGTCGGATAAGCCTCGGCGAAACCACCAAGCTCGCCGCCGCGCTTGATGCGGGTCATGCCCTTGAGATCGGCGGAATCGCCCTCGTCACGCGGGGAAACCAGCTTGCCGGCCAGACCCATGCTGATCGGGCCATTGTCCAGAAGCGAAATCGAGGCGCTGTCGTTGCGCGAGGTAAAACGCGCGCCCTGCCCCTGACGGCCAAGCGAAATGATGGGCGAAAAGCCGAATTCATTCTTGTTGTCGCCCTGATATTTCGGCGCGGTGAAACCCGCACCACCGAGCTTCAGATACCAGTCGCCCGAAAACCAGCCTTCCGCATGGGCATTGCCCACGGCAAAAAGCGACAGGACACAGGCGGCGGCGGCCGCTGATGGCTTGAACATGAAAGAACCCCAGAAACGCAATACAGACAAGGTGCCCGTAGAATTAGAGGGATTGTCTTTCCATTTCATTAACCAGAGCGGGAAAGCAAACCGGCGGCTACTTCCCGTCATTCCGGCCCTGAGCCGGAATCCAGCCGACGCGCGTCTGCGCGGCGGGAGGACTCTTTTCAGCCCAAGGATTTGGGCTGGCTGGATGCCGGATCAGGTCCGGCATGACGGAGAAATACCTTAGAACGTCACCTTCTCGAGTGGCGCACGGGTCTTCTCGAACTCCAGCAGCTTCGCCTCGTTCTGCGCAATGTAGTCGCGATTATGCGGAACGGCATCGCGGTCCTTGGCGAGCTGGATCTGGAAGATATGGAAATTTTCGTGGGTAAAGGCCATTTCCGACCCCGCCAGATAAAATTCCCACATGCGGAAGAAACGTTCGTCGTAAAGCGCTATCGCTTCCGCCTTGCGCGCCACGAAACGCTCACGCCAATGCCTGAGCGTATGCGCATAATGCATGGGCAGGATTTCGATATCCTTCACCAGCAGCCCGGATTTCTGGATCGACGGCAGCACCTCGGCAAGCGAGGGTATGTACCCACCGGGGAAAATATATTTTTCGATGAAGGGATTGGTCGCCAGTGCAGGGCTGGGCTGGCCGATGGAATGCAGCACCATCACGCCCCTGTCGTCCAGCACCTCCGCCACCTTGTCGAAATAATCGCGATAATGCGTCGGCCCGACATGTTCGAACATGCCGACGGAAACGATGCGGTCATATTTCTTCGAGGCCGGCAGATAGCGGTAATCCTGCAATTCGAAGCGGACATTACCGGCAAGGCCCCGTTTTGCCGCACGATCGCGGGAAACGCGCAGCTGTTCCTCGCTGAGCGTGATGCCGGTCACGTCGGCACCGGCGCTTTCCGCGATATACATCGCCATGCCGCCCCAGCCGGAGCCGATTTCCAGCACGCTCTGGCCCGGCTCGGTCATCAGCTTGGCCGCTATATGCCGTTTCTTGGCGACCTGCGCCTCATAAAGGCTGATGCCGGGCGGATTGAAATAGGCGCAGGAATATTGCCAGTCCTCATCAAGGAAGAGATCGAACAGCTTGGCGCTCAGGTCATAATGATGGGCGACATTGCTCTTGTTGTGATTGACCGGCAGATGCATCTTGATGCGGGCGGCGATGATGCGCGCCATGCCGCGCCAGACCATGCCGAAGGACAGCGCCTCGCTCAGCGTGTTGCCTTTGACCAGTGCGAGGAAATCGTAGATGTCGCCTTCTGCGACCTTCGCCCGGCCCTCCATGTACATTTCAGCGAGCTTCAGCGCCGGATCGGCGGCTATCTCCTGCATGGCGGCTTCATCGGTGAAGTTCAGAACCACCTTTTTTCCCGTGCCGTTGCCGAAAGTGCGGCTGCCGCCCGGGCTGTTGACGGTGAGATCACCGATCTTGATTATCTTTTCGAGAAGAACATGCAGAGACGACGCCATGGCACCCCCAATTGCTAAGTCTCACTTATCAATTTTGCAGACCGTATTCCTTTCGGCACAAGTTTCAAGATAGTCTTATTTCAAAAAAATTGAACGATTTCATCAAGGAAAAAGCCCCGCCGGGGTATACGGCGAGGCTTTTTGGTAAAAAATCATTTCAACCCAGGGTCAGCGCCGCTTCATGGCTTCAGCCAGCGCGGCGGCAAGCGCACCACCAGTTTGCGACCCCTCGTTGCGCTCTTTCGGTTTTGATGTCGCGTGGCGCATGGCGCTGGCGTTGCCCTTTTCACGCATCGGCTGCGGCGCTGCCTCGCCGCCATCCTTACGCATGGTGAGGCCGATGCGCTTGCGCTTCACATCCACTTCCACGACTCGCACCTTGACGACGTCGCCCGCCTTGACGACCTCATGCGGGTCTTTCACGAAACGATCGGCAAGCTGCGAGACATGCACCAGTCCGTCCTGATGCACGCCGATATCCACGAAGGCGCCAAAGGCGGCGACATTGGTGACCGTACCCTCCAGCAACATGCCCGGCTTCAGATCGGTGATCTCGTCCACACCTTCGGCAAAGGTCGCGGTCTTGAAGCTCGGGCGCGGGTCGCGGCCGGGCTTTTCCAGTTCGGCGATGATGTCTTTTACGGTGGGCAGACCGAATTGCTCGTCGATGAACGTCTTCGGATCAAGCGCCTTCAGCGCGGCGCTGTCGCCCATCAGCGAACGCAGATCGCGGCCGCAGGCGGCAACGATCTTTTTCGCCACGCCATAGGCCTCCGGGTGAACCGAGGAAGCATCCAGCGGCTCCTTGCCGTTCGGGATGCGCAGGAAGCCCGCGCATTGCTCGAAGGTGCGCTGGCCGAGGCGCGGCACCTTCAGCAATTCCTTGCGGCTGGCAAACGGCCCGGTCTGGTCGCGATGGGCGACGATGGCATCGGCAATCGAACTGCCGAGACCGGAGACCCGTGCCAGAAGCGGCGACGAGGCCGTGTTGAGATCGACGCCGACGGCGTTCACCGCATCTTCCACCACAGCATCGAGTGAGCGGCTGAGACGGCCCTGATCGACATCATGCTGGTACTGGCCGACACCGATGGATTTTGGCTCGATCTTCACCAGTTCCGCCAGCGGATCCTGAAGACGGCGGGCGATGGAAACGGCGCCGCGCAACGAAACGTCGAGATTGGGGAACTCCGCTGCCGCACGTTCCGACGCGGAATAAACGGATGCGCCCGCTTCCGAGACGATGACCTTGGTGGGCTTTGCACCGGAAGCGGAAGCCGGCATCTGCGCCAGAAGATCGGCCACCAGCTTTTCCGTCTCGCGGCTGCCCGTGCCGTTGCCGATGGCGATCAGCTCGACATTGTGTTTGCGAATGAGCAAAGCGAGTTCCGCCTGCGTACCGCGCACATCGTTCTTCGGCGGAAAGGGATAGACCGTCGTGGTGTCGAGCAGCTTGCCGGTACCATCCACGATCGCAACCTTCACGCCGGTACGGATGCCGGGATCAAGCCCCATGGTGGCGCGGGAGCCGGCGGGGGCTGCCAGCAGCAGGTCCTTCAGATTGCGGGCGAAGACATTGATCGCCTCTTCTTCCGCCCGCTCGCGCAACTCGCGCATCAGATCGAGCGACAGCGACATGGAAAGCTTCACCCGCCAGGTCCAGCCAGCGACCTCCATCAGCCATTGATCGGCAGGCCCCGCATTGCGGATATCGAAGGCGGCGGCGATGGAGCGCTGCGCGGGCTTTACCGGTGAGGGATCATCCGCATCGACATCGATCGTCAGCGTCAGAATTTCTTCGTTCCAGCCGCGCAGCATGGCCAGCGCGCGGTGGCCGGGCACCGTCGCCCAGCGCTCGAAATGATCGAAATAATCGGAGAATTTTTCGCCCGTCGCCTGTTTGCCGTCCACGACCTTGGCGCGGAAGGTGGCGTTCTGGCGCATGTAATCACGCAGGCGGCCGAGCAGATCGGCATTTTCCGTCATGGTTTCAGCCACGATGTCGCGCGCGCCCTCAAGCGCCGCCTTCACATCGGCCACTTCGCCCTGCACATAAGCTTCCGCCAATTTCGCCGGATCGGCAGCGCGGTTTTCCCAGATGGCTTCCGCAAGCGGGCCGAGACCGCGTTCACGGGCGATTTCCGCGCGGGTGCGGCGCTTCGGCTTATAGGGCAGGTAGAGGTCTTCCAGCTCCGCCTTGGTCCCGGCCTGCATGATCTTGACCATCAGCTCGTCGGTCATCTTGCCCTGACCGGTGATGGAATCGACGATGGAGGCGCGGCGCGCATTGAGTTCGCGCAGATAGACGAGACGTTCCGAAAGCGTGCGCAGTTGGGTGTCATCAAGCCCTCCGGTCACTTCCTTGCGGTAACGGGCGATGAAGGGAACGGTCGCGCCCTCGTCCAGCAAGGCCACCGCCGCCTTCACCTGATCGGGGCGGGCGTTGATTTCGGAGGCGATGAGCGTGGTGAGGCGGGCATTATCTGCGGTCATGAGGTTCTCTGATGTCACATCTGGAGCGGCGAACATAATGTCTGATTGTGGCGTGACAACAAGAGGCGGGAACGATTCCACAGGAAAGGCTGACTTCAAGGGAAAGACGGGCATTTGCGGCGCTTTCTCCTTGACCTTTCGCCCCCCTGCCCTTAACGCCCCTGACACAAGGTTACTGGCGAATTTGCAGGGGTATTGACCATGAAAGTTCTGTTGATCGGTTCCGGCGGACGCGAACATGCGCTGGCGTGGAAAATCGCCCAGTCTCCCTTGCTTGAAGAATTTTATGCCGCCCCCGGCAATCCCGGCATCGCCGACCACGCGACACTCGTTTCGCTTGATGTGGAAGACCATGCGGCCGTCATCGCCTTTACGAAAGAAAAGGCAATCGACTTCGTTGTCGTCGGCCCGGAAGCGCCGCTGGTTGCGGGTCTGGCGGATGATCTGCGTGCCGCCGGCATCGCCACCTTCGGACCGTCGAAAGCGGCGGCCCAGCTTGAAGGCTCCAAGGGCTTCACCAAGGATCTCTGTGCGCGCTACGATATTCCGACCGGCGCTTACCAGCGTTTCAAGACCGCCGAACCGGCCAAGGACTATGTTCGTGCACAGGGTGCGCCGATCGTCATCAAGGCGGACGGACTTGCCGCCGGCAAGGGCGTAACCGTGGCTATGACGGAAGCGGAAGCGCTTACCGCGATCGACGACTGTTTCGACGGCGCTTTCGGTGCAGCTGGCGCCGAAGTGGTGGTGGAGGCCTTCCTCGACGGCGAAGAAGCCAGCTTCTTCTGCCTTTCCGACGGCAAGACCGCGCTGGCGCTCGCCACCGCGCAGGATCACAAGCGTGTCGGCGATGGCGATACCGGCCCGAATACCGGCGGCATGGGCGCCTATTCTCCCGCCCCCGTCATGACACCGGCCATGGTGGAGCGCACTATGAAGGAAATCATCGAGCCGACGATCTCGGGCATGGCCAAGGATGGTAATCCCTTCTCCGGCGTGTTCTTCGCCGGCCTGATGATTACCGCCAAGGGCCCGGAACTCATCGAATATAACGTCCGTTTCGGCGATCCCGAATGCCAGGTGCTGATGATGCGCCTGAAAAGCGATCTGCTGCCGATCCTCTACGCCACCGCCACCGGCACGCTGGACAAGGTTGAGGCGGAATGGCGCGACGACGCAGCGCTGACTGTCGTTCTTGCCTCGAAGGGTTATCCCGGCGCTTACGACAAGAATACGCCGATCGCCCATATTCCCGAGGCGAGCGAAGAGGCGAAGGTCTTCCACGCCGGAACCGCACTGAAGGACGGCGGTCTGGTGGCGACGGGTGGACGCGTGCTGAACGTCACCGCCCTTGGAAAGACGGTGACGGAAGCGCAGGCCCGAGCCTATGCGCTGGCGGACAAGGTGGAATGGGAAAACGGCTTTTGCCGCCGCGATATCGGCTGGCAGGCTGTCGCGCGCGAAAAGGCCTGATCCTTAAGGAAAACGGGGTTGGGAGCGAATATTTCGTTCAATTTTTACCAAGTTTGCTGACCCGATGGAAACGAAACATCGGTAATACTTGCCGGAATATTGAATGGCGCACTGTGCCTCGATCACGAGGCCGCGCCGTCATTTCGGGGGTTTTCGATGCATCGTCTTTTTCTGACAGCTGTTATCGCGCTGACCGGCGGGTCGGCGATGGCATCTTCGATCGAATATATAAACGGCGTGCACGTGGCCAATGGCAGCTTCGTTCGCCGCGATTGCGCGGGTTGCCAGCCCGTGAAGGGCAAAGCCGTAACGCAGGGTTATGCGGTTCCCTCCATTGAGCCTGGCACGCAGCACACGGAAATGCGCGAAGTCGACGGCAAGCGCACCCTGGTGCGCACCGAAGCCTGGCTTGGCGGTGCGCCCGTCACCTTCGTCAGCACCAATCCCGCATGGATGACGGAAACCTCCAGCACCGCCATCGCGACCTATGACGAGTCGGAACCCGCGGCACATCCGGTTGAGACGGTTTCGACACCGGCCGGCATCGACGTGACGACGACCACGGCAGCCGTCAAGGAACTTTCCACCGAAAATGCAGCCGAGCCTGCCAGCGCCTCGGTGATCGGCGCGCCCCAGTTCCCGGATTTCAAATTGCGCGGCAACTGACCGGCCGAAGACGTTTTTGATGACGAACGTCAAATAATCGCGTCATCGCTGTATTCCCGAAATGACGCTGCAACCATGCGGGGAATGTTGCTTTCTCCGCCGCGTATTCTGCCTATAAGGCCTGATAAAGCCTTCGCTAATTAAATATTTATTCAAATTTTTAGCCGCTAAGTGGGTTTATAGTGCGATGCAGCACAGGATGAGGCCACGGCGGGGACACGCGCTTTTCTGGCCTTTTATCGCGCATCATGCGCCTCTCCCTTCTCTGAAACATCGGTACCGCGCGGCATTTTCAGGCGCGCGATTCCAAACGCTTGTGAGCGCCCATGAAGAACCTTTCCATTTCCCGTCAACTGATCGTTCTCGTGGTGGCCCTGATGGCCGCCTTCGCCGTGGCGACGTTTTACCAGCTGAAATCCGCCACCGATGCTATCTATGAGGAACGCTACGGCATGCTGCGGACGCAGGTGCAATCGGCGATCTCCATCCTGCAATCCTTCCACGACAAGGAAAAGGCCGGAACGCTTTCGCGCGACGAGGCCATGAAGCAGGCTTACGCGACTGTCAGCGCCATGCGCTTCACTCCCGACGGCTATCTCTTCGGTTACGACTACGACGTGACGATGAAGTTCCACCCCGATGCCAAGCGCGTCGGCGAAAGCTTCAAGGGCAAGCCTGACAGCAAGGGTTTCGCCTATCGTGACGAATTGGTGCGGCTTGGCCGCAATGGCGGCGGCCAAACGGATTTCTACGGCCCGAAGCCCGGTATGGAAGGCAATGATTACGCCAAGAGCTCCTATGCCCTTGCCTTTGAGCCCTGGCAGGTGGTGGTCGTGACCGGCGTTTACATCGATGATCTGAACGCGCAGGTTCGCGGCGATGTGATGAAGGCGCTGTCGATCGGCGCGCTGATCTTCGTGCTGGCGCTTGCCGCCGCTTTCTACGTCATCCGTGGCATTTCGAAGCCGCTCGGCGACATCCACCGCGCGCTTGGCGAAGTGGCCAATGAGAACGTCTCGCTTGCCATTCCCCATACCGGCCTCACCAACGAAGTGGGCATGATGGCGAAGGCCACCGCCTCGCTTCAGGACAAGGTGCGCGAGCGCCACGCCATGCAGCGCCGTGAGGAAGAACAGCAGCGGCAGCTCAATGCCGAGCGCCAGAACAATCTCGACATGCAGCGTGACGAGGCCGAATTGCAGGCACGCGTCGTCGCCACCATCGGCGAGTCCCTGGAGAAGCTCGCTGGCGGCGATCTGACCGTGCGTTGCGGCGATCTTGGCAGCCGTTACGCGGCGCTGCGCGACAATTTCAACGAGGCGCTGACCCATCTCGATGCCGCCATGGCCAAGGTGAACTCCAAGAGCATCGATATTGGCGGCTCCAAGGAAGAAATCCGCAAGGCTTCAAACGAGCTTTCACAGCGTACCGAACGGCAGGCCGCCAATCTGGAAGAAACCTCCGCAGCGCTCGACGAGCTGACCGTTGCGGTGCGCCAGACGGCGGAAGGGGCGGCCGACGCTGCCAAGCGCGTCACCACCGTCAGCTCCGAAGCCATGCGCAGCGACCGGGTGGTGGAAGAAGCGATTACCGCGATGAGCGGTATCGAGCAGTCCTCCGACCAGATTTCGAACATCATCGGCGTGATCGACGACATCGCCTTCCAGACCAACCTTCTGGCGCTGAATGCCGGTGTTGAAGCGGCGCGTGCCGGTGAGGCTGGCAAGGGCTTTGCCGTGGTGGCGCAGGAAGTGCGCGAACTGGCGCAAAAATCCGCCGCCGCCGCCAAGGAGATCAAGGACCAGATCGCCCGCTCTTCCGCCCAGGTGGAAAATGGCGTGCGGCTTGTCGGCGAGGCCGGCGATGCCCTGAAGCGCATCTCGGACCAGATCAAATCCGCCAACGAGATCGTCAGCAAGATTGCCCATTCGGCTGCCGAACAGGATACGACGCTGCGATCGATCTCTTCCTCGCTCAACCAGCTCGATGTTGCCACCCAGCACAATGCCGCCATGGCGGAAGAAACCACGGCTTCGGCGGAAGCGCTGGCGGTGGATACCGAAGAGCTGCTGAACCTCATCCGCGGCTTCCGCGTCTCCTCCGGCCATCAGCTTCATGGCATGGCGCACGAGATGCGCATGGCGGGGTGACCACGAACGGTCTCATGCGATTGAAACAAAAATGCCGGGCACAGACCCGGCATTTTTGCGTGCTCTCCAACATGTTCCCCACACATTCGGCGTCATCCTCGGGCTCGACCCACCCACATCTTCAGCGGGGAATGGATCTCGCCTCAAGGGCGAGAATGACGGAGGAGAGTATCAGCACGTTCGGAAATGAGCCATGCCGTGTCTGCGTGGCCTCGTCTCAACGAGAAAGCGCATCCAGCCGGTCAATATCGGCAGGTGAAAATACGGCAATACCGGCCTTTTCGAGCAGCGCCGCCGTCACACCATTGCCCGCATGTTTAACGCCAGAAAACGAACCATCGTAAATCGCAAGCGACCCGCATGACGGGCTGCCGTCGATCAGAAGCGCGTGGGTGCAACCATTGGCCCTGGCGAAGGCGAGCGCCTTTTCCGCACCGGCGATGAACTCAGCCGTGACATCGCCGCCGGTTACTTCCAGCACACGGGCGCGGCCTTCCAGCACATCGAGACCGGAGGCCCCTTTCTCGATTTCCGCCGGCGGGCGCGGCACGGGCATGCCGCCCGCCATTTCCGGACAGATTGTCACCAGCCTGCCCTCGCTCTGCCAGCGCTCGATTGCCGGGTGAGAGAAGGGTTTGCCTTTGCCGTCATAGCGTACGGGTTGGCCGAGGAGGCAGGCACTGATGAGAATCTTGGGAGGCGTGTGGGTCAATGGTAGGTCATCCTGCGAAAGCGCAAGCCTCAAAGTACCCCCCTCTGTCCTGCCGGACATCTCCCCCACAAGGGGGGAGATCGGCAAGTGGGACACTCCCCGCCAAAGCCGTAACATAAAGATAGTCGAGAGGTCGCCACGATTCGATCTCCCCCTTGTGGCGGAGATGTCCGGCAGGACAGAGGGGGGTGAGCCGCGCACACTGACATGTACGGCTACCCCAAGCTCCCTCACCCCGTGATCTTCGAAAAATCCGCAACCGTTCCGGTGGCTTCGCGGATGGCCTTCAGCAACGCCAGACGGTTTGCACGGATGGCCGCATCCTCGTCATTGACGAGCACATCCTCGAAGAACTTGTCCACGGGCGCGCGCAACGTCGAAAGCGCCTGCATGGCCGAGCGGAAATCTTCGCCCGCAACAGCCTTCGCAGCATCTGCAGACGCGGTCCTGATCGCCGCATAGAGCGCCTTTTCGGCATCGAGTTTCAACAATTCTTCCGAAACGCCATCGGCCACCACGGTGCCCTTCTTTTCCTCGGCGGCCAGAAGCTGGGTGGCCCGCTTGGCGCCTGCCAGAAGGTTGCGGCCGTCCTCGCCGGTGATGAAGGCGGTGAGCGCCTCGACACGGCGAGCGATCATCAGCAGATCGTCCGACTCCGGCGTCAGCACCGCGTCGATCAGATCGTAACGGGCGCCGAGGTCGCGGAGGTAGACTTTCAGGCGGTCGTGGAAGAAGGAGAGAAGGTCCGCATCCTTCGCAACGCTCAGCAGCGAAAGGCGCACGTTTTTCTCGAGCAGAATGCGCACGACGCCGAGCGCCGCACGGCGCAGCGCAAAGGGGTCCTTCGAACCGGTCGGTTTTTCATCGATGGCCCAGAAGCCGACAAGCGTGTCGAGCTTATCAGCCAGAGCGACGGTGATCGCGACCTTGTCAGCAGGCAGGCGGTCGGAGGGACCCTGCGGCTTGTAGTGATCTTCGATGGCCGCCGCGACGCTCTCATTTTCGCCCTGCAAAGCCGCATATTTGCGACCCATCAGGCCCTGAAGCTCGGGGAATTCGCCGACGGCTTCGGTGCGCAGGTCGGCTTTCGCGAGCACCACGGCGCGATCCACCAGAGCAGCATCGGCACCAACGACGGGGGCCAGCGCCTTCGCCAGTTCGCGAATACGCGTCACGCGCTCTCCCTGCGTGCCGAGCTTGGCATGGAAGGTAACGTTCAGCGCATCGAGCTTGGCCATACGCTGGTCGAGCGGCTTTTTGAGATCGAGGCCGAACTTCGCAGCCGATTCCTTCAGCGTTTCCAGATCGGGCAGATCGCCCTGGTCGCGGTTCCAGAAATGGCGGGCATCCGAAAGGCGGGCGCGCACGACCTTGCCATTGCCATGGATGATTTCCTTACCGCCATCGCTTGCCTCGATATTCGAGATCAGGATGAAGCGGTTGGAAAGCCCCTCTTCCGCACCCTGCGCGCGGGTGACGAAACACTTCTGGTTGGTCTTGATGGTAAGCCGGATGATTTCCGCCGGGATTTGCAGATAGTCTTCCTCGAAGGTGCCCATCAGCACCTGTGGCCATTCGACGAGGCCGGAAACTTCTTCCAGCAGGCCTTCGTCTTCCACCAGGTCGAGACCATTGGCGAAAGCAAGGTCCTTGGCGTCGTGCAGGATGATATCCTTGCGGCGCTCGGCATCGAGAATGACCTTCGCCTTTTCAAGGCTCGAGACATAGTCCTCGAAACGGCGCACGGTGATCGGGCCGGGCGCATGGAAACGGTGGCCATAGGTGACGTTGCCGGCAACGATGCCGTCGATCACAAAGGGAATGACCTGCGTTTCGTCATGTTCGGGGCCGAACAGGCAGACGATGGATTGCAGCGGGCGCACCCAGCGCAGGCTCTCCGAGCCCTTGCCTTCAATGCCAGCATAGCTCGAGCCCTTCGGCATGGAGGCCGGGCCGGAGCGCATGGATTTCGGCCAGGGGAAAGAGCGGATGATGCCGGGCATCACCTCGGCGATGATCTCTTCCGCCGGGCGGCCGGGTTTGTTGATGATGGCGATATAGAAATCGCCCTTCTTCGGATCGGAAACGACCTGCGCTTCCGAGATATCGTTGAGGCCAGCGCCGCGCAGAAAGCCCTCGATGGCCTTTTCATTGGCATCGGTGCGCGGCCCCTTCTTTTCCTCGCGCACATCGGCGGAGCGGGCGTTGAGGCCGCGAATATCCAGTGTCAGACGGCGCGGCGTCCAATATTCGCGCGCACCCTCATAGGTCAGCCCTCTCTCCACAAGCGCGTCGGTGACGAGTTTCTTCAGATCGCCAGCCGCCTTGCGCTGCATGCGGGCGGGGATTTCCTCGGAGCGGAGTTCAAGCAGAAGATCAGGCATGGGATCAGGACTTTATCTGTTGTCGGACGATTGCGGTCGGCTTAGCAAGCAACGCGGCAAAAGTCACCAAGGCATTCGGTTAAATTACCGCCGGCGGGCGTTACCAGCCGCCGCCGCCACCGCCGCCGCCGCCCGAGCCGGAGAAACCACCACCGCCACCGCCGGAAAAGCTGGAACCGGAGGAACTGACGGGCTGGGGAATGGTGGAGGCGATGGTATTTGCCATGGAGGTGGAGAAGCCGCCGATCCTGTCGCCAAAGCTGCCGTAATTGCCGCCCAAATACCAGCCGGGCGCATAACTTGCAGCAACGGCACCGGCAGCGGCTGTCGCAAGCCAGGTCTCGAAAGTGCGGCTCCACGGTTTTTCGACGCCGAGCGCCACCGCATAGGGCAGCAATTTCTCGAAATGCTGCGGCGACATGGCGGGGGCGCCAGCGGTGTTCATCCGGTCCTTTTCCGCCAGCGTCAGATAGGTTCGGAGACCTTCGATGCCATCCATCAGCTTGCGGCCAAGCGGCGTCGGCGCACCCATCAGGAACAGGAAAAGCGCATTTGTGAGTACGATGCCGCCGATGGCGGCCAGCGCCAGCGACTTGGTGTCATGTGTCACATCCAGCAGGATTTGCGTGGCGATGCCGCCAATGGCGGAAAAGGCCACAAAACCGGCAAAGGCCAGCATGACGATGCCGCCGATGCGTTTGCGCAGCGGTGCGCCACGCGAGAACTGCCGGCCGATGCCGATCGACAGGATGCTGAAGAAGAATGCGAAAAAGCCGAAGACCAGAACGGCGGCAATGGCGCTTTCATCGAGATCGCCGAACACCAGCGTCGCAACGATGATGGCGATGCTGAAGAAGATGCCGAACACGGTGTAACCGGCGTTGCTGCGGTAATATTTGCCGCGATGTTCTTTCTCTATCGCCGCGCGGAACTGCGTTCCGACCTTTTCGACCTCCGCACCATGGGCCTTGTCGATGGTCAGCGTCTCCCCCGCACCGCCGATGGAGGCAAGCAGCGTCTTCTGCCCGGTCGGCAGATCGGCAGCGGTTGCCTTTTCCGTGCGCCTGATGACGATGGCGTTCTTCAGGTCTTCCAGAACGACAAAACCCTTCACCGCAAGATCAAGGGCCGAGGCGGAGAGCGCCGTCCAGCCCGCGCCGGAAAAACCGCGGTTATCGACATAGTTGACCAGAGCCGGGGAAAGCCCCTCCGGCGCATCCCAGCGCGGCACGACTACGCCTTTTGCGGGATCACGGCCGACGGCGAACCAGGCCCTCAGATAATAGAGGAGCACGGCGAAAAGCCCGCCGCCCGAAAGCAGAATGGCGAGATTATCCCGCAGCCACCAGCCTGCCTCCTGCGAGGTATCAGGTGCGGCGATGGCGCCCTTGGGCAGCTTGACGGCAACCGTCATGCCCTCGCCCACCGAAAACGGGCGGGTGGAGGCGAAGAACACCTCGTTGCCTTCGTTCAGAATCCGCGCATCCTTGCCCTTGGCGCCAAGCGGGCCGGTGAAGACGGCGGTATCCGTGGCCTTGACCCCCTGCGGCAGAGTGATGGTCGCGGAAATCTCGCCCATGGGGAATTGCCAGCCATTACCGGTGACGTTCCAGGTCAGCTCGTCATAATCGCTGAAATAACGGATCTGCCGGGCGGTGGTATAGGTGATCTGGAAGATATGCTCACCAGTCGGCAGAAAGCGGTCGGCGCTGCCGGTATAGATGCGGATGCCGCCATCGATATTTTCGGTGCGCCAGTTTTCCGGCGCGCCATCGCGCTCCACCGAAACGACGTTGAAATCCACCTTGGTGCGGCGGTTGTTCGCATCCAACGCATAAAGCGGGAAATCGCGGAAGATGCCGCGCTTGATGTTCCGGCCCTCGGCGCGGGCGGTGATGGTTTCCGTCACCGCCAGCTTGCCATCCGCCGCCACCTCGATGACGGAATGGTAGGAGCGGATGAATTCCTCCGCAAAAGCCGGGAAGGCCGCGCCCAGGAAGACGAGCAGCGCGAGAAGTCTTGCGGCGATGGTCTTCACGGGCGGTCCCTCCTCAATGGCTTCAGTGCTGCGGCTCGGCAGCGCTTTCCTTTTCGGTATAGTCGACGCCCAGCGAGGCGAGCGCTTTCCAGTAGGCGGGATAGGTTTTGCCCACGCAGGCGGGGTTCTGGATGGCGATACCACCGATCTTCAGCGCCGCAAGCGCAAAGCTCATGGCGATGCGGTGGTCGGCAAAGGTATCGATGGAAGCATCGACCGTCTGGCCCGCGAGAGCCGGATCGGAATGCACGATCAGGTCGTCGCCTTCTTCATGCGCCAGACCGTCGCGGATTTCATTGAGGCCGAGCGAGACAGCGCGGATGCGGTCGCATTCCTTGACGCGCAGATTGGCGATGCCGACGAAACGCACTGGCGTCTCGTTGAAGGCGGCCAGAACCGCGATGGTGGGAATAGCGTCCTGCATCTGCGAGCCGTCGATTTCGGCGGGCAGATGCGGGAACTTTGCCATGACCTCATAGGCCTTGGCATCCGGCTGGGTGAATTTGTCGGCGGGCGTGCCGATATCGATGGCACCGCCGGTCAGAAGTTCCGCGCCCCAGAGATAGGTGGCGGCCGAGGCATCCGGCTCGATGTGGAAATCGGTTGCCGTGTAACCCGTCGGATGCACGCGCCAGATGGCGTTGCTGACCCGCTCAATCTTCGCACCGAAAGCTTCCATGGCTGATGTGGTGAGGTCGATATAGCCCTTGGCGCCGATTTCCTCACCCTTGAGGATGATATCGACAGGCTTGTCGCCGCAGGCGGCCGCCATCAGAAGTGCCGACACATACTGGCTGGAGAGGTTGGCGTCGATGGTGACGCTGCCTTTCGGGAACCCTGTGCCCTTGCCGCAGACGGTGACGGGCGGGCAGCCGGTCGGCGCTTCCGCTTCGACGCCGAGGGAGCGCAGGGCTTCCACCAGCGGCATGATCGGGCGTTTACGCATGTGCTCGTCGCCATCGATGATGACGGCGCCATCCACAAGTGCTGCCGCCGCAGTGAGGAACCGCGTGGCGGTGCCGGCATTGCCGAGGAAAAGCGGCTTTTCCGGCTGCTGCAAAACACCGGTGCCTTCCACCACAAAGGTCGTGGCATCCGGTTCGGTTACCTTGACGCCCATCTCGCGCAGGGCTTCGGCCATATAAAGCGTGTCATCGCTTTTCAGCGCACCGGTCAGGCGGCTTTTGCCCTTGGCGAGGCCAGCCAGCAGAAGCGCGCGGTTGGTGATGGATTTGGAGCCGGGCGGCTCGACCTTGCCGGAAAGCGGGTGGCCGGGCGGTGTAATGGTCAGTTCGATCATGGTTGTCGTCTTGTCAAAGAATGCGGCGGTGAGCCGGACTATCGGAATTTGAGCGGGAGGGTTCTGAACTTCGGCAACGGCCGTATCAGAATTTCACGGTCGGCACGGCGCGGTCGGCCGGATTGTCGATCTCGAAATAGGGCGCCTTGGCAAAACCGAACTGGCCTGCAACCAGATTGGACGGGAAGCTTTCCACCTTGACGTTCAGATCGCGCGCGGCGCCATTGTAATAACGACGCGACATCTGAAGTTCGCCTTCGATGGTTTCCAGCGAGCGCTGCAATTCCAGAAAGTTCGTGTTGGCTTTCAGATCGGGATAGGCTTCGGCGAGCGCAAAGAGTTTGCCGAGCGCCTGCGACAGCATACCTTCCGCTTGGGCGCGGCCTTCGACATCGCCAGCCGGCACGACCTGCGCCCGGTTGCGCATGGCAATCACCTCCTCGAAGGTGCTTTTTTCATGCGCGGCGTAACCCTTCACGGTCTCGATGAGGTTGGGGATGAGATCGGCGCGGCGCTTCAGCTGCACGTCGATGCCCGACCACGCCTCTTCCTTCATCTGCCGCGCCTTGACCAGCCCGTTATAGATGAAGACGACATAAAGCGCGATTGCCGCGATGATTGCCAGCGTGATGAACATGAATTGCGATTCCCAGCTTCGTTGCGCGCACGATAGCCGCTCATTACCGCAAAGTCATGGGGCTTCGCTCATTCTGTCCGTTTTTGCCGGGACGGACACGCTGCGGTAAGCAGGCACCCGTTATTTATAAAAGACGGTACAATATAATTTCAGACCGGATACCTTGCGTACAAAAAGAGTATAGGAGGCAAGCCTGTAGCCTCGCTCGGCCCAATACTCCTTGTTTCCCTCCAGATGATTCCAGCCGTCTATGACCCAGTCGAGCATTTTCGTATTGCGCGTGTAGTGCATGCGGACGAGAGCGCTGCCCACATCGAGAGAGCGCTGACCGCTGTCCTTGCAATCCATGCGGGTGACGATCATTCCGAAAGAGCGAAGCTTGTCGGCGCGGGCAAAGGCATCGTTGCCGCTCATCCAGTCCGTCGTTTCCGCAGCCGCGCTGTTGCCGAGAATGGATCCGAGTGTAAGCACAAATAAAAAACAGAAATTTCTAATATTATTCACGGTTAAACCCATCGTTATATTCAGCATACCAATCCACACAAAATAAAAGGCCGTCAAGAACGGCCTTTCAAATTCATCAAAACTTTGGACAACAGCTTACCACCAAAAATCAGGCAGCCCGGTTCCAGTTCAGCCCGCCCGCATCCGTCAGCAGGAAGGCCTCGCCGCAGGATTTCGCCAGCGTGCGCACGCGCAGGATATAGCTCTGGCGTTCCGTGACCGAAATTACGCCGCGCGCATCCAGAAGGTTGAAGACATGGCTTGCCTTGATGCACTGGTCATAGGCCGGGAACACGCATTTATGCAGGCGCTGATTGTCGTTATCACCGGGCGCACCGGCGGCGAGAAGCGCCAGGCACTCCTTTTCGGCGTCGATGAAATGGCGATGCAGCATGGCCGTATCGGCAAATTCGAAATTATGGCGGGAATATTCCTGCTCGGCCTGCAGGAAGACATCGCCATATGAAATCTTCTCTTCACCCTCGCGGCCGTTAAAATTCAGATCGTAGACATTGTCGACGCCCTGAACATACATGGCGAGGCGTTCCAGACCATAGGTCAGCTCGCCCGCAACCGGCGAGCATTCGATGCCGCAGACCTGCTGGAAGTAGGTGAACTGCGACACTTCCATGCCGTCGCACCAGCATTCCCAACCGAGACCCCAGGCGCCGAGCGTCGGGCTTTCCCAGTCGTCTTCGACAAAGCGCACGTCATGCAGCAGCGGATCGAGGCCGATCGCCTTCAGCGAACCGAGATAGAGTTCCTGCAGATTGGACGGGTTGGGCTTCAGGATGACCTGATACTGGTAATAGTGCTGCAGGCGGTTGGGGTTTTCGCCGTAACGGCCGTCGGACGGGCGGCGCGAAGGCTGCACATAAGCGGCCTTCCACGGCTTGGGCCCAAGCGCACGCAGGGTCGTCGCCGGATGAAACGTGCCCGCGCCCACTTCCATGTCGTAGGGCTGCAGCACCGCGCAGCCCTTGTCGGCCCAGTAATTGTGCAGCGTCAGGATCAGCGCCTGAAAGGAACGCTTCGGGTTCATGTGGTCGGGAACATCGGTCATTGCAGTCATCGCGGCGTTAGGAGGACAAGTAAGCATTTGACTTACTTCGGATGCGGACTGGTGCCACGGCATGGCGTAAGGGTCAAGGTTTTATGCGTGGAGACGCCGCCTTACGTCTCATCCTCGCGCTTCACGCGGTATTCGCCGGTTTCCGGGTCCTTGATCAGCGTGCCAATGGCGCCGGTTTCTCGTTCCTTCTCGCGCTGTTTCGATTTCGCGGAAAGCTTTTCCGCATCGCGGACGAAGCGGCGGTAAAGGATGACGGATCCCACCACCAGAAGAATGATTGTAATAATCTGCGCCATAAGGCTCTATTCCCGCGACATCATAGACCGAAACGCGACCACAATGCCTTTTCTTCGGCAACTTCCGCAAGCCCCGAGACGGCGCCTGCCGCGAGCCTTTCGGCATTGAGGCCGAGGGCCGTATTCACGCCCGGCACTTTTTTGCCGAACAGCGAGCGCCCGCCGCTAACGAGCTGGAGCTTGACCTTTTCACCGTAACGGCGGCGCAGAATCTCGCGCATGTCGCCCAGCCCGTCGATCAGGCCGAGGTCGAGACCACGCATGCCGGTCCAGAACAGGCCGGAGAAGATCGCCTCATCGTCCTTCAGCTTCGAGCCGCGGCGCATCTTGACCATGTCGATGAAAACATTGTGGATTTCGACCTGAAGCGACTTCAGGTAGTCGATATCGCCTTCCTTTTCCGGCTGGAAGGGATCAAGGATGACCTTGTTCTCTCCGGCCGTATAGACACGGCGCTCCACGCCGAGCTTCTTCAGCATTTCCGGAAAACCGAAACCACCGGAAACGACACCGATCGAACCGACGATGGAGGTGGGATCGGCGATGATCTCGTCGCCGGCAAGCGCGATCATGTAACCGCCGGAGGCTGCAACGTCCTCCACGAAGATCAGAACCTTCTTTTCCTTCTCCTCGGCAAGCTGGCGGATGCGGTTATAGATCATCCTTGCCTGCACCGGCGAACCGCCGGGCGAGTTGAGAGAAATGGCGACGGCCGGCGCATCCTTGACGGCGAAGGCCTTCTCCAGAAGGGGGGCGTAGGAGGCGAGATTGAGCGCGGGGCGGAACTGGTTGCCGCCGGCCATGATCGCGCCATGCATGCGCACCACCGGGATGACGAGCTCTTTTTTACGAAAGCGTTTCGGCACCAGATACTTCAAAAAACCCACTATTCAATCCTCGCAGCATTTATCCGTTCGTCACGGATGTATGTATCGCCCCGCAAAACACAATGGTTTGCGGCTGGCGGAACCCCGATATTTATGGCGCCGGCCGGATTGCCCTTACATTACGCGAATAGGCGGCGCGGCCATTGTTCAGGTCATCCACGAAGGGGGTGAAGGCGTGACTGCCGTTTTCATGCATGATGAGCGGTGCGCGGAAGGACAGCCGCGCACGCGAACCCTTGATGGCGGTGACGAGCATGCGCACCGCGTCCTCACGGGCACGCGGATGGATGAGGGTGATTTCGATGCCGCCGAAACGGCTGCCGCAGGCGGCGATGATCTCCGCCACCGATTGCGGCCTTGAAATCAGGGAAAGCTGCCCGCCCGAAACCATGATCGCACCCGCGGTCCTGATCCAGTCTTCAAACAGACCCTCCGTCATGGCGTGGGCCTCGGCCTTCAGGGCATCCGGCGTGCGGCGGTCGCCTGCGTCATTATAGGGCGGGTTCATGATGACGTGATGGAAATAGTCATCGGGCAATCCCGCCTCAATGCGTGCTTTCGCTCGCAGGGTCACATCGGCCTCGCGCACGCTGACACGGGCGGAAAAAGCAGCGTTTTCGGGCAATTCGAGACTGCGATGGGCAAATTGCACCATTTCCGGCGCGCGTTCGTAGAGCGTCACCTCGGCCTTTTCGAGCCGCGCCGCAACTGCCATGCCGGCAGCTCCCGCACCCGCGCCGAGATCGGCGATCCGGCAGGCGCGATCGTCCGCCACCAGTGACGCCAGAAGCATGGCGTCCATTCCGGCCCGGTGCCCCCTGCCCTTCGGCTGGATGATGTGAAACCGGCCCCGGTGAAAGGCATCGATCGTTTCGGAAATGCCGCCGCCCACCGCCGTTCAAGCCTCTTCGTTGCGCAACTCGTCGCCCAGCCCGGCATCGATGAGAATGCGGCGGGCCTGGTCCGCCCGATCTTCCTCCACCAGAAACCGACGGGGCAAAAGGCCGAGCGATCCCTCCAGAATACTCATCGCCTGATCGGCAATGAGGCAGTGGATGCCGGCATCCTTCATCAGGCTTTCCGCGAAGGACAGAAGCACTGCATCGTTGGTACGGATCAGTTCACGCATGGATAAGCCCTAAATTCCCATCTTTTTGAATGGCTAGCGGCAATTCGCCCCTTGCCGCGCAAGGCGTCAGTTTTTATTGTCGAATTCAAATTCGAACTGGAGTCCTGTCCCTTGGGCGTCGTCATACCGCTTGAAGAAAGCAAAAACAAACTCGCATCCGTCAAGCCGCTTGTCGACCTGACCCGCCCCGACATGGAACGGGTGAACCAGCTTATCCTTTCCAAGGCCGGTTCCGATGTCCAGATGATACCCGAAGTGGCCAATCATCTCATCTCCTCCGGCGGCAAGCGCCTGAGGCCGATGCTGACGCTCGCCTCGGCCTCGATGTTCGGTTACGAGGGCGACAACCACATCAAGCTCGCCACCAGCGTGGAATTCATGCATACGGCGACGCTTCTGCATGACGATGTGGTCGATGAGAGCGATCTGCGCCGCGGCAAATCCACAGCCCGCACCATCTGGGGCAACCAGGCGAGCGTTCTCGTCGGCGACTTCCTGCTCGGCCAGGCGTTTCGCATGATGGTGGATGTCGGCTCTCTCGATGCGCTCGACGTGCTGTCCACCGCCGCCTCCGTCATCGCCGAGGGCGAAGTGCTGCAGCTTTCGGTCGCCAAGAACATGGAAACGACCGAAGACGATTATCTGCAGGTGATTCGCGCCAAGACGGCCGCCCTTTTCGCGGCGGCGGCGGAAGTCGGCCCCATCGTCGCCAAAACCGACAAGGCGACCCGCAGCGCGCTGAAATCCTACGGCATGAATCTCGGCCTCGCCTTCCAGCTTGTCGACGATGTGCTGGATTACGGTGGAAAGTCCGCCGATCTCGGCAAGAATACCGGCGACGATTTCCGCGAAGGCAAGATCACGCTGCCGGTCATACTGTCCTATCGCCGCGGCACGCAGGATGAGCGCGCCTTCTGGCGCACCGCCATTGAAAAAGGCGAAAGCAGCGACGAGAACCTCGAAAAGGCGCTTGGCCTGATCACCAAATATAACGGTCTTGGCGATACGATCGGCCGCGCCACGCATTATGGCACCATTGCCCGTGACGCGCTCGCGCCGCTGCCGCAGAGCCCGTGGAAAGACGCGCTTCTGGAAGTGATCGACTTCTGCATCGAGCGTCTGAACTGACGCTAGAGGCCGGGCGAACGGCGGATGGAAAAGACCATCCGCCCGAGGTTCCGGGCCAGCTTCTCCGCAAGGTGTGATTGTGGCCGGGGCCATAATTTCTTGCGGCGTTGCTTCAAAAAAGCCATTCTATCGTGACCAACAATGGAAACTGATTTTTCCGTGCTTCTGCACAAAGGCAAAGGTTCCCTCATGCGGCGTAAACCAGCACTCCGTCTTCTCTGCAGCGCGGCTCTCGCCGCTGCTCTCGCAATCGGCGCGGGTGCAAGCCCCGGCTTTGCGGAGACGAAGGCGAAACCGGAAGACAAAGCCGTTACGTTCGATCCCGGCAAGGTAAATACCTTCTCCGGCGCCTTCCTCGCCGGGCGCAATGCCGATGTCGATCAGGACTATCCGACCGCGATTTCGCTCTACAAGAAGGCGCTTGAATTCGATCCGGCCAATACGGAAATCCGCCAGCGGCTGATGATCGCCGAACTTCTGAGCGGCAATTTCGAAGCCGGCGCCAAGATCGCCGATTCGATGAAGGACGATACCTCGGTGGAGCGTGTCACGACCATCGTGCGCGGTCTGGACGCCATCAAGGACAAGGAATTCGCCAAGGCCGAGAAGATCCTGAAATATACCGGTCCGAACGATCTCGACCGCATGGTCAATACGCTTTTGACCGCCTGGGCGCGTGCCGGTTCCGGCAAGCCGAAGGAAGCGCTGGCGCTCGTCAACAATATGAAGGGCCCGGGCTGGATTTCGATCTTCCAGAAATACAATGCGGCGGCCATCGCCCTTGTTTCCGGCAATACTGAAGCCGCCCGCAAGAGCCTGAACGAAGCGGTGACGGACCGCGAAGGCGGGGCAACCGCCTCCGACACCTATATGCGGGCGGTCATGGCGCTTGCCCGGCTCGAAGCTTCCGCCGGCAACAAGCAGAAGGCGCTGGACGCGATTGCGGTCGGCGACACTTTCGCGCCGAACTACGCGCCGCTGAAAGCACTTCGCCAGTCCATCGAAAATGGTGAAAAGCCGGAGCAGCAGATCACCAATGCCGTGGAAGGTGCGGCCAGCGTCATGTTCTCCATCGCCGGCGCGTTGAACCGCGAAGGCGCCGAAGAGATAGTGACGCTTTATCTGCAGACGTCGCGCGCGCTCGATCCCAAGAGCCCGGATACGCTCATCCTTCTCGGCGGCCTTTCTGAAGCCCTGAAACAGCCTGACCGCGCCATTGCGTTCTACCGCGAGGTGCCGAAAGATTCCCCGATGTATCGCATCTCCGAGCTGCAGCTCGGATTGACGCTTGCGCAGACGGGCAAGGTGGATGAGGCGCGCAAGCATCTCAAATCCCTCCTCGAATCCGATCCGAAGGACATCCGTTCCTATCTCGCCTATGGCAGCGTGCTTTCCGATGCCAAGGACTACAGGGCAATGGCCGAAAACTACGACAAGGCCATCGAGGTGATCGGCTCCGTGCCGCAGAAATCCGACTGGACGGTCTTCTTCCAGCGCGGCATCGCCTATGAGCGGCTGAAGGAATGGGACAAGGCCGAACCGAATTTCAAGCGGGCGCTGGAGCTGAACCCCGAGCAGCCGCAGGTTCTGAACTATCTGGGGTATTCCTGGGTGGACAAGGGCATCAATCTCGATGAAGCCATGAAGATGATCAGCCGCGCGGTCGAGCTTCGGCCGAATGACGGCTATATCGTCGATTCGCTCGGCTGGGCGCATTATCGCCTCGGCGCTTTCGATGAGGCGGTAACCGAGCTGGAACGGGCAATCGAGCTCAAGGCCGGCGATCCGACCATTAACGACCACCTTGGCGACGCCTATTGGCGCGTGGGTCGCAAGATCGAGGCGGTCTATCAATGGAACCGCGCGCTGATCGGCGACAATGATGATGTGGACAAGGCCAAGGTGAAGGAAAAGATCGCCAACGGCCTGCCGCCGGTGGAGAAGGACGCCGAAAATACCGCCAAGAAGGATGCAGCGCCGCAACCGCCGGCTCCTCCTGCCCCGGCGGCCCCTGCTCCGGACAAGAAATCCTGACGCCATATGCCGACGCAGGGCATCACCGGGGCGGCTGAGACAATCGAGGCGGCCCCGGCCAAGATCAATCTGGCGCTGCATGTGACCGGCCAGAGAGCGGATGGTTATCATCTGCTTGAAACGCTGGTGACCTTCACCGAAGCCGGCGATACGATCCGCATCCGCGACGCCGATGCCGATGCCGATAGTTTCTCCATCTCAGGCCCCTTCGGCGATCTTCTGCGCGCCGGGGATGGCGGCGACAATCTCGTCACCCGCGCCAGAGATTTGTTGCGCGATAGACTTGCGTCGACGGGTCAGCCAGCACGCCCGGTCGCCATTCACCTTGAAAAGAACCTGCCGGTGGCATCGGGCATCGGCGGCGGTTCGGCGGACGCGGCGGCGACGCTGCGAGGGCTTTTGCGGCACTGGCGCGCCGGGGTGGCACCGGATGCGCTTTCCTCCATGGCCCTGAAGCTTGGAGCGGATGTGCCGATGTGCCTTGAGAGCCGACCCCTGATCGCGCGCGGCATTGGCGAGGACATTGAACCGGTCACCAATTTGCCGGAACTGTTCCTGGTTCTGGCCAATCCGCTGAAGGCCGTCTCTACACCGGAGATTTTCCGGCGATTGCGGAACAAGGCCAATCCGCCCCTGCCCGCCCATGCGACAATTGGCTGGATGGATTTTCTCGCCCGGAGCCGTAACGATCTGCAACCACCAGCACAGGCGCTGCTTCCGGAAATTGGGGAGATTGCCGGGTTACTCTCGCAGGAAGGTGCTGCGCTTGTCCGCATGTCTGGTTCGGGTGCAACCTGTTTCGGGATTTTTCATTCCCTTGAAGCGGCCCTGATAGCGCAAACATCGCTTCGAAAGAAACGCCCCGGCTGGTACTTTCAGGCGACTCGGACCATTTGAGGATTAGGCTATGGCAGGCGAACGACCCTTCATCCCCTTGGGCATTGCGGTTTTGACCGTTTCGGACAGCCGCACGCTGGAGAATGACAAATCCGGCGATACGCTCGTCGCAAGGCTGGAAGATGCGGGCCACAGGCTTGCCGCCCGCGCCATCGTGCCTGATGACAAGGAAGCGATTGCCGGCACCGTGCGCGAGTGGACGCTCTCTGAAGGCGTGGATGTGGTCATCACGACGGGCGGCACCGGCTTTACCGGCCGCGATGTGACGCCAGAAGCGCTGGAACCGCTGTTCGAAAAGCGCATGGACGGGTTTTCCGCCCTCTTTCACCGTATCTCCTATGACAAGATCGGCACCGCCACCATCCAGTCACGCGCGACCGGCGGCGTGGCGAACGCGACCTTCATCTTTGTGCTGCCCGGCTCTCCGGGGGCGTGCAAGGATGCGTGGGACGGCATCCTCAAGGCTCAGCTCGATTATCGCCACCTGCCCTGCAATTTCGTGGAGATAATGCCAAGGCTTGACGAGCATTTGAAGCGCGGGGCTGGTGGCGTTTAGATCAGCGGATCGAGGGTATCGGGCTTTACCCCCCTCTGCCCTGCCGGGCATCTCCCCCTCAAGGGGGGAGATCGGCAAGAAGCCCTCTTGTCGCTTCATTCTCAAGCTTCAAGATGGACGAAACATCGCCGCAGATTGATCTCCCCCCTTGAGGGGGAGATGCCCGGCAGGGCAGAGGGGGTGAAGCCGCATAGGCCTTCGATCCACTGTCAATTGACAACATCCAGAGCCTTTCGCCAACGGTGATAAGAACCGAGTGGCAACCTCGAAACCCCATCACACCAGATATTTCTTGAAGAAATCCGTCGTCCGGCCCCAGGCAAGATCGGCAGCCGCCTTGTCGTAACGCGCCGAGGAAGTGTCATTGTTGAAGGCGTGGTTGACGCCGTCATAAACGAAGATTTCGAAGGTCTTGCCGTTTTCCTCCAGCGCCTTCCTGTAGGCGTCGATGCCGGCATTGATGCGCTCGTCGAGACCCGCATAGTGCAAAAGCAGCGGCGCCTTGATGGCAGGCACATCGGCCGCCGGCGCCTGCTGGCCGTAATAGGCGACGCCGGCATTCAAACCTGCCGACTTGGTGGCCAAACGATTGACCAGCCCGCCGCCCCAGCAGAAACCGACCGCGCCGACCTTGCCATTCGCCCCCTGCCTTGCCGCAAGCCACACCCGGCCCGCTTCGGCGTTGGCGACGGTCGCATCCATGTCGAGGCCGCTGAACATCTGCCGTGCCTTTTCCTCGTCAGCGGGCGTGCCGCCCTGCGGAGAGAGGAAATCGACCGCAAGCGCCCGGAAACCAGCGAGCGCCACCCGTCTGGCCACGTCACGGATATGGTCGTTCAGACCGCGGTTCTCATGGATGACGATGACCGAGCCGATGGGGCCGGATGCCGATTTCGGTGTAACGAGGTAACCCTTCATCTCGCCGGCGGGGCCGGGATATGTCACCTCTTCCGCGACGATCCCCGCATCATCGGGTGCTACGATTGCCGCACGGGCGCTGTTGGCGGAAAGCAGCGGGGCGATTGCCGCGGCGGCCGCACCGGAGCCGGCCAGCACGGTGAGCTTTTCCATGAATTTGCGGCGGTCGAGGCTGAGATGGGTATATTCATCATAAGCGTCGATCATGGCCTGCGTAATCTTGGGCTTGTCCATCGCTCTATCCTCCTTGAACGCACGGATGCGGAAGGATAGCGCAGATCGCCCTGCGGGGAACGATGCGGGCGGAAGCGGCGTCACACATTTGCGTGAGCGCCGCGGCCGCATTTTCACATCAGGCGGCGAGGTCCACGACAATACGGCCGTCGATCTTGCCCTCTTCCATGCGGTGGAAGATATCGTTGATGTTTTCGAGCTTGTCCCACGAGAAGTGGGCGGCGACCTTGCCTTCTCCAGCAAAGGTCAGCGCCTCCTCCAGATCCTGCCTTGTGCCGACGATGGAGCCGCGCACCGTGATGCGCTTCAGCACCGTGTCGAAAACCGGAATGGAGATAAAGCCCGGCGGCAGTCCGACAAGCGCCATGGTGCCCTTTGAGCGCAGGAAACCGTAGGCCTGCTCCATGGCCTTGGGCGAAACCGCCGTCACCAGCGCGCCGTGGACACCGCCGGTTGCCTTCTGCACCTGCTCAACTGCGTCAGGCGCACGGCCATTGACGACGACATCGGCTCCGAGTTTTTTCGCAAGCGCCAGCTTTTCGTCGAAAATATCGGCAGCAACGACATGCATGCCCATCGCCTTCGCATATTGCACGGCCATGTGGCCAAGCCCGCCAATGCCTGAAATGACCACCCACTCACCGGGCCTGACTTCGGTTTCCTTCAGACCCTTGTAGACGGTGACACCGGCGCAGAGCACGGGTGCGGCGGGACCGAATTCTAGATTGTCCGGCAGGCGGCCGACGAATTTCGGATCGGCAAGGCCATATTCGGCAAAGCTGCCGTTGACAGAATAACCCGAATTCTTCTGGCTTGGGCAAAGAGTCTCCCAGCCAGTACGGCAGGGAATGCAGCATCCGCAGGCGGTGTAGAGCCACGGCGTGCCGGCGCGGTCGCCTTCCTTGATACCGGTGACGCCTGCGCCGATCTTGGCGACATAACCGACACCTTCATGGCCGGGAATGAAGGGCGGGTTGGGCTTGACCGGCCAGTCGCCCGTTGCTGCGTGCAGGTCGGTGTGGCAAATGCCCGTCGCCTTGTAGTTGATGAGAATTTCACCGGGACCGGGATCCGGTATCGCCACTTCCTCGATGGTCAGCGGTTTTCCAAATGCGCGGACAACCGCCGCCTTCATTGTCTTAGCCATGACATACTCCCTAATCTCTGCTCGCCTGAAATCCTCGACGGCAGGCAGAGATTAACGGGGATGCGGCGTCATGGAATTGACCCATCGCAAATCGGAGTATTTTGCCAGGCGGGATTGTCTCACTTATGAGGCAACCTCACGGTGCTGATTTATTCCAGCGCCAACCATATGGCGAGCCACGCCCACAGGCAGACGACCAGTGCAAAGCCGATGCCGAACAATGCCCCGCGCTGACGAAGGCGATTGCTGGTGACGTGGACATAGGAATGGACGTAGCGCGAGAGCACGAACAGCCATGCCAGAACAACGGTGACGACATTATCCGCATCCGTGATGTAAAGCAGCAGGCAGGCGATGTGGAACAGGACCGGCAGCTCGAACTGGTTGGCGATATTGCGGTTCACCAAACGGCTTTCGTGCGCCTCCTCGCCGTGATCACGCAGCTTGATCGCCGATTCGCGATCCTTGAAGGTGTATTTGTTGCGCCGGATGATCAGCAGGCCGTAAAGCAAGAAGACGAGAAAGACATGGGCGATCATCGGCCAGAACATTGCGGTCGTTGGTGACATGCTTTCTCCCCCAATCGTGAAAACGCTCCCCGATCCGGCTTGAGATCGGGGAGCGCCAAATAACTAGCCTATCTTTTTACGGATTCGGCTCGAAAGATCAAACCGCGCCGGGATAGTTCGGGCTTTCGCGGGTGATCGTCACGTCATGAGCATGGCTTTCGCGCAGGCCCGCGCTGGAGATGCGAACGAAGGTGGCGCGCTCCTGGAATTCCTTGATGTTGCTGCCGCCGACATAACCCATGGCGGCCTTGAGGCCACCAGCCAGCTGGTGCAGCACGCCGGAAACCGGACCCTTATAGGGAACCTGGCCTTCGATGCCCTCGGGAACGAGCTTCAGCGTATCGCGCACTTCCGCCTGGAAATAACGGTCTGCCGAGCCGCGCGCCATGGCGCCAACGGAACCCATGCCGCGATAGGCCTTGAAGGAACGGCCCTGGTAGAGGAACACCTCGCCCGGGCTTTCATCCGTACCTGCCAGCAGCGAGCCGATCATGACGGCGGAAGCGCCGGCGGCGATTGCCTTGGCCAGATCGCCCGAGAACTTGATGCCGCCATCGGCGATGACAGGAATGTCAGCCGCATTGGCCACCTCGACCGACGACATGATCGCGGCAAGCTGCGGAACGCCGACGCCGGCGACGATGCGGGTGGTGCAGATGGAACCGGGGCCGATACCGACCTTGACGCCATCGGCGCCGGCATCGATCAGCGCCTTGGTGCCGTCAGCGGTCGCGACATTGCCGGCGATGATGCGAACCGAGTTCGACATCTTCTTGACCACCGAAACGGCATCGAGCACGCGCTGCGAATGGCCGTGTGCGGTATCGACGACCAGAAGGTCGACACCAGCATCGATGAGGCGCTCGGCGCGCTCGATGGCATCGGCACCAACGCTGATGGCGGCGGCGGCGCGAAGACGGCCCTGCGCATCCTTGGTGGCATTGGGATTAAGCTGCGATTTCTCGATATCCTTGACGGTGATGAGGCCGACGCAATTGCCTTTTCCATCCACCACCAGCAGTTTTTCAATGCGATGCTTGTGCAGCAGGCGGCGCGCTTCCTGCTGATCGACGCTGCTTTCCTTGACCGTGACCAGATTTTCGCGGGTCATCAGTTCATAGATTTTCTGCTGCGGATCGGAAGCGAAGCGCACGTCGCGATTCGTCAGAATGCCGACGAGGCGGCCGTTCTTGTGGCCGCCGGAGCCGCCATTTTCAACCACCGGAATACCGGAAATGCCATGCGCCTTCATCAGCGCCTGCGCTTCTGCAAGCGTCGCATCCGGGCCTATCGTGACCGGGTTGACGACCATGCCGCTTTCGAACTTCTTCACCTGCCGAACTTCTTCAGCCTGTTCGATGGGGGTGAGGTTGCGGTGGATAACGCCGATGCCGCCGGCCTGGGCCATGGCGATAGCGAGACGGCCTTCGGTCACCGTGTCCATGGCGGAAGAGAGGATTGGAAGGTTGAGATCGATATCGCGGGCGATGCGGGTGGCGATATTCGTCTGTCCCGGCATAACCTCGGAATGTCCGGGTTGCAGCAACACATCGTCAAATGTGAGAGCGTCCAAACCAGTGGGTGTTTGAATGATGCGTGCCATGACCAAATTCCTTCATAATGAAAATGCGTGGCCGTTCCGGAACGAAAAGTTCACCCCGGCGCCCTGCAAGGATTGCTTGGAAGTTGGCGAGGGCTGGTAACACGTTCATGACAGGAAGGGAATAGAAAAAACCCGGAATTGCCTTCCGGGTCCCCTCTGTTGCTGCATTGCAGCAGATATCAGATATCGAACTGATAGGATTTCGGCACGAAACGGTAACCCGTATCCAGCTTTTCCGCGTAACCGACAGCCGGAAAAGGCATGTGATACCCAAGGAAGGGCAGCCGGTCGGTAGCGATCATGTCATAGACTTTCTTGCGGGTCGCGGCCGCCGCCGCCTTGTCCATGTCGAACTTGACCTCCCAGTCCGGCCTTTGCAGTGACAGGACGAAATGATTGGCCGTGTCCGCCGTCAGGATCAGCTGCTTGCCTTCCGATTCGACACGGAAGATCATATGGCCAGGCGAATGACCGAAAGCTGCAATGCCGGTGATGCCGGACACGACATTGCCACCATCACCGATGAAGGTCGCCTTTTCCGCCAGCGGCTTGACGCTGGCCAGAACACCCTTATGGCCGCCCTCGGCAGGTGTGCCGACACGCTTCTCGTCCGCCCAGAAATCATATTCCGCCTGTCCGAAAACATAACGCGCCTTGGAGAACGCAGGCGCCCCCTTTTCCATCAGCCCGCCTATGTGGTCGCCATGCATATGGGTCAGCACCACCACGGTTACATCTTCAGGCGAATAACCGGCCGCCGCCATGCCCTCGGTCAGGCGGCCATTGCCGGCGCCGCGACCGGCCTCACCAAAACCGGTGTCGAACAGCACGAGGTCCGTGCCTGTATTGATGAGAACCGGCGAGAAGGAATTGACGAATTGCTCCTTCGGCAGAAAATTGTCTTCCAGCAATTTGCCGACCGTTTCCGCAGACTGATCCGTGCCGAAGGTCTCGCCGGGATTGGGTGCGGCGCGCGAGCCGTCCTTCACCACGAGCACTTCGAAATTGCCGAGCTTGAAGCGGTTGGTTTCCGGCGGCATGGCGTGTTTGATCTCCATGGAAGTCTGCGGCTGGTTGGTCTGGGCATTTGCG
Organism: Agrobacterium sp. CFBP2214; assembly: GCF_030209895.1. Lineage (NCBI taxonomy): Bacteria > Pseudomonadati > Pseudomonadota > Alphaproteobacteria > Hyphomicrobiales > Rhizobiaceae > Agrobacterium > Agrobacterium sp. CFBP2214. The sequence continues at coordinate 517,355 of NZ_JARVRC010000001.1, read as the reverse complement.
CTGCGCGCCATCAAAAGCGGCGCGCCGAGAACGCTTGCACCGGCCGCACCGATGAGGCCGCGTCTGCTCATGCTCAAGGATTGGGTCATCATCTTTCTCCCGATATCGCCAACTGGCCGTGATCGCCAACTGAACTCACCCAACGGACAATAGAGCGAGAAAGTTGCAAGAAAACCGGCCTCACGCAGGTTTGATCAGAACTTGAGAAATTGATAACTAACGTGTTGGCAAGCCCGCTCATCAGGCGTAGGAGGAACGGCGATATCCTTTGTCGCAGCGGAAAGCCGCAGGCAGCCTCATGAACCGCATCATTCCCCTCATCCTGGCAGTCGCTCTCTTCATGGAGCAGATGGACTCCACCGTCATCGCCACCTCGCTTCCGGCGATTGCAGCCGACCTTAATGTTGGGCCGATCACGCTCAAGCTCGCGCTGACCGCCTATATGGTGGCGCTGGCGATCTTCATTCCCATCAGCGGCTGGATGGCCGACAAATACGGTGCGAAGAAAATCTTTCGTTTCGCCATCGGCGTCTTTGTCGTGGGGTCGATCTGCTGCGCGGTGTCCTCGTCGGTGTTCGAATTCGTGCTTTCGCGTTTCCTGCAGGGCATGGGCGGTGCGATGATGACGCCCGTCGGCCGCCTCGTGCTGCTGCGCACGACCAAGCGCAGCGAGCTCGTCTCCGCCATGGCGCTGCTGACGATACCTGGACTTGTGGGACCGCTGACCGGCCCGCCCATCGGCGGCTTCATCACCACCTATTTTTCATGGCACTGGATTTTCCTCATCAACGTCCCCATCGGCGTCATCGGCATCTGGCTCTCGACGATCTTCCTGCCGGAAATCGAAACCACCAACCCACCGCCGATGGACGGCAAAGGGTTCGTGCTCTCAGGCATCGCCGCCTCCGGCGTCGTATTCGGTCTGTCGGTCGTCAGCCTTCCGGCCCTGCCGCCCGCCATCGGCATCGCCTCGACGATCATCGGTTTCATCTGCGGTTTTCTTTACATGCGCCACGCCGCACGCCACCCTGCCCCCATTCTGGATTTCCGCATATTCCAGAACGCGACCTTCCGGGCGGCTTCCGTCGGCGGCACCGTTTTCCGCATTTCCACGGGCGCCATTCCCTTCCTGATGCCACTGATGCTGCAGATCGGTTTCGGGTTGAACCCGTTCCAGTCAGGCATGATCACCTTTGCAGGCGCGATCGGTGCGATCACCACGAAATTCATGGCCAAGCGGGTCTTTGCGGCGACAGGCTTCCGATCAACGCTGATTGGGGCCGGCATCGTCGGCGCCTTCACAACGCTCGCCAACAGCTTCTTCACGCCGGAAACGCCCTATCCGCTGATCATGATCTTCCTTGTCACGGCGGGGTTTGCCCGTTCCTTCTTTTTCACGGGGTCAAACGCGCTCAGCTATTCCGATATCGAGGACAGCCAGGCCAGTCAGGCGACCTCGATGGCGTCAGTACTGCAGCAGATCAGCCTGGCGCTGGGCGTGGCTTTCGCCGCCTCCATTCTGGAAGTCAGCAGCATGATATCAGGCTCGCATCTGCAACTTGCCGATTTCCACATCGCCTTCACCATCGTGGCGCTGGTATCGCTGTTCGCCATCGTGCCGATCATCCGCATGGACGGCAATGCCGGGGCGGCCGTCTCCGGCCACCGCGGCAAGGTCTCGCAACCGGCGGAGTAATCAGTCTTCCGCCGCCTCGTCGGCTTCGGATGCGTCAACCGGCTCGCTCTTGCGGCCCTTGAAGTGCTTGGCAAGCAGGAACATTTCCACCGATTCCGAGCGTGAGGACGCCGGCTTGACGTGCAACACCTGCTTGAAGTTCCTCTTCAGCATGTCGAGCAGCTGCTTTTCCGTGCCGCCCTGGAAGGTCTTGGCAAGGAAATGGCCGCCTTCCGCCAGCACCTGAACGGCGAAATCGGCAGCGACTTCACACAGATGCATGGTACGGATATGGTCGGTCTTCTGGTGCCCGGTGGTGGGCGCCGCCATATCCGACAATACCAGATCAGGCGTGCCGCCAACGGCCTCCATCAGCTTTTCGGGTGCTGTCGGATCAAGGAAGTCGAGCTGCAGGATCTTCACGCCGGGAATGGGATCGATTTCGAGAAAATCGATCGCCGCGACGCGGATATCGTCCTCGGTGGAATCCGTCACCTTCGAAGCGATCTGCGACCAGCTTCCTGGTGCCGCACCAAGGTCGATGATGCGGGTCGCGCCCTTCAATATCTGATGCTTGTCGTTGATTTCCAGCAGCTTGAAGGCGGCGCGGGCGCGATAGCCTTCAAGCTTGGCGCGCTGCACATAGGGGTCATTGATATGACGTTCAAGCCAACGGCGCGATGAGGCCTTGAGCTTGGTCTTCTTGACCTTCTGGCCGATCTTTCGGCCGGTGCGATTGGTGCTTGTCGGCGCCTTGCTCATGTCAAACCTTCCGTCCTGTCCTGCCGTGTCATCTGCATGCGCCTTATGCGGTTACGCCGCCATGCGCCGTCATCCGCCATCATATCCGTCAAGAGGCCCTCGCGCAGACCGCGATCGGCCACTCGCATACGCCGTGCCGGCCAGCGGCGGCGAATGGCCTCGAGAATGGCGCAGCCGGCCAGAACCAGATCGGCCCTGTCAGGCCCGATGCAGGCATTGGCGGCGCGGCCGGCAAAATCCCAGGCCAGCAGCTTGTCCTGCATCGCCGTCACCTCGGCATCGGAAAGCCAGAGGCCATCCACCTTGCGGCGATCGTATCGTGGCAGATCGAGATGGACGCCAGCAAGCGTCGTCACCGTGCCCGACGTTCCGATCAGGTGAAAATCCTCGTGATGCATCTGCGGTGCCAGAGGCGGGCAATGGAAGGCATCGAGCAACCCTTCGACTTCCCGCACCATGGCGGCAAAGACATCCGGCGTCACATCGCGACCGCCGTGACGTTCCGAAAGCGTGACGACGCCAACCGGCAGCGAGGTCCAGTGGGTGATGTGATTGGCGAGCCGGTTCGAGCGATTTTCCCCGACCTTGATAACGGCGATTTCCGAGGATCCGCCACCGATATCGAACAGCACGACGGAGCGTGCTTCACGCCCGACGAGCGAGGCGCAGCCAGACACCGCAAGGCGGGCTTCCGTCTCGCGGCTGATGATTTCAAGCTTCAGTCCCGTTTCCCGCGTGACACGCGCCAGAAACTCTTCTCCATTCGACGCAGCGCGGCAGGCCTCGGTGGCGATGAGACGCATGCGCCTGATCGGGCGGCCCGAGAGTTTCGCGGAGCAGACTTTCAGCGCCTCGACAGCACGATCCATGGCATCGTCGGACAGCCGCCCACTCGACACCAGCCCCTCACCCAGCCGGACGATACGCGAAAAGGCATCGACGACCCGGAACTGACCGGGCCGCGTCGGCTGCGCAATCAGGAGGCGGCAATTATTGGTGCCGAGATCGAGCGCGGCATACATATCCGCCGGCGGCTCCTGGCCATGCTCGTGCTGGCGGCCTGCGTGGCGGGCGGATATTTCGGATTGCCGATGCGGTTCCTGTCCAGCCCCGTTGGCCCGGCCATTCTGCTTGCCGACATGTTTCGGCGCATGGGTGGGAACCAGCGGACGACCCTGTGGATCGCGTCCGCGCGGATCGCGATGCCCACGCTTGCGGTGGCGCGACTTTCGCCCGCCGCCCGGCGGCACGGAGGATGGATTGGCCGCATCTGTTGCGGCTGGAGCCTGCGTCTGCGCGCTGGAAGCTGGGGCAGCCTGTTGAGACGTACCCTTGCCGCGGGAGCGCCTGCGGCGCTTTCTCTTGCGCGGCTCGGCATCCGGCTCGAGAGCCGATACGTAGGAGGAACCGGCCGGAACATCCGCGGCAACATCATGCGACAGCACAACAGCGTCACGGGGCTGACCGTCACGCTTGTGTTTCTTGCCACGACGGGATCGCTTCGCTTTCCCTTTGTTCGCCACCGACGCCCCTTGTTCCGACGGCTTTGGGCCGTTTCCGGGGTCGATCACTGTCTTGTCCATTTCGCCGCGCACAAGCGTAGACGCTATGCTGCTGGCTTTCATAAGGTTTCGTTGGGCGGACAATACCAGCGCAAGAGATTTTAGCCAAATGGTTTTTGCCGGGCTGCATGTGGCCCAGGGTTCATGCGTTACCCATGCTGCATGGGAACGACACAGTCACGCAATGGTTTTGGGGATTTTCGGAAATCGGAAGCAGCCTGCGCGGCGTCAGGGCTTCAGCAGGGATCCGCAGGCATGAACAGCATCGACGGAAGAGAATACTCCCCTCTCCCGGTAAGTCACTGTGACATATAGACTTATCGGGAGAGGGGAATGGTACGGTTGAGTGGGGTCGAACCACCGACCTCAGGTGCCACAAACCTGCGCTCTAACCAACTGAGCTACAACCGCACATGAAACGCCGAAGCGGCGTCACGGGGGGTGACATAAAAGGTGTTTCCCCCATTTGCAAGTGCCTCTTCGAATTTTGCGAAAAAAGGCGTCGAAAGGCAAGTTCTTTTCAATGGGCCGGGCTGACATGGAGAAGCCGCAGCGGCCTGTTGATGTTAACTCTATTTGGCGATTCATCCCGCAGATGGTGGACCCGGCAGCGCTGTGAAGTTATTTAAAATTCTGTTAACGTGATGCCTCGGCGGGTTTACGTTTTGGGCTTCATGAGGAAGCCGAAAGCCCGCAAGGTCCGGTAGTGCCAGAATAGGTTTCGACATGCCCGCCGTCCAGTATCCCTTTATCGATATCGCAGTACATGAACGGGTGCGTGAAGGTTTCGGACGTGGCGCGGCCATGGCGCTGTTCTCGCTGGACCTTAAAAATGCCCTTTGGGCCAATGGCCGGGGTGCGGCGCTGTTCGGCACGCCGATGGTCTATGATTTTCTGGAACAGGGCCCGAAGCCACAGGACGTGACCTTCCGGCAATTGGCGGCCACGGCGGCGCGGCTTTCCAAAGCGGGCGACAGCCTGCCGTTTACCATTCGCATCACATCGGGTTTCCGCAGCCTTGCCGTCACCGCGCGCGCGGAAATCATCGAGGCCGAGCCCGGCCAGCCGGCCATCCTGTTTTCGGCCCTTACCGATCAGGCCGCACCCGACACGGCAGAATGCGCCCAGCGCATGATCGAAGGTTTTGACGACCCTGATATCCATATGGCGGTTCTGAACGGCGAGAACGAGATTATCGCCGCCTCGCCCGGCTTTTCGTCGCTCGGTATTACGCCGCACACGGCGCGGACGCTGGTTAAAATGGCAGCCGGCCAGTCCGGCCATCTCGTCAAGCGGCCGGTGCCAACCGGCAAGGGCTATCTGCCCGCCGCCACCGGCCAGATCGCCGCGTCGCCCGAACTGAACCTGATGTTCGTGGTCGAAACCGCGCTGGGCACACTCGACCCCGTTAATGGTTTTGCGGAAGACAAGCCACAGGAAACGCCCACCGCCACCGAACCCGCCTTGCCGGTTGCGGAGGCCGCGCCTGCTGTCGCAACAGCCGCCTCCTTCGATTCCGTGCTCGATGCCGTCGCTGGCATCGAAGATGTGGAAGAGGTGCAGGAACTGCCGGCCGATCCCGAAGAGGAAGTGGCAGCACAGCAGGATGAGAACAGCCTTCTGACGTTGCCGGAAATCGGAGCGGAGACCCCGGCGGAGCTTTCCGCGCAGGAGGCCGACGCCGCTGCTGATATGGCGATGACTGACGACATCGCCGATCTTTTCGAACTTGATGAGGATGAAGCAGAGGCTCCCTTAACGGAGCGAGCAATCGCCGCCGCCGACGTCCCTGCCGAAGAGGCCCGGGCCGAAGACAATGCAGCCGCGGACGATGAAATCGTCGAAACCGCGCCGTCAGAAGCTGCTCCTGCGGCGGATGAGGAGATAACAACGGAGACCGAGGAGACGGACTTCGGCGCTGGCGCAGAAGCGCAACCTTTTGTTTTCAATGCCGGGGCGCGCGCCTCCCGTTTCGTCTGGAAAATCGACGCCGAAGGACGCTTCAGCTCGATCTCGCATGAGTTTGCGGAAGCCGTGGGCGCGAAGGCTGCTGCCGTGGAAGGCATGGGCTTTGCCGATGTCGCGGCCCTGTTCAATCTCGATCCCGACGGCAAGATCCGCGAGCTTCTCGGCCGTCGCGACACCTGGTCGGGCAAGACGATCTATTGGCCGGTGGAAGGCACATCGCTGATGGTGCCGATCGATCTCGCCGCCCTGCCCACCTATACGCGCTCACGCGAATTCGACGGTTTCCGCGGTTTCGGTATCGTGCGGCTTGCCGATGCCACCGAAGACCCGCATGCCACGGGCCTTACCTTCCTTGATGGCGAAGAGGCCGATCCGGCAGAAGCACTACCGCAGCCGTCTATCGAGGATGAAAGCCACGAATTGCTGGCCTTTATCGATGAGGATGACGACGAAGGCGGCGATTCCGGTGAGGATGAGGCCCCGGCAACGGACCTCGATGCGGCAGACGGCGCATCGGATGCGGTCCCTGTCGAAGAACCGCACCTTGATTATACCCCGCCGGAATTCGAAGCGCCTGTCATAGCGCCGGCGCTGGAGCCAACCTATTCCGACAAGGTCGTCCATCTGGAGGAGCGCCGTTCCCGCTCCCGCGAGGGCCTGACCGCAGGCGAGCAGGCCGCCTTCCGCGAAATCGGCCGGGCCCTGGCGCCTGCGGATTCTGCTTCGGAGGAAAATTCGGACGCGGATGCGGGGATCATTTCCGCCGAACCGGCAGGACAGGATATCCAGCAGGATATCGTTGCGGATGCGCCGGAAAGCGCACCCTCAGACACGGAAACCGACGAAAAGACGACCGAACCGCCTGATGAAGACGATCTTTTTGCGGACTACGTTCGTGGCGAGCAGCCCGCGGCTATTCGCGCAGCGGCGGGTGAAAGCGGCTCTGAAGAAAAGCAGGAGACTGCAATTGACGAGCAGCCGACTGCCGATATTGCCGCCTCCATGGTCAGCCCGTCCGTTCGCCCCGCAAATGCGTTGACGGCCGAAACGCTGGACCAGATGCCGGTTGCGCTTCTGGTGCATGCCGGCGACAGGCTGATCCACGCCAATCCGGATTTCCTGCGCTTGACGGGCTATGGGTCTCTCGCCGAACTGCAAGATGTTGGCGGGCTGGAAGCGTTGCTGCAGCGGCAGGATCTGGAACAGATGCCTGACAATGAGGGCGGCATGGTCGTCGTCAGCGCCGAAAACGACATCATTCCGGTCAAGGCGCGGCTACAATCCATCCGCTGGGAAGAAACCAAGGCGCTGATGCTGTCGCTGGTGCCGCTTGAGGAAAAGCAGGCGCCGGTTGCGGCCGCCAACGAAAACATAGCGGCCGGCGACATCGAAAATGCGGAAGCAGGCAGCCTCTCCCTCCTGCAGGGCGAAGTGGAGGAACTGCACTCCATTCTGGAAACCGCCACCGATGGCGTGGTGCTTCTGGGAGACGAAGGCGAAATCCGCTCGCTCAACCGTTCCGCCAGCGCGCTGTTCAATTATGATAATGGCGAAATCGCCGGCAAACCTTTCGTCACCCTCTTTGCCCATGAGAGCCAGCGCGCCGTGCTGGACTATCTTTCCGGCCTTGCCAATAACGGTGTCGCGAGCGTGCTGAATGATGGCCGCGAAGTGATCGGCCGCGAGGCATCCGGCGGCTTCCTGCCGCTGTTCATGACCATCGGCCGGCTTAAATCCTCGCATGGCTATTGCGTTGTCATCCGTGACATCACCCAGTGGAAGCGCACGGAAGAGGAACTGCGCAACGCCAAGCGCGCGGCGGAAACCGCCAATGCCCACAAGACCGATTTCCTCGCGCGCGTCAGCCATGAAATCCGCACGCCGCTCAACGCCATCATCGGCTTTGCCGACATGATGGCGACTGAACGCTTCGGGCCTATCGGCCATTCGCGCTATGTGGAATATTCCAATGATATCGGCCGCTCCGGCCGGCATGTGCTCGATATCGTCAATGATCTCCTCGATATTTCGAAGATCGAGGCCGGGCAGATGGATGTGGATTTCATCGCCGTGCCGCTGAACGAGACGGTGGCCGAGGCGGTGTCGCTGGTGCAGCCGCAAGCCAATAACCAGCGTGTCATTATCCGCACGGCCCTTGCGCAATCTGTGCCGCAGATCGTCGCCGACCTGCGCTCGATCAAGCAGATCGTGCTGAACATCCTGTCGAACGCCATCCGTTTCACGCCATCAGGCGGCCAGATCGTCGTTTCCACAGCCTATGAAGCCAATGGCAGCGTGTCGCTGCGTATCCGCGATACCGGCATCGGCATGACGCGCGCAGAACTGGAGCAGGCCATGAAGCCGTTCCGGCAGGTGGCCTCTTCCGGCAAACGTGTGCGGGGCGACGGCACCGGACTCGGCCTGCCGCTGACCAAGGCCATGGTGGACGCCAACCGTGCGAATTTCTCCATCACCTCAACGCCGAATGAGGGCACGCTGGTGGAAATCAGCTTTCCGTCACAGCGGGTTCTTGCCAACTGAGGTCATGCGGGCGTAGCAATGCGAAAGCCGCCGGCTGAAGGATCAGCCGGTTAAGGCTTTTTGCAAGACAGCAGGCTCGCATGCCCATGACGGCTCCCCTTCCCGCGACAAAACGCGTTTCGCTATTGCCGATTGCGGCCATCATTGTCGCAGCCATTGCCGCCATGCCCATTCTGGCGATCTTCTGGCTGGCGCTGACCGGCAGCACGGAGGGGTGGCAGCATCTTCTCGCCAATGTTCTGCCGCGCGCCGGCTTTCGCACCTTCATGCTGCTGGGGATGACGGCCGCGACGACGGCATTTTTCGGCATTGCCTGCGCCTGGCTCGTCACTACATTCGAGTTTCCGCTGCGGCGGCTATTGTCGGCAGCACTTGTCCTGCCGCTTGCCATTCCGTCCTACCTGGCAGCCTATGCGTTCGGTGAGTTTCTCGACTTTACCGGCCCGGTGCAGAGCGCCCTTCGCGCGGCCTTCGGTTATCACAGCATCCGCGATTACTGGTTTCCGGATATACGCTCGCTCGGCGGTGCTGTCATCGTTCTGAGCTCGGTACTCTATCCCTATGTCTATCTCTCGGCGCGCGCCGCCTTTTCCATGCAGGGACGTTTTGCGGCTGATGCGGCCCGCACACTTGGCGCAAAGCCTCTGAACGTGTTCTTCTCCGTGCAATTGCCGATGGCGCGGCCGGCGATTGCCATCGGCCTGTCGCTGGTCTTGATGGAGACGCTGAACGATATCGGCGCGGTCGAATATCTCGGCGTCCAGACGCTGACCTTCACCATTTACGAGACCTGGCTCAATCGCGGCAATCTTGCCAATGCGACCCAGATCGCCGCCGTCATCCTCATCATCGTCGGTGCACTGATCGTCATCGAACGCAACGCCCGCGAAAAACAGCGCTTCGGCGCGCCGAAGGCGACAAGCATGGCGCAGCGCCATCGGCTGAAGGCGCTGACCGGCTGGCGGCGCTGGTGCGCCGGCCTGTTCTGCTTCGTACCCGTGGCGAGCGGATTCTTCATTCCGGTGATCGTGCTCGGCGGTTACGCAGCAAAGAGGCTCGATGCGCTGTTCTCCCCGAAGCTTCTGAAAGCGCTCGGACACAGTCTCGAAGTCTCGCTTTCCGCCGCCTTCGTGACGCTGATTGCCGCTTTTGTGTTTTCCTATGCCATCCGCACCGAGCGCTCGCGTACCTCCAAGGTCGCCGCCCGCTTCGGCTCAATGGGATATGGCGTGCCGGGAACCGTGCTCGCCATTGGCGTGCTCATTCCGCTGGCCAGCCTCGATAACGGCGTCGACGGGTTCATCCGTTCCCATTTCGGCTTTTCCAGCGGCTTGCTGCTATCAGGCACCGCCTTCGCCATCATCTATGCCCATGCCGTGCGCTTCATGACCATGGCGGAAGGCACGCTCGATGCCGGTTTCCAGAAGCTCTCGCCGCATATCGACATGGCCTCGCGAACGCTTGGGCGCAACCGGGCACAGACGCTGTTCAAGGTGCTGTTGCCGAACATGCGGCCGGCCGCGCTGACTGCTTTTCTTCTGGTGCTGATCGAATCCATGAAGGAATTGCCGGCCACCATCCTGCTCCGGCCTTTCGGTTTCAACACGCTGGCAACGCTGGTCTATGAGGATGCATCCCGCTCAAAGGTGCAGGATGCTGCCGTACCGGCGATCATCATCATTATCGCCGGGCTTGTTCCTGTGCTGCTGGTCTCGAAATCGATGGATCATCCGGAAAATCGCTGAATGGCATCGGCCGTCGCGGCAAAAAGAAAGGCGGCCTTGCGACCGCCTGTATTAGTTGTGCTTTTTTTCAACGAGAGAAAGGGGGACAACCTCGCGATATGGAAATTATCAATCCCGGCCATCAGAAATTTGACAGCCCTGCGTTGGGTTTACTTTCCGCCAACTCCTATTAACAAGCGGTTAAAACCAAAATCGAGCAATTACCGACGAAAATTCCTATTCTGAGACCGTAAAGCGCCGAAACTAAATTAAAAGTTCCTGAATTAATCGCGATTTCAACAGTAACGCGAGAAAATCGAAGAGGTCCGTTTGATCAGTGTCGAGCGGCGGCGTGTTCATCCCGCATCCGCTGCAACTCCGTGCGTTTGGATGCGATGGAGGCAACGATAACGCCGATGGTCACAAGCCCGATGAGGATCGTGCAGATGGCGTTGATTTCCGGTGTCACGCCAAGGCGGACCTGCGAGTAGATCTTGATCGGCAGCGTCGTCGCACCGGGGCCGGTGGCGAAGCTGGCGATGACAAGATCATCAAGCGACAGGGTAAAGGCCAGCATCCAGCCGGCGATAACGGCGGGGAAGATCAGCGGCAGGGTGATGCGGAAGAAGGTCTTGACCGGCGGGCAACCGAGATCGAGCGCCGCCTCCTCCAGACTGCGGTCGAAGGTCAAAAGGCGCGACTGCACGACGATCGCCACGTAACACATGGTGAAGGTGGTGTGCGCAATGACCACGGTCCAGAAACCGCGATCCACCCCGACCGCCACGAAGAGCAGCAGCAGCGACAGGCCGGTAATCACCTCCGGCATGACGAGCGGCGCATAGATCATGCCGGAAAACAGTACCCGACCCGGGAAGCGGGCAAAGCGGGTGAGCGACAGCGCCGCCAGAGTGCCGAGGATGGTGCCGATGGTGGCGCTGAGGATACCGACGCGCAGCGTCACCCAGGCAGCATCCATCAGCCCCTGGTTCGACCACATGGAGCGATACCATTGCAGCGAAAAGCCGCCCCAGACGGTGACCAGCTTGGAGGCGTTGAAGGAATAAACGATCAGGATGATGATCGGGATATAAAGAAAGGCAAAACCGAGGGTGAGGACGGTGATGTCGAATTTTCCGCGCTTCATGGCCTCACCCCACCTTCTTCTGCTGGTTCTGGAAGATGGCGATGGGCACCACCAGCAACAGCAGAAGCAGCACGGCGACGGCGGATGCCAAAGGCCAGTCGCGGTTGCCGAAGAATTCCGTCCACAGCGTCTTGCCGATCATCAGCGTCTGCGCGCCGCCCAGGAGATCGGGGATAACGAACTCGCCCGTTATCGGGATGAAGCAGATCATCGACCCGGCTACGACGCCCGGCAGGGAGAGCGGAAACGTGATCTTCCAGAAGGCCTTCCATGGCGGGCAACCAAGATCGGCAGCAGCTTCGAGGAGCGTATTGTCGAGCTTTTCCAGCGCCGAATAAAGCGGCAGCACCATGAAGGGCAGATAGGAATAAACAATGCCGATGAAGATCGCCGTCTCGGTGCGGAAGATATTGACCTGCTGGTCGGGCCCCAGAAGGCCGATCGACTGGAACAGCACCGTCAGCAGGCCTTCGGGCTTCAGAATGCCGATCCAGGCGTAAACGCGGATCAGGAACGAAGTCCAGAACGGCAGGATCACCAGCATCACCAGCGTCGGGCGAATGGATGACGGTGCGCGCGCCATCGCCAGCGCCATGGGATAACCGATCAGCAGCAGCAGGAAGGTGGAGATGAAGGCGATGCGCAGCGACGACAGATAGGCGTCGATGTAGAGCGGGTCTTCCGTCAGGAACAGGTAATTTTCGAAATCCAGCTGCGAAAAGAATTCGCCGAGCTTCGAAAACCCTTCGAAGACCGGCGTATAGGGCGGCATGGAGATCGCCGTATCCGACAGCGAGATCTTGAAGATGATTAAGAAGGGTGCTGCGAAAAACAGCAGCAGCCAGAAATAGGGAACCGCGACAACCAGCCAGCGCCAGGGGCTTTGCCGGTTTTCGGGAGTGGTGATCGCCATGAAAGCCTCCCTCAGCGCGTCAGGACAAGGCCGGAATCCGGCCTCCAGTTCAGCCACACCATGTCGCCGAAAGTGATCGGGCGATCCACGAGACGCGAGACGTTCGCCTGCGCTGCACGGATGACGCGGCCATCGACAAGCTTGACGATGAAGACCGAGAAGTCGCCGAGATAACCGATATCCCAGACCTCGCCATAGGCGGAGTTGACGCTGCTGTCGGCGGGCTGGTCTAGCGAGATGCGAACCTTTTCCGGGCGGATGGCGTAAGCGACCTCACTGCCGGTCGCGGCAGCACATTCCTGCTCCACCGCCACTTTCAGCCCTTCGCAATCCAGCGTCACCAGGCCGGGCTTGCCGATATCCGAGGCATTGGCGACGACCTTCGCGTCGAAAATATTGATGTCGCCGATGAAGTCGGCCACGTAACGGCTGTTCGGTGCCTCGTAAATCTCGGCCGGTGTCGCCACCTGCACGACGTTGCCTTTGTCCATGACAGCGATCCGGTCCGAAACCGTCATCGCCTCTTCCTGGTCATGGGTGACGATGAGGAAGGTGAGGCCGAGATTGGTCTGGATATCCATCAGCTCGAACTGCGTTTCTTCGCGCAGCTTCTTGTCGAGCGCGCCGAGAGGCTCATCGAGAAGAAGCACCTTCGGCCGCTTGGCAAGCGAACGCGCGAGCGCCACACGCTGCCGCTGGCCGCCGGAAAGCTGGCTGGGCTTGCGCTTGGCGAATTCCGTGAGCTTGACGAGGCGCAGCATTTCCTCGACGCGGGCGGCGACGTCCGCCTTGGGCAGACCATCCTGCTCCAGACCGAAAGCGACGTTCTTTTCCACCGACATATGCGGGAAAAGCGCATAGGACTGGAACATCATGTTGGTGGGACGCTTGTAGGGCGGCACGCCGGAAATATCCTTGCCCTGAAGCAGGATGCGTCCTTCCGTCGGCTCCTCGAAGCCGGCCAGCATGCGCATCAGCGTGGTCTTGCCGCAGCCGGAGGGACCAAGCAGCGAGAAGAACTCGCGCTCGTAAATATCGAGCGTCAGATTATTGACGGCGACGAAATCGCCAAAACGTTTGGTGACGTTTTCAAAGCGGATGAAGGGCACCGCATCGGGACTGTCCCAAGGGCTAAATTTGCGTTTGACCGGCCCCAGAGTTTTCGCCATTCACCCACCCTCAAATCCCGTTGGTCTTTCGAACGATGCTTCGGGGCGGGCGACACCGGCAGGTCGTGGGACCTGCCGGCAAAGGATTTGAGAAACAGGCCCGCCGGCCGTTCCTCAACCAGCGAGCGGAGGTCTTAGCTGCCGGTCTTGATCTGCGTCCAGACGCGGTTCAGCACACGCTGTTCCTTCGGTCCGTAGGGCGAGATGGTGAAGAGCTTCTTCATCGTCTCCGCATTGGGATAGACCGCCGGGTTCTTGGCGACGGACTCATCCATCAGCGCCTGCGAAGCGAGGTTGCCATTGGCGTACTGAACGTAGTTGGACGCCTTGGCGATGACTTCCGGCCGCATCAGATAGTTGATGAAGGTGTGGGCTTCCTCGACATTCTTGGCATCCGCGGGGATGGCAAGGTTGTCGAACCACATATAGGTGCCTTCCTTCGGGATGATGTAGTTCACCTCGACGCCGTTCTTGGCTTCCTCGGCACGGCTCTTCGCCTGCAGGATGTCGCCCGACCAGCCGATGGTGATGCAGCTGTCGCCATTCGCGAGTTCGTCGATATAGGCGGAGGAGTTGAAGGTCTTCACGAAAGGACGGATCTTCGAATAGACCTCGCCGCCGGCTTCCAGGTCGGCCGTTTCCTTGCTGTCGGGATTCTTGCCGAGATAATTCATGGCGATGGCGAAGGTTTCGTCCGACGCATCGAGAATATTGATACCGCAGGATTTCAACTTTTCGGCATTTTCCGGCTTGAAGAGAATATCCCAGCTATCGACGGGAACATCGCCAAGCGCTGCCTTCACCTTCGCGACGTTATAACCGATGCCGGTGGTGCCCCACATGTAGTTCACGGCATATTCGTTGCCGGGGTCGTATTTCGCCAGACGCTCGGAGACCTCGGGCCACAGGTTCTTCAGATTCGGCAACTTGGACTTGTCGAGTTTCTGGAACACGCCGGCATTGATCTGGCGGGCAAGGAAGGGGCCGGTCGGCACCACGACATCATAACCGGAGCTGCCGGCCAGAAGCTTGGTTTCCACAAGTTCGTTGCTGTCGAACACGTCATAGACGACCTTGATACCGGTTTCCTTGGTGAAATCGGTAAGGATCGATTCGTCGATATAATCCGACCAGTTATAGACGTGGACGACCTTCTCCTGGGCCATTGCCGAGCCTGCTGCAACGAGCGCGGTGGTGAGAGCCAAGGTCAGACGGAGAGAACGGTTTTTCATGATGTCTCCTGTTAACGCATCCTCACGGTGGAAGCGTGATCCCCTTTTTTTGGAGAGACTAGAAAGGAAAACAAAAGGGAGCAAGCGGGAAATGTGCAGCACAGCATTTTCAACCAAATGTGTTCCGGCCGCAAAAAAGCGGATGGAAACACCTACTGGAAGTCGAAAACACTAAGGCCGGTCACCATTTCATCCAGCCCCAGCGGCCGTGTCAGTGGCGCTTCGGCGCGCGACAGACAGCCCTGTCTTTCGCACAGCCGGCACGAGGGGCCGACGGCAACAGGCGAGGCACCCGAGGCGGCTGGGCCATAGACCGTCTCTCCCGCCTGAGCGAGATCGCAACCGACAAGCACGGCCGTTCGCCGCACCCTCTCGCCGAAACCCGCCTGCGGGCCTTCCAGTGTGCGCGAAACCGTGAGGAAGGCATCACCGTCAGGCATCTCCACCGCCTCCACCAGCACCTGCCCCGGCTGGGCGAAGGCGGCATGGATATTAAGCCGCGGACAGAGGCCGCCGAACCGCGCCCTCGGAAAACCACCGGCCCCTGCGAGGCGGAACCGGTTGCCGGCATTGTCGATCTCCATCAGGAAAAACGGTATTGCCGCAGCCGTTGGCCGTTGCAGGCTGACGAGGCGATTGGCGGCCTGCTCGAACGACACGTTGAAGCGCGACCGCAAAACATCAAGATCGTATTTCGCGCGCTGGGCGGCAGCAAGGAATGCGCCATAAGGCATCATCAGGGCATGGGCGGCATAACGCGCCAGCTCGAAGCGGGCGATGCGCTTTGCCTCCTCCCCTTTCAAACCAAGCCCGTCAAGCTCCGCGCCTATCTCTTCGCGAAGGGCCAGAAGACAGGTCTCCATGGCCATTTCCCTCAGCTGATCCGGCTGCGACAGGCGCTCGGATAAAAACAGCCGCATCGAATGGCGGTCATAACGCCTCCTGAGGTTCGGCATGGCGTGTACAGGCAAGGTTCTGACCACGATACCGTGGTTTTTCTGCAGCCATGCCCTCAGCCCGGAGGCGAGATCATCGCCCGCCGCCAATTGTTTATGGAGCTCTTCCGCCGCCGCATCGATGGCGTGGAAATAGGCCGACCGGTTTTCAAAGACATGCCGCACCTCGTCGATCGGCAGGCGGGTGGAGGAGAGCGCCGTTTCGTGCCCTTCCCGCGCCAGAAGATCGGAAAGGTCGGAAAGGCGCTGCGCCTGTTCCCGGTAGGCCCGGTAAAGCTTGAGGACACCGCTTGCCGCATTGGGCGCCGCATCTGCGACCTCGATCAGCTCCTGCGGCGACGGCACCTCACCCACCAGCAGCGGATCGGCGAAGACTTCACGCAATTGTCCGGCGGAACCGGCGCTCTCGCCCTGCAGATCATCAAGATCGACCTTATAGACAGAGGCGAGCTTCAAAAGCAGCTGCACGGTCAGCGGTCGCTGGTTGCGCTCGATGAGATTGAGATAGGACGGCGAAATCGCCAGCGCCTCGGCCATGGCCGTCTGCGTCAGCCCCAGACCATTGCGAATGCGGCGCACGCGCGGGCCTGCAAAAATCTTGTTTTCCGACACCGTCTTGCCTCTCCATCCCGACGACTCATACAAGCCTGTTACAAACTCTCGGGGTGAATAGCTTTTACAAAATTTACAATTTTACAGCTCCACCCTGTCATGCATCCTACAGGATAACCTCTTTCAAGTCACTGTTTTTATGTTTTTTCTGGCGCTCAAATCTCCAAAAATGTAAATGTAGTCACATCGAACTGCGCTTCACAAAGTTGAAGGCAGCGCGTTTCCGAAACGGCATTTGTCAAGGGAGAGAGAAGTATGACGGATTTTTACAAACTTGTTCCGGGTGCACCGCAGGGACGCTTCGACGGCATCGAGCGCACTTACACCGCCGCGGATGTGGAGCGGCTGCGCGGCTCCGTCGAAATCCGCCATTCGCTGGCCGAAATGGGCGCGAACCGGCTGTGGAAGCTGATCAACGAGGAAAATTTCGTCAATGCGCTCGGCGCGCTTTCCGGCAACCAGGCCATGCAGATGGTTCGCGCCGGGCTGAAGGCGATCTATCTCTCGGGCTGGCAGGTTGCGGCGGATGCCAATACGGCGTCGGCCATGTATCCGGACCAGTCGCTTTATCCCGCCAATGCGGCGCCGGAGCTGGCCAAGCGCATCAACCGCACCCTGCAGCGCGCCGACCAGATCGAGACGGCGGAGGGCAAGGGCCTTTCGGTCGATACCTGGTTCGCGCCGATCGTTGCCGATGCGGAGGCCGGTTTCGGCGGGCCGCTCAACGCTTTCGAAATCATGAAGGCCTTCATCGAGGCGGGTGCGGCGGGTGTTCACTATGAAGACCAGCTGGCATCGGAAAAGAAGTGCGGCCATCTCGGCGGCAAGGTCCTGATCCCGACGGCGGCGCATATCCGCAACCTCACGGCGGCGCGGCTTGCGGCTGACGTCATGGGTGTGCCAACGCTGGTCATCGCCCGCACGGATGCGGAGGCCGCCAAGCTTCTGACCTCCGATATCGATGAGCGCGACCGTCCCTTCGTGGATTACGATGCCGGCCGCACCGTCGAGGGCTTTTATCAGGTCAAGAACGGTCTTGAGCCCTGTGTTGCCCGCGCGGTGGCCTATGCACCCTATTGCGACCTGATCTGGTGCGAGACATCAAAGCCGGATCTCGAGCAGGCGCGCAGGTTTGCGGAAGGCGTGCACAAGGTGCATCCCGGCAAGAAGCTCGCCTACAATTGCTCGCCGTCGTTCAACTGGAAAAAGAACCTCGACGACGCGACGATTGCCAAGTTCCAGCGGGAACTCGGGGCAATGGGCTACAAGTTCCAGTTCATTACGCTCGCCGGTTTCCACCAGCTGAATTTCGGCATGTTCGAACTGGCGCGCGGTTACAAGGACCGGCAGATGGCGGCTTATTCCGAGCTTCAGGAAGCGGAATTCGCAGCAGAGGCCAATGGTTACACCGCCACCAAACACCAGCGCGAAGTCGGCACCGGCTATTTCGACGCCGTGTCGCTCGCAATCTCCGGCGGCACGTCTTCGACGACAGCCATGAAGGAATCCACCGAGCACGACCAGTTCCGCCCCGCGGCCGAATAAACCTCAAAAAACGCCCTTCCCGGTGACGGGAAGGGCTTGCAAACCGGATCAAGAACCCCAACCAATAAAGAGAGGAGAAATGCCATGAATGCCCACAACCCCATCAAGACCCACGTCAAGGAACGCGCCGAGGAGCAGTCCTCCGCCATGACGCAGGATCAGCAGGCCGCCATCCGCATGCTGGCCAATGATCTGCACCGCCTCAACCAGGCCGTCATGAAAGCCGTCGAGGCCGGTGTTTCCGTCGAGCTGGTCCGCTCGGCCCGCCACCATGGCGGCGGCGGCAACTGGGGAGATCTTCTGATTCCCGTCATCGTCGCGCAAGGGCGTGACGCCGCCTGAAGCGACAGCCTTTCTTTTATGCCGGGCGGCTCTTGCGCCCGGCATAAAGATCGGAATGCCCCTTGATCAGACGGGTCATCCGATCCGCCACCGTCCTGATATCGCGGCGGTGGCGATCGTCATTGTTCATGACGATCCATTGATTGTGGCGAAGGGTTTCCATCTCGTCACCTTCCCGGGCAAGCCGCGCATCCGCATCGCCCACGAAGCATGGAAGCACGGCGACGCCTGCCCCGGCCAGCACAAGATCGAGAAGCGCCGTCGGCCGGTTCACCGTTACCGCGATATCATTGCGGCGGTTCTCATGCGGCCAGCGCAGATAGGTTGAAATGGCGTTTTCCTCCGCCACCGCCAGCCAGCGGTCGGCGACGGCAGTGGCGGCGTTGCGCAGCCTGTAGGGCGCATAAGCCACCTCTCCCGTCTTGATGGCGGCGAGGTTCTTTTCCTGCGGCTCGAAAGCGCGAATGCCGATGTCATTCTCGCGATGCGCCAGAGACGCCCTCTGTTCGGCAATGAAAAGATCGATGCGGAAATCGTCGCGGTCGGTGCAGATGGCGGAGAAGTTGCCGGTCAGCAGCCAGGCGTTCCAGGTGCCGACGGCGATGCGCACCACGGATGAGGCGGACGACGCCTTCTGCCATCCCTCGATATCCCTGGCTGCATTCTCCATTGCCATAAGCCGGTCGAACAGCGCACGGCCATCCGCCGTCAGGGCGTATCCCGTCTGGCTGCGCAGAAACAGAGCCTTGCCGATACGCTCCTCCAGTTCGATCATGCGCCGTCCGATGGTCGCGGGGCTCAAACCCGTTATCACCGCGGCCCCGGTCAGGCCGCCGCTGCGTGACACATCGAGGAAAAGCTGGTAGGAATCCCAGGTGACGTTTTTCATGGATGAAAAACGTAGCGCATTTTCTTGCGCAGATAAATCAAAAAACGGCGCGCATCATGGCCCCTCCGCATTAGAAGGAGAGCGACATGCATGCGATTTTTGCAGCACGGGCCATCATCGAAAACCAGCAGCCGCGCACGCGGCGCGAAGCCATTCTGCAGGAAGAGAAATTTTATGCCGATATGGCCGAGGCATCTCGGCCGTGGCGGTTTTTCCGCACAGTCATCGGCTTGATGAAGACGACGAGCCGCCGATCAATAAAAGAGGGCGATCAGGGCTGCCATAGCACCGGCTGCGATAAGGCTCAAGCGAAAGGCCAGCTGCCGGTTCTCGCTTTCGGCGCGGGCGATGGCAATGGCGCGAGGGCGGCGATGTGCTGTTCTGTTCATGCGCGGGTTCCTGACGAAAAACTCAACCGACCCATGCCCTGTTAAGAGCCTCCAGCATGACTTCATGTGCAGCGGGATCATAGGGCGATCCGGCTTTGCTGGCATCTGGTCAGGATGACTCCACGCCCGTTAACAGATTATTAAAAGGGCAAAGGCTGATAACAAACTCAGCCAGTGATTTTGGCAAACAGGTGGCATCCGCACACCGTCACCCCGGACTAGATCCGGGGTCTAGCCGACGCACGTCTGTGCGGCAAGAGAGTCTTTTCAGCCCAAGGACTTGAGCTGACTGGATACCGGCTCAAGGCCGGTATGACGGAGGAGAGAAGTGCCGCACTTGAAAAACCCGAGACTATCTCAAGCGAATTCGCCTGCCGCCTGACCAGAGGCCCAGGCCCACTGGAAATTATAACCGCCGAGCCAACCGGTCACATCAACACATTCGCCAATGAAATAAAGCCCGGCCACGGATTTCGCCGCCATGCTGCGGGAATCGAGGCCGGTCGTATCCACCCCGCCGAGTGTGACTTCCGCCGTGCGATAACCTTCGGAACCGGCGGGCTTGATCTGCCAGTCCTGCACCTCGCCCGCAAGCTTCGCCAGCACCTTGTCGGACATATCGGCCAGATGGCCGGTGAGGCCGGATTGTTCGACGACATGCTGGGCAAGACGCTTCGGCAGGATTTCCGACAAAGCGGTCTGGGGTGACTGCCGACCGTTCTTCTGTTTCGCCTGCTTCAGAAGCGCGGCTATATCGCGATGCGGCTCAAGCTTCAGGCTGACCACATCACCCTCGCGCCAGTAGGATGAGATTTGCAGGATCGAGGGCCCGCTCAAACCGCGATGGGTGAAGAGCAGCGCTTCCTCAAACGAGGTCTTGCCATGGGAAACCTCAGCCGGAACCGCGACGCCGGCAAGCGGGCTCAGCTTTTCCAGCAAAGCGGGATCGAGCGTCAGCGGCACGAGACCGGGGCGCGTCTCGATGAGCTTGAGGCCGAATTGCTCGGCGATCTGGTAGGCGAAACCGGTCGCGCCCATTTTCGGGATCGACTTACCGCCCGTCGCCACAACGACGCTTTCCGCCTCGATGACGCCGCCTGATGTCGTGACGCGAAACCGCCCACCGTCATGGGTGACGGCCGAGACTGACGTTTCGAGCCGCAGCTTCGCATTGACCGCCTGCATTTCGCCAAGCAGCATGCGGATGATATCCTTGGCGCTGTCGTCACAGAAAAGCTGGCCGAGCGTCTTTTCATGCCAGGCGATGCGGTGTTTTTCGACAAGGGCAATGAAATCGCGCGGCGTATAACGGGCGAGAGCGGATTTGGCGAAATGCGGATTGGCGGAGAGATAATTCTTCGGCCCGGCATGGATATTGGTGAAGTTGCAGCGGCCGCCGCCGGAGATGCGGATCTTTTCGCCCGGCGCCTTCGCATGGTCGAGAATTATGACGGAGCGGCCGCGCTGGCCGGCGCGGATGGCGCACATCATGCCGGCGGCGCCCGCCCCCAAAATCAGCACGTCACATTTCTCTGTCATCATTCCATCCGATCCGTTTCCTTTCCTCTTTTCGAAGTGCCGCCGCTTGTCAATGGCGCTTTCCCCCTCGCCAATTGCCAAACTACGGTTATGATGGCGCCAGTCGAAACACAGACCCGGTGATACATGCCCCCGAAGAAAACCATGCTCCGCCCGAAGAAACAGGCAACCATGGCAAAGACACCTCCCCTCGACCTCTCCTCCACCCGTGGCGTTTCCTCCTGGCGCGAAGCCGCGCAATGGCTGAGGGCGCGCGGTATCGAAGACATAGAATGCATCACCCCCGATCTTGCCGGCGTTGCGCGCGGCAAGATGATGCCGACGGCAAAGTTCACGGGCGACACCTCGCTTGCCCTGCCCTCCGCGCTCTACCGCCATACGATATCAGGCGAATATCCTGATGAGACCGCGAATTTCCGTTACGAGCCGCGCGACAGCGACCTGAAGCTGGTGCCTGATCTTTCCACGCTCTCCGTCGTGCCGTGGGAGAGCGACCCGACCGCGCAGGTGATCTGCGACGTCGTGGATGCGGAAGGCAATTTCGTCCCCTACACGCCGCGCAACGTGCTGAAGAACGTGCTGTCGCTTTATACGGAAAAGGGCTGGAAGCCGGTCGTCGCGCCGGAAATCGAATTCTACCTCGTCGCCATGAATGACGACCCGGATTATCCGCTGCATCCGCCGAAGGGCCGGTCCGGCCGCTCCATTGTCGGCGGGCAGAGCTATTCCATCGCCGGCATCAACGAGTTCGACGAGCTGATCGACGATATCTATCACTTCTCGGAAAAGCAGGGCCTCGAGATCGATACGCTGATCCACGAGGAAGGTCCGGCGCAGCTGGAGATCAACCTGCGCCACGGCGACCCCATCGAGCTTGCCGATCAGGTCTTCCTGTTCAAGCGCACCATCCGTGAGGCGGCGCTGAAGCACGGCATCTACGCTACCTTCATGGCCAAGCCGATGCAGGGCCAGCCGGGTTCGGCCATGCATATTCACCAGTCGGTGGTGGAAATCGACAGCGGCCGCAATATTTTCTCGAACAAGGATGGCGGCCCTTCCAAGGAGTTCTTCTCCTTCGTCGGCGGCATGCAGCGTTACGTTCCGAACGCGCTTGTCATGCTCGCGCCCTATGTGAATTCCTATCGCCGCCTGACGCCTGATATGGCCTGCCCGGTCAACAATGCCTGGGGTTACGACAACCGCACGACCGCCTTCCGCGTGCCGATTTCCGGCCCGCAGGCGCGGCGCGTCGAAAACCGCCTGCCGAGTTCGGACGCCAATCCCTACCTCGCGCTTGCCGCCTCGCTCGGCTGCGGCTGGCTCGGCATCGTCAACAATATCGAACCGACCGAACCGACCGCCGAGACGGCCAATGAAGGCTCCATCGACCTGCCGCGCGGGCTTCTGGAGGCCGTGGCGCTGCTGGAAGGCGAAGAACAGTTCGAGCGGGTGTTTGGCCATGAATTCGTGGGCCTTTATGCGGGCCTGAAACGCGGGGAGTTCGAGACCTTCATGCAGGTCATCAGCCCCTGGGAGCGCGAGTTCCTGCTTCTCAACGTGTGAGGAACCACGAGCATGACATGGCAAAGCCCGATTGCGCCGGGAATTTCCTGGTATCAGGCAACCGTCGGCGAGCGGCCGGACTATCCTGCCCTCGATGGATCGAAGCAAGTTGATGTCGCGATCATCGGCGGCGGTTATACCGGCCTTCAGGCCGCCTGTAACCTCGCCGAAAACGGCGTCTCCGTCGCCCTCATCGAGGCGCATCGTTTTGGCGATGGCGCTTCCGGCCGCAACGGCGGCCAGTTCGGCACCGGCCAGCGCTCCTTTCCGGACGAAATGGAGGCCGAGATCGGCTTCGAGCAATCGAAGCTGCTGTTCGACATTGCCGAGGACGCCAAGAATTACGTGCGCGATTTCGCAAGCAGCCGCGGCATCGACATGGAATATCTGCCGGGGCAGCTCTATGTGGCGCACAAGGCGGCTTACGAGGACGATTATCGCAGAAGCGTGGACGCGATGAACAATCGCTACGGCTATCCGCATATTTCCTATATGGAGCGTGGTGAAGCGCGCAAACGCGTCGGCTCCACCCATTATTTCGGCGGCACGCGCGACACCGGCACCGGCCACATTCACCCGCTGAAGCTGCTGGTCGGGCTGGCGAAGGCGGCGCAAGCGGCAGGTGCCGCCATTTATGAGATGACCCCCGCCAAGTCCATCCGGCAGGCGGGCGGCAAGACCATCATCGAGACGCCCTTCGGCACGATCACCGCGCCGCGGGTACTGATCGCCACCAATGCCTATATTGGCAATCTGGAACCGGTAACGGCCGCCCACATCATGCCGATCCGCTCCTTCATCGGCGCCACCGCACCGCTCGACGCCTATCCTGATATCATCCCCGGCAAGGAAGCCGTCGCCGATTCCCGCTTCGTGGTGCGTTATTTCCGCAAGACGGCCGACAACCGGCTGCTGTTCGGCGGGCGCGAGGCCTATACGGCCGATGCGCCACGCGATATTTCCAGCCATATCCGCCGGCAGATCGCCGAGATTTATCCCGAGCTGAAGGCTGTCGAAATCACCCATTCCTGGGGCGGCTCCGTCGGCATTACCCTGCCGCGCAAGGTCTTCGTGCGCGACGTCATGCCCGGCGTCACCTCCATCGGCGGTTATTCCGGGCACGGCGTGATGCTGTCGAATTATTGCGGCAAGCTCTATGCCGATCTGGTTCTCGGCAAAAAGGACATGCTGGAGCCCTTCGCCCGGCTGAAGGTGCCGTCTTTCCCCGGTGGGGCATCGCTGCGTGAGCCGCTGCTTTTCCTGGCGCTCTCCTGGTACGCGCTGCGAGACAGGTTTTAATCCTTCAGGATGCATAGGGGGTTTCGATGGAAAAACCGGATGACAGGCTTGTTACGATCGCGACGGGCTATGGTCTCGTTGATACGGCGGTGACATCCTCGTTTCTGCAGGCCTATGGAATTCCGACGATCGCCATTCCCTCCCAATGCGCCTCGATATTCTGGCACTACACCGTGGCTTTTGGTGGCATAGAGATTCGCGTTGCCGCACGGCAGCTCGAAGAAGCGCAGATGCTGCTGGACAGCATCGAGCAAAGCAGTGAAACCACGGATGCCAGAAAGAGCCTTCAACTCTGGCGAGGGATTGCCGCTATCCTTGTGTTTTTCTTCTTTTCGGTTCCACCGCCTGCCAAAGGTATCTTTAGAAACAGTGCTCTGCCCGCGCATGGCAGAATGACCGAGATCATCGCATGAGTGTTTCAAACCTCGGCAAAAGCAAAATTCATAATTTCACATAACTGAGTCTGGCATTTTTAAATCGATTAGATTATTGATGCCCCCAACCCTTGAAGATCGAGAGAATCGATATGAGCAGTCAGATCATTCCTGTTGAACCTTTTGATTGTGTCGTTTTCGGCGGCACGGGCGATCTTGCCGAGCGCAAGCTTCTGCCGGCGCTTTATCACCGGCAGGTCGAAGGCCAGTTCACGGAGCCGACCCGCATCATCGGTGCGTCGCGTTCGGTCATGACCCATGAGGAATATCGCAAATTCGCGCAGGACGCTCTGAAAGAGCACCTGAAGGCCGGCGAATATGACGACGCACAGGTTGCCGTGTTCCTGAACAGACTTTTCTACGTGCCTGTTGATGCCAAGGGCAACAACGGCTGGGACGTTCTGAAGAAGCTGCTGGACGAAGGCAAGGAGCGCGTGCGCGCCTTCTATCTGGCTGTCGCACCGGGCATTTTCGGCGACATCGCCGACAAGATCCGCGAACACAAGCTGATCACCCGCTCGACCCGCATCGTCGTTGAAAAGCCGATCGGCCGCGATCTGGCCTCTGCCCAGGAACTCAACGACACGATCGGCCACGTCTTCAAGGAAGAGCAGATCTTCCGTATCGACCACTATCTCGGCAAGGAGACGGTGCAGAACCTGATGGCGCTGCGTTTCGCCAACGCGCTTTACGAGCCGCTGTGGAATTCCGCCCATATCGACCACGTCCAGATCACCGTTGCCGAAGCGGTGGGCCTCGAAGGCCGCGCCGGTTATTACGACAAGGCCGGCGCGTTGCGCGACATGGTGCAGAACCACATTCTGCAATTGCTTTGCCTCGTCGCCATGGAGCCGCCCGCTTCCATGAAATCGGAGGCGGTGCGCGACGAGAAGCTGAAGGTCCTGCGCTCGCTGAAGCCGATCGACACCAGCAATGTCGAAAAGCTGACTGTGCGCGGACAGTACCGCGCCGGCGCTTCCGCAGGCGGCCCGGTCAAGGGTTATCTGGAAGAACTGGAAGGCGGTGTTTCCAACACCGAAACCTTTGTCGCCATCAAAGCTGAAATCGCCAACTGGCGCTGGGCCGGCGTTCCCTTCTACATCCGCACCGGCAAGCGACTTGCGACCCGCGTTTCGGAAATCGTCGTCACCTTCAAGCAGATCCCGCATTCGATCTTCGACGATGCGGCCGGCAAGATCGAGGCCAACAAGCTGGTCATTCGCCTGCAGCCGGATGAAGGCGTCAAGCAGTCGCTCCTCATCAAGGACCCCGGCCCGGGCGGCATGCGCCTGCGTCAGGTTTCGCTGGACATGAGCTTTGCCGAAGCCTTCAACGTACGCAGCCCCGATGCCTATGAGCGGCTGTTGATGGACACCATCCGCTCCAACCAGACGCTGTTCATGCGCCGCGACGAGGTCGAGGCCGCGTGGGACTGGATCGACCCCATTCTCAAGAGCTGGGAAGATCTGGGACAGGGCGTGCAGGGTTATACCGCCGGAACCTGGGGCCCGAGCGGCTCGATCGCACTGATCGAGCGTGACGGTCGCACCTGGCACGATGCCGATTGAGGGCGCACCGATGAGCGAAACGATCCACGTCTTCGACACCGCCGCCGAACTGGCAACCGCGCTTGCGGCGGAGGTTGCCAAACGCCTTGATGCGGCAACGAAGGATCGCGGTACGGCGAGCATCGCCGTATCCGGCGGTTCGACGCCCAAGCTGTTCTTTCAGGCGCTTTCCAAACACGATCTCGACTGGCCGAATATCAGCGTGACGCTGGTGGACGAACGTTTCGTGCCACCGGAAAGCGACCGTTCGAACCACCGTCTCGTTGCGGAGAACCTGCTGCAGGACAAGGCGAAGTCGGCCTATTTCGTGCCGCTGTTCCAGCCGGCGGCCTCGCCCGAGGATGCGGCGACGCTTGCGACCGTCAAGACCGAGGCGATCTGCGATCCCTTCGATGTCGTCATTCTCGGCATGGGAACGGATGGCCATACGGCATCGTTCTTCCCCGGTGGAGACAATCTCTACGAAGCGCTCGACCTTGATGAACCGCGCGGCGTCCTGACCATGGCGGCGGAGAATGCGGGAGAGGAGCGGTTGACCTTCAACTTCTCCAGCCTGCACGATGCCGATTTCCTCGTGCTGCATATCGAAGGTGCGGCCAAGAAGGCGACGCTGGAGAAGGCGCAGTCTGGCGAGGATGAGGATGAAATGCCGATCCGCGCCGTGCTGAACCGGGCCGAGACGCCTGTGGATATATACTGGGCGCCATGAGCCAACGCGGTTGCCGCCTCTGCGGCCCCGCGACAAGCGCCCGAAGACATGAAGACTGAAACACGACAACCGGCCGCTCACCTCCCGGAACGCCGGTTGTCGACCAACGAACAGGATGAACGCCCATGTCCGCCGATTCCCGCATTCAGGCCATCACCGCCCGCATCGTCGAACGTTCCAAGCCCTACCGCGAGACCTATCTCGAGCGGCTGCGGCTGCAGGTTTCAAAAGGCGTTCACCGTTCCGTTCTGTCCTGCGGCAATCTCGCGCATGGATTTGCCGTCTGTTCCCCCGCCGACAAGGACATCCTTGCCGGCGACCGGGTTCCCAATCTCGGCATCATCACCGCCTATAACGACATGCTTTCGGCGCATCAGCCCTATGAGACCTTCCCGGCGATCATCCGCGATGCGGCAAAAGAAGCGGGCGGCATAGCACAGGTGGCGGGCGCGGTTCCCGCCATGTGCGACGGTGTAACCCAGGGCCAGCCCGGCATGGAGCTTTCGCTGTTTTCCCGCGACGCTATCGCCATGGCGGCCGGCATCGGCCTGTCGCACAACATGTTCGACGCCGCCGTCTATCTCGGCGTCTGCGACAAGATCGTGCCCGGCCTCGTCATTGCCGCACTCGCCTTCGGTCACCTGCCCGCCGTCTTCGTTCCTGCCGGCCCGATGACATCGGGCCTGCCGAATGACGAGAAGTCGCGCATTCGCCAGCTTTATGCCGAAGGCAAGGTCGGCCGCGCCGAGCTGCTGGAAGCGGAATCCAAATCCTATCACGGTCCCGGCACCTGCACCTTCTACGGCACCGCCAACTCCAACCAGATGCTGATGGAGATCATGGGTTTCCATATGCCCGGCTCTTCCTTCGTCAATCCCGGCACGCCGCTGCGTGATGCGCTGACGCGTGAGGCCACGAAGCGCGCGCTGGCGATTACCGCGCAGGGCAATGAATTTACCCCGGCCGGCGAAATGATCGATGAAAGATCGGTCGTCAACGGCGTCGTTGGCCTGCATGCGACGGGTGGTTCCACCAACCACACCATGCACCTGATCGCCATGGCGCGCGCCGCCGGCATCATCCTTACCTGGCAGGATATTTCCGATCTCTCGGACATCGTGCCGCTGCTCGCCCGCGTTTACCCCAACGGTCTTGCCGATGTGAACCATTTCCACGCCGCCGGCGGCATGGGTTTCCTCATCAAGCAGCTTCTGAAACAGGGCTTCGTGCATGACGATGTGCGCACCGTCTTCGGACAGGGGCTCGAGGCTTACACCGTGGATGCCATGCTTGATGAGAAGGGCGCAGTTGTCCGCCAGCCCTCCCCCGAGCAGAGCCATGATCCGAAGGTTCTCTCCAGCGTCGAAACACCGTTCCAGCCGACGGGCGGCCTGAAGATGCTGACTGGCAATCTCGGCAAATCGGTCATCAAGATTTCCGCCGTCAAACCGGAGCGCCACATCATCGAGGCACCGGCGATCGTCTTTAACGATCAGCAGGAGCTTCAGGACGCGTTCAAGGATGGCAAGCTCAACCGCGACTTCATTGCGGTCGTCCGCTTCCAGGGCCCGAAGGCCAACGGCATGCCGGAACTGCACCGCCTGACGCCGCCGCTTGGCGTGCTGCAGGATCGCGGCTTCAAGGTGGCGCTGGTGACCGATGGGCGCATGTCCGGCGCCTCCGGCAAGGTGCCGGCGGCCATCCACGTTACGCCTGAGGCTTCCGATTGCGGGCCGATCTCGCTCATCCGCGACGGCGACATCATCCGTCTCGACGCCATTTCCGGCTCGCTCGAGGTGCTGGTTTCCGCCGCCGAGCTGGCAAAACGCGAACCGGCGCGCGCCGACCTCTCCGGCAATGAATGGGGCATGGGCCGCGAACTTTTCGCCCCCTTCCGCCGCAATGCCGGCCCGGCCGATCAGGGCGCCAGCGTCCTCTTCCATTGATTTCGGGGAGGCGAAGGCCGGATGCGGCTTTCGCCTTTCAACCCTACTTTACGGTGTCACCGGGATGCCGCCAGAAACCACTTTATTTCCCACATCTTAAACGTCAGACTTGTCATGCGACTGTGATGATCGCCCTATAGGGCCTTCTCCAGCCAGCCGTGGGACGACGGCGCAGTTTCGGATGATGGGGCCTGACATGACGATTTTCTCAAGCAAACGCCGCGATGTGCTGAAGCTTATGGCCGGCACCGCCATGCTGCCGCTGATGGTGGCGGCAACGTCTGTCATGGCGCAGGACGTGGCCCTGCGTGCAATCGTCATCTCCGACCTGCATTCGGCCTATGAGCGCATCGGCCAGCTTCTTGCGGCCATCGAAATGCGCATCGCTGCCGACAAGGCGCCCCACATCATCCTGCTGAATGGCGACCTTTTTGAGCTCGGCAACGCGGTAGCCACACGTTCGGCCGGCGAAATCGAATGGACCTTCCTCACGGCGCTCGCCAAGCTCGCTCCCACGGTCATCAATATCGGCAATCATGAGCCCGATATCGACAATGACCTTGCCAATTTCGTCAGCCGCGCCCGTGCGCTCGGCATCACCGTGCTTTCCAACATCATCGACAAGCGCAGCGGCAAACCCTATGCGCCCGAAAGTGCCGAGATGAGCGTTGGCGAGCGGAAGGTCATCCTCACGGGTCTCGCCACCAATGCGATCAACACCTACCCGAAGGCCACGCGCGAAATGCTCGACATTCCGCAGCCTGTCGAGTGGGCCAAGGCCAATCTTCCCGGTATCGTCAAACCGGACGCGATCAACATCGTTCTCAGCCATGCCGGCGTCGTCGCAGACCGCGATATCCTGCCGCTGCTGCCGGATAGCACCCTGCTTGTCGGCGGCCATGACCATCTGAACTTCGTGCATGAACAGGGTGCTACCCGCTATGTCCACACCGGCTCATGGTGCACCTCCATGACGGTGGCGACCTTTGCGGCTCCCGGCAAGGCTGCGGCCATCGAGACGATCGCCATCGATCGCGGCGCTCTCGCATCCCCTGCCCTCAAGGCCCTGATCGAGCAGACGCTTGAAAAGCACCTGACGGCGGAAGAACGGGAAGTTGTCGGCAAATCGGCGAAGGCGATGACCGTCGACGAGGCGGGCCGCCATGTGGCGCAGCTTATCGCCGCAAAAACCGGCGCAGATGTCGGTTTCGTCGGCCACACCTCCTTCGGCGCGGGCCTACCTGAGGGCGATATTCGCCGTTATGATTTCAACGCTTCGCTGCGTTTCGACGGCAAGCTGATGGTGACGGAAGTGGATGGCGAGGCGCTTGAGCAAATCCTCAAACGATGCAACCAGGATGGCGACATTCCGCTCGCCGCACGTACCGGCGACTATCTCTACGCCATGCCGGAAAAGCCCGGGAAGAAAGAGCGCTACAAGCTGGTCTGCAACGACTGGTCCGCGACCAACCAGAAATCCTATTTCGGGCGCGGTGACCTTACCTTCACCGAGGTGCCCGATGTGAAGCTGAAGCAGACGGCTCTGGGCGGGCTTTCTTAAGGCCGCAGATCATCAGGTCTCAGAACGACCTGATATCGAGCTTCCGGTCCCTGTGTGCCGGATGTGTGCTGAACACGAAAATGCGGTCCAGTTCCTTCTGCGTCAGCATGCGCAGGAAGCGGACATGGATCGTGTTGTTGGCGTTGACACGCAACATCACGCAGCCGATCTTGGTGATGCGGGCGTCGGGAATATCGAGATAGAACTGGTTCGGCAGGTTATATTTCGTCAGCAGCGCCAGCACCGCTTCCGTCTGGGAGATGCGGATGACATCGCAACGGCGCGCCGCCATGTGCATCACGGCCTTTTCGGTATATTCGATGCGTGCGGCGTTCATGGTATCTTCCATGCGGAACCGGTTTTCGCGGTCATACATGAAGGATTCTTCCTTGCTCAGGTAATGGTTCCTGATGACACCCGTACCGCTCTGCACGCCCAGACTCCCATGCTCAGTCAATGGACCGAGACTAGGCCATAGTCTTTAACAATTCATATCAGCGCAGGCTTAAACAGACCGGAAGCGGGACATTTCCGACATTTTTCCACAGCCGTAAAAAGCTCAAAAAAACCCGGAACGAGGACGTTCCGGGGGATGTTTTTGAGGTCGATGGCAATTAGACGCGGTAGGTCTTGCCCTCGGCATTAAAGAGGTGAAGCTTTTCCTGCGGAGCGGCGAAACGCAGGGTTTGCCCCTTGGCGACCGAGACAATGCCCGGCGCCTTGACGATGATGGGCTCCTGACCCTTGGGTGCTTCGAGATAAAGCAGGGTCACTTCACCGAGAGCCTCGACGATCGATACTTTCCCTTCGAAAAGATAATCATCGCCGGTGACGATGCTCAGATCTTCCGGCCGCACGCCAAAGCTGGCGGACTTGCCCCGCTCGGTGGCGGGGGTCGGAACATTGACGGCGAGCGTCTTGCCACCCGCCAGTTCGATCGACGTCCGCTCCCCGGTCCCGACAATCTTCCCAGCGATGATGTTCATGGCGGGCGAGCCGATGAAGCGCGCCACGAAAAGGTTGGCCGGGTTTTCATAAAGTTCGAGCGGCGGGCCGACCTGTTCCACACGACCCGCATTCAAAACGACGATACGGTCGGCCAGCGTCATCGCCTCCACCTGATCGTGGGTGACGTAGATCATCGTCGTGTCTGCCATCTGCTCATTGAGCTTGGCGATCTCGATGCGGGTTGCAACGCGAAGTGCGGCATCGAGGTTCGACAGGGGTTCGTCGAACAGGAACACCTTGGGATTGCGGCAAATGGCACGGCCGATGGCGACGCGCTGGCGCTGGCCGCCAGAAAGAGCCTTGGGCAAACGCTCCAGATATTGCGTCAGCTGCAGGATTTCGGCAGCGGCGCGGACGCGGCGGTCGATCTCCTGCTTGTTTTCCTTGGCGATCTTCATGCCGAAGGCCATGTTGTCGTAAACAGTCATATGCGGATAAAGCGCATAGGACTGGAACACCATGGCAATGCCGCGACGCGAGGGCGGGATTTCATTGACCAGCTGGCCGTCGATGAACATTTCGCCGCCGGTGATTTCCTCCAGACCCGCAATCATGCGCAGCAACGTCGATTTCCCGCAGCCGGACGGCCCGACGAAAACGATGAATTCGCCCTGTTCGATCTCCAGATCGATGCCGTGCAGGACTTTTACCTGCCCGTATGATTTGCGGATATCCTTGAGAACGAGACTTGTCATGGGTTGTTCCTCCCTGCTCTATCAGGCGTAACGGGCGAAGAAAGCGCCCCATGCCGGAAGTTCTACGCTTCTGCCGTCCACACCGCTTGCAAAGCCGTGGCCTTCGAGAACCTCCCAGTTCCCTTCCGGCAACGTCGCCTTTGCTGACGTCGCGGACAGATTGAAGAGGCACAGAACGGTTTCGTTGCCGAGCGTGCGGGTGTAGCTCAGCACATCGCCCTCCACTGGCTGGAATTCGATGCCGCCCTTGGCAAAAGCGGGATGCTTTTTGCGGAAAGAAAGGAAGCGGCGGTAGTGCTCCAGCACGGATGCCTCATTGCCCTGCTGGGCGCTGACGGCGCGCTGCTTGTGTTCGGCCGGAATGGGCAGCCAGGTCTTGTCCGAGGTCGAGAAGCCGGCCTGCGCATGGCCCGCATCCCATACCATCGGCGTGCGACAACCGTCGCGGCCCTTAAATTCCGGCCAGAACTGGATGCCGTAGGGGTCCTGCAAATCCTCAAAAGCAATATCGGCTTCAGTAAGGCCCAGCTCTTCACCCTCATAGATGCAGACGGAGCCGCGCTGCGTCATCAACAACGCCGAGAGCACCTTGGCGAAAGCATCCTTATCCTCGACATGCTCGCCCCAGCGGCTGACATGGCGAACGACATCGTGATTGGAGAAAGCCCAGCAGGCCCAGCCTTCCGGTGCAGCCCTGGCAAAATCCGCCTGCACATCGGCGACACGCTGTGGCGTGAGCGCATCCGGCGCCAGGAATTCGAAGGCGTAGCACATCTGCATCTTGTCGTCGCCGGAGGTGTATTCACCGACGATTTCGAGCCCGCGCTGGCTGTCGCCCACTTCGCCGACAGCGGCGATATCCGGAAACTCGTCCAGCACGGCACGGAAGCGTTTCAGGAAGGCGATATTTTCGGGGCGGTTCTTGTCGTAGAGGTGTTCCTGGAAGTTGTAGGGATTGACCGCAGGTGCCGTGGAGGCGTTGCGGCGCTCCGGCGCCAGCGCCGGGTTGTCGCGCAATTCCAGATCATGGAAATAGAAGTTGATCGTGTCGAGGCGGAAACCATCGACGCCGCGCTTCAGCCAGAAGCGGGTGGCATTCAGCAGTTCTTCCTGCACTTCCGGATTATGCAGGTTGAGGTCGGGCTGCGAGGTCAGGAAGTTGTGCATGTAATATTGCATGCGGGTCGGATCCCACTGCCAGCCGGAGCCGCCGAAGATCGACAGCCAGTTGTTGGGCGGCGTGCCATCCGGCTTGCTGTCCGACCAGACATACCAGTCCGATTTCGGATTGTTGCGGCTGGCGCGGCTTTCCACGAACCATGGATGCTGGTCCGAGGTATGCGACATGACGAGATCGATCATCACGCGGACGCCGAGACGGTGGGCTTCCGCGATCAGCCCGTCGAAATCGGCCAGTGTGCCGAACATCGGATCGACATCGACATAGTTCGAGACGTCGTAACCGAAGTCCTTCATCGGCGAGGTAAAGAAGGGCGAAATCCAGATGGCATCGGCACCGAGACCGGCAATATGCGCCAGCCGGTCGGTGATGCCCTTGAGATCGCCGATGCCATCGCCATTGGAATCCTGATAGGAGCGCGGATAAATCTGGTAGATCACAGCGCCGCGCCACCAATCCTTGTTGGGCGTCAAAGCGGAAGTCACCGGAGCGGTCATAGTCTCATCCTGTTTGGTATGGGCGTTCATGGAATTATCAGCCTCCCTTAACGGAGCCGGCGAGCAGGCCACGCACGAGATAACGTTGAAGGGCGAAGAAGACGCCAAGCGGCACAACGATGGTGACGAAGGCCGAGGCAGTAAGGATTTCCCAGTTGCCGCCGCGCGAACCGAGCAGCGCGTTCAAGGCACCGGTCAGCACCAGCTCGTCCTTCTGCGTACCGAGGAAAACCATGGCGACGAGAAGGTCGTTCCAGGTCCACAGGAACTGGAAGATGGCGAAGGAGGCGAGTGCGGGAAATGACAGCGGCAGGATGATCTTGACGAAGATTTCGAAGTCGCTCGCGCCATCAACACGCGCGCTTTCGATGATCTCTTTCGGCAGGCCGGAAATGTAGTTGCGCAACAGGTAGATGGCGAGCGGCAGACCGAAGGCGGTGTGCGCCAGCCAGATGCCGGCATAGGTCTTGGACGGTACGCCGAAGATATTGCCGATTTCGTTGTAGAGTTTCAGGAGCGGTATCAGCGACATCTGCAATGGTACGACGATCAGGCCCACCACCATCGCAATCAGAAAATTGCGGCCGGAAAAGCTCATCCATGACAGCCCATAGGCGGCAAAGGCAGCGATGAGAATGGGGATAACGGTCGCAGGCACGGCCACCGTCAACGAGTTGACAAAGGACTGGCCGATGCCTTCCGAGGTCAGGACCGTTCGATAATTATCGAGCGTGAAGACCGGCGGCGTTCCAACGGAAATATAGACACGCTTGCCACGGGAACCCTCGAAGCTCGAAGCCTTGCTGTATTCATAGGAGCCATCAGCATTGACGAGAAGCGTCTCGCCATCGCCGATATCGGCCGCCTCGCCAGCTTTGAAGGCTCTCGGCTCCTGCACGCGCACGCCGAAGGCGGAGACCTTTCCGCCGGCGCCGTTTTCGAAGACATTGCCTGATATGACATAGCGGCTGCCGTCCTGCTTCTGTACGGAAGCATCAGCGAGACGCACGGCCGCCGTCTGTTCGGAACTGGAGAAGGCCGTCCACCAGCCGGATACGGTGATCTGGTCCTTGTCGCGCAGCGAGCTGACGAGAATGCCGAGCGTGGGCAAAAGCCAGAGAAGCACGACGACGAGGACGCTGGCGTGGACGATGAGGCGCGGCAGGCCGACGCGGCGAAGGCGTTTTACGATATTCATCTCAGCGGCCCTCCATCTCGCGGTTGGCCTGGCGGATGTTCCAGACCATGATCGGGGTCACGGCCGCCATGATGATGAGTGCTATGACCGCACTTCGGCCACTGTCGCCGCCACCACGGAACATCCAGTCGAACATGAGATTGGCGAGAACCATGGTGTTCCACTGGCCGTTGGTCATGGTCAGCACGATGTCGAAAACCTTGAGCACGAGAATGGTGATCGTGGTCCAGACAACGGCGATGGTGCCCCAGATTTGCGGAACCATGATCTTCCAGAAAATCTGCCAGCCATTGGCGCCATCGATGACCGCCGCCTCAATGGTCTCCTCGGGAATGCCCCGCAGCGCCGCCGACAGGATGACCATGGCGAAACCAGTCTGAATCCAGATGAGGATGACCATCAGGAAGAAGTTGTTCCAGAACGGCATGGAAATCCACACCTCCGGGCTACCGCCAAAGAACTCGACGACCGCGTTCAAAAGGCCGATCTGCACCTGACCTTCGGCGCGATATTCATAGATGAACTTCCAGATGACGGAGGCACCGACGAAAGAGATCGCCATCGGCATGAAGACGATGGATTTGGCGATATTGCCCCACCAGATGCGGTCGGTCATGACGGCGATGACGAGGCCGAAGAAGGTGCAGGCGGCCGGCACGACGGCCAGCCAGAGAATATTGTTGAAGATCGACTGGCGGAAACCGGCGTCAAAAAACGCCCAGCGATAATTGGCGAGACCGACGAATTCGCTGCCTGTGCGGTCATAAAAGGACAGGATCAGCGTCGCGATAACGGGATAGACCAGATAAACGAGCAGAAGGATCAGCGCCGGGCCGATGAACAGCCACGGCCGGACGGCGGCGCGGCGGTTGAGGTTGCGGGAGGCATGAATGACGTCTCCCGAGCGGACGGGAAAGATTGCCTGCAGCGCCTTGTCGGATAGCCAGTAATAGGCAGCGCAGGCGAAAACACCTGCTACCATGACGCCGATGGCAGACACGAGTTGTTGAGCCATGTTCCCTCCCTTGATCCTCTCCGCGCCGCGCTGATTTATACGGTCGTCGGGCCGTTCCGTTGGTAAGGCCCGGCAGCGAGCCGCCGGGCCTTTTTACCGCAGATCCTGATCGGAAAACCGCAGAACACTTTTCCGGAATCTGTTCGGCCGATTGTTACTTCAGGCCGTCCCAGGCCTTCTGGATATCGGAAGCGACCTGATCGGCGGACTTGCCGCCGACGAAATCGATCATGCCGGTCCAGAATGCGCCGGCGCCGATCTTGCCGGGCATCAGGTCGGAACCGTCGAAACCGAAGCTTGTCGCGGTCGTCAGGATTTCGCCCTGGCGCTTCATCTGCTCGTTGGCATAAGTCTCGACATTCACGCCCTTATACGGCGTCAGGAAGCTGGACTGCGCCATCCACACTTCGTGCGCGATCGGGGTCTGCAGGAATTCGACGAACGCCTTGGCGGCCGGTGCTTCCTTGGTGATGGTGACGAGCGTGCCGGCGCCGAGAACCGGCTTGCCGAGTTCAGGCTTGGACGCGTAGGTCGGCATGTAGAAGAAATCCGCATCCGTCCCCACCTTGGTGCCCTCAGGGAAGAAGGACGGAATGAACGACGCCTGATGGTGCAGGTAGCACTTCGGCGGAATGTCGAAGAGGCCCTTCGGGCTGTCGCGGAAGTCGGTGGAGGCCACGGCCGCAACACCGCCGCTCACATATTTTTCGTTCTTGGCGAATTTGCCGAACTCGTTGATCGCCTCGACCACGGCCGGATCGGTGAATTTGACCTCGTTCGTCGTCCATTTCTGGTAGACATCGAGCGGCTGCGTGCGCAGCATCAGGTCTTCCACCCAGTCGGTTGCCGGCCAGCCGGTCGCGCCGCCAGAACCGAGACCGATACACCAGGGCGTGCCGCCATCGGCAACGATCTGGTCCGTGAGCTTGAGCAGGTCTTCCATGCTCTCGGGCACCTTATAGCCCGCTTCCTCGAAGTTCTCAGGCACATACCAGACGAGCGACTTAACATCCGCCTTGAAGGGGAAAGCGAAATAGGCCTTGTTGCCGTCCTTGCCCTTGTAGCTGCCGAGGTCGACCCAGGACTGGCCCGCACCGTAATTTTCCTTGACCCAGCTGGCGGTCACATCGCCGAGCGGCACGAGGAAGCCCTTGGCGGCGAGATCGGCCAGAAGGCCGGGCTGCGGCAAAATGGCGATATTGGGCGGCGAACCTGCCTGCGTATCGATGACGATCTGCTGCTCGTAGTTTTCCGACGAGGAATAACGGACATTCACGCCGGTCGCGTCAGCGAAATAGGCGAGCACCGACTGGAACAGGGCCTCGTCCTCACCACGCCACGGGCCGAAAATCGTCAGCGTCTGGCCCTTCAGGTCGGCATGGGCCGCCTTGAAGTCTTCGTAGCTTTTCCAGTTGAACTTGGCGTCCCCGCCGGGTGCAAATTTCAGGTCGGCGGCAAAGGCCGCACCGGACAGCAATGCCATGACAGCAGCCGTCGCCAAAAGAGTCTTCCGCATGTGATTTACCTCCCATCACATAAAAGGCTCAAAGCGTCCTCTCTAATCAAAGCGCTTTGGCTGCCTATTCATCTCATTGTCATTAAGACAGAGTCAAGAGGCTCTTTATTCGGAAACGTTGCAGCACCTTATGAATAGTCATATTTAATTAGGAAGGCGGCTATCCTTTTCGATTGAGAAAT
Organism: Agrobacterium sp. CFBP2214; assembly: GCF_030209895.1. Taxonomy (NCBI): domain Bacteria; kingdom Pseudomonadati; phylum Pseudomonadota; class Alphaproteobacteria; order Hyphomicrobiales; family Rhizobiaceae; genus Agrobacterium; species Agrobacterium sp. CFBP2214. The sequence continues at coordinate 480,019 of NZ_JARVRC010000001.1, read as the reverse complement.
GCGGTGGAGGCTGGTAAAAATCTAAAGCGCTTTGGGAATTGAGGAGCGGCTTTGCCGTATTCTCGGGCGCGCGCATGGAGGAATGACAGACATGAACCTGAAACAGTTGTCGCAACTGCTGGGCATTTCGCAGACGACCATCAGCAGGGCGCTCAACGGCTATCCGGAAGTCAGCGCCGAAACGCGCCGCCGCGTGATGGAGGCTGCCGAAAAGACGGGATATCGCCCGAATGCAGCGGCGCAACGGCTGGCGACAGGCAAGGTTGGCTCCATCGGACTTGTGATGCCGATTGGCGAGCATCATCGTTCGGATGTGCATTTCGGCGAATTCCTGAGCGGCCTCGGTGAGGAAGCGTCGCGCAGCGGCTTTCATCTCGTCATCATGCCGACGGAGCCGGAAAAGGAGCGCGAAGCGCTGCGGGGTCTGGCGGCCAGCGGCAGCGTCGACGGCATCTATCTCGCCTATATGAAGAACAATGATCCACGCATCGCCATGATGCAGTCGCTCTCCCTGCCCTTCCTCGTGCATGGCCGCTCCATCGGCGTGGAGGAGGACTATCCCTATCTCGACGTGGACAATGAGGGCGCCTTCCGCGATGCGACCCAGCTTCTCCTCCAACTCGGCCATACGCGCATCGGGCTGCTGAACGGCCCGGCGGGTTATGATTTCACCTTCCGCCGCTGTCTCGGGGTGGAAAAGGCGATGGCGGCAAATGGTCTGGCATTGCATGCGGAAAATGTAAGGCACGGCAGCATGACCGACGAGGAAGGTTATCTCGGCATGGAGGCGCTGCTGTCACGCCCGGAAAAACCGACCGCCATCCTCTGCGCCAGTACCGCGCTCGCGCTCGGCGCGATCCGCTCGCTCAATCAGCGGGGCTTAAAACCCGGCAAGGATATTTCGCTGATCGCCCATGACGACGTGCTGCCGCTGCTGAAACCCGATAATTTTTCTGTGCCGCTCACCACCACCCGCTCGTCGCTGAGGGCTGCGGGGGTGCGTGTGGGCCAGCGCCTGATCAACCGGATCAAGCTCAACCAGACGGAACCTCATCAGGAACTCTGGAAGGCGGAACTGGTGGTCCGCGCGTCGACGGGGCCGGCTCCGAAAGCGTAGCTGGCCATTTTAAACCGCTTAGAACTTCGGTGCGGTCAAACCCTCTGCGCGATGGGCGGCGATGACGGTGTTGGCCATCAGCATGGCGATTGTCATCGGGCCGACACCGCCGGGAACGGGCGTGATGGCCGCGGCAACGGCGCTTGCTTCATCATAGGCGACATCGCCCACCAGCTTCGACTTGCCTTCACCTTTTTCCGGTGCGGGGATGCGGTTGATGCCGACATCGATGACGGTCGCGCCTGATTTCACCCAGTCGCCCTTCACCATCGCCGCCCGGCCGACCGCCGCGACGAGAATATCGGCCGTCTTGCAGACGGTGGCGAGATCCTTGGTGCGCGAATGCGCCATCGTCACCGTAGCGTTGGCATTCAGCAGCAGCTGGCCCATGGGCTTGCCGAACAGGTTGGAGCGGCCGATGACCACGGCGTTGAGGCCGGAGAGATCATCACCGTGAATGCCGCGCACCAGAAGCATGGCGCCGGCGGGCGTGCAGGAGATGAGGCCGGTGGCGAGATCGCCCGTCGCCAGCTTGCCAGCGTTCAACACGCTCAGGCCATCGACATCCTTTTCGGGCAGGATCGACTGGATGATCTCATCGGAATTAAAGTGTTTCGGCAGCGGCAGCTGCACCAGAATGCCGTGAATGGAGGCATCGGCGTTCAGTTCTCCGACCAGCTTCAGGAGGTCACCCTGCGTGGTTTCTTCAGGCAGCGTGTGCTGGATGGAGTTGAAACCGCATTGCTTGGCCATCTTGCTTTTGGAGTTCACGTAAGCATGGCTGGCCGGATCATTTCCGACGATGACAACCGCGAGACCGGGCTTTACGCCCTTTTCCGCCTCAAGCGCTTCTGCCGATTTGCGGACCGCCTCCGTTACCGAAGCCGCCTTCGCCTTCCCGTCAATCACAACTGCCATGCGTCCTGCTCCTGCTGGGTTACGTAGGCTCCGTATGGTGCCCCCTTCGCAGGAATGCAAGCTAAAATGCGGCGTTTTCAGGCTGTTTTGCGGTAGTCTTCGCGGTGATCGGCGTAATCGGTAAGACGCTCTCTCAGGAACGCCAATTGACGTCGCAATTCCATCAGTTCCTCGGCTTCGGCCTGAGCATGATCGAAGCGCCCGGCAAGGGCTTCCGCCAGGAGCGGAGGAAGCCCGGAGGATACCGGATCAGCAGCCCTGACCGTGCGGCTGCCCATCAGGACCTGCCGCACACGCTCGTCCAGCGGCATATCGTCGTCGTCATTGAAGGCCTCGCCATAATAATCGGCAAAGCTGTCTTCCTCCGGCTCGATGTTACCCTCTGCGGCAAGATCCGGCAGATCTTCAAACACAGCCGGCTCGATCGGTTCGAATTCCGAAACCTGCAGAGACTGGACCGGCGGCTCGACGGAGGATGGAAGTTGCGCGCCGTCTTCGACGATCAATGCGCCCTCTTCTTCTTCGTCATGGCGACGGTAGCTCAGGAGATAGAGACTGCCCAACAGGCCAATTAATGCGCCGCCGCCCGTCAGCATGGCGGCCTGAGTCAGGTCGCGGGTCAATTCTCCCGGTGTTGCCTTCTTGGTCAAACGTGTTTCGACCGCAGGCGTGGCGGATGCGGACAGGTCACGGCGTTCGCTTGCCTCCAGATAGGCATTTCGCGCTGTTTCCACTTCACCCTGTAATCTCGAGAATTCGCCGGAGGCGACACCGAGCTCGCTCAGGCGGTCTAGGTATTTCCTTTGCTCGCCATTGGCGGTCGCGACCTCCTGAACGATGCGCTTTTCATCCGCCCGCAGGCCTTCGAGCAACTGTCGCAATGCTGGGGCGGCAAGTGCCTGTGCCGCGTCCACGGCATTCTGGGCGGCGATGCTGCGGGGATGTTTCGGGCCATAATCGACCGAAACGGCAGCAAGCGCCATGCTGGCGCTCGCATGCTTCTGCCTGACATCCTCAAGCGCCGAAAAAGCCACGCCGGCCGGCAGAGGCTTCACAAAGACATCATTCGGTTTCAGGCCCGAAGCCGCCGTCAAATCAGCCTGGATGGACTGTTGCTGCGGGGTAATTCCGGCAAGCCTGTCGTTTACATCGCGCAGCTGCTGCTCAAGTTGCTGCACCTCGGACATCACGGCATCACCGTGACGCATCTGGAAACCGTTCAGTGCGGCTTCCGCCTCATCGAGCCTTGTCCGCGCCCTCTCCGTCTCGCGCATGGCTGGTGTCATCGTGCCGGCCTTGCCATCCGCGATCACGCGCATCGAAAGATAGTCGGTCAGCCGCATGGCGGTTTCCGGCGTCGCGGCCCTGCCGGTCACGATCAGCGTATTTTCATCCGGTGTCAGTTCCAGCCGGATCGCCTGGCCCACCGCACCGTTCAACGCCTCACGCGCGGACAGCGGACGCGCATCCGCGCCGGTCAGAAGATCGAAAAGCAGGCCAAGCTCACCCTGATTGCGAACGCCGACCATATCGGCGGACTTCAGCTTGAGATCGGCGGTTATACGGTCGAGCCCGGAGGGTGAAAGCAGGGTGCGGCGTGCCATCGCCAGAAAACGGGCCGCGTCGGGGGCATCGTAAGCGGTCTGGGAGACCTCGATCCGGGCCTGCGAAACATAACCGCGAAAGCCGGAATCGATGAGCAGAAGCGGAAGGGCCGCCCCGGCAACGGTGGCGGCGGCGATGCACCCAGACGTCAGGAGCCGCAGCCAATGTCTGCGCCATTGCGATACGGGCGCGGCGACATCATCCTCGTCAGGGCGGATCGCCATCATGTCCGGATTGTCATCAACCATCTGAAGCCGTCTGCCGCCCTCGGTGCCGCCCGCCACGGGCGACTGTCAAAACCTTACGAGAGGTTAAAGGATCGTGGCAAACAAATGGTTAACGCGGCGCTTGCGGACGTTGTCTCAGCTCTTGCCGAGCGCGATGTGCCAGGGTTCGGCGCAGAGGCTGTAGAGCCAGCTCATGTGAAGCTTGCGGAAAATTTCCGGCATGCCGGCCACTTCCGATGACAGGACCTTGAACAGGGGCCCAACCGCGATGGTGACCCGCGCATTCTCGCGACTGACGGTGCGGTGCAGCCATGTCTCCTGGTTTTCCTTCAACATTCCCGCCAGCAGAACATCCACCTTAACGCCCGATGCATCGCGGTTCAGCATGACGAAATCGTGCCAGGGCGCGTGCGCCCGCAACTTGGCGAGAACCTCGCCGATCTGCGCCGCATCATCTCCCGCCACACCGATCCGCTTCGGCACCGCCATATAGGTCAGAAGCGCCATGGTGAAGGCGACGCCGTCGATGGCGGCAGGCAGAGGCTCGCCATTCTCGTTGCGCGCGGCGGCCCTCATTGCCTTGCCCTGCGGCAGAAGCAGGCAGCTTTCCAGAATCTGTCGGTAGGCATTGTCCTTGAGCGAAAGCTTGGCTTTTTCGAGAGTAAGAAAGGACAGCATCGTGTGCCCTTCACAGGCTGAAGCCCTGCCGCTGACCAATTCCAGCGCCCCATTCCAATCGAGATCACAGACGCGCAGTCCGTGGATATTCCGTTGCGATCCCGGCCGCGCGAAACCTGACGCGAAATTCATTGCCAACCCCCAATACCAAACCCATCGCCACCGATCCGAAGCATGGCCTGCGGGATGGTGGTTCATGGGTCTGTTTATACAGGTGCAGGTTGAATTTAGCTTGAAAGCAATCTCTCGAATGCTTGGGGATACGGCAAGAGACAATTAACCAGAAAGATGCTCCGCATCCTGCAGCAGGCCGAAGCCCCTCGCCCCTTGGCCATCAATGACTTGGCGCCGCAGCCGCTTCTTTTCCGACTTCGGCCTTCTCGCCCTCGACGAGCTTGACCGAGCGGGGCGTACCGTTACCGTTCTGCTCGCGAATATCGGCCTTCGACAGATAATCGAGCTGTTCGATCAGCACATCCTCGACCACCTCGTCATCGAGCCTCTTGTTCAGCCCCTCGCGGATGCGCTGCTTGAAGGCTTCGGGATCGAAGGTGGAGATGTTGGCAATGTTGACCATGGAAGAACCCGCGAGCAGCGTGAACAATTCATCGGTCATCAGCTGCGTTGCCGGCAGCTCGATCTTCGCCATCTTGGTCTTGTCGACGCGCAAGGAAATACGGCTAAGGAAATAGCCGTTCACCCCGCCGTCATTGATGACGGGGATCGTGATGCTTTCGCCCTTGACCAGTTGCAGACTGGCTTTTTTCGCCCCCGCCTCATCCGGCGCGGGCGCCGTCGCCAACTGGACGGAGAAATACACCGCGCCGAGCGTGACGGCGCAAACCCAGACGCCGGTGAGAAGAAGCTTCAACATCAGGAGGCAGCGCCGTACATGAACTGTTCCTGCGAATAGGTGCCGTCCGTATCGGCCTCCTGGATCGCGCTCTTCAAGAGGTCCGCAACGGCGCGAACCGCGTTCAGATGCGCCTCGACGCGGCTGGCATTGGTCGCAAGCTTGGACTTGATGCCCTTGACCTGTTCCATATAGCCAGCGGCGATTTCCTCGCGCGGCGTATCGCGGAACAGCATCGTCAGCTCATAAAGGCAACGGCTCTTGTGGGCATTGGAGACCTTGAAGTCGAACTGTGGGTCCTTACCGATATTGTCGTTCTCATTGTCGATGATCATCTCAAGGCGGCCGAGAACGGATTGGATACGGTGGTCGTTCGACATAAGGTCCATGCTTGTCTCCTCGTTAAGGTTTTTCATTCTCAAGCCTCGTCTGTTTTCTCATTGGAAACACCGAGGACCTGCCGCTCGAACTCCGCCACCATCCGAATTGCAGCATTATGGTCTTTTTCATTCATCGATACGTCGGTAATACCTTTGCTTTCGGCCTTCCGCAGCGCATCCTTGTAAGCTTGTTCCGCAATGCCGACGCCGCCATTTCTGGAGATCGTGTCGGCAAACTGTTCGGCCATCATGCTTTTCCAGATCTCGCCGGCATTACCCTTGCCGTAAACTTCCTCGCTGTCTTTCGGCAGCATGTTGGCCACGAAGGTCTGGAGTACCGAGGCTTCATATTTGCGATAGGTTTCCGGGATTTCGGTGCGGGCCGCGCGGATATTGGTGTCGCCGAGGCCAGCCTTCGAGGAAGCGCCATCCAGCATGTCGACCGCGGCGCCAAAACCCTTGCCGGCATCGGCAAGGCTGGTCGCGGCAAAAGCCGCCTTGTTCGCCTTGAGTTTCTCCTGGGCAACCTGAACTTCCTGGGGATCCGCAGCGCGAACCACATCCATCACCAGATCACTTATCACCGATATCGCCACGTCCAGATCTCCCGAGCTGACGAATGGGCGGCACAGAAAGCCGGCACATCCGCTCAATCAAGAAACATCGCCGGAGGCATCCTCAAAAACGCCCGCGATGCAACAATGGGACAGATTATGGATCGCCAACCTTGCTGGAGGCTGGTGTGTGGGAAACATTCGTAATTTCTAACAAATCATAGATTGCATTATCATCGGCCTCGCGATCTTCTAGATCGCGGGCAATATGCATCCTGTCCTCGAGCCTGTCGGCCTTGGTCTTTTCCTTCAGGACCTTGTTTTCCTGAAATTGCTGGACGCCTTCAAGCTGGCGGTCCTGGACAACGAGACGGCCGTAGCGGTCCGAATAATGCTTGGAGAATGTCTGATGCACCGGCTCCATGGAACTCATCGCCTCCAGCACGTTCTCCATGGATTGCGCCACTTCGGTGCGGGTGCGGGTGGTGTCGGCCAGCTCCACCTCGGCCATTTTCTCCATGTGCCGCTGTACCGTTACCAGACGTTTGAGTTTGGCCGAGCGCTTGTCCGAAGCCATGGCGTTTTCTCCCGATCAAAAGCCGATGAAGACCGGGCCGAAACCATCCACGAATTGCCGGATGAGGGCCGCGACCGACAGATAAAGCATGAAAATGCCGCCCGCGAGAATGAAGGGCGTCGATATGAAGAAGACCGGGATCTGCGGCGCAAGCTTGTTGATGAGGCCAACCGCGACGTTGAACATCAGGCCGTAAATCACGAAGGGGCTGGCGAGCCGCAGCATGATCGAGAAGGAGGCTCTCAGCGTATCGGTCAGCGTAATCAGCATCTTCTGGCCGCTGATGAGCGCGCCGACCGGTGTGGCGGTGTAGGAATCCACCAGCGCCTTGAGAACGATGTGATGGAAATCGAATATGAACAGCACCAGCAGGCCGCCCAAAGTGATGAAGTTGGATATCTGGTTTTCCTGCACGTCTTCGATGACATCGGCACCGCCAGGCGCACTGAGGCCAATGGAAGCGCCGATGAGCGCGCCGGTAAACTGAAAACCCAGCGTGTAGAACCGCGCGATCAGGCCATACATCGAACCGATGACGACCTCGGTGAAGATGAGGCCGACGACCGTACCCTGGCTTGCGCCGGAGACTTTCGGATAGATCGTGTCCCATAGCACCGGCAGAAGCGCCATGGATACCGCGACGCACAGAAGCATGCGAATCTGCGGCGAGATGCGCGAACTGGAAAAGCCCGGCATGGTCATGAAACAGGCGCCGATACGGCAAATAGCAAGGAACAATGCGATAATTGTCCCTTGCGGGTCGGTTATCATGAAATGGCGCCCAGAATCTTGATCTCGAGACCCTTGGCAAGTTCCACGTGCGAGAGAACCGGCAGGGTCGCAAAGAGTCGCTCGATAATCATGCGCACATAGGACCGCGTTTCCGGTGAGGTTACAAGGACAAAGGGCAGGCCGCGATCCATGAATTCACGGATAACTTTCGAGGCCTGCTCCGAAAACTCCTCGAGATGGCGGGGATCGATGTCGAATTCGACGATTTCGCCCTTCTGGTCACGCTTGAGCGCCTGATGGAAAACCATGTCCCACTTGTTGCCGAGACGCAGGACACGCAACACGCCATTGTCGGCAAGATCGCCGCAGAGCTGCTGCGACATGCGCACCCGCACATGTTCGACGATCTGCTCGGTCTTGCGCACATGCGGCGCGAGTTCGGCGACGGCTTCGAGAATGAGATGCAGGTTGCGGATCGACACGCGCTCGGCGAGCAGCAGCTTTAGCACCGCCTGCAGGCCGGAATAGGACATATGCGACGAGCAAATCTCGTCGGCCAGCTTCTTGTATTCGGGATCAAGCCTGTCGATGAGGATTTTGACGTCCTTATAGGACAGGAGCTGCGGCAGGTTGTTGCGGATGACTTCGCTCAGATGCGTCAGCACCACCGAGACGTTGTCGATCGGGTGGAAACCTTCGCGCTTCAGATCCTCGGTGAAGGTTTCGAGGATGGAGACGGCGGGCATGCCGAAAGCGGGTTCGCGGATTTCGTCGCCCGGAATGCTCGGCTTGCGCCCTGCACCCGTCACGACAAGAACATCGCCGACGCGCAGGCTGCTGGAGGCGATGGTCGTGCCGTGGACGCGGATCTGATAGGCCTTTTCCGGGATCATGATGTCGTCGGCGACCTTGATCTCGGGCACCACGAAACCGTATTGGCTCGCGAATTTCTTGCGCATCTTGCCGACGCGGAAAGCCAGCTCCTGATGCGCGCCGAGAAGACGGGTGGAAACCTGCTTGCCGAGCGCCAATTCGATCTCGGCCGTCTTCAGCACCTGCTTGACTGAATCCTTTTCCGCCTCGGTGGTCTGGAGAACCTTGTTCTCCTCTTCCTGACGCCGCAGCGCGCTTTCGGCTTCCGCCTGGCGTGGAATATACCAGCTGCCGAAGGCCATGATGCCGCCGAGGAAGATGAAGGGCAGGAAGGGAAGGCCCGGAATGACGGCGAGCAGTCCCATCAACATGGCCGAGACCATCAGCGCGCGCGGATAACCGCTCAGCTGATTGACGACCGCCTGATCCGTCGAGCCGGCGGTGCCGCCGCGTGATACCAGAAGGCCGGCGGCGAGCGATACGATCAGGGCAGGGATCTGCGAGACGATACCATCACCGACCGAAAGCTTGACGAAGACGTCGGCCGCTTCGCCGATCGGCATGCCGTGGCGGAAATAACCGATGATGATGCCGCCGAAAATATTGATCGCGGTGATGATGAGACCGGCGATCGCGTCGCCGCGCACGAATTTCGAGGCACCGTCCATCGAACCGAAGAAGGAGCTTTCCTCCTCCAGTTCGCGGCGGCGGCGCTGCGCTTCCTTTTCGTCGATGATGCCGGCGGACAGATCCGCATCGATCGACATCTGCTTGCCGGGGATGGCGTCCAGCGTGAAGCGGGCGCCGACTTCGGCGATACGCGTTGCGCCCTTGGTGATGACGATGAAGTTGACGGTGATCAGGATCAGAAAGACGATGAGACCGATGACGAAGTCGCCGGACATGACGAGGCTGGAGAAGCCCGCAATCACGCCGCCGGCCGCCGTCGGCCCCTCATTGCCGTGGGACAGGATGACACGCGTCGTCGCAATGTTCAGCGACAGGCGGATCATGGTCGCGATCAGCAGCACGGTCGGGAAAGACGAGAAATCCAGCGGCCGCTGAATCCAGAGCGCCACCATGAGGATGAGCACCGAAAGCGCAATCGAAAACGCCAGGCCAATATCCACCAGAATGACCGGAATGGGCAGGAAGAGAACGCAGAGGATCGCCACAATGCCCAATGCGAAACCGATGTCTCGCATGCTCGGACTTACCTTGGGCAAGGAGATGACTGGTGGTTGCGCCATAAAATCGTCCTGTCTCTTCATGAGAAGGGCGACGGAAAAGCCGCCGCACGGTTCCGCGGCACCGGTTTTCGAAAAGCGAACGCAATTCGGCCCGATGCTTCAACCTATCCCTAGCCGCCGAAGCTTGCGCGAAGGTGGCATCCATAGCGGACGGGCGTCAGAAGCCAGATTGAATGCGGGAAAAGACGAGATTGGAAAAGAGCGATATCTGCGCGCCCACGAAGGGGGCGGCGACACCGAGGACAAGCATGATCGTGACGATCTTGGGAACGAAGGTCAGCGTCATTTCCTGAACCTGGGTCAGGGCCTGAATGAAGGCAATGACGACACCGACGATCATGGCGGCGAGAACCGCCGGACCGGCCGCGACGAGAACCGTCCAGACTGCCGCCTGCATGATATCAAGCGCATCGGCCTCGTTCATCGTCGCATCCTTATTCCGGAAAGGCGGCGTCATGCCGCCTCTTCAATATCAGGAACCAGCCGGCTTATTCGAATCGGTCCCACCATCAGCTGTACTCTTGATTGGACCATTCGAGAAGGTCACGCCGGCCTGCAGCAGTACCTTGTCACCAGCTTCGGTGATGGCGACAACGCCGTCCGAATAGACCTGCACTTCCTTGACCACGCCGGTGACCTTGTCGTCGGAGCTCATGACGGTCTTGCCGACGAGATCGGACGCGCGCGTCAGGGCTTCCGCCTGCAGCATGCTCTTCAGGTGGGTGTTGGTCTTGATGGTCTGCTCGACCTGCGAGAAGCTTGCCAGCTGCGACATCTGCTGACCCGCATCCATCGGGCTGGTCGGATCCTGGTTCTTCATCTGGGCGATGAGGAGTTTCAGGAAGCTGTCATAGTTCAGCGAGGCCGCGTTCTTGTCACTGCTGCTCGCCCCGGCATTCGCCCAGGGGTTTGCCGCTGCCGCATTGACTGCATCTACCGCCATGGTGCGATCTCCTTGCGAATCTGTTCGATCGTTGCCGGGGTCATTTCCTGATTGTTGAGGATTTTTTCCTCGATCGGATAAAGACCGCGAATAGCCTTGAGCGCTTCGAAAGCCTTGCCTGACGCAACCAGCCCGTCGATCCGCTTGAGTTCCGCCAGAACCTCGTCATGCTGGAAGCAATTCAGCAGCATGCTGACCGACTTGCGGAACATGTTGGTCGACTGATCGCGCCCTTCCGGGTTGATGAGGATCATCTGCGCGATGAAATAAAGCTGTCTGAGCGGCGTCGTCGCCTGGTCGGGCTGCAGAACGTGGTTTTCAAGCAGGAACGTGACATCGTTCAGGAATTCAAGCGCCACCTTGCGATCCACACGCAGAACCGCGCCGTTGATGAAAATCTTTTCGCCCGATTTCAGCGAAATTCGAAGTGTACTTTTCATTTCAGTCCATCCCTGATGATGGTTGTCACGTCAATTATGCCCTGGAAATTCGTCGACTGACGTTTCCGGATCAGTTCGCACTCTTTCAAAATCCAGATCGCGATGGAGATCAGATTGGCTCTGAGTTCCATGGCCAGCTGGTTGTCGGGTTGCTTGAGATCCTCAATGAAGCGGATCCAGACCCGTCGAGTGTAAAAAAGTGCTTCGATCGTGGGCCGCTGCGAGGAGGAGTCCCTTGCCTCCACCAGAAGGTCGATCGATTTGGTCAACGCCTGCCGCTCGCGATCTTTCGCGTTGGCGACACCATCCTCCATGATTTCGGCGTAGGAAAACTGGTACATTCATGTATCCTTTATCTGCCGCCACCTCTGTTCATCAGAGGTAGTTTACCAGACTCATTTTTTGCAGACGCGACGTGAGGCTGTATGCGATTTCAATCTGCTGCTGCAGCAGATCGAGACGGGTCTTCGCCTCGTAGGTATCGATCCCCTCAATATCCAGCAGATGCGTTTCGATGATCTTCTTCTGGGCCTCCAGCGAATCATTGGCTTTCGAGACACGGCTTTCGGAAAGACCGAGCTGGCTTTGCTGCTGGTTCAGACCGTTGATGGCGGTGCCGATATTGGTCACCGACTTCATCGCCACCATTTCGCGGATGCCGCTGTCCACCTTCGCGTCGAGGAAGGTCATGGACGTCATCGCGGTCAATGCGAAATAACGCATGCCCTGCGAATTGCTGTTGCTCGACGTTTCGACAACCTCGTTCTGGCTGATGCGGCTCGTCATGTTGGTGTCGCTCGCCTTCGAACCGAAGGTCGTCCAGAAATCATAGTTCTGGCCGGCCGTCAGGCTGCTATGCGGCGGGTTCGTGACCGTGGTCGTGCCGTTGAACACGCCTTCGATATGGGTCATGAACGCTTCGACCTGCGGTTTCGACAGGCTGGCGAAATCACCCACCGGCGGCGTCTGCGCCGCCATGAATGCGTTCAGCTCCGTCTCATAGGCTTCCTTCAGCGGAGATCCATCCGCGAAATAGTCATCGACAGGCTTCACATCCGTATTGATGCCGGAGAACAGATACTCGCCATTGACCGCTGTATTGGCGAAGCTCGTGAAGTTGTTGAACGCATTCGAGATGGTCTGGGCGACCGTCGACAGCGTCGGTGCTTCACTGCTGGTATTGGGGACCAGAACCTTCTGAATCTCCTGCGCGGCCTTCGCCATGCCGTCCAGCGCCGTCTGCGAGGATTTGAGGCGTTGCGTTGCAATCGAATTGACGCTGACCAGCGAGGTAATGCGGTCGATATCGCGATTGAGATCGAGGCTGCGGGCGGTATTGGCGCCCAGCGTCACGCCGAGATCGGCATGCTTGCCCGTCGTCAGCTCGGTATTGAGATTGGTCATCTCAAGCTGAGCCTTGAGGATGGTGCTGCGCATGCTGTTCTGCATCGCCAGCGATGAAATGAATGACGTTTTCATCGTTTACCTCACCATGTCCATCAAGGACTTGAGCATTTCATCAACGGTCGTCACCAGTTTGGTCGCGGCCTTGTAAGATTGCTCGATATCCATGAGCAGTGACAGTTCCTCGTCCAGGCTGACCGCCGTGCTGTTCGAATAGGAAGTGGCGGAGCGCTCATAAAGCGCGCTTTTCGCTTCGTTTGCCGAAGTCGCGCCGGAACGTTCCTGTTCGAGCCACCCCATCGAGTTGGTGCCGTATTTCAGGATGCTGGTATTCGTATCGATACGTGTCGACGCGGCAAAATTCATGGGCGCGTCAAAAGCAGTGACATAGCTGCGGATCAGGGCGGAGAAACCGGTTCCACCCGATGTTGCGGTATTGATCACGTAATCGGTACCGTTGATACCGCCGTCACGCAACAATTCCGGATTGCCACCTTTGGAAATAATTAACGCCGGGTTGACGGTAATGCTGGCCGCGAGCCCCGGAGAGACAGTTCCGTCCGGCGGAATTGTCGTCGCCAACGGCGAACCATAGGTGAAGAGGCCAGGCATGTCTGGCAGACCGCTGGTCGGGTCCGCGGGCTTTTCCGCAAACATGGTGATGAGGCCGCGCGCGATTTCGTCGAGCTGGCTCTGCATCGTCGGCGCCAGATCATCACGAACCTGCATCAGGCCCTGAAGCGATCCTTCCGCCGTTGTGTTGCTGCCGCTGCCCGCCTTCAGCGCTACGCCATCGACATAAATGGCGTTGCCCGTGGTCGTCGCATCGTAGCCCGGCTGCGTCTTGAAGGTCACGCTGCGCGGCACGATCTCGAACAGCGTCGCACCGTCAGTCGTATAAAGCGCCACATCGTTGTTGGGGCGATTGACGACATTGATGCCGATGATGGAGGAAATGTCCTTCAGAAGCGCTTCGCGCTGATCGAGAGCGTCGCTCGGATCGCCGCCGATCGCCGTCTGCGCCTTGACCTCGTTATTGGCTTCCTCGAACTTCGCGAGCAGCCCGTTCAGCTTGTCGACCTGGAGGGAGATTTCCTTGTCGGCGCGCAGACGCATCGCCTGCAATTCGCTCGAAGCCTTGTTCAGGGAACTGGCGACATCCGTGGCCGAGGTGACGGCCGTCGCCGCCAGAGCGGCATCGCTCGGCTTGGCCGCGTAAGCGTCCAGGCTTTTCAGCAGTTCCTTCATATAGGTGGCCGGCGAACTCTCGTAATCGTTGCCGCCGAAAACGCTCTTCATTTCCTGAAGGCCATTGAGCACGGTGCTCTGGCCGGAAGCAAGAGAAGAGCTGGAGATTGTCTGCCTGAGAAGACTTTCATTCTGGGCACGACCGTTGGAGACGATACTCGCTCCAGCCATGGTCGTGCCGAGAATGGCGGTTCGCTTGACGTAGTTCGCATTGCCGACATTGGCAATGTTTTTCGAGGTAACGTCCGTCTGCTTACCTGTATTATTGAAAATCGACTGCGCAGTATTCATTGCTGACGTGAGCGACATTCATCTGTCCTCGTGAGAAGTATTATCTCTTCAGATTGATCAGGACGTCCATCAAATCCGATCCAGTCTGGAAGACTTTCGAATTCGCTGTATAGATACGCTGGGATTCAATCATGTCGGTGAGTTCGCTGGCGATATCGACGTTCGACCCTTCCAGCGCACCCTTCTGGATGTAACCGAAGCTACCCGTCTGCGCGAAGCCGATGGTGACAACACCCGACTCGTTGCTCGGCAGATAGACGTTACCGTTCTGCGGGCTGAGGTTGTCGACGCTCGGCACCGTGGCCAATGCCAGCTGGTAGATATTGCGGCGACCGCCATCCTGATAGACCGCCGTTACCAGGCCGTCCTTGCCAATTTCGACGTCCTTGATCTGGCTCGGACCGTTGCCATCGAGAACTGCAGTACCGGGCGTAAACTTGGTCGAGAACTGCGTCATTTCAGACAGGTCGATGTTGATCGCCTGCGCCACGCCGCTGACCTGGTCATTGATCGTAATCGATTTATCCGAGGTGGGGGTGAGCTTGTTGGTAGCAGGATCGAATGTCAGCTCGACTTTCTCCTGAACAAGGTCAGTTATTGGCGTTGCCGTGTAGGGGAATCCGCCATTCGTCGACTGGTCCTGGCGGTAAACCGCCACTTCCCACGTATTGTCGTCAGTCTTGGTGTAGTAGAAATCGTAAAGTACCTTCGCACCGCCGCTATCGAATGCCGTCAACGAGGTCTTGTTGCCGAACGTCGCAGTTGCGGAGTTGGTGCCCGGAAGCGATGCCGCGGCCACAGCCGTATCGCCACGGTTAAGATTGGCCGGGAAGCTGCCCTGCGTGGAGGGCGATGCCGTCAGGCCGAAATTATTGACATTGATGGCTTCAAGACCCGTGAAGCCATTGACGACGGCCGCCGGCGGGTTGGAACCATAGGGGTAACCCATCAGTTGGAAGCCGGCCGCGTTTTCCAGGTACCCTTCCGAATTCTTCTGGAACGAACCGGCGCGCGTCAGGTAAGGCGTGCCCGATCCATCCTGAACCACGAAGAAGCCGTTGCCCTGAATGGCAAGGTCGGTGCTCGAGGTGGTGTAGGAGAGGTTTCCCTGCTCCGAAATGCTGTAGCGAACATTGGACTGTACGCCGCCCGAGGCGTAGCTGCCCGATGAGGAGGGCAGAACGAGCGAGGAGAACGACGTGGATGCACGCTTGTAACCGGTGGTGCTTGCGTTGGCGATGTTGTCGCCCACGGTCCCCAGCTTGTTCGCCTGCGCATTCATGCCGGACACACCGGTTCGCATAGTGCCGAAAATACTCATTCAAAAACCCTCGTGGTCATCTTTCAGGGAGAAGGTAAAGCGTTTGGCTTGCGTGAAGCTGTCGGAAATACCGCGTTTGAAAAAGACCACGCGGGTCAATGAAAATCATTGCCAATCAATGCTGTAGCCGAGGAACCGCTTGGAATCGACCGGATCGTAGCCAAGCTTCTTGCGCAGCTTCTTGCGCAGCTTGCTGATGTGGCTTTCGACAACGTTTTCTTCGACGTCATCATCAAAGATGCCGTAGATGGCATTGAAAATCTGCGCCTTGGAAACGCGGCGTCCACGATTGGCGATCAAATATTCGAGGATACGACGCTCGCGGCGCGGCAAGGGAAATACCTCGCCACCCACTTCGGGGTCGCGGCCGTCGGAGAAAACCCGAATCGGCCCCGCATCTGTGAAGTTCGAGATGACCTGCAGCCGGCGGCGGATAGCCGCCGCACGTGCAAGGATTTCACGGGGATGAACCGGCTTGCGCACGACGTCGTCGACGCCGCTGTCGAACAGCGCCAGCGTCGATTCCAGCGAGGGCTGGTCGCTGACCGCGATGACAGGCGCCGTCGTGCGATCCCTGATCGCCTTCGGCAAAGCAAAGCTCCGGTCGCCCTGGCCAATCAGGAAGGCTTCCACAGCCGCCAGATCGCTTTCCGCCGCCGTCGAGACCCATTCCCCGAATTCGACCGGATCGAACCCGGTCGAGGGAATGCCCTCACGCCCAAATAGAGATGTATAGCCGTCTTTAACGAGCTCGCGCTCATCAACCACTACGATCATTCGTCCGCCTCCGAATCAGTGTGGTGTTTTCCAATGAGGCATTGGTACGAATCGGGGGATTCAGCGACAACTGTAGGAAATCATCGATAGTTATTAATAATTGATTAACCATTTTGTGCCGATTTGATCTATATATAGTGGGTATTAACCATATATGGCACAAAATTTTTGTGTAGAAATTTCAAAATTCCGAAAAAACCGCTTGAAATGCCTTTTTTCGATCAATCTATCGCCACATTTCAAAATACGAGTCCTGCGGCGCCTGAAAGCAATTTCAGGTTGTTATCCGTCGCAGAAATTTTTCGCGTTGGGAGTCCATTTCCCGTAGCCCGTCGCCACCAGATTGGCGATGACGCGGCAGACATATTTCTTCTGCGCCGGATCATTGTTCGGGCCGGCATGATAACGGGCCACCGCCATGGTCCAGGTTTCATGCCTGTTGTGAAGGTTGCGAAGGAACATGGCGGCATATTCCACATTGCGACGCGGATCGAACATTTCCCGCGGGGATGAGAAGTTTTCGCCATGGAAATAATGATTTATCTGCATGCAGCCGAGGTCGATCAGCTTGGCGCCGTTGCGCTTCGCCGCCTCGAAAGTCATCAGGGCTTCCTCGGTGGAGGTCGCAAATACCGGTTTTCCCTCGATATTCATGGCATTGGGGTCGAGCCGCCCCTTGCGGCCCGTCTCGGTCAGGCCCACCGAATAGAGAATTCCCTCCGGCACGCCATATTTGCGTGCCGCCGACTGGATCTCTCTTTCACAGACGCCTGATGTCGCCGAGGCCGACGCGTTTTCAGAGGTAGACGCCATTGTCAGCAGAAGAACGGGCAGAGCCAGGAGCGCCATCCATGCCTTCATTATGCACCCCCAAATTATCGCCATTGCCTTGCCGACTGCCCCGTGCTCCGGACTCGTCACGGTTGCGCCCGGCGGCGGCCTGCTGGCCCTGCTGCTGCGCCTGCTGATTTTGCTGATTGTTGCCCTGTGTGCCCGTTTGGTCACTCTTGTCGGAAGAAGCGATGCTGATGGTGATGTTATCGACCGTCAGACCCTGCGCCTTGAGACCCTCAAGGATGTTCTTGCTGTCGTCCTGAAGCTTTTTATAGGCTGCAACGCTCTCCACCGTCATGTGAACGGCAAGCTCGTCACCGGCAAGACGCAGCGACATCGTCACCGATCCGAGCTCGATCGGCGTCATGTGCAGCTTCAGCGTATGCACGACCTTGCCGGTGCTGCTCTGGGCCGCCGCATTGGAAAGCGACGAGCCGGGCTGCATGGCGCTCACCCATTCCGGATCATTGACGATCAGGCCGGTCAGGGCCGAAGCGTTGGTCGAAGGCGCCAGACCGATGAAACGCCGCGAATCGAGGACCGTGATGGTATCTGCCGCTTTGCCGGTGCTTTCCCGTGCATCGAACTCGACACGGCTCTCACGCTGCACCGTGCTCATATCGAGAGCCCGGGCCGCGCCCGAACGCGGAGACGAGAAACGGAATGCCGAGGCATCGCCTTCGTTTTCGGAAGCCGAACCCGCCTCGTTACCGGCAGGTGCAATGCCTGTCGGCGTGTCCTTGACCAGATGCTCGGCCTTGCCCCGGACAGGTTCAGCCCGGTCTGATTTCACCGTGTCGGTCTTGCCGGCAATCGCCTGTGCAATTTCCTCAAGCGGCGTCTTGGCTGTCGCCACATCGGCGGCGTTGGCCACAACCAGCTGCAGTTCCGCCAGCTTTGGATCGATCACATCGGCTACCGTCTCGGCGTCCTTGTCGGTGTCGTCCTTGAGCTTCTTGCCGGTTTTGCCGTTCTCGGGTGTGCGGGCCGTTTTCACGGCGTTCTGAAACTCGGCCAAGGTCTCATGGGCACGACCTTCGCCGGCATGCTCGTTGACGATCGCATTCAGAAAGGTTGCGGGCCGCTTGACCGGGACATCCATCTTTTCCGCCTCGCTATCAGCCTGTGCCTGCTGTTCTTCAGCCGGGTTCTTGTCCTGCTGATGCCGCGAATGCAGCGCCTGCGGCGGCCGCTCGTCCCGGACCGTGGAAAGGGCATCGCCGAAACTGCCGCCCTTGGCGTCGTCCCTGACGCTGGCGCTGCCGGCGCGCGGATCGGATGGTGGCGCATTCATTATCGCGTTGATGGTTGCGTCGATCATGGTGCCCCCTCGCCTTTCTTCAACAGGCTGTCGATTTCATCGAGCTTGCTACGGCCGCTCGTCACGAGTTGCCGGACGTTATCGCCCTCATCGTCAGCCTTCTGGGTTTCGACCCGCCATATGCTCTTTGCATCAGCACCGGTCGCCTCGTTTTCGGGCGTATTCCGCCCGGTATCCTTCGTGGCCGCAGTGTCTGCACCGACACCGGACTGCAGGGAAGGAGGACGAACCACCTGCTCTGCGATCGCCCTTGCCGCCTCCCGCAGGGCCCTGTCCCTATCCGAAAGCTGCGCTTCGGGGATTTGCCCGATTGTCTCGATCGCGCTCACCACATCTGGTGTGCCGATGTTGGAAAGGCTTTCATAGAGATTTGCCTGGACTTCGGGCTCACCCGGCAGCGACGGAGACAGCGCCTTCGCCTTCAACGCCGCCATACGCGCCAGCGAATCCTTGCCGCTGATCGCCGCGAGGCGAGAAAGGCGCAGATAGGCTTCCTTCTGCCTCTCGGTATCCATCATGGCGAAGGTTTCCTGTATCGCCTCCTCACCGATGGAATCGGCGCGTTTGACCACCAGCGAGACCAGAAGGTCGGCAAACTGGCTGGCATAGGGCGAATGCAGGAAGCGCCGCGCATAACGCTGCGCATAGTCGACGCCGCGCGCAGCATCGCCGTCTTCAACCGCGATAGCGAGCGAGCGGCGCAGTGCCGCCTCCTCAACGATTGTGCCGGGCGCTTCGAGCCGGGCTATGTCGTAAAAGCCGAGTGCAGCCAGCGGATCGCGCGGTATCGTCACATTGCCGCCGATCAGCGCCAGATAGGCGCCAATCCGCTTGCCGCGATATTCAGGCACCATGGCCGCGATGCTCTGTGCGACCAGCGTTCCCTTGCCGGACAGGTATTTGCGCAGGATATCGGCAACGCGGCTATCGAAATTGCCATCCACATCACGCGCGACCAGCAATTCCAGCGTCGCCGGGTTGCCGCCGCTCATCGCATAGATGAGCGCCGCATCGACATTGCGCGGATCCTTGAAGATCGCCGAGGGCGCGCTCTTCAGCCGCTCATCGATCGTCTGCAGCAGAAACCGCTGCATTTCAGCGGCGGAATGGTCGCCCATGGCCACCGAATCCTGCACGAACTGCAGGGAGCGCAGCATGGCATAGGGCATCAGATTGTCTTGCGACTGCGAAAACGCCTTGCTCGGCTCGGAGCCGAGACCGCAAAGCGTCGCCGCAAGAAGGAGCCAGCGTTTCGAGGTTTTCGTCACACTCACCCCCGATCGGCCTCAAGCAGAATTTCGATGCGGCGGTTGGCATCTGCCAGAGGGTCCGCCGGCACCTGCAATCTGCGGTCCGCGAAACCCGAGACCTGCTTTACCCGCTCTTCCGACAGGCCGCCGCGCACCAGCATGTAATAGGCGCTGTGCGCACGGTCCATGGAGAGCCGCCAGTTGTCATTGGCCTCGCCCTTGAACTGCCGTCCGTCGGTATGGCCGCGGATCACCACGCTGCCGCCCCGCTCCTGAAGCAGTTTGCCGATTTTTTCCATGGCCAGAACCATTTCGCGGCGGGGAACAGCCGATCCGATATTGAACATCGGCGTTTCCGTCTGGTCGGAAATGGTGAGCAGCAACCCGCCTTCGGCCGGCGTCACCACCAGACCTTCGGAAAGCTTGCCGGTAATGCCTGAGATCTGCTTCTCGATTTCCTCGCGCAGGGTATCGGCCTTTTCCCACTCGGCATCGCTGGCCTTTTGCTGCTCCGGCTTGGGCTGAGAAAGCGCTGCCTGCTCTGCGGCATCCGGACGCTGCTGCGGCACCACGGCGGCGACTTCCATCGGCTTGCCGTCTTCCGCCTTTTCGGCCGGTGTCTCGGACGACTTAAGCGCGACCGCCTGAGCGTTTTCGGCCGCATCCTCCTGTTTGTTCTCGGCGAGTTGCTGCTGTTCAACCGGTTTCTGCGGCTGATCGGCGCGGGTGATTTTCACCTGCTGGGTCCAGAAATCGGGATCGAAGGGATCGCGATAGGCTTCGCCGCCGCTTGCGCCCGTCGCCGGGCCGGAATCGGCAGCGCCGCCCTCGCCCTTGGCGCTGACATTGGCCTGCTGCCCCACCTGCTGGGCAATTTCGGCCAGCACGGAATAGGGATTTTCGAAAAAGTCCGCTTCAGAGAAATTTGACTGCTCACCGGTCTGGGAGGTCAGGTCTTCGCCCGTCGCCGCGGCGGAACCTTTGGTGACCTTTTCCGCCTGGATGTTGGACTGGTCTTTCTTCTGGACGCCCTCTTCCTTATCGACAGGCTTTTCCAGCCCCTTGGACGAGGGTTTCTCATCTGACAGCTTGATGGGATTGAAATAGCTGGCGACCGAGGCCTTGGTTTCCTCGTTGGCGGCATTGACCAGCCACATGACGAGGAAGAACGCCATCATCGCCGTCATGAAGTCGGCATAGGCGATTTTCCACGCACCGCCATGGGCGCCATCGTGCCCGCCCTTGTGGCGCTTGACGATGATGATCTCGTTTTTGCCGTGGTGGTGGTTCTCGCCTTCACTCATTTCATCACCTTGCGAAGACTGGACGCCCAGGCGGACATGCGCGTCACGAACACGCTTTCACCCAACTCGACGGAAAGATCGATATCGGTGGTCTCGGTAAATTTCATCGTTTCTTCTTCAAAGCCCGGCTGCGTCTTCAGTCGCTCGAACAAATCTTTCGGGCCTTTCACGACAAGCGTGACCCCTTCGCCATCCGGCATGGCGGCGCGCACCACATCCGCCAGCGCCGTAACCGCCTTGAGCGACAGCTTTTCCGTCAGGAGGGGGGCAAGGATATTGGCTGTCTGTTCGCTGAGATTGGCCGCGATCGCGTCGATACCCTCGCGCAGACCACGGGACAGGGACGCCGCAATTTCTTCAAGATGGCCCGAACGCAGGGTCTCCAGCTCGGCCGCATGGGCGGCGATCAGTTCTTCCCGCTCCGCCTGCATCTTCTCGGTGATCTCGCGGGCGGCGTCTTCGCGGCCGCGGTCATAGGCCGCCTGTTTCTCGCTCTCCACGTCAACGGGGGCAAATTCGTCGAAAGCGGAAGCGCCATCGGCAAAACCGGACAGGAAATCGTTGTCGGCCAACGGGTCGCCGAAGGCCGGCGCCGCCGATTGCGGTTGCGCTTCACCGAAGTCCTTGAGAAACCGTGCAATGGACGCGCTCATGCCTGCCTCCGGCAAAACAGGAGAAAGGGGCCAGACATGTTTTGTTGCCCGCGCGAATCGCAAAAGCCTCGCCGCATTTCCAGACGGAAAACCGGGGTCCACTTTTCCTGGAAATGCTCTAAGCCGTTTGGCGGCACCACCGTCATCCTTGCTACCCTGCCCGTCTCTTCCACGTTTCCCGGCCGGATCACGCCATGCGATCCGCCCCATACTGACCCGACGTTAGGTGTTCAAACTTGTGCGAGGATGAAGGCGGGCATGATCGGCAAGCCTGCGCCCATCCATCCCCGCGCGCCCACGCCGGTCGAACCCGTTACTTGAAGAGCTGGAGGATATTTTCCGCGTTGGCATTGGCGATGGAGAGAGCCTGGATACCGAGCTGCTGCTGCGTCTGCAGCGCTTTGAGCCTGGTCGATTCCTCGTTCATGTCGGCATCGACAAGACGGCCGATGCCCTTGTCGATAACATCCATAAGGCTGGAAACGAAGTTATCCTGCATGCTGATGCGGCTCTGCAGCGAACCCAGGCTGGAAGCCGTGCTGGTCATCGCCTCAAGCTGCCCGTCGACGAAGGACATCATCATGTCGATGGCGTCGGCATCGGTATAGGTCGTGCCGCCACCGGCAAAACCGCCCATGGCTGCGGCGACAACATCGAGATTGCCGAGATTAAGGGTGGATACGGAAAACCCGAGGGAACGATCGGCGGAAGCCGTCCCGCCGCTGAGGTCGTAAAACCAGTCGTTGCTGCTGGTGTCGCGATAGGCGGGAGAAACAGTGGTGCCACCGCTCGACGGATCTGTCGCCGTCACCTTCACCCATACGTTTTCGGCAAGGCGGAGATAATTGGCGGTCCCGTCACTATAGATATTCGGATCCGTATTCGTATCCGCAGTCGCGGCATTCAGCGCGCCGATCTGCGCGTCACTGAGCTTCTCGACGACATGACCGGCGTTCGTCGCCTTACCCGCAGTCGTCGAGGTCTGAGTGACTTCATATTCCGTCTTGCTGACGAAAACGGCGTTCTTGTCGAGAATCCCGAGCTTTCCACCACTGAGGTCGAAAAGCACCGTACTGCCATCGAGCACATAATCAACGGTGGTAACGCCGACATTGCCTGCGCCCGTGCGGGTGAAGGATGCAACGACCTTTTTCGTGATCGATTCTTCAACCGGCGGCGTGCCACCGTTGCTGATGCTGGCCTGCAGCCAGTTTTCGCCCGAGAAGGAGGCCGATTCGGAGATGCTCTTCAGCTGTTCCTGAAGCTGCTTGATTTCATCCTGGATCTTGCCGCGGTCGGCGCCAACGCCGTAGGCGGCGACGAGCTTGGCCTTGATCTGCTTGACGACCTCGATCGTGCTTTCAAGCGCGTCGTAGGCGGTGTCGACCTTGGCGGCTCCCAGACCCAAAGCGTCCTGCACGGCCGAAAGCGCGTTATTGTCGGAGCGCATCGTCGTTGCAATGGACCAGTAGGCCGCGTTATCCGCCGCAGTCTCGACACGGTAGCCGGAAGACACGCGCGCCTGTGTTGTCTCGAGGCTCTTGTCGATCATGCGCAGGGTTTGCAGCGCGGCCATCGCCGCCGCATTGGTCAAAATGCTGGTCATGGGGTCCACCCAACTCAAAATTTAAGAAAAAATCCGGCGCTGTGCCGACAACGAGCAGAAGCATCATGCGAATCGGCAATGGCCTGGACCGACCACCGCGACCTGCTGTTCGTTAACAAATCGTTAATGCGATAGGTAACAAACAACAGGACTGATTTGCAAGGCGTTCCTGCCTTTCACAGCCGGGTTTCGCATAAACCGGCAGGCTTCAGGCAAGCTCTGGTTAAAACGCACCGGAACGAGGCCGTTGCGCCCGCGATTTCGGCGGGCGCAACGGACATGACGGCAATATTCAGGGATGATCCGGTTAAGCCGCTTCGCCCTGACGGGTTGGCACGAATCGGGCAGCCGTCAGGCTTTTCCGAAGAAACTCGGTGTTTTCGTCCGGGTTTTCGGAAGGGTTCTGAAACGAGACGTGATTGATCTCAACCGCCGCATGTTCGTTGGCGAGCGTCAATCGCGCATAGACCGTGGCGCCCTTTGGCTTGAGCTCGAGATCGAGGACGATCTCCGGCGCGCCTTCCCATTCGAGCTTGTATTCGCCGCCGGCGCCGAAATTGATCGTACCGGGATGATAATAAAGCTCAGCCGCCGACGAAACGAGGTCGGCGATACTGCTGTAGCACTCAAATCTGAGCAGCGAAATCAGGTCGGCCGGGTCTAACAATCGAAGTTCGGTGGCGATCGGGTTGATCGCCTCTGCGACGATCATTTCCCGCTGTTCGGAATAGGCGGATTTTTTCATTGGTTTTATTGAACCCGTATTTTCGATGACTTCATGGCGTAAACCCGATGAACGAGCTCAGCCACAGCCTTGTAAAAGACTGGTGGAATCACACTATCTACCGAGACTTGCGCAAACATGGAGCGTGCAAGCGGAGGGTCCTCAAAAACGGGGATATTGTTTTCTTCCGCAATCTCGCGGATTTTCAATGCGATAAGGTCCTGGCCCTTGGCCACGACAACAGGTGCGTCGCCTTCTTCGCGAACATAACGCAGCGCCACCGCAAAGTGTGTGGGGTTGGCGATGACAAGCGTTGCGCGCGGCACATTGTTGATCATCCGGCGGCGGGCACGGTCGCGGGCGATGGAACGCTGGCGGGATTTGACCACGGGGTCGCCCTGCGACTGCTTGTATTCTTCCTTCACCTCATGCTTCGTCATTTTCAACTGGCTGAACCAGTGATGGCGCGTCCACAGAACGTCGACGGCAGCAAGCAGCGCGGTGGAAAGCAGAATAACGACCATCATTTTTTTGACGATCTCGACCACCCGGACGAAAATGACCTGCGGATCGGAGAACATCAGATCGATGAGGCTGTAAAAATCGCCACGCAAAGCAAAGAACATGATGACCGAGACGATCATGATCTTGAATACGGATTTGCCGAATTCCACAAAACCCTGCTTGCTGTAGATGCGCGTGAAGCCCTTCGCCGGTGAGACGCGTGACCATTGCGGACGCACCCGCTCAAGCACCGGCGACGGCAGGTTCTGGAAAAACGACGAAGCAAGCCCGAAAACCATGAACATGATCATCGCCGGCATGAGCAGATAGGCGATCGACGTGCCGAGAAAATACAACAGCGACAGGGCATCCGGCCGGGTGCTGAGGTCCCACTGTTCGGGCTGGCCGAACAGGTCCTTCAATGTGACGCCAAGGCGACCGGCGCCATCGGGCAGGAAGAAGACCAGGTAACAATAAAAAGCAAGTGAGGAGGCAAAGATCGGCACTTCACGGGAAAAGGGAAGATTGCCCTTTTCCGCCGCATCGCGGAGTTTTTTCTCCGTCGGGGCTTCTGTTTTACTGTCCTTGTCCTGATCGTCTGCCAAGGCACGTTCCCGGGATCAAAAAAAAGGGCCCGCCGATCCCGGCAGGCCGTCATCCCGAAACTAGCGTCCGTGACCGGCCATCGCAATGGCCGGTTCCGCCGTAAGGGCGGGTTATCAACCGGCTTCCGCTTAAGCGGCGGCTGGTTGCTCCTCCGCAGAGGCTTCCTTCAGCTGGATCTGGCCGGAATTGGCCAGCCGGATCGCCTCCTGCGCCACCGCGCGGCGGGCAATCGCCACTTCGCGGGTGTTGATCGAGGCCTGCGGCACCGCGAGGTCCGATTCGATCATGCGGCGCTGGCGCGGGCTGATGCTGGAGAGCACACATTCCTTGATTTCCATCGTGGCGCCGCGCAGCGCCATCGTCATGACATCGGCCGAAACATCGTTGAGCAGCAGGACGCGGCTGCGCTGTGGCATGAACATGAGATCGTCGAAGAGGAAGATCTTCGGCTTGACCTTGTTTGCGGCTTCCTTGCTGAGCGTCTCGAGAGAGCTGAGCAGCGTATCGACCTGCGGCTTGTCCAGTTCGTTCATCAGATCCGCAACCTTCGTGGAACCGCCCGCATTGCGCTCGGCCTCGATTTCATTGATGAGATTGACCACACGCTTCTCGATGATCTGGGCAGCCGTCGGGCTGACTTCCTTCATGTTGACGGTACGGTTCATGATATCGGCGCGCTGCTCTTCCGGAATGGTGAGGAGAACCTTGGCGCCGAAGGAGGAAGGCAGCATGGAGAGAATATAAGCGATGGTCTGCGGATGTTCGCGCAGCAGGAATTTGCCGACGAATTCCGGCTCGGCTTCCTGCAGGCGGTCCCAGATCGATGCTTCATAGGCCTGGAAAGCCGCGCGGCGGCCGAGAAGGCTGTCCACCTCTTCAGGGGTCAGGCCCTCTTCGAGAATGCTCTCGATCGCCTTGGCATTGTCCATCAGACCCGTTCCTTCGGTGAACAGGTCCTCGAACTCGGCTACGATCTGTGCAAGCTCATCGGGAGGAATGACGCGCAGGGTCTGGGCCGAGGAAATGATCATCTGCAGTTCGTGCTGGGTGAAAAACTTCAGCAGCTTGCCGGCGACGCCCTTGCCCATGGCAAGAAGCACCGCGGCCGCCTTGTCGGCCTGAGACAACGGCTTGCCCGCAAGGGGGTTACCGAAATCCTCGAAGTCCATCATGGTCTTTCCTCTCCGTCCCCACAGGGATCAGGCTTTTCGCGTACTCAGTACTTCAATCAATTTTACGCCGAAGCGCGTATCGTCGTCTTCCAGAACCGTTATTTCACCGCGCGCAATACGGCGGCCATTCACCATGATCTCGACCGGCTCGCCAATCTTGCGATCAAGCGCGATCGTTGCGCCCTCTTCGAGGCTCATCAGCCCCGAAACGAGCATTCTGCTGGTGCCGAGAACGATCTGGACATCGATCGGGATATCCATGATCATTTCCATATTCTCGGACAATCCGCTGCCAAGCGGTGCCTTCACGCCCGCAACCTGCGGGGCGGCGGCAAAATCGTCCATCGCAAAGTCGGCCGCTCCGCCACCAAAGGCGGAAAGGTCGGTTTCGGTCGAAACCTCGTCCGTGCTTCCGAAATCGCCGAAGTCGCCAAAATCGGAGAGCGAGCCTTCCGCATCCGTCTTGAGGACGCCACGCAGATCGCCGATAGCCTGGTCGAGGTCGCCGCCGTCTTCAAACGACGGCAACGCCGCATCATCGGTCACAGGTGTTTTCTTCGTAGCCATGCGCTGATTATTCCCTTTGAAACTTGCGTCAGCCTGCCCAGAACCCGAAAGGCCGGGCAGGATTTAACCCATCAAATGTCGTAAGATCTCGTCGTCCGTGCTGACATTGTTCTTCACCCGAACCATGTAGCGGTCGCCGGACTTGCCGAATTCGCAATTATAGAGCTTGGAACCGTTGGCGCTGACCTCGACGCCGATATCGTCCTGCTTCAGAGCCTGGAACGGAATGACATCACCGGCCACCAGCTTGGAAATTGTCCTGAGCGTCAGCGTTTCGAGCTTGATGCGCGCCTCGAGCGTTACCTGCGATCGCTTCACCTGCTCGGAAATCATCTCCATCCATTCCTCCTGCTTCTTCAGCGCCTGGGCGGAAGCCTTGGGAGCGACGATGGAGGTTCTTAGCAGGGGGCGCTGCGGCACGATGAGGGTAAATTCCGACGAGACCTTGCCGATATCGATCTTCATGCGGATGGTCACGCCGTAAAGACCGGCGATCATTTCCTCGAAGGCGCTTTTGCCGTTGGAGTTGAACGGCGGCTCGATCGCCGCCTCAAAACCGCCGGGCGCGTTGACGCCGGAGCGCAGGACACCGGCGATGCGGCCAAGAACCATGGCCGCGAGGTCGAGCTCGATATGGGACAGGCTGCGCTCATCCGGTTCGCCGATCATGTCCGGCGACGCGCCCAGCATGCGCTCCATGAGCGCGATGACGAAGCCGTTGCCGACAGTCATCATGAAATTGGGGCACCAGTTGCGCAGGGAACAATCGGCAACCGCGACATTGCTCCCAACATTGGCGATGAGATCGGTCATCAGGCCCGATTCGGAGCTGACATATTCCACATCGATCGCGATGCCGGTCTCGCTGTGGAAGATGTCAGGCAGGAATTCGCTGTAGAGATGGCCGATATCGGAACCGATCTTGGCGATCGTCTTGCGGTCAGACAGCCCTCCCGTCAATTTTGCGAGAAGGGCGGTGTCGATGGCGGGTGCTTGTTGCGCTGCAGCTTTTGCCATCGTCATGCCGCCTTGTTTTCGCCGCCGGGGTTCATCATCTCCTGTTCGACGGCGTCAATGGACGGCCGCTCGTAGTTGGAGATGGTCTTGCGGCCGTATTCGAGCGCCACCTGCGGCACCGAGCCGTTCATGTAGGCGATCAGCGTCTGCTTGACGATGATGTAGAGGCGGTGCTGCTTGGTGCGGACGATCTTGACCTGCGAAGCAAGCGGGTTGCAGATCGAATAGGACAGGATGATGCCGAGCATGGTGCCGACGAGCGCGGCGCCGATCAGGCCGCCGAGCACTTCAGGCGATTCGTTGATCTTGCCCATGGCCTTGATGACGCCGAGAACCGCCGCGACGATACCGATGGCGGGGAAGGAATCGCCCATGGTGGTGATCGCGTGATAGGGCTTCAGCTTGTCATGCAAGATGGTTTCGATTTCCTCATCCATCAGCGCCTCGATTTCGTGGCTGCGGGCATTGCCGATGATGATGAGACGGACATAGTCACAGATGAACGAGGTCAGTTCCTTGTTCTTCAGGACCGACGGCGCGCTCTGGAAGATCGAGGATTCCTCGGGATTGTCGATATGGGCCTCGATCTCGTTGCGCGATTTCGTGCGCAGATCGCGCATCAGCGAATAAAGCACGCCGAGCACGTCGAGATAGTTTCGCTCCTTCGGGACCGAATGCTTGAAGGCCTCGCCGAGCGCCTTGCCCGAATCCTTCACGACCTTCATGGGGTTTGCCATGATGAAGCCGCCGAGGCCGGCGCCGCCAATGATCATCAATTCGAACGGCTGAACCAGCACGTCCAGATGACCGCCCATCGCCATATAGCCGCCGATGATGCAGCCGAAGGTGATTATAAGTCCAATTACAATATTCATTGATCGACCACGCCCGAACAGTGTTCCATGCCGCCATGTCTAGAAAATGTGGCTTGCGTGAACCTGTCCGCAAAGCCTCCCCCATGCTCCCGCCTCCAGCCAGTTTCGCACAAGCAAGCCACGGCAATATGCCGGCAAAGGCGGACGTGCGCCTTGAGATCGGGATCAAACGAGAGCGGCGGTTCAGTGACTTCCACCTATACCAGCTACAGACTGATCAGTCAGGATATCGGCAAATCGCTTGAGCGGGTGTCGAAGCAGCCCGACGTGGCGCGCGAGACCGAATATTACCGTGCAAAGATCGGCGATGTGAAATCCATCGACGACTTCATGGCCGATACGCGCCTTTATAATTACGCCCTGAAAGCCCACGGGCTCGAGGATATGGCCTATGCGAAGGCCTTCATCCGCAAAGTGCTGACGGAAGGCGCCTCGGACAAGAACGCCTTCGCCAACAAGCTTTCCGACAACCGGTATGCAGAGCTTGCAAAGTCCCTGGATTTCGCAGGCCTGGGTGCGGCAGCGACCTCCACCGAGGCAGCCAAATCAGGTGTCGTCAGTAAATACACGCGCCAGACGCTGGAACAGGAAGCGGGCGACGACAATAACGGCGTCCGGCTTGCCCTTTATTTCGAGCGCAAGGCGCCGACAATAAAATCCGGCCTCGATTTCCTCGCCGACGACGCGCTTGCGCAGGTATTCCGCACAACGTTCAACCTGCCCGACGCATTTGCGGCGGCCGATGTCGACAAGCAGGCCGCGCTCATCGAAAAAAGCATCGATATCAAGGATCTGCAGGATCCTGAAAAGGTCGGCAAGCTGCTCGAGCGTTTCACCATCATGTGGGAAATGCAAAATCCCTCTACGACCTATGACCCCTTGGCCGTTTTCGGCTCCTCCAGCGGCTACGGCATTTCCCCCGACCTGCTGATCTCCATCAACTCCCTGAAACTCGGAGGCAAATGATATGCAATCCGGACTATACGTCGCCCTGTCCTCGCAGATCGCGCTGGAGCGCCGTCTTACCACCATTTCCGACAATATGGCGAATGTGAACACGGTCGGCTTCCGCGGCTCCGAAGTGAAATTCGATGAGATGGTCGCCAAGAACCACAATGACATGAACGCCAGGGTGGCTTTCGTTTCCCAGGGCAACGACTATCTCTCCACCCGCCAGGGTGCATTCGAGCAGACCGGCAATTCCTTCGATTTCGCCATCAAGGGCGATGCCTGGTTCTCGCTGGATACGCCTGATGGTCAGATCTTGACCCGCGACGGCCGTTTCACCATGCGTCCGGACGGCGCGCTCATCTCCTCGAGCGGTTATCCCGTTCTCGATGCCGGCGGCGGCCCGATCCAGCTCAATCCGAATGGCGGTCCTATCACCGTCGGTCTCGACGGAGCCATCCGCCAGAACGAGAACATCGTCGCCACGCTCGGCATCTACCAGGCGGATTTTTCGCAAGGCTTCCTGCGTCATCCCAATAGCGGCGTGAAGCCGGTGGCGCAGCCGGTTCCGGTCGTCAACAATCATGAAGTCGGCGTCGTTCAGGGTTACCTCGAGCAGTCGAACGTCAACGGCATTTCCCAGATGACGCAGCTCATTCAGGTCAACCGCGCCTTTGAAAGCATCTCCTCGCTGATGCGCGACACCGAATCGACCTTCGGCGAGGGCATCAAGACGCTTGGCGGCGCGCGTTGAGGAACTGAGTGATGACAATGCCGGAATCCATGCTCTCGGCTGGGGCCATTTCACCGAAGCTCGCGCAGCTGGCGAGCCTTGCCGGGCATTATGCCGATCCGGAGTTCTCGGTGGCGCATGGCGGTCATGTCCGCACCATCGCCGCCGGGCACTATACGGTTTCCGGCCTGTCGCGGCATGTGCGGCTCGGGGAATTTGTCGCCCATCGCAGTGCGACCGGCATTCATCTCGGCGAAGTCGTGCGCGTGGAACCGGACATCTGCTATGTCTGCCCCATCGAACCCGGCGAGCCGATCGGCATTCACGACACCGTCATCCGCAAGGGCGCCTTCCGCGTCTCGCCCGACGACAGCTGGTGCGGACGCACCATCAATGCGCTCGGCGAGCCGATCGACGGCCAGGGGCCTCTTGCCGCCGGCATTGAGCGCCGTTCGATTTCCAACAATGCGCCGCCCTCGATGACGCGCAAAAGGGTGGAGACACCCTTCAAGACGGGTGTGCGGGCAATCGATATCTTTTCGCCGCTTTGCCTCGGCCAGCGCCTCGGCATTTTCGCGGGTTCCGGCGTCGGTAAATCCACGCTGCTGTCCATGCTCGCCAAGGCAGACGCCTTCGATAAGGTCGTCATTGCGCTTGTCGGCGAACGTGGCCGTGAAGTGCGCGAATTCATCGAAGACACGATGGGCGAGAATATGAGCAAGTCCATCGCCGTCGTCGCGACGAGCGATGAAAGCCCGATGCTGCGCAAGATGGCCCCGCTTTCCGCCGTTACCATCGCCGAGCATTTCCGCGATCAGGGCGACAACGTCCTTCTCATCATCGACAGCGTGACGCGATTTGCCCATGCGATCCGCGAAGTGGCGGTCGCTTCGGGCGAGCCGCCGGTAGCGCGCGGCTATCCCGCCTCTGTCTTCACCGAACTGCCGCGCCTTCTGGAGCGGGCGGGACCGGGCGCGGAAGGCACCGGCACCATCACCGCCATCGTCTCCATTCTGGTGGATGGCGACAATCATAACGATCCGATTGCCGATTCGACCCGCGGTATTCTCGACGGCCATATCGTGCTGGACCGCAGCCTTGCCGAAGAAGGCCGTTATCCGCCGATCAATCCCCTCGCCTCGATCTCGCGTCTTGCCAAGAAGGCCTGGACGCCGGATCAGGAAAAGCTGGTCTCGCGCCTCAAGGCGCTGGTGCACCGCTTTGAGGAAACACGGGATCTTCGCCTTATCGGCGGTTATCGGCCCGGCACCGACCCCGATCTCGACATGGCGGTGAAGCAGGTCCCGATCATCTATGAAACGCTGAAACAGCTGCCGAGCGAACCGGCAGCGCAAGACGCCTATGCCGACCTGGCGACCGCGCTGCGCGGGGGAGCACAGAATGGCCAGCCCCAGGTAAACCCGAGAGTGAGAGGCTGACCCGTGAACAAGCGGAATGACAATAGCCATGATGAAGACGTGCTGCCTAAGCCTGTTTTCTTTACGCCTGACCGTATTCTCGCATGGACGGGTATCGGACTTGCCGCTGCAGCAGCCTTTTTCCCATGGTACGTGTTCTTCAACGAAGACAAATTCGGCATGAAAGTGGCGGGCGGCGACCGCACCCGCGATCTGCCCCATACCGGCCCGCGGGAAGTCTTCAGCGTTTCGCCGATGGCCATGACCAACCGCAACAAGGAAGACACCCCGCCGCCGGCGGAGCTGCCCGACATGCTGACGACGGCAACCGTCAACGCGGGCGGCAAGGAAAAACAGAACAATCTGGCAGCCGGGATCGAGGACCAGCCCTTCCCCGGCCAGACATCCTTCCGTCTGCTGCATGTTTCCAATGGCCGCGCCCTGATCGAGGACGGTTCGGGCATGTATATGGTGCGAGTCGGTTCGACCCTGCCGGACAATGCATTGCTGACAAAGATCGAGCAGCGCAACGGCGAGTGGCTGATAGAGACCTCCTCCGGCAAGACCTACCACCCCGAAAAATAACGGTTTTTCTCTCAACGGAAGGGCGCGCCGCATCTGCCGGCGCGCCTTTTTTGTTTTGTGCGTGCCGCGTGCGCACGCCCCTTTCTCCGTCGTTATGCAGCGCCATCCCTCCCCGCAAGTCTGACGCAAGATTAGCCCCGTAGGTTCGGGCCATACGAGATGGAGAAGTCTATGCAACCGATTCAACTGTTCGAACTGGCATCCCGCCAAGCGGAATGGCTGAGCGTGCGGCAGGAAGTCGTGGCGACCAACATCGCCAACGCCAACACACCCAAGTTCCACGCCAAGGATGTCAACCCCTTCGAAGCGGTCATGCAGGCCACCAGCCAGCAGGTCGGTATGGCGAAGACTCATCCCGCCCATTTCGGGGCGAGCGAGCTCAGCGAAAATATCGCGGTGCGCGACAACCCGATCAATAACGAGATCGGCATGCAGGAGTCCGGCAATTCGGTCGCGCTTGCTGAAGAAATGACCAAGACCGGCGAGATCAAGCGGCAGTACGACCTGAACGCCAATCTCGTCAAATCCTTCCATCGCATGATGCTGATGACGGTAAAGAGGTAATCCATGGATCCCTTGAGTGCGGCGAGCAAAATCGCCGGCAGCGGTCTCGAAGTGCAGTCCACACGCCTGCGCATTGTTTCGGAAAACATTGCCAACGCCAGATCCACCGGTGACACCCCCGGCGCCGACCCCTATCGCCGCAAGACCGTCACCTTCGGCTCCGAGCTCGACCGTGTCAGCGGTGTGGAGCGCGTGACGGTGAAGAAGCTCGGCGTGGACCGTGGTGATTTCGTCAACGAATACGATCCCGGCAATCCGGCCGCCGATAGCAACGGCATGGTGAAGATGCCGAACGTCAATATCCTGATCGAAATGGCTGACATGCGCGAAGCCAACCGCAGCTACGACGCCAATCTTCAGGTCATCCGCCAGACACGCGACCTCGTCGCCTCCACAATCGACCTTCTGAAGGCATCGCAATGATCGACGGTATCAAGCAAGTCAGTTCCCTCTCGCTTACCCGCGGCGCAAGCGGCGTCTCCTCGCTGACGGAAAGCCTTTTCGGCGATCAGCAGCAGACGACACCCGCGCAGCAGACAGGCGCAAGCTTCGCCAGCGTTCTCGGCAACGTATCGATTGATGCGATGAACAATCTGAAGAAGGCGGAAGTCGCTTCCTTCGAAGGCATTCAGGGCAAGGCGAATACGCGTGAAGTGGTCGATGCCATGCTTTCGGCCGAACAGTCACTGCAAACCGCCATCGCGCTCCGAGACAAGATCGTGTCGGCCTATCTCGACATTACCAAGATGCAGATCTAGCCCAGCAGGAATATTGACATGAGAGCTCTTGCCATCGCTGCCACCGGTATGGACGCCCAGCAGACCAATCTGGAAGTCATTGCCAACAACATCGCCAACATCAACACCACCGGCTACAAGCGCGCGCGTGCGGAGTTCACCGATCTTCTCTACCAGACCGAGCGCATGCAGGGTGTGCCGAACCGCGCCAATCAGGCGATCGTGCCCGAAGGTGCCAATATCGGTCTCGGCGTGCAGACCTCGGCGGTGCGTAACATCCACACCCAGGGTAACCTGATCGAGACCGGCAACAAGCTGGACGTTGCGATCATCGGTCAGGGCTGGTTCCAGATCGAAGCAGCTGACGGTTCGACGCTCTACAGCCGCGCCGGCGCCTTCAACAAGAATGCCGATGGCAATCTGGTGACGGTCGATGGCTACAACGTCATTCCCAACATCAATATCCCGACCGACGCGCAGGACATCACCGTTACCCGCACGGGTCAGGTGACGGCCCGTATCGGCAACGCCGCCGACTTCACCGAGCTTGGCCAGCTGACCATTGCCAACTTCGCCAACGAAGCTGGCCTGAAGCCGCTCGGCGACAACCTCTTTGCCCAGACGCCGGCATCCGGCGACGCTGTCATCGGCGTGCCTGACGATCCGAGCTACGGCTACATCAAGCAATCCTACCTCGAAGGCTCGAACGTCGATGCCGTCAAGGAAATCACCGACCTGATCACGGCGCAGCGCGCTTATGAGATGAATTCCAAGGTCATCACCACCGCTGACGAAATGGCTTCGATTGTCAGCAAGAACCTGAAGTAAGAACGGAAAGGCAGGCGAACATGAGGTTTGTCCGGAACAATAGCAGCTGCAGAACGGCGCTCGTCCGTATGTGCCTGGCGTCTGCCTTTTCACTGGGGGCTCTGGCTCCCGCGCTTGCTCAGGCGCCGATGGCGCTGGTTCCGACGCGCACCATCTATCCGGGCGAGACAATCACGCCTGAACAGGTGAAGCCGGTGGAAGTGACCAATCCCAATATTTCCTCGGGTTATGCGAGCGACATCAGCGAAGTGGAAGGCATGATCTCCAAGCAGACCCTGCTTCCCGGCCGCACGATCCCCGTTGCCGCCTTGCGCGAACCGTCGCTCGTCACGCGCGGCACCAGCGTCAAACTCGTCTTCACAATCGGCAACATGACGCTGATGGCTTCGGGAACGCCAATGACCGACGGCTCGCTTGGCGAAGTCGTCCGGGTACGCAACATCGATTCCGGCGTGATGGTCAGCGGCACGGTCATGAAGGACGGAACCATTCAGGTGATGGCGAAATGAGAGTGCTTCGTATCCTGGCCGCGGCCATCCTGTTTTCGGCCCAGCCTTTCCTCTCCCTCCCCGCAGCCCATGCGGATACATCCCGCATCAAGGATATCGCATCGCTGCAGGCGGGGCGTGACAACCAGCTGATCGGTTATGGTCTCGTGGTCGGCCTGCAGGGCACGGGCGACAGCCTGCGATCCTCGCCGTTTACCGAGCAATCCATGCGCGCAATGCTGCAGAACCTCGGCATCACCACACAGGGCGGTCAGTCCAACGCCAAGAACATCGCCGCTGTCATGGTGACGGCCAACCTCCCGCCCTTCGCCAGCCCCGGCAGCCGTGTCGACGTGACGGTCAGCTCGCTGGGCGATGCCACCTCACTTCGTGGCGGTACACTGATCATGACCTCGCTTTCCGGCGCGGACGGACAGATTTACGCGGTCGCCCAGGGAGCGCTGATCGTCAACGGCTTTTCCGCCCAGGGTGACGCTGCAACGCTGACGCAGGGCGTCACGACTTCGGCACGCGTGCCGAACGGCGCGATCATCGAGCGCGAGCTGCCGTCCAAATTCAAGGATTCGGTCAATCTGGTCCTTCAGCTGCGCAATCCCGATTTTTCGACCGCGGTGCGCGTAGCCGATGTCGTCAACGCCTTTGCCCGCGCCCGTTATGGCGATCCGATCGCCGAGCCGCGCGATTCGCAGGAAATCGCGGTGCAGAAGCCCCGCGTGGCTGATCTCACCCGGCTGATGGCGGAAATCGAAAACCTCACGGTGGAGACGGATACGCCGGCCAAGGTCGTGATCAACGAACGCACCGGCACGATCGTCATCGGTGCTGATGTGCGCATTTCCCGCGTGGCAGTGAGCTATGGCACGCTGACCGTGCAGGTGACGGAATCGCCGCAGGTCATCCAGCCCGCACCCTTCTCGCGCGGTCAGACGGCGGTGCAGCCGCAGACGGATATCATGGCAATGCAGGAAGGCAGCAAGGTCGCCATCGTCGAAGGTCCTGATCTTCGCACGCTGGTTGCGGGTCTCAACAGCATCGGGCTCAAGGCGGATGGCATCATCGCCATTCTGCAAGGCATCAAATCCGCCGGCGCCCTTCAGGCGGAGCTTGTGCTGCAATGATGGACAATCAGAACAAAAACGCTTTCCCGAATGGCCTTGTCCGCTTCGCGGCTGTCGCCTCGCTGCTTTTCCTGCTTCCCGCTGCTGGCGCCGAGAGCCAACAGAACGTGGTGTCGGAACTCAGCACGCAGGATGAAATCCAGAAATTCTGCACCAACATCGCCGATGCCGCCCGCGACCAGCGTTATCTCATGCAGAAGCAGGAGCTGGAAAAGCTGCAGTCCGACGTCAATGAGCGCATTGCCGTGCTGGAAGACCGCAAGGCGGAATATGAGGACTGGCTGGCGCGCCGCGAGCATTTCCTCAATCAGGCGAAAAGCAATCTCGTCGACATCTACAAGACGATGAAGGCCGATGCCGCCGCACCGCAGCTTGAGAAGATGCATGTGGAGATTGCGGCCGCCATCATCATGCAGCTGCCGCCGCGCCAATCGGGTCTCATTCTCAGTGAGATGGATGCGCAGAAAGCCGCCACTGTCGCCGGCATCATGTCGCAGGCAACCGATAAAAACACTTCGAAGGATCCTTCATGAGCACGCGTCGTCTTCCGGCCCTCCTCCTGCCGCTCGCTCTGCTTGCCGGCTGCCAGAACAACCAGACCCTGAAGGAAATCGGCAACGCCCCTGCGATGAGCCCGATCGGCAGCGGCCTGCAATTCAGCCAGACGCCGCAGATGGGCATGTATCCCAAGCAGCCGAAGCACATGGCCAGCGGCTATTCGCTGTGGAGCGACAGCCAGGGGGCGCTGTTCAAGGATCTGCGCGCGCTCAACATCGGCGACATCCTGACCGTCAACATCCAGATCAACGACAAGGCCGATTTCGACAACGAGACCGAGCGCAACCGTACAAATGCCAGCGGCCTGAACTGGAAGGCCAAGGCCGAAATCTTCGGCTGGACCCCGGAAGCGGACTCGAGCATCAAATACGGCTCCGACACCGACACCCAGGCGAAGGGCAAGACCAAGCGTTCGGAAAAGCTGACGCTGCTGGTGGCCGCCGTGGTGACCGGCATTCTGGAAAACGGCAATCTCATCATCAGCGGCTCGCAGGAAGTGCGCGTGAACCACGAAATCCGCATCCTCAACGTCGGCGGTATCGTCCGTCCGCAGGATGTCGATGCACAGAACATCATCTCCTACGAGCGCATCGCCGAAGCACGCATCTCCTATGGCGGTCGCGGACGTCTGACGGAAGTGCAGCAGCCCCCGGTCGGGCAGCAGGTCGTCGACCTGTTCTCGCCGCTCTGACGCCGGAACACAGGAACGGACTGACCCATGGAAAACGAACAGGTAGAGGGCAAGAAAAAATCCTCCCCTCTGGTCATGACCATCGCAGGCGTTGCGATCCTCACCCTGCTCGGTGCGGGGGGCGGCTGGCTCGTGGGTGGCATGATCGCGCCGAAGATCGCCGGCGCGGAGGCGCATGCACCGGCTGCTGCCGGCGGGCACGGTGAGAAAAAGGAAGAGGGTATCGAGAAAATCTCGGCTGAGGCGAACGGCATCGTCCAGCTTGATCCCATCACCACCAACCTCGCTTATCCCTCGACGAACTGGGTGCGGCTGGAAGTAGCGCTGATGTTCAAGGGACCGGTCGAGGTGGGTCTGGCGGAAGATATCCACCAGGACATCATGGCCTATATCCGCACCGTTTCCCTTCAGCAGCTGGAAGGGCCGCGCGGCTTTCAATATCTTAAGGATGACATTCAGGAACGAGTTGACCTGCGCTCTCAAGGGCGCGTATCCAAGGTCATGTTCCGGACCTTTGTCATCGAATGATTCGATTTCTTGTAACCATCGCCGTCCTCCTTGCTTTGCCGGGCCTTGCCAATGCCCAGCAATTTCCGTCCGATCTGTTCAACACGCAGATAGACGGCTCTGTTGCGGCATGGATCATCCGCACCTTCGGTCTTCTGACGGTTCTCTCCGTCGCACCGGGCATCCTGATCATGGTCACGAGCTTTCCGCGCTTCGTGATCGCCTTCTCGATCCTACGGTCCGGCATGGGGCTTGCCTCGACACCTTCCAACATGATCCTGCTGTCGATGGCGATGTTCATGACCTTCTATGTCATGTCGCCCACCTTCGACAAAGCCTGGACCGACGGCGTGCAGCCGCTGCTGCAGAACCAGATCAACGAGCAGCAGGCGGTAGAGCGCATCGCCGAACCCTTCCGCACCTTCATGAACGCCAATACGCGTGACAAGGATCTGAAACTGTTCGTCGACATTGCCCGCGAGCGCGGACAGGAAGTCATGACCAACAACGTCGTCGACTATCGAGTGCTCGTTCCGGCCTTCATGCTGTCGGAAATCCGGCGCGGTTTCGAGATCGGTTTCCTCATCATCCTGCCGTTTCTGGTCATCGATCTCATCGTCGCCACCATCACCATGGCCATGGGCATGATGATGCTGCCGCCCACCTCCATTTCCCTGCCGTTCAAGATCCTGTTCTTCGTGCTGATCGACGGCTGGAACCTGCTCGTCGGCAGTCTCGTCAGATCGTTCAACTGACGGGCATTCGTGCCGGATTGACACCCGTTAACCCTGTTTTTTAACCCCGCGCGCCCAAGGCCGCGGGGTTTGCGCGTTTTAACGCTTTGATTACCAGTTTTTCTGGCGACTTGGTAACTATCTTTCTAAATAGAAAAATTACCATTTAAATAAATCGAAAACTAACCATAAGTATCTTCCAATATTTCTTAGCGCTCAAATTAATAATTGTGCAATTTTTCGCTGCGAATTTCTTTTCACACGCAGCGGGTTTGGTTTCTGAAACTAAGTATTTCCGAACCGAGTGGCATGAAGCCGAAACGTTGCGACCGGTAATACCAAACCCGGTATGTCCCCACTCCAGTATCTCGTAAAAACAAGGGACACATTTATTATGGCAAGCATTCTCACCAACACCAACGCAATGGCCGCTCTCTCGACCCTGCGTTCCATCGCTTCCGACCTTTCGAGCACGCAGGACCGCATTTCTTCCGGCCTGAAGGTTGGCTCGGCTTCGGACAACGCTGCCTACTGGTCGATCGCGACCACCATGCGTTCCGACAACAAGGCTCTCGGCGCCGTCTCCGACGCGCTGGGCATGGGCGCCGCCAAGGTTGACACCGCGTCTGCCGGTATGGACGCCGCCATCAAGGTCGTCACCGACATCAAGGCAAAGGTCGTTGCCGCCAAGGAACAGGGCGTTGACAAGGCCAAGGTTCAGGAAGAAGTCACGCAGCTGCTCGACCAGCTGAAGTCGATCGGCACGAGCGCGTCTTTCAACGGTGAAAACTGGCTCGTTTCCAGCGCCAACGCCACCAAGACGGTTGTTTCCGGCTTCGTTCGTGACGCCAGCGGCAACGTCAGCGTCAAGACGACGGACTACGCTCTCGACGCCGCCTCCATGCTTTACACGGAAGCTACGCCCGGCACGATCGACGCAAACTCCGGTATCCTGAACGCTACCGGTGCGACGACGACTGTCGGCGCCAAGACCTACACCCAGATCTCCGTTCTCGACATGAACGTCACCACCGACGATCTCGACAACGCCCTCTACTCCGTTGAAACCGCTCTGACGAAGATGACCAGCGCCGGCGCCAAGCTCGGTTCGCTGTCTGCCCGTATCGACCTGCAGACCGACTTCGCCGACAAGCTGTCCGACACCATCGAAAAGGGCGTTGGCCGTCTCGTTGACGCCGACATGAACGAAGAGTCCACCAAGCTGAAGGCTCTCCAGACGCAGCAGCAGCTGGCAATCCAGGCTCTGTCGATCGCCAACAGCGACTCGCAGAACATCCTGTCGCTCTTCCGTTAAGAGCTGAGCTTCTCATAGCCCTTCGGGGCTGGGGGACAGATTTCTTCCCACAGGCAATCGGGGGCTGACCGAGCGCAGACTGGGATAGAAGGCATAAAGGTCCGAAAGGCTGAATCGGACTGAATGCATCAATGAGGCCGCATCCGGAAACGGGTGCGGCCTTATCTTTTTTTTAAACTTTTGGCGATACGCGCGCGTGCGCGCGAGGGTTGTATTTTTTAATTTTGACGACGCCGAATTTCTTTCTCCGCTTATCAATTCATTAACCAAACCCGCGTTACCTAATGCTCATCGAAACGGCGAGCTAACGTTAAAAATCAGCCAGTTAGCAGGCATGATGCTGTGCGCCGTTCCCGGTGAAACCGGAATGTCCCTTCTTTAATCAGCCATTCAAGGGGCACACTACTATGACGAGCATTATCACGAATGTCGCAGCAATGTCTGCGCTCCAGACCCTGCGCTCTATCGGCCAGAACATGGAATCCACTCAGGCACGCGTTTCCTCCGGCCTTCGCGTTGGCGAAGCTGCTGACAACGCTGCTTACTGGTCGATCGCAACCACGATGCGCTCCGACAACATGGCTCTCT
This sequence comes from Agrobacterium sp. CFBP2214, assembly GCF_030209895.1. Lineage (NCBI taxonomy): Bacteria > Pseudomonadati > Pseudomonadota > Alphaproteobacteria > Hyphomicrobiales > Rhizobiaceae > Agrobacterium > Agrobacterium sp. CFBP2214. Next base: position 439,565 of record NZ_JARVRC010000001.1, on the reverse strand, counting down.
CCTCCGTTTCCGACGCTCTCGGCCTCGGCGCCGCCAAGGTAGACACCGCTTCTGCCGGCATGGAATCGGCAATCGAAGTCGTCAAGGAAATCAAGGCAAAGCTGGTCACGGCAACTGAAGAAGGCGTCGACCGCACCAAGGTTCAGGAAGAAATCGGCCAGCTCCAGAAGCAGCTCGCATCGATCGCACAGGGCGCTTCCTTCTACGGTGAAAACTGGCTCGTCGGCGTTTCGACGCTCGGTGCGACGACCCCCGGCACAGACCCGGACAAGTCGGTCGTTGCCGGCTTCGTTCGCTCCACCGGCGGCGCCGTTAACGTCACGACCACGAAATACGCTCTCGACAACACCGCAACCGGCAACACCCTGTTCGGCTCGGTCGACTCCGCTACGGGCGTTCCCGACACGACAGGCATTCTCGGCACGACCGGCACGTTCACGACCGTCGCTGCCCAGTCCGTCTACACGCTTGATATCACCCAGTATGCAGCCGCTGATCGCGCCACGAACATGGCCGAAGCCCTGACGCTGGTTGAAAACTCCCTGAAGGCCATGACCAGCGCTGCCGCAAAGCTCGGCTCGCTCTCCATGCGTATCGGCCTGCAGGAAGATTTCGCTTCCAAGCTGTCCGACTCCGTCGAAAAGGGTATCGGCCGCCTCGTGGACGCCGACATGAACGAAGAGTCCACCCGCCTCAAGGCCCTGCAGACCCAGCAGCAGCTCGGCGTTCAGGCTCTCTCGATCGCCAACAGCAACTCCGAAAGCATCCTGTCGCTCTTCCGTTAATCGGAAGCTTCAGCCGAAAAAATCAACCGCGCCGAAAGGCGCGGTTTTTTTGTTTAATCGCCTGCGAAACTAAGAGATTTTTTGATTAAGAGTTCGTTAACCAAATCACGGCTAAATCAGCGCATCGAAACGACTCGTTAACCAAGACGAAAAAGAGGTTAACAGGCATCACGCCGCTCAGTCGTTTCCGGCGATCCCGGAATGTCCCTTCCCATTTAGCCAGCTCAGAGGGGCAATTATGACAAGTATTCTGACGAACACCGCCGCCATGTCGGCGCTTCAGACCTTGCGCGCAATCAGCGGCCAGCTCGAAGATACCCAATCCAGAGTGTCTTCGGGTCTGCGGGTCAAGACCGCATCCGACAATGCCGCTTATTGGTCGATCGCGACGACGATGCGCTCCGACAACATGGCCCTTTCCGCGGTTCAGGATGCGCTGGGCCTCGGCGCGGCGAAGATCGATGTCGCCTATTCCGCAATGGAAAGCTCGGTCGAAGTCATCAAGGAAATCAAATCGAAAATCGTTGCCGCCACCGAAGAAGGTGTGGACAAGACCAAGATCCAGGAAGAGATCGACCAGCTGAAAAAGCAGCTTGAATCGATTGCGCAGGGCGCATCCTTCAGCGGCGAGAACTGGCTGCTGGGCACCGGCGCCAAGACTGTCGTTTCCGGCTTTGTTCGCGACGGCGGCGGCACTGTCAGCGTGACGAAAACAGACTATACGCTTGTCGATACCACTGCCGGCACGACGACCGCCAATGTGCTTTTCGGCCTGACCGGCTCGCCCGCGACGCTCGACACCACGAGGGGCATCATCGGACAACCCGGAACAGCCTCCGGCATTTCCGTATGGGACATCGATCTCAAGCTGTTCGCTTCTGCAACGCCGCCGGCCTACACCATCGGTAATCTTCTCACCGATGTCGAAACCGCATTTCAATCCTTGAGCAGCGCTTCCGCCGCTCTCGGCTCGATCAAGATGCGCATCGGCCTTCAGGAAGACTTCGTGTCGAAGCTCACCGACTCCATCGACAGCGGCATCGGCCGCCTTGTGGATGCGGACATGAACGAAGAATCGACCCGCCTCAAGGCGCTGCAGACACAGCAGCAGTTGGGCATCCAGTCGCTCTCCATCGCCAATACCAGTTCCGAAAATATCCTGTCGCTATTCCGTCAGTAAGCGGCGCCCGATGGCTACGGGCGGTTTCGTCCCGCTCTGGCAGCAACAGAATATTCGGATATGGAAACCGCGCTTCGCAAGGGGCGCGGTTTTCCATTTGCCGCGGGCTGCGCGGCGCGGGCATACATCACATGCCGCATGCGAGCGGTGCAGGTTGTTACGTAAGTATTTGAAATTGTGGGGAAAATGGTGCTGCTAGAGAGATTTGAACTCTCGGCCTCTCCCTTACCAAGGGAGTGCTCTACCCCTGAGCTATAGCAGCATCCGGTGCCGAAGCGTTTGCTTCAGCATCAAGCGTGGCGGCCTATTGCCATAGGTTTTTGACGAGCGCAAGTCGCAAAACGATATTCTTCATCAAGCGGGGCAAAAAAGCGTGCCCCCTGTTGAAAAATGCATTTTTCAGATATTGCTGAATCTATGAACGAACATCATGACAAACAGGCAAAGGCAGCGGTTTCCGCCGGCGCTTCCGCAGAAGCATCCGCCCCGGTAGCCGACGGCAAGCCGCAGGCGGGGCCTGGCGAAAAGGCGCGGCAGCGCGAGGTGGAGCGCAAGGCCCGGGCGGCCAAGAAGCTTCGTGAAAATCTTTTGAAGCGCAAACAGCAGGTTCGTGCGCGCCGTGCCGGCGAAGAGGACGATACTATTGGCCTGCCTGCCGCAAAAACGGACGAATCATCCTCTTAGAGAATTCATCAGCATAAAATTGAAACGCCGCGGAAATTCGTCTAAGGACGCGCCTTTCCGCAAGGCACTATAAGAAAGGCGGGCACAGGCCCGTAGGGACGCATGGATCGCATCAGAATTACGGGTGGCAACAAGCTAAACGGCATCATTCCCATCTCCGGCGCTAAAAATGCCGCCCTGCCGTTGATGATCGCATCGCTTCTCACCAGCGACACGCTGACGCTCGAAAACGTGCCGCATCTGGCCGACGTGGAGCAGCTCATCCGCATTCTCGGCAATCACGGCGTCGATATTTCCGTGAACGGCCGCCGCGAAAGCCAGGGCGAAGCCTATTCCCGCACCGTGCATTTCACCTGCCGCACCATTGTGGACACCACAGCGCCTTACGAGCTGGTTTCCAAGATGCGTGCGAGTTTCTGGGTCATCGGCCCGCTTCTGGCGCGCGAGGGCCGCGCCCGCGTTTCACTGCCCGGCGGCTGCGCCATCGGCACGCGCCCGGTCGACCTGTTCATCGAGGGCCTTGAAGCACTCGGCGCGACGATGGAGATCGATGGCGGTTACATCAACGCCACTGCGCCCAAGGGCGGCCTGATCGGTGCCGTCTACACCTTCCCGAAAGTTTCCGTCGGCGCGACGCATGTGATGCTGATGGCGGCAAGCCTTGCCCGCGGCACCACCGTTATCCACAACGCCGCGCGCGAACCGGAAGTGGTCGATCTGGCCCAGTGCCTGACTGCCATGGGCGCGAAGATCGAAGGCGCCGGCACCTCCACCATCACCATTGAAGGCGTCACCTCGCTCTCCGGCGCGCGCCACCGGGTTCTGCCGGATCGCATCGAAACCGGCACCTATGCCATGGCGGTCGCCATGGCCGGTGGTGACGTGGTGCTGGAAGGCACACGTGCATCGCTGCTCGACAACGCGCTCGATACGCTGCGGCTCGCAGGCGCTACCATCAGCGATACGGAGACAGGCCTGCGCGTCGTGCGCAACGGCAATGGCATCCAGCCGGTCGATATCGTGACGGAGCCCTTCCCCGGCTTCCCAACCGACCTGCAGGCGCAGTTCATGGCGCTGATGACCCGTTCGCAGGGCGTCTCGCATATCACCGAAACCATCTTTGAAAACCGCTTCATGCATGTCCAGGAACTGGCCCGCCTCGGCGCGAAGATTTCGCTCTCCGGCCAGATGGCCCGCATCGAAGGCGTCTCCCGTCTGAAGGGTGCGCCAGTGATGGCGACCGACCTGCGCGCTTCCGTCTCGCTGGTCATTGCCGGCCTCGTGGCGGAAGGTGAGACCATGGTTTCGCGGGTCTACCACCTCGATCGCGGCTTCGAACGCCTCGAAGAAAAGCTCACCCGCTGCGGTGCGCTGGTCGAACGCGTCAGCGATTGATCCTTTCATCACCGCTCATCCGTTTTCTACCCGTTGCAGAGTGGCCCCGGACTGCCTATTTCCATTGTAAGTCATGGAAATAGCGGTCCGCACCGCAGAAGAAGGAAGAAAACGATGAGCGGCCTGAAATTGCTGGCGCTGGATACTGAAGATCTCTCCGTCATTTCGACGCATATGCAGGACAGCGTCTTCAAGCTGAAGGATGTTGCCTTCGAGCCGAAACACGGGCAATTCACGCTTTCCGCCAACCGTTTCGTCTGGGAAAGCACTGAGAAAAAGAGCCTGCCGCCGGAGCGCTGCCGCAGCGTGGTTTTCCTGAAGCGGGTCTCCGCGGTCCGCTCGCACGGCATCAACCGCGACGACAAGGAACAGGTGCTTTCGCTTCTCGCCATCCGCTTCGTCCAGAATGGCGAAGGGCCTGATGGCGCGGTGGAACTGACGCTGTCCGGCGGCGGCGCCATCGCACTCGATGTCGAATGCATCGAGGCGCAGCTGACCGATGTGAGCGGCGCCTGGGAAACCACTACCAAACCGCATCATCCCGACAGCGAATAAACGTTGCAAGCCTTCGCAACGGTTGCCTTTCCTTGCCGTTTCGATTTATGCCACATACCAGAGCCGCAATTCTTCTGTGGCAAGTTCGTGCACCTCGCGGGATTTCCCGCGGGGACAATGAAAGGGTAATGGCGTGGCAATCTGGCTGGAGCGGGCATCGGCTGATTTCGAACAGAAATTCGCGGCCTTCCTGACAACCAAGAGAGAAGTTTCCGAAGACGTCAACGCGACCGTTCGCGACATCATCAACGATGTCCGCCATCGCGGCGATGCCGCCCTTGCCCATTATTCCCAGAAATTCGACGGTATCGATTTCTCGAAAGTCCCGATGCGTGTCACGGCGGATGAGATCGATGCAGCCTTTGCCGCCGTCGACAGGAGCGTGATCGAGGCGCTTGAACTTGCTGCCCGGCGTATCGAAAAACACCATGCGCGGCAGATGCCGAAGGACGATATCTACGAGGACGATATCGGCGTGGGCCTCGGCTCGCGCTGGACGGCGATCGAAGCCGTGGGCCTTTATGTGCCCGGCGGCACGGCCAGCTACCCAAGCTCGGTGCTGATGAACGCCGTGCCGGCAAAGGTTGCCGGCGTGGAACGTATCGTCATGGTCGTGCCGGCCAATGGCGGCGCGGTCAATCCGGCGGTGCTTGCCGCCGCGCGTATCGCAGGCGTCGAGGAAATCTATCGTATTGGCGGCGCACAGGCCGTGGCAGCGCTTGCCTATGGCACGGAAACCATCGCGCCGGTCGCCAAGATCGTCGGCCCCGGCAATGCCTATGTGGCCGCCGCAAAGCGCCAGGTCTTCGGCACTGTCGGCATCGACATGATCGCCGGGCCTTCTGAAGTGCTTGTCATTGCCGACAAGGACAATGATCCGGACTGGCTGGCTGCCGATCTTCTGGCGCAGGCGGAACATGATCGCGGCGCGCAATCGATCCTGATCACCGACAATGCCGAACTCGGCAAGGCCGTTGAAGCGGCCGTCGAGCGGCAGCTGAAGCGCCTGTCGCGTTCCGAAACGGCGGCGGCAAGCTGGGCCGATTTCGGCGCGATCATTCTGGTCGAAAAGCTCGCCGACGCCATTCCGCTCGCCAACCGCATCGCCGCCGAGCATCTGGAACTTGCCGTCGATGATCCGGATGCCCTGATGGCCCACATCCGCAATGCGGGTGCGATCTTCGTCGGACGCCACACGCCGGAGGTGATCGGCGATTATGTCGGCGGCTCTAACCATGTTCTTCCGACGGCGCGCTCGGCGCGCTTCTCCTCCGGCCTTTCAGTGCTAGATTTCGTCAAGCGCACCTCGATCCTGCGGCTTGGGCCCGAGCAGCTGCGCCAGCTTGCGCCGGCAGCGATTACCCTTGCCCGTTCCGAAGGGCTGGACGCACATGCGCGTTCGGTCTCCATTCGCCTCAATCCGGAAAGTTAAGCGATGGCTTCAGGCGATTTCCGGCTCTGCGACGTGGTACTGGACGATAGCATCGGCCGGTCCACGCCCGACGTGGAGCATGAACGCGCCGTCGCCATTTTCGATCTGATCGAGGAAAACACCTTTGAGCCGCTTGGCCATGCCGGCGGGCCATACCGGCTGCACATCTCGCTCGTCGACGCCAAGCTGGTTTTCTCGATCAGAACGGAAGACGAGAAGGATGTCGCGATCCATATCCTGTCGCTGACGCCGTTCCGCCGCATCATCAAGGATTATTTCCTGATCTGCGAAAGCTATTACGAGGCTATCCGCTCCTCCACGCCGAGCCAGATCGAGGCAATCGACATGGGCAGGCGCGGTATTCACAACGACGGCTCGCAAACGCTGATGGATCGGCTTTCCGGCAAGATCAAGGTGGATTTTGATACCGCGCGCCGCCTCTTCACCCTTGTCTGCGTGCTTTATTGGCGGGGTTAGAGATGATCGATCCTGCCGCAGCGCCAAACGAGGGACGAGCGCCCAAATCGGTCCTCTTCATGTGCGGCATGAACTCCATTCGCTCCCCCATGGCGGAGGTCATCGCCAAACGGCTGGTGGCGCCCGGCATCTATATACAGTCGGCGGGCGTGCGCGCCGGCGAGCGCGATCCTTTCGTGGATGCCGTACTGGAAGAACAGGGATTTTCGCTCGGCAAGCACAAACCGCGCACTTTGGATGAGATCGAGGATGATTTTTTCGATCTGATCATTACATTGACACCCGAAGCCCATCACGCCGCACTGGAACTGACGCGCTCGAATTCGCTCGACGTGGTCTATTGGCCGACCATGGACCCGACGGTAATAACAGGCACGCGCGAGCAAATCCTCGACGCCTATCGCGAGGTGCGGGACCATCTGGCAAAGCTGATCTCGGAACGCCTGCCGGGACGGCAGCAGCCGGTGGCGGATACGCTTTCAAAAGACTGAAAACCGCCTCAGCCTGTTAAAATCGATCGCGATTTTCAAGCCGATGCTTTAGAGGTTCACAAATGTGCCGGGATTGTGTAGTTTCCGCGCAATTTTCCCGGACAGGACACGTCCGGCACTATCAACAGGAAGAAAACCCTTACATGACAAAAGAAGAAGTCCTTGAATTCCCGGGCATCGTAACCGAATTGCTGCCGAACGCAACATTCCGCGTAAAGCTTGAGAACGACCACGAAATCATCGCCCACACCGCGGGCCGCATGCGCAAGAACCGTATCCGCGTTCTCGCCGGCGACAAGGTGCTGGTCGAAATGACGCCTTACGACCTCACCAAGGGCCGCATCACCTATCGCTTCAAGTAATCCACGTTCCGCAACGGACGCCCGGGCAGCGCAATGACCAATTCAAAACAAAAGCTCGTTCTGGCATCCGGCTCGCCGCGGCGTCTGGAACTGCTGCATCAGATCGGTATCGAACCGGCACGTCTGATGCCGATGGATATCGACGAGACCCCGGCCAAGCTTGAGCATCCGCGCACGCTCTGCCGTCGTCTGTCATTGCAGAAGGCGGAAGCCGCGCAGGCGGCGCTGAAGAACGAACAGGTGTGGAAAGACTCCTATGTTCTGGGGTCCGATACGGTGGTCGCCGTTGGTCGCCGCATCGTCGGCAAGGCCGAATATACGGAAGAGGCCTCGGCTGCGCTGCATCTTCTTTCGGGACGCAACCATTGGGTCTATACCGGCATCTGCCTCGTCACCCCCGGCGGCAAGATCCGACAGAAGGTGGCGGAGACAAAGGTGCGTTTCAAGCGCCTCTCCACGCGCGAAATCGAGGCTTATATCGCCTCCGGCCAGTGGCGCGGCAAGGCGGGAGCCTATGGCATCCAGGGCATTGCCGGCGCATTCGTGCAAAAGCTGACCGGTTCTTATACCAATGTCGTCGGCCTGCCGCTTTATGAGACGATGTCGCTTCTTTCCGGAGAAGGATTTGAGGTGACTTCGGGCTGGCTCGAAGGATAGGCCATGGCAAAATCTCCCGAAGGCGCCGGAAACGTCACGCCGCTGCGCAAATCCCAGCCATGCCCTGAATGCGGGCGGCCCTCGACACGGGAAGACTATCCTTTCTGTTCGGATCGCTGCCGCTCGCTTGATCTCGCCCGCTGGCTGAACGGCTCCTACGCCATTCCGGTCGCAGACGATGAAAGCAGCGCCGTTGGACAGGACACGGCCAAGAACAACGGCGAATAAGACCTGCACCGCCGGAAACTTCGGCGGTGAGTTGCATAAGATTTTCAGAGCCTTCGCTCACACCATATATTCACCGGGCTGCCGATAGTCCGAAAAGCCATATCAAAACCGGCTGACGCCTTCCGCCAGCCCCTTAAGGTCTTGCGATGGACGCAGGCTTGCAGAAAAGAGTGAGCTCCGGCGCGCTGCTGTTTGCGGTGCTGGCCGTTTGTCTTGCCATCGGGGCGACGGTGCTGCTGGCCAATGACAGGAAGCATCTCAAAAGCCTGCTGATTTATCTCAATCTGGCATCCGCGACACGCTCCGCGGCCCCCCCGCCGAAGATGAAGCCCGTCAAGCGGCAGAAACTAGTCGCCCAAAAAGTCTCTCTGCCGCCCGATCTTCTGAAATTTGAGCAAGGGGGTGACAGGGCATCTTTCGCACGCGATTTCGTTCTTTCCGGTAAGGAGCTTTGCGACCGCTTTACTGCCGCAGGTTTTTCCAACCCGCATGGCTGGCACACAAGCCCAGTCAACATCCGCAATTTCGAGTGCATGGCCGATCTTGCGGTGGCGAACGCGGCAGGCCCGGCCGAGCGGGCCTCGCTCTTCCTCGAGATCAGGGGCGAAGCGTCCGGCGAGGTTCGCTCCATCAGGATGAAGGCCGTTGCGCCGAAGACGCCGGATGGGACTGCCGTTCTGACAAAGCTTGATGAAGCACTCGCCATGATCGTGGAACAAACCCGGTGGGCTGATCTGGCGGACATGCTTGAACCGGCAGGCCGGATGCAGCCCTATCAGGCACAACATTTCGGTATTTCGGTTTCCATAAAACCGGAACCGACGACACCCCATCGCCTGAACGTGATTTTGCTCACAAGCGAACAATCGCCGGGGTTGAAGCTGACACGCAGCTTCTTTGACAGGGATCGCTGGCTTCGACCAGCCGCTCCACTGGATCGGCCGATCCTTTATCCTTCCGTCAGGAAAGACCGCTTTCGGTAAAGCAAAGTCCGCTCAGCCTATTGCCGCGAGCTTGCGCCGCACCGGCGGAATCCTGTCGCTTTGCTGGGCCTGGCGTTTGGCCTCCCACTGGAGCGCAGTGCGAACGATGGCCACCAGATCGTTGAAGCGGGGCCGCCAGCCCAGCTCCGACTGGATGCGCGCCGAATCCGCCACCATGGCCGCAATATCGCCCGGGCGACGCGGACAATGGATGATCGGGAAATCGCCCCCCGATTCCTGCTGCACAGCCTGCAGGACATCAAGAACCGAATAACCAACGCCATAACCGCAATTGAGCGTGCGTGTGCCGCCGCCGGCGCGCAGATGCGCCATGGCCAGCATATGCGCATCGATCAGGTCGCCGACATGAATATAATCGCGAACGCCGGTGCCATCCGCGGTCGGGTAATCCGTTCCGTAAACTTCCACCCGGTCGCGGCGACCGGTAGCAGCTTCACAGGCGACCTTGATGAGGTTTGCCACACCCGTGGGAGATGGCCCGGCGCGCCCCTGCGGGTCGGCTCCGGCGACGTTGAAATACCGCAACGCCACGTAATTGAAATCATGCGCCTGCACGACATCGCGCAGCATGATTTCGGAGGCGAGCTTCGACAGGCCGTAGGGGTTTTCTGGGCTGAGGATCGCGGTTTCGGGAACCGGGCCATCAAAGGGCTGGTTTCCATAGACGGCGGCTGTCGACGAGAAGATGAAATTGCGAATACCGTGGCCGACTGCCGCCGCCACGAGGGCGCGGGTCGTGCCCGTGTTGTTTTCGTAATATTCGAGCGGCTGGCTGATCGATTCAGGAACGCTGACGGAGCCCGCGAAATGGAAGATGGTCTCGATCTGGTTTTCTTCGAAAATCTGGTCGAGCAAGGCGCGATCCGCCGCGTCGCCCAGATAAAAACGCGCCGCCGGCGCGACTGCCCAGCGCGACCCCGTCGAAAGCCGATCGACAACAACGACCTCTTCCCCGGCATCGAGCAAAGCCCACACCATGTGGCTTCCTATATAGCCGGCCCCACCCGTGACCAGAACAGCCATGACAATACTTCCCTGTTTGCTTTTCTTGACCCCATCAAAGCCAATAATTCTTCATCATTGATTACTTGCACAGCGAATACGCGACCGATCCCCAGCTCCATTAAAAAGGTGGCTTACGATTGGTTAGCGCAATGAGGTGCTTTTTATTTATTAGATGAAAATGTTCTCATAAATGGAACAAGGAGCGCATAGCACAGAAAATCCCCCACGTCGATGGTTGCGCCGTGGGGTTGCAGTTTTAGGTATTCGCTGTGATTTTGTTGCCGATTTCCCTACCGTAGCGCGATCCCGGCGCGGCAGGGGAAACCATTGTACGCAGAGGCGACGCTTACCTGCCGAGGATATAGGATGCCAGCCGGTCGGCCGCATCTTCTATCTGCTTTGGGTTGCGCAGGAAGCAGGCACGGAGAAACAGCTCCCCTCCCGGACCGAAGGCCGTGCCGGGCGCAAGCCCGACCCCGGTCTTGTCGACGATATCGAGCGCCGTGGCCCGGCTGTCCGTCACGCCGTCTATCTTGAGAAAGGCATAGAGAGCGCCATCGGGCTTCAGGGTTTCCACACGGTTCGTCGCGATGAGCGCATCGCAGAGAATGTCGCGGGAGGTCAGAGCGCGTTCGTAATTCTCGCGCACGAAACCATCACCGTGATCGAGGGCGGCGACTGCGCCGCGCTGCATGAACTGCGCCACGCCTGAAGTGGAATATTGAATGAGGTTTTCGATGACCTGACCGATGGCCGGCGGGGCAACAAGCCAGCCGACACGCCAGCCGGTCATGGACCAGTTCTTCGAAAAGGAATTGGCGAAGACGATCTTGTCATCCGGCTCCATGACGTCGAGGAAGGACGGCGCACGGCTGCCGGAATAATGATAAAGCGCATAAATCTCGTCGGCGACGATCCACAGATCATGTTTGCGGGCGAGTGCCAGAACATCACGAAGATTATCGCGCGTCGCCGTCCATCCGGTCGGGTTGGAGGGCGTATTGATGAAAAGCGCCTTCGTCTTGCCGGTGATCGCGCTTTCCAGCCTGTTGATATCGAGATCCCAGCTGCCGTCGCGGAAATCGATACCCACCGGAACCGCCTTCGCGCCTGCCACACCGATGGCGGCAACGATATTCGGCCATGTCGGAGACAGATAGACCATTTCGTCGCCGGGCGAGGTCAGCGCCTGCACGGCAAGCACAATCGCCTGCATACCGGAACCGGTAGCGTAAAAATGCTCCGGCGGTAGCGATGCCGCGAAATGGCGTTCGTAATAACGGCTCAGCGCCTGGCGCAATTCTGGAATGCCACGCTGCCAGGTGTAGAAGGTTTCGCCATTGTTCAGCCCATCGATGGCGGCCTGATTGATGAAGTCCGGGCTCGGCAGATCACCTTCGCCGACCCAGAGCGGCAGGAGATTGTCTCGCCCCCGGGCATAATTCACGACTTCAACAATGCCGCTCTCGGGAGCCGCCAGAGAGCGCGCACTCAGACTGTTCAAAATGGACATTAAAGACACTCCGTTTGGTGCCTTCTTATCGCATCGAACCAGCCATGTGCATGATATTCCGTGAGGCGATCATGGATTTTCTTTATGGATCATCCCCGGCAGCAGATCGCCGGCCGCACGGGCCGGCAAATCAGGCCGGGGACAATGCCGGCAATCAACGCGTCTTCAGCAGATCGCGGATTTCGGTGAGGAGCTTGACGTCTTCCGGCGGCGGAGCTGCTTCCGCCTTTTCCTCAACCTTCTTGCGCTCAACCGAATCGCGCAGCTTGTTGACGCCCTTGACCATCAGGAAAATGATCCAGGCGAGGATAAGGAAGTTGATGAGAACCGTCAGAAAGCTGCCATAAGCGAAGACGGCGCCCTGATCGCGGGCGGCGGCGAGCGAGGTGGCATTGACGCTGGAGCTCAGCGGCAGGAAGTAGTTCGAAAAATCGAACCCGCCGAAGATCGCCCCCACGATCGGCATGATGAGATCGTTGACGACGGAGTCGACGATCTTGCTGAAAGCCGCACCGATAATAACACCCACGGCCAGATCCATGACATTGCCGCGGGCAATGAAGGTTTTAAATTCGTTAAGCATTCAGATTGTCCCTCTCTCCTGCTTCGCGAGCTGAAGCTATGTGACTGTCCCTACGCGCTCAACCATATAGGGTCCGGGCATCATTTGGAATCCGCGGGATTGCATTTATTAGCTTTTTTGCACGCGCGCCTTGAACTTTATGATCAGACCGCGCTCATTCTCAACGGCCCGGAATTCGCCTATGCTGATATCAGGGAACTCTTGCACGGGGAGGATGCGTGCTTCCTGGGTGGATCATATTCGGTTCGGCCTTCGCTTATGTCCTGCTGCTGTTTGCGGTTGCAAGCTATGGGGACAGGAACAGCCGCAACAGAAACGCTCCGAAAAAGGGGCGTCCGTTCGTCTATGCGCTCAGCCTGGCAATCTATTGCACGTCCTGGACCTATTTCGGCGGTGTGGGGCTCGCGGCAGACAGGGGGCTGGAATTTCTCGGCATCTATACCGGGCCGATCCTCGCCTTCACCATCGGCATGCCGATCATCCGCCGCATCGTTGAACTGGCGAAAACGGAAAAACTGACTTCCGTCGCGGATTTCATCGCCGCCCGATACGGCAAGAATTCCACCGTGGCGATGATCGTCGCCATCATCGCGCTCGTCGGCGCCATTCCCTATATCGCGCTGCAGCTGAAAGCCGTTTCCAGCTCGGTAGCGACAATGGTCGATCCCGGCGATTACGGCATTGGCAGCGGCAATCTTTATTTCCTCGATCTGCCACTGGTCGTCACCATCGTCATGGCGGGGTTTGCCGTCATGTTCGGCACCCGCCACACCGATGCCACCGAACATCAGGACGGGCTTATTCTGGCGATTTCGATGGAATCGCTGGTCAAGCTCGTCGCCATGTGCACCGTCGGTTTTTACGTACTCTTCGTCCTCTTCGACGGTCCCGCGCATCTGTGGCAGCTTGCCACGGATAATGAGCAGGCCATGCGGGCCATATCCTATCACACGCCCGTCAGCCGCTGGATCGTGATGACGCTGCTTTCCGGTTTCGCCATCATCCTGCTGCCGCGCCAGTTCCACGTCACGGTGGTTGAAAACCGCACGCCGGAAGAGCTGCGTATGGCCGGGTTCCTGCTGCCGCTCTACCTCATCGCGATCAACATCTTCGTGCTGCCGATCGCGCTTGCCGGCATTCTGACGCTCGGCGCCAATGGCGATGCCGATCTCTACGTGCTGCAATTGCCGCTCAATCATCAGATGCCGGTCGTGTCGCTGATCACCTTCATCGGCGGCTTTTCGGCGGCGACCGCGATGGTGATCGTCGCTTCGGTGGCGCTGTCGATCATGATTTCCAACGATATCGTCATGCCGATCTTCCTGCGGCAGAAGTTGTTGAACCGCTCACCGCACCGGGACGATTTCGCCAAGACGCTGCTCAACATCCGCCGAACGGCGATCTTTGCCGTGCTGCTGCTGGGTTATGGCTATTATCGCGCCGCCGACAGTGCTACGGGCCTCGCCTCCATCGGCCTTCTGGCATTCGCCGCCATTGCGCAGATGGCCCCTGCCCTTTTCGGCGGGCTGTTCTGGCGGCGCGCCAATGCCCGCGGTGCGATCGCGGGGCTGAGTTCGGGCTTCTTCGTTTGGGCCTACCTGCTGTTTCTGCCAAGCTTCGGCGGGCCTGACAATTCCGAGGTGGCAGCCAATATTCTCGGTTTCCTGTTTTCCGGCAGCACGGTATTCAATGGGCCGGAAGCCGACCCATTCGTGAACGCGGTCATTCTCAGCCTGCTCGTCAACAGCCTCGCCTTCGTGCTCGGCTCGCTTTCGCGCAATCCTAGGCCGGTGGAGCGCATCCAGTCCGGCATCTTCGTCAAGCGTCACTCGAAATCGCAATTCGCCACGCGCGGCTGGAAAACCCGCGTCAGCGTCGGTGATCTCAAAAGCGCGGTCGCCCGTTATCTCGGCGAGGAGCGCATGCTGCGATCACTTGCGACCTATGAAAAGACGGCGGGCAGGAAGCTCAACGACGACCAGCCGGCGGACATGGCGCTGATCCATTTCTCCGAGCAGCTGCTGGGCAGCGCCATCGGCTCCTCCTCCGCCCGCCTGGTGCTTTCGATCATTCTTCAGAAGGCGGAAGACACCAGCGCGGACACGGCATGGCTGCTCGATCAGGCGAGCGAGGCCCTGCAATATAACCAGGACATGCTGCAGACCGCGCTCGCCCAGATGGATCAGGGCATTGCCGTTTTCGACAGTTCGCAGCAGCTGACCATCTGGAACCGGCGTTTCCGCACCCTTCTCGATCTACCCGAGCAGTTCGGGCAGGTGGGCGTACCGCTCACGGATATCGTTTCGATGCTGCAGGAACGCGGCGATATGCCCGCCGGTGACACGAATGAACTGATCACCAGCTTCCTGACCATGGATCTGCCCTTCTCGCTGGTGCTGGCGGGCGGCGAGCGCATCATCGAAGTGCGCTCCAACACCATGCCGGACAAAGGCATCGTCGCCACCTTCACCGATATCACCCAGCGGGTGGCGAGCGATCAGGCGCTGAAACAGGCAAACGAAACGCTGGAGCAGCGCGTGGCGGAGCGAACCGTTGAGCTTACCCGCGTCAACCGCGAACTGGCGGAGGCAAGAGCCTCCGCCGACGAGGCGAATATCGGCAAGACACGCTTTTTCGCCGCCGCCGGTCATGACATTCTCCAACCCCTGAACGCCGCCCGCCTCTATTCCTCCTCGTTGGTCGAACGGCTTGGCGCTTCTGGCGAAAGCGATCTCGTCCACAATATCGATTCGGCGCTGGAATCGGTGGAGACCATTCTTGGTGCTGTCCTCGATATTTCCCGTCTCGACACCGGCTCTATGAAGGCGCGCATGACATCCGTGCCGCTGAATGAGTTGCTGAAACGCATCGAGACCGATTTCGCACCGATGGCGCAGGAGAAGAACCTGGACCTCGTGGTCATGCCAACCTCGCTGACCGTCCGCTCCGACCCCAACCTCCTGCGGCGCCTGATACAGAATCTCGTTTCCAACGCCATTAAATATACGCTGAAGGGCAAGGTGGTCGTCGGTGCGCGCCGCCGGGGCGGTGAAGTCGTCATTCAGGTGACTGATTCCGGTATCGGCATCCCCTCATCTAAATTTCGCACCGTTTTCAAGGAATTCGCCCGGCTGGACGAGGGTGCAAGAACGGCATCCGGCCTCGGGCTCGGCCTTTCCATCGTCGACCGGCTGTCGCGCATGCTGCACCATCCGGTGCAGCTGATCTCCACCCCCGGAAAAGGCACGACCTTCCGCATCCATCTGCCGCGCGAGGCGGATCGCCTCGTGCCGGCCAAAGCCGTTGGCGGGATAACCAGTCCCGCAGCCAGCGATCGCCTTCAGGGCGTCCGGGTGCTCTGCATCGACAACGAGCCGAAAATCCTCGAGGGCATGACACTACTGCTGACGGGATGGGGCTGCGAGGTGTTGCCCGCAGGTTCCGTGGCGACGCTGGAGGAACCCTTCCTTACCTTGGCCGCAGCGCCCGACGTCATCGTCGCCGATTATCATCTGGACGATGGCGACGGCATCAGCGCCATCCGCCTCATCAGGACATTTTACGGCAAGACGATCCCTGCCCTGCTTGTAACGGCGGACCGCAGCCCGGAAGTGCGCAGCGATGCGGAAAAATACGGGATTTCCGTCCAGCACAAGCCGGTCAAACCGGCAGCGCTGCGGGCCTACATCAACCAGATATCCAGCACGGCCCGCGCGGCGGCAGAATAAAAAACTCCCGGATGTTGCGATCCGGGAGGTGTTTACGTCTGAATAAGCGTGTCAGGCCGCACGGCTCAATCGATCCCTGCCGGTCGCCGAGCCATGTTCCATCTGGAAACGCTGAACGAGATCGAGCAGCGCTTCCACCTCTCCGGACAATATGCTGCTGGCCGCACTCGACTGTTCGGCAAGGGCCGCGTTCTGCTGGGTCATCTGATCCATCTGGTTGACGGAACTGTTGACGTTATGAAGTGCCGAGGACTGGTCCTGCGTTGCCGTGGCGATGGTTTCGACATGCTGGCTGACGGTGACGATCTGCCGGCTGATGGCGGAAAGCACGGTGCCCGCCTCCTGCACCAGCTTCGATCCGGAACTGACTTCCTGCGTCGACTGGTTGATGAGCTGCTTGATTTCACGCGCCGCGTCGGCGGAGCGCTGGGCAAGCTCGCGCACTTCCTGCGCCACGACGGCAAAACCCTTGCCCGCTTCGCCCGCACGCGCCGCCTCGATGCCGGCATTCAGGGCAAGAAGATTGGTCTGGAAGGCAATGTCGTCGATGACCTCGATGATCTGCTCGATCTTGCGCGAGGCATCTTCGATGCGGCCCATGGCGTCGACGGCGTTGCTGACGACCGAACCGGAACTGTCGGCGCTCTGCTTGGTGATGCGCACGGCCTCATTGGCCTCCCGCGCACGCTCGGCCGAGGATCTGACGGTGACGGTGATTTCGTCTACGGCGGCGGCGGTCTCTTCCAGCGAGGCGGCCTGATTTTCGGTGCGCTTCGACAGATCGACCGACGACTGCTCGATTTCGAAGCCGCTATGCTGGATGATGAGCGTGCGCTCGCGGATCTGCCCCAGCGCATCGCGCAGGTTGAGAAGGGATTCGTTGAAATCCGTGCGCAGACGGTCGAGACGGCCAGTGAAAGGCGTCTCGATCGTGCGGCTCAGATCGCCGCGCGAAAGCCTGCCAAGACCGGAGGCGATCTCGCCGACCGCAAATTCGATCTGGCTGTCGAGTTCCTGTTTCTCGGCGTCGTTGCGGTAACGCTCGGACTCCGCCGCAGAGCGTTCTTCGGCGCTTTTGCCCTCGATCGCCAGTTTCTCAAGCGCATTTTCGCGGAAAATCACCAGCGCGCGGGCGATGTTGCCAAATTCATTGGTGTTGGTGGCGTAAGGGATCGGCGTATCGAGATTGCCGTCCGAAAGGGACTTCACCGCATCGGTCAACTTGCCAAGGGGTTGAAGCGTGCGCTTGATGACAAAGTAGGCGAGCAGTCCGACGCCAAGCATGGCGAGCGCGCCGCAGATGAGCATCATGTCGCGCAGGCTGTATATCTGCGCATCGTAGACGTCCATGGGAACACCCACGAACAGGATGCCGACGGTTGCGCCGGTCTTGTTCGTGACAGGCATGTAACCGGTCATGTAGCTGGTGCCGAACAGCGTGGCGGTGCCAAAATAGGCCTCACCCTTGGAGACTTTCGCAAAAGCGGGATGATCGGTAGCAAGCTTGGTGCCGGCTGCTCTCTCGCCCTTTTCGTTCTTCAGATTGGTGGTCATGCGAATGAATTCGCCGCCCTTGGCTTCAAACACGGTAGAAATACCGCCGTTACCGGCTGCGGTGCGGTCGACGAGATCATTGTCGCGCATCGTTCCGATGCTGGCGCGACCCACACTTTTGAGGTCCCCATCCACCATTTCGAGGGCGACGCCGCCGACCTTCAGTTCGTAAAGGATCGCCATGCTGCGCATTGCGCTGTGCGTATCGCGCAGCGCGGTGGTGATGATATTGTCCTTCAAGCGGATATAGGTCGAAAAACCAACTGCCGCCACGCTGAGCGTGATCAGGCCGATCGTCAGCGCGACAACCTTGCCAGCAACGGACTTAAAGAGCCGGTTGTGCATGAAACAGTTCCCCAAAGCCAAACTTATAAAAGTTCTAGTAGGCAACTGTTAAAAAAACGCGAAGTGCCGATAGCGCCTTTTAGGGAGGCGCAAATGCCGGTTCGGGGCCGCCGGCCTGGGAGGGGCGGGGAAACCCCGTCCGCCATCAATGGATATAACCGAGCCTGATAGCCTTGGCGATCGCCTGGATACGGTTGACGGAATCGAGCTTGATCGTCGCCGAACCGAGATAGGCGTTGACGGTGTGCACGGAAAGCCCGAGCTTGACCGCGATTTCTTCGCTGATACGGCCATCCCCCGCCAGTTGCAGGCAGGCGATTTCCCTCTCGCTCAAGGCTTCGGAGGGTGCCGCCTTGCGCTCGTCCAGCGCCAGCATGTCCACCATGATCTCGCAGCATTTGATGTGCTGCTCGATCACGACCTCATTGTCGAGAACGAGGTTGGTGCCGCAGAAGACGATATAACCGTTGCCGATGGTGCCAAGCCGCACCGGCAGGGCGAGCCCCGCATAGGGCAATGTGTCGTTCTCGATGCGGCGCAGAAGTGCGGGCACATCGGGAAGATCGGCAAAGCCGCCGGCATTCTTGTTGCGCCATATCACCGGCAGAAGCGATGTCTCGATATGATCGAGAAGAATATCGCCGACGGCGCGGATGAACTGCGTGCTCTGTTCTGCGGCATTCATGCCCCAGTTTTCCAGCTCGCAGGTCAACTTCTTCTTGTTCGGGAAACCGGAAGCGGCAGCTTTCGTCACCACGAAATTGCGCGCGCCGACCAGCTTCTGCATGGCGACAAGCTTCGGAAACAGATCCGACCGGCTCGTCACGACAGGGCTGCGGTAAAACATGCCCATTTGACCTGTACCCTCATTGTCTTTCGTCTGTACCATCCGTCCGACCATTATACGAGGTTGTTGCGCACGGCGTAGGCAATTGCCTCCGAGCGGGTTTTTGTCGCGGTTTTCCGCATCACGCTTGTGATGTAATTATTGATCGTATTGCGTGAAATGCCAAGGATCATCGCAATTTCGTCACTTGTCTTGCCTTCCGCGATCCAGAACAGGCACTCAAGCTCACGCTCCGTGAGATCGATATCGCGCACGGTCTTTGCTTCGCTGGCAATGCCGAAACTGACGCAATAACCCGTCAGCAGGGCGATTTCGCGCAGTCTTTCCGGCGAAGGCACCGCTTCTTCGGGAAACAGCAGCAGCAGAGAAAGCCGGATGCGGCCCACGCAGAAGGAGAGCGCCGAATATTGCCGGTCTATGCCGTAGGGAACCGCAACATCATCGGGAAGGAAAAGCAGCCGTGGCTGCAGAAGCGAAAGGCATTTCTCCATTTCGCTTGATCTGTTCTGGCTGTTGGCCAGTTCAAGGCCAAGCCTGCGGACCAGATCAAAAGGCCAGTCGGAGGTGACGATGAATTTCAGTCCGGTTTCTTCGAGAAGATCATCCCGCGCCAGCAGATAATGCGAGGCGCCAGCATAGGTTACGAGCAGATCCAGTGCGCCTGCAACGTTACCGGCAGCAGCCGTGGCTGCGACGTTTTTAGCAAGCTGATCGCGTGGCAAGGGCTTACCCATGCCCTCCATAGGCTTGGCAGACAGCCTGCGGATATCAACATCGACTTTCAATCGCCTACGCCCTCTTGCTCCCAGTGGGAGATTATACCTCGGGATGGAATCATTCCATTCGAGAAGCTTACCAAAATGGGACGGCAAGCCCCCGGAGACCGAATCACTTCATTTTATGGAACGGACTGGGATTTGCCATTACCTGACACCAGCCTTTCCACGTATTTCACTGTTCGTCTATTGCTAAAAAAACATACTGAAAAGCTGTTCAATCCATAAACGGCATTCTCAGCCAATTCCCAGCAAACTGTATCGTTGCTGAATTTTTTGTAAACACTGTCCTAAAACGAGATTGCCACGATGCGCCCGCCAAGGATAGCAAAAAGCCCGAAAACAGAAAAAAGGCCGGGTAAAACCGGCCTTTTTGATATTATGCTGCTTTTTCCACCGCCCATTTGCGCAGGATCTTGGCGGCTCGTTCCTCGCTGATTTCCACCATGCGGGAGAGCCTGCGTTCGGGCCCTTCGCGAACCCGGCGGTTGAATGTGCCCTCGCCATCGCCGCCTGCCAGAAGATCGTCGGTGCTGTCGAAGCCGAAATCCGCCCCGAAACCTTCCATGAGACCACCTGCGCCGGCATCCATGCCGGGAGAGAAGTCCGGCAGTTCCAGACCGGCAGTCTCCTGGCTGAGCTGACCCGCTGCTGCACCGTTGGCGGTAACCGTGCGGACCAGAGGACGCACACCGAGCCAGATGACGAGGAAGGCGACGGCGACGAAGGCGAGCGAGTTGATGATGCCGGCCGAATTGCGGCTCAGCACTTCCATGATGCCCGGCCCGCTTACGGCTTCATCAAGCAGCTGCGTTTCGAGGAAGTCCATAGCGGTGAGCGTCACCATATCGCCGCGATCGGAAGAAATGCCGGCCGCCGAGGTTACGATCTTCTGCATCTCGGCGAGATAGGCGTCGATCTTGGCCTGATCGGCGGGTTCGCCGACCATCTTGGCGATGCGACCCTTGTTGACGACAACCGCGACCGAAATCTTCTCGACGGTATAGCCGTTCTTGACCGTGGCGACCGTCTTGGAATTGATCTCGTAGTTCGTCTGCTCTTCCTTCTTGGCCGACTGGTCGGAAGACTGCGGGCCACTGCCGCCGCCCTGGGGCGCTGCCTGCGGTACGTTCTGCTCCACGGTCGCGGCCGTATCCGGCTGCGTTTCCTGGGATTTCTGGTCTTCCTTCACCGTGCGGATGGAGCGCTCGACGCGTGATTCCGGGTCGTAGACGGTTTCCTGAATCTGGCGGCTGTCGGTATTGAGCTGCGCCGTCACGCTGGAGCGGAAATTGTCCATGCCGAGGAAAGGCGCCAGCGCCTTGTCGATGTTGGTCGTGATTTCCTGCTGAACATTCTGCGCCAGTGTCAGCGAGCGGTTCATGGCGGCGTTGGTGACGTCGTCGCCGGAGGCCAGAAGCTGGCCGGTCGAATCGAGGAGAGTCACATCATCGACCTCGAGGCCGGGAACGGCCGAGGCGACGAGGTGACGGATGGAAGCCGATGCCTTGCGCCCTGCGGTGGCGCTGGCGCGGATCATGACCGATGCGGTGGGCTTCTGTTCGCCACGGCGGAAATTGCCGACGTCAGGCATGACGATATGGACGCGTGCAGCGGCAATGCCGTCAATCTGCTGGATGGAGCGGCTGATTTCGCCCTCAAGGGCGCGAACGCGCGTCACTTCCTGCATGAAGGAGGTCAGGCCGAGAGAACCGACATTGTCGAAAAGCTCATAACCGGCATTGGCGCTGTCCGGCAGGCCGCGCTCGGCCAGAAGCAGCCGTGCCTTGCTGGTGAGCCCAACGGGAACCTGAAGGCTGGAACCATCGGTCCCTACCTGAAAGTCCAGACCCGATTCGGCGAGCGCAATGCTGATCTTGTTGAGGTCGCTTTTTTCAAGCCCCACATAAAGGGTCTCGTAAGCGGGACGGTTCACGTAAAGCGCTGCTGCAAGGATAATGGCCATGGACAAAACGCCCACGCCGCCCAGCATCAAAAGCCGTGTCTGCCCCAGCGCAGCAACATTCTTCAAGACCTGAGGGATTTGATTTAACAGATTCATTCTGTTCCGCACCGTCATTCATAGAGTCCGAGACCTTTTGGCCCCGTAATGACAATAGGGTGCGAAGCTTGCGCGAGCGTTGCCTTTCTCCGCATTCCGCGAAGAGGCAGGCAACGGCGGAAATGCCGCTAGAAGAGGTCGAAGTCGCCGGAGGCCTTGTCGAGCGGCTGGGAATGGCCATGGCGGAAGGCGGCGCCGAGCGCCTTCTGCATTTCCGCAAGCTTGACGAGGCTGAGCGCGGTAGAGACATCCACGATCCAGTCTCCGGGAATGGAGCCGGTGACGGTATCGATGAATTCGGCAAGGCCACGGGTCTTCTGGACGGCAAGGTCGATGCCCTGCAGGAGCTTGACGCCGTCGCTCGACAATTGACCGTTGGTCACTTCAAGCAATTGCGGTTCGATGCGCTCTATAAGGTAGGCGACATCGTGCAATTCCGATACCACGCGCATCAGAACATCCGGCAGGGCTTCTTCGAACGGAGTGGTGGCGGTGTGCTCTGCAAGCTGCATTGGAAACTCCGTGACTAGAAAAATTCGATGTCGTTGGCGACGGGCTTTGGGGCCGGCACCGGACGCGTTTCCAAGGCAACCGTCTTCTGGGTTTCCGCGCCGCTGAGCGGATGCTGACGTGCACGACCGGAGACCGGCCAGAATTCGATCTTGCGGCCGTGTTCCCCGCCCGTGGAGGAGCTTATGACCGGAATACCCTCATCCTTCAGAAACTGCATGGCGAAGATGGCATTCTGCTCGCCGACATTGGAAAAGCTGGCGATCGTCTTCGCGCCGCCGAAAACCTTGGCTTCCAGCCGGTCACGCCGCGCGCCCTGCTTCAGGAGGCCGTTGATCAGGAGCTCCATGAGATGCACGCCGTAACGCGTCGCATCTCCGCCGGTCACATTGCCCGTTCCCGGCAGCAGGAAGTGGTTCATGCCTCCGAGGCCGGCAACGGGGTCTCTCAGACAGGCGGCCACGCACGAACCGAGTATCGTCGTCATGACCACGTCGGGATCGCTGATGACCTTGTACTCGCCCTGAATGATATGTACGCGCTTGGCCGCAGCTTCAATCATTTCAGCGATCCGAAAACCGCCTCGATGGCAGCGCGCATCTTGTCAATCGTGAAGGGCTTGGCCAGCACGTTGTTGGCGCCGAGCT
Source organism: Agrobacterium sp. CFBP2214 (assembly GCF_030209895.1). NCBI lineage: Bacteria > Pseudomonadati > Pseudomonadota > Alphaproteobacteria > Hyphomicrobiales > Rhizobiaceae > Agrobacterium > Agrobacterium sp. CFBP2214. Next base: position 416,745 of record NZ_JARVRC010000001.1, on the reverse strand, counting down.
GGGCTGCCTTCTGCACCAGCGCGCGGTCGCCCTGCGCGGTGAGGATGATGAAGGCGGCCTTCTTGGTGGTCGGGTTGGCCCGCACGGCGTGCAGGAAACCGAGACCATCCATCTTCGGCATGTTGAAATCGGAGATGACGAGATGATGGGGCTGCTGCTCCATGATCTTCATTCCCTGCTCGCCGTCGCCGGCGGCGGTGATCTGCTTGAAGCCGAGCTGTGTCAGCGCATCGCTGAGGAGCAGCCGGCTGGTCACCTGATCGTCGACGATCAGAACTTTGATCTTTTCTGCGAGAGACATTAGTCAGCACCTTCTTTGCGGGCAGTGGTTAGTTTCAGGATTTCTTCACCGATGGAGGCCAACGGCAATTGCTGTTCCACCGCGCCAAGCTCATAGGCCACGCGGGGCATGCCATAGACGACACATGTTTTTTCGTTCTGGCCGACGGTGCGCGCACCGGCATGACGCATTTTCAAGAGCCCGGCCGCACCATCGCGGCCCATGCCCGTCAAGATGACGCCGACGGCGTTGCGGCCGGCAAGCTCGGCGACAGAATCGAAGAGCACATCGACCGAGGGGCGATGGCCGTTGACGGGATCGCGCTCGACAAGCCGGCAGCAGGGTGCAGACCGGTTGGCGATCTGCAGATGGCGTTCGCCGCCCGGCGCAAGATAGATCTTGCCGGTCTGCAGGCGCGCGCCATCAGTCGCCTCTTCCACGACGGGGGCGCAGATGCGGTTCAGCCGTTCGGCGAAGCTCTTGGTGAAGGTCGGCGGCATGTGCTGGGTGATGACGGTCGGCGGGCAGTTGGCCGGGAATTTCTGCAGCACGGCGATCAGCGCTTCGACACCACCCGTGGAGGAGCCGATGGCGACGACCTTGCGACCCGCCCGATATTCGCTGACCGGGACCGGCTGCGGCGCGGCAGCGGCTTCCGGGCGCGCAGCGCGGTAAGCGGCATGCTGCGAGCGGGCAGCAGCCTTCACCTTGTCGGCGAGATCGCCGAAGGGGCGTGCATCGCCCGGCGCCGGTTTGCCGACACAGTCGAAAGCGCCGATTTCAAGCGCGGCCAGCGAAGCGTCCGCGCCGCGGTGGGTGAGCGACGAGACCATGATGACCGGCATGGGACGCAGGCGCATGATCTTTTCGAGAAATTCCAGCCCGTTCATTTCCGGCATCTCGATGTCGAGCGTCACGACATCGGGATTGAGCTGCTTGATGGCGGCGCGCGCCTCCATGGCGTTGCCGGCCTGACCGACCACCTCGACTTCGGGATCGGCCTTGAGAACGGCCGAAATCAGGCCGCGCATCGTCGGAGAATCATCGACGACGAGTACCCGTGCGAGTGCGCTCATGCCTTCCTCCCGGATGCGTGACCAATGTAGCGGTAGGTGGTGATGCCCGTATTGTCGAACAGGTTCTTTGCGTCACCGGACACACGTTCGGAATGGCCGATATAAAGATGACCACCTTCCGGCAGCAGCCCGGCGAAACGCGACCAGATGCGCATCTGCGTCGGCTCGTCGAAGTAGATGACGACGTTGCGGCAGAAGATCACGTCGAAATTGCCCTTGAAGGGCCACTGCGTCATCAGGTTCAACTCGTTGAACGTAATGAGGCGCTTGACCTTGTCGTCAATGCGGAACTTGCGGCGACCACCGGCATCGACTTCCGCGAACCATTGCTTGCGCATGGCGGGAGACACGGTTTCGAGCGCGTTGTCGTCATAGACCCCGGCGCGGGCCTGCGCCAAAATCTTCGGGTCGATATCCGTCGCGAGGATTTTGAAATCGTAATCCGCCGCATTCGGAAACATGGCGAGCACGGTGAGCGCAATCGAATAGGGCTCCTGCCCGTCGGAACAGGCCGCCGACCAGATGCGGACGCGCCCGCCGGATTTCGCCCGGGCGATGAGGCCCGGCAGGACGTCATCACGCAGATGTTCGAAATGATGGTTTTCGCGGAAGAAGCGGGTGAAATTCGTCGTCAGGTGCGACAGCATTTCGCGCCGCGCCGGCGCGCCCTCCGGTGAGGATACCAGGGCGCAATATTCGCGGAAGCCTGACAGGCCGAGATTGCGGATATGCTTCGAGAGGCGGGAATAGACCAGCGACGCCTTGGTGTCGTTGAGATAGATGCCCGCATCGGCATAGATCATCGCCGCGATTTCCGACAGGTCGCGTCTCGTCAGCGGATATTCACCGCTGGCAAGGACGTCGTCGGGAGACTGGCGCTGGTCGCTGAAATTAAGTGCTGCCATGGATGATCCGCTTTCAACCTGTCGCCGCAAGCGACATTTCCTGCTTCAGTGGCTGTCCGCGCGAGGCGCTGACGATGGCATCGACATCCAGAATGAGAGCGACGCGCCCGTCACCGAGGATAGTGGCGGCGGCAATGCCCTGAACATGGGTATAGTTCGCCTCCAACGATTTGATGACGACCTGGCGCTGGCCCTGGATCGCATCGACCATCAGGGCACGCTGGCCACCGCCTTCCGATTCCACCAGAAGGGCGACACCTTCGACCGGATCGGCCTGGGTCGGACGGAAGTTCAACACGCGACCGACATCCACCAGCGGGCAGAAGGAGTTGCGGATGGAGATCAGCCGCTGGTTGGCGCCGAAGGAGTGAATGTTCTTTGCTTCCGGCTGCAGGGTTTCCACGATCGCGGTCAGCGGCACCACCAGCGTCTGGCCGGCAACAGTCACCACCATGCCGTCGAGAACGGCAAGCGTCAGCGGCAGGCTCATGGTGAAAGTCGAACCGTGGCCCGGGCGCGAGGAGATGCTGATGCGGCCGCCAAGCGCCTGAATGGAGCGCTTGACCACATCCATGCCCACGCCGCGGCCGGAAATATCGGAAATCTTGTCTGCCGTGGAGAAGCCCGGCGCGAAGATCAGATTGTCGATCTCCTCGTCGGTCAGGTTCGCATCGGCGGCGATCAGATCGTTGTCGATCGCCTTCTGGCGAACACGCTCGCGGTTGATGCCGGCGCCGTCGTCCTGCAGTTCGATCAGGATGCGACCCGAACGGTGCTTGGCCGAAAGCTTGATGGTGCCTTCCGGGTTCTTGCCCGCAGCCTCGCGCTTTTCCGGCGTTTCGATGCCGTGGTCGACGGCATTGCGGATCATGTGCGTCAGGGGTTCGGCCAGCTTGTCGATGACCGTCTTGTCGACTTCTGTGTTTTCACCTTCGGTGATGAGGCGGATCTGCTTGCCGATCATGTCGGCGACTTCGCGGACGATACGCGACATGCGCTGGAACACCGGCTTTACCGGCTGCGCGCGGATCGCCATGACGCTGTCCTGGATTTCGCGCGTCAGCTGCTGCAGCTCGTCGAGGCCCATATTGACGGCCGACGTGCCACTTGCGTCGTTTTCGATGACACTCTGCGACAGCATCGCCTGATTGATGACGAGCTCGCCGACAAGGTTGATCAGGCGGTCGACGCGATCGAGATCGACACGGATGGTCTGGCCGGCGCTGGCATTGGCCGCTGCGTTGGCGTTCGCCTGCGCTGCGGCAGGCGCGGCCGCAGCCTCGCGCTTTTCGATGGCGGCATTGACGCTCTGGGCGATCTGCGTCGTCGCGACGGCCGTTTCGACGGCTGCTGCAGCATAAGACGCTTCCGCCGTAGCGATTTCAACGATGGGCTGCTCTTCCGATCCGCTATCGAGAGCCGAAAGGTCGAACGGCACCGGGATCATCGGAAGCTCTTCATCGCCGCCTGCGACGGCCGAAACATCAGGCACGATTTCCAGATCGCAATCCCATTCGGCAAATTCGAAGACGCTGCGGATACCCTCTTCGCCCTTGTCGGTCGCGATCGAAACCGTCCAGGAGAGATAGGATGCTTCAGGATCGAGCTTGTCGAGCGAAGGCAGCTCCGACATGTCGCAATTGATGCTCATCTCGCCGATGCGCGAGAGATCGCGCAGCAGAAGTGCCGCCTCGTTGCCCTTCGAATAAAGCGACGCATGCGGCTTGAAGGTGATCTGGAAGGACGGCACTTCCATCAGCGGCGTGGTTTCGTCGGCAAAGTCCGTAAAAGAGAACGGGATCGGCTCAAAGCCGCTCTCATCCGTCGGCTTGGCCTTCACGGGTTCCGGTGCCTTTACGGCGACGGGAGCCGGCGCGGATGCCGGAACGGCTTCGCCGTTTGCCAGCGCTTCCAGTTCCTTCACGAGGCCACGGGTGCGGCTTTCATCGACGCTGCCGCCGTCTCTTGCCGCATTGGTCAGGTCCGCCAGCACGTCGGCGGAGCGCAGCATGACTTTCAGAACATCCTGGGTCGGCTCCAGCTTGTTGGAGCGGACGCAGTCGAGGGTCGTTTCAAAAACGTGGGCGAAAGCCACGAGATCATCGAGACCGAAGGCACCAGCCCCGCCCTTGATGGAATGAACGGCACGGAAAACGGCGTTGACGGTTTCCGGATCACGGTCGCCGTCATTCAATTTAAGAAGCCCCGATTCCAGTTCGGCGAGCTGCTCCTCGCATTCCTGGAAAAAGATTTCCTTGATTTCGTTCATATCCATCGTGAAATGTCCCGTATCAGGCGGTTACGCGTTCAATGGCATCGATGAGTTTTGCAGGGTCGAACGGCTTGACGATCCAGCCGGTCGCACCGGCCTGACGGGCGCGGTTCTTCTTTTCTGCATCGCTTTCAGTCGTCAGAACGAGGATCGGGATCGCCCGGTACTTTTCGTTGCGACGCACACCCTCGATGAAGCCGAAACCATCGAGACGGGGCATGTTGATATCAGTCACGATGACATCGGGGTTGCTCTGCTCGAGCACTTCGAGGCCCTCGATGCCGTCTTCGGCCTGAATGGTTTCGAAACCGGCATTGTTAAGCGTGACCAGGAGCATGTTCCTGATCGTCCGGGAATCATCCACGGTAAGAACTTTTTTCTTCACTTTTGCATCTCCTTGGGGAGCAAATGGTCAATATCGACGCCTATCAGTTTCATGGTCTTGTCGAATGCATCGGACACCCTGGCAAAACCGAAGGGCTTGCCATCCTCCTCCCAGGACTTCGCGCCGGCCATGAGGACCTGGGCGCAAAGTGCACCGATACGCTCCACCTCGGACGCGTCGACCGACAACGGTGCTCCTCTCAGCGTCATCAGCTTGCCGTGCAGGGCCGATGCTTCGTTGAGATCCAGCACCGGTGACAGTTTCAGCGTCGCCTCAGCTGCTTTTCTGGCTGCCATTACATGACTCCTTGGCGTCTGAATTGTTGGTAATCCTGGCCGTAATCCGTGCGGTTATCCGCACGGGCCATAAATGAAGTGTCCTGCCGGTCCGCACCGGACGCCGCCTTCGCCTGCCCCTGACGGGCAATGCGGAATTCGCGGATGGTGCGGCCGAGTTCCAGAATGACGGTTTGAAGCGCGTCGCCCTCGGAGGCGCTCGCACTGATATCGACGGCATTCCGGTCCGCCTGCCGTTGCTGCCCGCCAATATCGGCGGCAACCGATTGCAGTTCGCCGGCCTGCTCGGCCGTATGCCGGGAGACTTCCGCGATCATGTCGTTGATGCCTGAAACCTGCCGGACGACGCCGCCGATTGCGTCCTGTGTGCGGTTGACCATGCGCACGCCGCCCTCAACCTGCGTCTTCGTGGTGCCGACGAGGCTCTTGATCTCTCTTGCCGCATCTGCAGACCGCTGGGCGAGCGCCCGGACTTCCTGCGCGACGACGGCGAAACCACGGCCGCTATCACCCGCGCGCGCCGCCTCGATGCCGGCATTGAGGGCCAGAAGATTTGTCTGAAAAGCAATCTCGTCAATCGTGCCGATGATCCTGCCGATCTGTTCGGCGGATTGTTCGATGTCCGACATGGCGTCGATCGCCTCGCCGATCGCCCGGCCGCTTTCGACAGCCGCATCGCGGGCGCTGGAAACCGCCTTTTCCGTCGCCGCTATGCGGGCGCCGTTTTCGGCAACGTTACCGATCATCGCCTGGATCGCACGGGAGGTCTCGGCAAGGGCTTCGGCCTGCTGGCGGGAACGCTCCGCGATGGAGCGGCCCATATCGGCAAACCGCGCGCCGAGCACCTCAGCCTCGCCGATGTTGTTTTGCGCCGCGATCAGCGATGCGCCGATCGTTTCCAGAGCCGTATTGAAGGAAGCCGCAACGTCGCGATAGGCTTCAGGTACATCGCCGCCGATGCGGGCCTGCAAATCGCCTGCAGCAAAGGCCGTCAATGCGGTGCCCAGCAACGTCGCCGCTTCCGAGCGGTCACTGTCCCGCTGCTCGGCCAGCTCCCGGCCATGGCGCAGGCGCAATTCGTTAAAACGCAGCGAGACGGCGATTTCGGTGTCGACCATCACCAGACGGACGACGTTCTTCACGGCTTCCGCCAGTTCACGGGTTTTCTTGCGGTTGCCGGGCAGGATGGAGCGTGGCGCATGTTCGGCCACCAGTCCGCCGACAAGATGTTCCAGAACCACCGCGTGGCTGGCGATCTGCCAGCGCGGATCAAGCCCCATGCGGCTGGAATTATCGGAGAGAACCTTCACCCGCTCGGCATAAAGCGCATCGAAACGCGCATCCGTCAAAACGCTCCAGTGCGAGGATTGCAGATCGTGCAGTCGGTCGAGCTGATTTTCGCTTTCGAAGGACGGGGAACAGTCCGGCATGGACTGGAAACGGGTCATCACGTCCCGCAGGCCGGCCTTGACGTAAGGCTCCAGCATGCTGCGATAGCTGCGCAGGAAATCGGATTGCGTCTCATCGAGGCCGGCAAAACGCAACCGTCCCGCCAGGCTTCCGCCTGCCGACCTGCGCGCTTGATCTGATGGCAAGTCCTGCCCCAACCGACGTCCCCAATAACATGACGGCCGGTAAAACCCGGCCAAATTGGCCAAGGTTCAGAACGCCAGCACCCTTAAGGGGATTTTTGAACGAACATACCCATCGCGGACGATGCGGCATCGACGCTTGCCTGACCTTCTTGAACCAAGAAACGAAAATACCGGATCGGCACCGGTACGGCAGTGCGGCGTCATGCCTGGAAGGGGAGAGACCCCATTCCGCCGTGGAAATACCATCAATCTTTATGGTTAATTCCTTGCTTGAAAGTTAAGAAACACAGGCGGCAGCGTCAAACGGTAAAATTTGTAAAAGCTTTTAGCCAAGGCCGCCCTCACTTTGCCGCAAACGGGCAAAAACGAAAAGGAATCGGACGCTGCGGGCGGTTTTTCCCGCCTGCGCGCTGGACAAGCATGTCCGGCTTCCCCTAAAACAAATCAACAGGATATTCGCTCAACGGTGATGCTTTAAAGAGACCTTTACGATCAAGGAGATGCCAACTTGCCATGGATGGAGAAAGGCCGCAGTTCAAGGCGCCATCCGCAAGTGCTGATCGGTCTCGTGGTCGCGAGCCTGCTCGTCATGATCGGCCTTCAGGCGCCCTCCGGCATAAAGCCCCTTTCCAAAACCAGCCGCCTTGAGCGATTGCAGAGCGTCGATCCGGGCCGTTCCATTTCTCTTCGCGAAAAAGCTTGCGATAGCGGCAACGATGTCGGCTGCAGGACCGGCGACGCCGGTTCGGGCCTTCGTTATAGCGAGTTCGCTTCATTCGCCCCGAACCTCAGGGATCACGCCGAAGTCTCGCTCGCTGCTGTTGCCATCGTGCCACAAACTTCCCGAGACTTTGCCAGCGTGGTTCCACGCGCGCCTCCGCATATTATGTATTAGTCATTCCGGCGGTCATCATCATCGGGTTCATTGCGAACCTTGAGGGATCGGAGGCGTCGGAAACCCGCCGTAGGCTCCCATTCCAGAGAGAAAACCGCCGCCGCATATGACACTTGCAATCATTCTCCCATTTATTGTCGCATTGCCCTTCGTTGGCGCGCTCCTGACGGCTTTCATGCCGCGCGAGGGTGTAGCCGCAGCCCCCGCCTCCGTCGCGGGCGCAGTCGCCCTTTTCGGGCTGGTCAGCAGCATCTTTCTTTATACGAGCGTCAGTGGCGGCGCGGTTCTTAAATATGATGTGGAATGGCTGCCCCAGCTCGGCCTGAACTTTACCCTGCGGCTGGACGGGTTCGCCTGGATTTTCTCAATGCTGATTACCGGCATCGGCCTGCTGGTGGTGCTGTACGCCCGTTACTACATGTCGGCTGAAGATCCGATCCCGCGTTTTTTCGCCTTCTTCCTCGCCTTCATGGGCTCAATGCTCGGCGTGGTCCTCTCTGGCAACGTCATCCTGCTGTCGATCTTCTGGGAAATGACGAGTATCTTCTCGTTCCTGCTGATCGGCTACTGGCACCAGAATGCCGGCGCTCGCGACGGTGCGCGCATGGCGCTGACCGTGACCGGCATCGGCGGCTTCAGCCTTCTGGCTGGGCTGCTGATCCTCGGCCATATGGCGGGAAGCTACGATCTCGACAAGATCATCGAGGCTGGTGCCGCCATTCGCGCCCATTCCCTCTATTTGCCGGCGCTTATCCTCATTCTCGGCGGCGCGCTGACCAAGAGCGCGCAGTTTCCATTTCATTTCTGGCTGCCCAACGCCATGGCGGCGCCCACACCCGTTTCCGCCTATCTGCACTCCGCCACCATGGTGAAAGCAGGGGTATTTCTGCTCGCACGGTTCTGGCCGGTACTGGCAGGCACGCCGGAATGGTTCTGGCTGGTGGGTGCGGCCGGCATCATCACGCTGCTGCTCGGCGCTTATTTCGCCATGTTCCAGCAGGATCTGAAGGGGCTGCTGGCCTATTCCACCATCAGCCACCTCGGCCTCATCACCACGCTGCTCAGCCTCGGCAGCCCGCTTGCGGCGGTTGCGGCCATCTTCCACATGGTCAACCACGCCACCTTCAAGGCCTCGCTTTTCATGGCCGCCGGCATTATCGACCATGAAACCGGCACCCGCGACATGCGGCGGCTGAGCGGGCTTTATACCTATATGCCCGCGACCGCGACGCTCGCCATGGCGGCGAGCGCGGCCATGGCCGGCGTGCCGCTGTTCAACGGCTTCCTCTCCAAGGAAATGTTCTTTGCCGAGGCCGTCGAAACCCATGCCGACTCGCTGCTCGACCGCGCGCTGCCCTATGTCGCGACGCTTTCCGGCGCATTCGCCGTCGCCTATTCGCTACGCTTCATCCACACGGTCTTCTTCGGCCCCAAACCCGTTGATCTGCCGAACCCCAATCCACACGAACCGCCGCGCTGGATGCGTTTCCCGATCGAGTTCCTGGTTTTCGCCTGCCTCATCGTCGGCATCGTTCCGAGCCTTTCGATCGGCCCGTTCCTGCATTCGGCCGTGCTTTCCGTTCTCGGCCCGCAGACACCCGTCTACAGCCTGTCGATCTGGCACGGTTTCAACCTGCCGCTCATCATGAGTATTGCGGCGCTGATCGGTGGCGTTACCATCTATGTCCTGCTTGGCGGTTATTTCTCGCGCTGCGACGACGGCCCGCCAGTCTTCCGGCATTTGCGGGGACAGCGCATCTTCGAGCGCATTCTCGTCACCGTGTCCTGGAAATGGGCGCGGTGGTTGGAAAGCACGCTCGGCACGCGGCGTCTGCAGCCGCAGCTGAGGCTTCTGATCCTTGTCGCGCTTCTTGCCGGTTTCTCGCCTCTGTTCCTTTCGGAGTTCTCCCTATCGCTACCGCGCGTGACGACCTTCGATCCGATCTTCGCCATCCTCTGGCTGATCGGCATGATCGCCGCGATGGGTGCCGCCTGGCAGGCGAAATATCACCGCCTCGCCGCCCTCGTGATGCTTGGCGTCTCGGGGCTCGTCACCTGCCTTACCTTCGTCTGGCTTTCCGCACCGGATCTCGCCATCACCCAGCTGCTGGTGGAAATCGTCACCACGGTTCTCATCCTGCTTGGCCTCAGATGGCTGCCGAAACGCTTTGAGAAGGTCGACAGCAGCAATGAATTCCCGGCGCAGCTCCGCCGCGCCCGTGACTTCCTGCTGGCAGCTGCAAGCGGTATCGGCATGTCCGTCATCGCCTATGCCGTGATGACCCTGCCCGTGCCGAACGCGATTGCGACCTATTTCCTGGAGCGCGCCTATACGGAAGGCGGCGGCACCAATGTCGTCAACGTCATCCTTGTCGACTTCCGCGGCTTCGACACATTCGGCGAAATCGCTGTTCTGGCGATCGTGGCGCTTACCGTCTTTGCGCTGCTTCGCCGTTTCCGCCCTGCCCATGAAAGCATCGGGGTGCCGGAACAGCAGCAGATGCAGAACGCCTTCGATGCGGAAAGACCCGACCGCAGCAATGGGGACACGGTTCGCGACTATCTCTACGTGCCATCAATCGTGATGCAGTGGATGTTCCCTGTCATCATCACCTTCTCGATCTTCCTGTTCATGCGCGGCCATGATATGCCGGGCGGCGGCTTTGCGGCCGGCATCACCATGGCGATTGGCTTCCTGCTGCAATATCTCGCTGGCGGCGCGCGCTGGGCGGAAGACCGCATCCGCATCCTGCCGTTGCGCTGGATGGGCTTCGGCCTTCTGATGGCGGCGGCGACGGGTATCGGCTCGTGGTATTTCGGCTACCCGTTCCTGACCTCCTATTTCCAATATACGGAGATCCCCTATATCGGCAAAATGCCGACAGCTTCGGCCTTGCTGTTCGACCTCGGCGTCTTCTCGCTGGTCGTCGGCTCCACCGTTCTTATCCTGATAGCACTGGCACACCAATCGTTGCGCAACTACCGCGTTCGCACGCCTGAAGCCGCAAAAGCGGAGGACGTGTAATGGAACTCATTCTTGCAATCGGCATCGGCATCATGACCGGCTCCGGCGTCTGGCTGGTGCTTCGCCCGCGCACCTATCAGGTCATTGTCGGGCTCTCGCTGCTGTCCTATGCCGTCAATCTCTTCATCTTCGGTGTCGGCGGCATTAAGACCAATGCGCCGCCGGTGCTGGTGAACGGCGTTGACAGCTCAACGCTGGCCGACCCCGTGCCGCAGGCGCTGGTGCTGACGGCCATCGTCATCGGCTTTGCCACCACCGCATTGTTCCTCGTCGTGCTGCTTGCCGCCCGCGGCCTCACCGGCACCGACCATGTGGACGGGAGGGAGTCGAAATGATGTCGTTCCCCTTCCACATCGTCATCGCCCCCATTCTAGTGCCGCTGATCACCGCAGCCCTGCTGCTGTTCTTCGACGAGCGCCAGCGCGTGGCGAAAGCCGCCATCAGCCTCACCTCCACCGTGCTGTTGCTGGTGGTCGCCATCCTGCTGTTCCGCGAGGTGAACTCGACGGTCAATACCGAGATCGCCGCGGTAGTTTCGAGCGGCGTCTACCTGCTCGGCAACTGGCCGGCCCCGTTCGGCATCGTGCTCGTCGCCGATCGCCTCTCCGGCCTGATGGTGCTGTTGACGGCGCTGCTTGCCATCCCGTCTTTGATCTATTCCATGGCCAAGTGGCACAAGTCCGGCGCGCATTTCCATTCGCTGTTCCAGATGATGCTGATGGGCGTCAACGGTGCGTTCCTGACCGGCGACCTCTTCAATCTCTTCGTCTTCTTCGAAGTGATGCTGGCGGCCTCTTATGGTTTGCTGCTGCACGGTTCCGGCCAGCAGCGCGTCAAGGCGGGGCTGCATTATATCGCCATCAACCTCGTTGCCGCCCTGTTCTTCCTGATCGGCGTCAGCCTCATCTATGGTGTGACCGGCACGCTGAACATGGGTGACCTCGCCCATCGTATCGAAGGCCTCAACTCCGACCAGCGTATGCTGCTGGAGACCGGAGCGGCGGTTCTGGGCGTTGCGTTTCTGGTCAAGGCCGGCATGTGGCCACTGAATTTCTGGCTGCCTTCCGCCTATGGTGCGGCGTCGGCCCCGGTCGGCGGGCTCTTCGCGATCATGAGCAAGGTCGGCATTTATGTCATCGCCCGCCTGTCCTTCCTGCTTTTCGGGCAGACGGCAGGGGAATCCGCCGGTTTCGGCCATGACGCCCTGCTTGTCGGCGGCATCGCCACCATCATCTTCGGGGCCATCGGCGTTCTTGCGTCACAGGCGCTGGGGCGGCTCGCCGGCTTTTCGGTTCTCGTCTCATCGGGAACGCTTCTTGCCGCCATGGGCACCGGCAATCCGACGGTTGCGGCCGGTGCGCTTTATTACATGGTCAGCTCCACCCTCACCATCAGCGCCTTCTTCATGCTGATCGAGCTGGTGGAACGCGGGCAGGATGCGGGCGCGAACGTTCTTGCCGTGACCATGGAAGCCTATGGCGAGGGCGAAGACGAGGATGAGGAGGAAGAAGTCGGCGTGACCATGCCCGCCACCATGGCGGTGCTCGGCGCCTGTTTTGCCGCCTGCGGCATTCTTCTCGCCGGCCTGCCGCCGCTCTCAGGCTTCATCGCCAAATTCTCGATGCTGACCGCCATTCTCAACCCTTCCGGGCTTGGCGCCAATGACAGCGTTTCCACGCTTTCCTGGTGGCTTGTCTTCCTGATCGTCTTTGCCGGTTTCGCCTCGCTGATCTCGATGACGCGCGCCGGCATCCGCACCTTCTGGGCCTCCATCGAAGGAACCGTGCCGCGCGTGCTCGTCATCGAAATCGCGCCGATCATGCTGCTGCTCGGCCTGACGCTTGCCATGACCGTGCAGGCAGGACCAGTGATGCGTTACATGCAGGAAACGGCGCGTATTCTCGATCTGCCGGCAAGCTATATTCAGGGCGTCATTTCCGCCCCGAGAGCGGGAACGAACCCGGAGGCGGAACCATGATGAGCCGTATCCTGCCTTATCCGCTGCTGACGATCTCGCTGATCTTCTTCTGGATGACGATCAACAGCTTTTCGGCGGGGCACCTGCTGCTTGGCACCTGTGTCGCGCTTATCGCCTCCTGGGCGATGGCGTCGCTGAGGCCAGCCAAGCCGCGCATCCGCAACTGGCACAGGCTGGTGCAGCTGATCTTCATCGTGCTTTATGATATCGTCAGGTCCAACCTCTCGGTCGTGAGGATCATCCTGTTCGAGCGCGAAAAGAACCGCAAATCCGGCTTCCTCGCGGTGCCGCTCGATATTCGCGACCCCATGGCGCTGGCCGTTCTCGCGACGATCCTGACCTCGACGCCGGGAAGCGCATGGCTCGAATATAATTCCAGCCAGGGCACGCTTCTGATTCACGTTCTCGATGATGTGGATGAGGCCGCCTGGATAAGCCTCATCAAGAACCGTTATGAAAAACTGCTGATGGAGATATTCGAATGAGTTCGATTATCCTTTTCTGGTCCTTTTCGCTGGCACAGTTCATGCTCGCCATCGCAATGACGATATCAGTCTATCGCATCGCCATCGGCCCGCGTGCGCAGGACCGCGTGCTGGGCGTGGATACGCTTTATGTCAACGCCATGCTGCTTCTCCTGACCTTCGGCCTGCGCACCGGCAACGACATCTATTTCGAGGCATCGCTGCTGATCGCCATTCTGGGCTTCGTCTCCACCGTCGCCCTTTCCAAATTCCTGATGCGCGGCGAGGTGATCGAATGAACGAGGTACACGAATTTCCGCTCTGGGCCGCCATTGCCGTGGCCTTCTTCGTGCTGCTCGGCGCCTCGCTGACGCTGATCGGCACCATCGGCTTTGCCAGGCTCAACAGCTTCTATGAGCGCCTGCACGCGCCAACCCTCGGCACCAGCTGGGGCACCGGCGGCATCGTCATGGCATCGATCATCTATTTCTCCGTGTCCGGCGACCGCTTCGCCTTCCACGAAATCTTCATCGGCATTTTCATGACGGTGACGACCCCGGTTTCCCTGATGCTGCTCGGCCGGGCGGCACTTTATCGGGATCGGGCGGAGCAGAATTCGGACAATCGGGAGCATTTGTAATTCGCCCAGATCGAGACCGTTTCGGAGCGATGACCTTGCGAAAAGTGAGGGAAATTCTTCTGCTTCGGTCTGTCCTAACTCCATTCACGATATCCGATTTGCGAGCCGGAATCTCTCAGCAAGACGCCGGAGCGAGGCTGAAGCAAAACACGGCACGCGGCTGGTCCGCGCACATCGCGGAAAACCATCTCACATGCGGATAGAAGGCTTATCGACACGATTGTATCGTCAAAACAGGGAACACAGTCGATGTGTGCGCTGATGCCCTGGCCCGGAAGATACTCGTTCGCAATCACCTGGTCCGGCAAATTTCGGCAATATCCTTCCGTAACCAATCGCTCAGCGAAGATACCGAGCCACTGTGGCAATGGCCCGAGATAGGCATCTGGGGTAACAGTGCGCGCTTTATAGTCGTAGCGATAACCGAAATGCTGCACACGGCGCTTCAACTCAGTGCTCCAAGCACCGTTATCCAATATGGCTGCGAGGGTGGCTTCCTCTTCGGGGGAGACGAAGGCGTCGAAATACATGACGCCTGGCGGCAAAGGGGATGCACCGACATGATTCATTTGCGAGCGCCCTCCATCGACTTGAAATAAACAAGCTCGGCAGATGGCTACATCGGAACTGTCAAAAGCATATGATAGGGAGAGCCGATGACCGGAAGGCCCCGCCTTGTGAATGGGCAAGCCACCACATAACCAATTCACTAGATAATTGATTTGAGAGAAATGGTGCCCGGAGGCGGATTTGAACCACCGACACGCGGATTTTCAATCCGCTGCTCTACCAACTGAGCTATCCGGGCACTTCAGGTCCTTGAAGAACCTCCGCTTTTGGCGGGCGGGGCCGTTTGGTGCCCCGAAAGTGAGCGGGGTTATAACATCTTGTTCGGACATGGCAAGCGCCATCGCGAAGTTTTTTGACAGTTTTTTCACGGCGCCTGTGGATGGCTGGAATGCGTGTCCGGCAGAGGCCGGATCCTGGCTGGAAATCCACTCTCCGCCATCAGCCGGGCCTGATCGGCGTTCGACGGGCGGACGCGTTCGGAAAGGGTCGCAAGGTTACGAGAGGGCGCAGCGTGGGGCGGCTATGCCCCTTCACTGCGCCGCGCGGCAAGGCCAAGCGCGAAAGGCACCACGGCCACCAGCGCCGCCATGACGGGCGAAGACGCGAAGATGCGGCTGGCAAGCGAGGTGACGGCGACGGAGCGCACCACCGTCATCAGTCGGGAATTCTCGCGGTCGCGCTCATGGTGGGGCTGTGCGGGTCTGTGACGGGAATGTTGGGCCGCCTCCAGCCGTTTGACATCGCGGCGGATCTTGTCGACCTGTTTGCGAAGCTCGTCCAGTTCGGCGCGTAGCGCCGGGTCGATGATATTGGCGGCACGCGTTCTCCTCGCTGCGGGTTTTGCCACCTTTGCTTCGGCGGCCACAGCCTCGGCCTCTTCGTCCAGTTCGGCCAGTTCGTCGTCAAGGTCGGATGGCTTGTCGAAACCGTGGGATCGCAGTGGTGCTTTCATCGCTGTCTCCTGAGGCGTGCTGAATTGCGGCGGCGGGCGTCTTTCGCCCGGTCACGCCCTTTCAACGCCTCAGCCAGGCAAAGGATGCACGGAAAGCGGCATAATAAAACAGGCCCCGAAGGGCCTGTTCAGTAATCTCTCCGGAAACCTTACGCCGCCTTGGCGGCGCTGGCGTAAGGATCGAAACGACCGTAGAAGGTTTCGCCCTTGGCGGCCATCTCCTTCAGGAGTGGCGTCGGCTTGAAGCGTGGGCCATAGGCCTCGCTGAGCTTTTCGGCCAGCGCCACGAAGGTCTTCACGCCCATACCGTCGATGTAAGACAGCGCACCGCCGGTGTAAGGCGCAAAGCCGAAACCGAGGATGGAGCCGACATCGGCCTCACGCGGATCGGTGACGATGCCTTCTTCCACCGTGCGGGCGGCTTCCAGAGCCACCGTGACGAGGAAGCGCTGTTTCAGCACTTCCATATCCACATCCTCCGGCTTCTGTTGCGGATAAAGATTTTTCAGGCCGGGCCAGAGGGACTTCTTGGCGGGCTTTGGCGGGTAGTCGTAAAAGCCCTTGGCGTTCTTGCGGCCAAAACGGCCCTCGCCTTCCACCAGTTTCTTCACCAGCTCCATATGGCGCGGATCGACGGCCTTTTCGCCGAGATCGGCGACGGTGGCTTTGAGGATCTTGTAGGAAAGATCGATCGCCACCTCGTCATTCAGCGCCAGCGGGCCGACCGGCATACCGGCGAATTTCGCGGCATTTTCAATCATGGCGGCGGGTACGCCTTCGATCAGCATGTCGTAGCTTTCGGCCATGTAGCGCAGCACGCAGCGATTGACGAAGAAGCCGCGCGTATCGTTGACGACGATCGGCGTCTTCCTGATCTTCGCCACGTAATCGAGCGCGACGGCCAGCGCCTTGTCACCGGTTTCCTTGCCGAGGATCACTTCCGTCAGCATCATCTTCTCGACCGGCGAGAAGAAGTGAATGCCGATGAAATCGGTCGGGCGCTTCGAGTTCTTCGCAAGCCCGGTGATCGGCAAAGTGGAGGTGTTGGAGGCGAAGATCGCGCCTTGGGGCAACACGGCTTCCACGGCCTCGATGACGGCCTTCTTCACGTCGCGGTCTTCGAAGACAGCCTCGATGACGAGATCGGCATCGGCGAGCGCCTTGTAATCCGCCGTCGGAGTAACGAGGTCGAGCAGGGCCTTGCCCTCATCCTGCGTCAGCCTGCCCTTGCCGATGGCCGCCTTGACGCTTTCCTCGCAATGGCCCTTGCCCTTGTCCGCCGCTTCCTGATCGCGATCGACCAGCGTGACGGGGATGCCGGCTGCGGCGGTAACATAAGCGACAGCTGCGCCCATGAAGCCCGCGCCGACGACGCCCACCTTCTTGAACTCCGTCTTCGGCTGGCCGGCCGGGCGGCGCGCGCCCTTGCCCAGTTCCTGCATGGAAATGAACAGCGAGCGGATCATGCCGAAGGCTTCCTTCGAGCGAAGGATTTCGGTGAAATAACGCTGCTCCACCTTAAGCGCCGTATCGAAGGGCAATTGCAGGCCTTCATAGACACATTTGAGGATGGCAAGCGCGGCCGGATAGTTGCCGGCGCTTTCACGACGCAGGATGGCGGGAGCGGCAGGCCACAGCTGGGCTGCGGCAGGCGTCCAGATGCCGCCGCCAGGGGCCTTGAAGCCCTTTTCATCCCAGGGTGCGACCGGCTTCAGGCCGTCCTTGATCATCTGCTTTGCGGTGGCGACCAGCTGATCCGGCTCGACCACCTGATGCACCAGCCCCATGGCCTTGGCGCGCGCGCCGGTCAGCGACTGGCCCGTCGTCATCATCTGCAGTGCCGATTGCGCATCCGTCAGGCGCGGCACGCGCTGGGTGCCGCCGGCACCGGGGAAGATGCCGACCTTGACTTCCGGCAGGGCGATCTTGAGGCTCTTGGCGCTGGAGGCCACGCGGCCGTGGCAGGCGAGCGAGAGTTCGAAAGCGCCGCCCATGCAGGTGCCGTTGATGGCTGAAACCCAGGGCTTGCCATTGGTCTCGATCTTGCGGAACAGGCCCGTCATGCGGCCGACGAGTTCGAACAGCTTTGCCGCCGCCTGATCCGGGTTCTTCGCCTTCTCGTCATTATAGAAGGAGAACATCGACTTGATCATCGAAAGATCGGCGCCGCCGGAAAAGGTGCTCTTGCCTGACGTGAAAACCACGCCCTTGACGGCGCTGTCGGCGACGGTGGCGTCAACAATGGCGTTCAGCTCGTCCATCACTTCAGAGGTGAAGACGTTCATGGATTTTTCCGGCATGTCCCAGGTAACGAGGGCAATGCCGTCTGCGTCCGTCTCGATGGTGAAATTGGTATAAGTGCTCATTTGGGATTCCTCTTCCCTGAATCTTAATGGCCGCTTCGCTTTCTCCGTCATCCTCGGGCTTGACCCGAGGATCTAAGCACCGGGGATAGATCCTCGGGTCAAGCCCGAGGATGACGGAGGAACCGTTGCGGTATCAGCCGAAGCCTCTCAAACCCGCTCGATAACCGTCGCGGTGCCCATGCCTGCGCCGATGCAGAGCGTGACGAGCGCGGTGTTCAGATCGCGCCGCTCCAGCTCATCCAGCACCGTGCCGAGGATCATCGCGCCAGTTGCACCGAGCGGATGGCCCATGGCGATTGCGCCGCCATTGACGTTCATCCGGTCGTGACCGATGTCGAAAGCCTGCATGTAACGCAGCACGACGGCAGCGAAGGCTTCGTTGAGCTCGAAAAGATCGATATCGGCAAGCTTCATGCCGGTCTTTTTCAGAAGCTTTTCGGTTACATCAACCGGGCCGGTCAGCATCAGCGCCGGGTCGGAACCGATATTGGCGAAAGCCTTGATGCGGGCGCGCGGTTTCACGCCCATCGCCTCGCCGCCAGCCCTGGAGCCAACCAGCACGGCCGCCGCGCCATCGACGATACCAGATGAATTGCCGGCGTGATGGACGTAGTTGATCCGCTCCACTTCCGGATGCGCCATGATACCGACGGCTTCGAAGCCGCCCATTTCACCCGGCATCTGGAAGGAGGGGTTGAGGGAAGCCAGCGCCTGCATGTCCGTGCCGGGGCGCATATGCTCGTCGCGGTCGAGGATCGTCAGACCGTTTGAGTCCTTCACCGGAATGACTGATTTGTTGAAATAGCCCTTTTCCCAGGCATGCGCCGCACGCCTCTGGCTCTCGACGGCATAGGCATCGACATCGTCACGAGAGAAACCATACTTTGTGGCGATGAGATCGGCCGAAACGCCCTGCGGCATGAAGAAGGCCGGGAAATTGACCGAGGGATCCATGTACCAGGCGCCGCCCGACATGCCCATGCCGACGCGCGACATGCTTTCCACGCCGCCGGCGATGACGATATCGTCCGATCCCGCCTTGACCTTGCCGGCCGCGAAGTTGATGGCATCAAGACCCGAGGCGCAGAAGCGCGAGATTTGCATGCCCGGCGCCCTGTTGGAATAACCGGCCTCGAAGGCGGCGGCTTTCGGGATCACCGCGCCGGCATCCATGACAGGATCGACGCAGCCCATGATGATGTCGTCGACAGCAGAGGTGTCGAGCCCATTGCGGTCGCGGATGGCTTCCAGTGTCTTGGCAGCAAGGCGAACGGAGGGCACCTCATGCAGGCTGCCATCCTTCTTGCCGCGTCCGCGCGGGGTGCGGACATGGTCGTAGATATAAACGTCGGTCATAAACTCTCTCCCTGCGGCGTGTTTACCGCCAACCTTCTCAGAATGCTTCCGCAGCCAGTTCCATCATGGTGTCCGCGCCGGTTTCGATGCGGGCCTTGCGCAGCGCCGTTTCCGGCATGATGCGCTCCATATAAAACTTCGCCGTGACAAGCTTGGTCTTGAGGTAATCCTCGTCCGAAGCGCTGCCGGCCGCAAGCGCTTCGCTCGCGGCTTTCGCCATGCGCGCCTGCATGTAACCCAGCACCACGATGCCGAAGAGGTGCATGTAGTCGGTCGAACCGGCACCGGCATTGTCGGGCTTGGCCATGGCGTTCTGCATGAACCACATGGTTGCGGCCTGCAGGTCGTTCAAACCCTTCTTCAGACCCTTGGTGTAAAGGGCAAGCTTTTCGTCGGCGCGGTTTTCCTCGCAGAAATCGCCGATTTCCTTGAACAGCGCCATCACGGCGCGGCCGCCATTCATGCCGAGCTTGCGGCCCACCAGATCGAGCGCCTGAATGCCGTTGGCGCCCTCATAGATCATGGTGATACGGGCATCGCGGACATATTGACTCATGCCATGTTCCTCGATGTAGCCGTGACCACCGAAGACCTGCTGCGCCATGACAGCATGGTCAAAGCCCTTGTCGGTCAGCACACCCTTGAGGATCGGCGTAACGAGGCCAAGCAGATCGTCTGCCGCCTGCCGCTGCTTTTCGTCAGCGGCGCGGTGGGCGATATCGGATTGCAGCGCGGTCCAGAGGAGGAAGGCGCGGCCGGCCTCGTTGTAAGCCTTGATGGTCATCAGCGTGCGGCGGATATCGGGATGCACGATGATCGGATCGGCCTTCCTGTCCGGGAACTTGGCGCCGGAAAGCGAGCGGCCCTGAATACGTTCACGGGCATATTCGACCGCGTTCTGATAGGCGATTTCACCAACGGAGAGGCCCTGCAGACCGACGCCGAGGCGGGCCTCGTTCATCATCACGAACATGGCCGAAAGGCCCTTGTTCTCCGCGCCCAGCAGATAACCCGTCGCATCGTCATAGTTCATGACGCAGGTGGCGTTGCCGTGGATGCCCATCTTGTGTTCGATCGCGCCACAGGTGACGCCGTTACGCTCGCCAAGCGTGCCGTCTTCCTTCACGAGGAATTTCGGCACGATGAAGAGCGAAATGCCCTTGGTGCCTTCCGGCGCACCTTCGATGCGGGCAATCACCAGATGGACGATATTGTCAGTCATGGAATGTTCGCCGGCGGAGATGAAGATCTTCTGGCCGGAAATCTTATAGCTGCCGTCGCCCTGCGGAACCGCCTTGGTGCGCAGCAGGCCGAGATCGGTGCCGCAATGGGGTTCTGTGAGGTTCATGGTGCCGGACCAGGAGCCTTCGACCATCTTCGGCAGATAGGTTTCCTTCTGCTCCTGCGTGCCATGCACGAGAACGGCGGCAATCGCACCCTGCGTGAGGCCCGGATACATCATCAGCGACAGGTTGGCCGACGACATATATTCGCCGATAGCTGCATGCAGCGTATAGGGCAGGCCCTGCCCGCCGAACTCCGGCGGAACGGCAAGGCCGATCCAGCCGCCTTCACAATAGGCGTCATAAGCGTCCTTGAAACCATCGGGCACGGAGACCGAACCGTCATCGGCGCGCTTGCAGCCTTGGCTGTCGCCGGAAAGGTTGAGCGGGAAAAGCCGCTCCTCTGCAAGCTTTGCGGCCTCGCCGGTGATCGCCTCGATCATGTCCGGGGTTGCATCCTCAAAGCCGGGCAGGTTGTTATACCGCTCCAGGCCGAGAACGTCGTTCAGGATAAAAAGCGTGTCTTTAACTGGGGCCTTGTAAACAGGCATTACCGATGTTCCTCCGCATCGTGGGCGCCGGCGATAATCCGGCCGATATGGGATGACAATATTTGACGTGCGCGTAAACGTCAAACAAATTTCGGCGGAATATCGCCTCCCCTTTTCCGCGGAATGGATGGCCGGCGCTGCTGATGGCTCTCACGCGCCACAAAAGTTAAAAAATTCCAACCATAGTTAACCACTTCTTTACCACGTTTCGTGAATTCTCCCGAAAGAGGTAACTGCTTCGTACTCCGGCGCATTTTCCTCAACGGGGGCAAATACCGGCTCTGGAATTGCTGCATGTTGCGGCGACGGCGTGTTCAGGCAGGCAACGTCGCGACAGATAACCGGGCACGGCGGGCGGAAGCGAAGCGAGCGAAAAGATGAACGGATTGCGATCGAAAAACCAACAGCCAAGCGACAGATCGTCTCTTGATGCTCTCAATCGCACCATTGAAGGCCTTGAAGCCCGTATCGAAGGGTTGATGAGCCAGAAGTTCCCGCGCGACCCTCGGGGTGCGAGCACTCAGGTCGAGCCCAAATCCGAAGCTTATGCCGCGCCCCGCGAGCCACGCGCCAGCGTTACCCCGCCGCAGCTCGACCCCGTCAACGAAATCCGCCAGCGCCAGCGCCTCCTCGAAGCAAGCTTCCAGCGCCCGCAGGAACCCGCCGCCCGCCCGGAACGGACGATTACCAGACCGCTTGCGCCGGAATACCGTCCGAGGGACACGCAGCAGACCGCCGCCGCTCCCGCCCCGCGTGCACGTTCCATCCCGTCCTATCAGGAACCGCAGCGCAACGACGCGGCACTGCAGGAGATTGCGCAGGCGCTCGTCAATCTGCGGCATGAGCTGAAGCACGATATTGCCGAGGGCGTTGCGCGCGAAGCGCAGGGCCTGCGCGCCGAAATCCGCAATATTCGCGCAGTAGCGGAAGACCAGCAGTTCATTGGCGACCTGCGCGAAGACATCGCACGGCTGGCCGGCAGCATCGACCAGCTCGGCAATCTGGCATCGCCTGACGCCTACGGGCTGCGCAATGAGTTCGAGGAACTGCGCCTGACGATCGACCAGCTTGCACGCGAAGACAGCGTGCACCGGATCGAAAGCCGCTGGAACAATGTGGAAGACACGCTGCGTGGTTTCGACGCCGGCGCGCTACAGGATGAGATCGTTTCGCTCGCCTATCGTCTTGATGACATCAAGACTCAGCTTGGCGGCATGAGCAACAATCCGGCCGTGCGCGTGCTCGAAGACAAGCTGATCGCGATTGCCAGCGCCGTGGAGCAGCTCGGCAAACATATGAAGCCGAACGAGGCCGCCTTTACCGAGCAATTTTCCGGCCTCGACCAGCGGCTGGATGAAATCAGCCGCGCCATTGCCGCCACCGGCACACGCGCGAATGCGCAGGCAACGGACAATGCGCTGG
The DNA here is from genome assembly GCF_030209895.1 of Agrobacterium sp. CFBP2214. Taxonomy (NCBI): domain Bacteria; kingdom Pseudomonadati; phylum Pseudomonadota; class Alphaproteobacteria; order Hyphomicrobiales; family Rhizobiaceae; genus Agrobacterium; species Agrobacterium sp. CFBP2214. The sequence goes on along the minus strand of NZ_JARVRC010000001.1, from coordinate 394,434 downwards.
CGCAGCGGCTGGAAACCCGGCTGAACGGTCTTTCCGAACAGCTCGGCGACATCAACCGCCTTGCCGCCGCAAAGCCGGAACCGACACTCGATCTCACCGCGCGTCTTGAAGCGCTGGCCGGCAAGATCGATGAGCTCAGCACCGCCCGCGACGCCGCCCAGCTGCACGAGCGGCTGGACCAGCTCTCCCTGCTTCTGGAGCGTTCGCAGCGCCCCTCGCAGCAGGCGGAACTGACATCTTTCCTCAGCGACATTTCCCGCAAGATCGATGCGCTGGATCACGGCGTCGTCAATGACGGTCTGGCCGAACGGCTCGATACGCTCTCTCGCCGGATCGAGGACCTCGATTATCGTTACAGCCAGCCGCAGGCCGCATCCGGGCTCAGCGAAAGCGCCTTTTCGCGTCTGGAAGAGCGGCTCGGCAATATTGCCGCCCGCCTGGACGAGACCGCCCACGCCGCGCCCGCCGACAGCCATGCGCTGGCCAGCCTCGAAAACCAGATCGCCCATCTCTCCACGCTGATCAGCCAGCCGGTGCAGATGCAGGCGACAGGCATGTCGCCGGAACTCGACGCCCGTATGGCGGCGATCGAAGACTACATGGCGTCGAACGATGAATATATCATCGAAGCGGCGCGGCAGGCTGCCGAAGCCGTTCTGGATGCCTATACCCGCAACAATCTCTCGGCCGGCGCAAACATCGCCGACATGACGATGCTGACCGATCTTGCGACCGACCTGCGCAGTCTCGAAGCGCTGAGCCGCAATACCGAAGAGCGCACGCACCGTACCTTCGAAGCGCTGCACGAAACGCTGGTGCAGATTGCCGGCCGGCTCGACAGCCTCGACAACGCCCCCGCTTATCGTAACGAAGCTCCCCGCAACGTCGCGCAGCAGATGGTCGCCCCCGCCCGCGAAGAAGCGCCCATGCCGGCCGCCATCTTCCCGGAGGAAGGCTATATTGCCGAAGAACAGGCCATTCTCGACGATAGCAGCGAAAACGACGCGGCAACGATCGTACCACCTGCTGCCGCAAAGCCCGCAAAAGCGGAAAAGAAAAGCCTGCTTGCAGGCCTGACGAAGCGTTTCAAGACTGGCACGGCGAAGACCGCCAAAACAGCTGAAGAGCCCATATCCGCCTCCTCCACCCGCACCCAGGTCGAGCCCGCTCCCTCGCTCGATCCGATCGATGTGCTGCCCGCAGGTCAGGAGAACGAACTTCTGGAGCCGGGTTCGGGTGCGCCCGATATCAAGAAAATCCTGGAACGCGTGCGCGCCAGCCAGGTGGCCGCCAGCGGCAAGGCTGCGGATGCGGAAGGACGGACGGATTTCATCGCCGCCGCCCGCCGCGCAGCGCAGGCCGCCGCCATGGAAACATCGCCGGAAAAGCTTGAAACCGGCAAGAAGAGCCGCAAGGCCGACACCTCGGCACTTTCCCGCTATCGCCGCCCGCTGCTGCTTGGCATCGGCGCCATTCTTCTTGCCATGATGGCCATGCCGCTCGTCAAAACGCTGATCGGCGGCGCGGAAGCCCCGGCGCCGATCATCGAGCAGAAGATGGACAATGGCCCGGTTTCAGCACTTCCCGACACCGGCGAAAAGGCCGTCACCATTCCGTCCGATCTCGCCATCGATCCGGAACAGTCGGCATCGGCCGACAGCATCGAAAATACCGCACCGGCGCAAAATACCATTGATAACCGCACCATAGGCGGTGCGCCGCTGCCGGACGAGCCGCCGGTTGCCGATGTTCCCGCTGTGGATCCCGCAAATTCCGGCGCCGTCGCGCAGAACGAAGCTCCGAAACCGGCCGAAACCGCTGCCCCGGTTGCTCCTGCCCAGGACGCCATCGCGGTTCCCGCTGGCATCGAGCCCGCATCGCTTGCCGAAGCCGCCGCCAAGGGCGATACGCAGGCGCTGTTCGAGATCGCAGCGCGCTACACCGACGGCCGCGGCGTTGCCGCCGACCGTGCGGAAGCGGCAAAGTGGTACAAGCTGGCTGCTGATCGCGGTCTTGCGCCCGCGCAATATCGTCTTGCCAATCTTTACGAGAAGGCGAACGGCGTCGAACGTAACCTTGCCGAAGCCAAGCGCTACTACACGCTGGCGGCCGAACAGGGCAATGCCGGCGCGATGCACAATCTCGCGGTCCTGCAGGCCTCTGACGCGGCCGGTCAGCCGGATTTCGCCGCCGCCGCACAATGGTTCATCAAGGCCTCTGACCTCGGTGTGCGCGACAGCCAGTTCAACCTCGCCATTCTCTACGCCCGCGGCAGCGGCGTGAAGCAGGATATCGAAGAATCCTACAAGTGGTTCGCCATCGCCGCCAGAGACGGTGACGCGGACGCCGCCCAGAAGCGCGACGAAGTGGCAGGGGCCCTGAACCCGCAGCAGCTTCAGAGTGCGAAGGCCAAGGTGGACGCCTGGAAGGTCAAGCCGCTTTCGGAAGACGCCAACAGCGTCAACCCGCCCGAGGAATGGGCCGGCAAGGAGGGTGTGAAGACCGCCTCCGTGGACATGGAAAAGGCGATCCGCAACATTCAGGCGATCCTGAACAAGAACGGTTTTGACGCCGGCCAGCCCGACGGCAAGCTTGGCAAGAACACCGTAACCGCCATCAGGGACTTCCAGAAGTCCGTGGGTCAGACACCCGACGGGCGCATCACCAACGAACTGGTGACCGCGCTTCTCGCCCGCAACAAGTAAGCGTTCTGGAACTGGCGAAGCGGCCCCCCTTGGCCGCTTCCGGGCGACCCCGCGCAGGAATGTGGCGGCCTGCCCACGTACAACCGCTATCTTTCCAAATTATCAACGTATTTACCGTTGAATGTTGACAGGTCAGGCCCTCGCGGGCATGACGGATGAAGGTCGGGCATGCCCGGTCTTTTCAGACAGAAAGTGTAAATCGCGGCGCGGCCCCCTCACCCGGACAAGCCCTGCCGCCCGGAACCATTTGCCCGAGGTCCGAGCCGTGACTGTCTATCTGCCGATCGCAGAACTGTCGGTGAATATTTTCATCATTCTCGGCATGGGCGCGGCCGTCGGTTTTCTTTCCGGCATGTTCGGCGTGGGCGGCGGCTTTCTGATCACGCCGCTGTTGATTTTCTACAATATTCCGCCCGTGGTGGCTGTTGCGACGGGCGCCAACCAGGTGGTCGCCTCCTCCGTTTCCGGCTCGATCACGCATTTCCGGCGCGGGACGCTGGACGTGAAGCTCGGCAGCGTGCTGCTTGTCGGCGGTCTTGTGGGTGCGACGGTCGGCGTGTGGATATTCTCCTTCCTGCGCAGTATCGGCCAGCTCGATCTCATCGTTTCGCTGCTCTACGTCATCCTGCTCGGCACCGTTGGCGTGCTGATGCTGAAGGAAAGCATTTCGGCGCTTCGCCGCGCCGCCCGCAATGAAGCCGTGACGCTGCGCCGGCCGGGCCACCACAACTGGGTGCATCGCCTGCCGCTGAAAATGCGGTTCAAGAAATCGAAGATCTATCTCAGCATCATTCCCGTCGTCACACTGGGTTTCGGCATCGGCATCCTCACCTCGATCATGGGTGTCGGCGGCGGCTTCATCATGGTGCCGGCGATGATCTATCTACTGCGCATCCCCACCAGCGTGGTTGTCGGCACCTCGCTGTTCCAGATCATTTTCGTGACCGCCTATACGACCGTCGTTCAGGCCGCGACCAACTATTCCGTCGACGTGGTGCTGGCCTTCATCCTGATGGTGGCGGGCGTCATCGGCGCGCAATATGGCGTGCGCGTCGGTCAGAAACTGCGTGGCGAACAGTTGCGCGCGCTTCTGGCGCTGCTGGTGCTTGCGGTCGCCCTTCGCCTTGCCGTAGCGCTGGTGGTGCGGCCGGAAGACCTGTTTTCGGTGGCCGTCGGGGGGTTAGGTTATTGACCCGCCATTTGCTGCTTGCCGCCCTTGCCCTGCTCTCATGTCTTGCCCTCGGGCAAACTGCTTCGGCGCAGACGCCGCCACTTGCACTGCCGCCCGGTCCGCAGCAGCGGTCCCTGCTGGAAAATATCGAAATCGGCGCATCGACGACGGAAATTCCCATCGCGTCGGATTTTCGCGGGGCGGATTTCACGCTTTTCGGCGCGCTGAACAACACCGATCAGCTGCTGCTCGCCATCGGGCAATATGATATCGTCGTGACGCTGGAAGGGCCGAGCGACTATATGACCGTGCGCAAGAAGGAGCGTGTGGCGGGCATCTGGATCAATACCAGCGCCATCACCTTCACGCCGCTGCCGGAATCCTATTCCATGGCCAGCACGCGCAATATCAGCGACATCGCCTCACCCGGCACACTCAGGGCCATGGGGCTGGGTGTCGACCATCTGTCGCTGAAAAGCGCGGTGTTTTCCGGCGTGCCCGACAATGTCTTCGATTTTCAGGAGGCCTACCGTCGGCTCAAGCTTTCAAGCGGCATCTATCGTAACGACACGACCGGTGTGAGGCTGGAACGCACCGGCCTGTTCTGGGCGACACTTCGCCTGCCCGCCAACGTGCCGAACGGCGTGCACACCGCCCGCGCCTATCTCTTCAAGAGCGGCAAATTCATCGCCCAGCGCGAATTGAAACTGCGCGTCGTCAAGACCGGCATGGAGCAGGCGATCACCGATGCGGCGCATCAGACGCCGCTTGCCTATGGCGCGCTCTGCGTTCTGCTCGCCGTGGTGACCGGCTGGGGCGCCAGCATCATCTTCCGCAAGGACTGACCCGCTCTTCCTCCTGCAAATCGGGCGCAGGCGACCCTCTGCGTCAAAGATAGCATTCGCTTCCGTCATCGGTTTGCGGTAAAATTCAAGGCGTTACAACCACGCACACAGCTCTTGGCGGCCAGTGTGGCTGTGACCGGGATGAAAAGGAGAAATGTCATGTTCAAGCACATTCTCATTCCCACCGATGGCTCGCCGCTGGCGCAGATCGCAATCGACCAAGGGTTCGCTCTCGCCAAGGAGGCAGGCGCAAAGGTGACCGTGGTGACGGTATCGGAACCCTTTCATGTGATTGCCAGCGATGTCGAGGACATTGCCGCCATTGCCGAAGAGGAATTTCACCGTTGTGAGGAGGCGGAGCATCTGCTGCGCGATACGCAGGCACAGGCCACGTCCATGGGATTGGATTGTGAAGCGCTGCTGGCGCGGGCGGGAAGGCCCGACGAGGCGATCATCGAAGCCGCCAACAGGAGCGGCTGCGATCTCATCGCCATGGCCTCGCACCGGCGCAGGAGCTTCTTGGAAATGCTGCTCGGCAGCGTCACGGCCAAGGTGCTGAAGAATTCGAAGATACCGGTGCTGGTCTACCGGCAATAGAGCATTTCCAGTAAAAGTGCGTAGCGGTTTTACGTCCGGACAATGCGTAAAAACAAAGAGATAACGGCGACGATGCGCTCAGCCGATGAGATTTGAAAATCGCACCGAATAGATGCGATCCCTCCCCATCAGATGCGCGACAAGAGCGGCATGATCGAACAGGCCGCGCATCGCCTTGTGCCGCAAATCCAGCCCGCCGCTCATCACCCCGAATGCCGGCATCAAAAGCCGTGAACCATCGGTGGCGAAACAGGGGCGTCGCACCGTTTTCTCGCGACGGCGCACGGTTGCAGAAGGATGCAGGTGCCCCGCAATTTCGCCCGCGGCATCTCCCAGCTTCGGCTCGTGGCGGAAGACGAGATTGCCATAAAACATCTCGTCCACCGAAGAACCCGGCAGATCGACCGTACCGTCGGGGTCGTGGTTGCCGTTGATCCATATCCACTCGCGGCCACGGGCCATCTCGCGGATGAGTTCGCGCAGCGGCAGCGGCAGATGCTCGGAACCGACGCGATCGTGGAAATTATCGCCGAGACTGACGACGATCTTCGGATCATAGCGGCTGACGAGGGAGGACAGGATTTTAAGCGTGGCGATGGTGTCATAGGGTGGCAGCATGCGGCCACGCCGGGCGAAGGCCGCGCCCTTTTCCAGATGCAGATCAGAGACGACGAGCAATGACAGGTCCGGCAGGTAGAGGCCGCCCAACGGGTCGCACCAGGCGGCGACGCCGTTGATGGCGGTTTCGCTGCCAAGGCATTCGAAGCCATTGGAAAACCTGTCGCTCAATGTCAGCCGGCTCAGCACTTTTATCGTTGTTCCTTCATTGCGTATGTCAGGACATGGCCTCGGCGATAAGCTCGTCGGCGGCCTCGGCCAGCACATCGTCCATCGCCTCGCCCGCCACCGTCTCACGGCCGATTTCCAGCATGACCGGAACGGCGAGCGGCGAGACATGTTCCAGCGCGCGGTGGGTGGTGTGACCCTTGATTCGCTTCAGCATATCGCCAAGACGGCCAATGTCCAAAAGTCCAGCCGCGGCATCGCGCCGCGTCGCTTCCAGCAGGATATGATCCGGCTCATGGCTGCGAAGAACGTCATAAATAAGATCGGCAGACACCGTGACCTGACGGCCGGTCTTTTCCTTGCCGGGATGACGGCGTTCGATCAGCCCGGAAATGATGGCGCAGTTGCGGAAGGTGCGCTTCAGCATGAAGGATTCGTCCAGCCATGCTTCCAGATCGTCGCCGAGCATGTCCTCGTCCAGCAGGTCGGCCAGTGACAGGCGGCGGGATTTCAGCCGCATGCCGATATCCTCCATCGCCCAGATGGCCAGCGAATAATCGGTGGCGACGAAGCCCATGGGTTTTGCGCCCGCACGCTCCAGCCGGCGCGTCAGAAGCATGCCGAGCGTCTGGTGCGCCAAGCGTCCCTCGAAGGGATACATGACCATGAAGAAGCGCTTTCGGAAGGGGAAGGTTTCCACCAGCAGCTCGTCGCGCCTGGGAATAATCGACTTCTCCTTCTGGATCGCCAGCCAGTCGCGCACCTGATCCGGCAGCGCCTGCCAGCGAGCGGGATCGGAGAGCATGGAGCGCACCTGATCCGCGAGGTAGGTGGAAAGCGGGAACTTGCCGCCGGCATAGGAGGGAATCTTCGGGTCCATCGAAAAGGCCTGCGAGACCAGACATTCATTCTCGCGGATACCTTCGAAACGCAGCACCTTGCCGGCAAAAAGGAACGTATCGCCCTGCACCAGCTGCTCGAGAAAATATTCCTCGACCTTGCCGAGCGACATGCCGCCGCGCCCAACCGTGCCCTTGGCATTGCGCTTGACCATGCGGACATTGAGTTCCGCCGCCTCGACGATAGTGCCGAGGTTCAGCCTATATTGCTGTGCGACGGCGGGGTTGGAGACACGCCAGCGGCCGTCCTTCATCTGGCGGATGCGGGCGTAACGCTCATAGGTGCGCAGCGCGTAGCCGCCGGTGGCGGTGAAATCCACCACCCGGTCGAAGGTGGTGCGCGGCAGATCGGCATAGGGCGAGGCGCTGGTGACTTCGCGATAAAGTTCATCCGCATCGAAGGGTTCGGCGCAGGCCATGCCGAGCACATGCTGGGCGAGAACATCGAGCGCGCCTTCGGCAATCGGCGGCGTATCCTGCGCGCCGATGTAATTGGCATCCAGTGCTGCCCGGCATTCCATCACCTCGAAACGGTTGGCCGGAACGAGAATTGCCTTTGATGGCTCGTCCATGCGGTGATTGGCGCGGCCGATGCGCTGGGCCAGGCGGCTTGCGCCCTTCGGCGCGCCGACATGCACAACGAGATCGACATCGCCCCAGTCTATGCCGAGATCGAGCGTCGAGGTGGCGACGACGGCGCGCAGCCGGTTTTCGGCCATGGCGGCCTCCACCCTGCGACGCTGAGCAGCATCCAGCGAACCGTGATGCAGGGCAATCGGCAGATTGTCGTCATTGATTGTCCAGAGCTCCTGGAAGATCAGCTCCGCCTGCGAGCGGGTGTTGACGAAGATCAGCGTCGTCTGGTGGTCCCTCAGCGCAGAGTACAAATCCTTCATGGCGTAACGCGCCGAATGGCCGGACCATGGGATGCGCTCTTCCGTGTTCAGGATGGAAATATCCGGTTTTGCGCCGCCCTCGACGGTGATGAGGCCAGCGGGTGGCTCGCCCTGCCCCTGCGGTGCAAGATAACCGCGCAAATCCATCGGCTCCGCCACCGTGGCGGAAAGGCCGATAAAGCGCACATCGGGTGCGTGCCGGCGCACACGAGCAAGCGCCAGCGACAGCAAGTGGCCACGTTTGGAGGTGACGAGTGAATGTAACTCGTCGAGCACCACATATTTCAGGCCACGGAAAAAGCGCTCGGCCTCCTTGTTGGCGAGCAGCAGCGAGACCTGTTCCGGCGTCGTCAGCAGAATATCCGGCGGTTTGACCTTCTGGCGCTGGCGTTTGCCCTGCGGCGTATCGCCTGTACGGGTTTCGATGGAAATCGGCAGGCCCATTTCGGAAACGGGCCTGGTGAGGTTGCGCTCGATATCGACCGCAAGCGCCTTGAGCGGCGAGATATAGAGCGTGTGCACGCCGACAAAGCCCGAGCCCGGCGGCACCTTGCCGCGTTCCGCGAGATCGGTGAGCGAGGCCATGAAGCCGCCCAGCGTCTTGCCGGCGCCCGTGGGCGCAATCAGCAGCATGTTCTCGCCGCCCCGCGCCCGCGCCATCAGCTCCAATTGATGGGCGCGCGGAGACCACCCCTTTTGCGCAAACCATTTCTGGAATGGAAGGGGCAAGGAACCGACATGCGTGCCGGAGATGGGAGACTCAGCGTGTTTCACGCTTTCAAGGTAGTGAGAAACCTTGAAAAAAGAAGAGCGGAACAGGACCGCTTGACAGGAATGCATAATCATGGATAAATTATATCCATGATACTTAAGCGAACCACAAAAGAGCAAAACGGATGAAACTCGGCGACGGCGTTGAACAGGCCATTCACAGTGTAGGCATGCTGGCGGGACTTTCCGAAGGCGGCGTGCTTTCAGCGGCGGCGCTTGCGGAATTCCATGGCGTTTCCACGAGCTATCTCTTGAAACACCTGCAATCGCTGTCGAGCGCCGGAATAGTCGCCACCGTGCCGGGGCCGAAGGGCGGCTATCGTCTTACCCGGACGACCGACAGGATTACGCTGCTCGATATCGTTCTTGCCGTGGAGGGGCCGCAGCCTGCCTTTCGCTGTGCGGAAATTCGCCAGCGGGGCCCCAACCCCTTGCCGGGACGTTATTTCACCAAGCCCTGCGGCATCAATGCCGCGATGCTGAAAGCGGAGAAGGCCTATCGGGCGGAACTCGCCAAAACCACCATCGCCGATATTCTGGGCGACCTTGCCGCCAATGACGACGGTGGCATTGCCGCACGCGGCTGTGCCTTTCTGGAGCTGAACGAGCGCAAGACGGCGGCGCGCTAAGATCCAAAAGAACCAACCACCCGAAATACCGGAAGCGTCACCGCTTTCCGGAACGATGACGCATACCCTTAAACAGACCCAACCAATGGAGAGAGACCCATGAAAACCCGTTTGAACTATGCCAAAGCATCCCCCGAAGCCTTCAAAGCCGTTATGGCTCTGGAAAATTACGTTCAGAGCAGCGGGCTTGAGCGCCGCTTCGTTCACCTCATCAAGCTGCGTGCCTCGATCATCAACGGCTGCGCTTTCTGTGTGGACATGCATGTGAAGGAAAGCCGTCATGACGGCCTTTCCGAACAATGGATCAACCTGATGAGCGTATGGCGGGAATCCCCCGTTTATACTCAGCAGGAACGCGCGCTGCTCGGCTGGGTGGACGCGGTGACGAAGATTGCTGAAACCGGCGCTCCGGATGACGCCTTCGAGACGCTGAAGGCGCATTTCTCCGATGAGGACATCGTGAAGATCACCGTCGCCATCGGCGCGATCAACACCTGGAACCGCATCGCCGTCGGTTTCCGCTCGCAGCATCCGGTGGATGCGGCTGCGAAGGCGGCCTGACCTCTTAAACCCAGAACGGGCGACCGCTACATGGCGATGTAGCGGTCGTTCCTGTGATTGATGGCAAGCGTGAGGTTCATGACCAACGCGCCAAGGATGGAGCAGAGGATGACGAAAGGTGTGGCCACGAAGAACGAGCAGGCCAGCACCATGCCGTCAAAAGCGAGCTGCACGAGGCCCGCGCGCCAGCCGAAACGATCCTGCAGATAAAGCGCCAAGATGCCGAAACCGCCGAGGCTGGTGCGGTGGCGAAACAGCGCCAGCATGCCGGCCGCAACCGTCAGCCCGCCAAAAAGCGCTGCGGCAACCGGATTGATACTCTGAAAGGCGAAAAAGCCGGGCATATATTCGGAAAGCAGCGCCGTCATCGCGATAGCGCAGAAGGTCTTGACCGTGAAGGCGAGGCCGAGGCGACGGAAGGCGAGATAATAGAACGGCAGATTGGCAAGGAAAAACACCACGCCGAAGCTGAAGCCGGTGGAATAATGCGCCAGGAAGGCAAGCCCCACCACGCCGCCCGTCAAAAGGCCCGCGGACGAAAACAGCGTGACGCCCAGCGAAACCAGCATGCTGCCCGCCAGAACGCCCTGCGCGTCTTCCAGCAGCGAATGACGATCCGGCGCGGAGGCCCAAAGGTTCAGGCGCCTGCGCGCAGTCGTATCGTCCATGCCTTTTCCCCTGATTTTCAGGCCCTTGCCGAGCTATTGCACTTAAGCAGGACGGATTTCAAGCATGCTTATTCAGCGCACGACGATATATCTGTCCGAGCGGTGATTGATGGCCAGAAACATGTTGAGGACAAAAGCGCCGACAATCGAATAGGCGACCGTGGCCGGATCGATGACGAGGAAGGCGCAGAGCATCACGAAGGCGTCGAAGGCCAGCTGGATCAGACCGGCGCGGATGCCGAAACGGTCCTGAATATAGATGGCGAGAATGCCGATACCGCCTAGGCTGGCACGGTGACGATAGAGCGCCAGCAATCCGTAGCCCAGAAGCAGACCGCCGAGCAGCGCCGCCCAGAGCGGATTGATGCTGTCAATCACCATCCAGCGCGCCTCCACTTCCGTTAGCACCGAAACAAGGCCGATAGCGATGAAGGTCTTGAAGGAAAAGGCAAGACCGAGACGGCGGAAGGACAGATAATAGAACGGCAGATTAACGAGAAAGAACAAAAGGCCGAAGCTGATGCCGAAGGCATAATGAAGGAGGAAGGCGACGCCCGCGGTGCCGCCGGTCAGAAGGCCGACCTTGTTGAGGAGATAAAAGCCGAGCGCCGAGACGATGGCGCCGGTGACGATGCCCTGCACGTCTTCCACCGGCGCATGTCTGGCCGGATCGGAACTCCACATGCCGTAAACGCTTCTCGTTATGCTCACGCTTTTTTCCTCTTGTTCAGGTATATTTTGCACTGCAAAAAACAGCCGATCAAGATGGATAAGTAAGCAAGACTGACCTATCGTGAAAAAGGCAAGAAACGGAATGTTCAGGCTTTCGCGCGGGCAAGAAAAAGAATGCCGGAAAGGGGTTTTCCGGCATCCTTGCGAATGGTGGTTTTGCGGATGTCGAGGAGGGAAAAGCCCGTCCGCTCAAGAAGGTCGGTCACATAGCTTTTGGAATGGGCGTAACGAAGGGATTCCCGCAGGATAAAACCGTCCTCATCCCCCGCATCCTCCACCGAGAAGGCAAAAAAGCCTGAAGGCCTGAGCAGGGCGGAAACGAGCGGCATGACGGTTTCGAGGCTACCGAGATACATCATCACATCGGCGGCGGCGACGAGATCGGCGCGGTATTGCGCCAGGGGGGATGTGAAAAGTCCCGAGGCCTCCGCTTCCAGCGAAAGATCGGCCTGACCCAGATAATGGTAAAGCCCCTTTTCCTCCGCCTTGGCCAGCATGTTCTGGGAAATATCGAAACCCTCAAGCCGTTTTGCGAGGGTGCGGATTTCGACACCGAGGAGACCGGTACCGCAGCCGATATCGACAATGGTATCGAAGACGCCGCCATCCGCCGCCTTGCCTATCAGTTCCGCCAGCTTTTGCGGCACGCTGTAGTCAAGCTTCTCCACAAGCGAGGTTTCGAAACGGTCGGCATAATCGTCGAACAGCCCTTCCACATAACGGCTCGGCGGCTGCTCGGGTGTTTCCGCGGCACCGAGAACCGCGAGCTTCAGTTCGGCTGCAAACAGCCCTTCCGTATCCAGTTCAGCGACTTTCTCGTAAGCCGCCACGGCTTTTGCCGTCTCCCCCGCCTTTTCATGATATTCCCCGAAGCGAAACCAACCCGCCGTCCACCGTGGCGCAAGTTCAAGCGCCTGTTCCATGAGTTCGGCGGCGGCGGGATAGTCACCGCCCTCCGCCAACATGCGGGCATAGTCCGCCCGGCGGTCGGCAATGACGTCACCGGAAGAAAACTGGTTTGGGGCCATCAATTATTTCCTGAGAAGATGCTGGCTGTCATTTATCAAGCCATAAAAAAACTCAAGTCCTATTTCATGGCCCCTGCGTGGAATTGACGGATATGGCGCGATATAATGCGCGAAAACTTGCATCGAAGCGGTGCGCCCCATATGTCAGGATAAAACAGGAGACTTGCTGATGGCCGGTGAGGTCAACAAAATGCTGGGTGATACGGTGGCCCGCACCGTGGTGAAACTACTCGTCGTTTCATTGCTCGTCGGCTTTCTGATGGCGATCTTCGGATTGACTCCGTGGAACATCATCTATGGCGCGCGCGATTTCGTGGTCGACCTGTGGCGCAGCGGTTTCCATGCGCTCGGCGCAATCGGCGACTATCTGATCCTTGGCGCAACGATCGTCATTCCCGTTTTCATCATCCTGCGCCTCCTGAGCTATCGCCGCTGACATGACAGATTCCACGCTTCAAACGCTTTCACGGCGCGGCTTCGTGCTGCTTTCCGCCGGTTCCGTTCTTTCCGCCTGCGTTTCCATGCCCACCAACAAGGGCATGCCGTCAGGCACCCGCGATGAGACCGCGGCAGCGCTTCCGATGGTCAACGAGTTGCGCCGCTCGAAAGGGCTTTCGCCGCTCGCCATCAATGGCGCGGCTAGCAGCGCCGCCGCCTATCAGGCCGGCCGTATGGTCAAGGCGCAGAAGATGGCGCATCTGATCGGCCTGACCGACAGTTTCCTCATCCGCATGAAGGACGGTAGCGTGCCGCTACCCGCGGCGGAAAACGTGGCCGCAGGTCAGGACAGCGTCGAGCGGGTCGTCAAGGCCTGGATCGGCTCCAAACACCATCTCGAAAATATGCTGGGTCCCTATAATGGTCTCGGCGTCGCGGTGGCCTATGACGCCGCCAGCCGCAACCGACCCTATTGGGCCATGGTGCTCTGCGCCTGAGAATGGGCGGAGACTAGGGTACCCCCGCGCCCTCATGCCTGCGCTCGTCACAGGAATCCAGTCGAAGCGCGTCTGCGCGGCGGAGAGACTTCTTTCAGCCCAAGGACTTGGGCTGGCTGGATTCCTGTGACAAGCACAGGGATGAGGGTAGAGAAACCCCACCCAGGTCGTACTCAACCGAGCTTACGGTCGGCCCAGCGATCCACCGCGCTGTCGCGCAGTTCACGGATCGACTCCACGCCCTCGCGGGCGACCAGCTTCGACAGTCCCTTGACGATGGCCGATGGCAGGCCGGGACCTTCATAGACCATGCAGGAATAAAGCTGCACTAGATCGGCCCCTGCCCTCACCTTTTCCAGCGCCGTTTCCGCGGAGGAAATACCGCCAACGCCGATAATCGGCAGATTGGCGCCGACGCGACGGCGCATCTTGGCGAGAACCGTGGTGGAAAGCTCGAATAGCGGCTTGCCGGACAGGCCGCCGGCCTCGCCCTTATGCGGACCGGGGCGCAGGCCTTCGCGGGAGAGCGTGGTGTTGGAGACAATCAGTCCGTCGAGATCATGGGCCAGCGCCTCTTCGGCAACATCATCCAGCCCCTCTTCGGTCAGATCGGGCGCGATCTTGAGGAAGACCGGAATGCGTTTGCCGAAACGTTCGGCTTCCGCCTTGCGGCGTTCCAGCACCGCCGTGAGAAGGGCGGCAAGGCTTTCGCGCGCCTGCAGGTCGCGCAGACCGGGCGTATTGGGCGAGGAAATATTGACGGTGAAATAGGACGCAACCGAATAAAAGGCCTCGATGCCCTGCACATAATCGGCGATGCGATCTTCGCTATCCTTGTTGGCGCCGATATTGACGCCGACAATGCCGCGCAGACGCGCCTGCTTCAGACGCTCCAGCGCAGCGGCATGACCTTCATTGTTGAAGCCGAGGCGGTTGATGACACCTTCATCTTCGACCAGGCGGAAGATGCGCGGCTTGGGATTGCCGGATTGCGCCTTCGGCGTGACGGTGCCGATTTCGGTGAAGCCGAAACCGAGCCGGAGAAGCGGCCCCGGCACTTCCGCATTCTTGTCGTAACCCGCCGCCATGCCGAGCGGATTGGGGAACACGAGACCCGCCACGGTCTGCTGCAGACGCGGATCGTGCGGCACCATGCAGGTGGGCAGAAAGCCGCTTTTCAACGCCGCGATGGACAGGCCATGCGCCTTTTCCGGATCGACGAGAAACAAACCCTTGCGGCCGACAGAGGAAAATAATCCGCTCATCACAAAATCTCCGGAAACTGGTGCTGGCCGTCGTGGCCGAGTGAAAGCGGCGTTTCCCAAAGCACGGCGGTCAAGGGAAGAGACGCGTAGAGATGCGGGAAAAGATCGCCGCCTCTGGAGGGTTCATAGACCAGCTTGTCGCCAAGGGCCGCGCCATCGACTGCAATCAGAAACAGATCGACCTGGCCGGAAAAATGCCGTGCGGCGGTCTCGGTCACCTGTTTTGTCGTTGAAAAATGAATGAAACCATCGGTCAGATCGATGGCTGCGCCTTCGAAGACGCCCTTCGCCCTGGCCGCACTCCACAACGTCTCCGGCACGATTTTATAGATGATCGCGGGCGTTTCCTGCATGGGGCTCTCCAAGGCTTTCCAGCACTTTCCTGTCCGGGCGGTTTGCCGCAAAGCATGGCAATTGTCCACAGTTTCCACGGCATTTTTATTACGGAAGCCCTGAAAGACCGCCTGTCCACAAGCTTTTCCTTGTAATGCGGGAGCGATTGGCGCAACCTTTGGCAAAGGAGCCGGAAGCGTTCGACCGCCGGCAAATGGGAGTGCGCCAGTACCCAAAAAAGAACCGCATAACGCCCTTGGGAGGGGGCCAGAATGTCGGAACTTGTCATTATCATAGCAGATGACCACCCGCTTTTTCGCGGCGCCCTGAAACAGGCCGTATCCGGCCTCGACGGGCGGCAGACCATTGTTGAAGCCGGAGATTTCGAGGCTGCCCGAAGTGCGGCCGCAGCGCGCAACGACGCCGATCTCATGCTGCTCGACCTCGCCATGCCGGGGGTCAGCGGATTTTCAGGCCTGATGGCCCTGAGGGCGGAATTTTCCAGCCTGCCGATCGTCATCGTTTCGGCAACGGACGATGCGACCACGGTTCGCCGGTCCATCGAACTTGGCGCTTCCGGTTTCATTTCCAAGTCCTCTGGTATCGATGATATCAGAGACGGCATCCGCGCGGTTCTGGAGGGCGATGTCTGGATACCGGCAGGTCATCAGGGCGATAAGGAACAGGATCCTGACGTGGCCGATCTCATCGGCCGGCTCAGAACACTGACGCCGCAGCAAAGCCGGGTTCTGGGCATGCTGGCCGAAGGGTTGCTGAACAAGCAGATCGCCTATGAGCTCAATGTTTCCGAAGCCACCATCAAGGCGCATGTCTCCGCGATCCTGCTGAAGCTCAAGGTCGACAGCCGCACGCAGGCGGTGATCCAGTTGGCCAAGATAAATACGTCGGCCATGGTGGCGTAGAGCAAGGATTTTATTCCTTTCCTTGCTTTACTCCTGACCGGATATGGTCTAGATTCCGGTCAATATACGACAGGAGCTTTCCGCTATCGGCTCCACTTGCGGGCTTTCTATCATGCTTTCACACGAGACGATCTGGAGCGCCATCGATACGCTTGCTAAACGCCATCAGCTGACGCCTTCGGCATTGGCGAAGCGCGCCGGTCTCGATCCCACCTCGTTCAACAAATCGAAACGTTTCGGGCCAGATGGCCGCAAACGCTGGCCTTCGACGGAATCCGTCTCCAAGGTGCTGGAAGCGACGGGGGCAAGCGTCGACCAGTTTTTCGGTTATGCTTTCGGCAGGGCGCAGACGATGCAGCCTTCGGGCGCGGACAACGCCATTCCCCTGCTCGGTTTCGCGCAGGCCGGTTCCGGCGGTTTTTTCGATGATGGCGGTTTTCCGGCGGGTCAGGGCTGGGATGTGGTGGAATTCCCTTCCTCTCCCGAGCGCAAACAGGGCGTCTATGCGCTGGAAGTGCAGGGTGAGAGCATGATGCCGCTTTACCGTGACGGCGACATCCTCATCGTGGAGCCGGGCGCACAGGTGCGGCGCGGTGACCGCGTGGTGCTGAAAAGCCGCGACGGCGAAGTGATGGCCAAGGTGCTGGCGCGGCAAAGCCCCAAAAACATCGAGCTTCTTTCGCTCAACCCGGAACATCCCAACCGCAGCTTCGACATGGCCGATGTGGAGTGGATTGCCCGCATCATCTGGGCCAGCCAGTAGCCCGCAATTGCGGACACGGGCCTGCCGTTTCAGCCGTTGCGGCCCGGGAAACGCGCAGAGAATTTCCTCTACAGGCCGAGCGCCGTTGCCGCGGCATCGACCGTCATGATCTTCGCACCACCGGACACCGCCCTGCGGACGAGGCCCTGAAATCTGTCTTCAGGGCAACCGTAAAAGCTTGGTGTGCGCGAAACATCATGGGTGAAGATGATGAGCCAGCCGCCTTTCTGCAGAACATCTTCCAGCCAGTGGTCGGCGGCGTCGAGGTAGTTCTGATCCGCACGCAACTCGACTGCGGCAAGATTATACGGGTCGATGCTGCCCCGGTTGATGCCAGGCATGATGCCGCGTGCAGTCCTGAACCGGCGCCGCAGCAGCGACTGCATGACCGGTGAGGCCATGCCGAAGGGAACGGAGAAATTGCGCCCGTGGCGGCCTCCATCGAATGATCCGAGCACGGTGTCATTACGATCGAGATCCGCCTCGAGCCCCCGTCGTGAAAAGCTCGAAAGTTTGCGATGGGAAAAGGTGTGGCAGGCAAGTTCATGGCCGGCCGCTGCCAGTTCCGAACAGCCTTTTGTGGAAATCATCTGCTGCTGTTCATCGTATTTGTCGATGAACACGCCGGCGATATAAAACGTCCCGCAGACGCCCTCGTTTTCCAGAATGCGCGCACCAGCCGTCCAGGCGCTTGCCGGCACATCGTCGAATGTGAAGGACACGATCGGTTCGGATGTTTCGATCCGTGCCGCCGGTCCCGGAAAATAGCGCACCAGCCGGTTATTGATCCGGTCTGCAAAAGTCCCGATTTTTTGCGTCATACAAAGCCCCCCGGCCTGTCTGCAAATTATTGCCCCTGTTCAAGTATGTCGTAAGCCTGATGCCTCAAACAATAGATTGCGATCAGCAGAGAAGACCAGATAGGCCCGGTTCCGGTAAAGAAATTACTCTCAAGACACGAAGAAAGCAGCGCATACACCCAAATTCGTGCAAAAAGTCGGGTCAGGCCCGGATCGGTGCCCTTGTCCACCGCCGTGCGGAAATCGTTCGCGGGGATGATGACTAGCCAGATGACGGTGAGAATGAAGGCCGGCAAGCCGCCATTCAGCAGGCTTTCGATATAGCCATTATGGGCATGGAAGGCTGTAACGGCCCAGGTGCCGGCTATATCGGCCTGCGACAGGAGCCGGTCGCTCGCCCAGAATGCCTGGAACCCCTGCCCGAAGATCGGCGATTGCGCGAAAGTGTCGAAGGACAGCCGCCATATGTCCGTGCGGCCGGTGAAGGTGGAATCGATGCCCAGGCTTTCGACAAAATTCTGTATGCTCGGGAAATAAGTGGAGCCAACCGCGGATATGTTGATGAAGGCGAGAAGACCGCCGATCATCAACAGCGTGCGGTGGGCATGCCTTTCCATGACCCAGATCAGCGCCACGGTGACGGGCAAAAGCATGGCCGCGGTTTTTCCATTGGTCTTCCACAGGAAGAAACCGGCCAGCAGCGTGATGGCGATGCCGCCCAACGTCGACCAGGCGTTACGCAGGTAAAGCCCGATCATGAAAAGAATGATCATGGCCGGAGCGGCGGCGTTCTTGTGGTTGAAAATGCCGCGCCAGTCTCCCGCGAGCGCTTTCTCATCTAGATCATAGGGCTGATGGATCGAGCGCGAGCTGAGGAAGATCACCCCCAGATAGCACAACGCCAGGAGAATGATGGCGAAGATGGCCATCATCCGGTCGAACTGCCGCCGGTCCCGCGGCATGACGACGAGAACGCTGGTGATGAAGCACAGGAGCGCCGTGAAGACCAGACGTTGCAGCGACGTGCCTGGCTGGGTTCCGACCACCGAACATATCGCCAGCCAGAAGAACAGCAGCAGAATGGGCAGTCGCGGCCGCAGCAGGAGTCCCGTCAGCCGGTGGCGCAGCGCAAAAACGCCGAGGATCAATGCGATCACGAGGCCGGTTAGTTGGTTTGCGGCGGCGTGCGGCACCGGCGGCGCTGCCAGATTTTCGAAAGGGGCGACGGAAATCCAGATATAGAGCATGGTGGCGACGAAAAAAATCGCGTCGCGCCGGCCGCCGGCAAGTGATATGGCGCTGCCCTGTGCAGAAATGGGCTGCGTATCAGCCAAACGCGGCATGGTCGCCTGCACCTGATATGGATGATCGGATCATTGGCCTGCCTCGTGACGAACAACGAAACCCTTCTGAAACAGGGCCATGTCCAAATAACCATAAACAGTCATTATCATCATTATTATGCAATTGCTTTAACCCTCTCTTACCTCAAGAGGGATAAGACAGGATAAACTGCCATTCATTCGGGTCGCGGACCTTCACATTATTGGCCGGTTGCGGCTTTTTCAGTTCGCCAGATTTTAAAAACAGCGCAGTCATTTTTGAATTCCCCCGGCAATGCCGGAAAACATGGAGAATGAGGTGTCGTTCAATACGCCGCGGCTCGGCCATCTAGTCAGACTGGGATTGACCTACATGGCGTCAGGCGGAGCGCTCCTCATGTCCAGCGCCGCCCAGCTTTTGACCTTCGCGCTGCTTGCCCGCCATCTCGGTGTCGAACAATTCGCGCTTTACGCATCCATCACGGCCGTCACCAATCTCGGCGTCCAGATCTGCGGTATCGGTTCGCAGGAATCACTGATCCGCCGCGTCGCGCAGGATCGCAGCATGTTTCCCGTCATGCTCGGCCACAGCTATCTCCTGAGCGCCGCGACAGGCGTGGTGCTGACAATCATCGGCATGGTGACGATCCCGGTATTTTTCCCGACCTCGGAAACCCTGCTGCACACGCTGATCACCACCTTCCTGATCCTGTTCACCAACCTCGTCCTCCTGAAAGTCATCTCGCTTTCCACGCAGAGCTTCATCGCCCATTCCGACTTCGCCTCCGCCAACAAGCTGGAAGTGATGTTTGCCGTCGCCCGCACCATTGCCGCAGTGGTCGCCTGCCTCATCTTCAAGGTGGAAACCGTGGAGGCCTGGGCACTGTGGAACCTCGCAGCCCACACGATTGCAGCCATGATTTCGGTGAAGGCGATCGCAAGACTCGGCCGCCCGGTGTTCCGCATCGTGCGTGAGGAAATCCGCATCGGCATCCTGTTCTCCACCCAGTTCCTGTTCAAGGCCGTGCGCGGCAATGCCGATATTCTCGTTCTCGGCGCCATTGCCAGCGCCGAGGTGCTGGGCAGTTATTCCATCGCCCGGCGCATTCTCGACAGTTCCTATCTCTCCGTCGAGGCCCTCAACCGGCTGATCTATCCGGGTTCGGCCTCCGCCGCCCTGCAGGGCATCAGCAAGACCATAGAACGCGCCTATAATGTGCTGAAGGCTGCACTTTTCATCGCAACCGGCAGTGCGCTCGTCATTTTCATCATCGCACCCTTCCTGCCGCTTTTGTTCGGCGATGAATATGTCTCGCTGCCCGTCATCACCCGCGTGCTTTGCTGGGCGGTTCTGCCCATGGCCGTTGCCGCCACCGCGCTTGAGGCGCTGGGCGCATCCGGACGGCAGGATATTCGCGCGAAGATCTGGAACAGCGGCAATCTCATCGGCTCCGTCGTCGTCGCCTTCTTCACCTGGTCCTTCAGCATTTCGGGAACGATCGGCAGCTATTTCATGGTGGAAACCGCGATCGCCGCCGCCGTGTGGATCGCGCTGCTGCGCCTGCGCCGAAACGAAGAGGTTTTCGCGCCGGCCAAATAAGAGCTGGCTTCAGAACCAACCTGGTGGCCGGCTCTCTCTAATAGAGCCCGTAAGGGAAATAACGCCGGTATATTTCTTCCAGCCGGCCGTTGCGGGAAAGGGCCGCCAGCGCCTGATCGAAAGCCGGAACAAGCACGTTGTCGGGATCGACTGTCATGATGGACAGGCCTTCGCCGAGAAACCTGTCGGACATATAGGGACCACCGAAGAGCGCGCAGCAACCTTCGGACGCGCTTCCCGAAACCCAGAAAGGCAGGCGCAGACCGTCGGCGAAGATGGCGTCCACCTTGCCTTTCTTCAACGCGTCATACATGGGTTCATAGCCCTCGAAACCCTCGGCCGCGGCCTTTGGAAAGAAAGCTTTCAGCATCTGTTCGTGCCGAGAACCGGCAACCACACCCACCTTCTTTCCAGAAAGCGCATCAGCGCCGGAGCCGGTGAATTTCGCCGCCTTGTTCACCGCAAGACGGGCAGGCATCAACAGATAGGGCCGCGAGAAGGTGAAACTCTTGCGCAGATCGGCAGTGGTGGCGAGGCCGGAAATGACCGCTTCGCCCTCGCCCATTTCAAGCGCCGCCTCCAGCTCGTCAAACGGCAGCGCCTGCACCTGGCATTTGCTTTCGACCTTCAACTGGGCGCAGATTTCACGCACCAGATCGACATGGAAACCTGCAAGCCGGCCTTCCTGATCGGTAAAATTGAACGGCGGAAAATCGACCGACATCAGAAATCTGATGCGGGGAACTGAAGAAAGGTCGCCGCCCGGAAATCGCTCCTGCGCATCGAACAACACCGGCATCCGGTTTCCGTCCGACAATCCCTCCGCACGAACTTCACCAATAAAACCAGTCAATTGTAAAGCGAGAGCTAAAGTAAAACCGATACCTATATTCCGCGTTACATTCGTCATTCTCATCTATACTATCCGTGACAGAAAGTGGGGCGGCACCATGACGGCGGCGGCGATGCATGGATTATTTTAGGCAATATACACGAGATTCGTTTTGTACGACGCCGGCGACACGAAAAATTGCATTTTCCCGTACCAGCGATGATCCGCTTTGGGCCGCTTCCGAACAGGACCAGGCCGAACAAGCCCGCTTTCTCTCTTCGCTGGGATTTGGCAAGCCCTATATCGAGGCATTCGAACAGCGGGCGCTGGAAAATGGCTCGACTGTAGAAGACGAATTGCTGGCAAGCAGTCTCGTAACGGCGGATGCCTATTTCAGCGCTTTCGCCAGATTGCTGCGGTTGCCGTTTCTTCCGGAAATAAGCCCGGGCCGGGTGGTGGACCTGAACCGACTGGACACTCAACTTGCCGAACCAAGGTTGCTGCGGCTGACACCGCTGCACGGCACGCCGACGCTGCTGATCGTGCCGGAACTGGCGCGTATGGCGTCTCTGAAAAACATGCTGGATCAGCGCCCGCGTCTTCTCGACGAATTTGCCGTAACCACACCGCAAGCCATGCGCAACGCAATCTGGAAAGCGGGCGAGGCCCGCCGCCTGGCGGAAACCCAGCAGCGGCTTTTCAACATGGCGCCACACCATTCCGCGAGGATCACGCTGCACGGCCAGCAGGGTTTCTGCAGCGGCATTCTCGTTACCCTGCTCATTCTGTCGCTGCTGTTTTATACGGAAGCGGCATTTGCCTATCTGCATATCACCCTGACGCTTCTTTACCTCTTTACCCTACTTTTCAGGCTGTTCGCCCTCGTCCATGCACCCACGGAAAACGGTGCCGTCTCGCTTTCTCGGCAGGAAAACGAACTGCCTGTCTATACCGTTCTGGTGGCGCTTTACCGGGAAGAGGCCGTCGTCGGGCAGCTCATCGGCGCATTGGAACGTCTGGACTGGCCCAGATCCCGACTGGACATCAAGCTTGTCTGCGAGGCTGACGACGACGCAACGATCGAGGCGATCCGGCGGATAAACCCCGGCCCGCATATAGAGGTTGTCAGGGTGCCGCCTTCCCTGCCGCGCACCAAACCCAAAGCCCTCACCTATGCGCTTTCCGGCGCGCGCGGCGCATTCATTGTGGTCTATGATGCCGAGGACCGGCCCCATCCGCAGCAATTGCGTGAAGCCTATACCACCTTCCGCAATGAGCCAGACGAGGTGGCCTGCCTGCAGGCGCCGCTTATCATCAGCAATGCCTCTTCCTCCTGGCTCAGCGCCTGTTTCGCCTTGGAATATTCCGGTCTCTTCCGCTGCATGTTACCTGTGCTATCCACACACGGCTTGCCGCTGCCGCTTGGCGGCACCTCCAATCATTTCCGGACCGCCGTGCTGCGGCGGGCCGGCGCCTGGGATCCCTATAATGTAACCGAGGACGCCGATCTCGGACTCAGGCTGCATCGGCTCGGTTATCGTTGCGGCGTCATCCGGCGACAGACGCTGGAGGACGCGCCGACCTCGCTGCCCGTGTGGCTGAACCAGCGAACACGCTGGTATAAGGGTTGGCTGCAAAGCTGGCTGGTGATGACCCGTGCGCCTTTTGCGACCGCGCGCGACATGGGATGGTTTGCCTATATGGTTTTTCAGCTGCTGATCGGCGGCATGCTTCTGTCGTCGCTTGCCCATCCCCTGCTCTTCGTTTCCCTGGCATTCATGATTATCGCCATCCGGGAAAACGGTGCTGATCTGCTACTCACCTGGCAAGGTCTGCTGTTTTTTATCGATGTGCTGAATATCGCCGGGAGCTACACGATCTTCGTGCTGATGGGTCGAAGCAGAATGATCGCCTATGAAAGACGACATGTCGGAAGGCGATGGCTGGCGATGCCCGCATATTGGCTGATGTTATCAGTCGCGGCCTGGCGGGCCGTGGTGGAGCTAAAAACCAAACCCTTCACATGGAACAAGACACCACACGCGCCGGTCGTCAAAAAAACCGACTGACCCGGCATTTTCGAAAACAGTCAAAATAGGTTTGGTGCTTCTTTCGGCCAACCGCGGCGACGCTTCATGGTTTCAGCGACATGCTGTTATCCGCAAAGCCGCTTCAGGCCTTGCATTACCGGTGTCATCAATAATAGAAGCCAATGCCTTGCCGAACGAAGCTCCTCCTTCGGCAAG
This sequence comes from Agrobacterium sp. CFBP2214, assembly GCF_030209895.1. Taxonomy (NCBI): domain Bacteria; kingdom Pseudomonadati; phylum Pseudomonadota; class Alphaproteobacteria; order Hyphomicrobiales; family Rhizobiaceae; genus Agrobacterium; species Agrobacterium sp. CFBP2214. Next base: position 371,127 of record NZ_JARVRC010000001.1, on the reverse strand, counting down.
GTCCGTCATTTCATCCTGAAGGCGACCGAACCGCTCTACTTGGCAACGAGCTTGTTCTTGATCAGGCCGACGATGATCTGCACGATCAGACCACCGACACCGCCGCCAACGAGCTGACCGGCAAGAGCGCCGATATCCACGCCGCCAGCTGCTGCACCTCCGGCCGCGCCGAGCAGCGATCCGAGCACGGTTCCGCCGCCGAGGCCGCCAATGGCGCCGGCAATCAGGTTGCCGAGCGAACCAAGATCGGAGTCCTTCACTATCTTTCCACCGGCCGTGCCGCCTACCGCACCGCCAACGATTTGGGCCAATATCGAAGCAAGATCCATGTCATCCTCCTCAGTCGTTTCCTCGACCATTCGAGGAAACAAAGCCTCTTATTCATGTCTGCGCAGGTTGAACCGAACCGGTGTGGCCGGCCTTCTCTTCCTCGCCGAAAATTTTCCAGATCACGGCCCCGATGGCGCCGCCAAGGATCGGAGCGAGCCAGAACAGCCAGAGCTGCTGCAGCGCCCATCCGCCGACGAACAACGCCTGTCCCGTCGAGCGGGCCGGATTGACGGATGTGTTGGTGACCGGAATGGAAATCAAATGAATAAGGGTAAGGGCAAGACCGATGGCGATCGGCGCGAAGCCGGCCGGAACCCTGCCATGCGTCGACCCCAGAATGACGATAAGGAAAAATGCCGTCAGAATGACTTCGATCAGCAGCGCCGATACGACAGAATATCCGCCCGGCGAATGTTCGCCATAACCATTGGCGGCAAAACCGCCAATGTCAGCCCCTGCCTTGCCGGTGAGGATGACATAAAGCGCCGCAGCCGCGACGATCGCCCCCAGAACCTGCGCCACGATATAAGGCACGAGGCTTGCCGCCGGGAATTTACCGGCAACCGTGAGGCCAACTGAAACAGCCGGATTGAAGTGACCGCCTGAAATGCCGCCAACCGCGTAGGCCATGGTCAGAACCGTTAGACCAAAAGCGAAAGCGACACCAAGGAAGCCGATGCCGAGTTCGGGAAAGGCGGCGGCAAAAACCGCGCTGCCGCATCCTCCGAACACGAGCCAAAAGGTTCCCAGAAATTCCGAAAGAAGTTTGCGACTCATAACACTTCCCCTATGTTACGACTGCATCAACTATTACGTGCAATTTAATCGTAGTCAAGCTAAATTGTGTACTATTCTTTTTTGCTAACGCCCTTTCTTTGGAAGCGTTGTGCCATCCACAACCCGAACGACATCGGATGGCCATCGAAGCGAGATTTTCGCTGATATTACACTTCAAATAGTCCAACGCTGTGATCTGCCGCATCGCCCCTTCAAAGGCCACATATCACGTCATCAAAACGATAATTCCAAACAAGAGCGCGGACCTATACTATAAACAAAAAAATATTTCGAATTATTATATAGCCCTCTACAATAAAATATTCTTCAAGTATAATTTATTATAAATGTATAAACTATTATAAGCATCTGCAAAGATAAAAATAAAATCCCAGTTGGCATGCAAAATATTACTCTTGATCTGTTTGAAATCTGCCTATCAGAATCCCCTTCGTAAGACTTCCATTTCGGGTGACTATCAAGTTCAAAATTCCAGTCGTTATTTTTATAAAACATGATATCTCGAACTTCTGATATTGTCATAGACACCAAAAAATATGCCGTCATAGATGTATACAATACTAATAAAATAATACTTTCCATCAGAGTACCGATCCATGCACAAGTAAAATTCAAATATTAAAATATTATATTAAATAATACTTCATTATTTTGAAATTTTTTCGAATATCAATATTTTGAGGATAGAAATTATTTTTATAGAAAAATTATCTAAGTTATTACCATCTCTACGTCAGTTGACTATCAGATGATGAATTGCCCATCAGCAGAAATGGCGACGTGCTTCTTGCCCCTGGTCTCAACAACTTCAAGCAGAACTCGGGTGTCAGGGGAATATAGGCCCTTGCTATCAGGTCCTCGATATTTAGCCAACCTTCAGCGTCAAGCTAAATGCCGATCACATTCGGCTTGTGACGCATTATCCGGTACATGGATCGCGGCATCGCTGGAGCGGGTGAAGGGAATCGAACCCTCGTATTCAGCTTGGGAAGCTGCTGCTCTACCATTGAGCTACACCCGCGCGCGCATAAGACATCGGATAGTTCGCAGCGGGTGTCAAGCACCCGCCGGGTTCGTTATTCCGCGCGAAAATGCTTGGAGAGCTTCAGTCCCTGCGCCTGATAGTTGGAGCCGAGGCCGCTGCCATAGAGGCCTTCCGGTTTCTGCAGCATGTGCTCGTAAACAAGCCGGCCAACGATCTGCCCGTGTTCCAGAATGAAGGGCACCTCGTGGCTGCGCACTTCGAGCACGGCGCGGCTGCCGGTGCCGCCGGCCTGCGCATGGCCGAAGCCCGGATCGAAGAAGCCGGCGTAGTGCACACGGAATTCGCCCACCAATGGGTCGAATGGCGTCATTTCAGCCGCGTAAAGCGGCGGAACGTGGACAGCTTCGCGCGAAACGAGAATATAGAATTCATCCGGGTCGAGGATCAGTTCGGCGCGGCCGCGCGCGTAGAGCGGCTCCCAGAAATCGAGAACGTCATGCTGGGCCTTCTTGTCGACATCCACCACCGCCGTGTGATGTTTGCCACGATAACCGATCAGCCCGTCTTCGCCGAAACCCTTGAGGTCGATCGAAAGCGCGATGCCGCCGCCGGTCACGTTGGGCGTGTCGCTTGCGACCAGCATTTCCGTCTCGTGCAGCTTCAGCAGTTCACTTTCGTTGAGCAGCGAATGGCCGATGCGGAAGCGGATCTGCGACAGGCGTGAGCCGCGGCGCACCACGATGGGGAATGTGCGGGGGCTGATTTCCAGATAGAGCGGACCGGCATAACCGGCCGGTATCTTGTCGAATTCCTGCGCGCTATCGGTCATGACACGGGTGAAGATGTCGAGACGGCCGGTCGAGCTTTTCGGATTGGCCGAGGCAGACATGTCCGCCGGCAGCGCAAGGCTTTCCATCAAGGGAACGATATAAACGCAACCGGTTTCTAGCACCGCGCCCTGGGTGAGGTCGATCTCGTGCAGGCTGAGACGATTGAGCTTGTCGAGGACGTAGGTTCCGGGGCCGGGCATAAAGCTGGCGCGCACGCGATAGGCCTTCGAGCCGAGCCTGAGATCAAGGCTGGCGGGCTGCACCTGATCAGCATCGAGATCGGCCTCGCTCTTCAGCTTGCCGCCTGCAAACAGCGCCTTGATCGCGCCATCCGCCAAAATGCCCGTGGTTCTCATCATGGTCATCATTCCTTTTTACGGCGACAAAACCAAAAGGAAAGCATTGACGCAAGCCGGTAACGGCAGTATGGCAAGCTTATCCCGTGGTGATTTGGCCGGTCGGCTTGCAGCCACGTTAAACAAGTGGCTAAAAAGACCGGGTGCTAGGAACCGGTCTGCTTTTGCGGCCGGTTTTTTTGTTTTGAAGGTGATCACATGAGCAATAAATGGCGCCCGGCAACCCAGCTCGTTCACGGCGGTACGCTACGCTCCCCTTACGGTGAAACGTCGGAAGCGATCTATCTGACCCAGGGTTTCGTATACGAAAACTCCGAAGCAGCCGAAGCGCGCTTCAAGGGTGAAACGGACGGGTTCATCTACGCCCGTTATGCGAGCCCTACCAACGACATGTTCGAAAAGCGCATGTGCCTGCTGGAAGGCGCTGAAGACGCCCGCGCACTTGCGTCGGGCATGGCCGCCGTCACCGCCGCCATCATGTGCCAGCTGCGCGCCGGCGACCATATCGTTGCTGCCCGCGCCCTTTTCGGCTCCTGCCGCTGGGTGGTCGAAACGCTCGCGCCGAAATACGGCATCGAATGCACGCTGATCGACGGTCGCGATCTCGGCAATTGGGAAAAGGCGATCCAGCCCAACACCAAGCTGTTCTTCCTCGAAAGCCCGACCAATCCGACGCTCGAAGTGGTGGATATTGCCGGCGTGGCGAAGCTCGCCAACCAGATCGGCGCCAAGGTGGTGGTCGACAACGTCTTTGCGACGCCGCTTTTCCAGAAGCCGCTCGAACTCGGCGCCCATATCGTTGTTTATTCGGCCACCAAACATATTGACGGCCAGGGCCGCTGCCTCGGCGGCGTGATCCTTTCTGACAAGAAGTGGATCGAAGAAGAGCTGCAGGATTATTTCCGCCATACCGGCCCGGCCATGTCGCCGTTCAATGCCTGGACGCTTCTGAAAGGCATCGAGACCCTGCCGCTGCGTGTGAAGCAGCAGACGGCCAATGCCGGCAAAATCGCCGATTTTCTCGCCGATAACGGCAAGGTCGCCAAGGTCATCTATCCCGGCCGCGCCGACCATCCGCAGGCCGACATCATCGCACGGCAGATGTCCGGCGGTTCGACGCTGGTGGCCTTCGAGTTGAAGGGTGGCAAGGAAGCGGCCTTCAAGCTGCAGAACGCGTTGGAAATCGTGAAGATTTCCAACAACCTCGGCGACGCCAAGAGCCTTATCACCCATCCCGGCACGACGACGCACAAGAACCTCTCCGACGAGGCGCGTGCTGAACTCGGTATTTCCGGCGGCACCCTGCGCCTTTCCTGCGGCATCGAGGATACCGACGATCTGCTGGAAGATCTGGCGAAGGGTCTGGCGGCCGTTTCGGCCTGAAAATTCAATCGGCAAATCGCCATGGCCTGACCGCGTGTCGGGCCATGGTTCGCCGGTGCGGTCCGAAAAGACCCTGTCAGGCAACCAATATTTACCTTTCCCGTTATCCCTAACGATGGAAAGCAGCGCAACAGGAGATGCCCCCTGCCCGTCAAGTCATTCATTTTCTTGACGATAGCCAGAACCTATAGTGTAGGATGTGGCGGCAGGCATAATATCGAGGTGTGGCGCGTATGTATCGTGCTCTGACAAGGGATATCGAGGTAACGGTCGACCCGTATTATCTCGAGGAACAATCCGACCCGGATGACGATCGTTACGTCTGGGGCTACAAAGTCGTGATCGCGAACAACTCCGATATTCCGGTAACCCTCGTCAATCGCTATTGGCACATCACCGATCAGAACGGACAGGTCGATGAGGTCTATGGGCCGGGCGTCGTGGGTGAGAAGCCACATCTTAAACCCGGCGACAGCTACGAATACTCTTCGGGTTGCCCGCTGGACACACCCTCGGGCCTGATGTTCGGGCATTATGAAATGGAAACGGAAAATGGCGAGGTGTTCAACGTCACCATACCCGCCTTTTCGCTGGATTCACCGGGCCTGATGCGGGTTCTGAACTAACCACTCGCCCGGCAATGAAAAAGCCGCACCCTTTGTGGGGCACGGCTTTCTATTCAGGCATTTTCAAATTCGCTGACATCGTAGCGATAGGTGGTGGAGCAGAACTCGCAGGTCACGGCAATGGCCCCGTCTTCCTCGCTCGCCTTGATCTCTTCGGCGGTGAAGCCTGACAGCACACCCTTGATCTTGTCCCGCGAGCAGCTGCAACGGTCGAAAACTGCCTGCGGATCATAGATGCGCACGCCGCTCTCATGGAAAAGCCTGAAGAGCAGGCGTTCCACCGGCACCTGCGGATCGGTCAGCTCGTCGGTATCCACCGTGTTCAACAGCGTGACGGCTTCCATCCAGGCATCATCCTCCTGCACCTCGTGACCGCTTTCATCGCCGTCGCCGCCATGCAGGTCGCGCATACGCAGCCGCTCGGGCGCCTGCGGCAGGAACTGCGCGATAACGCCGCCCGCACGCCAGCCATGACGCGGCTTGCCTTCGCCATCACGGTCGAAGAACTCGGCAACGCCCAGCCGCACGCGGGTGGGCAGCTGTTCCGACTGACGGAAATAAACCCCGGCAATGTCTTCCAGCGACGAGCCATCGAGCGGCACGATGCCCTGATAAGGCTGCATGCCCACGCCCTGATCGATCGTGAAGGCCAGAATGCCGGTGCCGAGCAATTGCTCCGGTGAGGTTGCGCCTTCCGCGATCGCCGCGGCCAGCCGCTCCTCGTCGAAACGGGCGTAAGCGCGCATGCTTTCAGGCGCGGTAAAATCCGCGACCAGCAGGTCGACCGGGCCGTCGCCCTTGGTCTGGAGGGTCAGCTTGCCGGAAAACTTGAGCGACGTGCCGATCAGCGCCGTCAGAACAGTCGCTTCCGCCAGCAGGCGGGCGACCGCGGCAGGATAATCGTGCCGCTCGAGAATGGCATTCAGCAGCGGCCCAACCTGTACGGCGCGGCCGCGCACATCCAGACCTTCGACCTGAAAGGGCACAACCTTGTCGTCGCCAGCAAAATCGAGATCGTCCAGTTCAACCGTTACATTTGCCATGTGATACTCCTTGGCGCAGCCGTGGCGCCGCTACCGTCCAAAAGTCCGGCTTTTAAAATGTGCTTTTTCCGCTTGTCGCACAGAGACCCGGGAAGAGAAACCGCTTCCGGGAAAAACGTGCAAATCGTGATGATGGCCCGCCAGCAAAACCGACGAGCCTCTTCGAAGTCCCACAGATGGTAATCTATGCGGGCAAGTTCAAGCACCCGGCGTGAGGTGTGTCAGGCCGGGGGATTGCTCAGATGGCGCCCATGCACCAGGCAATGATGGACTTCTGCGCGTGGAGGCGGTTCTCCGCCTCGTCGAAGACCACGGATTGCGGACCGTCGATCACGGCATCCGTCACTTCTTCACCGCGATGGGCCGGCAGGCAATGCATGAACAGCGCGTCTTTTTCCGCCTTGGCCATCAGGGCTTCGTTGACCTGATAGGGCTGGAAGATGTTGTGGCCGCGCGCCTTGTGTTCCTGGTTCATGGACACCCAGGTATCGGTGACGACGCAATCGGCCCCGGCCACGGCCTTGTCGGCATCGTGGCACAACATGATCTCGCCGCCATTGTTGCGGGCCCAGTTCAGGAACTTGTCATGCGGTTCGGAACCCATCGGCACCGCCATTGTCATGCGGTAACCGAAGCGGGCCGAGCCTTCCACGAAGGAATGCAGGACATTATTGCCGTCACCCGTCCAGGCAATGGTCTTGCCTTTGACCGGGCCGCGATGTTCCTCGAAGGTCATGATGTCAGCCATGATCTGGCAGGGATGCGTGTCGTCAGTCAGGGCGTTTATAACCGGCACGGTTGCGTGCTCGGCAAGCTCCAGCAGGCGCGAATGATCCGTCGTGCGGATCATGATGGCGTCGACATAACGCGACAGCACCTTGGCCGTATCGCCGATCGTTTCGGCACGACCGAGCTGCATTTCAGTACCGGAGAGGAAAAGCGTCTCGCCACCAAGCTGGCGCATGCCGACATCAAAGGAGACGCGGGTGCGGGTGGAGGGCTTTTCGAAGATCATTGCCAGCATCTTGCCGGCAAGCGGCTTTTCCGCCGTTCCGGCCTTGGTTGCGGCCTTGCGCGCGCGGGCATCGTCGAGAATTGCCCGCAGGTCCTGCGAGCTGACGGCCGACAGGTCAAGAAAATGTTTAGGTGAAGCCATTTCAAACGTCCCATGCTCGCGAGCCTCCGGGAAGAGGCCCGCCCTTTATTGTTTCCTCAGGCGATTTTTGCCTGTTTCGCTGTCAGGAAAGCGGCGGCCGCTTCCACGCGTGCCAGCCCCTCACGGGCTTCTTCCGCCGTGGTAACGAGCGGCGGCAGGAGACGGATGACGTTGTCGCCCGCGGGCACGCCGAGCAGATGCTCGCCGCGCATGGCCTGCAGCAGTTCGCCCGACGGGACCTTCGCCTTGATGCCGAGAAGCAGGCCTTCGCCGCGAATTTCCTCGATGACATCAGGATAACGATCCTTCAGCGAAGCAAGGCCCTGGCGGAAGACCAGCGCGACATCACGGACCTTCTCCAGAAAGCCCTCGGAGAGGACGACATCGAGCACGGCATTGCCCACAGCCATGGCCAGCGGGTTGCCGCCATAGGTGGTGCCGTGCACGCCCGCCGTCATGCCGGAAGCGGCATCCGCCGTCGCAAGGCATGCGCCGAGCGGGAAACCACCGCCGATACCCTTGGCCACCGCCATGATATCGGGCGCGACACCCGTCTGCTCATAGGCAAACAGCTTGCCCGTGCGGCCGACGCCGGTCTGGACCTCATCGAAAATCAGCAGCATGCCATGCTCATCGCAGAGCGACCGCAGCAGCTGCAGGAATTCCTTGCTGGGCGCACGGATGCCGCCCTCGCCCTGAATGGGCTCGATCAGAAGTGCAGCCGTCTCGGCCGTGATGGCGGCTTTCAGCGCATCAACGTCACCGAAGGGCACCTGGTCGAAACCTTCGACCTTGGGACCGAAACCTTCGAGATATTTCTGCTGGCCGCCGGCGGCGATCGTCGCCAGCGTACGCCCATGAAAGGCGCCTTCGAAGGTGATGATCCGGAACTTTTCCGGATGCCCCTTGGAATAATGATAACGGCGCGCGGTCTTCATCGCGCATTCCAGCGCTTCCGCACCGGAATTGGTGAAGAAGACCTTGTCTGCGAAGGTCGCTTCCGTCAGGCGCTTGGCGAGCTTTTCCTGGCCCGGCACTTCATAGAGGTTCGAGACGTGCCAGATCTTCTCGGCCTGGGTCTTGATCGCTTCCACGAGGTGCGGATGGGCGTGGCCCAGCGAATTGACCGCTACGCCGGCCGCAAAATCCAGATATCGTTCGCCGCTCTCCGTGAACAGCCAGACGCCCTCGCCTCGCTCGAAGCGCAGGGGGGCTCTTGCAAACGTATCGAACAATGGCGCGGCGGCTTCGGCCATGGCTGTATCACTCCTTGCGCGGATGCGCTGTCAGACGGTTGTCAATAGGCTCTGAGGGTTATCCCTCGCCTGAAAATCAAAAATGCCGCCTCGCGGCGGCAGGGGCACTATTGTCACTTCGCCTGCCGATGTCAACAAAAGTCCGTATTTCCCGGGCTTCTCAAGCCCTAGTAGGTGGCGGCCTGCGAGGCCCAAGGTGTTGCCTTTCAGACTCAACTCGCCAGCAAGTTGGGGAAAACCGGAAAATCGATTCGAGATGATTCCCGTGACTCTTGCCACGGAGTCTGCGTGGCACTAGGTTAATCGCTAATTACTAGACTGCATTGCGGCGGAACTAGTCACCAAAAATCCGGCAGAAACCACGCTCGCGGCACGCCCGCGAGACGGAGAAGGATTCTGCCGACATTATACGCGACGAGCGGAGAAGCGGCATGAACTGGACAGACGAACGAGTCGAGAAACTCAAGAAATTATGGTCCGAGGGCCTTAGCGCCAGCCAGATTGCAGCGCAGCTCGGCGGCGTCAGCCGTAATGCCGTGATCGGCAAGGTCCATCGCCTCAATCTGCCGGGGCGCGTCAAGGCTGGCGGCCCGGTCACTTCGGCGCGCTCTGCGCCCAAGCGCACCGCTGCACCTGCCCCACGCGCGACGACCTTTGCAGGCCGCGTCAATGCGGCGCCGGCGCGGATTCTCACCCGTTCCAACGCGGCAACCGCGCTGAATGAGGAGATCGACATCGAGACCGCACAGGTTCTCGATTACGTTCCTTCCAAAAACGTGGTCTCGCCGATTTCCCGTCGCCTGACGCTGACGGAACTGACGGAGCGCACCTGCAAGTGGCCGGTCGGCGATCCGCTGAAGGATGATTTCCATTTCTGCGGTTGTGAAGCGCTGGAATCTTCGCCCTATTGCAAGTTCCATGCGAAACTCGCCTATCAGCCGGTAAGCGAGCGCCGCAAGGCTTGAGTGTTGCGGCACGCATTCGACACTCAAAAACTACGGGCCTTCGGGCCCGTTTTTTTATGACAAAGTTCAGGCGGTTCCGGGGTCAACTCACCAGCGAAGCGCCGAACCCTATCCTCCATCGCTGTCGAACCCGACCCACAATCCCGATTGAGCGGGCGGGATTTCAGCCAATTGTCCGTCATCCCATCAAGAAGGATGAAGCCGTCGTGTTTGGGGACGTCCAAAAACCGAAAGGCCCGACACCATTCCGGTTTCGGGCCTTTCGGTTTTTGGCGGGATGTTGCCCCGAGTGTAACTCGTCGGTCGAGTCTTGCTCAGGCTTCCATCGAATATCCGGCGCCACGCACGGTACGGATGACATCCTGCATATGCGAAAAATTGAGCGCTTTGCGCAGGCGTCCGACATGCACGTCGACGGTGCGCTCATCCACATAGATATCGTGACCCCACACGCCATCCAGCAATTGCGAGCGGGAGAAAACCCGGCCTGGAGAGGTCATCAGGAATTCCAGCAGGCGGAATTCCGTCGGGCCGAGGCGCACTTCGCGGCTCTTGCGGTGAACACGATGGGTCTCGCGATCCAGCTCGATATCACCGCATTTCAGCACCGAGGAGAGAACCTCGGGACGGGCCCGGCGCAGCATGGCCTTGACCCGGGCCATGAGTTCCGGCGTCGAAAACGGCTTGACGACATAGTCGTCGGCGCCGGTGGCAAGGCCGCGAACCCGTTCGCTTTCTTCGCCGCGCGCCGTCAGCATGATGATGGGCAGGCGTTCTGTTTCCGGCCGCATTCTGAGCCGACGGCACAGTTCGATACCGGAAACGCCGGGAAGCATCCAATCCAGGATAAGAAGGTCCGGAATACGTTCCTGCAGCCTGATTTCTGCTTCGTCTCCACGGGGTATCGTATCGACGTCATATCCCTCAGCCTCGAGATTGTAACGAAGGAGGACGCTCAGCGCTTCCTCGTCTTCCACAACTGCAATCTTGGGCACCATATGCTAACTCCGCAAGCCGCTGCTCGTCTGTTACTCGGTCACCGAACCGAGCGTGTTGGAACTGTCGTCCTTCGGACGCTCACCTTCCGGCTGGCTGCCGGTGGTCATGTAATAGATCGTCTCGGCGATATTGGTGGCGTGGTCGCCGATACGCTCGATGTTCTTGGCGCAGAACAGAAGATGCGTGCAGGTGGTGATGTTGCGCGGATCTTCCATCATGTAGGTCAGAAGCTCACGGAAGAGCGACGTATACATGGCGTCGATTTCCTCGTCGCGCTCGCGGATGGCATTGGCCTTCTCGGCGGAACGCGTGGAATAGACGTCGAGGACTTCCTTGAGCTGCACCAGCGCAAGCTCCGACAGGTGCTCTATGCCGCGGGCGAGCTTGCGCGGCACACCGGTTCCGGCAACCGCGATCACACGCTTGGCAGTGTTCTTGCCAAGGTCGCCAACGCGTTCAAGGTCGCCGGCGATACGCAGCGTGCCGATGATCTCGCGAAGGTCGGCCGCCATCGGCTGGCGTCTGGCGATGGTGACGATGGCCTTGTCGCCGATCTCGCGCTCGGAATGATCGAGGATCGCGTCATCGGAAATGACCTTCTGAGCGAGCGCGGCGTCGGAATTGACGAGCGCACGCACGGCATCGGCACACATCTGTTCCGCGAGACCGCCCATTTCGGCGATGCGGCGCGTCAGGAATTTCAGTTCGTCGTCATAGGCCGACAGGATATGCGAATGGGTCGTTGTCTGTGTCATGGTCTAGTCCTCCGGCTTGGCCTGCATGCGCGTACCCGGAAGCGGGCACGGCAGAGGCACCAGTCTTGTTCGGTTTCGATAAAGCGCCGGCCGGGATCAGCCGAAGCGGCCCATGATGTAGTCCTGCGTGCGCTGGTCGTCCGGATTGGTGAACATCTTGTCGGTTTCGTTTTCTTCGACAAGATGACCAAGGTGGAACATGGCCGTGCGCTGGGAAACACGCGCCGCCTGCTGCATGGAGTGCGTAACGATGACGATGGTGTAATTGGTACGCAGCTCGTGGATCAATTCCTCGACCTTGGCGGTCGCGATCGGGTCCAGCGCCGAGCAGGGCTCGTCCATCAGGATCACTTCCGGGCTGACGGCAACCGCGCGCGCGATGCACAGGCGCTGCTGCTGACCGCCGGAAAGGCCGGTGCCGGACTCCAGCAGGCGATCCTTCACTTCGTTCCAGAGACCCGCCTTCTGCAGGCTGTGCTCGACGATCTGGTCCATATCCGCCTTGTTGCGGGCGAGACCGTGGATACGCGGGCCATAGGCGATGTTCTCGTAGATCGACTTCGGGAAGGGGTTCGGCTTCTGGAACACCATGCCGACGCGGGCGCGCAATTCCACGACGTCGATCGCCTGATCGTAGATATCGTCGGTATCGAGCGTGATCTTGCCGGTGACCCGGCAACCGTCGATCGTGTCGTTCATACGGTTCAGGGTGCGCAGGAAGGTGGATTTACCGCAGCCGGACGGGCCGATAAGCGCGGTCACCGTATTTTCCCGAACGTTGAGGTTCACGTCGTAAAGCGCGCGCTTTTCGCCGTAATAAACCGAAACGTCCTTGCCGATCATCTTGTATGAGACTTCATTCATTTTCTTGTCCAGCGCCTTTTCAACTGCTGCTTCCGACAACATGTTCATTGCTCAATCTCCCTCTACCAGCGCCGCTCGAAGCGGCGACGCAACAGGATTGCGCCAACATTCATGACGATGAGGAACAAAAGCAGGATGATGATAGCGCCGGATGTCCTTTCGACAAAGGCGCGCTCGGCTTCGTTCGCCCACATGTAAATCTGCACCGGCAGGGCCGTGGACGGATCCATCGGCGTCGTCGGGTAATTCGCAACGAATGCCACCATGCCGATCAGGAGCAGCGGCGCCGTTTCGCCCAGCGCGTGGGCGAGACCGATGATGGTGCCGGTCAGAATGCCGGGCATGGCGAGCGGCAGCACATGGTGGAAGATCGTCTGCATCTTGGAAGCGCCGAGGCCGAGGGCTGCGGCGCGGATAGACGGCGGCACGGCTTTCAGGGCAGCGCGGGTCGCGATGATGATCGTCGGCAGGGTCATCAGCGTCAGGACGAGACCGCCGACCAGCGAAGCCGAGCGCGGAAAGCCCATGAAGTTGATGAAGACGGAGAGGCCGAGCAGACCGTAAACGATCGAAGGAACAGCCGCGAGATTGTTGATATTCACCTCGATAAGATCCGTCAGACGGTTCTTCGGGGCGAATTCCTCGAGATAGATCGAGGCCGCGACGCCGATCGGCAATGACAGCACCAGCACGATCAGCATCATGTAGAAGGAACCGATCAGCGCCACGCCGACACCCGCCGCTTCCGGACGGCTCGAAGCGCCGTTGACGAAAATGCCGGTGTTGAAATGTTTGCCGAGTTGGCCGCTTTCGGCGAGCTGGTTCATCCAGCCGAGCTGCTGGTTCGAGATACGGCGATTGGCTTCATCGGCGGTCATATCGACCTGGCCCTTGAAGGCGCTGTCGACGTCGCCCGAGGCCAGGAGCGTGACCGTGCGCGTGGTGCCGATGACGGCGGGATCGGCGACGACGATGTCGCGAAGCTGCGTGCGCACGCTGTCGGAGATCAAGAGGTTGACGGCACGAAGACCGGCGCGGTCCGTCGGCGCAACACCAAGGACCTTGGCGACCGCGTCACGGGCAACAACGGGATAATTGGCCGTCATCAGCTTCGCCGGATTGGTGGCGCGCTCATTTTTCGGATCGATGATCTGTTCGGAAAACTCGACCGGAACTGTGATCATCGTCTGCTGGAAGGCGGTGTAACCCTTGGAAACCACCGAGAAGAGCAGCAAGAAGAGAAAGATGAGGCCGAAGGAAATCGCTGCCATGCCGTAAGCACGGAAGCGGCGTTCGGCGGCATAACGGCGCTTGATGCCGATATCACGGCGCGTGGCCCTGTTCGCGGCGTTCGCGCCGGCTGCGGGAGAGACGATGTCGGTCATTCATATTGCTCCCGGTATTTGCGCACGATGTAAAGCGCGTAGATATTCAGGCAAAGCGTGATGGCGAAAAGCGTGATGCCGAGCGCAAAGGCGACCAGCGTCTGCGGCGAGGTGAATTCAAGGTCGCCGGTCAGCTGGCTGACGATCTTGACCGTCACGGTGGTCATGGGCTCGAATGGATTGAGCTGCAGGCGGGCCGCAACGCCGGCCGCGAGAACCACGATCATGGTTTCGCCGATGGCGCGCGATGCCGTCATCAGCACAGCGCCGACGATGCCGGGAAGAGCGGCGGGAACGATGACCCTCTTGATGGTTTCGGACCGCGTGGCGCCGAGACCGAGGGAACCGTCACGCAGCGAGCGTGGCACGGCAGTGATGATATCGTCCGACAGCGACGAGACATAGGGGATCAGCATGATGCCCATGACGAAGCCGGCGGTGATGACGCTCTGCGCCTGGATGAAGTTGGCGTAATTACCCGTCGCCAGACCATTGATCTGCGTGGAAATGTCTCTGAGGAAAGGACCAACCGTCGTCAGCGCGAAGAAGCCGTAGACGATGGTGGGGATGCCGGCGAGCACTTCGAGCAGCGGCTTTGCCACGGAGCGCAGACGCGGCGAGGCATATTCGGACATGTATATCGCCGAAAACAGACCCACGGGAACCGCGACCAGCATGGCGACGAAGCCGATGTAAAGCGTACCTGCGAGCAGCGGGATCAGGCCGAACTGGCCGGAGGAGTCGGTCGCACCGGCTGCCGCAAAACGCGGATCCCATACCGTTCCGAAGAAGAACTGGTGCGCCGGGACCATGGTGAAGAACTGGATCGCCTCCGTCAGCATCGACAGGACGATACCGATGGTCGTGAGGATAGCGATGGACGAGGCGACGAGCAGGGCCGCAAGAATGACCTTCTCGACCTGGTTGCGCGCCCGGAAGCGCGGCGCGATCGCACGCAGCGCATAGGCGCCGCCGCCGAGCGCGGCCAGCAGCACGACGGCAATCATCGCGATGCGGCTGGTGGAGGTCATGCCGTTGAGCGTCTGGGCGGCATCGACCATGAAGCGCTCGGGATCACCGGCGATCGCCACACCCTTCGATGCCAGAAGAGGCCTGACCGCAGCCGTATCGGCCTCAACCTGAGCGGTTTCTTCCGGCGTCAGCCGCTGAAGACCGCGGGCGATGGAGGTCACCATACCATAGGTCAGGCTCTGCTGCGCTTCGGATTGCGCCCGCACGTCCTCGGGGAAATTGCCGCGCACCGCCGACGTGACGAGCAGGGGGCTGATAATGAGCCAGGCGCAGAGAATAAACGCCGCGGGCAAAACAGCCCAGACGACCGCGTAAGAGCCGTGATAACCGGCACGGGAATGCATGCTGGAGGGGCGACCACCAGACAGGACAACGGCGCGGCGGCTGCCGAGCAGATAGCTGCCGATGCCGATGAGCGCCAGTATCAGCAAAAGGATCGATGTGTTCATTAGAGTTCCCTCGGCGTGCCTCAAGAGCACGGTGCGATATCGGGCAAATCAAAAAGTCATCAAAACGAGACCGCTGGACCATCCAGAGATGCTTGCATTTTGACTGTATCAAAGTTGTGCAAGCGTCAAGGTTGATACATCCTATCCATCTGTAATCCATAAACAATTATGTGGATGGCGATGAATAGGGCCTGTCAACCGGAGATAATCGCCGAAGCGGCGCCGGAGGGAATAAGGGGCGCGGCAGACCGCGCCCCTCATCTTTATTACATCGAAGCGCCGGCAGCGAACTTGGAACGAATTTCTTCGCGTTCTTTATCCGGAGCGGCAACGAGGCCGTAGTTGGCGAGCGGGGAATCCGGGCCGATCATTTCGTCGGAAACGAAGAACTCGACATATTCCTTAAGGCCCGGGATAACGCCCAGGTGAGCCTTCTTCACGTAGAAGAACAGCGGGCGGGAAACCGGGTACTTGCCGCTGGCAACGGTTTCGGTGGACGGAACGACGCCCGAAACGGTTGCGACCTTCAGACGGTCAGCGTTGTTTTCATAGAAAGCCAGGCCGAAAACGCCAAGGCCGGTCTTGTTGGCATCGATACGAGCGAGCGTTTCGGTGTAGTCGCCGTCGATGTCGACAGCTGCGCCGTCCTTACGGACTGCAACGCACTTTGCAGCAGCCTGCTTGGCGTCGGTGATGAGCGTCTTGATGACGTCGGTCGCCTTGGCTTCCTTGCAGCCGTCAGCCATGATCTTCTCTTCGAAGACTTCGCGCGTGCCGTGCTTGGAACCCGGGATGTAAGCGGCGATCGCTACGTCAGGCAGTTCCTTGTTGATTTCCGACCACTTCTTGTAGGGGTTGGCAACGAGCTTGCCGTCCTTGACGACTTCAGCAGCGAGCGCGAGGTAAAGATCCTTCGGCTCGAGCTTGATGTCCTTGTTGGAAGAGTCCATCGCAAAGACGATACCGTCGTAACCGATCTTCACTTCCTGAACGTCGGTGACGCCAGCAGCCTTACAGGCAGCCAGTTCGTCGCTCTTGATCTTGCGCGAAGCGTTTGCAATGTCGATGGTGCCTTCGCCCACGCCCGAGCAGAATGCCTTCAGACCACCGCCCGTGCCGCCGGACTCAACAACCGGAGCCTTGAAGTTCGGGAAGGTTTCGGCAAAAGTCTCGGCAACGATCTTGGCGTAGGGCAGAACCGTGGAGGAACCGGCAACCTGGATCTGGTCGCGAGCAGCGGCGGCGCCAGCGAAGGCGACAGAAGCCACCAGAGCTGCTGCGGAAAATTTAACGATGTTCATTTGTCTCTCCCGTCGTGGGCTTTGTTGTGGACGCAGCCGATAGCGACACTCGCTCTTAGCTTGCGCTCGGCGACCTTTTCTTAACCACCGTAGCCACATCCTTTTATGTCACTTTGACGAAAGATTTGTGACAGTCTAAATTACTGATTTAATTTATAAATATTTACGACGTTAAAAGCAGATGCATATTTTATGTCAGAATCTCACGGTGAAGTCCGTGCCGCTGCCCAATTCCGATTTAATGATGAGGCGGGCGCGGTGGCGGGTGAGGATGTGCTTGACGATGGCAAGCCCGAGGCCCGTGCCCTTTTTCGAGCGGCTGTCGGCGACGCTGACACGATAAAAACGCTCCGTCAGGCGCGGCACATGTTCGGCGGGAATGCCCGGCCCCTTGTCGATGACACTCACCTCCACCGGCTTGCCGGGTTCGGCGCGCAGCCAGACATCCACGACCTTGCCTTCCTGACCATATTTGCAAGCATTTTCAACTAGGTTCTGGAATACCTGCACCAGTTCGTCGCGATCCCCCTGCACTTCCGCCGGCCGGTCCGGCAGGTGCAGCGTGATGGTTACATCAAGCTCGTCGGCAAGGGGCAGCAGCGTATCGCGCACATGGCCGATGACGGGAACGAGATTGACTTTCTGGTCGGGCGCGATGTTTGCGCGCAGTTCCAGCCGCGAAAGGGACATGAGATCGTCCACCAGCCTGCTCATGCGGGTTGCCTGATCCAGCATGATGGCAAGGAAACGCTCTTGTGCCTTCGGGTCGTTGCGCGCCGGCCCCTGCATGGTTTCGATGAAACCGCGGAGCGAGGCGAGCGGGGTGCGCAATTCATGGCTCGCATTGGCGACGAAGTCGCTACGCATGCGGTCGATGCGACGAAGCTCCGAAACGTCGCGGAACGACAGGATGTAGAACGGCGGACTGGCCCCCTCTCCTACATCCGCACGGGCGATGCGGACGATAAAGACCCGTTCGGAAGGAAAGCGCTCCGAATGTTCGACCTGGTTGGGTTGGCCGGTGGTGATGGTTTCGCGAATGACATCCAGCAGGCCGGGAGAGCGCAGCCGGGCGGAAATATGTGCACCGGCAAGCAGCTGGCCGAAGGCGCGTTCGGCAGCACCGTTCTGAAACAGCACGCTGGCGTTCTTGTCGAGAATGAAAACGGGGGTATCCAGAACCGCGAGGCCCGCCCTTACGCCCGAAATGACGTTTTCGCCGGGCACTTCCGGCTCATCCGTCTCCGCCGCCGCAACTCCGTCCTTTGCGGAGGCGGCCGCCGGGCCCTCCGCAACAGCCAGAATGGCAATGACGGCGCAAAGCCAAAGGGCGGCGGGCATATAGGGTGTATGGAGTTCCGCAACGGCCACGATGGCGAGCATGCTGACGATGAGAACGGGCAACCAGTTCCGGCCGAGCTTCCTTCCCAAAAGCCTTAATCCACCATCGCCTTTCATGACTGCCATTTCAGCCTGCTCTTTCCATTCTCATCTGACAGCGCATCGAAATCTCATAGGCCAGCTTCATGACAGAGATTCATCATCGCGCATTTTCCACAACGTATATGCGCAAAATCGACGCGGCAATCGCTCCCGCCGCCGCATCCCGGTCAACCGGTCCTGTTTCACTTGAATTCTGGCAATGGATGTGAACTCATTGGCGGCGAGTTGCCTTTACACAACAACATCTGGAGGAACCCATGGGCGAAGAAACGAAGAAGCGGACAGTCGAGATCACCATTGGCGGCAAACTGCGCAGCTTCGACATCGACAATCCGGTTCTTCCTGAATGGGTTGAGGAAAAGAAACTTTCCGCCGGCAATTTTCCCTACGACAAGAAGATGAAGCGGGAGGAGTACGACACCGCTCTCGAGGCGCTGCAGGTGGAACTGGTCAAGGTTCAGTTCTGGCTGCAGGCGACCGGCAAAAGGGTCATGGCGGTTTTCGAAGGCCGCGATGCCGCGGGCAAGGGCGGCGCGATCTTCGCGGCCCGGGCCTATCTCAACCCCCGCTATGCCCGCGTGGTGGCGCTGACCAAACCCACGGAAACCGAGCGCGGCCAATGGTATTTCCAGCGCTACATCTCGCATTTTCCGACCGCCGGCGAATTCGTTCTCTTCGACCGCTCATGGTATAACCGCGCCGGGGTCGAGCCGGTCATGGGTTTCTGCACGCCGGAAGAACACAAGCTCTTCCTCAAGGAAACGCCGCGTCTGGAAAAGATGCTGGCCCATGAAGACATCAATCTTTTCAAATTCTGGCTCGACATCGGTCGCGAAACGCAGATCGAGCGCTTCCATGATCGCCGCCACAGCCCGCTGAAATGCTGGAAGCTTTCGGATATGGACATAGCCGCGCTGACGAAATGGGACGACTATACGCAAAAGCGCGACGAGATGCTGGAAAAGACCCACACCGATGCCGCCCCCTGGACAGTGGTGCGCGCCAACGACAAGCGCCGCGCGCGGGTGAACCTCATCCGCCACATTCTTCTTGCGCTCGACTATGAGGGCAAGGACGAGAAGGCGATCGGCGAAATCGACGACAAGATATTGGGATCAGGCCCGGCTTTTCTCAAGTGAGGCCGGCAGGCGATGACAGGCGCCGCCACTCGAGGCGCCTGTCGTTTTTCCGTTACTGGCCCGGCAGAATGCGCACGGAATAAAGATTAACCGGGCGGCCGCTGCCGTCGATATCGCTGTTGATGAAGATCTTCCCCGGCGCATTGGGGGCGAGAGATCGTTCGAATGTCGTGTTCAGCAGCATGTCCGCGCGCTCGGCCGTGGCGGTGAAGCGGTGGCGGGAGCAATCGCCAAGGGTTGCGAAATCGCAGGCCACGGAAACCTGGGTCTGCCGGTCGCTGGAGGATTGCAGCGTGATCGATATGGTCGAGGACTTGCCCGCCATATCCCGCATCACCTCCACCGGAACCTCGACACTGACGGCGCCATCCTGCGCCACACTTCTCGAGGTTATCTTTATAGCCTTGCCGGCGGGTGTGGCGATGTTTTCGACATTGGCGCGCTGGCCGGCCGAAACGCCCGAACTGCCACGCTCCGCATTGAAGACCTCAACCCAGTCATCGGAAAAACCCCGGCCGGCCGAAAGGCTCGGCGCAGGCTCCGTCCCGTTGAAATCCTCCGCCTGCACCTGCGCCGGCGGATTGGGTACGCTGGTATCACGCTGCTCCGGAGACAGCAGGAGGCCGGAGGAATAAACCCACCAGGCGCCGAAACCGATAAAAGCCAGAAGCGTCACATAGATAAAAAGCCGGGCAAAAAGCCCCCGGCGCTTGCGGCGGCCAACCGCGCCCTCCGGACGGAAAGCAAGCGAGGAGTCGCTGGCGCGGGAGCCTCTCTTCGGCGGCTTTCCATTGCGCTGCCCCGCATTCAGCGGCGCCGGAGCAACGGCAGCACCCGGCTGCACATCGCGCGTTTCACCGCGCAGTTCCGGCTCAACACCCAAATCGCCGTGGTGAGGCGTCTGCGAAACGGGATCGACCGCGTGATCATCCTGCGCCGGACTTTCCGGTGCTGGTGGGCGCAATTGCTGCTCCACCCTGTCCAGAAGACTGTTGCGCTCTTCATTCTCGATCTGGTGGATCAGGCCTTCAAGCCGCTGCCGCTGCTGGGCGACGACCTGCGGATCGTCTATCCCCTGCTTGCGCAGGCCTGCTTCCAGTGCCTGACGGGACGATTGGTAAATCCGTGCACGAACTTCGGCGTTCGATCTGTCCGATTTTTCCAGAGCATTTCTAATTGCCGTTTCCAGTCCGCTCACGACCGATCCTTGTTCTATTACGCTTTGCAAAAAATATGCGGCGCTGCGCCATGGGTTCACGATTCGGTAACGGCTATACCGCCCCTCCGCAAGCTTCGTTTATGATAAAGACCGGATTGCTTTCAGGAAAATCGATCCATTGTGGCGCTACGAACGCAGATTCGAGATGCAAGTGCCACGCTGTTTTCGCTTTCAATCTGCTCCCGAACGCGATATTGACTTACGTGCGCGTAAACGTAATTCGTGGGAGGAGACATGCTACCGTCCGTGCTGAAAGACAATCTGCGTCTTCCGGTCATAGCATCACCGCTATTCATTATTTCACATCCGCAACTGACGCTGGCGCAATGCAAGGCCGGCGTCATCGGCGCTTTCCCGGCGCTCAACGCGCGACCCGAAAGCCAGCTCGACGAGTGGCTGGCGATGATCACCGAGGAACTCGACGCGCACAACCGTGCCAATCCCGAGCGCCCGGCCGCACCCTTCGCGGTCAACCAGATCGTGCACATGTCCAACCGGCGGCTGGAACACGATCTCGGCCTTTGCGTGAAATACAAAGTGCCGGTGGTGATTTCTTCGCTTGGCGCGGTGCCAGAGGTCAATGCAGCCGTGCATTCCTATGGCGGCATCGTGCTACATGACGTCATCAACGACCGCCATGCCCGCTCTGCCATCCGCAAGGGTGCGGATGGGCTGATTGCGGTCGCGGCGGGTGCCGGCGGACATGCGGGCACACTTTCGCCCTTCGCCCTCGTTCAGGAAATCCGCGAGTGGTTCGACGGCCCGCTGCTGTTGGCCGGCGCCATCGCCAATGGCGGCTCCATTCTCGCCGCGCAGGCCATGGGTGCTGACATGGCCTATATCGGCACCCCCTTCATCGCCACTCAGGAAGCGCGCGCTTCCGAAGGTTACAAGCAGGCGATTGTGGAAGCCCAGGCCAAGGATATCGTTTATTCGAACTATTTCACGGGCGTGCACGGAAACTACCTGAAAAGCTCGATCGTCGCCTCCGGCATGGACCCCGACAATCTGCCCGAAGCCGACCCCTCGAAGATGGACTTTGAAACCGCCACCGGTGGCGCAAAGGCCTGGAAGGACATCTGGGGCGCTGGGCAAGGCATCGGCGCCGTGAAAACGGTGGAACCCGTGGCAGCACTCGTCGATCGTCTGGCAAATGAATATGAAACGGCCAAAAACCGCATCTGCGGGAAAGGCTGACGCCACCGCCAAACAACGGACAGGCAAAGCTTTTTGCGGAAATTTCAAAACCGGCACATTCAAGGCTTGAAATCAGTCAGCATTGCCTGTATCAGCCCGCCATGAAGCTGATCCGCAACAAACGGGTCACAATCGGGCCGCTTTAGCTCAGTTGGTAGAGCACGTCATTCGTAATGACGGGGTCACGTGTTCGAGTCACGTAAGCGGCACCATTTTTCGCATTCAAGATTGCCCAGCCGATTATATAAATAGACGCGCTGTCGGAAATCGCCCCATGGCGGGCCGCGCAGACCGGCGCGATAAGAACGCCGCCGTTAACGAACAATCACACCATATTGACCGTAAGACGGTGGGCGCGGGCGGTGACGATAGTCACCGCGCCAATCCCTGCGATCCCGCCACTCTCTGTGTTGTCGCCAGTTCCGGCGGTCGTAATCCCGGTAATATCTGTCTCGATCATAAGATCGATAATAGACGCCGGACGAGTAATACCCGCCTGTGCGGTAACCGCCATCGTCAACGCATCCGCTCAGGATGCCAACCGATAGGAAGCAGATTGCTGCGGTTAGAATTTTCATGATCTCATCTCCCAATGACGGACTTCAACGTCTGTCTGTGTCCTCGGTTCCGTGAGTCAAGAGTGATGCGGCACGCATGAACGAGGGCTGAATGGTGCTGAGCCCGCTCGCCTAATGCATCACGCGGGAGTGGATCCCTCAGAATTGGCGGCTTCCGGTTGCCAGATGAAGGAAAGTATTCGTCATCAATAGGACGTTGAAACCAACCGGGCTCCACTTACGTTGATTGCCTAGTCTTGGTTAACTTGAAAGCACCCACTGTGGACGTCATCCGTATCCTGATCGCCATCATCCTCCCGCCCGTCGGCGTCTTTCTTCAGGTCGGGCTCGGCCTGCATTTCTGGATCAACATTCTCCTGACACTCTGCGGCTATGTTCCCGGCATCATTCACGCCATCTGGGTAATCCTGCGCAGGTGACATAGCCTTTTATCGACGATGGGGTGTTCGCAACACTTTAGTACGTGATTAAATTCTCATTGGCTGCTGGAACCTCGTCTTCTTCCTCACGTTATGGTGATGACACCAGCCAAGGAGAAAATCATGAACCAGATCATCTACATCGTCGGCCTCGTCGTCATCGTTCTGGCGATCCTGTCGTTTTTCGGCTTCCGCTGATCCCCGTTGTCAATTCGATCGCTTGCGCATATCCTAAGCGGCAGTGACACACGACTGCGTTCATGGGTTGCTTGGCTGTCGGGTGTATTTCGGGATCGCGTTGCTCTGGGAGGTGCACGATGAAGAACGAGAGATGGACAGAACCTGTAGAGGTCAATCTTGAGGCGAATGGCAAGAGTGTCATCGCCGGCCCCTTCGAAGCACTGACATTGTTGACCGAAGGCTGGCCCAAAATCGGGGGGTTGAGCTTCGTAAGAGCGAGAAGCGCCTGCCGCGCCGCTCTTGACGGGCGCAAATCGCCCGAAGAGGCACGCAAGTGCTTTACCGATGCGGTTTCCGAGATGCAGAACAACACGCATTGACGCGCCAAACGAAAAACGGCTCCTGAAAAGGAGCCGTTCCTTTATGTGCGACACTTCCGGAGATAGAACAGCCGGAAGCGCCTTTTAGCAGATTTTACATCCAATACGGAGCGACGCCGTAATAGTCATAGACCTTGCGGTCCTTGGCGTTCAGCAGGTCGTTATCATCCAGATTGGCGAAGTGCGGCGCGTTTTCGATCTCTTCGTTGGTAAGATCGATACGGTAGCCGTCGAGTTCTTCGTCATAATGCAGCTTTTCCCAGGGCAGTGGGTAATAGTCGTCGCCGATTCCGAGAAAGCCACCGAAGCTCAATACCGCATAGGCGACGCGGCCGCCGCGTTTTTCCAGAATGATGCGCTGGATCGAGCCGATATGCTTGCCATCAGCACCATAAACGCGGGTGCCTTCCACCTTGTCGCTGGCGATCAGGCTCGGCGTATCCTTGACATAGGGGTCCTGTCCGGCGCGGGGTTCCTGATGCATCATGTGCCTTTCCTCCTTGTTTTTCCTCTTTGATGTCACGTCTGGTAAACCCCGCGACAGGCAATTCGTTCCCCTGCGCTCCAGTCGCCTCGGCGGGAATTTTTTTGGAGGAAAATGGAACGAAATCCGTGCCTACTGACGGATCTTCTGCCAGACGGAGGGGGAAACACCGACCATCTTGCGAAAGACGCGGGAGAAATGCGCCTGGTCCGAAAAACCGGCGGCGATGGCGACATCGGTCAACGCCATGTCGGTCCGCATCATCAATTCCTTGACGCGATCAATGCGCGCCTGCATCTGCCACTGGTGCGGGGGCACCCCGGTAGAGGCCTTGAAGGCATGGCTGAAATGGGATTGCGAGAGGTTGGTGAGTTCCGCCAGCTCCTCCAGCCGGATCGACCGCAGGCAATGTTCGCGGATATAGTCCGTCGCCGCCCTTAATTGCCAGGCGGCGAGCTTGCTGCGTTTCTTGACCGGTTCCCGCTTCACTTTCAGGAAATCCGTGAGCAGCGCCAGCACGAGGCTTTCGCCATAGAGGTCGTGCAGCGGATCGGGATTATCGCATTCGGCAGCAATCAGTCGCGCCAGCGCCAGTAGGCGCTCATCCTCGAACATCAGATGCGGATCGAGCAGCCCGTGCGGATCGTAGCCCTGCACCAGCCGGGCACCCAGCAATCCCGCATCGAAATGCAGATCGAGGTGGCGCACGAAGGAGACATTGCTCAGTTCCGCATGAACATCCAGATCGGCGGGAACGAAGGAAATCCGGTTCGCCTGTGACGACCCGTAATTATCGCGGCGGCAGCGGTTCATCATGAAGCGGCCGTCATCCGTCCCATCCATATCGAGCAGGAAAACGAAACGCGGGTCCTTGCCGACATAACGGCCACCCGCCTTCGGGGCGCAGCGCACGTCCCAGAGATCGGCGACGATGCCGTTCCACATCCTCGAGCGCGGGCCGCCAATGACGGCAAAACCCTCGATCTCATTTTCCATCCGCACGCGGAAAGCCATGGCCTCTCGATCCCGCAGGGCGCCATGGCGCCACTATAACATGATAAATCTATTCATGTTTATAGTGGCAAACCAATTTTCCCGCAACTACAGCCTTTGGCCGCCCATCACCACTTCTTGGAAAGCTTGAAAGTGATGGTGCGGCTATCGCCCCAGCCGCAGACGGAGACCCCGGCGCAGCTCTTCACATATTCCTTGTCGAAGACGTTGGCGACGTTGATCGATGCGGTCCAGTCGTTCTTCTCATAACGGATCGCGGCGTCGAAGACGGCGGCATCCGGCACGCGCAGCGTATTGGCCGCATCCGCCCAGGATTTGCCCTGATACCGCACGCCGCCGCCAAGGCTTAGGCCTTCCAGCGCATCATTGGTAAAGGCGTAGTCCAGCCACAGCGAGGCGGTGTGGGCGGGCACGATCCATGGTGATTTGCCGATCAGGTTGGGATTGGCATCCTTGGTGATATCCAGATCGGTATAGGAATAGGACGCGATGGTCTTCCAGTTCTCACTGAGATTGGCCTTGGCCTCCAGCTCGAAGCCGGTGGATTCCACCTGCCCGAACTGGCCGCTCGTGGTCACGCCGCCCGCCGTATAGGACACGATGGCATTGTCCTTGACCAGCTTGAAGACGGAGGCGGTGATGCTGCCGTCAAAGAAGGTCGGCTCATATTTGATACCCGCCTCGAACTGGTGTCCCTCCTCCGGTACGGCGGGGGTGCCGTCGGCAAGCGTATCGATGAGGGGATTGAAGAAGGTGGCAGCCGAGACATAGGGCGTCAGGCCATTGTCGAATTCATAGGCGAGACCGGCGCGGCCGCTTAACGCATCGTCATTGGAGCGGCGGGACAGGCCGGCAGGCAGCCTGTTGTTCAGTTCCGTATCGACATAATCGTAACGGCCGTTCAGCGTGACCAGCCAGCCATCGCCGAAACGCAGCTGATCCTGGGCGTAGATGCCGATCTGCTGCTGGGTCACGATATTGTCGGCATAAACGAAATTCGTTCCCTGCGTCGAGCCATAGACCCGGTTGAGCGCGCCGATCGCATTCGATCCGCAGCAGGCCTGCACCTGATCCAGCCGGTAATATTTATAGTCGAGGCCAAAGAGCAGCGAATGGTTGACCGCGCCGGTATCGAACTCGCCTTCAACACGGTTATCCACGCCGAAGCTGTCGACCTTCGACACGCCGTCATAACCGAACCGGGTCAGCATATAGTCGTTGGTGGTGGCATCGAGGATCGGCTGGCCATTAGCGTCCGCATTGGCCCAGCCGCCCGCATAGGGTCCGGTCTCGTGCTTGTAGAGGTGGCCGTAACGGGCGTTCTGGCTGATCTTCCAGCCATTGTCGAATTCATGGCTGACTTCGTAACCCACCATCGACTGGTAGACACGGCCATTATCGATATCCGGCTCACCATAAAAGGCCTTGCGATCGAGCTTGCCGAAGGGCGCGTCCACGACCGTGCCGACATAGGGCAGGAAGCCGTTGCCGATATGGACCTGATCGAGCGCCGAGAAATAGCCGTAGAGCGTAGCGCTTGTCTGCGCATCCGGCTCGAAGGTGATCTGCGGCATGATGAAGCCGCGCAAATCCTCGGAATAGTCGGTGTAATTGTCGCCGCCGGAGACCTTGCCGGTGACGCGGTATTTCCACACGCCTTGCTCATCGACCTTGTCGCCGAGATCGAAGCCGAAGAAGGCATTGCCGAAATTATTGATGCCGATTTCCGTTTCCCGCACCGACTCATCCTGCGTGCGCTTGCGGACCATCTGCACGATGCCGCCGGGATTGGCGCCGCCGTAAAGCACCGAGGCGGGGCCTTTCAGGACCTCCACGCGCTCCAGACCGTAGGCATCCATCTGGAAACCGCCGAAACCGTAGCTGAACAGGTTCAGCCCATCGAGGAACACGCCGGTCTGGGTTGCCTGAAAACCGCGAATATAAATCCAGTCCGTGTCCGGGTCCGTGCCGAAGGGTTCCGCCGTCACACCGGGGGTGTAACGCAGCACTTCATCGATTTTCGTCACCGCGCCGCGGTCGTTCATTTCCTGGCGGCCGACGACCGATACGGATTGCGGAATATCCTTGGTTTCCGTCTCGGTTTTCGAACCGGTGGCGCTTTTCTTCGCGACATAACCGCGGACCGGGCCAGTCGCGTTTCCCGCGCCCTGCCCTTCAACGGTAATCTGCTGCAGAACGGTCGTGTCCTGCGCGTGGCCCATCGCTGGCGCCAGCAAAACAATGGCGGCCGTGCCCAAAGCCAGACGGCTCAAAAACATCCCATGCAAATTTTTCAAGATATGCCCCGAAACAGATCGCGGTCGATGTCCCTATCCGACAGGCCGCAGCACCTCAATTAAGATGAGTGTTTACATCATGATTAAGTGGGGATGCTTGTCGTTTTCGGGGCGGATTTGAAGCTTATTGGCTTCTCGCACAGTTTTGCGCCCGTCATTTATCGGGCTAAGCTTCGATGTCAGCCCTTACGCCGGCCGATCCTCGCAAGCAGCACCACGGGAAGCATGCCGATGACGACAATTGCCAGGGCTGTGATAGACGCCTCTTCATAGGTGCCGCGCGCCGCTTCGCCATAAAGATGAGTTGCGAAGGTTTCGAAGTTGAGCGGCCGCAGGAGAAGCGTGGCGGGAAGCTCCTTGACGCAATCGACAAAGATCAGCAGTGCCGCAGCCGCAAGCGACGCCTTGGAAAGCGGCAGATGAATCTGGCGGAATGTCTGCGTCGCGGATCGCCCGAGCGTACGCGCGGCATGATCGAAGGATTGCGGGATGCGGCTGAGGCCGGCATCGACGCCGCCCGCGGCAATGGTGAGGAAACGCGCCGAATAGGCATAGATGAGGGCCGCGCCGCTGCCGATGAAGATCAGGCCGGTGGAGATGCCGAACCAGTCACGCATGGTCTGGTCGACAAACCGGTCGAAACCGCCGAGTGCAATCAGTACCCCGATGGCGATGACCGTGCCGGGGGCAGCATAACCCACTGTCGAAAGACGATAGGACCAGAGCGCGAGACGTCCCGGTGCAACGCGCATGGCGTAAGCAACGGCAAGGCCCAGGATAAGCGTGATCACCGTCGCCAGCCCGGCAAAGAGGATGGTGTTAAGAGCCTCATCGGCGAAACGGGCCGACAGGCCGCTGAAGCGGAAGCGCTTCCAAGCCTCAATGACGAGATAGCTCGCGGGTGCTACGAAGCCGATCAGGACCGGCAGACTGCCGAGCACGAAGGCGACCCAGCCCTTCAGGCCGGTGAGCCGCAGCGGTTCCAGTTCCCTGCTTTTCTGTGCAGAAACCGCGTAACGTTGCTTGCGCCGCGCCCAGCGCTCGAGCGCCACAAGGGCGACAACGATGAACAGCATGGAGAGCGCGATCTGCGCCGCACCCGGAAGGTCGGATTTCGTGACCCATGTGGTGTAGACGGAAACGGTGAGGGTGCGGACGCCGAGGAATTCCGATGCGCCGATATCATTCAGCGCTTCCATCAAGGCTAGGCTGATACCGACCGCGATCGCCGGGCGCGCCAGCGGCACCGCGACCTTGAAAAAAGCCGCGCGTCTTGAAACGCCGAGCGTGCGAGCCGCTTCCAGCAGGTTGCCCGCTTGCGTCAGGAACATGGCGCGCACGGGAATATAGACATAGGGAAACAGCACGAAGCCGAGGAGAACGATGCAGCCCGTCATCGACCTTATGTCCGGCAGGCGGAATTCTCGTGGGCTTGAATAACCGAGCAGCCAGCGGATCGCACCCTGCACCGGCCCGATGGGATGCAGGATATCGAGATAGGCATAGGCAACGATATAGGTGGGCATGGCCAGCGGCAGCAGCAGTGCCCATTCCAATAATCTGCGGCCGGGAAAATCATAGGCGGTGACCAGCCAGGCGGCATAGGTTCCAATGACACCGGCCAGCAGCCCGACACCAGCGAGAAGGATCGCCGTATCCGGAAGCGCCGTCCAGAGCACGGTCGAGCCAAGATGCGCCCAAAGGCCTTCAGACCCCTGCAAAGCCTGTGAGACGAGCGCCAGAACCGGCACCATGGCGCCACAGACCGCCAGCACGGAGAGACACAGCCACCAGAAGGAGGATGAAAACCTGACTCGGGCACGAGGTGTCAATGGCTGGATGGCGTCTGGATTCATGTGCTTTTGGAAAATACGCGGAAAGGCGCCCGCAGATGCGAACGCCTTCCACCATGTTATCGCTGATTGGCCTTTACTTGTCGAAACCGACCTTGTCGACCAGCTCGCTCGCCTGCTTGCGATGCGAGACGATTTCCGTCAGCGGCTTGTTATCGATCTTCAGCGTGCCGAAGGAAGCGATGATCTCGTTGAGAGCAGCACCCTGCTTGACCGGATATTCGTAGTTGGCTTCAGCATAGATCTTCTGGGCTTCGTCCGAAACGAGATATTCCAGCAGCTTGACGGCTTCCGCCTTGTTCGGAGCATTCTTGGCCACAGCCGCGCCGCTGATATTGACCTGCGTGCCGCCGTTCTTGAAGGTCGGCAGAACCACCTTGATGGCGTCGCCCCACTTCACCTGCTCCTCGCCGCCCTTGCCCGAGCGCATCAGACCGACATAATAGGAGTTGGCGATGCCGATGTCGCAAATGCCACCGAGGATGTCCTTGGCAACGTCGCGGTCGCCGCCGCCTGCCTTGCGGGCCAGGTTTTCCTTGACGCCGGCAAGCCACTTCTCGGTGTCCGCAGCGCCGTAATGGGCGATGTAATCGGCAAACAGCGCCGTGTTATAGGGATGCTGGCCGGCGCGAATGCAAACCTTGCCCTTCCACTTTGCATCCGCCAGATCTTCATAGTTGAAGGAGGCGAGATCGACATCCTTCGCCGCGTAGAGAACGCGGGCGCGCATGGAAAGCGCGAACCAATGGCCCTTGGCGTCGCGAAGTTCAGCCGGGATGGCCTTCGTGAGAGTCTCGGATTCAACTGCCTGGGTGACGCCCTTTTCAGCGAGATCAACGAGGTTGCCCGCATCCACCGTCATCAGAACGTCGGCCGGCGAGCTTGCGCCTTCGCTCAGAACGCGCTCCGCAAGACCGTCCTTCAGGAACACGGTGTTGACCTTGACGCCGCTCGAAGCGGTGAAGGATTCCAGCAGGGGCTGGATCAGGCCCGGTTCGCGGGTAGTGTAGATGTTGAGTTCAGCAGCGCTGGCCGTTCCGGCCGCAAAGGCAACCGTGCTGGCAAGCAGGGTAAATCTCGTAAATTTCGTCATGTTTTGTCTCCCTCTCCGATAGCGGCAATATAGGGGGAGCAGACATCATACATGACGGCCCAAATCAAGTTTTATTTCCTGGTTTTTTGAGCCGCTGCGATCACCAAGAGTTGAAAATAGACAGGGAATAAAAGCGCCAGTCCATTCATTCAACTTCAGGTAAAGATGAGAACCCCTTTGGGGTCTATACCGAAGCGCACCGCCGTGGTCCGGGCGGGTGTGCGCTGCATCGTCCTGACCCGCAGGTCGGAAGGCAGTCCGGGCACGGCTATGCCAAGCTGCTCGATCTCGCCGAGAAAAACGCGGCTCGATATTTCGCCGGCAATCCCCTCTTTCGCGGCGCCGTCCTCGATGATCGAAATCGCATTGGGGCGAACATAAGCGACGGCGGCGAGACCATCGGGCAGATCGGAGGCGTCACCCAACAGCCCGAGCGGCGTTTCGACGCGACCCTCTCTCACCCGGCCCTCGATCTTGTTGAAGGCACAGAAAAAATCGGCGGCATAGCGGGTTTTGGGATTGTCGTGGATTTCGTAACCCGTGCCGCTCTGCACGATACGTCCACGCTGCATCAGAACCACACGGTCACCTGCGGAAAGCGCCTCCTCCGGATCATGGGTGACCATGATCGCCGTCGTGCCCAGTTGCCGCAGGAGGCCGAGCGTTTCCTCACGCACGCTGTCGCGCAACCCCCTGTCCAGATTGGAAAAGGGCTCGTCCATCAACAGCAGGCCGGGCTGCGGGGCAAGCGCACGGGCAAGCGCCACGCGCTGCTGCTCACCGCCCGAAAGCGTATGCGGATAACGTTTTGCCAGCTCCTGCAGGTGAACATGTTCGATCATCTCGGCAGCGCGGCGGCGGGCTTCCACCTTCGGCAAAGTGCGAAGACCGAACATGACATTCTGCTCGACGGTGAGATGCGGAAACAGCGCGTAATCCTGAAAGACAAAACCGATATTGCGCTTTTCCGGCTCCACGAAAACAGCGGGGCCGGCAACGACAGCGCCGTTCAGGGAAACGCTGCCATGATCCGGCGTCTCCACGCCCGCCACAATGCGCAGCAGGGTCGATTTTCCACAGCCGGAGCGCCCCACCAGACAAATGATTTCGCCACGTTCGACGGAAAGATCGATATCGGACAGCACGTCCGTATCGCCGAATCTTTTCCCAACCGATTTCAGTTCAAGCGCTGCCCTGCCTGCCATTTCCAATCCTGCCCTGCTTTGCGAATTATGTTGATCGCTCAAATCAGGATTAAAGTCAAAAAAGCCGGGAAAAATGTATTTCCCTTCCCGAGTTGGCGAGATGTGCGGCAGCAATATTGACGTTTACGTTAGAGTTAAATAGGTTTTGCCGACGAGATGGACGCCAATGGATTACGCGTCTATCATTCGTTACCGGGGAGCGAGAGGAGCGGTCGATCCGGTGACGCCACATGAGGTTTCCTCAACCCGGCCGATTGGGCCGGTTGAATGCGGGAGCCTCGTGAACATCAGGCAGCCGAAAGCGCCGTTAACGTATTTCAATGAATGCGCGGCGCAACAAAGACTCTGGGAGGAGAAGCATGAGTGAACTGTCCCTGGGACACCCGGAAAATGTCGGCGCACAGAAGCGCTGGCTGGCATCCTATCCGCCGGGCGTACCTTCCGAAATCCCCGCATCCGCCCATGCCTCCCTTGTCGAACTTCTCGAAAAGAGCTGTGCGCAATTTGCCGACCGCAAGGCCTTTTCCAGCATGGGAAAGTCCCTGACCTACCGGGAACTGGACGCTGAAACCCGCGCGGTCGCCGCCTGGCTGCAATCCAGAGGACTGGAAAAAGGCGACCGGGTTGCCGTGATGATGCCGAATATCCTGCAAAATCCCGTCGCCGTATACGGGATCCTGCGAGCTGGCATGGTCGTGGTCAATGTCAATCCGCTCTACACACCGCGCGAACTGGAACATCAGCTTAAGGATTCCGGCGCAAAGGCGATCTTTGTGCTGGAAAACTTCGCCCATGTGGCGCAGCAGGCGGTGCCAAAAACCGCCGTCCGGCATGTGGTCGTCGCGGCGATGGGCGATCTGCTTGGTCTCAAGGGGCATATCGTCAATCTGGTGGTTCGCAAGGTCAAGAAACTGGTGCCCGCCTACACCATCCCCGGCTCCATCGGCTTCAAGGCGATGCTGAAGGAAGGTCAGGGATTTTCGTTGAAGCCGGTCAGCCTCACGGCGCAGGACATCGCCTTCCTGCAATATACCGGTGGCACAACCGGCGTATCCAAGGGTGCGGTTCTCACCCATGCCAATCTTCTGGCCAACAAGGTCCAGATCAGCCTATGGCTGGACGCGGCCTTCAATGGCAAAAAAGATCGCCCGGAGGTTCTCAACTTCATCTGCGCGCTGCCGCTCTGCCACATCTTCGCATTGACGGTGAATTCGCTGATGGGCATTGCGCTCGGCGGCCATAACCTGCTGATCGCCAATCCGCGCGATATTCCCGGCTTCGTGAAGGAGCTGGCGCATTATCAGCCGCATGTTTTCCCCGGCATTAACACGCTTTTCAACGCGCTGATGAACAACGAGGATTTCCGCAAGCTCGATCTGTCCTCCCTCATTCTGGTTCTCGGCGGCGGCATGGCGGTGCAAAGGCCCGTTGCGGAGCGCTGGCTTTCCGTCGTCGGCTGCCCGATTGCCGAAGGTTACGGCCTCTCCGAGACATCACCCGTTGCAACGGTCAATCGTCTCGATTCCACGGAATTCAGCGGCACCATCGGCCTGCCGATTTCCTCGACCGAAATCGATATTCGCGACGAAGACGGCAACAGCCTGCCAACAGGGGAAGTCGGCGAGATCTGCATCCGCGGTCCGCAGGTCATGGCCGGTTACTGGCAGCGGCCGGATGAAACCGCAAAGGCCATGACCGCGGACGGCTTCTTCCGATCCGGCGACATGGGGTTCATGGACGAGCGCGGTTACACCAAGATCGTCGATCGCAAGAAGGACATGATCCTCGTTTCCGGTTTCAACGTCTATCCGAACGAGGTGGAGGAAGTGGCCGCCAGCCATCCGGGCGTGCTGGAGTGCGCGGCAATCGGTGTTCCGGATGAACATTCGGGCGAAACGGTCAAACTTTTCGTGGTCAAGAAGGACCAGTCCCTGACGGAAGCGGAGCTCAAGGCGTTCTGCGCCAAGAACCTGACGAACTACAAACGGCCGAAAATCATCGAGTTCCGCACTGAGTTGCCGAAATCGAATGTCGGCAAAATCTTGCGGCGCGAATTGCGCAATCTGAACTGATTGTTTCAGCCAATGGGGAGAGCCGGGCGACCGGCTCTTTCTTTCATCCCGGCCCTTTTCTTTTATCAAAGTCGCCTTGATTTGGCCGCCTGAAAAAGAATAGTTTCCTCATCCTTCCACGGAAGCCGAGGAGCACAAGATGCAGGCCACCATCGAAAAACTGAAAGCAACGGCGAGCAGCACAGCCGCAACCGATCTTCGCGCCGCCTTTGCGGCCGACGACAAGAGATTCAGCCGTTTCAGCGCCAAATTCGATGACCTGCTGATGGATTATTCCAAATGCGCCGTGAATGAGGAGATCGTCACGCTTCTCGAACAGCTCGCACGCGAAGGCGGCGTCGAGGCAAAGCGCGAGGAGATGTTCTCCGGCAAGGCAATCAACTTCACCGAAGACCGCGCCGTGCTGCATACCGCGCTGCGCAATCGCTCCAACACGCCGGTTCTCGTTGACGGCAAGGACGTGATGCCTGATGTGAACGCCGTTCTGGCGGCCATGGGCAAGTTTGCCGATGCGATCCGTTCCGGTTCGCTGAAGGGCGCGACTGGCAAGAAGATTACCGACGTCATCAATATCGGCATCGGCGGCTCCGATCTCGGCCCTGTCATGGCAACGCTGGCGCTCGCACCTTTCCATGATGGCCCACGCGCGCATTTCGTTTCCAACATCGATGGCGCGCATATTGCCGACACACTGAAGCTGGTTGACCCCGAGACCTCGCTTTTCATCGTCGCCTCGAAAACCTTCACCACCATCGAAACCATGACGAATGCCGCCACGGCGCGCCGTTTCATCGCCGAAAAGCTGGGTGAAGCAGCCGTCAAGCATCACTTCGCCGCCGTTTCGACCGCGCTCGACAAGGTGGCTGCCTTCGGTATCGAAAGCGACCGCATCTTCGGTTTCTGGGACTGGGTTGGCGGACGTTATTCGATCTGGTCGGCCATCGGCCTGCCACTGATGATCGCCATCGGGCCGGATAATTTCGGCAAGTTTCTGGATGGCGCGCATGCCATGGACAGGCACTTCCGCGAGGCGCCGATCCGCGAAAACCTGCCGATGCTGCTCGGCCTCATCGGTTTTTATAACCGCAACGTGCTGAATTATCCAACCCGGGCGATCCTGCCCTATGACCAGCGGCTCTCGCGTTTCCCCGCCTACCTGCAGCAGCTCGACATGGAATCGAACGGCAAGGGTGTGACCATCGACGGCACGCCGGTCGAAGGCCAGTCCGGCCCGGTTGTCTGGGGCGAACCCGGCACCAACGGCCAGCACGCCTTCTATCAGCTCATCCACCAGGGCACGAGCGTCATTCCGGCGGAATTCATGATCGCCGCCAACGGTTTTGAGCCAGAACTGCGCCACCAGCACCAGCTTCTCATCGCCAATTGCCTGGCGCAATCGGAAGCGCTGATGAAGGGCCGCACGCTTGCCGAAGCGAAAGCCCAGCTCACCTCCAAGGGCATGGAAGACAAACTCGCCGATTTCATCGCGCCGCACCGCGTTTTCACCGGCAATCGTCCGTCCATCACCTTCGTCTACGACAAGCTGACGCCGTTTGCGCTTGGCCGCCTGATCGCGCTCTACGAGCATCGCGTCTTCGTCGAAGGCGTGCTGTTCCGCATCAACTCCTTCGACCAGTGGGGCGTGGAGCTTGGCAAGGAACTGGCGACCGGCCTGCTTCCCGTCGTTGAAGGCAAGGAAAGCGCTGCCGGCCATGACAGCTCGACGCAGGGACTGGTGAAGGCGCTGGCGGGACTGGCGGGATAAACCCCACACGCCGCAATTTACGAAAGCCGGAAGGAGACTTCCGGCTTTTTTCAATGCAGCGTTGGTCGAATATCGTTTTGGAGGCGCATATGCCGTTGCAGCCGGGCAAGGACTTTCTGGAGTTTCACGACCTGCCCGCGGATGCGGTCTTCTCGATCATCGACCGCGCGTGCGCTCTGGCCGAGGACTGGTCAAAGGCCACGATGCCACAGACCCTCAAGGGAAAGCGCATCGGGCTGATCGTTGATGACACCGGCTGGCGCAATACCGCAGCTTTCGATCTTGGCATTCAGGCGATGGGCGGCATTTGCGTCACCGTTCCGATCAGCTTTAACGGCCGCGAAGACATTGCCGATCTGGCGGGCTATCTCGACAATTGGTTCGATCTGCTGATCGTGCGCACGAAAGAACTCTCGACCCTCCGGGCGCTTGCAGCCGAAATGCGTGCGCCTGTCATCAACGCGCGGACAAAGTCCAATCATCCATGCGAAACGCTTGGCGATTTGGCCTATGTCAAAAGCGTGAGAGGCCGGATAGACGGCCTCAAAATCGTCGGTGTGGCACCGGATGCCAATATTTTACGCTCATGGGTCGAAGCCTCGATTTCCCTGCCCATTCAGGTCACGCAGGTTTATCCCGATCAATGGCACGTCACCGATGCCGCCCTCATCAATCCGAACTTCCGGGTAAGCACTGAGATGGCAGAGTTGCTGGATGCGGATGTCGTCATTACCGATTCCTGGCCCGCCGGCGCGGATTTTCATCTGACCGATTATCGCGTATCCGCATCGCTTCTCGACAGGATGCGGCCCGATGCGATCTTTTTGCCCTGCCCGCCAGTCGCGCGTGGTGAGGAGGTGACGACGGACGCCATGGTGCACCCGGCCTGCCAGAGCCGGGCAGCGAAGGCATTTCTCCTACATGCCCAGAATGCCCTGATGGAATTCCTGCTCGCCTGAGATGCGGGTCCGGCCTCAAATATAAAGCGCAGCCATCTTGCGCCACGCGCCCGCACGGTGGGCGCGGCCATCCCAGACATGCATCTGATGCCCCACCTGCTTATCCGACAGGACCCGGCTCAGATGATGATTGTTGTCCAGAAACGGGTCGGCATCGCCGATGGTGAAGACCATGTCGATGCGGCGCAGGTGATCAAGCCGCCATGGGCAGGCGAGGCCCGGCAGAAAATGGCTCGGCATGTGAAAATAAACATCGTCATCGTAATAACCATCGAACAGGTCACCGAAAGATTCCACCTTCATCGTCAGATCATAACGACCGGAAAAGGCGACGAGCTTGCGAAAAAGATGCGGGTGGCGAAAGACGAGGCTGGCGGCCTGAAACGCACCGAGACTGCAGCCCTGCACGATCGTGTCACTATTCGGGTTTTTCTCGGCCATCAGCGGCAGCACTTCGTTCAGAATATACTCTTCGAAAGCGGCATGTCGGCGAATGCGATCGGCGGGATGATGCCCGGCCGCATAGAAGGTCTCTCTGGCCAGCCCCTCTATGCAATAGAGCTGAAGGTGGCCCGCCTCCAGCTTGTCGGCCAGACTGCCGACAAGGCCCAGTTCCTCATATTCGAAGAAACGCCCATCGCGGGTGGGAAACATCAGCACCTTGGCGCCAGAATGGCCGAATATTAACAGCTCCATGTCGCGATGGAGCCTTTGACTATACCAGCGGAGATATTCGCGTTTCATAGCACCTTGAAAAACCGTCTGACCTTGTCCTTATGGACCGCATCTTGCGATGCGCTGTCAGGGTAATCGAAATGTCCGGCGTCGAGGATGAAGATTTCATTAAATTTTGATTGTGGCAGCGCATTGGCCACCGCGAACTGGCAAGGCGGCGCCACTGCCGGATCGAAAAGCGCAGGCGCGACCAGCATCGGCACTTTTATGCGGGCGGCGGCGCAGGCGGCATCGAACAGGCGCAGCGTTTCAAGCACATTGGCATGGGTCTTCTGGTACGTCTGAACCGCATCCGCGCTGCCGACGGTGGGCAGCGTCAGCCAGAACGGCCGGTGTCCGAATGTCGGGACCACCAGATGGCCGCGATCAATACGCTCGTCGAAAGGGATGGCCAGGGCGCCAATGCCGCCGCCGAAACTGATGCCGCTATAACCCACCTGCCCCTCCAGCCAGGGATAAAGGCTTATGAGCGTGGAAACGGCAACCCACAGATCATCGACGCAGCCGCCAATGATGTAATCGTCTTTCCTGTCGATATTATAGAGAACATGGAGGGCCGGGTCGGACGAGATCGGCGGGCAGGCGCTCAGCGAAAGCCCGCGAAAACAGGGAAACAGCACGGCTGTTTCTTCCACCGGCACGTCGAAATCAGGAGCCTCGCGACCGCCATAACCATGGCCCACAACGAGGCCGCGACGCACCTGCCCCTCGCGCGGCAGCAGCATCCACCCGCCGATACGAAAACCGCCGGTGGAGGTGTAGGTCATATCGAGGACATGCCAGCGGGGGTCGCTGAGCCTGCTCTTGCGCAGTACCGGTCGAGGATCCGTGGCGAGCGCGCGGCGATGGCGCTTTTTCCAGAAATCATCGAAGCCCGGCGGCGCCTCGGGCGGGGTGATGGCCAGCAACTGTTCACGCTGCATGCCATAGGTCGGGTCGAAATCAAAAGGATGGGACTTGGGAACGCTCATGCGATGCTTGTTTCGTGAAAAAACAGCGGACACAAGCTTCATAATATCGAAATAACGGTTTTTTACGGCTTTAGCGGCGGGAAGAGTGTTGAACCACCTGTTCAAAATGGTTCAACCGCGCCCATCACAAACCGATCTCATGCGCAAAGGGTGGATTCGCGCCGGCCCGCGAGACCGTGACCGCCGCAGCCTTCGCACCCAGCGCCAAAGCCTTCCTGATCTGCTCTTCCGTCAGCGAGGCAACCTGCGCCTTGGTCAGAAGGCCCTGCATTTTCAGCGAAGCGAGAATGCCGGCATCGAATGTATCGCCCGCACCGACCGTATCGACTACCTCTACTCGCTCGGACGCCACTTCCACCTTGAAATTGGCCGAATAACCAACGGCACCCTTGGCGCCCCGGGTGACCACGACGAGTTTTGCGCCATGATGCAACCAGTGGCGTGCGAGCGTCTCCTCGTCGCCTTCCACTCCGAACCATTCAAGGTCCTCGTCGGAGAATTTTACGATGTCAGACTTCGCCGCCATACGGAGGATGCGGGCCATATGCGCCTGCTTGTCCTTGATGAAACCGGGGCGGATATTCGGATCGAGCGAAATGACGCGGCTTTGGTGCTCGCGTACCAGCAGCGCCTCATAGGTACTGCCGCAGGGTTCCGGAATGAGGCTGATGGCGCCGAAATGCAGCGCCTCGCAATCCGCGCCAAGCGCCGGAAGATCGGCCTCGGTAATCATCCTGCCGGCGGTATTCTCGTCATAAAAAGCGTATGTGGCATGGCCATCGATGAGCTTGACGAAGGCGATCGTGGTCGGCCGCGAAAGCATTGCGCAATAGCTGAAATCCACATTGCTCGCCCGCAGGGTTGTCCGCAGGATATCGCCCATCATGTCGTCGGAAAGACCTGTGAAGAACGCGGATGGGACGCCGAGACGCCCCAGCGCAATCGCCGTGTTGAAGACCGCTCCGCCTGCATAGGGGGCAAAACCAGCCTCACCCAGCGTCGTCTGCCGGGGCAGCATGTCGATCAGGGCTTCACCACAACACAGGATCATTACGGTCCTCCTCAAACAGCAAATCAAATGGACTTAAATCGATTTAGACGAAGATCGATCGGAAGGCCAGCCGCAAAACCGGGCTGGCCGCATCCGAAATCACGATTGCGGCAATTCGCTGACACCGCCGCGCTTTGCCGACCACGGCAGGGGGTTATCGAGGAAGGCCTCGACCTCGGACAGGGTCTCTTCGTCAAACAGTTTTTCAGCGCGGGCGACCGCCAGAACGTCGCGCCAGGTCGTCAGGTAATGCAGCTTGACATTGCCGTTGGCGAAGCGCGCTTCGGCCTCTTCGAAGATGCCGTAATAGAAGAGCGCAATGCCGTGATCGACGATACCGCCCGCCGCACGGATGGCGTCGATGAAGGTGAACATCGAGCCGCCGGCCGTCGTCAGATCCTCGATGACGAGAACGCGTGCGCCTTCCGGCATATGGCCTTCGATCTGGGCGTTGCGGCCATGGCCTTTCGGCTTCTTGCGGCAATAGATCATCGGCAGGCCAAGGCGCTCGGCAAGGAAGGCGGCAAAGGGAATGCCGGCCGTTTCACCGCCCGCCACACAGTCGAACTTCTCGAAACCGGCCTCGCGCATGACAGCCGCCGCCGCAAAATCCATTGCCGCCGAGCGGATGCGCGGGAAGGAGATGAGCTTGCGCATATCGATGTAAACCGGGCTCTTCATGCCTGAAGCGAAGGTGTAGGGGCTTTCGGAATTGAAATGGACCGCCTTGATTTCCCACAACATCTTCGCAACCAGTTCCGCAACAACGGTGCGGTCAGTGAATGTGAAATGGTTCATAGGCGTTCTCCTTTTTCGGCCTTGGTTTATCGCTCCGAAAACCCGGATCGGTTTTCGGAAAGCACAGCGTCTCGGTTCAGCATTGCAGGCATCCGCAGGCGGCACCGAAGGGCGAATGCCTGGGGACCATAACAAAACCGCCGGCAGTGCCGGCGGTCATCAAAAAAATCAGCTTACATCCCAATGAAGCGGGAACATCGGGTCGAATACGGTCACCGGCCCGGCGCCCGTCTCGATCTTGGCGGGAAACGACACCGGCTCCTCGCGTTTGACCAGCGTGATCGTCTCCTCGTTCGGTGCAAGACCATACCAGGCCGGGCCGTTGAGCGAAGCGAAGGCTTCCAGTTTATCGAGGGCATTTTCATCCTCGAAGACATGGGCAAGGCAGCTCATGGTGTTGATGGAGGTGTAAATGCCGGCGCAGCCGCAGGCGCATTCTTTCAGCGGGTCCACATGCGGGGCGGAATCCGTGCCGAGGAAGAAGCGGGCATCACCCGAAGTCGCAGCAGCCCGCAGCGCAAGCCGGTGCTCCTCGCGCTTGGCAACGGGCAGGCAATAATAATGCGGCTTGATACCGCCGACCAGAATGGCATTGCGGTTGATGATGAGGTGGTGCGTGGTGATCGAGCCGGCCAGATTGGCCTTGGACGACTTGATATAATCCACGCCGTCGCGGGTGGTGATGTGCTCCATGGTCACCTTCAACTCTGGCAGACGCTGGCGCAGGGGTTCCAGAACCGTATCGATGAAGGCTTTCTCGCGGTCGAAAATATCGACTTCCGGTGTCGTTACCTCGCCATGCACGCAGAGCGGCAGGCCGATCTTCGCCATGCGCTCCAGAACCGGCATGGCCTTGTTGAAATCGCGCACACCCCCGTGGGAGTTGGTGGTCGCGCCAGCCGGATAGAGCTTTACGGCGGTGATGAGGCCGCTTTTTTTGCCCTCTTCCACGTCGTCGGCCTGCGTGTCTTCAGTCAGATAGAGGGTCATCAGCGGCTCGAAACGATCGCCCGCCGGAATGGCCCTGACGATGCGTTCGCGATAGGCGCGGGCATCGGCCATGGTGACGACCGGGGGCACCAGGTTCGGCATGATGATGGCGCGGGCGAAATGGCGGCTCGTATCCCCGATCACCCCTTCCAGCATTGCCCCGTCACGCAGGTGCAGGTGCCAGTCATCAGGGCGGCGCAGGGTGAGCGACTTCATCGGGATACCTCGGAGCATGACGGAATTGGCGCCCGCTTAGCATCTTTTGCCGCGGGAAAACAGCCGCCAAAGTCCATCAGGCAGCTGTAAATGTCATTTTTTTGAGGCGTGGCTCAGATGTTACCCGCCTCCGGACCCCAGACATCGGTCATCGCGAAACCATCAGCCAGGGGGTCGAAGGGATCGAGACCAACCTGATGCAGACCGAAGGTGAAGCCGCGCCCGGCGATGGTTGGAATGACGGCAGGACGGCCTGCCACCTCGGTGACGGCGGAAAGGCCGACATCGAATTCCGAACCGATGATCGAGCGGGATTTATATTCATCTCCCACCTTCACCTTGCCGCGCGCATAAAGCGTGGCAAGATTGGCGGAGTTGCCGGTTCCGCAGGGCGAACGATCCGCCCGGCCCGGCCACATGGTGGTGCAGGTGCGGATGGAACCGTCCGCATCCACATCCCGGAACATCACATAGGCGACGCCTGAGATGGCCGGGATTTCAGGATGGACGACCGTCATTTCGCGGTTGACCAAATCTTTCAGGATCATGCCCGCCGAGACCAGCTTCGCGGCATTGGCCTTTTCGATCGTGAGACCAATCTGGCGGACATCGACCAGCGCATAAAAAATGCCGCCATAGGAGATATCCATCGTCACCTTGCCCCATTCGGGCGTGTCGATGCTGACATCCAGCTCGTGCACGAAGGACGGCACCATGGTCAGCTTGACCTTTTCGCAGCGTCCGTCGCGGCAGGTGGCCGTGGCCT
Organism: Agrobacterium sp. CFBP2214; assembly: GCF_030209895.1. Lineage (NCBI taxonomy): Bacteria > Pseudomonadati > Pseudomonadota > Alphaproteobacteria > Hyphomicrobiales > Rhizobiaceae > Agrobacterium > Agrobacterium sp. CFBP2214. The sequence continues at coordinate 329,790 of NZ_JARVRC010000001.1, read as the reverse complement.
TTACCAGACCGGCCGCCGTTTCCAGAATGATGACGGTTTCCGGTTCCTGCATTTCCACCATGCCGCTTTCCAGAAGCGCCGTCGTTGCGCAGATGGAATTCGAGCCCGAGCTGGCATGCGCCTGATCCGGCTGGAGAATGACGAAAGCCGCATGCGCATCCGGATGTTTCGGCGGCAGGAGAAGATTGACCGAGCCCATGGGCGTGCCGCGCGGTTCCAGCGTCAGAAAGCGGCGCAGAGCCTCACCCTGCGGATCGGTATTCATCCAGTGAAGCTGTTCAGCCACAGTATTGCCGGGAATTTTCGGCGCACCGCCGGTGACGACACGGCCGATTTCGCCTTCGCAATGGACATCGAGAAGCTGGAGAGTGCGTTTCCAACGCATGGGGTCTTACTCCGGAAGTTGAGCTGTTAACCGGACCATACAGATAAAAATACAAGCTGTATACAAAACTACGGGAGCGTGATGACAAAAACGCTTAGCGTTTCCGCCCCCCTCTCTCGCATCGTAGTCTAGCGGTTACGGCATTCCGCCCGGTTTCGATTGGCAGTGGCATCGCAGTTCACCCTTGACGATTGAAGCGCCTGATCGTCCACCACGGAGCCGGCCGTATCACCCACCGATCCGACCGTGTTTTCCATGGAGCGGCCCAGTCGTTCCACCTGCCTGCCATAATTTTCCCGTGTGCGCGGATCGAAGACTGCAATCGGTGCGCTGACCACCACGCTGGCCGCCGTCCCAACGGTTTGCGCAGCACCAATGCTGACAGCGCCAAGAGCTTCACCGAGACCGACGTCGGAATCCGTTACCGTCTGCCCGGCGATAAGGCGGTCGCCAATCAGACGCACGACCTCGGGGCTCTCGGCAAATTTGCCATGGTTCAGTCGGTCGCCGGATTGCAGCTTGGTGAGATCGAGAACTGTGATACCGGCTTTTTCAAGCTCGCTGCGATAGGGCTCGACAGATGGATCGATCTGGCCGAGACGGTCGACATTGCCAGAAATGCGGCGCGACAGGCTGAGCGCGCGGTCATCCTGCGAAACGAAAAGCGTGAATTTCGGCGGGGTTTTGCCGAGGCTTGCAAATTGCCGGCTGAACACGTCCACATCCAGATCCGGCGCCGCGAGGATGACATTGCCGATCTTCGGATCGACACGGCCATTGCGGATGGCCATCTGGCGCAGCGCCTCCACCGCAAGCCAGGTGCCCATGGAATGGGCCATGACCGTGACCTCGCCGATGGACCTGTCCTTGGCGAGGCGGGTCAACATTTCCTCCAGCGCATCGCGCGAATAGTTGGTGCTTTCCTTGTCGTAGTTATAGTCAAAGATGCTCGCTCGCGACGGCCAGGTGAAGACGACGGGCACGACGTCAGTGCCGGAATCATGGACGATCTGCGCGAAGCGATAAACGGATTCCTCGTACCGGTTGTTGAAACCGTGAACGAAGACCAGCACGCGCCGGTCCTTCTGGATGTGTCTGCCGATCCAGCTTCTGGTCTCGGCTTCGGAGCGAATGGGCTCCACCGCCACCGTGGTGAAATCCTTCAGCGGATTGGGCGGCAGCTTCTTCGGCCATTGCACCTGCCCGACCTTGCGGTTGGCGTTGGGCGGAATGGAAACCGTCACCGCATCCACCTTCAGACCCGTTCCACGCTCGCCGCCAAAAAGCACGGCGGCGTTTTCCGATGGCGCGCGGGTGGTGGCGACGAGAAGATTGACCGGCGTGGTTCCCGCCACGGTCTGCCCCGTCGGCGTCATGACCCCGATCGGACGCCCCCCGCAACCGGCGAGCAGGGCGACAATGGCGATTACGGCCACGAAGCGAATGGGCATCACATCACTCTCCTACAACCCAGAGGCAGCCGGAAAGCAGCCGGGGGAGAGGATTTTCTACCGGAGGCGGAACCGCCGCGCCAGCAACCTGACCACTAGAGCGGACAATTTCCGCCCCGGTGTGTCCAAACGGACCCAATTGTATGGCGGTTGAGCCGGCAGCGAGGGCACCTTTAAAAAACGCAGGCCTATTTCTGCGGCAGCATCGTGCCCCTTTCGCGCAGCGCCTCATGCCAGGATAGCGCCTCTTCAATGAGATGCGGCGTGTGCCCTCCCCGCGCCACCGCGCGCTGATAATAATCCGTCAGCGCATCACGATATTGGGGGTGCACACAGTTCGCGATGATAACCGCCGCGCGCTCGCGAGGTGCGAGACCGCGCAGATCGGCAAGCCCGGTCTCGGTCACGAGAATATCGACATCATGTTCGGTATGATCGACATGGCTGACCATGGGCACTACGCTGGAAATGGCACCGCCCTTGGCGATCGATTTGGTGACGAAGATGGACATATAGGCGTTGCGGGCGAAATCCCCCGAGCCGCCGATGCCGTTCATCATGTGCGTTCCGCCGACATGGGTGGAATTGACGTTTCCGTAAATATCGAATTCCAGCGCCGTGTTGATGCCGATAATGCCAAGGCGGCGGATGACTTCCGGGTGATTGCTGACCTCCTGCGGGCGCAGGATCAATCTGCTCTTGTAATCGGCCAATCGCGGCATGACCTGCTCGTTCATGGCGGAAGACAGGGTGATCGATGAACCCGAGGCAAAGGTCAGCTTGCCCGCATCAAACAGTTCGAAAGTCGAATCCTGCAAGACCTCCGAATACATTTTGAGGTCGTGAAACGGCGTATCGATGAAACCATGCATGACAGCATTGGCGATGGTGCCGATGCCGGCCTGAAGCGGCTGGAGTTCATGGGTCATGCGGCCGTGACGCACCTCGTTCAACAGGAACTCGGTGAGATGGCCGGCAATGGCCTTGGTCCCATCGTCAGGCGGCAGCACGGTTGAAAAACTGTCGCTCTTATCACTCAGAACGATAGCGGCGATCTTTTCCGGCGGCACCGGGATGAAGGGCAGGCCAACACGGCTATCCGTTGCCACCACCGGAATGGGCATGCGGGTCGGGCGCCTGGCGGGAATGAAGATGTCATGCAGCCCCTCCAGCACCTCGGGCTGCGACAGGTTGATCTCGACGATGACCTTGTCGGCCAGAATGGCGAAGCTCGCGGAATTGCCGACGGAGGTGGTAGGAATGATGCCGCCTTCCGCCGTAATCGCCACCGCCTCGACAATGGCGATATCGACCCCGTGAATCTGGCCGCCGCGCAATTGTTCGACCGTTTCGGAAAGATGCTGATCGATGAACATCACCTTGCCGTCATTGATCGCCCTGCGCAAAGCCGGATCGGACTGGAACGGCATGCGGCGCGCCAGCATTCCCGCCTCGACCATGGTCTTGTCGAGATCGTTGCCCAGCGACGCACCGGTCATCAGGGTGATTTTCATGGGATGTGTCTTGGCGCGCTCGGCCAGCGCCAGCGGCACGGCCTTCGCTTCCCCGGCCCGCGTAAAGCCGCTCATGCCTACCGTCATGCCATCCTGAATGAGACTGGCGGCCTCTTCGGCGCTGACGATCCTGTTCAAGAGGGACGCGTTGCGGATACGCTTTTCAAGCATGCACTTCTCCATGATCTGTCATCACGATGGCACGGCATTTTGTTGGCCACCTCTCAGCGACTATGGCGTGCAGTTTCATCGATGAAACTGACATAGATCAAGGGTGTGAACGGAACCATGGCTCTCGCGTATCAAATCCGTTCAACAAACCTCAAGTGACGCATCGGCGCGACAGGCCGCGGGGTCTTCTCACCACTGCAGCCTTGTGATTTGCAAAAAACCTCTCCCTCACCACCCGCAACAGGCGACGAGGCGGAGGTCATCTCTCTGCAACACGGAAATCGTCCGGTGTCAGGGGCCTTCGCAGACAGGAGCCTGACCGAGCACGACCTGCCCCACTTCCGCATCATAGGCACGCAGGCCAAATGCGCCGAGGCTTATGACCCGGTAACAGGGATTGCCGCCCGTCCACAGCGGATCGACAACATCGATATCGGTGATGAAACGGTGCGCGCAAGCCTGACCGGAGCTGTAAGCTATACCTTCCGCCGTCGTGCCCGCCATCGGCACATGGATGTGGCCAAAAATGATGTGACGTATGCCGGCCGGATGGGCGGAGAGGCGGCGCATGACAGCACCGTCATCATGCATGCCGATATGTTCGAAATGGCGGATGCCGCAATCCATCGGCGGATGGTGAATGAAAACCGTCACCGGCAGATCGCCTGCGCCTTCCAGCGCACTCTCCAGCCATGCCAGACGATCCGCGCCATACATGCCGCCTATGACATCGGCTTCGTGGCTGTCGAGAAACAGCAAACGGCCAAAATCCGTATCGATGAAGGACTGGATATAACCGTTATCGTCGCGCGGCTGCTCGGGAAAGGCGGCCACGAATTCCGGTCGGCGGTCATGATTTCCGAGCATCAGCCTCACCGGCATGGAGACCGGTGTGAGGATATCGCGAAGCAGCTCATAGGCTTCCGGCTCGCCGTAATTACAAAGATCACCCGTCATGACAAGAAGATCAGCGTCGGCGTGTTTTTCGACAATATCGGCCACCGCCGCACGCAGCTGCTTTTCCGGGTCGACGCCGTTTACAGCAATGCCGGGCGGTACGAGATGGGTGTCGGTAATCTGGATGATCTTCATAACGGGTCTTTCTGCACAAAATGGCTGCGGGAACGGATTTCCCCGCAGCCTTTTCAGTCGTTCTGCTTATTTCAGCAGGGCGTTGGTCTGCTCGACGATCTGCTTGAGACCGGCTTCCGGCGTCACCTCACCGCGCATGACCGTGCCGATGATGTCGCGCTGCGTGCGCCAGATGCGGACGGAATCGCCACCCGGATAACCGGCCCAGGGCAGAGAACGGTCAGCCTGAAGCGAAGCGGTCTTCACATTCGGGTTCTCGACATAATAAGGAGCGAGGAAGTCCGGGCCGGTGGCCAGCTTGTTGGTCGGCAGGTAACCGGTGATGCGAACGATGGTGTTCTGCGCTTCCGGACCGGTGATCCACTTCAGGTACTTCCAGGCAGCGTCCTGCTTGGCCTTTTCCTGGGTCAGGATAACAGCCGAGTTGCCGCCGGTCGGAACGCCGCCCTTTTCCTTGTTGTCGAGCGGGAAGGTCGCCGTCTTCAGTTTGAAGCGGTCGCCGACCAGACCCTGGATCGTCTGAACGTGGGCGGGCGTCGAGAAGATGAAGCCGGTAAGGCCTGCACCGAACTGCTGGCGGGACTGATCCCAGTCGAGCAGGTTCTGGCCGCCTTCGGTGACGAACTGGCGGGTCATCTTCAGGGCGTTAAGGCCGATCTCGTTGTCGAAGCCAACGGTCTTGGCCTTCTCGTCAACGAGTTTGCCGCCCTGTTCGACGATGAGCGCCTGCCACAACCAGTCATCCGGCCAGCCGTTGATGTCGTAGCTCATGCCGGCGAATTTGGGGTCGAGAGCCTTGATCTTCTTTGCAAGAGCAATGAGCTCGGCAAAGGTCGTCGGCATCTTGTCCGGATCACCGCCAGCCTCGGTGACGAGGTCGGAGTTGATGTAGATGATCGGCGAGGAGGCGTTGACCGGCAGACCGTACTGCTTGCCGCCGATCTGGCCGAGTGCCGCCATCTTCGGGCTGTAGTTCTTGTCGAGGAAAGCCTGACCGCCTTCAGCCTGAATGAACGGGCCGAGATCGGTGATCTGGTTGCGCGGTGCAAGCGTGTGAACGAGTTCCGCCGTCAGGTTGTAACCCGAGAAATAAACGTCAGGCAGATTGCCAGTGACGGCAGAGCGCAGAACCTGCTGCTGGCCTTCGTTGTAACCGGCAGCCGGAGCGAGGAAGTTGATCTTCACATCAGGGTTCTTCTTCATGAATTCATCGGCCAGCGGCTGATGAAACTTGGTGAAGCCCGGCAGGTTGTAGAGAACGTTGAGCGTGATTTCATTGGCCAGAACCGGCTGAGCGAGGCCCGCAAAAGCCATGCCGAGAGCCAGACCGCCCATCACAGCGCGTCGGTTGAGTTTCATGTCAGTCTCCAGAGAGGTTGGGAGGAGGAAGTCTGAACGGCATCACTTGACGCCGGTCATGGTAATACCGGCGATGAAGTGCCGTCGTGCGAGGAGGAAGCACAGCACCATCGGCGCGGTAATCAGTGTGGCGCCCGCCATCAGCGCACCATAATTCGCGCCGGATTCGACATCCGCGAAAAGCATCATGCCAAGCGGCGGCGGGGCGAGATTGGTGTCGGAGACCACGATCATCGGCCAATACAGGTCGTTCCAGTGGGCAACGAGAGAGAAGATCGAGAAGGCGGCGAGCGAAGGCAGCGACCCGCGAAGGACCAGTCCCCAGCAAATCTCCATTTCCGAGAACCCGTCCATGCGGGCAGCCTCTATGATTTCATTCGGATAGCTGCGGAAGGACTGGTTGAACAGGAAGATGGCGAAGACCGAAAGGAAGAACGGCATCATCATCGCGAAATAGGTATTCAGAAGCTCCGTCTTGGCCAGACCGACGAAAAGCGGCAATGCAAGCGCCTGAATGGGAACGCAGAGCGCCGCAATAACGAGGCCCAGCAGCAGCTTGCGGCCCGGGAACCGGAGCTTTGCCAGCGCATAGGCAGCCGGAACCGATGTCAGCACCTGCACGACGAGAATGCCGACGCAGACAATGACGCCGTTCAGCATGAAACGCGCCATCGGCACCTGACCCGCCGCCCGGGCGTAGTTATCGACAGCGTCGAATTTTTGCGGGATCGGCCAGAGCGAGACATCGAAGATTTCCGCCGGCGAGCGGATCGAGGTCAACACCATCCAGTAGAACGGCAGGAGCATCACGAAAGCGCCCAGCGCAAGCACGAGATGCGGGAAATATTTGCGCAATGCGGCCATCAGTAGTGCACCTTCCGGTCCATGTGCAGCGTCTGGCCGATAGACAGGACCAGCACGATCGCGAGGAAGATAATCGTCAGCGCGGCGGCATAACCGGTGTTGGAATATTCGAAACCTTCGAGATAAAGATCGAACAGCAGGGTTTCCGATCCGAAGCGGCCCTTGGTCAACACAGCCACCGTCTCGAACACCTTAAAGGCCGAAATGGAGGTGGTGACCACCACGAACATGGTCGTCGGCCCAAGCATCGGCCAAGTCACGGTCAGGAACCGGTCGACCGGGTTCTTGGCGCCATCCAGCCGCGCCGCCTCGTGCAGATCCTTCGAAATGGCCGTGAGGCCGGCAAGGAACAGCACCATGTTGAATCCGAGGATCTGCCAGACGCCCATCAGCGCCATGGTGGGAATGAGGAGTACGGGATTGGAGAGGAAGGCGACCGGTTCGAGACCAAGCCATTTGATCGCCGCATTCACCGGACCAAGCGAGGGATGCAGCAGGAACTGCCACACGGTCGCCATGGCGACGAGTGTTGCGGTGACGGGGAGAAAATAAGCCACTTCCCAGAAAGCGCGGCTGCGCTTGCGGTTATATACGAGCAAAGCCACGCCGAGCGCCAGAAAGACGCCGAAGGGAATGACGATGAGCGCATAGATGGCGGTGTTGGCTAGGGCGCGCAGAAAAACCGGATCCTGAAACGCCTTGACGAAGTTTCCAAGACCGACAAAGCGGGTGGAGAGCGAACCCAGCTGGTAATCGGTGACGGAAAAACCGGCCAGAACGAGCATCGGAACAATATAGATCGCCAGAAGCAGCAGGCTTGCGGGGGCTGCGAACATCAGGCCGCGCCAGATCATCCGCCGGTCCGCCTTCGACAGCCGCGGGCGAGCCTTCGCCCGTGCAGCCGAGGAGAAATCAACCGCCGTCATGCCGGCACCCGTTCGCGCACCGTCACCTTGCGACGCAGGCCATCGGCCGCGAAGAGATGCGCGCGTTCCGGCGCAAAGCCGAGATTCATGACGCCATTCGCATCGGCACCCAGCGCCTCGCCCACGACTTGACGCAGGGTGATGGCCACGGTCTCGTCGCTCAGCAGGCGGCAGCTCACGAAACGATCGGCGCCGTGGGTTTCACTGCGCACCACGCGCACGGCAAAACCTTCTTCGCCCGGGCGCAGGTCTTCGGCACGAAGGCCGAGCGTCGCCGGCCCGGCATCACGGCCGGCACCTTCAATAGCAAGATCGCGTCCAAAAGCCGTGATCTTGCCCTGCGCATCGATTTCGACCGGCAGCAGGTTGATCGATGGCGTGCCGATAAAACGCGCGACCGTCAGCGTCGCGGGCTTGCGGTAAAGCTCGTCCGGCGTGCCCAGCTGCTCGATGCGGCCTTCCGACATCAGGGCGATACGGTCGGACATGGTCATGGCTTCGATCTGGTCATGGGTGACGTAGATGAAGGTTGCCCCAAGCCGGCGGTGAAGGCCCGCCAATTCCTCACGCATATGGGCGCGAAGTTTCGCATCGAGGTTGGAAAGCGGCTCGTCCATCAGGAAGGCTGCAGGCGAACGCACCAGCGCCCGGGCGAGCGCCACACGCTGACGCTGGCCGCCGGAAAGCTGCGCCGGCTTGCGATCCAGCAGATGCGCGATCTGCAGCGTCTCGGCCGCCTGTTCAACGGCGGCATCGATCTGCTTCAATGTTTCAGCAGGCGCTGCAAAACGTCCGATCAGTGGCAGGCGAGCAGCGAAAGGCAGGCGCCGCATCCTGAGCGGCGTCGCGATGTTCTGGCGCACGCTCATATGCGGATAAAGGGCGTAAGACTGGAAAACCATCGCCAGATTGCGATCGCTCGGATCAACCTCTGTCACATCCTGCTCGCCGATCGAAACCGAACCGCGATCCGGCGTTTCCAGGCCCGCAATGATACGCAGCAGCGTGGACTTGCCGCAGCCCGACATACCAACGAGGGACAAAAACTCGCCTGGACGGATTGAGAGATCGATCTCTTTCAGAACATCATCAGCCCCGAAGCCTTTGCCGATGCCCGAAAGTTCAAGTGATTGTGGCGTCATTCTGCGCTCCTTTTCTGGAGCGCATATGCTTTTATTGTATGACAATATGACGAAGGTTCGGGGAAAGTTCGATGACACTCGAAAGCCCGGAAATGTCGGGCAATCGGAAAACCTTGCTGTATAGGCCTTTACCCAAAACCACTAATATTGGGGGATATTTCCGAATATTCCCGGTGCTTGTTTATAGACTGAGAAACCAGCCTTGAGACGCCGATTTATACGGCGGCGAGAATCACATGCGCCTGAATTTTGGCGGCAACCTCACCGCCGCCATGGCGCGCTTCAATGGCCGCGGCGACGTAGTCTGTCGCGGCATCCAGCTTCCCCGGAGCCCTTGCCTCGATCTCCGTCCGCAGAACAGTTCCCTGACAATAAGCGACAGCTGGAATACGCGGCGAAGAGGCGCGGCCTTGCGCCGCCACCGTCTCGATCGTCACGCGCGAAAACCCGGCATCCTCCAGTTCACGGCGGATCACGGCCACATCATGATAACCATGCGGGGTACGGGCCATGAAGCGCGGCGGATCATCGGGGAACAGGCGTGCCAAGGCGTCCGTCACATCATTCGCGAAGTGGTTTTCCTCGATGCGATCCCAGACGTTGAATAAATAATGCCCACCGGGCTTCAGCACCCGCTTTGCCTCTCGATAGGCCAACGGACGATCACCGAAAAACATCGCACCGAACTGACAGAAGACGAGGTCGAAAACCGTATTTTCAAAAGGCAGGGTCTGGGCGTCCGCCTGTTGCCATCTTATGCGGTGATCCGGTGCTTGCCGCGACGCGGCAAAATCGAGCATAGGCTGATTGAGATCGGTCACCACATAGTTTGCGGCAGGCAATAATCGGGGAGCCAGTTCGTGCGTGACGGCACCGGTTCCCGCAGCAATCTCCAGAATATTAATCGGCATCAAAGCCGCCGCCCGTCGCGCCAGATCAGTGGCGAACGGCGCAAAAATCAACGGCACCATATAGCGGTCGTAATTTTCCGGAATCGAACCTGCAAATACCTTGTCCGCTTCCAACATGGCTTTCACCCCGGGCCATCGATGACCGGATGATTTTAACATATATTCGGAAGGTTCGGAATTCCTTCGGTCCTGCCGGGTGTCGCAGCGGCCGAAGCATCTGGCGGAACGGATTTACCGTTTCAAGCCACATGGCAAGCGAGAAACATCGCGTGCTTCAAGACCTGTTTTTTAGGAAAGGAAATGGCGCACCCGAAGAGATTCGAACTCCTGACCCCCAGATTCGTAGTCTGGTGCTCTATCCAGCTGAGCTACGGGTGCGTGCCGTTCCGGTCGTTTCCGGTGGCGTGGCGATCCTCTAAAACGTCCTCATTCCGAATGCAAGCGATTTCGTTTGGAAATTGTCATTTTTCCGCAGCAATTCCTGTATCTTATTGATTATATTATAAATTCCATGCGCCTCATTTTCCGCCAGCCTGAGGCCATGTCCATTCCGGCGGAAATAACGATTTCGCTGGCCTGTCGCGGCCCGGGTTTTTCAGGCGGTTCTGGCGGCCTGCACGGAGGCGGCGCGGTCGGCGATTTCAATGCGGAACTGCGTGCCGGGACCGGGCTTTTCTACGAGCGCGATGGTGCCGCCATGGGCGAGCACCAGTTCGCGGGCAATGACCAGCCCGAGGCCCGTGCCGCCGGAGCGGGCCGAACCCCGGAAAGCGGAAAACAGGTTCTCCTTGGCCTTGCGCGGCATTCCCGGCCCATTGTCGTCGATGACGATGCTGACGACGCTGCCGGCTCTCTGGGCCAGGATGGAAAGGTGTCTCGGCGCGGCATTTGTGGCATCGGACTGCAGAGCCTGGACGGCATTGCGACAGAGATTATGGATGACCCGGAAAAGCTGTTCGGAATCCGCATCGATCGTGAGATCCGGGGGGACGCTGTCGTGAAACTCGATACCGCTGTCGGGATCGAGCGCCAGAATGTCGCGTACGTCCCGCACCAGAAGGCTCAACTGCACCATCTTGCGTTTCGGCGCGCCTTCGGTCGCCTGGCCATAGGCTAGAACCTCGCCCGTATAGGCCACGGCGCGGTCGATGGTGCGTAGCAGTTTCGGCGCGAAGCTCCTGACCATCGGGTCCTTGGCATCCACAAGCCGGTCGGACATCAGCTGCGCGGAGGAGAGGATGTTGCGCATGTCATGGTTGATCTTCGACACCGCAAGGCCGAGATCCACAAGGTTCTTCTGCTGGCGCAGGGTTTTCTGCAGTTCGGTCTGCATATCCGCAAGATGGCGGCCCGCAACCGACAGTTCGTCCGTCCCCTCCTCGGGCACGAAAATCCGCTCGGGATTGCCTGGATCCTCGGAGAAATTCTGCATGCCGAGCGTCAGCCGGCGTATCGGCCGGATCATGATGCGGTTGATGGAGATGAATATCAGGCCGGCCGTGATCAGCGACAGGACGATGGAAATCAGGAAAACGTTGCGGGCATAGGCAAGCATCGCCGCCCGCAGCTTGTTTTCGCCCAGCACCAGTTCGATGATGGTATCGCTGTCGCCCACCACATCGAAGACGCGGATGACGCGGTTGCCGCCGAACAGCAGGGTGGAGAAGGCATCCCGCACCGCCGCCACCTGCGAAACATCGGAAAGATCATATTGCTCGTCGACACCGGGCGGTGTTTCCGCCACTGCGAGCAGGCGCGAGGTGCCGTCCTTTCGCAGCGCGATAAGCTTTGCCCCGGTTGCCATCAGCGTGTCGTTCTGCACGCTTCGCGGCAGTTCGGCCTGCAGGCCATCAATCACCGCGCCGGCGGCGGCGGCCGTATTCAGACGGTCCTGCAGCCAGGAAAGACGCATATTGGCGACGGAAGGCACGAAGATCAGCACTTCGGCGATCATCACGAAAATGACCGTGAGCAGCAGCAGCCGTCCGGAAAGACCGGCGGTCAATCCCGGCATGCAGTGCACCGGATCGTCTTGCGTGCGGTCCAAGCTGTCTACGCCTTTAGAAAACACCGGGCCATGATCCTGTATGCGCGCCGCTGCTTGCGTGGAACGGCTCGGTTTATATGCAGCGACGATAATAGGACCTAATGGATATTTTTCCAATGCGCTGCAAAACAAACGTTTTCATTGCCGGAAAACAAACGCCGCCCGAAAAGGGCGGCGTTCGCAACGTAAGCCTGTTTGAAGCGGAACTGCAGGTCGCCTAGAATTCCTGCCAGTCGCCATGCGCCGGTGCTGCAGCGGGCTGGGCATTGAGCGCACGACTGACGCTGTTCATCAATTTGCGGGCCGGGGACGCCACCGCAGCCGTCCTGCCGGAGACCGCAACCGGTCCGGCGGATGCCGTTACCGGTCTTGCGGGCTGCTCGAAACGGTGGCTGCGCTGCGCATTTTCGGCACCGACATTGAAACGGGTCACCAGCGTCACGAGATGATCCGCCTCGCTGCTCAGCTTGTGGGTTGCGGCCGAGGTCTCCTCCACCATGGCAGCATTGCGCTGCGTCACCTGATCCATCTGGTTGATGGCGGTATTCACCTCGTGCAGACCGGTGGACTGCTCCCTGGCCGCCGTGGCGATCGAATGGATGTGCTCATTGATCGCCAGAACGCGGGTCTCGATCTCGCTCAGTGCGCTGCCGGTTTTCTGCACCAGCGACACGCCGCGTCCGACCTCCTGGCCGGATTTGGTGATCAGCGCCTTGATGTCCTTCGCAGCCGTTGCGGAACGCTGCGCCAGTTCCCGCACTTCCTGCGCGACGACGGCGAAACCCTTGCCGGCCTCGCCGGCACGTGCCGCTTCCACGCCTGCGTTCAGCGCGAGAAGGTTGGTCTGGAAGGCGATCTCGTCAATGACGTTGATGATCTGGCTGATTTCACGCGAGGCATGCTCGATGCGATCCATGGCGGAGACGGCATCGCGCACGACACTGGCGGATTCTTCCGTCTTCTGCTTGGTTTCGGCAACCATGGCGCTGGCTTCCTGCGCACGGTCGGTGGAATTGCGGACGACGGCGGTGATTTCGTCCAGTGCGGCGGAGGTTTCCTCCAGCGCCGCAGCCTGCTGTTCCGTCCGCTTCGACAGGTCGTCGGCCGCCGAGCGCAGTTCGCTTGCGTTGCCGCTGATGCCTTCCGTGCTGCCGCGCACCTCCCTCATTGTCTCGCGCAGCTTGGTCAGCGTCTGGTTGACGTTCTCCTGGAGTTCGCCGAACACGCCGCGGAACTCGCCGTCCATCCTCTCCGTCAGATCACCCCGCGCCAGACCTTCAATGACGCGGCTGGTCTCGGATACGCCGTTATGGACCCCCGTGAGGAGAGAATTGATCGTCGCGGCGAAACGATTGAGGTTTTCGTCGCCATAATCCTTGTTGATGCGGCGGCTGAAATCGCCCTGGGCCGCGGCGTCGACGACGACGGCCATGCCAGCCTGCAGGTCGTCGCTCTTGGCGCGCATGGCGGTCTCCTGCGCATTCATGCGGCGCACCTCGCGGCCGTTGTTCTTGAAGACCTCGACGGCGGCAGCCATTTCGCCGATCTCGTCGTTGCGGCCGAGATAGGGGACTTCCGCGTCCAGATTTCCATCGGCCACCGCATTCATCACCTGCGAAACCCGGCGGATGGGCGCGCTGAGCTGCCGCGTTCCGATGTAGAGACCGAAGGCGGCTCCCGCGCCGACACCTGCAACCGTCACCGCGACGATCGCCCAGAATATGGCGGTGCTGAAAGAATCCATTCCTGCCTTTACGACTTCCAGTTCGGCAATGTCGTTTTTCACGACACCATCGATCTCCGCCTGATAGGCCTTGCGGTTGGCGCGGTTCGCCTCATTGTTGCCCTGCTGGGCGGCTGCCTGCGGCCCGCTCTCCTTCGCAAGCCGGACAGTCTCCAGACGGAAGGTCCGGAACTCCTTGGACCGGCCGACAAGCTTGTCGAAACTCGCCCGCTGTTCCGCCGGCACGAGCGGAGCCCAGCTGGCAATCAGCTTTTCCATGGCATCAAGGTTTTTGACCATGCCGTCGGCAAAGGGGGTGGCTGCGGCCACATCGGCTGCCGCATAGACACCACGCGCCTCCATGACGACCGCCGTCACCAGACGGTTAAGCGCCTCGCCCTTGTAGGCCCTTTCGGCAGCTTCCTCGAAATGATGCGACCGGACCCGGAATTCGTTGATCGCATAGATGGACAGCCCGCCGATGGTGCAGGCAACAAGGCTCATAAGCCCGACAAGTAGATTGATACGACCGCGAATTCTCAATTTCGTTCCCCCAACAAAAACCAGCCGCGCAATGAAAATGGGAAGCTGGCATAACTTTTCGCGTCACAAGATTTATCAATGCGGCGTTAAGAAAGAATTTCGGATTTTATCGATTGCGCGTCGGAATCAGCCTCTATCGGCAGTCGGCGAAGGAGATTGCGGTGCGTTTTCCGCAAAAGGTGAACCGCGAAAACCCCTTCGGCAATTGACTTTGCTCGGCCTATGCCCTTATAAGCCGCGCACGCTCGGCCATTGAAAGCTCGCCCAGGCGGGGTTAGCCGTGCAAAAAACGAAACGCTCTTGCAAATAATTGCAAATTCAAGAAGGGCCGCACACCGCGGTATTAAATAAATGTCGAAGCGTACTTACCAACCGTCCAAGCTTGTTCGCAAGCGTCGTCATGGTTTCCGTGCCCGCATGGCTACCGCCGGCGGCCGCAAGGTTCTCGCAGCCCGCCGTGCGCGCGGCCGCGCACGTCTGTCGGCTTAATTGCCGAGCCTGTGGCCCGATGAAAGTCGTGGGCACATGAGCAAGACTGAAAAACACCCCGGCCGGCTTAAAAACCGGTCGGAGTTTCTTGCCGTTCAGGCGGGGGAAAAACGGCGGGGAAGCACCTTTCTTCTGGAAGTGCTTGACCGGAAAGCCCCGGAAACCGAGCCTCGCGTCGGTTTTACCGTAACAAAAAGACAAGGCAACGCGGTTGAGCGAAATCGCATGCGCCGCCGTCTCAGGGAAGCCGTCAGGCTTTCTGCCGGGGTCGCAATGAAGCCCGGTCATGACTATGTGATTGTCGCCCGCAGGGATGTGCTCGATACAACCTTCCCGAAACTTCAGTCTCTCCTTGCCGAGCGCATTGAAGGAACGGCGAAACCGAAACGGTCCCAGGAGACCCGCTCCAGGAAAGAATGATGGAAAAGAACCGCAATTACTTCATCGCGATAGCCCTTTCGGTTGTCATCGTCCTCGCCTGGCAATTCCTTTACATGAATCCGCGTATCGAGCAGCAGCGCCGTGCCGAAGAGGCCCGCCAGGCGCAGCAGCAGCAGCAGACGACGCAGCAACAGCAGCCGGCACCGGGTGCCGCGCCTGGTGCAGCCGTCGAAGGCACACCGCCCGCCTCTTCGCCGCAGACCGCCGCAACGGCGACCCGTGAAGAGTCGATTGCAAGAACCCAGCGTGTGGCCATCGACACCAACGCCATCGCCGGTTCGATCAATCTCGCCGGCGCCCGTTTCGATGACATCCGGCTCAAGGATTACCATGAGACCGTCGATGACTCGAGCCCGATCATCACGCTGTTCTCGCCCTCCGACACCAAGGACGGCTACTTCACCGAACTCGGTTTTGTTGCTGCACAGGAAGTCGGCGGCGTTCCCGGTCCGACCACCGTCTGGACGCTGGCAAGCGGCGAGAAGCTGACGGAAACCACCCCGGTCACCCTCACCTACACCAATTCCAAGGGCGTGATTTTCTCCCGCACGATTTCGATCGACGAGCATTACATGATCTCGGTCGCCGACAAGGTCGAGAACCCGGGACAGGCTGCGGTCTCCTTCGCCACCTATGGCCGCGTGACGCGCAACAACAAGCCGGCGATCCCGCCCGTCTTCGTCATCCATGAAGGCTTTCTCGGCGTTTCGGGCAAAGACGGCAGCCTGACGGAAGAAAAATACAAGGATGTTGAAGAAGCACCGGTAACTATTGCCAAGGCAACCGGCGGCTGGCTCGGCATTACCGACAAATATTGGGCTGCTGCCATCGTTCCGCCGCAGACAACACCGTTCGAAACCCGCTTTTCGCATATCACCGGCAATCAGCCGAGCTATCAGGCGGATTTCAAGAGCGACACGATGACGGTCGAACCCGGCCAGTCCATCGAGCTGAAGAGCCTTGTCTTCGCCGGCGCCAAGGAAGTGCCGCTGGTCGACCGCTATGAAAAAGAATATTCCATCCCGAAGTTCGACCTTCTGATCGACTGGGGCTGGTTCTACTTCATCACCAAGCCGATGTTCAAAATGATGGATTTCTTCTTCCGTTATTTTGGCAATTTCGGCGTGGCCATCCTGCTCACCACCATCGTCGTCAAGGCGCTCTTCTTCCCGCTCGCCAGCAAGCAATATGCTTCCATGGCGAACATGAAGCGCGTGCAGCCGAAGATGGAAGAGCTGAAGGCCAAGCATGGCGATGACCGCATGGCCATGCAGCAGGCGATGATGCAGCTCTACAAGGAAGAGAAGATCAATCCGGTCGCCGGCTGCTGGCCGATGCTTCTGCAGATTCCGGTCTTCTTCGCGCTCTACAAGGTCATCTACGTCACCATCGAAATGCGGCATGCACCGTTCTTCGGCTGGATTCACGACCTTTCCGCGCCCGATCCGACATCGCTCTTCAACCTGTTCGGCCTTCTGCCTTACGACGTGCCGCATTTCCTGATGATCGGCGTCTGGCCGCTGGTCATGGGCATCACCATGTTCCTGCAGATGCGCATGAACCCGACGCCGCCCGATCCGACGCAGGCAATGATCTTCAACTGGATGCCGCTGATCTTCACCTTCATGCTGGCGTCCTTCCCGGCCGGTCTGGTCATCTACTGGGCATGGAACAATACGCTCTCCATCACCCAGCAGGCCGTCATCATGAAGCGTCAGGGTGCCAAGATCGAGCTGTTCGATAATATCAAGGGGCTGTTCAAGCGAAAGCCGGTGCAATCGAAATGAGTGAGACCGGCACGGCAACCGAAAAGCCCCTGTTCGGGCGACCCTGGATTTTCATTCGCGGCGTTCCCGCAATGAAATTCCTGCCGCCCGAAGGCCCGCCGGAGATTGCCTTCGCCGGTCGTTCGAATGTCGGCAAGTCCTCGCTCATCAATGCGCTGGTGGGCCACAAGGGGCTTGCCCGCACGTCCAACACGCCCGGACGCACGCAGGAACTCAACTACTTCGTTCCGGATGGTTATTCCGGCGAAGCGGGCGACCTGCCGCCGATGGCGCTGGTCGACATGCCCGGTTACGGTTATGCGCAGGCCCCCAAGGATCATGTTGACGCCTGGACGAAGCTTGTCTTCGATTATCTGCGCGGCCGTGCGACGCTGAAGCGCGTTTACGTGCTGATCGATTCCCGCCACGGCGTGAAAAAGAATGACGAGGAGGTTCTGACCCTGCTCGACAAGGCAGCCGTGTCCTACCAGATCGTGCTGACGAAGACGGACAAGATCAAGGATGTCGGCGTTCCGCGGCTGATCGGCGAAACGCTGGAAAAAATCCGCAAGCGCCCTGCCGCCTATCCGGAAGTTCTCGCCACGTCCTCGGAAAAATCATTCGGGCTGGATAGCCTGCGGGCCGAGATCGTCAGAACGATCTCCCTTTGAGAGACTCGCCCCTCAGGCGATAGTGAAAAGCAGAACGGCGGTCCACAGCATCGCCGTCAGTGCCAGAAGACGCCAGAAGCGCACCGAATGCCAGACCTCCGAAAGCATGGCTGCGAACATGCTGCCACCGCGCAGCGGCTGGCTCCTGAATGGCAGGCCGGAGCGGCTTGGATCCCGTTCCAGCAGCGCGGCGACGGTCGCATTTTCGCGGTATTCGGTTTCCGCCAGATTGTCCCGCCAGCGCCTGACCATGGCCGCGAACTGGCGGTCACGTTTGATGCGTTTGGCAAGCTCCGCCATGCTTTCCGGCGGCAAGGCACCCAGCACATATTCGCCCGCAAGGACTTCGTCCCGCAAACCGCTTTGCTTGTCTCGATCGGGTGCCGTCATGTGGTCTCTCGCTCCTCGGTCGTTCAGGTCAGCATCGCTTGCGCGGCGCGCGACATCTTCTGTCGCCCTGAATTAACCCCTCCCCTTTCCCCTGCAAGGCTGGTCCCATTGGGCCTTTATGTCAATCGCATTACAGGGCCCGGAACGCCAAAAAAAAGAAATTTGACTGCTGCCGACACAATAAGGCCGAGAGGTTATTTCATCCGTCAAAGACTTGCTTTAGAGCGGTGACAGGCTCTCAACAGCCGCAACCACAGACCGAGGTTTTTAGATGACGTCTTCCGAAAGCGAAACTCAGGCGCGGCTGCTCGCACAGGCTCTGCCTTTTATGCAGAAATACGAGAACAAGACCATCGTGGTGAAATATGGCGGCCACGCCATGGGGGATTCCACACTCGGCAAGGCTTTCGCGGAAGACATCGCGCTGTTGAAGCAATCAGGCATAAACCCGATCGTCGTGCATGGCGGCGGCCCGCAGATCGGCGCGATGCTGACCAAGATGGGCATCGAATCGAAGTTCGAGGGCGGCCTTCGCGTTACCGACGCCAAGACGGTCGAGATCGTCGAAATGGTTCTGGCCGGATCGATCAACAAGGAAATCGTCGCCCTCATCAACCAGACGGGTGAATGGGCGATCGGCCTGTGCGGCAAGGACGGTAACATGGTCTTCGCCGAAAAGGCGAAAAAGACCGTCATCGATCCTGACAGCAATATCGAACGTGTGCTCGATCTCGGCTTCGTCGGCGAAGTCACCGAAGTCGACCGCACCCTGCTCGACCTGCTCGCCAAGTCGGAAATGATCCCGGTCATCGCCCCGGTCGCGCCTGGCCGCGATGGCGCCACCTACAATATCAACGCCGATACCTTCGCCGGCGCGATTGCGGGCGCGCTTCACGCCTCGCGTCTGCTGTTTCTCACCGACGTTCCCGGCGTTCTCGACAAGAACAAGGAACTCATCAAGGAACTCACCGTCTCGCAGGCGCGTGCGCTCATCAAGGACGGCACGATTTCCGGTGGCATGATCCCGAAGGTCGAGACCTGCATCGACGCCATCAAGGCCGGTGTTCAGGGCGTGGTGATCCTCAACGGCAAGACGCCCCATTCCGTCCTTCTGGAAATCTTCACGGAAGGCGCCGGCACGCTCATCGTGCCCTGATGTGCTTCAGGTGGCGGACGGCAAGCCTGTCCGCCACGACAGGCCTTCAACCGAATGCCAGAAGCGACAGCACACCCACCACAATCAGCAGGCAACCGGAGAGTTCGAGCCGGTTGATCTTCTCCTTGAAGAAGAGCACGGTCGAGGCGAAGGCGAAGAGCATCTCCACCTGCGCCAGCGCCTTCACCACGGCGGCCTGCTGCAGGGTCATCGCCGTGAACCAGCCGAATGAGGCCGTGGCGCCCACGAAACCGACAGCAAGCGACGGTTTCCAAACCTTGGCGATACGCCGCAATTCTTCCCGCTCGCGCCAGATGATCCACAGGAACATCGACACCGTCTGCATGACGATGACGACGACGAGCGTGAAGCCCGCCTGCATCATCGCGTCCGGAACGGGAAGGCTCGGCGCAAGCGCGAGCGATGCCGATCGGTAGGCAACCGACGACAGGCCGAAGAAAGCGCCTGAGGCGAGGCCGATGACCGCCGTCCGGCTGAAGATCGAGGTCAGGAAGGAAGCGGGCGTGACTTCCGTGCGTGCCACCGAAATCAGCATGACACCGGCGACCGAGATGGCGATAGCAGCCAATGTGCCGCCATTGACGCTTTCACCGATGAAGATAAGCGCGAACAGTGCCGCCTGCGCCGGCTCTGTGCGGGAATAGGCCGTTCCCACTGCAAAGTTGCGGAAGGAGAACAGGTGCACCAGCAGGAACGTGGCGGCAATTTGCGCCATGGCCCCGACCGTCGCCCACAAAGCGAAGGACATGTTGGGCACCGGGAGCGGGCGACCGAGCCCGAAATGCAGAAAAGCGAGATAGGCGAGAGCGAAGGGCATGCCGAACACGAAGCGCACAAAGGTCGCGCCCGTGGTGCCCATCATGCCCTTGAGGTGCTTTTGCAGGGTCGAGCGCAGGTTCTGCAAGAACGCGCTTGCGAAAGTAATGCCTATCCAGAGTTCCATGGCTTTGGCGGTATCATGCGCCGGAGGCCGCAGCCAAGCCCGATTTTCTGGTCAATCGTCGTCTTTTCGATTTTCTTCGGCATTCGAAACGGGCATAAAGCAGCCCATGGACACAAAGCCGAAAAACCTGCCCGAAGCCGCCGATTTCGACCATGTGAGCGAATGGGTCTTCGATCTCGACAACACGCTCTATCCGCATCACATCAATCTGTTTTCGCAGATCGATCGAAACATGACGGCCTATGTGGCGGAGCTTCTGAAGCTTGACCCCGAGGAAGCCCGGGCGCTGCAGAAACGGTATTATCACGACCACGGCACGACGCTGCAGGGCCTGATGATCCATTACGGCATCAGCCCGGACGAGTTTCTGGAACGCGCCCATGCCATAGATTATTCGGCACTGAAACCGCATCCGGAACTTGGTGAGGCAATCAAGGCTTTGCCCGGTCGCAAGTTCATCCTCACCAATGGCAGCGTGAAACACGCGCAGGCCGCCGCCGGCGCGCTCGGTGTTCTCGATCACTTCGAGGATATTTTCGATATCGTCGCCGCAGGCTATCTGCCTAAACCAGCTAGCGCGACCTATGAGAAATTCGCCGCACTTGCGAAACTCGACACGAAAAAAGCCGCCATGTTCGAGGATCTGCCGCGCAATCTTGCCGCCCCCAAGGCGCTGGGCATGAAGACCGTGTTGCTCGTGCCTTCAAATCTTGAGGGCGTCATCATGGAACGCTGGGAAATTCCGGCCGTGACGGATGAGCATATCGACTACATCACCGACGACCTGACCGGGTTCCTGACGAAAACCATCACCCGCTGAGCAGCGAACATTACCGAAGCTTCATCCACCTTACGGATGTTTAAGTGGTGAGGCTTGCTGGACGTCACTATCTTTTCTTCAGGGACACCAAAGAAAGGTAATGACGATGACCACACGCAAAATCGCCCTCTCTGCTCTTGGCGCAGCCCTTGTGCTCAGCACGGCCGCAACGGCCAGTTTCGCCGCGCCCGGCAAAGGTCACAAGGATCGCATGCCGATCCGTCCGGAAGCGGCTTTCGTTCACCTGCTGAAGGTGGCCGACGCCAACAAGGACGGCAAGATTTCGAAGGAGGAGTTCGCCGCCCGTCAGGACGCGCTCTTCACAGAGATCGACAAGGACAAGGACGGCTCGATTACGCCGAAGGAAATCCGCGAATACCGCCAGGCGAAGATGGAAGCCTTCCGCGCCGCCCATCCGCGTCCGGAGCGGGAGGAAGCCAAGGCGGATGAAGGCAAGGGTCCCGAGGGCAAGCGCGCCGAGCGCGAGCATGGCGGCCGTCAAGGCTGGGGCAAACATGGCGGCAAGGGTGGAGCCTACGCACTGTTCCGCATGGCCGATACCGACGAGAACGGTCAGGTCAGCAAGGCCGAATTCACCGCCGCCGGCGAAAAGATGTTCGAACGGCTGGACAGGAACAAGGACGGCGTCATCTCCATCGACGACATGCCGGACCGCCCGTTCCTTTGATCCACTAAGCATAAAGCCCGCTCAAAAGCGGGCTTTTTTATTCAATGCAGGCTGACGGTCTTGAGATCGTCTTCGGCAGCCTTGAAAAACGTGCTTGAACGATTGTCCGTGAGCAGGATCGGCGTACCATCCGCACCGAACAGTGCCCAAAGATCCAATTGCGGATCGAGATCAGGCGCTTCCGGGAAACAGCGGCTGACGTCTTCCGCCCGGATCTTGCGGATATATCCCACTTCTCCTTCGCCGATATGGGCGAGCTGGGATTGGGTGAGACGCGCATGCGCTTCTTTCAAAAGCATATTTCAGCCTCCTTCTTCACGCCGAGCGATTCGTGTCGGATTCTGGCGTTCACGTTCTACTCTGAGACGGAAATATTAATTTTCTTCACCACGTTTGAAATTTCCGGCCGGACCAGATCGATGGAAAGAAGGCCGTTGCGCAGGCGCGCTTCCCTGACCTGCATGCCATCGGCAAGCACGAAAACCCGCTGGAACTGGCGCGCTGCGATGCCGCGATAGAGAAAATCGCGCTTCTCCTGTTCCTGCTGTCGTCCCCGAATGACGAGCTGGTTATCGGCCGTCGTCACATCCAGATCGTCCTGCGAAAACCCGGCAACTGCGATGGTGATGCGCAGGCGCTCCGGCACATCTTCGCTGCCGGGCAGGCGCTCTATGTTGTAGGGAGGATAGCCGTCATTGGCCTTCGCCATGCGCTCCAGCGTTTTTTCCATGGCATCAAAACCCAGCAGAAGCGGGTGGGTGAATGGCGTCATGCGGCTCATGTCTCTTCTGTCCTTGCAACCAAGCGACGTTTCGCGGTCCCGCTTCCGGCAACCTTGCCGGTCAATCGCACCGGCCCCAGCAATATGGGAAGCCGAACCACGATGCGCAAGACGAGACGCGGGGCAAAGGGGAGCCGGAGGAATGAGGCTTGACAAGTGAGCACCCGCCGCTCGAAAAAAGCGCTCATCTCAACGGCGGGCAAGACATGGCAGAACGAAGAAAAATCATCATCGACACCGATCCCGGCCAGGACGACGCGGCGGCAATCATGCTCGCTTTCGCAAGCCCGGAGGAAATCGACATTCTCGGATTGTGCGCCGTCGCCGGCAACGTTCCGCTGAAGCTGACCAGCCGCAACATCCGCATCATCTGCGAACTGTGCGGACGTACCGATATTCCAGTCTACGAAGGCGCCGAGAAGCCGCTGGTGCGCAAGCCCATCACCGCCGAACATGTTCACGGCAGCACCGGCCTTGATGGCCCGGTTCTCGACGAACCGACAATGGAGGCGCAAAAGCAGCACGCGGTCGATTTCATCATCGAGACGGTGATGCGCGAGCCCGCCGGCACGGTAACGCTCTGCACGCTCGGCGCGCTGACTAATGTGGCGCTGGCGCTCCTGAAGGCGCCTGAGATCGCCGATCGCGTCAAGGAACTGGTGATGATGGGCGGTGGCTTCTTCGAGGGCGGCAACATCACACCGGCGGCGGAATTCAACATCTATGTCGACCCGCAGGCCGCCGACATCGTCTTCCGCTCCGGCATGCCTGTTGTCATGATGCCGCTCGATGTCACCCATCAGTTGCTGACGACCAAGGCTCGGGTCAGCCGCATTCGCGAGATCGGCACACGGCCGGCCATCGCCATGGCGGAAATGCTGGAATTCTTCGAACGCTTCGACATCGAAAAATACGGTTCGGATGGCGGCCCGCTGCATGATCCGAGCGTCATTGCCTATCTCGTCAAACCCGAACTGTTTCAGGGTCGCGAGTGCAACGTCGAAATCGAGGTCCATTCGGAACTGACCATGGGCATGACCGTGGTGGACTGGTGGAATGTTACCGAACGTCCCGCCAATGCCCGCGTTATGCGCAATGTGGATGCCGACGGCTTCTTCGAGTTGCTGACGGAACGTTTCGCCCGTCTCTAACGGAAGCGGATATGAAAAAAGGGCCGCTGGCGATACCAGCGGCCCTTTTCATTTGAGGCGGAAATGGCGCGTCAGAACTCCGTCCAGTCATCCTGCGCCAGCGCGTTTGCGCCGCTGGTTCTCGGACGGGCGCGTTGCGCGGCCGGGCGGCCCGATGCCTGCGCCGGAGCGGCGGGTGCGCGCATCGCCGCGGCAGTGGCGCGCAATTGCTGGCTGGAATGACCACCGGAAACGGAGAAACCGGCAACGAGCGATTTCAGCGTTTCGGCTTCGCTGTTCAGCGTTACACTCGCCGCGGTAGTTTCTTCCACCATCGCCGCATTCTGCTGGGTAACCTGATCCATCTGGGTAACGGCGGAATTGATCTCCTTCAGACCCACTGCCTGTTCGCTGGCGGAGGCGGAGATCTGCCGTATCAGCTGGTTGATCTGCATAACCTGATCGGCGATCTTTTTCATCGTCTCACCGGCCTTGCCGACCAGTTGGACGCCCTCGCCAACCTGGGTGGCCGAAGTGTTGATGAGGCCCTTGATCTCCTTGGCGGCGGTGGCGGACCGTTGTGCCAGTTCGCGTACTTCCTGTGCGACGACGGCAAAGCCCTTGCCGGCATCACCCGCGCGGGCAGCTTCGACGCCCGCGTTCAGCGCCAGAAGGTTGGTCTGGAAGGCAATCTCGTCGATAACACCGATGATACGGGAAATTTCGGCCGAGGATTGCGCGATGCCTTCCATGGAGTTCACGGCCTGCTGCACGACCTCGCCCGACTTGCCGGCGTCGTCGCAGGCATGGCTGACGGCGCCGGCCGCCTGTGCGGCGTTTTCCGCACTGGAATTGACCTGTGCGGTCAACTCATTGAGGGCGGCAGCGGTTTCCTCCAGGCTTGCGGCCTGCTGTTCCGTGCGGTGCGAAAGATCGCTGGCGGCGCGGGTGATCTCACCCGTGCCGTTGCCGATGCTGACGACGGTTGCGTTGACCGTGGAAACGGTTTCCTCGAGGCTGGCGAGCGCAGAGTTGAAGTCCTCGCGCAGCTTCGCATATTCGCCCGGGAACTCGTCCTCGATGCGGTAGGTGAGATTGCCCTGCGAAAGCGCATTGAGGCCTGCACCCAGCACGCCGACAATGTGCTGCTGCATGCGGCTGTTCTCGTTGCGCTCGAATTCGGATCGCTGGCGCTCCGTCTCGGCGTGACCACGCTGGGCATCGGCTTCAGCCTCCATCTCGCGGATGCCGGCAAGCTTCGCGCGGAAACCTTCCAGCGCGGTGGCCACGGCGCCCGTTTCATCCCGGCGTTCCTGTCCGGAAACCGGCACATCGTAGCGACCGTCACTCAGCGTCCTGACGTCGGAGACCAGCGAGGCAAGCGGATTGCGAACAAAATAACGCACGGCGAAATAAAGCGCGGTGATGACCGCGGCGAGAATGACAATCGCGCCGATGATCATCATGTAGGTCTGTTCCTGAACCGGTGCGTTCAGGGCCTGATGGGGAATATCCACCAGCACCACCCAGGTCGCGTTGAGGCCGGGAACGGCGAAGGGATAAACGAGACGGTTATAGGGCGCGTCCGTATCAACGCCGAGATTTTCAATGAGGCCCTGCTTGCCTGACGTGATTGCCGCCTGAACGGTGCTTGCACCGTCTCCGTCATAGGCTTTCATGTTCTGCTCGGGTGTCGGCGGCACCAGCCACTGGCCGCCCTGCGAAACGAGCGTCACGCGGCCGGTCTCGAAAGGATGCAGCGCCTGCAGCTTCTGCGACAGCGAGGCCAACGAGATATCGACACCAGCCACACCGATCATCTTGCCATCGGACATGACGGGATAGGCAAGTGACGTCATCGTCGTCGGCACTTCCGTGCCTTCGGCGAGATAGGGCTGCGTGATCGCGCCTTTGCCGGATTTGGCGGCAAGCGCATACCACTCCGCCGCATAATCATTCTTGAACGTCGAGAACTGGATTTCGCCCTTCTGGGTTTTCGACCAGTAAGGAGCGAAGGCGCCGGTGGCATTGGTGCCAAGATCGAGCCTGTTGGCGATCTCCGTCGTCTGGCCGTCAAAAAGGCCGAGCTGCTCACAGAACCAGCTGCCAAAGGCAAAGGCGTTCTGCTCGACATTGGCCTTCAGGATGTTGACGATGCCGGGGCGATCCATTGATTTCGCCTGATGCGCACGGCCGATGACACCGGCCATGGAGCGTGCGGCGCTGCCGAGTTCACCCACATCAGCGGCGATGACGTTGGCGATGGCGCGCGCTTCGGTATTGGCCTGATCCATGGTCAGCGCGTGCACGCGCTCACTCGTCTGGGAAATGAGGAAGGAATTTGATGCAACGAGAACCGTGGTGATAGCGCAGCCGGTTACGAGGATCAGCTTGGTCGCAAGCGACTTCACTTGGAAATTGAACATTTTGGCCTCGATCAAATCGCCCGCCTGAAAAGGCTGACTTCAACGGATGATAAATCTCCGTCATGGAGGCCCGTCCCCTTGGGACAGTGCGCTGCAGCGCGACGGGGCAAAATTAGAAGAAGATTGCTAATTAAGCCCTAAAATTACTTCGTCGCGCCAAGCATAATCAGTGTTCGTAGTGGGCCGAGATGATTCTCCATGCATCGTCAGCCGTTTCAGCAAAATGCAGAAGATTCATATCTTCAGGTGCAATAGTGCCGAAGTCCGCCAGGAACTCGAAATTGATCACCGATCGCCAGAATTTCTCACCGAACAGGATGAGAGGAATTGGCTCCATGCGCTTCGTCTGGATCAGGGTCAACGCTTCAAACAATTCGTCCAGCGTGCCGAAGCCGCCGGGGAAGATCACCACGGCCTTCGCCCGCATCAGAAAATGCATCTTGCGAATGGCGAAATAGTGGAAGTTGAAGCTCAGCTCCGGTGTCACATAGGGGTTCGGCGCCTGCTCGTGCGGCAGGACGATATTAAGGCCGATGGACGGGCCACCCGCATCGGCCGCACCACGATTGCCCGCTTCCATGACGCCCGGACCGCCGCCGGTGACCACGACATATTCGAGGTGATCCGATTTTGCGGCATAGGCGGTGCAAAGACGGGCAAACTTGCGCGCCTCATCGTAATAGACGGAGGATTGTTCCAGATTGCGCTTTTGCGTCTCGTTGCGCGCCGCCCAGGCTTCGCCGCCGGGTTCGGGAATGCGCGCGCCGCCGAACATGACGACGGTGGATTTTATGCCGCGCTCGGTGAGTGCCATTTCCGTCTTCAGAAGCTCAAGCTGCAACCTGACGGGGCGCAATTCCTCGCGGCAGAGAAAATCCATGTCCACATAGGCGAGGCGATAGGACGGGGAGTCCGACTGCGGTGTTTTTTGAACGACCTCGGCCTGCTGCTTGTCCACAGCACTGCGCTTCAACGGGTCCCATACCCCGTCCTTGCGCCGCAACTTGCCGTTTTTCAGTCGTGTCATTTCCATGCCTTTCGTCTGACGCGCCAAATCACCCAAATCACATTGACGCCTTTCCAACACTCCCTTAGATCAAATGACCAAAGCCTTCCAGCGGCGCGGTACCATCCGTGACCATGAACACCACGCGACTTTAAGGAATTTTCCATGAGCCTTACGGATCTCACCTCCCTCGAAACCATCATCGAAACGGCGTTCGACAACCGCGATAGCGTGAACGTATCGACGAAGGGCGAGGTTCGCGACGCCGTGGACACATCTCTTCAACTTCTCGATAGCGGCAAGGCACGCGTTGCTGAGAAGCAGGCGGATGGAAACTGGAAGGTGAACCAGTGGCTAAAAAAGGCCGTGCTCCTCTCCTTCCGTCTGAACGACATGGAGATCGTCACCGGCGGACCGGGCGAATCCAGCTGGTGGGACAAGGTGCCGTCGAAGTTCGAAAACTGGGGTGAAAACCAGTTCCGCGCCGCCGGTTTCCGCGCCGTGCCGAACGCCGTCGTCCGCCGCTCCGCCTATGTGGCCAAGAACGTCGTTCTGATGCCCTCCTTCGTCAATCTCGGCGCCTATGTCGATGAAGGCACGATGGTCGACACCTGGGCGACTGTCGGCTCCTGCGCACAGATCGGCAAGAATGTGCATCTCTCCGGCGGCGTCGGCATTGGCGGCGTTCTGGAGCCGCTGCAGGCAGGCCCGACCATCATCGAGGATAATTGCTTCATCGGCGCCCGTTCGGAAGTCGTGGAAGGCTGCATCGTGCGCGAAGGCGCGGTTCTCGGCATGGGCGTCTTCATCGGCAAGTCCACCAAGATCGTCGATCGCGCCACCGGCGAGATCACCTATGGCGAAGTGCCGCCCTATTCCGTCGTCGTTGCCGGCACCATGCCGGGCAAACCTTTCCCGAACGGCGAGCCGGGCCCGAGCCTCTATTGCGCCGTGATCGTCAAGCGCGTCGATGAAAAGACCCGCTCCAAGACCGGCATCAACGAGCTTCTGCGCGACTGATATAAAGCGACTGCCATGACCACGACCGATCCCGTTGCCAATCTCGCCGCCCTCATCCGTTGCCCTTCGGTGACGCCTGCCGAAGGCGGCGCGCTTTCCTTGCTCGACACCCTGCTTTCGCCGCTCGGCTTCAAGGTAGACAAGATAGTGGCAAGCGAGGCGGGAACGCCTGACGTGGAAAACCTCTATGCCCGGCTCGGCACCGAGGGTCCGCATCTGATGTTTGCGGGCCATACGGATGTCGTTCCCGTGGGCGACGAGGCGGCGTGGAGCCATCCGCCCTTTTCGGCTGAAATCGCCGGTGGCGAAATGTTCGGTCGCGGTGCAGTGGACATGAAAGGCGGCATCGCCTGTTTCGTCGCCGCCATCGCCCGCCATATCGAAAAACACGGCGAGCCGAAGGGTTCCGTTTCCTTCCTGATCACCGGAGACGAGGAAGGCCCGTCGATCAACGGCACCTCCAAGCTGCTGGAATGGGCCGCCGCCAAGGGCGAGACGTGGGACGCCTGTGTGGTGGGCGAGCCGACCAATCCCGACCAGCTTGGCGACATGATCAAGATCGGCCGCCGGGGTTCGCTTTCCGGCCGCATCACCGTCCATGGCGTTCAGGGCCATGCCGCTTATCCCCATCTCGCCGACAACCCCATTCGCGGCCTGCTGCAGCTGACCCATGCGCTGATGCATCCACCCTTCGATCACGGCACGGATGATTTCCAGCCATCCAATCTGGAAGTGACGACCGTCGACACCGGCAACGCCGCCACCAATGTGATCCCGGCGCGGGCGACAGCGGCCTTCAACATCCGTTTCAACGACACCTGGACAGCAGAAAGCCTGCGCGCGGAGATCATCCGCCGCCTCGACGCCGCTGCGGCCGAAGGTGAGCTTCGCCCCGACCGCGCGCCGGTGAAATATGAGATCGTCTGGGCCGACCGGCCATCCCATGTTTTCCTGACGCGGAACAATGCGCTTATCTCGTCGCTCTCAGGCGCGGTTGAAGCCGTTACCGGCAGGGAACCGAAGCTTTCGACCACCGGCGGCACATCCGATGCACGCTTCATCAAGGATTATTGCCCTGTCGTGGAATTCGGCCTCGTCGGGCAGACCATGCATATGGTCGATGAACGCGTGGCCGTTGCCGATCTCGAAACGCTGACGCGCATTTACGAGACCTTTATCGAACGCTGGTTCGCCCATGCCGACGGCAAGTGAAATAAGGCTCTATCTGACCGGCCTGTGGCTTCTGCTGCTGGGTGACCACAATGGTGCGCGTTATCTTGATCTCTCCGAGCGCGGCATGTGGCGATCCTTCTATTCCGCCCTCTGGTGCCTGCCCGCCATGCTGGTTTCCTGGCTGTGGCTGCGGGCAGCCTTCCTCGCCAGCTATCCGCCCGGCACCGGAACGGGGTTCATCTTCTTCTTCCGTCTGGCGATGGTTGAGGCCATCTGCTGGATCGTGCCGCTGCTTTTGATCGGCATGCTACTATACGCCTTCGGCGCTCGGGAAAAATTCGCGCCGCTCGTCACCACCATGAACTGGCTGTCGCTGCCATTTTCCTATGCCTATGCGGTTCTGATCCTGATCGCGTTCTTCCTGCCGCCGCTGCAAGGACTGATCGCCGTTCTCTGGCTGGCACTGCTTCTATCGCTGGTCTTCGCCTTCTCGCGGATCGTGCGGTTTTTCATCCGCGATCAGTCGCTGCTCGTCTCGGCCATCGTCATGACGCTGCTGGTGCCGGGCATGCTTCTATCGGAAGCGCTGCAGCGTTTTCTCGGTGTCTATCCCGCCTGAGAACTGGCACAGCTTAAACGTCAGTCCACATCCTCGGTCACGTCGACTTCGGGGCGCCGGCGCGGCGGAATGACGTCGGGATAATCGACCTGCATGAAATAAAGACCGTCCGGCGGTGCGACAGGGCCGCAGGCCTTGCGGTCCCGTGCCTCCAGTGCGGCACGCACGTCCTCCGGTGTCATCGTGCCCTCGCCCGCCAGTTTCAACGTGCCGGCGAAAGAGCGGATCTGGTTATGAAGGAAGCTCTGCGCCGTCGCGCGTATCTCGATGAGATCGCCATTGCGCGTCACATCCAGCCGGTCGAGCGTGCGCACGGGGCTGTTCGCTTGGCAATGGACCGAGCGGAAGGTGGTGAAATCATGCCGGCCGACGAGCATCTGGGCGGCTTCATGCATGCGCTCATGGTCGAGGTCCTTCGACACCCACCATGCCCGCTTGTGCTCCAGCGCCAGCCGGGCCTTGCGGCAAATGATGCGGTAGAGATAGTGCCGACGAAGGGCGGAAAAGCGGGCGTCGAAATCCTCGGTCACGGAAGCGGCGTCGAGAACGGCCACGGCTTCGCCCGCCATGGCGAGATGCGCATTGAGGGCGTTGCGAAGCTTGTAGGGTTCCCAGTCGCGCAAAAGATCGACATGGACAACCTGCCCAACGGCATGCACACCGGAATCGGTGCGGCCGGCGCCGCGAATGGAGACGCTCTCTCCCGTCAGCGAGCGAACCGCAGCCTCCAGCGCACCCTGAACCGAGGGGCCGTTATCCTGTCTCTGCCAGCCATAATAGGGCGTACCGTCATATTCGACGGTCATGCGGAAACGTGGCATCAGCCGAGCCTCGTTGTGGCCGGAACGGGGGTGCCGCGCACGAAATCGGCCGCCGACATCGGTTTGCCGCCCGCCTTCTGCAGGCGGGTGAGCCGCACGGCCCCGCTGCCGCAGGCAATGGTCAGAGCATCGTCGAGCGCTGCGCCCGCTTCTCCCATGCCGCTTGCCAGTTCGGAGGCGAGAACCTTCACGCGCTCCGTCTTGCCGCCAATGTCCATTTCCAGCCATGCGCCGGGAAACGGCGAAAGGCCGCGAATGTGATTATGCACATCCTGCGAGGGCCGAGAAAAATCGATGCGAGTCTCGCCCTTGTCGATCTTCGCAGCATAGAGAACACCCTCTTCCGCCTGTGTGACGAGCGGCAGGTCATCTGCTTCCAGCTTTTCCATCGCCTGCCGCATCAACCGCGCGCCTGTTAGCATCAGGCTGTCATGCAGCTCGCCGGCCGTCATGTTATCGCCGATCGCGACTTTCGCGGTCAGCGCGACGGGACCGGTATCGAGCCCCTTTTCCATTTTCATGACCATCATGCCGGTTTCGGGGTCGCCGGCCATGATCGCCCGCTGGATGGGAGCAGCACCGCGCCAGCGCGGCAGTAGCGAGGCATGACCATTGTAACAGCCGAGACGCGTACCGGAGAGGATCGCTTCGGGCAGCAGCAGCCCGTAAGCCACGACAACCGCCACATCAGCATTGAATTCCCGGAACTGCTCACGATCTTCCTCAGCCTTGAAATTCACGGGCGTAAACACCGGGAGCCCCAGCAGTCCGGCAGCCTGATGCACCGGTGACCTCTGCAGATCGAGACCTCGGCGGCCACCGGGACGCGGCGGCTGGGTGTAGACAGCGACAACCTCGTGGCCCGCCTCCACCAATGCACGCAATGTGGGAACGGAAAAATCCGGTGTGCCCATAAATATGATGCGAAGAGCCATTATCGCCCCCTGCCCTGTCGTCCATTCCGGTCCAGAGAGGACGGATCAGATCTTTGCGCGGGCCGCTTTCGTGAATTTCTTGATGACCATGTCGCGCTTCAGCCGCGAAATATGGTCGATGAACAGAACACCATTGAGGTGATCGATCTCGTGCTGCAGGCAGGTAGCGAGCAGACCATCCGCCTCGACCGTCTGCTGCTTGCCGTCACGGCCGACATATTGCACCGTGAGCGAGGCGGGACGCTCGACCTCGGCGTAGTAGTCGGGAATGGAGAGGCAGCCTTCCTCATAGGTCGAGACATCGTCCGACACCTTGAGGATTTCCGGGTTGATGAAGACGATCGGGGTCTTTTTCTCGCCTTCACGCGCAACGTCGATCACCAGCATGCGGCGCGCCACGCCGATCTGGATAGCGGCAAGACCGATACCCGGCGCATCGTACATGGTTTCGAGCATGTCGTCGGCAAGACGCAGAACCTCTGCATCCACCTTTTCGATGGGCTTCGATTGCTGGCGCAGCACGGGATCGGGCAAAATGATAAGCGGTTTGATGGTCATGGCTTCCCATAACGTATCTCTTGCGCGGAGGAAATAAAAAACACGAGGTTCAAATCGCCTCGGGCATCCACCCCGCCCGACTCATTTCCGCCACAGGAATGTTCTTGTTTTGATCTTCCGAATCACTGGAAATCTGCTAGATTTAATCATGAGTATAGATTTCTCCGTTCTCCTTGATCCCGCGCTGCGGGCCGGCTCCGTTGATATCAGCTTCGGCGCGCTGCTCGCGGCTCTGGTTTTCGGTCTGGTCACAACCTGGCTGGTCACGACAAACCGCGTGAAAAAAGCGGGAGCCGACGGTGAAATCTCCGATCTTCTGAAAACACAGTCCGAACTGCATGGCCGTATCGCGGCCATGGCGGAAACGCTCGGCACCCGCCAGACCGAGATGAGCCAGACGCTCAACCAGCGCCTCGACGGCATGTCGCAGCGCATTGGCGAAACACTGACGGAACAGACCCGGTCGACCCATGAAAATCTGAGCCGACTGCAGGAGCGCCTCGCGGTGATCGACGCCGCGCAGGGCAATATTCAGGATCTGGCCAAGGACGTGGTCGGACTGCAGGCCATCCTTTCCAACAAGCAGACGCGCGGCGCCTTTGGACAGGCACGCATGGAAATTCTGATCGCCGATGCCCTTCCCGCCGGCGCTTTCCAGCTTCAGCCGACGCTTTCGAACGGTTACCGGCCGGACTGCACCATCAAGATGCCGAACAATGCGCCGCCGCTCGTCATCGACGCGAAGTTTCCGCTGGAGGCATGGAACGCCATCAAGGCGGATGAGACACCGGAAACCAAACGCGCTGCCGTTCAGCAGTTCCGCCGCGATATGGAAGTGCATATTCGCGATGTGGCCGAGAAATACCTCATCCGTGGCGAAACACAGGATACCGCCTTCATCTTCGTGCCGTCCGAATCGATCTTCGCCGATATCCACCAGCATTTCGAATATCTGGTGCAGCGCGCTCACCGCGCCCGTGTCGTCATCGTTTCGCCATCGCTTCTGATGCTGTCGGTGCAGGTCATCCAGTCCGTGCTGAAGGATCAGCGCATGCGGGAGCAGGCGCATCTCATCCAGGGTGAAGTTGCCCTTCTGATGGACGATGTGCGGCGGCTGGACGACCGGACGCGCAAGCTGCAGGCCCATTTCGGGCTGGCGCAGAAGGACGTCGACATGATGCTCATCTCCTCGGACAAGGTGCTGGCACGCGGCCAGAAGATCGAAGGACTTGATTTCTCGCCAACGGAAAAAGACGCCCCGCATGGTGAAATCGAGCAGGCGCGCCGCTTTGCCGAAAACAGAGCCGGT
This sequence comes from Agrobacterium sp. CFBP2214, assembly GCF_030209895.1. NCBI lineage: Bacteria > Pseudomonadati > Pseudomonadota > Alphaproteobacteria > Hyphomicrobiales > Rhizobiaceae > Agrobacterium > Agrobacterium sp. CFBP2214. Next base: position 296,499 of record NZ_JARVRC010000001.1, on the reverse strand, counting down.
GCGGCCAAATTGCGGGTAGTTGACGACGAGTGATCGTCTCGGGCAAAGTCGCCGCCTTGCTCAAATTTCATATGGACCCAGCGCCCCATGATTACTGTTTTCGGCTCCATCAACATGGACCTCGTCGCGACCGCCAAACGCCTGCCCAAGCCCGGTGAAACCGTAACGGGAGAGACATTCTCCACGGCCGCCGGCGGCAAGGGAGCCAATCAGGCGCTGGCCGCACGGCGTGCAGGCGCCGCAGTCAAGATGGCAGGGGCTGCGGGCGATGATACCTTTGCCGCACCGGCGCTGACATTACTGCGTGATGCTGGCACCGACCTGTCTCTGGTCAAGACTGCGCCCGGCCCGACGGGAACGGCGGTGATCCTGATCGGTGAAGGCGGAGAGAACATGATTTCGGTCATTCCCGCCGCCAATGGCGAGGTCTCCGCCTCCGATGCCGCAAAGACCGTATCCGACATGGCCGCTGGCGATATTCTGATGCTGCAGTTCGAGATACCGGCCGCAGCCATCGAAGCGGCGCTGACGGCCGCCAAGGCAAAGCGCATCACCACCGTCATCAACACAGCGCCGCTGACCGCAGACGGTCCGCGTCTTGCTGGCCTTGCCGATATCGTCATCGCCAATGAAACCGAGTTCGAGCTGCTGATCGGCAAGAATGGCCTCTCCAGCGTCGAGCGGGAAAACGAACTCAAGACCCTTCACGACAGGACCGGCCAGACATTGATCGTGACGCTTGGGGCAGACGGCGTGATCGCCATGCGCAACGGCAAGGTCTACAGGGCTTCCGGCCTCAAGATCGAGCCGGTCGATACGGTTGGTGCGGGCGATACCTTCTGCGGTTATCTCGCCGCCAGCCTCGATCAGGGGATGGATTTCGAAAGGGCGCTGAAGCGTGCCGCCGTTGCAGGCTCGCTCGCCTGCACGCGTGCCGGTGCCCAGCCTTCCATTCCGCTGGCAGCGGAAGTGGATGCGGCCCTCTGAGGGCTCAATCGCTCAACGACGGATGAAGGTGAGATAGGCCGAGCTGCGGCCTTCTCTTTTCGCCTTGTTTTCGTAACGCGTGCCCGGCCAGTTGGCATAGGGCGTGCGCCAGTCGTCAGCGCTCGTCGCCGTCCACTCAAAACCGCCATGCCGGGCGCAATGCTGCAGCGTCCAGTTGACGTATGTATCGATATCCGACGCAAAGCAGAATTTGCCGCCGAGTTTCAACACGCGATGGAAACGGGCGAGATTGACGTCCGAGACAAAACGGCGCTTCCAGTGTTTCTTCTTTGGCCACGGATCGGGATAAAGCAGATCGATGTGATCGATCGACCCTTCCGGCAGCCAGTCGAGCAGCTGCGTCGCGTCATCGTCATAGAGCCGGATATTCATCAGCTCGCGTTCGCGCACGGTGGCGAGCAGTTTGGCCATGGAGTTAACGAAGGGCTCGACCCCGATGAAACCCGTCTCAGGGTTTTCAACCGCGCGGTGGGCGAGATGCTCGCCGCCGCCGAAACCAATCTCCAGACGGATCGATCGCACATCCGCCGGAAAAAGAGCAGCGAGATTTTGCGGCGGAGCGCTTTCCAGATCGATTTTCAGCAAAGGCAGCAGGTTCTCGATCGTATCGACTTGCTGATTGCGCAGGGGCTTGCCCTTGCGTCTGCCAAAAAACGCTTCCGTTGCGCGCGAACGCCGTTCTTCCGTCATCTCATACTCTCAAGAACAAATAGATTTAACCCGCACAGCGCCACATGAGGCATTGTGCGGGTTACAAAAGTTGGTGACGGTATCTCTCAATCGCCGTCAAATAACAAGTGTTAGGCGCTCAAAGCTTCCTTAAGCGGCTTCACCAGATCGAGCTTCTCCCAGGAGAAGGAGCCGTCACGGCCGGCCTTGCGGCCGAAATGGCCGTATGAGGACGTCTTGGCGTAGATCGGCTTGTTGAGATCGAGATGACGGCGGATACCCGACGGCGAAAGGTCCATGACCTTACGGATCGCGTTCTCGACCTGATCTTCGCTGACCTTGCCGGTGCCATGCAGATCGACATAGATCGACAGGGGCTGGGCGATGCCGATCGCGTAGGAAATCTGGATTGTGCAACGCTCGGCAAGGCCGGCAGCCACGACGTTCTTGGCAAGATAGCGGGCGGCATAGGCGGCGGAACGGTCAACCTTGGTCGTGTCCTTGCCGGAGAATGCGCCACCACCATGGGGGGCAGCGCCGCCATAGGTGTCGACGATGATCTTGCGGCCGGTGAGGCCCGCATCACCATCGGGACCGCCGATGACGAACTTACCGGTCGGGTTGATATACCACTGGCAATCGTCGGCGATCTTCAGGTCGCCCAGAGCTTCGCGGATATAGGGCTCGACAACAGCGCGAACCTTCTTCGAATCCCAGCTTGCATCGAGATGCTGCGTGGACAGAACGATGGATACGGCTTCCGAAGCCTTGCCGTCGACGTAACGAACCGTCACCTGGCTCTTGGCGTCGGGGCCAAGTTTCGCCGCTTCGCCTTCGCCGCTCTTGCGGGCGGTGGCGAGCAGCTGGAGGATACGGTGAGAATAATAGATCGGCGCCGGCATCAGATCCGGCGTTTCCTTGCAGGCGTAACCGAACATGATGCCCTGGTCGCCGGCGCCCTCGTCGCCCTGCTTGTCGGAAGCATTGTCCACGCCCTGCGCGATATCTGCCGACTGCGGGTGCAGGAGAACGTCGATCTTGGCGGTCTTCCAGTGGAAACCATCCTGCTCGTAGCCGATGTCACGGATCGCCTTGCGGGCGGCGGACTTGAACTTCGAAGGGTTGATGACCGGATGGCCGGCGGCGTCCTTGATGATCTTGCCGTCCTTGTCCTTTTTCAGAAGCGTATCGGGAACCCGAACCTCACCGGCAATAATAACGCGGTTGGTCGTCGCAAGCGTTTCACATGCGATGCGCACGGTCCAGGGATCGACACCCGTCTTGGACGCTTCACGATAAATAAGATCCACGATTTCATCAGAAATACGATCACAAACCTTGTCCGGATGACCCTCGGCCACGGACTCGCTGGTGAACAGGTAATTGGCACGCATGCGGGATTCCCCTCAAAGAACGGTCTTGGAGTTTGTTAGTCATTTCAGCCGCGAAAAACAAGGACACAACCACATAAATATATCTTTATGTGAGAATTCCTTTCCAATCCGGCACAAAAAAACGGTCCTTGCGGACCGTTGAGTGCCCGGCATCCCGTGCCGGAAATTTTCTGCGCTGTGCGGACCAGGCTCTACTCGGCATCGCCCTCGGCGGCGAGCGCCTTGACGAGATCAACGAGGCGACGGCGAACCTTGGGGTCGGCGATCTTCACGAATGCGCGGTTCAGCTGCAAACCTTCAGCCGAGGACAGAAAGTCGACCACGTAATTGGAGCTCGACGCTTCCGCCATGCCGGTCGTACCGCCGACCTGATCGCCGGGCGCATCTTCGAAAAAAAAGGAAACCGGTACATTGAGGATCCCGGAAATATTCTGCAGGCGGCTAGCGCCGACGCGGTTGGTGCCTTTTTCATATTTCTGGATTTGCTGAAAGGTAATTCCAAGACTTTCACCCAGCTTCTCCTGACTCATTCCGAGCATGGTTCTGCGAAGGCGAATTCGGCTTCCGACATGAATGTCGATGGGGTTAGGCTTTTTCTTATTCTCGGTCATCATGCGGTCCTGACACTCGGAAAGGGTTGATATCTCGCTTCAGTACTATTCGAAGAAATGAGCCGGTATTTCGACAACGGCTAAACTTGTTTTACGACTGACGTATTCACTATGCAATTGTGGGGGTTCGCGGTCAATTCTGGCGCCGCGCAAATCTCCACGCAGGCAATACCGCGACGATTATCAAGATGGAAAAAATCAACCAGAAATACGTCCGATGTGTGTCGTAGGTAAATGCGTCGTTTGACCCACCACTCAAAGTGGCGTCAACAATTCCGACCCGACCGTAGTCCAGCCCTGCAATAATGCGGCCATAGGGATCGATGACGGCAGAAATTCCGGTATTGGCGCCGCGAATCACCGGCACGCCCGTCTCAACGGCCCGTACTCTCGCCTGCAGAAAATGCTGATAGGGGCCGGGCGTATCACCGAACCAGCCATCATTCGTCACGTTCAGGATGGCGGCCGAGCCGGCCAGCCCGGGCGTCATCTCGCCCGGGAAAATGATCTCGTAACAGATCAATGGATAGAAGGTCTTGCCCGAAGGCAGCGTGAGCGGCGTACGCGAAGAGGCCGCGGAAAAACCTCCCGGCAGGGCAATGACATTGTCGATACCGAATTCCCGCAGGATGCCTTCAAAGGGGACATATTCGCCGAAGGGGGTCAGATGCACCTTGTCGGTCGCACCGATGATCTCGCCCTGGCTGTCGATCGCATAGACCGAATTATAATAACGCGGCGGTCGGCCGGCCCCCTGATCTTCCATTCTGACAGCGCCGGTGAACAGCACCTGTCCATCCTCCAGCGTTCTGGCGATTTCCGCCAGAGCATCCGGGTTTTGCGTCAGGATGAACGGGACGGAGGTTTCCGGCCAGACGATGATATCAGGGCGTTTTTTCCCTGCGCCCGGCGGCAGGGCCGTCAGCCGCAGATGCTCGCTGAAAATCTCGGCGCGGTCGTCGTTCAACATCTTGCGGGACTGATCGATGGAAGGCTGAACGATCCTCACCGTCAGGGCGTCCGCCGGGATCTCCGCCGGCGTCTGCAAGCGATAAAAGCCATAACCGAAGTGGGCGGCCAGCAGCAGACCCGCCAGCGCCAGCCCCGGTCCCATGCCTTTTTTCGTACCGATCAGCGCCGGTGCAGCGAAGATGAAAACCGCCAGCGTCGTGATACTGAAAAGACCGAGCAGATGCGCTGACTGCATCATGATCGGGATGGGCATGATGCCGTAACCGATGGCGTTCCAGGGAAAGCCGGTCGCCAGAAAACTGCGCAGCCATTCCGAAAGGCCGAAGGCGGCGGCAAGCGCCGCGATGCGGCCAAGGCCATCCGACCAGAGGAGATTGGCGGCGGCAACCGCAAAACCGTAAAACAGCGCCAGAAACGCCGGCAGACCGAGGATGGCAAGTGGCAGCGCCCAGGCGAATTCATCCGCTTCCAGCAGAAGCGCATTGCCCAACCACCACAGGCCGGCCACGAAATAGCCAAGTCCGAAACACCAGCCGATGCCAAAAGCGGGCAGGATTCGGCTAAAGAGGCCGCCGCCGGGCTTTCCCGTGCAGCCGTCCACGAGCCAGACGAGCAGGGTAAAAGACAGAAATAGCGCCGCAAAAAAGCCGAATGGAGGCAAGGCAAGCGCCCCGACCGCACCTGCAGCAATCGCCATCACTGCGCGGCTCATGCCGCCGGCCAGCATTACCCTGCCTGCAAGACGCTCCATGCCATCTCCGTTTATGCGCATGTGGAAAAGCCCGCAGCCACGGAATTTCCCCTCAGACTCGACGTAAAGGAAAAAAGATTCGCAGTCCACAGGAGGGATGGCAGCCAGAGCGCCGTGCGGCCTTTTGGCCGCTCCGAACTGTCAAATTGCTGCGTGGCGGAGGTGACGGGGCATCCCGTCACCTTTCCTAATCGGCGTTCTGCTGGTGCGTGATGAGGCGAACATCCGGCGCGGGCAGCGCAATGACCCCGTTGGCTTCGCCCGGAGCGCGGTCATCCTCACCTTCGGAGCCATGATCCCGGGCGATACGAACGCCCTTGATGCGCCGGCTATCCGCATCGAGAATCTGGAACTCGAAACCGGGTACCGCGCGAACCACCTCGCCCTTGGCCGGAATGCGGCCGAGTGCAAAGAAGATGAGGCCGCCAAGCGTGTCGATTTCTTCGAGATGTTCGCGCACGTCGAATTCCGGCCCGATCACCTCGGCAAGTTCGGTGAGTTCCGCACGCGCATCGGCAACAAGCACATCGGCGGAAAGGCGCGAGAACATCGCCTCGTCCTTGTCGTGCTCGTCATCGATATCGCCTACGACCATCTCAACGATATCCTCGTGGCTGACGAGGCCGTCCGTGCCGCCATATTCGTCGATAACAAGTGCAAGCTGTGTTCTCTGCGCCTGCATCGTCTTCAAGAGATCGGAAGCGAGCATCGAGGGCGGTGCGAATAGAATTTTGCGCACCAGCCCGGCATCGGCGACCGTCTGCTCAAGATCCACCCGAGCCAGATCGAAATTCGGCCGCGGTGAGCGCGGCGCCTTCACCTCGCCATAAGCGACGCTTCGCGATCCGGCGCGGCGCTTGTTGCGGGCCTGCTTGGCGACATAGGCCAGCAGATCGCGAATGTGGATCATACCCTTCGGGTTATCCAGCGTCTCATCGTAGACCGGCATCCGGGAACGTCCGGTTTCCTCGAAGAGGATCAGCGCGTCGCCGATCGTCATGTTCTGGTCGAGACCATCGATATCGACCCGCGGGATCATGATATCTTCGACCCTGATCTCACGGAAACGGAGGATATTGTTCAGCATCGCCCGTTCTTCAGGCGAAAAGGCCGCACCGATTTCGGTGTCGTCCATCAGTGCATCGGTCAGATCCTCGCGCAGGCGTTCGCCCTGGGATGGTTTCAGCAACCGTGCGATGCGTGACCAGATGGTCGATTTCGGCTTGGCATTGTAGTCGTGACGTAAGTGACTACTGCCCTCCTCCGAAGAGGACTGCTCGCCGTTTTCTCTGCCCTCATTGGCAGGTCGTGCAGAATGTTCGTTCATGGCTCCAGACAATATTTAAAGCGGTTCCTGACCCGCGTAGGGATCAGATAGGCCAAGCACCGCCAAAATGCGAGTCTCAAGCGACTCCATTTCTTCCGCTTCTTCCTCGTCCATGTGGTCATAACCGAACAAATGGAGGAACCCGTGGACGAGAAGATGGGTCAGATGATCCTCGAAACTCTTCTCAAGTTCAAGAGCCTCGCGTTCAACCGTCTCGCGCGCGATGACGATATCGCCCAGCATCGGGCCCGGCATACCGCCCGGTTCCAGCGGAAAAGCGGGGAAAGACAAGACATTGGTCGCCTTGTCCTTGTCGCGCCACTCGGCGTTGATTTCCCGGATATTTTCATCGTCGGTGAAGACCAGCGAAAGTTCCACGGGCATTTTCGGGAAGGGTTGCTCCTCTTCCCGCTTCAAAAACTCAACCGCCGCATCCAGCACTTTGGTTGCAAAGGCAAGCAGGTCCTCTTCCGAGGACCAGCCTTCGGCCTCGACGCTGATTTGAATATCCAGAGCTGTCATTGTCTTTGCGTCAGTCGCCCTTCACGAGGCTTTCGTCCGGCACGGCCGTGTGGGATTCGTAAGCCCGGACGATGCGCGCCACCATCGGATGACGCACGACGTCGACATCCTTGAAGCGGACGACGGACACGCCTTCGACATCGGTGAGGATTTGCAGGGCCTCGACAAGACCGGATTTTACGCCGCGCGGCAAATCCACCTGGCTCGGGTCACCAGTCACGATCATGCGGCCGTTTTCGCCAAGACGGGTCAGGAACATCTTCATCTGCATCGTCGTGGTGTTTTGGGCTTCGTCCAGAATGACGGCGGCGTTGGCGAGCGTGCGTCCGCGCATGAAGGCCAGCGGCGCGATTTCAATGACACCCGCCTGAATGGCGCGCTCCACCTTGTCACCCGGCATCATGTCATAAAGCGCGTCATAAAGCGGGCGCAGATACGGATCGACCTTTTCCTTCATGTCGCCGGGCAGGAAGCCCAGACGCTCGCCTGCCTCGACGGCGGGGCGTGAGAGGATGATGCGGTCGACCGCGCCACGCTCCAGAAGCTGGGCCGCATGCGCCACTGCCAGATAGGTCTTGCCGGTGCCGGCGGGACCGACGCCGAAAACCAGCTCGGACTGTTCCAGCGCCCGCATATAGACATCCTGCGTCGGGGTGCGGGCAGCAATTGTCTTCTTGCGGGTGGAAATCTGCGCCATGGAAATCTTCGCCTTGCGCTCCATGGTCGGCAAGGTCAGCTGGTCGTCCGCGGCCATGGCCATGCGGATCGCGCCTTCCACGTCGGAAACCTCGGCGGTGCCGCCCTTGAGCAGGCGCTCGTAAAGGAAATCCAGCGCCCGGCGGGCCTGGTTGGTAGCAACCATATCGCCGGTGATGGCAACGGAATTGCCGCGCGGGCGGGCGTCGATATTGAGGCGCTGCTCCAGGAGCTTCAGGTTCTGATCGAACTGACCGAATAGCTCTCCCGCTATCCTGTTATTCTCGAACGTGAGGACGAAGTGATTGGCGTCGGTCGCGGCTTGGCGTGGCTGGCGCGATGAATTTGATACCAATTCGTGTGCGTTCAAGCGGTCAGGCTCCTGTCCCAATCAGTGTCGGCTCCCCACTCTAACTCCCTGCCACCTCGGCAAACAAGCTGTTTGGACCCGTTGCGGTGATTCGTACATTAACAATGTCACCGATTTTCAACGTCTTTGCATCAAGATTCACGGATTGCAGCCAAGGAGAGCGACCTATCAACTGCTCATGCATGCGGCCGGGCTTTTCCAGAAGCACATCCATGGTTTTTCCGACCAGCGATTCCGCAAATTCCTTCTGCTGCCGCAGCAACAGCGCCTGCAATCTCTCCAGCCGCTCAGCCTTCACGTCTTCCGCAACCTGATCCGTGAGATCGGCACCCGGCGTGCCGGGACGGGTGGAATATTTGAACGAAAAGGCCTGCGCGTATTTTACCGTCTCGACCATCGCCATCGTATCTTCGAAATCGCGATCCGTCTCACCGGGGAAACCGACAATAAAGTCCCCCGACATGGCAATATCAGGGCGGGCGGCGCGGATTTTTTCGATAAGCTGGATATATTCCTCACCCGTATGGCGGCGGTTCATCACTTTCAGAATGCGGTCTGAACCGGACTGCACCGGCAGGTGCAGATAGGGCATGAGGATACGCAGATCGCGATGCGCGCCGATCAGGCGGTCATCCATGTCGCGCGGATGGCTGGTGGTATAGCGAAGCCGCGCAAGCCCGGGAATTTCCGCCAGCCGATACAGCAATTCGGCAAGGCCCCATTTCTCGCCCTTCGGGCCTTCGCCCTGCCAGGCATTCACGTTCTGGCCGAGCAGTGTGATTTCGCGCACGCCGGCATCGACGAGCTTCATCGCTTCATCGACGATCTGGCGCACGGGGCGCGAGACTTCCGAACCGCGCGTATAGGGCACGACACAGAAGGTGCAGAACTTGTCGCAGCCTTCCTGCACCGTCAGAAACGCCGTGACACCGCGCGTGCGCAGCGTCGCCTTTTCGGCGACCGGAAGATGCTCGAACTTGTCTTCGACGGCGTATTCGGTTTCGATGACGCGCTCGCCGCCGCGTACGCGCTTCAGCGCATCCGGCAGGCGATGATAGGTCTGCGGGCCGATGACGACATCGACGGCAGGCGCACGGCGCAGGATTTCCTCGCCTTCCGCCTGTGCCACGCAACCGGCAACGCCAATCATGAATTCGCGGCCCTGCTCTTCGCGGGATTTTTTCATGTCACGCAGGCGGCCGAGCGCCGAATAGACCTTTTCAGCCGCCTTTTCGCGGATATGACAGGTGTTCAGTAGAACCAGATCCGCCTCGCCCATATCCTCCGTCTGAACGTAACCATCCTTCGCAAGCGCATCGCTCATGCGGACGGAATCGTAGACATTCATCTGACAGCCATAGGTCTTGATGAAAACCTTACGGTTGTTCGAGCCCTCGGGGGCGATCATGGGTGTGGCGTCAAGGCCAAGCGTTTCCTGGGTCATGGCGGCTATCTAGTGTTTTTCCCGGCCAGATTAAACAGAAAAATGCCGGAAAAGCTACGATCTCACGAATTCCGCCAGCCGCCGCGCAGGCTGAAGGCCAGCATGGAGCGGATAGCGGCGGCAACATCGGTCGCCAGTCGCTTGCGGTTGTCAGCGCTGTGAAACGCAACGCTGTCACCGAATGTCACGTCGACATCAATGGCGCCGGCCCTGATGATGCCGAGCAGATGCGGCACGAGCGTGATGCTGCCCGGCCAGGCGGCAATGACGCGGTGGTAACGCCCCATGGCCATGCCCTGCACCCGCGTATAGGCGATGGCGACCGGCTGCACATAAACGAGCTTGCCCGGAACCTGTTCAGCCGCAGTGGAAGCCGCACCGAACAGCGAGGATTTGACGGCGAGCATGCGGTTGCCATCCGAGGTGGTGCCTTCGGGGAACAGGACGACAATCTCGCCATCGGCCATGCGGCTGGCGATCTCGCTCACCTGCGCGCCGGTGCTGCGCTTCTGCTCGCGCTGCACGAAGATGCTTTTCTGCAGACGGGCTAGCCAGCCGAAGACCGGCCAGTCGCGCACCTCCGTCTTGGCGATGAACACCACGTCGGCAATGCTGCCCAAAACGAGGATGTCTTTCCACGAGGCGTGATTGACCGCCAGCATCAACGGTTTCGCGCGCTCCACATCCCCGTGGACGTGAACGCGGATGCCCAGAACATGGCAGGCGATGCGGTGCCAGAAGCGCGGAATGCGGCGGCGAAGCCGCCAGTCGAAGGCAAGGCCCAGCAATTGCAGCGGCAGCAAGACGAGCGTGACGATCAGGAGAACGATCGCAATATAGGCTGTCCGCAGCCACATCATGATGGGAACGCCCGCTTGCTCACCGGCGTCTCAGTGTTCGCCGGGCTTCAATGGCACGCCGTAAAGTTCCAGCCGGTGATCCACGAGCTTGAAGCCGTGTTCGCGGGCGATCTTTTCCTGCAGGGCCTCGATCTCGGCCGAATGAAATTCGATGACCACACCGTTCTTCAGGTCGATCAGATGATCGTGATGCTCTTCGGGCACGGTTTCATAACGCGAGCGGCCATCGCGAAAATCGTGACGCTCGATGATGCCGGCATCCTCGAACAGCTTCACCGTTCTATAAACGGTGGAAATCGAGATGCGCGGATCCACGGCGGAGGAACGGCGGTAAAGCTCCTCGACATCGGGGTGGTCCGCAGATTCCTGAAGGACACGGGCGATGACGCGGCGTTGGTCGGTCATCCGCATGCCGCGCTCGGCACAAAGCTCCTCCAGCGTTTTCGAAAGGTCTGTCACGTCTTCTGGCCTTTTGAGAATTCCGGTTTGCGGCTTTCGCCGAAAAAATGCCTGTCGCAGGGAACTAGCGAAGATCGCGACGCATGACAAGCGCCGTCGACTTCGTTCCATCCTTGGCGGTGTAATAGGCCTTGCGTTCCGCGACGGTTTTGAAGCCGAGCTTCCTGTAGAGCCCGAGAGCGGAAACATTCTTATTGTCCACCTCGAGAAACATGGTTTCAGCGCCACGCATCATCGCCTCGCGGATCGCCGACTGCATCAGACGCCAGCCGAGACCCGCGCGTGCGAACTTGTCGGCCACGGCAACGGTGAGGATTTCCGCCTCGCCCGCCACTTCCCGCGCCAGCACGAAACCGCCAAGCGGCTTGCTGAAAAATGCGTTGGTCTGGCGTGCGACGGCGCCGAAAACCGACCCTTGCGTCAATAGTCCGGAGAACTCCCCGTCGTTCCACGGGCGCGGGAAGCGCAAGGCATGCAAATCCGACACCGCGGCGCAATCCTCATGCTGCATCGGCACGATCTCGAAATAGGGTTTCCAGGTCAGATAGTCGTCAAACATCACAAAAATCGGGAATCAGAAACATGCACTCATGCATGCCGTATCAGGCAACGTCCTGGCGTGCCAGCGCAAAACCGGTCTGCGGCCGGGCATCCGGTCCACGCAGATAAAGCGGCGCGGGTTTCGGCTGGCCTGCCTGCTTGCACGCGCCAGCACGGGCAACGGAAGCAATCGGAAAATGATCCGGCCCGGACCCGCTTTCCTCTCCTGCAAACAGCGGCGCGGCGGAGCCGATGACGGAACCATTGAAACCGGAAAGAACACCCCTGGCGTCATCCAGAGACAGAAGCGCCGCCTCGTTGAGCGGTGATCCGTCCGTGCCGAATGCCTGAAGATAGGTTTCGCCGCGTTTCGCATCGAGCCCGACGGCCACGGGCCGGTCGGGATTTTCGAGCAGATGATGCAAGGCGAGCGTCTCAAGTGTGGTCACACCCATCGCCTCGACGCCGAGCGACAGGGCAAAACCACGCGCAGCGGCGACACCGACACGGATACCGGTGAAAGACCCCGGCCCGATCGTCACGGCAATGCGTTCGACATTCTGGAGCGACAGTTGCGCCTGCTCCAGAGCCCCGTCGATCACGGCCATCAGCCTTTCGGCATGGCCCTTGCCGATCGTTTCGCAGACCTCTCCGAGCACCCTGTCTGAGATGCTGTCATAGATGCAGGCGGAACAATCCACACCTGAGGTGTCGAGTGCGAGAACAATCATGACCTGGCTTTACAGCATTATACCGCTTCGACTTCGCGCACTTCCGGCACGAAATGGCGAAGCAGGTTCTGAACGCCATGCTTCAGCGTGGCGGTGGAGGACGGGCAGCCCGAGCAGGCGCCCTTCATGTTCAGGAACACCGTCCCGTCGCGGAAACCACGGAAGGTGATGTCGCCGCCATCCTGCGCCACGGCGGGGCGAACGCGGGTATCCAGCAGTTCCTTGATGGTCGCGACGATGGTTTCGTCACCCTCTTCGAAGAACTCGCCTTCTTCATCCGACACTTCGGCCGCAATAGCCGTGCCCATGATCGGGCGGCCAGACATGAAGTGCTCCATGATCGCGCCCAGAATGGCCGGCTTCAGGTGCTGCCATTCCGCGCCGTCCTTGGTGACGGTGATGAAATCGAAACCGAAATAAACGCCGGTAACCCCCGGAATGGTGAAGAGGCGCTCCGCCAGCGGCGAAGCCTGCGCCTGCGAAGGATTGAGAAACTCCACTGTCCCGCTTTCCAGCACCACCTTGCCCGGCAGGAACTTCAGCGTGGTGGGGTTCGGCGTGGCTTCCGTCTGAATGAACATCGTCTTCTCCTTCGAGGTCGCCGTTCACGCCCCGTAATTTAGAATTCTTCCAAAAAATACGCCCGGCGAAGCTTCACTTCAAGCCCTGACATGATAATTACATTCAAGAAATCGTCAGCCCCTAAATCTTGCCTGAGCCCCGGGGTCAGCAGAGTGCGTCGATTTCCTCGTCCGATAACGTATCCGGCAGCACGGTGACGGGGATCGGGAAGGCTGCCCCTCGCCCGGCAATGGAGGAAACGAGCGGTCCCGGCCCTTCTTTAGTCGATCCCGCCGCCAGAACGAGAATCGCGATATCGCGGTCTTCCTCGATCAGCCCGTGGATCTGCTCGGTGGCGCTGCCTTCACGAATGACAGCTTCGGGCTCGATGCCGATGGTCTCACGAACCTTCTGGGCGATCTTGGCGAGTGTGGCTTCCGCCTCCTCCCGCGCTTCCGCCCGCATGATCTGCTCGACACCAAGCCATTGCTGGAAGTCGCCTTCGGGGATCATGTAGAGCAGCACAAGCCCGCCATTGGAATTCTTGGCGCGACGACCGGCATAGTGCACGGCCCTTTCGCATTCCGGTGTGTCATCGATAACAGCGAGAAACTTGCGACGATGCCCTTCCAGACGCGACAGCCGTTTTGAAACCATTCTGCACTCCCTAGGTCCGCCGTGATCCGAGAAACCGCCCGACGGTTCGGGCGGAGATTATATCAAATCACGGCAGGCGCAAACCGCCCGCCGCATCCGCGCAGCAGCGACCTGTCAGCGCAGGAAGCCGATGATATCGCGCACCTCGTTCATCGTCTTTTCGGCGATGGCACGCGCCCGCTCGCCGCCTTGGCTGAGGATGGCGTCGATATGGGTCGGGTCATCGAGAAGGCGGCGCATCTCATTATTGACCGGTGCCAGCACATTGACGGCAAGCTCGACGAGGGCCGGTTTGAAGGCCGAGAACTGCTGTCCGCCGAATTCCGAGAGCACATCGGCCTTGGTCCTGTCGGACAGGGCGGCATAGATACCGACGAGGTTTTCGGCTTCGGGACGGCCCTTCAGGCCTTCCACTTCGCTCGGCAGCGCATCCGGGTCGGTCTTTGCCTTCCTGATCTTCTTCGAAATCGCATCGACATCATCCATGAGATTAATGCGCGACAGATCGGAGGGATCGGACTTCGACATCTTCTTGGTGCCGTCCTTCAACGACATCACACGCGGTGCCGGACCGCCGATCAGCGGTTCCACCATCGGGAAATAGGCGTGCACCGGCTCATCGCCGACCGTGATATCGAGCCCAAGCCCCGCCTTGCGGATATGATCGCTGAAATCGATGTTGAATTTCTGGGCGATGTCGCGTGCGAGTTCCAGATGCTGCTTCTGGTCGTCGCCGACCGGAACATGGGTGGCGCGATAGACGAGAATGTCGGCGGCCATCAGGCTCGGATAGGCGAGCAGACCGAGCGAGACCTGCTCGGCATTCTTGCCGGACTTGTCCTTGAACTGCGTCATACGCTCCATCCAGCCGATGCGCGCCACGCAGTTGAACACCCATGCCAGTTCCGCATGTTGCGGCACGGCCGACTGGTTGAAGACGATGTGCTTCACGGGGTCGATACCGGCTGCGATGAAGGCGGCCGCAATCGAGCGGGTCTGCGCCTTCAGGTCGGCGTGAACGAGCTGGGCGGTGATGGCATGCATGTCGACGACGCAATAGATGCAGTCGTTATCTTCCTGCAGCGCCACGAACTTGCGGATCGCGCCGAGATAATTGCCGAGATGCAGATTGCCGGTCGGCTGGACGCCCGAGAAAACCAGCGGCTTGAATGCGTTCATTGTCGTCCTCGAAAAGGCTTGTGGAGGGCCCCGCCCCATGGTTGGAATTGCACGCGCGCTTATGCACCCGCAGCCCCCCGCAATCAAGCGGTTTCAGGGCTTGTCAGCCGCGCGGTTCCAGAAGATCCCAACGATTTCCGTAAGGGTCAACAAAGACCGCAACGGAGCCGTAAACCTCATGGCGCGGCTCCTCCAGAAAGCCCACACCACGGGCAAGCATGGTCTCGTAATCGCGCTGGAAATTGTCGGTATGCAGGAAAAACCCGACACGCCCGCCCGTCTGGTTGCCAATGGCAAGCCTTTGCTGCTCGCCATCCGCCTCGGCAAGCAGCAGGGCGCCGCCCTCGGTCCCTTGCGGCTTCACCACCAGCCACCGTTTGCCGTCGCCAAGCGGCTGATCGGAAAGGCATTCGAACCCGAGAACGTCGCAATAAAACGCCTTCGCCCGGCCGTAGTCATCCACGACAAGCGTGACGAGCGCGATGCGGCGGTTTTCAGCAAAGGACATCAGCCCGCCTCCGTCTCGACGTTCTTTTTGCCGCGCTTGCGAATGGCTCTCTTCACCATGCCGATATCGGCCCCACCCGAAACGAAAGCCAGCACGAAATAAACCAGCATGGCCGCGAAGACGAGAGCCATAATGGTGCCGGCCCGGATGAAAATGGACGAGGCGGAAGACAGCTCGAATGTCAGCCAGGTCAGCGCATAGTGGACGAAACCGGCCATCAGGGCCGCGGCCAGCAGCAAACGCGGAATGCGGGTCAGCAGTGGAATATCCACATGCCAGTGACCGCGACACAACAACATGCCAAACAGCAGAGCGGCATTGACCCAGCCGGCAGTGATTTCGGCAATGGCGATGCCGGGACCGCCAAGGCGCGGGAAGAGCGTCAGCGCCAGCGAGACATTCACGACAACGGAAATCGCCGCGAAGATCATCGGCGTGCGGGTATCCTCACGAGCGAAGAAACCGGGAATAAAGGCCTTGATCAGAACGAAAGCCGGCAGGCCCAGACCGTAAATGCCGAGGATTTGCGCAACGGTGATGGTGGCCGAGGGCGAGAAATTGCCGCGCTCGTAAAGAAAACGCACGATGGGCTCCGCCATGACGAGAAGGGCCGCGGCGGCGGGCAATGTCAAAAACAGCACGAATTCCACCGAGCGGTTCTGCAGGCTTCCCGCCTCGACCATATGGCCGCCACGCAAAGCCCGCGCCAGTTCCGGCAAGAGCACGGTGGCCACCGCGATGCCGACGACACCGAGCGGCAGCTGGTAAATCCGGTCCGCATAGGCAAGCGAGGAGATCACCCCTTCACCAGCAGAAGCGATATTGGTGTTGATCAGCAGATTGATCTGGGTAATGCCGCCGGTGATCGCGGCGGGCAGGGCAAGAACCAGAAGCCGCTGCACATTTTTGGTCATCCGCGGCCTGCGGAAGCCTATGCGCATGCCGGCATTGCGCACGGCGATCCAGACGATGGCAAGTTGCACCACCCCTGCCACCATAACACCCCAGGACAGGGCGTAACCCACCTGCAGAGGATCGTAATTCTTCCACCACGCCAGAGCGAGAACGCCGATGAGGATGATGTTGAGGAACACAGGCGCGATCGCGGCCGCAAAATAGCGGTGCAGCGAGTTCAGCATGCCGCCCATCATCGCCGCCAGAGACATGCAGGCGAGATAGGGGAACATGATGATCGCGAGCCGGACGGTGTTGTCGAATTTTACCGGATCGTCCAGGAAGCCCGGTGCAATCACGGTGCGCACGATGAACGGCATCGACAGTTCCATCAGGATCGTCAGCGCCAGGAGCACGGTGAAGAGAACACCGAAGACCTCCTCGGAAAAGCGCCTTGCGCCCTCCATGCCATTTGCCTCGATTTCCTTGGCGAAAAGCGGCACGAAGGCCGAATTGAACGCGCCTTCGGCAAAAAGTCGCCGGAAGGTGTTCGGAAAACGAAAGGCGGCGTTGAAGGCATCGGCCACGGGGCCTGTGCCGACGGCGGCGGCCATCAGGGTTTCGCGGAGGAAACCGAAGATGCGGCTGCCGAGCGTGGCGGTGCCGACGGTGGCGAACTTGCCGATCAGACTCATGGGCGCTTCAAGCCTTTGCCGTGCGCGCGGCAGGCAGGGCCGCCACGTCTGGATGGGCGATGATGCCGTTCGGCATGCGGTCACGCAATTCGTCTTCCTGTTCGCTCATCACGGCCTTCAGGCGCTGCGCAATGCTGGCCTGGCGGTTGTCGTTCGTCACCTTCTGGCCGAAGAGATCGGTCACATAAAAGGTGTCGATGACCTTTTCGCCGAAGGTGGTGATGCGGGCGGAGTGAATATCAAGCGACAGATCGGCAATGACAGCCGTCATATCAGCCAGAAGTCCCGGCCGGTCGAGGCACTCAACCTCGATGACGGTGAACTTGTTCGACAGCCCGTTGGAAATGATGACCGAGGGCGGAATGGTGAAAGCGCTTTTCTTCCTGCGGCTCTTGGTCCGCGTGGCGATCATTTCCGGAAGGCGCTGCTTGCCGGAGAGAACCTCCTCGATAAGCTTGCCGACATTGTTGCCGCGCCGCGTCTCATCTTCGTCGATCGGAAATTCACGATTGATCAGGATCGTATCCAGCGCCCGCCCGTCGGAGGTGGTGAAAATCTGCGCATCCGCGATATTGGCGCCGGCCGCCGCACAGGCGCCGGTGATGATCGAAAGCAGGCGCGGATGGTCCGGCGCCAACACGGTGATTTCCGTGATGGCATGGAAGGAATGGGTGCGCACCATGGTCGACAGCGCCTTTTCCTGCTTGTCGGCCTCGCGAATGAAGCGGGTGTGTCGCACCTGGTCTTCCAGCGCCACCGTCAGCAGATAGGGCTCGTAATGCAGCTTGGTGTATTTGCGCCGCGCCTTCTGGCCCCAGTCGTCAAGGGCGTCGTAAAGCGCCTGCCGGGCGATCTGCGCGCGTTCCTTGCGGGAGACTTCCGAGAAGCCGCCTGACAGAAGCAACTCGGTCTCATAATAGAGCGAGCGCAGCAGCTGCCCCTTCCAGCCGTTCCAGACACCTGGACCAACAGCGCGGATATCGCAGACCGTCAGGATGAGCAGCATCTTCAGCCGCTCCATGGATTGCACCTTGTCGGCGAAATCGGTGATGGTCTTGCGGTCATGCAGGTCACGCGTCTGGGCGACCATGGACATCAGAAGATGCTGTTCGATCAGCCAGACGACAGTTTCGGTCTGCTTGCCTGTGAGGCGGAAACGCTGGCAAAGCTTGCGGGCCACGCGCGCGCCAGCAATCGAGTGATCCTCCTGCCGGCCCTTGGCGACATCGTGCAGCAGCACGGCCACATAAAGCGCCTCGCGTTCCTCCACGCTCGGCATCAGCTGGTTGGCGAGCGGGTGGGCGTCGACAGCCGTTCCCTTGTCCACTTCCGATAACACGCCGACGGAGCGGATCAGATGCTCGTCCACCGTATAGTGATGATACATGTTGAACTGCATCATCGCGACGATCTTGCCGAATTCGGGGATGAACTTGCCGAGCACGCCGGCCTCGTTCATGCGCCGCAGCGTCAGCGCCGGATCGCGTCGCGAGGTAAGGATCGACAGGAAAAGCCGGTTCGCCTCCTCGCTTTCGCGAAGCTCATCATTGATGAGCGACAGCGAGCGGGTGACGACGCGCAACGCATCCGGGTGCAGTTCGAGATTATTGATATCGGCGATGTGGAAGAGCCGGATCAGATTGACCGGGTCGTTCTTGAAAACATCAGGCTTGGCGAGCGCAATGCGCCCCCGGTCCTCGACAAATTCCACCGAGCCGGGAATCTTGCGCACACGATGGGCGAAGCGGCTGAGAACGCCGGAAAGGCCCGGCACGTCTTTCGCCTGGCGATCCTCAAGTGCTGCGCAGACAATGCGGGTCAGGTCGCCCACATCTTTCGCCACGAGGAAATAGTGCTTCATGAAACGCTCGACGGCGGAAAGGCCCGGGCGCGGCTGGTAACCCAGCGCATCGGCGATTTCGCGCTGAATGTCGAAAGAAAGGCGCTCTTCCGCCTTGCCGGTGATGAAGTGCATCTGGCAACGGACAGCCCAGAGAAAATCATCGGCCTTTTCGAACAGCCGGAGTTCCGGCCGTGACAGGACGCCAAGCTTGACCAGATCGGCCGTATCGCGGACGTGGTAATAATATTTGGCGATCCAGAACAGCGTGTGCAGGTCGCGCAACCCACCCTTGCCTTCCTTGACGTTCGGTTCCACCAGATAACGCGTATCGCCCGCCTTGCGGTGGCGCTGGTCGCGTTCAGCAAGCTTGGCGGCGATGAATTCCGGGCCGGTGCCGGTGACGACTTCCGACTCGAAACGCTTTTCGAGATCATCGGTCAGGGATTTCTTGCCGCAAATCGCCCGCACTTCCAGAATGGCGGTGCGAATGGTCATGTCGGATTTGGACAGGCGGATGCATTCATCCACCGTGCGGGTGGCGTGGCCGACCTTAAAGCCGAGGTCCCAGAGGAGATAGAGCACAAACTCCACGGCCTTGTGCATGTCAGGCGTGTTCTTGGCCGGCAGCAGGAACAGGAGATCGATGTCCGATCCAGGCGCCAGCGTGCCGCGACCGTAACCGCCGACTGCCGCGACCGCGATCTGCGGCGCATCCTTGGGATAGACATATTGGCAGGCGAGATCATAGAGGATTTCGATCAATCGGTCCTGAAGCCAGGAGATGCGCCGGGCGCAATCAATGCCGCTGCCATCGGCCTTCAGCAGTTCTCTAGCCTTTTCCCGGCCTTCCGCGCTGGCCTTGCGGAAAATCGGCAACAGGTCGGACCTGATATCGGCGGTGCGTTTGCCGTCTTCCTTAAAGATGATGTCGCATTCGCGCTTCAGCGCCGATACATCGAGAATGTCGGAAAAATCCAGGTCCTTGATGGCCATTTATGCCGGTATCCATGTCCTGTGGGATAATCCCACCGCTTGCGATGGGAGTGTCCTATAGCGAGTTTTAAAGGCGATGGACAGGCAATCTATCCCTTACGCCTTGCCAAGTTCTTTCTTCAACGCATAGAGCGCGTCCAATGCCTCTCGCGGCGTCATTTCGTCGGGGTTGAAGCCCTTCAGAGCCTCCTCCACCTTCGATGATCCGGCCTTGCGGGTTTCCTCGCGGCGAACCGCGATCTGGAACAGCGGCAGATCATCGATCAGCTGGCTGGCCGGGTTCTTGCGGTCGGCATCTTCGAGCTTCGTCAGCACCTCGCGGGCGCGCTCCACCACCGATGCCGGCAGTCCCGCAAGCCGCGCCACCTGAATACCGTAGGAACGATCCGCAGCGCCCGGCCCGACTTCGTGCAGGAAGATGACATCACCTTCCCACTCCTTCACCCGCATCGTGGCATTGGAAAGGCGGCCGAGCTTTTCCGACAGCACCGTCAGCTCGTGGAAATGGGTGGCGAAGAGGCCACGGCAACGATTGACCTCGTGCAGATGTTCCACCGCCGCCCAGGCGATCGAGAGTCCATCGAAGGTCGCCGTGCCACGGCCGATTTCATCCAGAATGACCAGCGAACGATCCGTCGCCTGATTGAGAATGGCGGCGGTCTCCACCATTTCCACCATGAAGGTCGAGCGGCCGCGCGCCAGATCGTCTGACGCACCAACGCGGGAAAACAGCCGGTCGACGACGCCGATATGGGCGGCCTCCGCCGGAACGAAGGAGCCGATCTGCGCGAGGATGGTGATCAGCGCATTCTGGCGCAGGAAGGTCGATTTACCGCCCATGTTCGGGCCGGTGAGCAGCCAGATCGCACCATTCTTGCCGCCGTTCACGGCCGACAGATCGCAATTGTTGGCGATGAACGGTCCAGCCGACTGCCGCCGTAATGCCTGCTCCACCACCGGATGACGCCCGCCCTTGATCGCGAAGGTCATGGAGGCATCGACGATCGGACGGCAATAGGCCTGTTCGGTTGCGAGATAAGCAAGGCTTGAGGCGACGTCGATAGTCGCGAGCGCGAAAGCACCGGCCTTGATCGCTTCCGCCTGCTGCACCACAGCCTCGACCATGCGCGCGAAGGCTTCCAGCTCCATGGTCAGAGCCTGCGCTGCGGCGTTGGCGATGCGGCTTTCAAGATCGGCAAGCTCGGTGGTGGTGAAGCGCATGGCGCCTGCCATGGTCTGACGGTGGATGAAGCGCGCCTTGGCCTCATCCGTCGCCATCATCACATCTGCGTTGCCGGCCGTGACCTCGATGAAGTAGCCAAGCACATTGTTGTGCTTGATCTTGAGCGACTTGATGCCGGTCTCATCGGCATATTTCAGCTGCAGCCCGGCAATCACACGGCGCGACTGGTCGCGCAGCGCCCGCACCTCATCGAGTTCGGGATCGGCACCATCGCGCAGGAAACCGCCGTCCCGCTTCAAAAGCGGCAGGTCGTCGGCCAGCATCGAGCCAAGCATGGCTTCCAGCCCACTCGGCAGCGCATTCAAATCCGCGAGCGCCGTCGCCAGCTCATCCGGCAACAATCCCTGATCGAGAATCGCGGCTATCCTTTCGGCCGAAGCCAGCCCCTGCCTGATGGCACCGAGATCGCGCGGGCCGCCGCGCTCCAGCGCAAGGCGCGAAAGCGCACGCGGCATATCCGCAACCTGTTTCAGCGCATCGCGCAGGCCATCGCTGAGCGACACGTCATCGATGAGATAGGCCACCGCATCGAGGCGGGCATTGATCTTCTCCGGATCTGTCAAAGGCGACATCAGCCTCTCGGCCAGAAGCCGTGCGCCGCCGCCCGTGACAGTACGGTTAAGCGCATGCAGCAGCGATCCGTCCCTTTCTCCTGACAGCGTCTTCACCAGTTCCAGATTGGCGCGGGTGGCGGGGTCGATGAAAAGGGTGGAGGCCGCACTTTCACGCTCCGGCGCGCCAAGCGGCGGACGTTCGGCGATCTGGGTTTTTTCGACATAAGCGACGGCCGCAGCGGCAGCGGCCATTTCCACCCGCGAAAACGTGCCGAAACCATCGAGCGTCGAGACGTTGAAATAACGGGCGATGCGCCCTTCCGCAGTAGCGCTGTCGAAAAGAATCGCCGGCTGCGGCACGGCCACACGACCGAGCACATCAAACACCGGTCGCAATTCCTCGTCATGGAACAGGCTGTCGGCGACAATCAACTCCCGCGGATCAATGCGCCAGATATCGGCGAGAAGCCGGGTCAGCGTGGTTTCCGCCAGACGGAAGACGCCGGTGGAAATATCGATCCAGGCGAGTGCAAACTGCGCCTCGGCGCTGCCGCGAATACGGGCGAGCGCCATCAGATAGTTGGATTCCGTCGGCGACAGCAGTTTTTCTTCGGTCAGCGTGCCGGGGGTGACAAGCCGCACGACATCACGTTTGACCACGGATTTCGATCCGCGCTTCTTCGCCTCGGCCGGGTCTTCCACCTGTTCGCAGACGGCGACGCGATAGCCGCGCAGGATGAGCTTCTGCAGGTAGTCATCCGCCGCATGGACGGGAACGCCGCACATGGGAATATCGTGCCCCATGTGCTGGCCGCGTTTCGTCAGCGTGATGCCGAGCGAACGGGAGGCTTCGACCGCATCGTCAAAGAACAATTCGTAAAAATCGCCCATGCGGTAGAACAGCAGCGAACCGGGATTGTTCGCCTTGATCTCGATATATTGCTCCATCATCGGAGTGGCCGTCGCGCGGCTCTCTTCCGAGATCAGGGAAGCGGTTGTCAGAACGTCCGTCAATGGCCTGCCGATGTCATATCGTGTTGCGGAAAAGGAGCGCCGACACTAGCGGCAATGCCCACCCCTGCACAACACGCACCGAACAGCTGCCCACAGGAACATCCCGAAAGGTTCCGATCAAAAACCGGTCAGCCGTTGATGCGCTCGGTCTCGCCGCCATAATAGCTGATGTAGCGGCCGGCGATGGACGATACGGGCAGGACCACGAGAACGTCCGTCGTGTTGAAGGCATGGTCAACAACCGCGCCGGAGCCGAACATGGCGCCAAGACGCATATAGCCCTTGATCAGCGGCGGCATGGCGTTCAGCGCTTTGCGGGCGTTGAGCGCCTCGGCCGGCACGAGGTCCATCTCATGATAAAGCTCGGGAAGGGCGGAAGCTGCCCACTCGCCCTTGGCCACGCAATTATGATGCAGGAAGGACAAGGCAAGCGCATGGGCCTCCGGCTGCACGCCGGGGAAGGAGGCGCAACCGATCATGGCATCCATGCGGTGTTTCACGGCATAGGCCCAATTGCCCTGCCAAAGAAGCTCGACGGTACGCTTGGTGCGATATTCCGGCAGCACACAGGAGCGGCCAAGCTCCATGAAGCGCTTGCCCGGATGGCGCGCAACGAGCCCGGCAATGTCGAACTCGCTTGCGGAATAGAAGCCGTTATTGGCGAGCGCCGTTTCCTGTCGCAGCAAACGATAGGTGCCGACGATCTGGTCTTCGCTGTCGCCTTCGATCGCCTTGTCGAGCACCAGCAGATGATCGCAGACGCTGTCCCAGGCATCGATGTCGCGCTTGCGGCGCATCGCATCTGCGGGAAGGCGCGCCTTCATTTCCTCGACGAAAACCCGGTAACGCACGGATTGCGCCGCATCGATTTCGCGTTCATTTCTGGCGAGCCGTGTTTCCAGCGTGCCTATACGACCGAAAAGACCCTCATTGTCCTGAGCTGTCTCGGGACGAGGACTAATGACAACATTGCTTTCACAAATGTCGTGATTGAGGATTTCGGCAACCATGGGGAATCGCTCCGCCACCAAAGAATTTTCCTGTCATAAATCACTAATTGACGACAGAATAGTGACAAAATGTCACCAGCGCGAGTCTGTCAAGTTATGATGGCAACAGGCGTTTCGCCTCGAGCAGCCGACGGATTTCCTCTACCAGCCGTCGCGGGTCGGCAGGCTTGGTCAAAACTGCGCCGGCACCGGCCTTCAGCAGGATTTCGGCGGTCGCGTCACTCGTATCTCCGCTGAGCACGATGACGGGAATATTCCTTTCCCCCTTCAGCGTATGGAGAAGGTCGGGAAGCACGTCCAGCCCCTCGCCGCCCGGCATGTTGAGATCGGAGACGATGAGGTCAGGCAAACGGGATGCGCCTGGCTCCAACGATTGCCGCAACGCCTCAAAGTTCTCGACAACACGGACGATAAAACCGGTTTTCTCCAGAACGGCGCGGACGATGCGCTGATTGACGGCATCGTCTTCGGCCACGAGTATCTCGATACCGCTCGCACCCTCCGCCACCCGCGACGAAAATCCCACATCCGGATGGTTGTCGTTGATCGCGTCCCGTCGCTCTATGCCGCGCAGACGGCCGCACAGGACGTCGATCAGCGATTTTTCGCGCAGCGGCCGGATCAACCAGGCATCGAAGGAAACATGCATGGTCGACGGCCGTTCTTCCGGGCTGACCAGCAGCGTGCGGCGAACATTCTGTTGCGGCCAATCCTTGAGCGCGTCCCTGAACAGCGCCGAAATGCGTCGGTCGACAATGATATCGGTGAGATCATCCGCCCGGGTGGCAGACTCCTTCCGCAGCTTTTCAAGATCTTCAGACTGGTGGATGAGAGTACATTGACCGCCGAAGGCTTCGATAGCCTCCATCGTCACCGCCGCCGCCACGCCCTTTGGCGCGATGAGCAGGACATTTGTATGCCGCAGGCAATGACGCCGTCCGGGATCCGCCATTTCGGCGGGTGCGCCGCCCGGCCGGAACGTCAGTTTGAAAGTGCTGCCCTTGCCCTTTCGGCTGGAAACCGTGAGGCTGCCGCCGAATTCCCGCACGATACGGGCGGAAATCGCAAGGCCGAGACCTGTGCCTGCGCTTCGCTGCGACAGCGGGCCTGCCTGTTCGAATTCACCGAAAATACGGGCCTGCTCGGCCTGGCTCATGCCCGGACCGGTATCTTCGACAGTGATGTGCAATTCGCTGTCGACCATGCGCGCCCGGATGACGACGCCGCCTTCCCGCGTGAATTTGACGGCATTGCCGAGGAGATTGAAGAGGACCTGACGCAGCCTTGCCGGATCGAAATCGAGATGATCAGGCACGTCAGGCGTAACGAAGGAGGTGATTTCTATGCCTTTTTCATGGGCCCGATGGGCCAGCATCTCAACGATGCTCTCGATCAGCCGCCGCAGGTTTTCCGCGCGCGGATTGAGCCTGAAGCGACCCGCTTCCATCGTCGAATAATCCAGCAGATCCTCGACCAGCTGCACCAGCGATTGGCCGGACTGCTTCATGCCATCGAGATAATTGCGCTGCTCCTCATTGAGCTTCGTCTGCGACAGAAGATGGTTCATGCCGAGCATGCCGGAAAGCGGCAGGCGGATTTCGTGGCTTACGGTGGCAAGCAGCCTCGCCTTTTCGGCATCGGCCTTTTCGGCCCGCAACCGGGCAGCTTCCCGCTCGCCGAGCGCAAGCCGCTCTTCGGTCACATCTCTGGCGATACTGCTGATGAGAAGCCGGCTGCTTGCCAGATCGCGGGTCACGACATCATGCCAGGAAAAGATGCGCTGACCGAACGGGGTCGCGATCTCGACATCATAGGCGTGGACCTTGTCACCCGGGCGGAAAGCGATGCCGATTTCCTCGCAGCTCAGCCCTTCGGGGGCCGCACAGCCGGTCATTTCACGAAAGACCCGGTTCGCCTCAACGATGCGCCGGTTCATGTCGCGGATCACGACGATATCGCCCATGAATTCCTGCATTTCGGCAATCAGCGAGCGGTTTTGCGTTTGCCGCATCCGGAGATCGGAATCTGCAACCAGTGCGTCGGGATGCCGGGAGGATTCGCCGAAGAGCGCGTAGAGGAGGACACCGACAAGCACTGCGCCAAAGAAGGTTGCCAGCGCGACGGTAACCGCATAGGGCACCGCAAGCGCGATCAGGGCTGCGGAAAAAGCCCCAACTGATAGTGAAACGGCGACATAAAGCGCAATCGATCTGGCATCGGTCACATGTTCTTCATCCGCATGGTGCGTTGTCGTATCGACACGATCCGCCGGCTGCGCCGCCGTGGCGGCCAGGCCATCTGAAACTTTCTGTCGAAGTCTTGCCAGTTCGCTCATAGGCAACCGCTACCACGGCAGCGGTTTTGATATGTTTGGCTGAAACCTTAAAATTTTACTTTTTAGCCGCCCGGGCGTGCAAAAACTCATCGAGAATGACGCAGGCTGCGCCGATGGTTATGAAACTGTCGGCCAGATTGAAAACCGCGAAGGACCATGTCTGCGTGTAAAACAGGATATAGTCGATGACGTGACCGTAGAAAAAGCGGTCGAGAAGATTGCCGGCAGCACCTGCGATGATGAAGGCGAAACCAAGATGGGCAAAGGTGCGGTCCGCCGCCGTCTTGCGCCACAGCCAAAGAACGAAGACCACGATGACGAGCCGCATGCTGACGATGAACCAGCCGTGCATATCCTCCAGCATCGAAAAGGCCACGCCGAGATTGTAGGTGCGGTACAGCGCCAGGAACGGAGCAACCGGAACCATCTCCTGCAGCGGCAGATAGGCTTCGACCAGCTGCTTGACGATCTGGTCCAGCACCAGTGCGGCAACGATCAGCGCAAAGGCCGGACCGAATTTCGAGAACAATGCCGCTTTGGCCATTACGTCACCGGTGCGAGTTCGAGGAGATGCCGCCGTGCTTCAAACAGCATGACGGCGGTTGCGATGGCGAGATTGAGGCTGTCGGCGCGGCCCTGTTGGGGAATGCGCGCCAGCTGGTCGGCCTTCCCGGCGAGTTCCGGCGGCAGGCCGGATTGTTCGTTACCCATTAAGATCACGACCGGCTTTCCGGCATAATCGATCTTTCGATAATCAACCGAACCCGCCAGATGGGTGGCGACGACGCTGACCTGCGCCGATTTTTTCCAGGACAGGAATTCTTCGACCGAAGCGCGGGCAACGGGCGTGGCGAAGACCGAACCCATGGTGGCGCGCACCGTTTCCAGCGAAAACGGATCCGTGCAATCACCCACGAGAATGACGCCTGAAGCGCCCGCCGCATCCGCCGTGCGGATAATGGTGCCGAGATTGCCGGGATCACGCACCCGGTCGAGCGCGATATAGGTTTCGCCCTTTTCCGGGCGGATATCCTTCAGCGGCTTCCATTTCTGTTCGAAAATGCCGACAACCATCTGCGGATTATCGCGGCGGGTGATCGAGGCGATGACCTTTTCGCTGACTTCGAGCACGAGCCCGCCCGTGGCGACCGTCTTCACCGCCGCCTGCTCCACCAGCGGCTTGCCCTTGGCGGCCTTGGCATAAACCAGCGTCTTGATCGTCCAGCCGAGTTCGAGCGCGTCGATGACCAGCTTCAGGCCTTCAGCCATGAAGGTGCCGGTCTCTTCCCTGCCCTTTTTCTGGGTGAGCGCCTTGATATCCTTGATGATGGGATTGGCAAGGCTGGTCACTTCCTTGACCTGTCCAACCCGGCGCGCGGTGTTTTCACGCATATCCTTCATCATTTCGGCTCCCAGCGGCTGAACAGCGATGTGGAAAGCACGCGGCCCGGCGTCTTGCCGTCGAGCCCGGCTTCACGAATGACAAGCTCGCCTGACGCGACGACGCCACCGGCGCCGCGCATGGTTTCGCGCATCAGTTCATGCATCGAATAGAAGCTCGCCCGGATCGAATAGGCCGTCAGCACAAGGCCGAGCGCCTTGGGCGAGAGGATTTCGCGGCAGATATCCAGCATCAGCGGCAGATGGTCGAACAATTGCCAGACTTCACCATGGGTGCCGCGGCCGAATTTCGGCGGGTCGGTGAGGATGATATCGTAGCTGTTGCCGCGGCGCTCCTCACGCTGGATGAACTTCATGGCGTCTTCGCAAATCCAGCGGATCGGTGCCTGTTCGAGCCCGGCAAGCGCCTGGTTCTCCTTCGCCCAGCCAATCGCTTTCTTGGAGGCGTCGACATGGGTGACTTCAGCACCCGCAGCCGCCGCGACCAGCGAGGCGACACCGGTATAACCGAAGAGGTTCAGCACTTTCAGCGGACGGTCGGCCGTTTCGATGGCATGTTTCAGCCATTCCCAATGCACGATCTGTTCGGGAAAGACGCCAACATGCCGGAAGGCCGTGAAGCGGCCGAGAAATTCGACCCCGAGCAAGGACAGCGGCCATGTCTCCCCGAGCGCTTCCTTCGGAAAGCGCCAGCGGCCCATGCCGTCCTCATCGGTATCGCCGGTAAAGACGGCATCGGCATTCTGCCATACGCGGTCGGGGATCGAAGGCTTCCAGAGAGCCTGCGCTTCGGGACGGACGATGCGGTAATCGCCATATTGTTCAAGCTTCAGGCCGTTGCCGCTATCGATCAGATGAAAATCACCCGCGCCGCTCGATTCCAGAATGACCGGAACCTGTTCCGCGGGAAGCGCCCCGGTGCGCTGCATAAGTGCGCGCGCAGGGGCCTGTTCAACGGCGGTCGCTACGACGGGTTTTTCCTTCGGCGCGGCCTTCTGCACGCTGCGCACGGCATCCGGCTCGCGCTTTTTCGGCGCGGCATCCGCGCGACGCGCCGGCTTTACGGCATGAACCTGTTTTTTCTCGTTCCCGGCTCGCACACGATTGCCCGGCCGGCTGTCTTTTTTCTTCAATGGAAATCTTTCCGCTTTTGCCCGCGTCTTATTGCGCCAGCAAATAGCATTCCATGCGCCGCTCGCCTAGAGCCGGAACGAATGTCGGCGCCATCACTTTGCCGGGAGTTGGCCCGCCTGCGGCAGCTGTCCGGCGGCGGCCGCCTTCTGGCGGTTCGCCTCATCATGCCAGCGCACAGCCTCCTTGGCTTCGATACGGGCACGCTTGCGATGTTTGCCCTGCGCAAACCAGGTGGCCGCCGATCCCAGCAACACGCCGAAAATCACCGCCAGGAACAGGAAGACGAAAAACGGCGCGGTGAAGGACAGAACGCCGTCTTCCGGCCGGAACGGATTGAGCGCCAGCGTCACGGACTGGCGGTTGGCCACGCACAGAATGACGAGGATGACTGCCAGCGGAAGCAGGATGATGAGATTGATGATTTTTTTCGACATCCGACAATACTCCATCGCAGCGGGCGTTCCACCGGCTCCTTTTCAGTCGCCAGGCGGCAGGGACGATCAATCGTCCTCTTCGTCGCCCATACCGGGGTTCAGGCGCTCACGCAGTTCCTTGCCTGTCTTGAAGAAAGGCACCCATTTTTCCTCGACGAAAACCGACTCACCCGTGCGCGGGTTCCGGCCGGAACGCGAAGGACGGTTTTTGACCGAAAATGCGCCGAAACCACGAAGCTCAACACGATTTCCTGCCGCCAGGGCATCGGTGATTTCATCCAGCACCGCATTGACGATGTTTTCCACGTCACGGTGATAAAGGTGCGGGTTACGCGCAGCAACGATCTGCACCAGTTCAGACTTGATCACGGTTGCCCCCTGAAAGAATTGGATTTTTAACGCGGCTCAACCTGCCAAACGGAAACAAGACCGTCAAGAAACAACTTGTCCGCACCGAGCTGGCCGGGGCCTGCGAAGGGAATTAAATCGTCATATCCCAGAAACTTCGCTATTTGCGCAACACTGAAAAGCGAAAAAGGCGAACGGGACGACGGCGCGCGCCATTCGACGATCGGCAAATCCTTGGCAACACCACGGGTTTCGAAGTAGGTGCGAATTTCCTTTTCGCCGCCCAGCGTATCGACCAGCTTGTTGGCGAGCGCCTGTCTGCCGGTGAAAATCGATCCATCCGCCAGTTTCAGCACGTCTTCGCGCGGCAGCTTGCGGCGATCGGCCACAAGGTCGACAAACCAGCCATAGCTGTCCATCACCATGGCGCGGATCATCGACTTTGCCTCTTCCGGCGCCTCGTGGAACGGCGAAGGCTCCGCCTTCATCGGCGACGACTTGATTTCCTGCAACGAAACGCCGAGCTTTTCCATCAGCTGGCCAAGCTGCGGATACTGGAAGATGACGCCGATCGAACCGGTGATCGAGGTTTCGCCAGCAACGATGACATCACCCGCGGACGCGATCATGTAACCTGCGGAAGCGGCGAGCGTGCGCACATCCGAGACAACCGGCTTCTTTTCCGCCACGCCTCGAATGGCCTTGAAGATGCGCTCACCGCCATAGGTGGTGCCGCCTGGCGAGGAAATCGACACGATCAACCCTTTGACATTGTCGCTCTTGGCGATCTTGTCGAGCCGCTCGAGAAGTTCGGTATTATCGGTGATCAGGCCGGAGACCTCCACGCGGGCAATATGGGGCTTCGCACTTTGCTGCGGTCCATCCCATAAAAACCGGTAGAGACCGAAAGCGCCGGCGACGAGCAGAAGAACGGCCGCAATCCGCCAGAAAGTCAGCTTGCGGCGCAACCGCCTGCGATCCGCTATCGCCATATTGTCCATAGAAACCTCTGTCATCCGCTTTTACGCTTTAGGCCATATGGTTCTTCTAACGCGAAGCCGCAAGGAAACAATAAGGAAACCAGAATTACGATAAAATTCGCATTTCCCTTGCACCTCTCCAGACAAAAACCATATTGGCAGGACAAAGCACTCATGCCAAAGACATTTAGATAGAGACACAAGCTTCGATTGTGCGCCAGAATGGCGCCGGGGAAGCATTCCGGACCCACTCTTATGCTCGAAAGACTCCGCGAACCCGCGCCAGCATTCTCGCTGCCCAATGACCAGAACGGTGCCTATAACACCGCGCTGAGGCATTCTGCGCGCGTGAAACGGCTGAAAATCATTCTGCCGCTCGGCGCAGCCATCGTTTCGCTCGCCTTCATCGCCGTCTCGGTTATCCGAACCTGGGCGCCCGATGAGGTCTCGCTTGAGAGCGCGCGAATTGAAGACGGCAAGATCGTGATGGAAAAACCTGCCGTTGCGGGCCGCAACGAGAAGGGGATCGATTATTCCATGAACGCCGACCGTGCGTTGCAGGACATCGCCAACCCCAACCTGATGACGCTTGAGAAGGTTCTGGCCGCAGTGCCGGTGAATGACGGTATCGCCCAGGTGATCGCCCATGAAGGCATTTTTGACCGGGCCACCAACAAGCTGAAGATGACCGCCCCTTTTGACATCAATCTCAGCAATGGCATACAAGCAAAGTTCCAGTCTGCGGATGTCGATCTGAAGGCCGGGAAAATGAGCAGCCAGGAGCCGGTTTCGATCAAAACAAACGACGGCTCGATTGTTGCGCAATCGATTGACATCGCCGATAATGGCAAGACAATTACATTTTCGGGGCAGGTACGGGCACGTATCGCTGCATCCAATATCAAGAATGAAGGCAAGTGAGAGCCCGGTCCAGATGATGCAAATTTCCCGTC
Source organism: Agrobacterium sp. CFBP2214 (assembly GCF_030209895.1). NCBI lineage: Bacteria > Pseudomonadati > Pseudomonadota > Alphaproteobacteria > Hyphomicrobiales > Rhizobiaceae > Agrobacterium > Agrobacterium sp. CFBP2214. Next base: position 265,409 of record NZ_JARVRC010000001.1, on the reverse strand, counting down.
CCGTTTCCCTTGGCAAATCCGCCGGCCTCGCAGCCGCAGGTCTTGTTTTTTCGTGTCTTGCAACTGTGGCTTTCGCCCAGAACACCACCAGCAACATGCAGGGCGTCAAGCTCTCCGGCGACCAGCCGATCGCAATTGAAAGCGATCAGCTCGAGATTCGCGATCAGGAGCGCAAGGCCTATTTCACCGGCAATGTGAAGGTGGTGCAGGGAACGACCACCCTTCAGGCCGGCAAGATGACGGTGAACTACAAGGGCGAGGGTTCATCGCTCACCAGCGGCGACGCCAATATCGAAAAAATCTTCGTCGACAATAATGTCTATCTGACGTCCGAGACCCAGAAGGCGACGGCCGATCACGGCGAATTCGACATGGCGGCGCAGACCTTCATCCTCACGGGCAAGCAGGTCGTGCTGTCCGAGGGCACGAATGTCTTCACCGGCTGCAAGCTGACCGTCCTGATGAATACGGGACAGGCCAAGCTCGAAAGCTGCGGCGGCCCTGTTCGGATCATGCTTGATCCGAAATCCCAGAAAAAACAGTAGTCTTTCCTCGTGAAGATACCCTCGATCTCAAAGATATTCGGCGGCGGACGCAGCCGATCCGCGGACGCGGTCCCACCGGCGGACAAGACCCCCTATCAGGGCACGCTGATCGCGCATGGCCTGACGAAGACCTATAATACGCGGCGCGTCGTCAACGGCGTTTCGCTGGTCGTGCGCCGTGGCGAGGCCGTGGGACTGCTCGGCCCGAACGGCGCCGGCAAAACCACCTGCTTTTATATGATCACGGGCCTGGTGCCTGTCGATACCGGCAAGATCGCCATCAACGGCAATGATGTCACCACCATGCCGATGTATCGTCGCGCCCGTCTCGGCGTCGGTTATCTGCCGCAGGAAGCATCGATTTTCCGCGGCCTCACGGTTGAGGAAAACATCCGCGCCGTGCTGGAAGTGCATGAGCCGGACGCAGCCAAGCGCAACCACAAGCTTGATGAGCTGCTGGAAGAGTTTCACATCGCGCAGCTGCGCAAATCCCCTGCCGTGGCGCTTTCGGGCGGCGAGCGGCGGCGTCTGGAAATCGCGCGCGCTCTTGCGACCGATCCGACTTTCATGCTGCTCGACGAACCTTTCGCGGGCGTTGATCCGATTTCTGTCAGCGATATCCAGAATCTGGTGAGACACCTGACAGCGCGCGGCATCGGCGTTCTCGTGACCGACCACAACGTCCGTGAAACGCTCGGTCTCATCGACCGCGCCTACATCATCCATGCCGGCGAGGTTCTGACGCATGGGCGTCCAGACGATATCGTCAACAATCCGGATGTACGCCGTCTCTATCTCGGCAACAATTTTAGCCTTTGAACCCAGAGCGGGATAGCGAAAAGTGTGTGCGGTTTTCGCTTGAAATCCCGCTCTAATTATATGATCTAGATCATGATTTAAGATTTTAGGTCGTTTCGACCTAAAATCATCATGATCGGCGCGCGAAAGATTCTTCATCGCGCCTCGCCCTGACGCTTGACCAAACAAGATAAAAAAGCAATTTTTGGGCCAAGTTCCATCGCCTCCGCAAAATTTATGAAAACTGTGGCCATGGAGAAGCTGTAAGGGGAGTTTCGCGTCCGCCATGGCATTGTCTGCCAGCCTTTTGCTGCGTCAAAACCAGTCTCTTGTGATGACACCGCAACTGATGCAGTCCATCCAGCTGCTTCAGATGACGCATTTCGAGCTGACGCAGTTCATCGCGCAGGAGGTGGAGCGCAATCCATTGCTGGAAATTGCGGCAAACGATGGCGATTTGAGCAGCGATGCCCCGGTAGAGGCGGAGAGTTTCGGCGACGCGGACAGCGAAGGCTCGGAGAGATCCGCCACGGTGACATCAGACAGTGACGATTGGTATGGCGATCGCGCCGCAAATCTCGGCGAGCAACTGGATACCAGCTTCGAAAACGTCTTTCCCGACGATGCTGAGCCCCGAAAAGCCGATGCGCCTGAACTGGCCGGCCAATGGAAATCCATGCCCGGTCAGGAGTCCGGGGAAAGTTATGACCTCGATGATTTCGTCGCGGCCAGACAGAGCCTCGGCGACCATCTCAATCAGCAATTGCCGCTCGCCATATCAGCCGCCGAGGACCGGATGATCGCCGATGCGCTGATCGGCCAGCTCGATGAAACCGGCTATATTGCGGCTGATGCCGTCGATGATGTCGCCGAACGGCTGGGAGCGGCGCCGTCGGCAGTCGAGCACGTCCTGAAGACGCTTCAGGGCTTCGACCCACCGGGTGTATTTTCCCGTTCCCTGAGCGAATGTCTGGCGATCCAGCTGGCCCAGAAGGATCGGCTAGACCCGGCCATGCGGGCTTTCGTCGATAATCTGGAACTTCTGGCGAAACGCGACTTCGCCTCCTTGAAAAAAATCTGCGGCGTCGATGAGGAAGACCTGCTCGATATGCTGGCGGAAATCCGCACGCTCAACCCCCGCCCCGGCGCAGGTTACGACTCGATGGTTTCGGAGACCATCGTTCCCGACATTATCGTTCGCCCCTCCTCCACCGGCGGCTGGCTGGTGGAAATCAACCCCGAGACCCTGCCGCGCGTGCTCATCAACCAGAGTTACTTCGCCGAGGTATCGAAACATAAGGCGCGCGCGGGCGAGGATCAGGATTTTCTGGCCGAATGCATGCAGACGGCCCATTGGCTGACCCGCAGCCTAGACCAGCGCGCCCGGACAATCATGAAGGTGGCGACGGAAATCGTGCGCCAGCAGGATGCCTTCCTCGTCAATGGTGTCGACCAGCTACGCCCGCTGAACCTCAAGACGGTGGCCGACGCCATCAAGATGCACGAATCCACCGTCAGCCGGGTGACGTCCAAAAAATACATGCTGACGCCACGCGGTCTGTTTGAGCTCAAATATTTCTTCAGCGTCTCGATCAGCGCCGTGGAAGGCGGAGACAGCCATTCGGCGGAAGCGGTGCGTCACCGCATCAAGGCCATGATCGCGCAGGAGGCCGCCGAGGCAGTCCTTTCCGACGACGACATCGTCGACAATCTGAAAAAGAGCGGCATCGATATCGCCCGCCGCACGGTCGCCAAATATCGCGAGGCGATGAACATCCCCTCCTCCGTGCAGAGGCGTCGGGAAAAGAAGGCGCAGGCCAAGCTTTCCGCCTTCTGAGCAACGAGCCCATTCACGTTTGGGGCGGTTTTTTGCCGCACCATTGACTCTTGCCACGCCAGGGGCTAGAAGCCCGCCGCACACGTAAGCAAGGTCATTTGTAACGGATTCATCTCCACCGTCCATGGGCGTAAAATTCAAATGGAGGCTTTTTAAGGTCTTCGAAACGCTTGGATGCGCGCGCGGCTTGACGTAAGCTGGTACTCGCAAATCACTACAAAAAGGAAAATTTCCATGAGTGTGCGTGTATCTGGTAAACATATGGAGATCGGTGAATCTTTCCGTCAACGGATCGAGGACAATATAGGTCTGGCAGTTACCAAATACTTCGATGGGGGGTATTCAGGCCAAGTGACCGTGGAGAAGTCCGGATCGCGTTTTGCCGCCGACTGCAAGCTGCATCTCGATACGGGCGTTGTATTGCATGCGGCGGGTCAGGCAAATGATCCGCAAGCCAGCTTCGACGCCGCCGCCGAGCGGATCGAGAAGCGCCTGCGTCGCTACAAGCGCAAGCTGAAGGACCACCACAGTGGTTTGAATGGCGTGTCGCAGGAAATCGCCTATACGGTGATGGATGCTGTTCCCGATGAGGACCACGAGGTTCCTGAAGATTACGCACCCACCATTGTGGCGGAGAGTTCGAAACAGATTAAGACAATGTCAGTCGCCAGCGCCGTGATGGCGCTCGACATGACCGACGAACCGGTTCTGCTCTTCCGCAGCCCCGGCAAAGAATATCTCAACATCGTTTATCGGCGTCATGACGGCAATATTGGCTGGATCGACGCGGAAACGATCAAGAGCTGAACAGTCTGACAAGACGTGGGAGGCAGAGCGCGAAAATGCATCTGCCTCCTGCATCGTCTCGATGGCATGAAGGAAAAAGAGAATGGCGTTGGCAGATTTGCTGCAACAAGATGCGATTATTCCCGCCCTCAAGGTGAATTCCAAAAAGCAATTGCTTCAGGAGCTGGCTGCAAAGGCAGCCAGAATTACCGGAGTCTCGGAACGGGAAGTTTTCGACGTCATCCTCCAGCGCGAGAAGCTCGGCTCCACCGGTGTGGGCCACGGCATTGCCATTCCGCATGGCAAGCTCAACAGTATTCACCAGATCACCGGCGTTTTCGCACGCCTTGAAACGCCGGTCGATTTCGAAGCGCTGGACGACCAGCCGGTCGATCTGGTCTTCCTGCTGCTTGCGCCCGAGGGCGCCGGCGCGGATCATCTGAAGGCTTTGTCCAGAATTGCACGCGCCCTGCGCGACCCTGAGCTGGTGGCCAAGCTGCGCGCGACCGATTCTGACACGGCAATCTACGCCTTCCTCAATCAGGAACAGGCGACGGCGGCTTGATCGCAGGCCGGCTCTCTCAGTTTAACGGCAATAAAAAACGCGCCCTGAAGGCGCGTTTTTTATGACGTAAAGACAGATGCCTTACGCGTCTTTTTCATTGAGAGACGAGGTGCCCGGCTCGGCAGAGGCGGCTGTCTCCACCTTCGGGCCACCCTTGGCGACACCGACCATGGCGGGGCGCAGCACGCGATCGCCGATGGTGAAACCAGCCTGGACCACCTGCAGCACCGTATTGTTCGGAACCGCCGTATTCGGAATTTCGAACATGGCCTGATGGAAATTCGGGTCGAACTTCTGGCCCTCGGCATCGATCTTCTTCACGCCGTGGCGTTCCAGCGTCGACAGCATCGAACGTTCCGTCATCTCGACGCCTTCGATGAGGCCGTTGAGACCGGCTTCACCATTGGTCTTGAGCTCATCGGGAATGGCTTCGAGCGCACGGCGAAGATTATCGGAAACGGCGAGCATATCGCGTGCAAAACCTGCCAGGGAATAGGCCTTGGCATCCTTGACATCGCGTTCGGTGCGACGGCGAAGATTGTCCATCTCGGCCGCAAGTCGCAGGAATTTATCGCGCAGATCGGCGTTCTCAGCCTTGAGCAGCTCGACCGGATCGGGTTCTGCCGTTTCGGCCTGTTCTTCACCTGCCTGGGCAAGATCGACAAAATCTTCCGCGACGTCCGCGTCAGGTCCGGGCTTTTTTGTATCGTCGGTCATGACGTTCTCCAGATTTGAATATTGTTGGTTGCGCCCGATATCGAGCTTTGACGGGCAAAAATCAAGGCTTGCGGCGAAAAGCTTGCCGCATTCTCTGACCTTTGCGGGCTTGTCCTATCTTTGCTTGCGGGAAAGGCGCGCCATGATCTGCGCAGTATAATCCACCATTGGCACGATACGGGCATAATTCAGCCTGGTGGGGCCGATAACGCCGACCGCGCCCACGACGCGATTGTCCTCATCGCGATAGGGCGCGACGATCAGAGAAGAACCGGAGAGCGAAAACAGCTTGTTTTCAGAGCCGATGAAAATCCTGACCCCGGAGCCGCTTTCCGCGAGGTTGAGGATTTCGATGAGGTTTTCCTTGCGCTCCAGATCATCGAACAGCAGGCGCACCCGATCGATATCTTCTTCACCGGCGAGACCCTCCAGCAGGTTGGAGCGTCCGCGAACGATGAGGCGGCCAAGCTTGCCCTCCTCATTGTCACCCGCCCAGACGGCCAGACCGCGCTCGATGAGATCCTGCGCCAGCGTGCCGAGTTCCGATTGCAGTTCCGCCTGCTGCTTCTGGAACTGTGTCCGCAATTCCTGCAGCGTCTGGCCGGACAGATGGGCATTGATGAAATTCGCCGCCTCGATCAATTGCGATGACGAAATGCCGGCAGGCAATTCAATGATGCGGTTTTCGACCTGATTGTGATCGCCGACCAGCACGGCGAGCGCCTTGGTGGGCTCCAGCCTTATGAATTCCACATGTTTGAGGATGACATCATTCTTGGCGGTCAGCACCAGGCCGGCGCCGCGCGACATGCCTGACAGCATGCGGCTTGCCTCGGTCAACAACCCTTCCAACGACTGCTCGTGGCCGGCGACCGGCCCGATCTGACGGTCGATATTCGCCCTTTCTTCCGCGGGCAGATCACCCACCTGCATGAAGGCGTCGACGAAAAAGCGCAGCCCCGTCTGGGTGGGCAGGCGCCCGGCGCTGATATGCGGCGAATAGATGAGGCCGAGTTCCTCAAGATCGCTCATGACGTTGCGGACGGAGGCGGGCGAAAGCGACATCGGCAACAGCCGCGACAGGCTGCGGGATCCGAGCGGCTCACCCGTATCGAGATAGCCTTCAACGATGCGCCGGAAAATTTCCCGAGACCGTTCATCCAGCAATGATGCCTGATCTTTTGATAGCGGTGCGGAAAAACCCATTTCGTCCGTTCTTTGTCGTTCAAACCAGCTCGCATCAATATAATGCGTTGCAACGCCGCGGCAAAATGGAAATTGGCTTTGCAAAAGCCCGGAGCGCGCCTTAGAAGGCAGGGACCAACATGGAGAGTGGATCATATGCGGCCTTCAGGCAGAAAAACCGACCAGATGCGCAAGGTTTCCTTCGAGCGCAATTTCTCGAAACATGCCGAAGGTTCCTGTCTGGTAAAATTCGGCGACACGCATGTGCTCGTCACCGCAAGCCTGGAAGAAAAGACGCCGCCATGGCTGCGCAACAGCGGCAAGGGCTGGGTCACCGCCGAATACGGCATGCTGCCGCGCTCCACCCATGAGCGCATGAAGCGCGAAGCCGCCTCCGGCAAGCAGGGCGGCCGCACGCAGGAAATCCAGCGCCTCATCGGCCGCTCGCTGCGCGCCGTTGTTGATCTGCAGGCACTCGGCGAACGCCAGATCAGCATCGACTGCGACGTCATCCAGGCCGATGGCGGCACCCGCACCGCTTCCATCACCGGCGCATGGATTGCGCTCCACGATTGCCTGAAGTGGATGGAAACCCGCAACATGATCAAGGTCGAGAAGGTTCTGAAGGACCATATCGCGGCGATCTCCTGCGGTATCTTCGCAAACCAGCCGGTGATCGATCTCGATTATCTCGAGGATTCCTCCGCCGAGACCGATGCAAATTTCGTCATCACCGGTTCCGGCGGCATCGTCGAGGTTCAGGGAACGGCAGAAGGCGCGCCCTTCTCCGAGGAGGAATTCCTGACGCTGCTCGGTCTTGCCAAGGCCGGATGCAGCGAACTGGTCACCCTTCAGAAACAGGCCATCGCCTGAGCCGACAGGAAAACGTGATGCGCAAGCTCGATACCAGAACGATCGTCGTCGCCAGCCATAACAAGGGCAAGATCGCCGAAATCGCCGATCTGATCGGGCCTTTCGGCTTTTCCGCCAAATCGGCGGCGGAGCTGAATTTCTCGGAGCCGGACGAGACGGGCACCACCTTCGAGGAAAATGCCGCCATCAAGGCGCTTGCCTCCGCAAAGGCATCCGGTCTTCCGGCTTTGTCCGACGATTCCGGTCTGGTCATCGACGCGCTTGACGGTGCGCCTGGCGTCTATACCGCCAATTGGGCGGAGACGGCCGACGGCACGCGCGACTTCGCCATGGCGATGCAGAAGGTCGAGGATGCGCTTGCCGAGCGTGGTGCATCGAAGCTGGAAGATCGCACCGGCCGCTTTGTCAGTGTGCTGTGCCTTGCCTGGCCGGACGGGCATGTCGAATATTTCCGTGGCGAGGTGGAAGGCGCTGTCGTTTGGCCACCGCGCGGAACGAGCGGCTTCGGTTATGATCCCATCTTTAAGCCCGAAGGTTATGACACTACATTCGGCGAGATGAGCTCGGATGAAAAACACGGCTGGAAACACGGCGATGCCTTTGCGCTGTCGCACCGTGCCCGTGCCTTCAAGAAATTCGTAGAAACCTGCCTGGAGGCATGAACCCGATGGTCGGGGAGCATCAACTTTCTGCCCCCGGCGCATCGCTTCTGCCGGATACGGGCGATCCCGGTTTCGGGATCTATCTGCATTGGCCTTTCTGCGCGGCCAAATGTCCCTATTGCGATTTCAACAGCCATGTCCGCCACCGCCCGGTGGATCAGGAACGGTTTACGGCTGCCTTTCTCCGTGAAATGGAACATATGCGGACGCTGAGCGGCCCGCGCGTTGTGACCAGCATCTTCATGGGTGGTGGCACGCCATCACTGATGGACCCGCAGACGGTCGGCGCACTTCTCAATGGCGTCGCGCGCTTCTGGCATGTGCCCGATGGTATCGAGATCACCATGGAGGCCAATCCCTCCAGCGTCGAGGCGGAACGTTTTCGCGGTTATCGCGCGGCGGGCGTCAATCGTGTCTCACTCGGCGTGCAGGCGCTCAACGACCGGGACCTGAAGTTCCTCGGCCGCCTGCATGATGTTGCCGATGCCTTGAAAGCCATTCGGCTGGCGCGGGAGATTTTTCCGCGTATGTCCTTCGATCTCATCTATGCCCGCCCGAACCAGACGGTGGCCGAATGGGACGCGGAGCTGAAGGAGGCTGTCTCCTACGCGGTCGACCATCTGTCGCTCTACCAGTTGACAATCGAGGAAGGCACGCCCTTTTACGGCCTGCACAAGGCCGGCAAGCTCATCGTGCCCGATGGCGAACATTCGGCCGTGCTTTATGAGGCAACCCAGGAAATCACCGAGCGTTACGGCATGCCGGCCTATGAGGTTTCCAACCATGCCCGGCCCGGCGCCGAAAGCCGCCACAACCTCACCTATTGGCGTTATGGTGACTACGCCGGCATTGGCCCCGGCGCGCATGGACGCCTGACGAGAGGCGCTTCCAAGCTCGCCACCGCCACCGAACGCCACCCGGAAAACTGGCTCGAAACCGTTGAGCGGGAAGGCCACGGCATGGTCGATCAGGAACTGCTCGGCGTCGACGAACAGGCCGACGAATTGCTGCTGATGGGCCTTCGCCTGCGCGAGGGCATCGATCTCGCCCGCTGGAGCGACCTTTCCGGCCGCGATCTCGACCCGGAGAAGGAGGAATTCCTTCTGCAGCATGGTTTCGTGGAAAGGCTCGGCAATTCCCGCCTGCGCTGCACCCCTTCAGGCATGCTTATTCTGGATGCCGTGGTGGCCGACCTCGCCTGCTGATCCACAGCATCGACACGCCTCGAAACACCAATAAAAAAGCGGCCCGAAAGCCGCTTGAGGGTGATGACGAAGTCTGAAAACTTGCCTTCATCATGCTCTGGCCAATCCCGAGCATCTGCAACCTATTGATTTTACCATACGTGATTGGATCCTCGGGACAGTCCCGAGGACGACATCGAATACGAGAGCGGCTTGCCAACGGACTGAAGCGGCCCGAAGGCCGCTTCTTTTTATGCGTTGTTTTCGTTGATCAGGCGCTTCAGCAGCTCAACCTCATGGCCAAGCTTGGTGTCACCGGAAATCAGTTCCTCGATCTTGCGCACGGCATGCAGAACCGTGGTGTGATCGCGACCGCCGAAACGGCGACCGATCTCGGGGAAAGAACGCGGCGTCAGCATCTTGGCCAGATACATGGCGATCTGGCGCGGCTTGACGATGACGCGGGTGCGACGGTTGGACACCAGTTCCTGCCGCGACACATTATAGTGCTTGGCGACGATGCGCTGAATATCCTCGATGCGCACGCGCTTGGCCTCACCCGTCCCGACGAGATGTGACAGCAGTTCATCGACACGGTCAACCGAGAGGTTCGGCTCAAAAGAGCGACGGAACATCAGCTGGTTAAAGGCGCCTTCCAGTTCACGTCCGCTCGCCGTCACGCTTTTGGCAACGTGGGTCAGGATTTCGTCCGAAATCTCGAAAGACGGATCGTCCTGACGCGCCGAGCCGAGGCGGCGGTTGAGCATTTCGTAGCGCATGTCGTAATCGGGACCTTCGATCTCGATCGCCATGCCGCCCTGAAGACGGGAACGGACACGCGGATCGAGCGATTCCAGCTCCCATGGCGCACGGTCAGCAGCGACCACGACCTGCTTGGCGCTGTCGAGCAGCATGTTCAGCAGGTGGCAGAATTCATGCTGGATCATCTTGCCCTGCAGGAACTGCATGTCGTCGATGACGAGCAGGTCGATATTGCGTAGCGTGTCCTTCAGCGTCAGGGCATCGTTGTCGCGGATTGCGGTCGCAAAACGCCACATGAAATATTCAGCTGTCAGATAGACCACGCGCGGATTGCGCGGGCTGTCGATGGCGGCATTGGCGATTGCCTGCAGAAGATGCGTCTTGCCGAGACCAACACCCGCATGGATGAACAGCGGGTTGAAGCGCACGGCGCCGGCACCGGCTTCGGCGATCGTCTTTGCCGCCGCAAGCGCGACGCGGTTAGATGAGCCTTCAACAAAGGTATCGAAAGTGAAACGTGTGTCGAGCGGCGAGCCGAACAACGGCCCGGAACCGCCCTGACGCAGGGTCGCCTGCGAAGTCGCGGGCTGCGCGGCAGGCGTGGCGGGCTGCGACGGTATAAAGGACTTGTTCCGCGGAGCCGCACCAACCTCCGCAACGGGCTGCACCCTCTCCTCGGTCTGAGCCGGACGGATCGGGCGGCTGGCCGAGCGGACCAGAATCTCCACCTTCAGCACATCCGGATCCTCGCTCTGGACGAGGTTGGTGATCAGGTCCATGTAACGGTTGTTGATCCAGGACTTCAGAAAGGTCGTCGGAACGGTAAAACGGACGACGCTTTTCGAAACGGTATGGAGTTTGAGCCGTGCGAACCAGCTTGCATAGACCTCCGGACCAACCTGTGCCTTGAGCCGCGCGCTAAAACGTTCAAACAGCGCATCGTGCGTCATAGCCGATTTGTCCCCTGCCGCATCTGAGCAAGCTGCATCACGCGTCTTTGGTGCGCGGTCCCCATCAGCCACCGCACCCATCGCCAAATTCAATTGCATATTGCCGCCTTTCAAATTGCCAATCATAGCCTGACGATCAAAGATCGACCGTCAGGGATCCCCCTCGTTTATTTCTGCCCCCAAGCGTTCCCCTCGAAAGAACGCCAAAGGCGACTACTTGTTTGCGAGCCGGTTATCCCATTTCCCTCCCCCTCATGGAGAGGCCTGCGACACGCTAAAAACGCTCCTTTCGCTACAACCTTAAGGCGCATTCTTGAGGACAAAAAACCCCCGCCCGTTCCGGAGACCGAAACGGCACAAAAAGCTCCATGACCTGAAAAAACGGACCTCGAAAGACCCGTCAGCAAGAAGGTGAATATCGTCGATACGATCATCGAGATAATCTGTGGACTGAGATCCGCACCCCTTGTTGAAATGCATTTAGGCAGGATCGTGGGGAGAGATCAATGGCGTTTTTTCTGCAAAAACTCAGATCGGCCATTGACTCGCAAAGGCCGTTTTGCATCACCGACAGGGTGCGAAGCAGAATCGCTTATGAATCAATGAGATTCAATTTTGGCAATTTTTAAGAGCGGATTTTGGCAAAAAAATAAAAATCTTCTTGACTCAAAACTAGCCGCGACTTCCGTAGAGAAAGCCCCTGAGTTTTCCAGAGACCTCCAGCAAGTTATTGTTTTTACTGCAAATTTCCTGTCGTCCATCTGACATGCGTTTGTCACGTTACGGCAGCAATGGTTAACGGGCAGTTAGAATCACAAAAAGCCCGGTCAAAAGACCAGGCTTTTTGAATAATTATTTGTGATTAGCCGGATTAGGCGGAAAGAGCCTTAACGCGCTGTGCGAGACGCGACACCTTGCGGGATGCGGTGTTGCCGTGCAGAACGCCCCGGGTGGCGGCGCGCTGGATCTCGGGCTGAGCTGCCTTCAGAGCTTCGGTGGCGACTGCCAGATCACCGGAAGCGATGGCTTCCTCGACCTTGCGGATGAAGCCGCGAACGCGCGAACGGCGAGCCTTGTTGACTGCGGTACGGCGAGCGATCTTGCGGGTCGCCTTTTTCGCCGAAGTTGTATTGGCCATGTATGCCTCTCTTCGAATTCAAACCAAATTCCGCAACCATAGGATCGGGTCGTTAGAAGACCTCACGTAACCCAAGAATGCGGGAGTAATTTCGGACAAGCCGGATGGCTTTCCTTAACCGTGGGCGGGCATATACCGCTAAAGCTTACGCCCGTCAACGCGCAAAACGCTTAAAAGCGCCGATATTCCGAATCCTTAGCGATTCCGGAAAGCGGGTTTGCGCTTTTCCACGAAGGCGGCCATGCCCTCCTTCTGGTCCGCCGTGGCAAAGAGCGACTGGAAGGAGCGTCTTTCAAATCTCAGACCTTCTGAAAGCGGCACCTCGAAGGAACGATTGACGCTTTCCTTGGCCATGAGCACGGAGGCACGCGACAGGGAAGCTATGCGGGTAGCCGCCTCCACCGCCTCGTCCATCAGATTTGCAGCCGGCACAACACGCGACACGAGACCGGCGCGCTCGGCTTCTGCTGCATCCATCATGCGGCCGGTCAGAACCAGGTCCATGGCCTTTGCCTTGCCGACTGCCCGTGTCAGCCGCTGCGAGCCGCCCATGCCCGGAATGACGCCGAGGGTGATTTCCGGCTGGCCGAACTTCGCCGTATCAGAAGCGATGATGAAATCGCACATCATCGCCAGTTCGCAGCCGCCGCCGAGCGCAAAACCGGAAACGGCGGCGATAACAGGCTTGCGGGTGGCAGCAACCTCGTCCCAGCCGCCGAGAAAATCGCCGACATAGGCATCGACGAAATCCAGCCCCTGCATTTCCTTGATGTCGGCGCCAGCAGCAAATGCCTTTTCCGAACCGGTAATAATGATCGCACCGATGGAATCATCGGCGGAAAACGAAGACAGAATGTGCCGCAGCTCGTTCAGAAGCACCGAATTGAGGGCGTTGAGCGCCTTGGGGCGGTTGAGGGTGATGACACCCACCTCATCGCGTTTCTCGACCAGTATCGTTTCATACTCCACGGCAGTCTCCCCTTCTCCGTTACTCCGACAGCGTTACTTCTGGCAGGCGGCGCAATAAAAGGTCGAACGACCGGCCTGCACCACCCTTTCAACCGTACCCCCGCAGCCGGGTGTCCGGCAAGGCTGGCCTTCCTGATCATAGACCGAAAAGGAATGCTGGAAATAACCGAGCGTTCCGTCCGTCTGTATATGGTCTCGTAATGAGGACCCGCCGGCGGCGATGGCGTCGGCGATGACATCGCGGATTTTCTCCGTCAGATCGACGAGTTGTGCTTTGGGCTTGCCACCTTTCGTCACCAGCGTTCCCGCGGCCCGCAGGGGCGAAAGATGCGCGCGCCACAGCGCCTCACAGACATAGATATTGCCGAGGCCAGCGATGACCTTCTGGTCCAGCAGGGTGCTTTTCAGGGGCTGGCTTTTGCCCTCAAACCGGCTCGCCAGATAATCCGCGCTCAGCGCATTGCCTGTCGGCTCCGGGCCAAGCTCGGCAAAGGCCGGGTAAAGATCGAGCTTGTTGCGCTCCACCAGATGCATGAAGCCGAAGCGGCGCGGATCATTATAGATGACGCAGACACGCTCTTCTCCTTGATCGAGATGAAAGACGACATGGTCGTGCTTGCCGTCCTTCGAGCGGGCGTGATGAAACGCGCCGGGCGTCTTGTCAGCCTCATCCGTTTCCGCCTCGATACGAAACGAACCGGACATGCCGAGATGGGAAACGATCGTCAGCCCGTCTTCCAACTCGATGAGAAGATATTTCGCCCTTCGTCCGAGCGATATGATCGTCTTGCCCTCGATCAGCCCCGCGAAATCCTCCGGGAAAGGAAAGCGCAGATCCGGGCGGCCGAGATGCAGCCTGCGGACCCTTGCCCCTTCCATAGCAGGTGCAAGGCCACGTCTGACGGTTTCGACTTCTGGCAATTCTGGCATCTGGCTTATCCGACAGTTTATCGTTAGGACCATGTGGTCTATACAGTGCACGCGAAATGTCGCGCCCAGGCGATGCGGCAACAGATAGCGTTGCCATGGCGTTTCCGCTATGGTCCGCCACGCAATAAATATGGAGACAGACGATGACCGACGCCCGTACCACTGCCCAAGGCGGCATGGAAACGTCCTATGGCTTCCACAAGGTGGACGAAGGCAAAAAGCAGGGGCTGGTCAACGAGGTCTTCCATAAGGTGGCCAAGCGCTACGACATCATGAATGACGTAATGTCGGCTGGCCTGCACCGGCTGTGGAAGGACGCGATGGTCTCTTCGCTTTCGCCGCGCAAGGACCCGTCCTACAAGATTCTGGACGTTGCGGGCGGCACCGGCGATATCGCCTTCCGTATCATCGAAGCCTCCAACCGTCTGGCGCATGCCACCGTTCTCGATATCAACGGCTCGATGCTGGCCGTCGGCGAGGAGCGCGCGGCAAAAAAGAAGCTTTCCGACAATCTGACCTTCGTGGAGGCCAATGCCGAGGAGCTGCCCTTCGAGGCGAATAGTTTCGACGCCTATACGATCGCGTTTGGCATTCGCAATGTGCCGCGCATCGATGTCGCGCTGAAAGAGGCACACCGTGTCTTGAAGCGTGGCGGGCGGCTGCTGGTGCTGGAATTTTCCGAAGTCGATATGCCGCTGCTCGACCGTGTTTATGACGCCTGGTCGTTCAACGCCATTCCGCAATTCGGCAAGATGATCACGGGTGATGCCGAGCCCTATCAGTATCTGGTCGAATCGATCCGCAAATTCCCCAATCAGGAAGATTTCGCGACGATGATCCGCACCGCCGGCTTCTCCCGCGTGACCTACACCAATTACACCGGCGGCATCGCCGCCCTGCATTCCGGCTGGAAGCTTTAAGACCATGGCCGGTAAAAGCAGGAGACAAGCATAAGCATGAGTACTTTGGGCGCATATTTCCGCCTCGCAAGGGTTGGCTGGGTTCTCGTGCGCGAAGGCGTCGTGCTGGCCCTGCCGTCCGACGACCTGCCTGCTCCCGCCCAATTATTGAAAGCGCTGCTGAAGCCATTCGCCCGCAGCAAGGCGAAACGGGCGCAGCGCAGCGACCGGCTGGCGGTGGCTGTGGAGCGGCTCGGGCCCTCCTATGTGAAGATGGGTCAGTTTCTCGCCACCCGGCCGGATGTGGTAGGCGCCGACTTCGCCGACGATCTCGCAAGCCTTCAGGACCGCATGGCCTTTTTCCCGGCCGCTGCGGCGAAGGCCAATATCGAGGGCTCGCTCGGACGGTCGGTGTCTGAACTCTACAGGGAATTCGGCGATCCGATCGCCGCGGCTTCCATTGCCCAGGTGCACCCGGCAATGGTGGATACACCAAAAGGGCCGCGCAAGATGGCCGTCAAGGTCATCCGTCCCGGCGTGCGCCAGCGTTTCCAGAACGATCTGGAGGCGATGTATCTGATCGCCGACCTGCAGCAGCGTTTCGTCCGCTCCGCCCGCCGCCTGCGCCCCGTCGAGGTGACGCGCACGCTGGAGCAGACCACCAAGATCGAGATGGATCTGCGGCTAGAGGCCGCCGCCCTTTCCGAACTTGCCGAAAATACCAAGGACGATCCGGGTTTCCGTGTTCCGGAGGTGGATTGGGAGCGCACCGGTCGCGATGTCGTCACCATGGAATGGATTGACGGTGTCAAGATGTCGGATATCGAGGGCCTGAAGGCCGCCGGCCACGACCTGAACAAGCTCGCCGATACGCTGATCCAGTCCTTCCTGCGGCATACGCTGCGCGATGGCTTCTTCCACGCCGACATGCATCCCGGCAATCTCTTCGTGGATGCTGAGGGCGAGATCGTTGCCGTCGATATGGGCATTGCCGGACGCCTTGGCAAAAAGGAACGCCGCTTCCTTGCCGAAATCCTCTACGGCTTCATTACCCGCGACTATATGCGGGTGGCTGAGGTGCATTTCGAGGCCGGTTATGTGCCGGGCCACCACGACAAAGCCAGTTTCGCGCAGGCGATCCGCGCCATTGGAGAACCGATCCACGGCCAGCCGGCCGAGACGATCTCCATGGGCAAGCTTTTGACCCTGCTGTTCGAAGTGACCGAGCTTTTCGACATGGAGACGCGGCCGGAACTCGTCATGCTGCAAAAGACCATGGTGGTGGTGGAAGGCGTGTCGCGCATGCTCAATCCGCGCTTCAACATGTGGAAGGCGGCAGACCCGGTCGTTGGCGGCTGGATCAGGGACAATCTCGGACCGAAACGTGTCGTCACCGATCTGAAGGATGGCGTGAAAGCCGCCCTCAAGCTTGCCGAGGCAGCACCGGAGATTGCCGCCAAGACGGAAAAGCTGCATTCCGAATTGATGTATATGAGCGAGAATGGCCTGCGTTTTGATGCGCAGACGGCGGAAGCCATTGGCAAGGCGGAAGCGCGCCACACCAAATGGGGACGGATCGCTCTCTGGGTCATTGCGCTGACGCTTCTCTATATTGCGATCAGGGTGAGCTGAGCATTTCGGTACCGCTATGTGCCATGTTTGTGTAATGCATTGGAGCGATAAGGGTCTGATCTCTAGCCAAGACAGGTGATTGGTGCGGGTAAGGGTTGCTCGGAAGCCTGCGCGGAAGTGCGCCGGTGGTAGAGACGGATACGCCGGACAGGATTTGATTTTGATGGCAAAAGCGCAAGTACTAAAAGCAGCCCTTTCCTATACCTCCTGGCCACTGGTGTTCGTCGGCGGCCTCGTCGGGTCCTATTTCGCTTTTGCGAGCAGTCATCCGATCGCAGCCTTTCTCGCCGTCTATGCGGGCGCGGTTCTCAGCCTGTTTCTCCTCGAGCGCTATATTCCCTATGAAGTCGAATGGCTTGAGGGGGATGGTGAGACCATCAACAGCATCGGTCACACGCTTCTGACGAAGGGGCTCGTACAACTCGCTGCCGCCGCCGCGGCAATCTTCCCGATGGTAGCCGCGAATGTTCTGCAGCCGCTGGCGGCGATGCGGTTCGACCTGTGGCCTTCCCATTTGCCAATGATCGTCCAGGTCGCGCTTGCGGTGACGATTGCCGAATTCGGTCTCTACTGGGCCCACCGCATTGCGCATGAAACGGTATTCTTCTGGCGGTTCCATGCCCTGCATCACAGCGTCGTGCGGCTCTGGGTCGTCAATACCGGTCGGTTTCATGTGGCCGACTCCCTGTTCAAGATCGCGCTCAGCCAGATTCCGCTCTATTTCATGGGTGCGCCGCTTCAGGTTTTCTGGTGGCTCGGCGCCGTGACCGCCTTCATCGGTATTTTGACCCATTGCAATGTCGATATGAAAACGGGGCTGCTCGATTATATCTTCAGCACGCCGCGCCTGCACCGCTGGCACCATTCGAAGCAGCTTCCGGAAGGAAACACCAATTACGGCGAAAACCTCGTCATCTTCGATCTCATTTTCGGGTCCTACCACAACCCCGACCGGCCCTCTTCCACCGATATCGGCATCAAGGGTGAGATCGCAAAGGGGTTTGTGCCGCAGCTCCTGCAGCCTTTCACCAAAGAAGGTGTCCGCCAGATCATTGGCAAGGACAAGAAGGTCAACTGACGGTAAATTATAAACGGGGCGCGGTATCGATCACGATGCCGAGTTCGCCCCGCAGCTTTTTTGTCAGGCCGGCCGCGACAAGCTCGTAGGAACGGCGCACATAGTGCTCCAATTCCTCCTGTTCGAGCGGTGAATGATCGGCAATCGACACCCATTTGCGTTTCGCAAAATAGGGTGCCTGCGCGATGCCCTCGAGTGAGGTCAATATCTCGAAGCTCTCTTCCGAGCATTTCACCACCAGCCGCCAGTCCTCCCGCTCACCAAGCACGGCAAAGACCTTGTCGCCCACCTTGGCGACATGTGAATCCCATTGATCGACGAACCGGACGCCCGGCCATTCGCCAAGCACCCTGTCGAATGTCTTGCGATCGAACAGGCTCATGCGAGTTTCTCCGCGATCAGTGCCGCCAGACGTTTTGCGACTTCGGTCTTGTCGAGATCCGGCCAGGCCTCGACACCGTCAGCTGAAATGATTTTCACGCTGTTGCGGTCCCCGCCCATGATTCCGGTTTGCGCCGAGACATCGTTAGCGACGATATAATCCGCTCCCTTGCGTTCCAGCTTCGCCCGGCCGTTCTTCTCGATATCCTGCGTTTCGGCGGCAAAACCCACCACCAGCGTCGGACGCTTTTCATGATGGCCGACGGTTTTGAGAATATCGGGATTTTCCGTCAGCTGCAGCGCCAGCGGCGCATCGCCCGGCTGCTTCTTGATCTTCTGTTCCGATGAGCCCGTCACCCGCCAGTCGGCGACGGCGGCGACCATGACGGCGATATCCGCCGGCAGCCTCGAGATGACCGCATCGCGCATCTCCTCGGCGCGCTCGACATGCACCGTTTCAACACCTGCCGGATCCGCAATCGTGACGGGGCCGGAAACCAGCGTGACCTTTGCTCCCAGCTCCGCCAGAGCCGCCGCAATGGCGTGGCCCTGCTTGCCAGAGGAACGGTTGGCGATATAGCGCACGGGATCGATCGGCTCGTGCGTGGGGCCGGAGGTGACGATCGCCGTTTTGCCATTCAGGGGCTTTGGCCCCTCATCCAGCAGTGCGGCGACGGCTTCGACGATCTGCAATGGCTCGGCCATACGGCCAAAACCAGCCTCGCCCTTCTCTGCCATCTCACCGACCATGGGTCCGATGAAAAACACCCCGTCTTTTTTCAGCGTTTCGACATTTCGTACCGTCGGTTTGGCAGACCACATTTTCGGGTTCATCGCCGGAGCCACCAGCACCTTACGATCCGTCGCAAGAAGAATCGTGGAGGCAAGATCATCTGCCAGACCGTGCGCCATCTTCGCCATCAGATCGGCTGTGGCGGGAGCCACCAGCACGAGGTCGCAGTCGCGCGCCAGCCTGATATGGCCCACATCCTGTTCATCCTGTCGGGAAAAGAGCTCTGTGAAGACATGGGTGGCGGACAGTGCGCCGACGGCAAGCGGGGTGACAAATTCCTGCGCGCCCTTCGTCATCACTGGCGTCACCTTCGCGCCGCGCTCTTTCAGGCGGCGGATGAGATCAAGGCTCTTATAGGCCGCGATGCCGCCGGAGATGATGAGGAGAATATGTTTGCCTGAAAGCGTCATGATGCCGGACCAGTTTCCCGTTTCAGGGGAAACTAAGCCCTTGGCATTCAAAGTGCAATCCGGCTAATATCACGCCGCCTTGGCGACGTGATATTCCTTGATCGCGACCATCTTGATCGCCGGAAAACGCTCGGATTCGTAACGTAGCGAGAAGGCGTCCTGCGCCAGAAACACCGGATCGCCGTCCAGATCGCGAGCGATATCGCCGCGTTTGACGTTGAGGAACTTGTCCATTTCCGCCGGCTGATCGGAAGAAATCCAGCGGCAGACCGAAAAACGCGACATTTCGAAGGAGACCGGCAGACCGTATTCGCCCATCAGGCGCTCCTTCAACACATCGAGCTGCAGCGCGCCGACGACGCCGACGATGGCGGGAGAGCCGTCTTCCGGCGAAAAGAGCTGCACAACGCCCTCTTCCGCCATCTGCTGCAGGGCTTCCTTCAGCTTCTTCGCCTTCATGGCGTCCTCAAGACGTACGCGCCGCAGGATTTCCGGCGAGAAGTTCGGAACGCCCTGGAAAACAAGATTTTCACCTTCGGTCAGCGTATCGCCGATGCGCAGCGTGCCGTGGTTCGGGATGCCCACCACGTCACCCGCAAAGGCGGTATCGGCCAGCTGGCGCTGCGAAGCGAAGAAGAATTGCGGCGCGGTCAGCCCCATCTGCTTGCCGGTGCGAGCAAGCCGCGCCTTCATGCCACGCTCCAGCTTGCCGGAGCAGATGCGGGCGAAAGCGATACGGTCGCGGTGGTTCGGATCCATATTGGCCTGAATCTTGAAGACAAAGGCCGTCATTTTCTCTTCAGCCGCATGTACGGTGCGGGTATCCGCCACCTGATCGCGCGGCGGCGGCGCGAAATCGCCGAGCGCATTGATGAGGTCACGCACACCGAAATTGCGCAGCGCCGAACCGAAGAACACCGGCGTCATGTGGCCTTCGAGGAACGCCTGACGATCGAAAGGACGGCAGGCTTCCAGCGCAAGCTCTGTTTCCTCGACAAAAAGCTGCCGTTCATTTTCCGGCAGGCGATCGGCAACCGCCTGCGGGCCGTTGACCGGCAGTCCGTCAACCTGGGTATCGTTGCCGCGGAAGGTATTTTCGGCGAGATTATAGGCACCACAGAAGGTTTTGGCGCGACCGACCGGCCAGGTGATGGGCGCGGTATCGAGCGCGAGCTTCTCCTCGACCTCATCCAGAATCTCGAAGGGGTCGCGGCTTTCGCGGTCCATCTTGTTGATGAAGGTGATGATCGGAATATCGCGCATACGGCAGACTTCGAAGAGCTTAAGCGTGCGCGGCTCGATACCCTTGGCGGCGTCGATGACCATGATTGCCGCATCCACCGCCGTCAGCGTGCGATAGGTGTCGTCGGCAAAGTCCTCGTGGCCGGGCGTATCGAGAATATTGAAGACCCGGTCGTTATATTCGAAGGTCATGACCGAGGTGACGACCGAAATGCCGCGCTCGCGCTCGATCTTCATCCAGTCCGAACGGGTCTGGATGCGGTCCTTCTTTGCCTTCACTTCACCGGCAAGCTGGATCGCTCCGCCGAACAGCAGCAGTTTTTCGGTAAGCGTGGTCTTACCCGCGTCCGGGTGCGCGATAATAGCAAAGGTGCGGCGGCGGGAGACCGCCTCGGCAAGTGTTTCGGCCATCTGACAAATCCTGTGGAATTGCGGGCTATCTAGCGTTTCAGGCCCGCATTTGCAATTGACCTTGCCGCGATCTCGGCAAACTAATGCCGCATGACCGTTCAAAATGACAATAGCCCCCTTCTCCGGCTCGTCCGTCTCGCCAATGGCGCAGACCTCGAATTGCCGTCCTACGAAACCCGTGGCGCCGCCGGCATGGACCTGCGCGCTGCCGTGCCCACCGGTGAACCGCTTACCCTGCAACCGGGTGAACGCGCGCTGGTCCCGACCGGTTTCATCTTCGAGGTTCCGCAAGGCTACGAGGCACAAATCCGCCCCCGCTCCGGCCTCGCCATCAAGAACGGCATCACCTGCCTCAACTCTCCCGGCACGGTGGACAGCGATTATCGCGGCGAAGTGAAAGTCATTCTCGCCAATCTGGGCCAGGACGTTTTTGTCATCGAACGCGGCATGCGCATCGCGCAGATGGTGATTGCGCCGGTAACCCAGGTTATCGTGAGCGAGGTGACGGAGACCTCCGAGACGGCGCGAGGCGCCGGCGGTTTCGGCTCCACCGGCGTTTAGCCACACCGCTTGGCCGCCACGCTGGGCAGCCCGCTTGATCAGACCGTGTGTTCTGCCGGCGCGGCAGGACGGAGGGAGTGGACTGATTGTCTTTGCCCGGCAATTTCGCTATGGATTTGGCGGATTTTCCGGGAAACACGATCATGACGCTGACGACCCTTTTCGCCTATGCAACAGCCCTCTTCATCGCCGCCGCCATTCCCGGCCCCGGCATGACGGCGATCGTGGCGCGGGCGCTGGGATCGGGCTTTCGGGAAACCTTCTTCATGGGCCTCGGGCTGGTGCTGGGCGACATGATTTACCTGACCGGCGTGATACTGGGCCTCGCCTTCGTTGCGCAAACCTTTCAGGAAGCCTTCATGGTGCTGAAATTCGCGGGCGCTGCCTATCTCCTCTATATCGCCTGGAAGCTTTGGACCGCCGGCCTGCTGCCACAGGAACTCAAGGCCAAGAAAAGCACCAGCATGCCGATGTCCTTTCTCTCCGGCCTGCTGATCACGCTTGGCAATCCGAAAACCATGCTGTTTTATGTGGCGCTGGTGCCGACGCTGATCGATATCCGCATGATCGGCCCTTCGGAATATGCGACACTTCTCGCCATCACCTTCGTCGTGCTGATGGCGGTTCTCCTGCCTTATATCCTGCTTGCGGCCAAGGCGCGTAACCTCCTGAAAAGGCCGAGCGCCTTGACGATCCTCAACCGCACGGCCGCGGGTATTCTGGCGGGAACGGCGACCATGATCGCGATCCGCAGCACGTAAAACAAATTCGTGCATTTATGCGATTTATCGTGAAATTATTCCTGTAGTTCAGGGATATTAGGACGAACGTTCGCTAGCTTGAGAAAGCTATTGCTCCTATTCTGCCGCTCAAATCTTGCGGTCTTTACACAGGAGAATATCATGCCCGAAGCCAGAAAGCCCGGACGCGGACGCGTCTATTCCTCTATTACGGAAACAATCGGCGATACGCCGATCGTGCGGCTCGACAAGCTGGCGAAGGAGAAGGGCGTGAAGGCCAACCTTCTCGCCAAGCTCGAATTTTTCAATCCCATCGCTTCCGTGAAGGACCGCATCGGCGTCGCCATGATCGAAGCTCTGGAAGCGCAGGGCAAGATCACCCCCGGCAAGACCACACTGGTGGAGCCGACCTCCGGCAACACGGGCATTGCCCTCGCCTTTGCAGCCGCCGCGAAGGGCTACAAGCTGATCCTGACCATGCCTGAAACCATGTCGGTTGAACGCCGGAAAATGCTGGCCCTGCTCGGCGCCGAACTGGTGTTGACCGAAGGCCCGAAGGGCATGAAGGGCGCCATCGCCAAGGCGCAGGAACTGGCCGAGACCCTTCCCGACGCCATCATTCCGCAGCAGTTCGAAAACCCTGCCAATCCCGATATTCACCGCAAGACGACGGCGGAAGAAATCTGGAACGACACCGAAGGCACGGTCGATATTCTCGTCTCGGGCATTGGCACCGGCGGCACCATCACCGGCACGGGCCAGGTGCTGAAATCGCGCAAGCCCGAAGTGAAGGTCATTGCCGTCGAGCCCGCCGACAGCCCCGTTCTTTCCGGCGGCAACCCCGGCCCCCACAAGATTCAGGGCATCGGCGCCGGTTTTGCCCCGGCCATCCTCGACACCGGCATTTATGACGAGATCGTCACCGTCACCAATGACGAGGCTTTCGAAATCGCACGTCTGGCGGCGAGGCTGGAAGGCGTGCCTGTCGGCATTTCCTCGGGTGCGGCGCTGGCGGCGGCCATCAAGGTTGGTGCGCGTGAGGAAAATGCCGGCAAGAACATCGTCGTCATCATTCCTTCCTTTGCGGAACGCTACCTTTCGACGGCGCTTTTCGAAGGCCTTGGGCTTTAAGCCACGCTTTCGAGTGCGGTGCGATCCCGCATCCGGTGAGTGGATATCCCGATGTGCCGCTGGCCCCGCTGGCGGCACAATGGTTTCTGAGGCAAAGCACAAAGGGCGACCTTTTACGCCGCCGCCGTAAGCCTTTCCCCTGCGATACGATAGGACACAGCTTCCGCCACATGGATGCGGCCAACCGTCTGCTTGCCATCCAGATCGGCCAGGGTGCGGGCAACCTTGAGAATGCGATGATAACCGCGCGCGGAAAACTTCAGCCGCTCGGCGGCATCGCGCAGCAATTGCAGCCCGGATGCATCCGGCTCGGCATATTTTTCTATCAGGGTCGTCGTGCAGCGAGCGTTCGTGCGAATGGCGGCAAATCCCGCCGCCGCGTAGCGTTCCTGCTGCGCAAGGCGTGCCCGGGCGACCCGGGCGGCCACCACCGCACTCGGCTCGGCCACCACGGGGCGAATGAGATCGGCGGCGGAGACAGCGGGAACGTCGATGCGGATATCGATACGGTCTAGCAACGGTCCGGAAATGCGGGCCTGATAATCGGTTACACAGCGCTGGCCTCGGGCGCAGTTGAAACCCGGCTCTCCCGCCATGCCGCACCTGCAGGGGTTCATGGCCGCAACGAGTTGGATTTCTGCCGGATAGCTGACGCGGTGATTGGCTCGCGCAATGATGCATTCGCCCGTTTCCAGCGGCTGGCGAAGCGCATCCAGCACCTGCGGCGAAAATTCCGGGAACTCATCCAGAAAAAGAACGCCGTGATGGGCAAGCGAAGCTTCGCCCGGTTTGGCACGCAGCCCTCCGCCGATCAGCGCCGCCATGGTGGCGGAATGGTGCGGCGTGCGGAAAGGCCTGCGGTCCGACAGCTTGCCACCCGACAATTGGCCGGCGATGGAATGGACCATGGACACTTCCAGCAACTCCGCCACTTCCAGCGGGGGCAGGATGGAAGGCAAGCGGGCTGCGAGCATGGATTTACCCGAACCGGGTGGGCCGACCATCAGCAGATTATGGCCGCCAGCGGCGGCCACCTCCAGCGCGCGCCGGGCACTCTCCTGTCCCTTGATGTCAGCTAAATCAGGCAGATTAACCGGATTGGCGCGGATGGCGGGCGTCGGGCGCGCGAGAAGCTGTGTGCCGCGAAAATGATTGGCGAGTGCAATGAGACTGCGCGGGGCGAGAATATCGATACTGGCTCCGGCCCAGGCCGCTTCCGGCCCGCTTTCAGCCGGGCAGATCAGCCCCTTGCCGAGTGCATTGGCGCCGATAGCCGCCGGCAGGGCGCCCGAAACCGTACCGATGGTGCCATCAAGATTGAGTTCGCCGAGAACCACATAACGTCCCAGCACGTCTGCCGGTATCGCCCCCAAGGCAGCCATGAGGCCAAGCGCAATGGGAAGATCAAAATGCGATCCTTCCTTGGGTAAATCCGCAGGCGCGAGATTGACGGTGACTTTTTTCGCCGGCAGCGCCAGACCCGAGGCATGCAGGGCGGCCTGCACCCGCTCCCGACTTTCGGCCACCGCCTTGTCTGGCAGGCCGACAATCTGGATGCCGACCTTTCCTGGTGCGACCATGACCTGCACCTCGACGGGCACACCCTCTATGCCCTGAAATGCAACCGTATTGACCCTTGCCACCATGGCCTGCCCCGCAAACCGGCCGCATCACCAGAGCTTCATGCCCTGTTGCGGCCACCCGCAAGCAACGTGCCACAGGGCGAAGAATAAAACAAGAACATCCAGCGAACAATTTCCCGCTGACGATGTATTTTAGTTGTATCTAGTTGCACTCATGGAACAAAGCTGGATCGGCAGCAGGTCGCGTCAGAAATCCTGAGCTTCGCGCTTTTTCTCGATCGCGTCCCACAAAAGGCTTGCGACATCGGCGCCGCCGAATTTGCGCACTTCACGAATGCCGGTCGGCGAGGTGACATTGATTTCTGTCATATAGTCGCCAATCACGTCGATGCCGACGAAGAGGAAACCGCGCTCGCGCAAGGCCGGACCGATGCGGCGGCAGATTTCCTTCTCGCGCGCCGTCAGTTCCGTCGGTTCCGGCCGCCCACCGGCATGCATGTTGGAGCGGGCATCGTTTTCCGCCGGTACGCGGTTGATCGCGCCCACCGGCTCGCCATCCACCAGGAGGATTCGCTTGTCGCCCTTTCGGACGTCAGGCAGATATTGCTGGGCAATGTAGGGCTCGCGGAACATCTGGCCGAACATCTCCAGCAGCGAGGAGAAATTGCGGTCGTCGCGCGCGGAATGGAAGACGCCCGCGCCGCCATTGCCATAAAGCGGCTTCAGAATGATATCGCCCATTTCATTGCGGAAGCGGGCGATTTCCTCCACGTCCTTGGTGATCAACGTCTTCGGCATCAGATCGGCGAATTCGGTGACGAAAATCTTTTCCGGCGAGTTACGGACCCAGGCGGGGTCATTGACGACAAGCGTTCTGGGGTGAATGCGCTCCAAGAGGTGGGTGGACGTGATGTAAGCCATGTCGAAGGGCGGATCCTGACGCAGATGGATGACATCCATGGTCGAGAGATCGACACGCTCCGGCTCCGACAGGGAGAAATGGTCGCCCTTGATGTCGCGCAGTTCCATCTGCTCCACCGTGGCGTAAATCTTGCCATCGCGCATGGAAAGGCGCTCAGGTGTGTAATGGAACAGCCGGTATCCGCGTGCCTGCGCCTCGAGGCTCATGGCGAAGGTGGAGTCACCGGCGATATTGATGCCGGAGACATGATCCATCTGGATCGCGACGTTCTTGATCTTCGCCATGCGCATGTTCCTCTTGCAGCATGCGGACGCTTTCCCGGCCCGCCGTGCCCATTGCCTCGCCTTTTCAAGCTTCCCTGCAGTACCGGGAGGGACCCGGAAACGCTTCAGAAAACCCTGAAGATGTAGGGCAGCGACCATTCAAAGGCAACTGCTGCAAGCGGTGGTTCGTGTGAGTTTTATTGAACCTTCACAATTCCGTTGGCGGCGCCGCACCGGCCCCGCCCATCGGAAGGTTTTATGGGTTCAGGCCGCCAGCTTATAGGAACGGCCGGCAAACAGCTTGTTCTTGACGCGATAGGCGAGAGCCAGCGCCTTGGGGAACGGGCGGCGCATGAAAGCGACCTTGCGGACATAATCATCCACCCGCCAGGTGGCCCATGTTCCCGCAGGGAAATAGGCGACATCGCCGACCCGCAGGATGCTGATGGAACCGTCTTCCGCGGTTACATGCACTTCGCCTTCCAGAATATAGACGGTTTCATCCCAGCCGAAGAACCAGCGGAATTCCCCCGCCGTGCAATCCCACATGGCGGTGCTGGAAGCACGGTCGCCGCTTCTGGAGTGATCCGCCGCGCGCGCCTGGGGGTTACCGGAAATGATCCAGTCCGGATTGATGGGGGCCGGCTGAAGCCGCAGATCGGTGCAGGATGCGCTGACGACAGCCTCATCTTTTGACCGACGCAAATAGGCCGGCAATATCGGCATTGTGCGGACCGCCATGGTTGCCGCGGCAGCGAACATCATTTTGAAGGACATATTAGAAAACCCCCGTGAAATATTGGAGGTCTTCTATCATCGGGATCGTAACAAAGCGGTTTTGACAATCGGCGCAATTTTATTCATCGCGCCGATTTCTGTGATGCGCTCAGGCCGTCGCCATCTGCGCGGGCTGCGCCGCCAGCTGCTCCGCTTTGCCGGCAATGCGCTTGCCGGTTTCGCTGGAGAAGAAATGCAGTTTTTCCGGCGCGATCGTCACGGAGAGCGCGGACGGAACCTCGACATCCGGCGGGAAAGCAACTGTCAGGCTCTGGTCGCCGATCATGCCGTGGATGAGACGCTGCGAACCCAGTTCCTCGATATAATCGACCCGAAGCGGGAAGCCCTGTTCACCTGCCGCAGCGAGGCGGAAATCTTCCGCCCGCATGCCCACCGTTATCGGGCCGGAGGTGGGTGCAAAACCGTTGAGCGCAACGAGTGCCGGACCGACGGCAAGGCTATCGCCATGCAACTCGGCGTTCAGCAGGTTCATGGCGGGAGAGCCGATGAAGCTGGCGACAAAGGTGGAGGCGGGCGTGTGGTAGACATCAAGCGGCGCGCCGATCTGTTCGATACGGCCGCCATTCAGCACAACAAGACGATCGGCCAGCGTCATGGCCTCCAGCTGATCGTGGGTGACGTAAATAGAGGTGGTGCCGAGACGCTTTTGCAGGCGCTTGATCTCGCCGCGCATGGAAACGCGCAGCTTGGCATCGAGGTTGGACAGGGGCTCGTCGAACAGGAAAGCCGCCGGTTTGCGCACGATGGCGCGACCCATGGCGACACGCTGCCGCTGGCCACCGGAAAGGGCGCGCGGCTTGCGCTCCAGATAGGGTTCAAGCTGCAGCATACGCGCGGCTTCGGCCACGCGCGCATCGATTTCCGCCTTCGGTGTCTTGCGGTTCTTCAACCCGTATTCCAGGTTCTCGCGCACCGACATATGCGGGTAAAGCGCGTAGTTCTGGAACACCATGGCAATATCCCGATCGGCGGGATCGGTCTGGTTGACCACCCGGTCGCCGATCTTCACCGTGCCTTCGGAGATGTCCTCGAGCCCGGCGACCATGCGCAGCAGCGTGGACTTGCCGCAGCCGGAGGGGCCGACGAGCACGATGAACTCGCCGTCCCTGATGTCGATATCGACGTGATGCACGGCGCGCACGCCGCCATGATAGTCTTTGCAGACCTGACTGATTTCTATCGCGGCCATTTCGGTTTCCTTATTTGTCGCTTTCGGTGAGGCCCTTGATGAACCAGCGCTGGAAGATCACGACGATCATCACAGGCGGCAGCATGGCCAGAACGGCAAGCGCGAAAGCTTCGTTGTAATCGGGAATTTGCGAACCGACCCAGACCTGCAGGATCGACTTGATGCCACGCATCAGGGTGAAGAATTTTTCGTCATTCGTCATCAGCATCGGCCAGAGATACTGGTTCCAACCGTAGACGAACATGATGATGAAGATCGCCGCCATCATGGTACGGGAAAGCGGGATGATCACATCGATAAAGAACTTGACCGGACCCGCACCGTCTATGCGGGCGGCTTCCAGCAATTCCTCCGGAATGGATTTGAAGAACTGCCGGAAATAGAAGGTTCCGGTCGCAGACGCCAGAAGCGGCACGATGAGGCCGGTGTAGGAATTCAGTAGACCGAGTTTGCTCATGACCTCATAGGAGGGCATGATGCGCACTTCCAGCGGAAGGAGCAGCGTGGTGAAAATGATCCAGAAGGCGAGCGTTGCAAAACGGAAGCGGAAATAGACAATCGCATAGGCGGCCGTCATCGACAGGACGATCTTGCCGACAGCAAAACCGATGCCGAGGATCAGCGAATTCAGCACCATGTTGAGGCCCGTCACCTGTCCGGTGAAACCACCCTTCTGGGTCAGAACCTTTTCGTAGGTCTCGATGAAATTGTCGCCGGGAACGATCGCCAGACCGCTGCGGTGGATTTCCGCCGCCGTGTGAGTGGACGTCATGAAGGCAACGATAACAGGCAGGATCAGAAACAGCGCGCCAATGATCAGCACCAGATGATCGAGGGGTTTTGTCTTGTACATTGGTTTTCCCTCAATTGTAGTGGATGCGCTTTTCGATGAAGCGGAACTGGATGATGGTGAGAACAAAGACGACCAGCATCAGGATGACGGACTGGGCCGACGAGCCGCC
Source organism: Agrobacterium sp. CFBP2214 (assembly GCF_030209895.1). Lineage (NCBI taxonomy): Bacteria > Pseudomonadati > Pseudomonadota > Alphaproteobacteria > Hyphomicrobiales > Rhizobiaceae > Agrobacterium > Agrobacterium sp. CFBP2214. The sequence goes on along the minus strand of NZ_JARVRC010000001.1, from coordinate 236,513 downwards.
GATATCATTGCCGCGGAAACCGTCCAGAAACACCTTGTAGACCAGCGTAATCGGGTTGTTGGCGGCCTTGTCCTTCACCATCACGTCGATGACGCCGAATGTGTCGAAGAGCGCGTAGGTGATGTTGATGATCAGCAGGAAGAAGGCCGTGGGCGCCAGAAGCGGCATGATCACCGTCCAGAACCGGCGAAAGCCGGAGCGGCAGTCGATGGAGGCGGCTTCCCGCACGGAGACTGGCACACCCTGGAGACCGGACAGGAAGAAGATGAAGTTGTAGGGGATCTGCTTCCAGACCGCGACGACGATCATGGCGAACGCCGTATCGAAATAATTGAGGCCGACCTTCATGTCCCAGCCGAGAAACGCCGCCATCTTCACGAAGGGGCCGATATGCTGATCGAAGAACATCATGCCGATGAGACCCGCGACAGGCGGCGCGATGGCGTAGACGGAAATCAGCACCGTCTTGTATGTCGAACTGCCGCGAATGACCGCATCAGCCTTGACCGCAAGCAGAAGGCCGAGCGCCAACGAAAAGAAGGTTACCAACACGGTGAAAACAACCGTGAATTTAGCGATGCCGAGATATTCCGGGCTGAATATCGCATCCGAATAATTGGCGAAGCCCACGAAGGACGCGCCGAATCCGAAAGGGTCTTCGATAAAAAAGGAAGATTGCACGGCCTGAACGGACGGCCAATAGAAGAAGATGAAGATCACCGCAAGCTGCGGCGCCAGAAACAGATATGGCACGAAGGACGAGGAGAACTGCACGCGCTTCATGCCGGCTTCAGCAGCCTTCGGCGGTTTTCCGGGCTTTGCGGACCGGCCGGAAAATCGGCTCGGTTGTGAGGATGTATAGGCCACGTTTTCGCTTCCTTATCCAAGAGCGAGCCTCCCTTCCGGCGGAAAGGAGGCTCGACAACTATCGTTGGTTTAAAACGGGCCGATTAGCCGGCCGTCTTGGCGAAACGGGCGAGAATGTCGTTGCCTTCCTTCTCGATGATCTCGAAAGCAGCCTTCGGCGTGACTTCGCCGGAGAAGATGCGGTTATATTCGCGTTCCATGACGGCGCGGATCTGCGGATAGAAACCGAAGCGGTAACCCTTCGACCATTCGCCGCCCGGCAGCGACAGCTGCTGGATACCGACTTCCGCAACCGGCTTTTCCTTGTAGTAGCCTTCAGCCTTGGCCTTTTCGTAAGCGGCCTTGGTGATGGCGACGTAACCGGTTGCCTTGTGGTAGAAGACCTGGATTTCCGGCGAGGTCAGGAACTGGAAGAAGTCAGCCACGCACTTATTTTCGGCTTCAGACTTGCCCGACATTGCAAAGAGAGCTGCACCGCCGATGAAGGAGTTGGTGCCGGCGCCCTTGATGGAGCCCCAGTAGGGAAGGAAGGTTGCCGAGAACGGCATGGTCGCCGTCTTCTGCAGGCCGCCGAAGGAGCCCGAAGAACCGATCCAGAAAGCGACTTTGCCTTCTTCGAACGGCTTCTGGTTGTCGTTCCAGCCGGCACCATAATAGGCGAACAGGCCCTTGTCCTTCCAGTCCTTCAGCTTGTCGAACATCATGACGAGGTTCGGGTCGGTGACCTTGAGCTTGGTGTCAGTGACGCTGTCGTAACCATTGTTGTTGGTGGCGAACTGGATGTTGTTACGGGAGAAGAAGTTCTCCGTGAACTGCCAGGTCAGCTGCGACTGAACGAGAGGAATGTAACCGGCTTCCTTCAGCTTCGGCGCAACCTTCTCGAACTCTTCCCAGGTCTTCGGGGCTTCGACGCCGGCCTTCTTCAGGGCTTCGTCGTTGACATACATGATGGGAGCGGAGGAGTTGAACGGCATGCCGACAAACTTGCCGTCAGCGGCAGCGTAGAAATAACGCACGCCGTTGATGAAGGCGTCGCGGTCGAACTTGTAGCCGGCGTTATTGATGAGGTCTTCGGCAGGAATGACAGCGCCCTTGGCGTTGATGATGGTGGCAGCGCCAGCGTCAAAAACCTGGAGGATGTTCGGCTGTTCGCCCGAACGGAAAGCAGCGATGCCGCTGGCCAGCGCTTCTTCATAGGAGCCCTTGGAAACCGGCGTCAGAGCGCATTCCTTCTGGGCTTCGTTGAACTTCTGCGAAACTTCGTTGATGACTTCGCCGTTACGGCCGCCCATGCCATGCCACCAGGTGATGTTGGTAGCAGCCATGGAAGACGTCGCCGAAATGCTGACGGCCACTGCGGCCATGGAAATCTTCTTCAACATTACTAAATCCTCTCCACCATTTATTGGGGTGAGGATGCGAATAGAGGCGTTCGATGACGCCTCTTTGACAGTTCCATGTCAGATTTATTACAGCAGCTGGCGAAACTCTCAGTCGGCTATACGCTTTATGGGCCGAGCCGGATTTCCCACCACCGTCACGCCCGGCGGCACATTGCGCGTCACCACCGAACCGGCGCCGACAATCGCGCCGTCACAAATGGTGATGCCCGCCAGAAGGATCGCTCCGCCGCCGATCCAGACATCTCGCCCGATCGTCACAGGCTTCGCGATTTCAATGCCTTGCGCCCGCGGCACCGGGTCCAGATGGTGTTCCGCACAATAAATCTGCACAGCAGGCCCGAGCATCGCGCCATCGCCTATCGCGACCTTCGCGGAATCGAGAATGGTGCAGCCGGCATTGAGATAAACATTTTTGCCCAGCGTAATGTTGAAACCGTAAGCGCAATGAAACGGCGCTTCAAGAAATGCGCCTTCCCCGACAGAATTAAAGAGGGTGCGCAGCAGCGGTGCAATCGCCCCGCGCTCATCCGGCGGCATCGTATTGTGCTGGTGGACGGCCTTTCGTGCCCGCCAGCGCAATATATCCAGCTCAGTATCCATGCAGCTGTACCATTCGCCCGCGGCCATTTTTTCCCGTTCGGTGGACATTGTTTCCCTCCCCTCAAAAGGCGTCGATGAAATGCTGCGGCAGGCGATGCGGCAGGACCGCGACAATATCGAAACGCAGTGAAAACCGCGCGGCATCCTTGCGGCGGGCGAGCCAGAGATCGGCGGCCGCCCGGATGCGCTGCTGCGAATGGAAGCCGACAGCATCAACCGCACCGGCTCCTGAGGACCGCGCCTTGACCTCGATGATGGCAACGAGGTCCTTCTTGCGGGCGATGAGGTCTATTTCCCCCAGCCGGGTGCGATAACGAATGGCGAGGATGCGATATCCCTTCAGCAGCAGATAAAGTGCCGCCCAATATTCCGCAGCATGGCCGCGTCGTTCGGCTTTGCGCCTTTCATTGCTTCGCCCGTCAGCGGCCATCCGTTTCCTTCATATCCAGCAGCCTTTGATAAAGCTCCTTGCGCGGCAGGCCCGTCAGCTTCGCCGCTTCACCCGCGGCCTTGGCGGCCGACATGGTGGCGACGAGATCCTTCAGAAGCTTCTCGACATCCTCGATATCGGGTATCTCATCATAGGAGGGCGGCTCCACCAGAAGCACGATCTCGCCCTTCACCACCCGGTCGCCATCATAATAATCCGCAAGCTCGCCGAGCGTGCCACGCCGGAATTCCTCGAAAGTCTTGGTCAGTTCACGGCAGACCACGGCGCGGCGGTCGCGGCCGAGCACCTCCGACGCGACTTTGACGGAAGCACCGATACGATGCGGCGATTCAAAGAAGATCAGGGTTGCGGGGATTTTCGCCAGCGCGGCAAAACGGTCGCGCTTGCCGCGATCTTTCACAGGCAGAAAGCCTGCAAACAGGAAGGCGTCACTCGGCATGCCCGAGCCGACGAGGGCGGCAAGCGGCGCAGAAGCGCCCGGCACCGGCACGACGCGATGCCCGGCTTCAAGCGCCAGTTGACCGAGGCGATAACCGGGATCGGAAACCAGCGGCGTTCCGGCATCCGATACCAGCGCCACGGATTTTCCGGCCTCGAGAGCTGCGATGAGCTTCGGTCCCGCTTCGTTGGCATTGTGCTCGTGATAGGAGAGCGGGCGGGTGCGGATACCGTAACGTTCGAGCAGGATGCGGGTGACGCGGGTATCCTCGCAGGCGAGAACATCGGCCGAGGCCAGCGTTTCCAGCGCACGAATGGTGATATCACCGAGATTGCCGATGGGCGTGGCCACGAGATAAAGGGCGGGCTCCAGCGGTCGTGCCGCAATGGTGGCCGTGCCGATCCTGAAGCTCTTCTTGTCTCTGTTGTCGCTGTTCGATATTTCTTCCGTCACACGGCTTCCAATCATTCTGGCCGATCATTCCCGGCCGGTCGCTCCGGTTTTCCCTCTTTATGGGCAATAGAAAACCGGCGAACAAGCTCCATGGATGGTTCAAGCCTGTGGATCATGCTGTATAGCAGCAAAATGAGCGGCGGCAGACGCACTCGGCTCTTGCATTTTCTGCAATAACTCTGCCATTTTGCCCGTCCACATTGTCCGGCTTTGCGGCCGGTGAAGACTCTTCTTGCCGATCCGGCGGTGGCCGGTTCGCAACGGTTGAAAGCGGTAGCGTCCATGCGTATTACTCTTGAGCGGTCGAACCTTCTGAAATCGCTGAACCACGTCCACCGGGTTGTCGAGCGTCGCAACACGATCCCGATCCTGTCCAACGTCCTCCTGCGCGCATCCGGCGCCAATCTGGACATGAAGGCGACCGACCTCGATTTGGAAATCACCGAAGCGACCCCGGCCATGGTGGAGCAGGCGGGCGCCACCACCGTGCCGGCGCACCTGCTTTATGAAATCGTGCGCAAGCTGCCTGACGGTTCCGAGGTGCTTCTGGCGACCAACCCGGACGGCTCCTCGATGACCGTTGCCTCCGGCCGCTCGAAGTTCTCGCTGCAATGCCTTCCGGAGACGGATTTCCCCGACCTGACCGCCGGCACCTTCAGCCACACCTTCAAACTGAAGGCGACCGACCTGAAGATGCTGATCGACCGGACGCAGTTTGCGATTTCGACCGAAGAGACGCGTTATTACCTGAACGGCATTTTCTTCCACACCATTGAAAGCAATGGCGACCTGAAGCTGCGCGCTGTCGCCACCGACGGTCACCGTCTGGCGCGCGCCGATGTGGATGCGCCCTCCGGTTCCGAAGGCATGCCTGGCATCATCATTCCGCGCAAGACCGTCGGCGAGCTGCAGAAGCTGATGGACAACCCGGAACTGGAAGTCACCGTCGAAGTCTCGGATGCGAAAATCCGCCTGACCATCGGTTCGGTCGTTCTGACCTCGAAGCTGATCGACGGCACCTTCCCCGATTACCAGCGCGTGATCCCGACCGGCAATGACAAGGAAATGCGCGTCGATTGCCAGACTTTCGCGCAGGCTGTCGACCGCGTCTCGACCATTTCTTCCGAGCGCGGCCGCGCCGTCAAGCTCGCGCTCACCAACGGCCAGCTGACGCTGACCGTCAACAACCCGGATTCGGGCAGTGCGACGGAAGAAGTGGCCGTCGGTTATGACAACGATTCGATGGAAATCGGCTTCAATGCCAAATATCTCCTAGACATCACCTCGCAGCTTTCCGGTGAAGACGCGATTTTCCTGCTGGCCGACGCCGGCTCGCCGACGCTGGTTCGCGATACCGCTGGCGATGATGCGCTTTATGTTCTGATGCCGATGCGCGTTTGAAAACGCGCATTTCTCATCAGTTTCATCAAAAACGCCGGGGAACTGCTTCACCGGCGTTTTTTGATTCGGTGGAAGAAGGTTTCACGTCGGAAGCGAATTTTTCCAGTTACGACATTTTGCCTTGTTTTTGCGCCAAATGGGATCAACAGTACGTAACAGTTTTTTGATAATGACCAAAAGCATCTGAGGGAACTATGGCACTTAACCTGAAGCAACGGCTTGAGCAGAAATTTGAGGAAGAAATCCGCTTTTTCAAGGGCATGGTCAGCCAGCCGAAAAAAGTCGGGGCCATTGTGCCGACATCGTCCATCACGGCGAAAAAAATGGCGAGTGTCATCAATCCCCATTCCGGCCTGCCGGTTCTAGAACTCGGCCCCGGCACCGGCGTCATCACCAAGGCCATTCTGGCGCGCGGCATCAAGCCGGAGAACCTGACCGCCATCGAATATTCGACCGATTTCTACAATCAGCTGCTCAGGAGCTATCCGGGCGTCAATTTCATCAATGGCGACGCCTTCGATCTCGATGCGACGCTTGGCGAGCACAAGGGCCAGATGTTCGACAGCGTCGTCTCCGCCGTGCCGATGCTGAATTTCCCCATGGCCGCCCGTATCAAGCTTCTTGACGAATTGCTGAAGCGCGTGCCCCACGGCCGTCCCGTCGTGCAGATATCCTACGGTCCGATCTCCCCGATCGTCGCGCAGCCGCACCTCTACCATATCCGCCATTTCGATTTTATCGTGCGCAATATTCCGCCGGCGCAATTGTGGACCTATACGCGGGCCTGATTGCTCGACAGGATAGGCAAGGCCGTCATTTCCCGGTCGCGACGAATAGTTAGGGTGTTGATTTGCCCTTTCCATCGCCTTTGAGGACCGATTGCCATGCATGCGCTCTACATCACCCATCCCCAGGTCAAGATCGATGCGGATGTTCCCGTTCCCGAATGGGGGCTTTCGGAGAGAGGGGCCGAGCGGGCACGGGAGGCGAGCCGCCTGCCCTGGGCGCGGTCATTACGCCGCATTGTTTCCAGCGCCGAAACCAAGGCGATCGAAACCGCCCGCATCCTCGCCGAAACCTCCCAAGCGGAGATAGAGATCGTCGAGGCGATGCATGAAAATGACCGGTCTGCCACCGGCTTCCTGCCACCGCCGGAATTCGAGAAGGCGGCGGACTGGTTCTTCGCCAACCCCGAAGAAAGTTTTCACGGCTGGGAGCGCGCAATCGATGCGCAGGCGCGGATTGTCGGGGCCGTCAAAGCCGTTTTCGAGCGACACGATCCGCGGCAGCCGATCGCCTTTGTTGGTCATGGTGGCGTGGGTACGCTCCTGAAATGCCATATCGAAGGCCGTGACATCAGCCGCAGTAAGGACCAGCCGCCCGGCGGCGGCAATCTTTTCCACTTTTCCATCGCCGAATTTTCACTTGCAGCCGCGTCCCCCACATGCGACTGGACGGCAATGGAAACATGGCAGGGATAAGACAATGACCGCGCGCGAAAAACTCATCGTCGGGCTGGATGTTCCGACTGTGCAGCAGGCCGAAGACATCGTCTCGAAAATCGGCGATGAGGTTCTGTTCTACAAGATCGGTTACCAGCTGGTATTCGCCGGCGGTCTCGAATTCGCGCGTGACCTTGTGCAGAGCGGCAAGAAGGTCTTTCTCGACATGAAGTTGCTCGACATCGACAACACGGTCGCTTCCGGTGTCGAAAACATCGCCCGCATGGGCATGTCGATGCTGACCCTGCATGCCTACCCCAAAGCCATGCGCGCCGCAGTGAAGGCTGCTGAAGGTTCCGGCCTCTGCCTGCTGGGCGTCACCGTGCTGACCTCGATGGATGACGTTGATCTGGCCGAAGCCGGTTACGCCTCGGACGCCCGTTCGCTGGTGCTGCGCCGGGCGGAACAGGCGCGCGAGGCGGGCATGGGCGGCATCGTCTGTTCGGCAGAGGAATCGACTGCCGTGCGCGAAATTCTCGGTCCGGATCTTGCCGTCGTTACCCCCGGCATTCGCCCTGCCGGCGCAGATCTTGGTGATCAGAAGCGGGTGATGACACCCTACGACGCCATCAAGGCCGGCTCGAGCCATCTGGTCGTCGCCCGCCCGATCGTTCGGGCGGAAGATCCGAAGGCGGCGGCCCGTGCCATTCTTGATGACATGCTGCGCGCCAGCTTTCCGGCCAATCAGTAACGACAGGAGCAGATGAAATGGCAAAGGGATATTGGATCGCCCGCGTCGATGTACGCGACAGTGAGCGCTACAAGGACTATGTCACGACGGCAAAGCCCGCCTTCGAGCGGTTCGGTGCCAATTTCCTGGCCCGTGGCGGTGCCTTGACCGAGCTGGAAGGCAAGGCCCGTGCCCGCAATGTCGTCATAGAGTTCCCGTCAGTTCAGCACGCCATCGATTGCTACAACTCCCCCGAATATCAGGCAGCCGCCAAAATCCGCCAGGAAATCGCGGATGCGGAGATGGTGATCGTCGAAGGAATTTGACGGGCGTCAACCGCATTTCCAAAACCGGCCCCTGCCCTGCGACAACATCTCTTCACGCGCGCGCGGCTTTGGGCTAAGAGACTGAAAAACGCTTTATCGACAGCTTCTGAGGAGCCTCCCATGACCTTGGCCAACCTTCCACCCCTCGTCACCGTTTTTGGCGGTTCGGGTTTTGTCGGGCGGCATGTCGTGCGGATACTTGCGAAGCGCGGTTATCGCATCCGTGTCGCCGTACGTCGCCCTGATCTTGCCGGCTTCCTGCAGCCGCTCGGCAATGTTGGTCAGATTTCCTTTGCCCAGGCGAACCTGCGTTATCGCGACTCCATCGTCAAAGCCGTGGAGGATGCTGATCATGTGGTCAATTGCGTCGGCATCCTGACCGAAAGCGGTCGCAACACCTTTGACGCCGTTCAGGAATTCGGTGCGAAAGCCATTGCCGAGGCGGCCCGCGATGCTGGCGCCACGCTGACGCATATTTCCGCCATCGGTGCGGAAGCGGGTTCGCCGACCGGTTATGGCCGTACCAAGGGCCGCGCCGAAGCCGCCATCCATTCCATCCTGCCGGGCGCCGTGATCCTTCGCCCGTCGATCATTTTCGGACCGGAAGACGATTTCTTCAACAAATTCGCCAAGATGGCCCGCAGCATGCCCTTCCTGCCGCTGATCGGCGGCGGAAAAACCAGATTCCAGCCGGTCTATGTCGAGGATGTCGCCGAAGCCGTCGCCCGTGGCGTCGATGGCAAGCTGAAGCCCGGCGCCATTTACGAACTCGGCGGCCAGGACGTGATGACGTTCCGCGACTGTCTTGAGGCGGTTCTTGCCGCAACGTACCGCCAGCGTCCTTTTGTCGACCTGCCTTTCGGTATCGCCTCAACGATCGCCAAGCTCACTTCGCTAGTGCCGCTGATTAAGCCGCCGCTGACGGTCGATCAGGTGACCATGCTGAAAAAGGACAATGTCGTCTCCGCCGAGGCGGAAAAGAACGGCCTGACGCTGGAGGGTATCGGCATCACCCCCGTTCGCGTCGCCTCCATCCTGCCATCCTACATGGTGCAATATCGCACCCACGGCCAGTTCTCAAATGCAGGTAAAGCGGCCTGAAACTCAGGCCTGCAGCGCCAGCGATTTCAACGAAAGCGGGAGCCATTCCCGCTTTTTGTTTTTGCCCAATTCAATTGCAACCAAACCGCTATTCGTGCATTTTCTCCTCAACTGCAGGGGAGGTGTAGAATGAACTAAGGCAGATTTCTAAAGCCGGGTAAAAGTTAACGGCCGTCCGGCCGCCACAGGCAAGCGTGGCACAAGCGCAACTGTGGAAAAGACTTCGCATTAACCCGGTATTCAACAAGCTGCTTTATTGATATTCGCCACATTCCAAACATATCCCGAACCCTCACTTCACACACGGCGGCACGATCCGCGCGAACGAACGTCTGAAAGGCAATAATAAAATGGGCAGATCTATCGCACTCTTTTTTGCGTGTGCGGCTTTGGTGGTTCTGGCGGGTTCTTTCATGGCGCCGGGAACGGTTGCAGCGGGCAAGAGCGGTTGCGCTCCCGCCTACGGCGTCGACCCCTGCGCAACGGCTTCGATCAGCACCAACTGATCGGCCTTTAAAAGTTTCAAAGAAAAAGCGCCGCCGGTTCTCCGGGGCGCTTTTTCTGTTTTTGTTCGTTCATTACGGACGAGGGTTATTCCCGTCCTCGGCTCAGCCGAAAACCAGAAGCGCGATCAGCCCCAGCGAACCGATGGCGATGCGCCACCAGGCAAAGGGCGCAAAGCCCCGACGCGACACAAAATCCAGCAGAGAGCGAACAACAAAGAGGCCCGAGACAAAAGCGGCGATGAAACCGACGGCAATCAGCGCGCCGTCATCAAAACTCAGCGCATCGCGGTTCTTGTAAAGGTCGAGCGTGAAAGCGCCGAGCATGGTCGGCATCGCCAGAAAGAACGAAAACTCGGCGGCGGAACGCTTGTCCGTGCCCATCAGCAGCGAGCCGACGATTGTAGCGCCGGATCGCGACGTACCGGGAATCATCGCAAGGCACTGGAAGAGGCCGATCTTGAAGGCAAGCGACGGCGGATAATCCATGATGTCGGTATATTTCGGTTTCAGCGGCATGCGATCGACCGCAAGCAAAATGACGCCGCCGATGATCAGCACCACGCAGATGAGCATCGGCGTTTCAAACAGCACGGTCTTGATGAAATCATGCGCCAAGGCGCCGATTATCGCCGCCGGCAAAAAGGCGAGAGCGACGGCCAGCACGAAACGACGCGCCTTGGCGCTGGTTGGCAGGGCCAAGGCTATAGACATAAGCTTTTGAAAATAAACGAGAAGAATCGCAAGGATCGCGCCGAGCTGAATGAGGACGGCAAAGGTGTTGCCGGGTGATTTGAAGCCGAGGAAATGCCCGGCCAGCAGCACATGTGCCGTTGAGGAAACGGGAATGAACTCCGTCAGACCCTCGATAATGCCCAGCAGAAGCGCGCTGATGATCGATTGGTCACCCATGAGGTATCCTTCTTTTCAGGGGGAAGTGGCAATGGAAGGCAATTGCGTTAAACTTGTTTTAAAGTAGCCAAGCTCTTATAGCGTCTTGATGAAGCGAAACTGAAAAAGTTTTCCGGCAAATGCCGATCATGACAACCAATCGTAAAAATTGAGTACCGATGCCAACTCTCTATCACTCTCCGATGTCGACCGCATCCCGGTTCGTTCGTCTGATCCTTGCGGAATACGGGTTCCAGACCGATCTCGTGGAGGAGCAGCCGTGGGAAAGACGGCGGGAGTTTCTGGCGCTCAATCCGGCCGGCACCCTGCCGGTCTATCTCGATGACAATATGCGCTCGCTGAGCGGGCCTTATGTGCTTGCCGAATTTCTCGACGAAACGCATGGCGTTCTGAAGCGCGACCGCCGGCTTCTGGCGGAAGACCCGTTTCAGCGCGCGGAAATCCGCCGCCTGACGGAGTGGTTTCTGCAGAAGATGGAAAATGACGTGACCCGGCCGCTGGTGCGGGAACGGGTCTATAAATTGCAGATGACGGCGGCCCAGGGCGGCGGACCGCCGGATTCCAAGCTGCTGCGCACCGCCCGCAACAATATCCGCCAGCATATCAAATATCTGGAATGGCTGGCCGGTTCGCGCACATGGCTCGCCGGCGATCGGTTGAGCTATGCCGACCTTGCCGCAGCCGCCGGCGTTTCGGTGCTGGACTATCTCGGCGAGATCAACTGGCTCGAAGCGCCGATTGCCAAAGAATGGTATCAGCGGCTGAAATCGCGCCCGTCCTTCCGGCCGTTCCTGAGCGAGCGCATTCCGCGCCTTGCCCCCTCCTCCCACTACGCCGATCTGGATTTCTAAGTTCCAGTCCTGCTGGTTGTTTGCTGTGGCCTGCGGCTCAGCCTATATATGCCGCAGAATAGCCCGCAGGAGAAACGACCATCGACGTCGCGAGCGAAAAGCAGCGGATACGCGCGCACAAACTGACGGACTTCGTTCGTCAGGAAGCGCTTTCGCTCGGCTTCGATCTCTGTCGCATCACCGCCCCAGACAGCATTCCGCTCGCGCCGGAACGGCTGAGACAGTTTCTCGACAACGGCTATCACGGCACGATGGCGTGGATGGAGGAAACGGAAGCACGGCGTGCCGAGCCGAAAACGCTGTGGGGCGACGTGCGCTCCATCGTCATGTTCGGACTGAACTACGGCCCGGAAGAAGATCCGCGCGACCTGCTTTCCAAACCGGACAAGGCCGCCATTTCGGTCTATGCCCGCAACCGCGATTATCACGACATCATCAAGGGGCGGTTGAAGGAGATCGCAACCCGTTTTGCCGCGCGCGCCGGCGAAGATGTGAAGGTCTTTGTCGATACCGCGCCTGTGATGGAAAAGCCGCTCGCCGCCGCAGCCGGTCTCGGCTGGCAGGGCAAGCACACAAACCTAGTAAGCCGCACCCATGGCTCATGGCTGTTTCTCGGCAGCATGTTCACCACGGCCGAACTCTGTCTCGATGAGGCCGAAAAGGATCATTGCGGTTCCTGCCGCGCCTGTCTCGATGCCTGTCCAACGGCTGCCTTCCCCGCGCCCTATCAATTGGACGCTCGCCGCTGCATCTCCTATCTCACCATCGAGCACAAGGGGCCGATCCCGCACGAGTTCCGCCCGATGATCGGCAACCGCATCTATGGCTGCGACGATTGCCTTGCCGCCTGTCCGTGGAACAAATTCGCGGCCAGCGCCTCCGAGATGAAACTGCAGGCGCGCGAGGATCTGAAGGAACCTTCCATCGCCTTCCTGCTCACGCTCGATGACGCTGCGTTTCGCAGTTTCTTCAGCGGCTCACCGGTCAAGCGCATCGGCCGCAATCGCTTCATCCGCAATGTGCTGATCGCGGCGGGAAACTCCGCAGACCGGCAATTCGTGGAACAATGCAAGGCGCTTGCGGAAACTGACCCTTCGCCCGAGGTGCGCGGCATGGCCGCATGGGCTTTGTCACGGCTTATGGACAGGGACGAATTCCGTACATACTCTGCCGGTCGCGCCCCGGAGCCTGATCCGGAGGCGGAAATGGAATGGCAACTGGCAGAGGCGTGAACCATGCATGTGATGATTTTTGGCGCGGGATATTCGGGCAAGGCCATTGCAAACGCGCTGAAACCCGAGGCCGCAAGCCTTTCCGGCACCACACGCAGCAAAGACAAGTTCGCAAGCCTCGCCACAGCGGGCATGACGCCGTTCCTCTTTGACGGGGTCCATCTCAATGACGAGCTCATCGCCGCCATGGGCAATGTGACGCATCTCGTACAATCCGTCGCGCCGGGCAAGGATGGCGATCCGTTGCTTGCGCTTCTGGGCGGCGATCTGAAAAAGTTCCTGCCCAATCTGACATGGGTCGCTTATCTTTCCACCGTCGGTGTTTATGGCGACCATCACGGCGCCTGGGTGGACGAGACGACACCCTGCCGCCCTGTTTCCGCGCGCTCCGTGGAACGGGTAGCCGCTGAGGCTGCCTGGACTGAAGCAGCCCAAAAGGCGAATGTGCCGCTTTCCGTCCTGCGCCTGTCCGGAATTTATGGCCCGGGACGTAATGCCTTCATGAATTTCGAAAAGGGAACTGCGCGGCGGCTTGTGAAGAAGGACCAGGTGTTCAATCGCATCCGCGTCGAGGATATCGGTGCCGCACTTGCCTTTCTGGCACGAAAAAACGAACGCGGTATCTTCAACGTGACAGATGATGAACCCTGCCCGCCGCAGGATGTGGTGAGCTTCGCAGCGACGCTGATGGGCGTGGAACCGCCGCCCGAGCAGGCTTTTGAAACCGCCGATCTGACGCCGATGGCGCGCTCTTTCTATGGCGAGAACAAGCGCGTTTCGAACGCCAGAATACGCGATCTTGGCTTCGATTTCCGCTTTCCGGAGTACAGACTCTCCCTGAAACAATTGTGGGAAAACGGCCTCTGGCGAGGCTGAGAATGGTCCCATCGAAAGCGATGAAAAATCCTTCCAATCCGGCTTTTGCGGATGGTTTTCGTCTTATTTCAGCTAATTAGGACTTTATTAACCATCCAAAAATCACTAAAATCGTAGTCATTAGAAAAATATTTCACTCACATTTCGTGAAGTGGATTCACGAAGCCGTGACTTGCAACAACATTTCCATTGAGCGTTGATTCTGCATTATTTTTTCCGAATTGTGACAGGGATGGCCAGACGACGCCTTTCCGGCTAACGATCACGAATATTACAGACTGTAACAGTTCGTGATTTGAGATCAGCTTTTTTTCGCCATTTTTCCCTCGCCCTACAATCTCGCATCAAAAGGCGTTCAGGCCAGTTCATGGCCGTTTAGCAAGGGCACAATCAATCGGCGCGGGGCCGATTTTCAGGGAAGCACAGTTTGTTGAATATCCGTCGTATAACTTTCACCGCTGCAACTATCGCCGCCTGTTCCATCATTGCGCCTCTTCAGGCGAATGCGGCAAATGGTTGTGGAGGCGCATCGTGGTATGCGTTGACCTCCAAGACTGCTTCTGGCGAGCGCATGAACGCCGCCAACCTGACCGCCGCCCACCGCTCGCTGCGGTTCGGCACCAAGGTCAAGGTGACCAATGCCCGCAACGGCAAGGCCGTTGTGGTGCGCATCAACGACCGCGGGCCGTTCATCAAGGGTCGCGTTCTCGATCTTTCCAAGGCGGCCGCCAAGAACATCGGCATGATCAACTCCGGCACCGCCAAGGTTTGCTACGAGATCGTCAAGGCCGATTGAGCCTTGCCCTCGCCGCCATTCGCGTCTACCAACCGGGCTTATCAGAAGAACGAGGTAGACAATGCGTTTAGGCGGGCGTTTGGCCGGAGCAATCGAAGTATTGGCGGATATTGAGGGACGCAGGCGTCCCGTCGCCGATGCTCTGAAAGATTGGGGCCTTGCCCATCGTTTTGCCGGTTCCGGCGACAGGGCCGCAATCGGCAACATCGTCTATGACGCGCTGCGCATGAAACTGTCGCACGCCTGGCTGATGGATGACGATAGCGCCACCTCTCTCGGCTACGCCGTGCTGCTGCGCCAATGGGGCAAGAGCTTTTCGGACCTTTCGACAGAATTCGACGGCGACAAATTCGCCCCCGCCGCACCGGACGAACAAAGGCAGCAGGCCTTTCTCTCCCGCTCCCTCGCTAACGCACCGGCCCATATTCAGGGCGACATACCCGAATGGGTGCAATCTTCCCTCGAAACGGCCTTCGGAGAGCGCTGGCTCGCCGAGGCGCAGGCGCTGAACGAGCGGCCCACGCTTGATCTGCGCGCCAATACCTTGAAAGCGACGCGCGACAAGGTGCTGAAGGCGCTGGAAGAAAGCGGTGCGGAAGCCACACATATCGCCCGCCAGGGCGTGCGCATCCCCGCTGGCGAAGGCCCTTCCCGCCTGCCGAATGTGACGGCCGAACTGTCCTTCCAGAAGGGCTGGTTCGAAGTGCAGGACGAGGGATCGCAGATCGTCGCCGATCTTGCCGGCGCCCATGAGGGCGAACAGATCCTCGATTATTGCGCCGGCGGCGGCGGCAAGACGCTGGCCATGGCCGCCAGCATGAACAATAAGGGCCAGGTCCACGCCTTCGATGCCGACCGCAAGCGGCTCGCGCCGATCATCGAGCGGCTGAAGCGGGCCGGCACGCGCAATGTGCAGGTGCATGACCGCGCTGCGGGACTTGTCCCCTTCCATGAAAAATTCGACCGCGTTCTGGTGGATGCACCCTGCACCGGCACCGGCACCTGGCGGCGTCGCCCCGACACCAAATGGCGGCTGACGGCGCGCAATCTGGAAGAGCGCGTGCAGCAGCAGGGCGAAGCGCTTTCGCAGGCCAAGGTTTTCGTGCGCCCGGGCGGTGAGCTGCTTTATGTTACCTGCTCGGTTCTGCCCGAAGAAAACGAACAGCAGGTCAGACGTTTCTGCGAGGAAAATACGGAATTCTCCATTGGCTCCGCGTTGCAGCGCTGGCAGACGATTTTTGGCGACAATGCGAATAAGCCGCATTCTTCCGACGGCAAGACAGTGACGCTGACGCCTGCAACCACAGATACGGATGGCTTCTTCTTCTGCTTGATGAAACGCAAAGCATAACGCCATCTTTGCAAGCACTGATTTTACTTGAAAAACAGCCCTCGATCTTGTTTCAAAGCATTCTAAACTAGAATGTTTGACACAAGTTTGTGATTGGGTCAGAACTCGCTTGCCGCAGCCTGAAGTCATTTCACGCCTGCCGAAGGAGAGGGATCATGATCCGCAAAACCATTCTCAGCGCGTCCTTCGCGCTTCTGGCCGCCTCGGCGGCCTTCACTGCGCTTCCCGCCCGCGCCGCGACCGACGCCGCCGCTGTCGTCAAGCATTATGCCGATGTCGCGCATGCCAAATATGAGGATTCGCTGACCACGGCAAAGGCGCTGGACAAGGCCATCGATGCGCTGATCGCGACGCCGAGCGAAGACACCCTGAAGGCCGCCCGGGAAGCCTGGATCAAGGCGCGTGTTCCCTATCAGCAGTCGGAAGTCTATCGTTTCGGCAACCCGATCGTCGACGATTGGGAGGGCAAGGTCAACGCCTGGCCGCTGGATGAAGGCCTGATCGATTATGTCGACGGTTCCTACGGCACGGAAAGCGACGAGAACGAGCTTTACGTGGCAAACATCATCGCCAATCCGAAGATCAAGATCAGCGGTGAAGAGGTCGACGCCTCCAAGATCACCCCCGAGCTGATCGAAAGCCTGCACGAGGCGGGCGACGTCGAAGCCAATGTGACGACCGGTTACCACGCCATCGAGTTCCTGCTTTGGGGTCAAGACCTGAACGGCACCGGACCGGGCGCGGGCAACCGCCCCTATACCGATTATGACAAGGCGAAATGCACGAACGGCAATTGCGACCGCCGGGCCGATTACCTGAAATCCGCCTCGACCCTGCTGATCAAGGATCTTCAGGAGATGGTGGATGTCTGGGCGCCGGAAGGCGAAGCCACGAAGACAGTGGAAGCCGACCCGAAAGCGGGCCTGACCGCCATTCTCACCGGCATGGGCTCACTCTCCTATGGTGAGCTGGCCGGCGAACGCATGAAGCTCGGCCTTTTGCTGCATGATCCGGAAGAGGAGCATGATTGCTTCTCCGACAACACCTATAATTCGCATCTTTACGACGCCATCGGCATCGCGTCGGCCTATACCGGCGACTATACCCGCGTGGACGGGACGAAGATGACGGGCGCCTCGCTGTCTGAACTGGTCGGCGCCAAGGACAAGGCACTGAACGACGAGATGCTGGCGAAGCTGAACAAGACACTCGACGCCATGCACGCGATGGAAAAGCGCGCCCAGACCGTTGAGGCCTATGACCAGATGATCGGAGAAGGCAACAAGGAAGGCAACGCCGTGGTTCAGACGGCCATCGATGGCCTTCTCGACCAGACGAAGACTGTCGAACGCGTCATAGCGGCGCTCGATCTCGGCAAGATCGAGCTTGAAGGCTCCGAGAGCCTCGACAATCCGAACGCCGTCTTCAAATAAGCGGCAAAGCGGGCCGCAGATTGCTGCGGCCCGCTGCTCCCCATCGCCCCTGTTGTCATGCAATTTTTGCTGCCGCTGACCCCTAAGCCGTTCTTCTTAACCGGGGCAGCCTGCCTTGTGGCGTCGATGGCGCTTGCCGAACCGCTGCGTAGCGATCTGACGGAGACAGATCGAGGCCGCGTCCTGGCCGTGACCACCCCAACGACGGATTTTACCAGGCCGGAACCTTTCGAGGCCATGTCCGGCGGAGCAACGACCAGCACCGGCAAACCCGACAGCGGCGCGTTTTCGCATCCTTCCGCCACAATGCCGCTGGAGCGGAAACAGGATTTCAAGCTTGGCAACGCGCTGTTCCAGAAGCTCTGGGTCTCTTCTCCCTCCTCCACACAGGCCTCGGACGGTCTGGGGCCGCTTTTTAATGCCCGTTCCTGCCAGACCTGCCATCTGAAGGACGGCAGAGGTCGACCGCCCCTTGCCGGAGAAGACGCCGCCTCCCTCTTCCTGCGGCTGGCGCGACCGGCCCGCAATGAAGCCGAACGACAAGCCATTGCCAGCCACCAGGTCTTGAATTTTCCCGACGAGACCTATGGCCGGCAGCTTCAGAACCTGGCCATTCCCGGCCTCGCCGCCGAAGGCAAACCGCTCATCACCTATACGGAAAAGCCGGTTCAACTACCGGGAGGCGAGGTGGTGATGTTGGGCAAGCCCGACTATGCCGTGGCTAATCTGCAATATGGCCCGCTTGGCGCCGACACGACGCTTTCGGCGCGCATTGCCATGCCTACCCTTGGGCTTGGCCTGATCGAGGCCATTGCCGAGGCCGATATTCTGGCCAACGCCGACCCAGATGACAACAATGGCGACGGCATTGCCGGGCGTCCGGCATGGGTCAAGGATCATCGCACTGGCGAGATAAAACTCGGACGGTTTGGCTGGAAAGCGCAGAATGCGAGCGTGCGCGACCAGAGCGCCAGCGCCTTCTCCCATGATATCGGCATTTCCACGCCGGATGCGCCGAACGCCTATGGCGATTGCACTGAAGCCCAGAATGACTGTCTGGCCGTGCCGACCGGCGTGCAGCCCAGGCTCGGGCCGGTAGAAGCGCCCGACCCGGTTCTCGATCTCGTGACCTTCTACACCGAAAACCTCGCCGTACCGCGCCGCCGCAATGTCGATGATCGGGTGGTTCTGCAGGGGAAGCAGCTTTTCTATGCCTCCGGCTGTACCGCCTGCCATACCCCGAAATTCGTCACCCGACGCGATGCCGCCGACCCCATGCATTCTTTCCAGCTGATCTGGCCCTATTCCGATTTTCTGGTGCATGACATGGGCGAGGAGCTTGCCGACGGCCAGCAAGTGGGTGAAGCAAGCGGGCGGCAGTGGCGTACCCAACCGCTCTGGGGCATCGGCCTGACACAAAAGATCAATGGCAACGGTTTTTACCTGCACGACGGCCGGGCGCGCAGCCTGCCGGAAGCGATATTGTGGCACGGCGGCGAAGCGCAGAAAGCGCGCGACGCCTTTGCCGCCTTGCAAAAATCCGACCGGCAGGCTTTGCTGGCCTTTCTGGAGTCCCTTTGATGAACAATGCCATGCGAAAAATCTCCGGCCTCTTTTCCGTGCTGCTGCTTCTGGCCAATCAGCCGGCAAAGGCACAGGACGTGGAACTGATGCCGCCACCGCCGCTTGACCCCATGCAGGTGCGGGGTGTCATGGAAAAGGCTGTGAACGGTTTCATCCGTCCCGGCTATGACCACTTCCGGCAATCGGCGGAGACGCTGGAAGGCCGTATGAAAGCGTTTTGCGCCGCTCCGTCCCAAACGACGGAGACGGCAGCGCGGGCGGCTTTTGCCGATACTGTCTCGAGCTGGTCGACCATCGAGATCGTGCGTGTCGGCCCTGTCATCGAGAAGAACCGTTTCGAACGTGTGCTTTATTACCCCGACAAGAAGAGTCTGGGCCTGAAACAGGTGCAGCGTTATCTCGCCGAAAAAGATGAAAGCGTCACCAGTGCCGAAGGCCTGAGCGGCAAGAGCGTTGCGGCGCAGGGGCTCGGCGCTCTCGAATTCGTACTTTACGGAACCGGAGCGGAAGAGCTGCTCGACAGGAAGGGTGATTTCCGCTGCCGTTATGGCGCCGCCATCGCCGGCAATATCGCCAATGTGGCGGCGGAACTTTCCGACAGCTGGAATACGCCTGATGGCGCGCAGAAGAACTGGACTGAGCCCGGTACGGACAACCCCGTCTTTCGTGACGAGCGCGAGGCGCTTGTTGCCCTGCTCGGCATTCTCGTCCACGGCTCCGAGGCTATCCGCGACCAGCGGATCGAAACCTTCTACAAGGGGCCGGACAAGGCAAGATTTCCCCGCACCGCCATTTACTGGCGCTCCGGCCTGACCTGGAAGAGTATTTCAGCCAACATCAAGGCGGTTCAGACCCTGCTGCACACCGCCGATATGGTCGAACTCGTGCCGCCTGACCAACGCTCCATCGTCAACTCCATCGATTTCATCGCCAAATCGATGATCCGCGTTGCCGGAACCATCGATACGGATGTGCAAAAGGCGCTGGATCAGGACGATCAGCGCGCCAAGGTGGATTATCTGCTGCTCAACGGCAAAGACCTGATCTACCGCCTGAACGATCAATATGGCGGCGCAATCGGCCTCAGCTCCGGCTTTTCCTTCGCCGACGGAGACTGAGCCGATGATCTCAGGCAAAAAGCCGATGCTGATGGACCGGCGAAGCTTCATCAAGGCGGCGGGCATTCCCTTCCTCGCCACGCTTGCCCCCGGCTCGCTGCATGCGCTGGAACGCGCCGATGCCGTCTTCGCTTCAGCCTTTCGCGCCCGTGACGGCTCCTACGGCATCGCGACCATCAGCGAGCGCGGCGAGATCATCGACCGCGTCGCGCTTCCCGCCCGCGCCCACGGAATGGCGACGAGCCACGCGACCGGCATGACAGTGGCCTTTGCGCGCCGACCCGGCACCTTCTTCATGGCCTTCGACCCCGCGCGGCGTCACGAGCCGATCGTGATGCACACGCCGGAGAACCGTCATTTCTATGGCCACGGGCAATTCTCACCCGATGGCGCAATCCTTTATGCCAGCGAAAACGACTTCGACGGCAATCGTGGCGTCATCGGGCTCTATGACGCCCGCAACGGCTTTGCCCGCATCGGCGAATATGACGCGCATGGCATCGGCACGCATGACATGACGGTGAGCGATGACGGGCGGCTGATGGTGATCGCCAATGGCGGCATCGAGACCCATCCGGATTTCGGACGAACCAAGCTCAATATCGACAATATGCAGCCCTCTCTTGTGCTTCTCGATACGGCGACCGGCCAGTTGATTCAGAAACACGCAATGCCGGATCGTCTGCGGCAGCTTTCCACCCGCCATGTGGATCTCGGCGATGACGGGCGCATCTGGTTTGCCTGCCAATATGAGGGGCCGCGCAACGACCTTCCGCCGCTTGTCGGTCATTTCTCGAAGGGTGAGGATGTGTCCCTCGTGGATTTGCCCCAGGAAACGACGATACGCCTTGCCAATTACGTCGGGGCCATCGCCGTCAACCGGCGCGATGGGCTGGTGGGCCTGACATCGCCCAACGGCAACGCCGCCGTGACGCTGGATGCAAAAACCGGGCGCGTTTTATCCGAGACGACGGTGCGGGAAGCCGCGGGCGTCGCCCCTGCCGCGAACGGCATTGCTGTTTCTTCCTATGACGGATTTTTCGAGACCGTGCGAAG
Organism: Agrobacterium sp. CFBP2214; assembly: GCF_030209895.1. Taxonomy (NCBI): domain Bacteria; kingdom Pseudomonadati; phylum Pseudomonadota; class Alphaproteobacteria; order Hyphomicrobiales; family Rhizobiaceae; genus Agrobacterium; species Agrobacterium sp. CFBP2214. Next base: position 215,588 of record NZ_JARVRC010000001.1, on the reverse strand, counting down.
CGACGTGGCATGGGACCAGCATATCGTGCGTCTCTCCAGCTAAAATACTGAAAAGGCACGGGAACAAAAGCATGGTCGGCGCATTGGATGCGTCATGAAAAACCTTACCGTGTACATTGTTTTCGTAGTTGCAGTTGTTGCCGTTGGAGCGCTGATCGGCGTCAACAATGTGCCGGGCGAATGGTATCAATCGCTGCAGAAACCATTCTTCAATCCACCCAACTGGATTTTCGGGCCGGTCTGGACGGCGCTTTACGTGTTGATCGGCATTGCCGGCGCCCGCACCTGGATCAGGAAGCCGATGGGGACGCGTATGCGCCTCTGGTTCACGCAGATGATACTGAATTTCCTGTGGTCGCCGATCTTTTTCGGCATGCAGAGCCCGGCAGGCGCACTCGTCATCATCATCCCCATGCTGATCTGCATAATCGCCTTCATGGCGCTGACCTACCGCCGTGACCGCATATCGATGTGGCTTTTTACGCCCTATGCGCTGTGGGTCGCCTTTGCCACGGTGCTCAACGCAAGCATCAGCATGCTGAACTAATTCGGCTGCAAGCCCTTGCCTTGCCCGCCGCCACGCGCCATGTCAGTCTGCGACAGGGCAGAAGGCAGGCAGGTAAGCCATGGAGATCACGGATCCCGGCGATTTTCGTCAGCGGATAGAAAGCAGCTTTGCGCGCCAGGGCGTGGTGCAGGCGATCAACGCCGAGATCACCCGTATCGAACACCGGCTGGTGGAAATCGAACTGCCTTTTCATGAAAAGCTGACGCAGCAGCACGGCATATTACATGCGGGCGTCATCGCCGCCGGTCTGGATACGGCCTGTACCTATGCGGCCTATACGATCATCGAGCCTGAGGCCTCGCTGCTGACCATCGAGTTCAAGGTCAACCTCATGTCGCCCGGACGCGGCGAACGGTTCCTGTTTCGTGGCGAAATCATCAAGCCCGGAAACAACCTGATCGTCGCCGATGGCCGCGCTTATGCGCTTTCGGACGGGCCGGCAAAGCTGATCGCCTCCATGACCGGCACCATGATGGTGGTAAAGGGTCGCGAGGATATTACCGGATGAGCTACCGGCTTTTGCATGTTGCGGATAAATCCGTCCTTTTCGTCATGGCGGCTTCCGCCGAATACGGCCCCCATCTACAGGCCCGCATTGCGCCGCTGATGACCGGCGTCGGCCCGGTCGAGGCTGCGATTTCGGTAACGGCCGTTCTTGCCGGTCTCGATGCGGCAGACCATTTGCCCGACCTCGTCGTTTCTCTCGGCTCTGCCGGTTCACGCACTCTGAACCAAACGGGCGTCTATCAGGCGATTTCGGTTTCGTATCGCGATATGGACGCCTCCGCCTTCGGTTTCGAAAAGGGTCGCACGCCCTTTCTTGACCTGCCGGCCGATGTGCCATTGCCTTTCCTCATACCCGGCATTGCCGAGGCACGTCTTTCTACCGGCGCCAACGTGGTTTCCGGTGCGGCCTATGGGGCGATCAACGCCGACATGGTGGAAATGGAAACCTACGCCGTGCTCCGTGCCTGCCAGCGCTTCGGCGTACCGCTCGCCGGTCTGCGTGGTATTTCCGATGGCAAGGCGGATGTGAACCATGTGGATGACTGGATGGAATATCTGCACATCATCGACGAAAAGCTGGCGGAGGCCGTCGACGGGCTTTGCCGCGCCATTGAAGACGGTATGATCGCCCTGTGAAACCTTGCTATTTTCGCAAATTTCCGCTGTTTGACACCCGCTTCCGGGTTGCCTAAAGCCGCCATTTTCTTTAAAGGCTCGCCATGACCCAGATAGCCCATCCCGACAGCATTCTCATCATCGATTTCGGCAGCCAGGTGACGCAGCTGATTGCGCGCCGCATCCGCGAAGCCGGGGTCTATTGCGAAATCCATCCGTTTCAGAATGCCGCAGAGGCGTTTGAGAAGCTTCAGCCCAAGGGCGTGATCTTCTCCGGCGGCCCCGCATCCGTGACGGCGGAAGGAAGCCCGCGCGCGCCGCAGGCGGTGTTTGACAGCAAGGTTCCGATCCTCGGCATCTGCTACGGCCAGCAGACGCTCTGCACGCAGCTCGGCGGTGTCGTCGAGGGCGGCCATGCGGCGGAATTCGGCCGGGCCGATATCGACATCAAGAAGGCAAGCCCGCTTTTTGAAGGCTTCTGGGAACAGGGCAAGAGCTATCCCGTCTGGATGAGCCATGGCGACCGTGTAACGAAGCTGCCGGAAGGTTTCGAGGTCATCGCAACCTCCGAGAACGCGCCTTTCGCCATCGCCGCGGACGAGACCCGTCACTACTACTCCACCATGTTCCACCCGGAAGTGGTGCATACCCCTGACGGCGGCAAGCTGCTCTCCAACTTCGTGCACAAGATCGTCGGGCTTAAATCCGACTGGACGATGGCGGCTTATCGCGCCGAGATGATCCGCAAGATCCGCGAGCAGGTCGGCACCGGCCGCGTGCTCTGCGCACTCTCCGGCGGCGTCGATTCTTCGGTTGCGGCTATCCTCATCCATGAGGCGATCGGTGACCAGCTCACCTGCGTTTACGTCGACCATGGCCTGATGCGGCTTGGTGAAAGCGAGCAGGTGGTCGGCATGTTCCGCGACCACTACAACATTCCGCTTGTTCATGTTGACGCCGCCGATCTGTTCCTCGGCGAACTCTCGGGCGTTTCCGATCCGGAAGCGAAGCGCAAGACCATCGGCCGCCTGTTTATCGAAGTCTTCGAGGCCGAAGCGGCCAAGATCGCCGCCGACGGCAAGGGTGCTCCGAATTTCCTCGCACAGGGCACGCTTTACCCTGACGTCATCGAGAGCGTCTCCTTCTCCGGCGGCCCCTCTGTCACCATCAAGAGCCACCACAATGTCGGCGGCCTTCCCGAGCGCATGAACATGCAGCTCGTGGAGCCGCTGCGTGAACTTTTCAAGGACGAAGTACGTGCGCTTGGCCGTGAACTCGGCCTGCCGGACAGCTTCATCGGCCGCCACCCCTTCCCAGGTCCTGGTCTGGCGATCCGTTGCCCCGGCGCGATTACCCGCGAGAAGCTCGATATTCTGCGCAAGGCCGATGCGATCTATCTCGATGAAATCCGCAAGGCTGGTCTTTACGACACCATCTGGCAGGCTTTTGCCGTGCTGCTGCCGGTGCAGACCGTCGGCGTCATGGGCGATTACCGCACCTATGACTTCGTCTGCGCGCTGCGCGCCGTGACCTCGGTAGACGGCATGACGGCGGATTTCTATCCCTACGACATGAATTTCCTCGGCCGCGCGGCAACCCGCATCATCAACGAAGTGCGGGGCATCAATCGCGTTGTCTATGACGTGACGAGCAAACCGCCCGGCACGATCGAGTGGGAATAGGACTATAATCGACACAGTGGCGTTGCTACCGCAACGCCGCCATGTCGAAGGCAGTTTAAACGATGACGCCGCGACTAGTTCGCGGCGTTTCTGTTTTGTCGTGTGAGATAGATCATCTGGGCGGCCAGGCCGACCACGAGGATCGCCAGCAACCCTGCCTGAACACCGAGAAGCAGCGGTGATTTCAGGTCCGTAACCAGAGGGTGACCGTCCGGAACACGACGCAGGATTTCGCTGGCCGTCGGGACCATCAAAAGAAACGCAGTGATGCTGAGACAGATGGTTTCAATATATCTGGCCAGGCGCGTTGAACCAAGAACGCGTTCGATGCCGTAACCTGCAAGCAGGAAAAGGATGGTCAGGACGCCAACGCCATAGCTGATCGGCTGATGCGCGACGAGGAAGACCGTCGCAGCTCCAATCAGCATGGAGACAAGATAGAGGGTGCCCGGCGCTGATCGCGGAACGATTCGACCGTAGCGGGCAAACATGTAAATGGCGGCGGGAATGGCCGGCAGGCTTCCAAGTGTATGGATCCAGCCAAGCGGAGAAATTCCGAACATGAGAGATTGCCTTTCTTGTCCAAAAGGACGGGGTGGTCCAGGAAGCAGACTGTCATCGACAAATCTGCCAGCTTAATGCTGTCTGTTGTTTCGGTGGCATGCCGCCCGGGCCACGCCTTCACGTTCCCCGCGAGGCTCCGATTTTAAGCGGTCATGCGCTCCAGCAGGGGGCGGGTTATTGCACCAAAAGTCGTCGCATCACCGTGAGCACGGGCGGAAAGCATCGCGCCGTGCACGGTGGCCATGAAGATTTCAGCATTGGCTCTGGCAGTTCCGCTCAGCGCGATGCGCCCTTGGGCAACGCCGCGTTCCAGAACGGTGGTGAGCCAGTCCGAGAGACTTCGAAAATGCGCGCGCACTTCAAGAGCGACTGCTTCAGGCAGAACCGGAATTTCACTGGCGAGCAAAGCGCAGACGCAGAAGGGATGAGTGGCCTCGGCGATACAGCCCTCCCAATAGCCGATATAGGCGCGAAGCTGTTCGAGCGGGTCGGAAACGTTTCGTTCCAGTTCGGCGATACCGGCTTCCGCCTCCTGCCTGTATTGCGCAACCAGTTTTTGGACCAGATCGGTCTTGCTGGGAAAATGGTGGTGAATGCTCGCATTGCGAATACCGACCACAGCGGAAATATCGGCATAGCTGAAACTGTTGTAGCCGCCCTTTATGATCAGGAAGCGTGCGCAACGAAGAATTTCATCCGCTTTGGTTTGTGGATTTTTCATAGTAATTACCTACCAACTAGTAGGTAGAATGTCAACCCGAAGCCGTTTGCCTTATGGCTGCTGACGGAATCCCGCCGGAAACCAGATGTGCGCGGGGCCGATATTACGGGACGTACCGACTGCCGAAAGCGACTAAAAAATGAACCACCAAACAGGGATCGCCCATTCCGGTCCGCAAGCAGCTGTCGCGCGGTCGGCTAGACCCGAGACCGCTTATGCGTTTGACTTTCTGCGCGTTTTTGCCAGTATTCGACCGTCTTTCGCAGAGTACCGCCGGTCCCGCACCGCTTTAAGGGGTTAATCAGTCCACCAGGACAGGCTGCCGTTCGTCCTATCGAGGACAAAAGAAGGAAGCCCATCGATGACATCCGATGCCGATCCGATGCCTATGTCACGCGCCGCCGCGATCCTGTACGCCATCAGTTTGCCGCTCGGCCTGGTGGCCTTAGTCTTTCTGCCTGCGGGCAGGATCAACTGGTGCCCGGGCTGGATTTTCGTCGTGGTCGTCGTCGTTTCTTTTGGCCTTTCCGCGCTGGTATTGGCGCGTGTGAACCCGGTCATTTTCCGCGCGCGCAGCCGGTTCCAGCCGGGTACCAAGAAATGGGACCTGATTCTGGTCTCCGTGATCCTTTTGGCTTTTTTTGCTGAAATCCCGGTTGCGGCATTCGATGCCGGCCGGATGGAGTGGTCTGCCGTGCCGTTGTGGGTCGTGCTGCTCGGCTACATCCTGCTTGTCGGCGGTATTGCGGTTACGGCCTGGGCCCAGGCCGTCAATCCGTTCTTCGAGCCCGGGGTCCGAATCCAAAGCGAGCGCGGGCAGCGGGTGGTCACGTCGGGCCCATACCGTATCGTGCGCCACCCCGGTTACACGGCCGCAATCGGCATGTTCACTGGCATACCGCTCGCATTGAGTTCCTGGATAGCCCTGCTCCCCGCGGCTTTGGCCATCGTGCTGCTAATCATCCGTACCGGCTTGGAAGACCGCCTGCTGCAGGCCGAATTGCCCGGTTATTCTGAATATGCCCGTCAAAGGCGCTATCGGCTGTTTCCCGGTATCTGGTAAACGTCACAAAGCTTTTGTTCTCTTTTTGTTCTTTCAATTTTAACCGGTGATGGTAATATCGCGGCCCTGGCAAAGGCCATGGAGCATCGTCATGAGTTTCGAGTTGGCAGAGGAAGGAAGCTCAAAGCAGCTTTGCTTCGAAGGGTGGGAGTCGGAGAAAATACGGCGTTTCAATCCGCGATTAAGCAGCAAGCTCCTGATCATGGTGAAACCGCCGGCAGCCTTGGCGGAACGAATTTTTGCCGATGCGTCGTGCCATGCTGCGGGGCGGACGAAGCGTGAGGCCTATCCGCCGGAGCTTCTGCATATAACCCTGCTCTGTGTCGGATGTTTTGAGACCGTGCCTCACGGGCTGGTACATCGGCTGAAGGCGACGCTCGGGGAAATCAAGGCGCGGCCCGTTCCGATCACATTCTATGGATCGTCGCTCTTCGGCAATCGCAACAGTCTGGTGCTACGCAGTGGCAGCGAGATGCAGGAGCTTAAGGCTCTGGCGAAGATAGTGCAGCGCTCCCTTAGGCGAGCAAACCTGCCCTATGTCGCCGCATCGTCTTTTACACCGCATCTCACCATGATCTACGGCTGCGGGAAAATCGAGCTGATGCAGGTTGAGAAACCCTATAGCTGGCTGGCGGGGAACTTCGAACTTGTATTCAGTCACAATGGCGAAACGCGGCATGAATTGCTCGAGCGCTTCGCACTTTCGCCGAAAGCAGACCGTTATGAGCGGCCTGAAAGCCAGTTACATTTGCCGGGGAAAGTGATCGGACCTTCGAAACGGCCGATGCAAAGGGTGGCGATGCGGTAAGATGCACCCGAAGTGGCATAGCACTTCCCACGCCGATAGTCGTTTCCGCATCCGCTGTTGAAAGCTATACGGAACCTTGTTTTGCGAAGCCGGGGCGCTTTTCGCGCCATCCGCGTATCCACCGCGCCCGTCGAAAACCGATCCGGTTGTCGATCCTGAGCGCAAGCGAGGCGGTATCGCCTCGCAACGGATAATGGCCAGCTTAGAGCTGTACCTTGTCGAAAGCCTTACCGTCGATACCGAGAGCTTCGAGATCGGCACGGGCGGGCTTGCGATGTGCGCGAACAGCGGCCGAAACCGAGAGCGCTGCACCGAGAACGGCGAAAGTTTCACCGAAGAAGTTACGCGATGTCTTTGCAACCTGACGCATTTTTCTCTCCATCTTTGATGCCCAGATAATGGGCATTTCGGCCCCGTTCTACAACTCATGATGTAGCAGGGAAGCCATGCAGCTTTGCTCGCGCTCGTTCGGATATCAGCCATTGCGATTTTGCATGACTTAGCATCACGACGGGGCAAATGCGCAGGGGCACTTCAGCGGGCGGGTTGAATAAGGCGGATATTTTGTTATGCCGGAGAGCTTGAAGGCAAAGAGGCTGGCAGCATGACGATCATCATTTACGGCATCAAGAACTGCGACACGATGAAGAAGGCCAGAAGCTGGCTGGAGACCCATGGCGTCGACCATTCTTTCCGTGACTACAAGGCGTCGGGCATCGACCGCGCCCATCTGGAAACATGGTGTGATGCCGCGGGCTGGGAAACGGTTCTCAACCGCGCCGGTACAACCTTCAAAAAACTCGACGACGGCCAGAAGACCGATCTGAACCGTGAGAAGGCTATCGCGCTGATGCTGGAGCAGCCCTCCATGATCAAGCGTCCGGTGCTGGAGGCGAAGGGCAAGATAACTGTCGGTTTCAAGCCTGAAACCTACCAGACCCTTTTTGCGTGACTGCAACCTGTCATGTCCAAAACAACACGCGCCACCCAGATGCTGGCCAAGGCAGGCGTTGCCTTCACCACTGTCACCTATGATTACGATCCGAATGCAGACCGCATCGGTCTGCAGGCGGCCGAGGCGATCGGTGAGCCACCGCATCTGGTGTTGAAAACGCTGATGGCAGAGCTGGATGGCAAGCCGGTCTGCGTCGTCGTCCCTTCGGATCGTGAAGTCAGCATGAAGAAGCTGGCCGCCGCCTTCGGAGGTAAATCCGCCAGCATGATGAAGCCCGCCGATGCCGAGCGCGCCACCGGTTACCATGTCGGCGGCATCAGCCCTTTCGGGCAGAAAAAACAGGTGCCGACGGCCATCGAGGCCGGGGCGATGACGCATGATTATGTCTACATGAATGGCGGGCAGCGTGGCCTGCAAGTGAGGCTTTCGCCCCGCGATGCCCAAATGGCGCTGAAGGCCATCGCCGCACCGCTGGTCGCCGATTGAAGTGCCGGAGGGCATGCCTGAAAGCATTTGGCTTTCGGGAGGAATGGGCTATGGTCGGCGCCTCCGATTGAAATAGACGAAGGCAGATCATGACCGTTTCTCCCATCGATCCCGTCAAACTCGAAAAACTGGCCGAAGTCGCCATCAAGGTCGGCCTGCAATTGCAGAAGGACCAGGATCTGGTGATTACAGCGCCGCTGGCAGCCCTGCCGCTGGTGCGATTTTTGACCAAACACGCCTATCTGGCAGGTGGCGGACTGGTCACCACCTTTTATTCCGATGAAGAAACCACGCTTGCGCGCTATCGCCACGCCAGTGACGCCAATTTCGACCTGGCTTCCGGCTGGCTTTATGAGGGCATGGCAAAGGCTTATGCCAATGGCGCAGCGCGGCTGGCGATTGCCGGCGACAACCCCATGCTGCTGGCCGAACAGGACCCTGCCAAGGTGGCGCGCGCCAACAAGGCCAACTCAACGGCTTACAAGCCGGCGCTGGAGAAGATTTCCAATTTCGACATCAACTGGAACATCATCTCCTATCCCAACCCGTCTTGGGCAAAGCAGGTCTTTCCTGATGTGACGGAAGACGAAGCGGTCCGCAGGCTTGCCGACGCCATCTTCGCCGCCTCGCGGGTGGATCTGGCCGATCCGGTCGCGGCGTGGGCGCAGCATAACGCCAATCTCGCCAAGCGCTCGGCATGGCTGAACGGCGAACGTTTCGCTTCGCTGCATTTCACCGGCCCCGGCACGGATGTGAAGATAGGCCTCGCGGACCGCCACGAATGGCATGGCGGCGCCTCCACCGCCAAGAATGGTGTGACCTGCAACCCGAATATCCCGACTGAAGAAGTGTTCACCACACCACATGCGCTGCGCGTGGATGGTTACGTCTCCAGCACCAAGCCGCTGTCGCATCAGGGAACGCTGATCGACGATATCCAGGTGAAGTTCGAAGCCGGCCGCATCGTCGAAGCCAAGGCTTCCAAGGGCGAAGCTGTATTGAACAAGGTGCTCGACACCGATGAGGGCGCGCGGCGTCTGGGAGAAGTGGCGCTGGTGCCGCATTCCTCACCGATTTCGGCAAGCGGCATCCTGTTCTACAACACGCTGTTCGATGAAAATGCCTCGTGCCACATCGCGCTCGGCCAGTGCTATTCAAAATGCTTCCTTGACGGCGCCTCGCTGTCGCAGGAGCAGATCACGGCGCAGGGCGGCAATTCCAGCCTGATCCACATCGACTGGATGATCGGCTCCGACAAGGTGGACATTGATGGCGTGAAGCCGGATGGCTCCACGGTTCCGGTGATGCGCAAGGGCGAATGGGCCTGACGGGACCTATCTCGGCAACTGGCTGCGCTGACTGAGCCAGATGCTGAAAAGCACCGCGACGAAACCTGCGATCTGTGCTGGCGTGAGGCTTTGGCCAAGCGCCAGCCAGCCGAGCAGGGTTGCAACGACCGGGCTTAGAAAACCGAGCGATGCGGCGGCGGGAGGTTCGATACGGGTCAGCCCGCGGAACCACAGAAAATAGGTCAAGGCGGCGCCGATAAGACCCAGATAGGCCATGCCGAGAATATTGGCCGCTGTCGGTGTCGGCAGGGCCGGTTCCAGGAAATAGGCAACCGGCAGCAGCAGGATACCGCCCGCCGTCAGTTGCCAGGCGGTAAATGTGAGGTTCGACACCGGCGGCCGCCATTTGCGGGTCAGCACCGTTCCGAAAGCCATGGATACGGCACCGGCAAGACCTGCTGCCACCCCGATACCATCCAGCGCAGCACCCGGCGCCAGAACCAGAAGAGCGACACCGACAATACCCAGAAAACCGGCCGCGATGGCCAGCGGCCGAACCGGCGCTGCGAGAAACAGCCGGGAGAGGCCAATCACGATCAGGGGCTGGACCGCGCCCACCGTTGCCGCCACGCCACCCGGCAGCCGATAGGCTGAAACGAAAAGCATCGCCCAGAAGAACGAGAAATTCAGCGCCCCCAGAATGAAGCTGCGCGGCCACCAGATGCCCTGCGGCAGCTTTCTCACGAAAAGCAGCAGGAGCACGCCGGCCGGCAATGCGCGCAGCATGGCGACATGCAGGGGATATCCCTGCGGTAAAAATTCCGTCGTGACGAAATAGGTGGTTCCCCAGATGGCCGGGGCAAGGGCGGTCACCAGCACATCGCCGGCATAGGTCGTATTTTTCTTCATCTCAAGAATCTCTATATCAAGATAAATGCAATCTAGCTGATTTTATCTTGACGTCAAGATACCAGTTGTTATGCCTTGGGAATGAGCAAAGAACCGTTTGACCGCGTCGATCACATTCTGGCGCAATGGCACAGGGAGCGGCCCGATCTCGACGTCGGTCCCATGGGGCTCCTCGGGCGCTTGAACCGTCTCACCACCCATCTCGGTCGAGAGGTGGAGGCGGTGCTGCTGAGGCATGGGCTTTCCTCCTCCGCTTTCGATGTTCTGGCGACATTGCGGCGCTCCGGTTCGCCCTACCAGCTCTCCCCCGGCGATCTGCTTGCCATGGCGATGGTAAGCTCCGGCACCATGACCAACCGCATCGACCAGCTTGAAAAAGCGGGGCTGGTGGAGCGCATACACAACCCGAATGACCGGCGCAGCGTCCTGATATCGTTGACGGAGCGGGGGTTTGCCATTGTCGAGGAAGCGGCCGGCGCTCACGTCGAAAACCAGCACCGTCTGGTTGCCGGCCTCAGCGAAGAAGAGCGTGCGACGCTGAACCAACTGCTGAAACGGTTTTTGCGAGATTTCGAAGAATAGGTTTTCCGGGCCTGGCAAACACGCAATGGCCGCGTGATGGCGCTTGTTTCGCCCCAGAAAATCCTGTAAGCAATTTTCCATAAACCTGTACTACAGGTTGGAGGAAAAATGTATAACGCCATTTCCCACGAAACCGGCCTCGTCAGCAGCACGATCGGCGCGATCACCCGCCACATCAGGGAAAACGAACTTGCCCCCGGCGCGAAACTCCCCAGCGAGCTTTCGCTCTCACAGCAGCTCGGCGTCTCCCGTACCGTCGTTCGCGAGGCCTTCAGGTCTCTGTCAGCGATGCGGCTGATCGATGTCAGCGCCGGCAAGCGCGCCACGGTGGCGACACTGGATCATGGTGCGATGTCATTGATGTTTGAACATGGCATTCACACCGAACAGATCAATATCCAGCAGATCTACGATGTGCGCCGTACGATCGAAGTTAGAACCGTAACTTTGGCAGCGCTGCGGCGAACGGATGCGGAAGCGCTCACCATTCTCGACCATGCCAACAATATGGAGCGGGATTTCGGCGACAACGACAAGGTCATGGAACACGATCTTGCCTTCCACCTCGCCGTTGCCAAAGCCTCCAAGAATCCGGTTTTCGAACTCATTCTCGGCGCCTTTCAGAATGTGACGCGCCAGACGTGGCCGATCGGCTGGAAAAGCCGCACATCCGACGTGCAGCGCCATGCCGCAGGTGAACTTCACATCGCCATCGGACAGGCCATTGCCGCAGGAGACCCGCAAACGGCCTCAACGCTGATGGCGCGGCATTTCGATGAAAGCGTGCACGCGCTTCTGGCGGCCGGCATCGCCTGATTTTTTTCAACACAGTTCCAGACGGAACACGACTTGCCTCTGGAGGAGACACTTCATGAAAATTACGAAACTTGAGACCGTCCGCGTGGCGGAACGGGCAAACTTGCTCTGGGTTCTGGTCCATACGGATGAAGGCATTACCGGGCTTGGCGAAACCTTTTATGGCGCCGAGACGGTGGAAACCTATGTGCACGAATATATCGCACCCCGCGTGATCGGCCGCGATCCGCTGCAGATCGATCTTCTGGCGCAGGACCTCGTCGGTTATCTCGGTTTCCGCTCGTCGGGAGCGGAGGTACGCGGCAATTCCGCTTTCGATATCGCGCTCTGGGATATTTTCGGCAAGGCCACCAACCAGCCGATCGCCCAGCTTCTCGGTGGTTTCAGTCGCAAGGAAATCCGCACCTACAATACTTGCGCGGGCACCGAATATATCAAGAAGGCGACCGGCCAGCAGACCGCCAATTACGGCCTCTCCGGCGGCAAGGATTATGACGATCTGAACGGCTTCCTGCACCGGGCCGACGAGCTGGCCCACTCGTTGCTCGAAGACGGCATCACGGCCATGAAAATCTGGCCCTTCGATGCGGCGGCGGAAAAGACACGTGGCCAATATATTTCGATGCCGGACCTGAAAAGCGCGCTCGAGCCTTTCGAAAAAATCCGCAAGGCGGTGGGCGACAAGATGGATATCATGGTGGAGTTTCACTCCATGTGGCAGCTTCTGCCCGCGATGCAGATCGCCAAGGCGCTCACCCCCTACCAGACCTTCTGGCATGAAGACCCGATCAAGATGGACAGCCTTTCAAGCCTGACCCGTTATGCCGCCGTTTCGCCAGCACCTATTTCCGCATCCGAGACGCTCGGTTCCCGCTGGGCCTTCCGCGATCTCCTGGAAACAGGTGCTGCCGGCGTGGTGATGCTTGACATCAGCTGGTGCGGCGGGCTTTCCGAAGCGCGCAAGATCGCTTCGATGGCGGAAGCCTGGCATCTGCCGGTCGCGCCGCATGATTGCACCGGCCCGGTGGTGCTCTGCGCCTCAACGCATCTGTCGCTTAATGCGCCGAATGCGCTGGTGCAGGAAAGCGTGCGAGCCTTCTACAAGACCTGGTATCGCGATCTCGTCACCGCATTGCCGGAAGTGAAAAACGGCATGATCACCGTGCCGCCAGGTCCCGGCCTCGGCATGGAGCTGCATCCCGATATCGAAAAGACCTTCACCGTCAGCCGCCGCTTTTCGGATGCGGCGTCGATCTGATCAGAACAGGTTGCCCTGATCCGTTGGGCCAGAAGAAGCCGGTTTTGCCGGCTTCTTTTTTGGCGCGGTTGACGTATCCGGGGGCGGCGTCCCCTCTCCCGTTGTGATGGCAGAAACGCGGCCATCGGCAAATTCCATCGATACCGCAGCACCAGACGCGATGGTGGCAGCGCGGGTCAGCGGCCGGTTCTCCTCATCGCGGATGACGGCATAACCGCGCTTCAGCACGTTCTTATACGACAGCGATTGCAGAATGCGGTCATGGGAGGCAAGGCCCGCGCGGTTCTGCGTCATGCGGTGCAGCACGGCTGTATCGGCGCGGCGTGCAGCAGTGACAATGCGTTCCTTCTGCCGCTCCAGCTGGCCGAGTAGCCGGGCGGGAAGCGAACGCAGCGAAGAATCAAAGGCATCGACACGGCCTTTTCCCTGCAGCAGGCGGCGCTCAACCAGGGTCTCGGCCCGATGCATGCGCTCGGTAATCCGCTGCCTGTGCTGTTTGAGACCGTTCAGCAGGGTTTCCGGCCTGAGACCCGAGGCTGAACGTTCGAAGGCGCGGCGTTTGTTCAGCGTGGTCAATTCCAGTCCCCGCCCGAGACCGCTCGCGGCCTCATCAAACCGGCGGCGCGGCAAAGCGAGAAGCTGATCGAGCGAGGGCAGCGCCCGCACCAGCGCCCGCACGCCCTGACGGCGATTGTCCATCTGCCGCGATACCGAGCCGGAAAGGCGCGCGGCAAGGCCGGAAAGCTGCGCTTCCAACTCGGCCCGCACCGGCACAGCCATTTCGGCGGCCCCCGTCGGCGTCGGCGCGCGAACATCGGCGGCATAATCGATCAAGGTCGTATCGGTCTCATGCCCCACGGCGGAAATCAGCGGGATTTTGCTCTCGGCAGCGGCACGCACGACGATTTCGTCGTTGAAACTCCAGAGGTCTTCCAGACTGCCGCCGCCACGGGCGACGATCAGTACATCCGGCCGTGCAATTTCACTACCGGGTTGAAGCGCATTGAAGCCGCGAATGGCGTTCGCCACTTCCTCGCCCGAACCTTCGCCCTGCACCTTGACCGGCCAGACGACGACATGCACGGGAAAGCGATCCGAGATGCGGTGAAGAATATCGCGAATAACCGCACCCGTCGGCGAGGTGACGACGCCGATGACGCGCGGCATGAACGGCAGGCGACGCTTGCGTTCCGCATCAAACAACCCTTCCGCCGCCAGACGTCGACGGCGATCTTCGAGCAACGCCATCAGCGCGCCGGCACCTGCCGGTTCGAGGCTTTCTATGACGATCTGGTATTTCGAGGAGCCGGGAAAGGTGGTGACCTTGCCGGTGGCAATGACTTCCATGCCCTCTTCCGGACGGAACTTCAGCCGCGAGAAAGTGCCTTTCCAGATCACCGCATCGATGCGAGCGCGATCATCCTTCAGCGAGAAATAGGCATGACCCGAAGAATGCGGACCGCGATAGCCGGAAATCTCGCCGCGCACCCGCACCTGCTCGAAAGCCGTCTCCACCGTGCGCTTGATGGAACCCGACAGTTCGGACACCGAGAACTCGGCAAGATTGCTCAATGCTGCGTGGGAGAAGATATCGCTCATGCCCGTTTGTAACCAAAACCCGTCGATTCGGAAATGCCGGCACCGGCCCGGCCCATTTTAACGGCGATGAAACCATATCCTCAACTAACGAGTTAGGAAAATGGGGATTGGAGGAGAAAACAAGGGTTCGTTAGGGAAGACAGCGTTACGTCTGTCCCAGGCCCGGCAACCAAAGAGGAGGCGGCATCATGATTTTTCTTACCGCCACAGTGCTCGGCGTAACCGCAGTTGCGTTGCGTTCGGTTTTCAGCATCGTTTTCATCTGCATGATGATTATCGGTGCCTATGGCGTGGCGATTGCACTTTCTTCCACGGCCGTGCCCCTGATGTCGCTGCTTCTGGCGCTTGCCGGTTACAATTTCGGTGTCGTGGGTGTCGTTATCAGCCTTCTGGTGCTGCAGCGCCCACGTTCCACCCAGCCAACCCTCTAAAAGTCCACGGCCTTGAGGCTTCCGCACTTTGCGCTGACCGAGATTTGCGGACTGGCCACTGACCTCACCGTTACCTGTCTGCTTATTTTCTATCTCGGCGTCGATCCGCTCGCCGCCCGTTTGCCGGGCGCGGCAGCGGGGCTTGCAACAAGCTGGCGGCTGAACCGTTCGAATGGTGAGGCATCAGCCGCACTGAACAGCTTTCTGACAAATGCCGTCACGCTTACCTCGCGTATCGTCAGCGTCGGGCTGTTTGCCCTGCTGCAATGGCGCAACCCGCTGGTGCAGCCGCTCGTCCCGCTTGCCTTTTCAGCACTCGCAGCACTGTTGCTGGCGCTTTACGGCTATTGGCGGCTTCAAAGGCAACGGCAAAAGTCGGATTAAACCGTTTCCCACCCGTCCTTTTCCGCCGCCCGGTAAATGGCGTCGATGAAAAGCTGGTTCTTCCGCGAGCTTTCCAGCGTGACCACTTCGCCCTCACCCTTCGCAGCACGGGCAAAGGCCTCCGCCTCCAGCTTATATTGGCGGCTATCCTGAAACCGGAAGATTTGCGACTGGTTATGGGCCTGATTGGTCAGCTCGATCTCTTCCGCACCCCAGCGATTGGCGTTGAAGGGAGATTTGACCTCGATATAACCGTCAGTGCCATGGAAAACCATCAGCTGGCGGGCGGCAAGCTGTGTGGCCAGATAAAAACTCAGTTCGAAACCGCCGAAATCGGCCCTGACGCTGGAATAGATATCGGTGCCAAATTCCTTGTCGCGCTCGACGGTGGCCTGCACGCGCCTCGGCTCCACACCGGTGACGAAGCGGGTCACGATGGTGGGGTAGACGCCGATATCGGGCAAGGCCCCGCCACCCAGTTCGGGAATATTGCGCATATTGCCGGGATCGCGGTTGAAATAGCTGAAAGCGCCCTGCACATGCTTCAGTGTTCCGATCGCGCCCGAGGCCAGCAACTCCTTCACCTTGGCCCAGACCGGCGCATAGGTGACCATGAAGGCCTCCGAGATGACAACGCGGTTGCGGTCGCGCGCGGCGATGAGGGTGTCGATCTCCTCTGCCTTCAGTGCAATCGGCTTTTCGCACAGAACGTGTTTGCCGGCATCGGCGGCCTTGATGGTCCACTCCACATGCTGCGATGTCGGAAGCGGAATGTAAACCGCGTCGATGACATCGGAAGCCAGCATTTCCTCATAGGAACCGAAGGCGTGGGGCACGGGAAAACGATCCGCCACCGCGCGCGCCCTGGTGAGATCCCGGCTGGCTATGGCGCTGACCACGCAGTTCTGTGCATCCTGTATCGCCGGAATGACGTGATCCTGAGCGATTTTCGCCGTTGAGATTATTCCGAAGCGCAGCATTCCGTTCTCCTGCTCTGCCATTCAACGGAAACTTACCATCGTCACACGTCATGGCAAGCCGCAGGTGCGCGATAGATCAAAGATGGCTGAATTTGTCCTGTCTTTGTCGGGATATCTGCTTTTCTCCGTGCTTTATAGAGGTAATTATGCTATGCATGAACCCAATGGAGATACATGAAATGTCCTCTTCCCATACAGCACTGCTGGTCATCGACGTTCAGGAATCCTTTCGGCATGCCCCCTATTTCGAGGAAAGCGGTTTGGCTGCCTATCTGGAGAAACAGCAGGCGCTGATCGATGGCGCCAAAGCCGCGGGCATTCCAGTCGTTCAAATCTTCCATGTCGATGGCGACAAGGCCTTCTCAAAGGACAGTGGCTATATCCGGGCGCTGGATGGCGTGCGGATCACGCCTGATGTCACCTTTCACAAGAACCGCCATTCGGCTTTTGCCGGCACCGGCCTCGAAATCTGGCTGACACAGAAGGGCATCAACCGGCTGATCGTCTCTGGTATCCGCACCGAGCAATGCTGCGAAACCACCACGCGGCACGCTTCCGATCTTGGTTACAGCGTCGATTACGTCACCGAAGCGACGCTGACTTTCCCGATGACACATGCTTCCGGCACCACCTTCAGCCCGGACGATATCCGCAAACGGACCGAACTGGTGCTGGCTGGCCGCTTCGCGCGCATCGTAAGCGTCAATGACGCATTGGCCACCGTCAAAGAGGCCGCCTGATGGATAGAGGCGGCACGCGCATCATTCCCTTTTATACGCTTGTGCCGCCACATGCGCTGTTGCTGGACATTGCCGGTCCGCTCGAAGTGATCCGTTATGCCAACGCGGAACAGCGGGACATCCACTTCGACTGCCGATACATTGCTGCGAGTGGCGAACAACAATCTTCCATCGGCCTTGGACTTTCCGGGCTGGAGAGCTTGCCCGCGACCTTGCCGGAAAATGCTTTCCTGCTGATCTCGGGCAGCACGTCACGCTTCGACAATGATCCGCAGACACAGCGAGAGCGGCAGGCGCTGGCGGCATGGCTGCGCCGCGCGGTGCGTGCCGATACGACAGTCATTTCCATCTGTTCCGGCGCGCTGCTGGCGGGGGAAGCGGGACTTTTCGACGGGCGAAACTGCACGACTCATGCCGATTGCGTTGAAGGGCTGCGCCGCATCGCGCCGCTGTCGCAGGTGGCCGAAAACCGCCTTTTCGTTGAGGATGGCAACCGCTTCTCAAGTGCCGGTATTTCCACCGGCATCGACCTGATGCTGCATGTGGTTTCCCGGCTGACATCCCCGGCCGTTGCGGCCCGCATTGCCAAAACCATGGTGGTCTATCTCAGGCGCAGCGGCAGCGATCCACAAATCTCCCCCTGGATGACCGGCCGCAACCACATCCACCCCGCCATTCACCGGGTTCAGGACCGTGTGATGGCCGAGCCGGCGCAGGACTGGTCGCTGGAGCGGCTGGCCGATATTGCCGCGCTCAGCGAAAGGCATCTGTCGCGCCTGTTTCGCGAGCATACCGGCATCAGCGTCATCGACTATGTCAACCTGATGCGGGTCAATCTCGCCCGCGACATTCTCGCAAACAGCCGCCTGGATATGGAAGCCATCGCGGAAAGGGCGGGTTTTGCCTCCGCCCGGCATTTGCGGCGTGTCTGGCAACAGCACAATCGCCATCCGCCCAGCCATTATCGCGGTTTTCAGGCCTGATTTTCGCAGACCCTGCCGCTGCCTGATGAATGCCATCAAAGGAATTGAATGGTTATGCCGGCAGGCAGTTGCTACCTTGCCATAAAGATAGCAACAGGAGCATTTCCCGTGGAAAAACGAAGTCTCGGCCGCACCGGCCTCTCCATCGCCCCGATCGTCTTCGGCGGCAACGTGTTTGGCTGGACAGCGGATGAGAAGACTTCCTTTGCCCTGCTCGACGCCTTTTTCGATGCCGGGTTCAATGCCATCGACACGGCGGATGTCTATTCCGCCTGGGTGGATGGCCATGTGGGCGGAGAGTCCGAGGCCATCATCGGCAAATGGCTGAAGCAGTCCAGTGTCAGGCGTGAGGATGCGGTGATCGTCACCAAGGTCGGTTTTGACAATCGCGGCCAGAAGACCGGTCTCAGCGCCAGGTGGATCGCGGAAGCCGTCGAGGCTTCCCTGAAGCGGCTGCAGACCGACTATATCGACCTCTACCTCGCCCACAAGCCGGATGCGGATGTGCCGCTGGAGGAAACGCTCGCCGCCTTCGCAAAGCTGAAGGAACAGGGGAAAATCCGCGCCATCGGCTGCTCAAATTATTCCGCAAGCCAGCTTCAGGACGCGCTGGACACGGCCGCAAAGAACAATCTGCCACGCTACGACGTGCTGCAGCCGGAGTATAATCTCTACAACCGCACGGACTTTGAAGGCCCGCTTGCCGATCTCTGCGTCAGGCAAGAGATCGGGGTGATCAACTATTACAGCCTTGCGGCCGGTTTCCTCACCGGCAAATATCGCGCCAAGGCCGACACCGAAGGCGTTGCCCGCAGCTACCGGGTAGGCGACTACGTCAACACACGCGGCCTTGCCATTCTTGGGGCCATGGATGCGGTTGCCGTGGAAACCGGTGCCAAGCTCGCCGATATCGCACTGGCCTGGCTGCTGCGGAAGAGTGCCGTGACGGCTCCAATTGCCAGCGCCACCAGCCTGTCGCAGCTCGAGAGCTTCAAACGCGCCGTCGATCTGAAGCTGACAGACGAGATGATGGCTCTTCTCGATAAAGCGGGTGCGTGACATGGATCTTACAATTCGTGACGCACAGCCGAGTGACCGGGCGGAATGGCTGCGCCTGTGGAACGACTATCTCGCTTTCTACGATGTCCACCTTGCCGACGACGTGACCGAGCATACCTGGGCGCGTATTCTCGACCCAGCCTCGCGTGTTTCCATGCGTGTGGCTTTGCTCGGTGACAAGATGGCCGGTTTCGCCATCCATCACTTCCATGATTCCACCTGGGTCAAAACACCCGATTGCTATCTGGAAGACCTGTTCGTCGACGGCGCGATCCGCGGCAAGGGAACAGGTCGGGCGCTGATGGACGATCTCATCGCCATCTGCGCCGAAAAAGGCTGGTCACGGCTTTACTGGAACACGGACGAGCACAATCACCGGGCCCAGAATCTCTATAACAGCTACGTGAAAAGCGATGGCCATATCCGCTATCGCATCAAGTTCTGATCACCCCTGAAGCGGAAGAAATCTACGAAAGCCCTCAGCGCCGGGCGCATCTGCCGGCGCGAGGGATAATAGATATAAAAACCGTCAAAGGGCGCGCACCAATCCTCCAGCACGCGGATTAACCTGCCCTCTTTGATATCGTCCTCTACGCGCTGTTCGAAAACGAATGCAAGGCCTGCCCCATCTATTGCCGCCCGGCGAATGAGGCTCTGGTCCGACAGGATCAGCGGTCCCTGTACATCCACCACCAGCGGCTTGCCATTCTTCTCCAGTTCCCAGCGATAGATAAGGCCGCTCGCGAAACGCCGGCGGATGCAGCGGTGACGGATGAGATCCCTCGGATCGGATGGCGGCGGGTTTTCTGCGAAATAGGAGGGCGCGCCAACAATCGCGCCGCGCCATGCACCACTCGCTTTCACCGCAATCATATCCGCATCGAGGTGCTCTCCGAGCCGCAGACCGGCATCGAAGCCTTTCGCGACGATATCTTCGAAGCGATCATCCGTTGAGATTTCGAGTGATATGTCGGGATAGAGCCGCAAGAACTCACCCAGCCGGGGCACGATAAGGTCCTCGGCCGCAAGCCGAGGCAGGGTGATACGCAGAGGACCCGCCGGCCTTCCGCCGTGCTCGGCAAGTGTCTGGATGACCGTATCGATATCGGCAAGAGCCGGTCCCAACGTTTCGAGCAGCAGTTTACCCTCCTCCGTCGGAGAAACGCTGCGGGTGGTGCGGTGAAGCAGCCGCAGGCCAAGGCTTTCCTCCAGCGACGAGACCGCATGGCTGACGGCAGAAGGCGCGATGGCCAATTCGGCGGCGGCCTTGCGAAAGCTGCGGCCTTCGGCAACGGCGGCAAGAACGGCCAGTTGGGAGAGTTGCACACGGTTCATTGTTCTAAATGATAGAACAACCCAAGCGGATTTGCAGCGATTATTTTTATCGCCGACGGACGGTATGTTTTACCCGTACCCATTCCCAAGGGTATATTAAACGTCTTGGACACATTCTCCGTCGGAAACTGCGGGATAGCTTTCAAGGCGCGCTCTGACAAAGGACAGGCAAATGAAACACAGAATTCTCGGAAAAGACCTCTCCGTTTCTGCACTCGGCCTTGGCTGCATGGGCATGAGCCATGCTTATGGACCTTCAAATGATGAAAGCAGTTCTATCGCAACGTTGCATCGCGCCGTCGAGCTTGGCGTCACGTTGTTCGATACGGCAGAAGTTTATGGGCCGTTCAAAAACGAAATCCTCCTTGGCAAGGCCTTGAAGCCCTATCGCGATCAGGTGGTCATCGCCACCAAATTTGGCTTCCGCATCGACGGCAGCAAACCTTCGGCGGAGATGATCCAGGGTGTGGACGGTTCGCCGGCAAATGTTCGTGCCGTCGCCGAAGCTTCACTGAAAAGGCTGGGTGTCGATGTCATCGACCTCTATTACCAACACCGCGTCGATCCGGACGTGGCAATTGAAGAGACGGTCGGCGCAATGGCCGATCTGGTGCGCGAAGGCAAGGTGAAGGCGCTCGGCCTTTCCGAGGCGAGTGCGGCGACCCTTCGCAAGGCGCATGCCGTTCACCCGATTGCGGCCATTCAGAGCGAATATTCGCTTTGGACCCGCGATCCCGAAGAAAATGGCGTGCTGGACACCTGCCGCGAACTGGGCATCGGTTTCGTACCCTTCAGCCCGCTCGGGCGCGGCGCTTTGACGGGCGCGCTGAAGTCGCTCGACGGGCTTGCCTCCGACGATTTCCGCCGCAGCCTGCCGCGCTTCCAAAGCGAAAACTTCGATGCCAATCTGGCCCTCATCCAGCTGCTGGAAGATATGGCGGCCGCGAAAGGCGTTACCGCAGGGCAACTGGCGCTCGCCTGGGTCATGGCGCAGGGCGATTTCATCGTGCCTATCCCCGGCACCACGAAAATTGCCAATCTGGAGAAAAACGTGGCGGCAGCGGATGTTGCGCTGACGGCCGACGAAGTTGCCAGCCTCGGCGCATTGCTCTCTCCGACAAAGGTTGCGGGGGAACGTTATCCGGAACGAATGACGCGATTGGCCAATCGCTAAAAACAAAAAGCCGCGGCAACCGCCGCGGCTTTTATCATTTCGTCAGCTGCTTTCAGGCGCGCAGAACGCCGCCCGTCGACTTCTCGACATTGCCGACGATCTTGGCCGTCAGCGCTTCGAAATCCTCATCGGTCAGCGTCTTGTCGACCGGCTGGATCTGGACTTCGATGGCCACCGACTTGCGGTTTTCGCCGAGCGATGCGCCTTCGAAAATATCGAAGACATTAACGCCGGTGATCAGCTTGCGATCGGCGCTCGTTGCGGCCTTGATGATGGCTCCTGCCTCTACCGACTTGTCGACCACGAAGGCGAAGTCACGCTTGACCGCCTGGAAGGGCGAAAGCTCAAGTGCTGGCTTGGTGCGGGTCGCCTTCTTCTTCGGCTCCTGCATGGCGTCGAGATAGATCTCGAAACCGCAATAGGCGCCGGAAACATCCAGCTCGGACAGCGTCTTCGGGTGGAATTCGCCGAAATAGCCGAGCACGACCTTCGGACCCATCTTGATGGTGCCTGAGCGGCCGGGATGATACCAGCCGGGGCCGCCGGCCTCAATCTGGACATTGGCCATGGGCAGGCCGCAGGCTTCGAGCACCGCCAGCGCATCGGCCTTGGCGTCGTAGACATCCACGGGCTTGCCGCCGCCCTTCACAGCATTGGACCACATGCGGCCGCTGCCTGCGAGCGAGGCCGTGCCACGGCGAACACCGCCAGCCACGCGTCGCTGGGTTTCCGGCGTATCACCCTCATAGGTGCCGGAGACCTCGAAGATCGCGACGTCACCATAGCCCTTGTCGGCATTGCGCTGTGCTGCGGTCAGAAGGCCCGGCAGCAGCGAAGGACGCATGTCCGACATATCGGCCGCGATGGGGTTGGCCAGTTTCAGAGCCGGGGAACCGCCGCCGAAAAGCTTCGCCTGCGCTTCCGGAATGAAGGACCAGGTGACGGCTTCGAGCATGCCGCGGCTCGCCAGCGCTCGGCGCGCGGTGCGGGTGCGGATCTGCAGCGTGGTCAGGATACGGCCGTTGACAGCGCCGAAGCTTTCAAGCGGTTCCGGCTTGATATTGTCGACGCCATGGATGCGCATGACTTCTTCAACCAGATCGGCCTTGCCGTCGACATCAGGGCGCCAGGAGGGGACGGTCACGGAGACTCGCTCGCCCGTTCCCTCGACACCGAAACCAAGACCCTTGAGAATGGCGAGGCTCTCCTGCGAGGAGACTTCCAGACCCGTCAGGCGCTTGACTTCCGCCAGCGGGAAATCGACGACCTTGGGCTGATGGCCCTTATAACCAACGACGCGGGCTTCGCCGGCAACGCCGCCGCACAGTGCCAGAACCAGTTCGGTGGTGCGCTCCAGACCCGGAACCATATATTCCGGATCGACACCACGCTCGAAACGATAACGCGCATCGGTGATGATGCCGAGCGAACGGCCGGTCTTGGCAATGTTGATCGGATCCCAGAGAGCAGACTCGATGAGCACGTCGACGGTGTTTTCGTCGCAGCCGGAATGCTCCCCGCCCATGATGCCGCCGATCGACTCGAGGCCCTTTTCGTCGGCAATGACGACATTGTTCGGGCCGAGCTTGTATTCACGCTGGTCGAGCGCGAGGATCGTCTCACCCTCTTTCGCACGGCGAACCGTGAGATCGCCCTTGACCTTGGCGGCGTCGAAGACGTGCATCGGCCGGCCCTGATCGAAGGTCATGTAGTTGGTGATATCAACGAGAGCATTGATAGGACGCAGGCCGATCGCCATCAGGCGCTGCTGCATCCATTTCGGGCTGGGGCCATTCTTCACGCCGCGCACGATGCGCAGCGAAAAGCCGGGGCAAAGCGCCGCATCATCCAGTTCCAGCTTCACATCGACGGGGGTTGCGCCTTCAACCTTGAAGGACGGCGCAGGCTTCGTCTTCAGCTTACCCAGACCGGAGGCGGCGAGATCGCGGGCGATGCCGTAGATCGAAGTGCAGTCCGGACGGTTGGGCGTGAGGTTGATCTCGATGATCGGATCATCGAGGCCAGCATAGGATGCGAAGGAAGTGCCGACAGGCGCATCTTCAGGCAGATCGATGATGCCGTCGTGATCGTCGGAAATGTTGAGCTCCTTTTCGGAGCACATCATGCCGTGGCTTTCGACGCCGCGAATCTTGCCGACGGCCAACGTCACATCGATGCCCGGAACATACATGCCGGGACGAGCGAGCGCACCAACGAGGCCGGCGCGTGCATTCGGCGCGCCGCAGACGATCTGCACCGGCTTGCCGTCACCAGCATCCACCATCAGCACCTTGAGGCGGTCGGCCTCGGGATGTTTTTCAGCGGAAACGACCTTGGCGATGACGAAAGGCTTGTAGGCCGCCTTGTCATCGACGTCCTCGACCTCGAGGCCAATCGCCGTCAGCCGCTCGCAAATCTCGTCCAGCGTCGCATCCGTTTCGAGATGCTCTTTCAGCCAGGAAAGAGTGAATTTCATGTCTTTGCTCCTTGGCTAACCGGATTAAACGCTCAAACCGCCGAACAGCGTCGGCATGTCGAGCGGGCGGAAGCCGTAGTGGTTCATCCAGCGGACATCGGCGTTGAAGAAATCGCGCAGATCAGGCATGCCGTATTTCAGCATGGCGATGCGGTCGAGGCCCATGCCCCAGGCAAAGCCCTGATATTCATCCGGGTCCAGCCCACCGGCGCGCAGCACGTTCGGGTGCACCATGCCGCAGCCGAGGATTTCCATCCAGTCCTTGCCTTCGCCGAACTTGACGATGGGGCCGGAACGGTCGCACTGGATATCCACCTCGAAGCTCGGCTCCGTGAAGGGGAAGAACGACGGGCGAAAGCGCATGACGACACTGTCGACCTCGAAGAAGGTCTTGCAGAATTCTTCCAGAATCCAGCGCAGATTGCCGACATGCGCCTTCTTGTCGATGACAAGGCCCTCGACCTGATGGAACATCGGCGAATGGGTGGCATCGGAATCCTGACGATAGGTCTTGCCCGGAATGACGATGCGGATCGGCGGCTTCTGACTTTCCATGGTGCGGATCTGCACCGGCGAGGTGTGGGTGCGCAGCACCTTGCGCTCGCCGTTTTCATCCGGCTGGAAGAAGAAGGTGTCGTGCATTTCGCGGGCCGGATGGCCTTCGGGGAAATTCAGCGCCGTGAAGTTGTAATAGTCGGTCTCGATGTCAGGACCTTCGGCGATCGAGAACCCCATATCCGCGAAGATGGCAGTAATTTCATCGACGATCTGGCTTATGGGATGAATGCGACCGCGCTCGGCCGGAGACTGACGAACCGGCAGGCTGACATCCACCGTTTCCGCTTTCAGCCGGGCGGTAATGGCGGCGTCCTTCAGCGCGTTCTTACGCTCGCCGATGAGGTCGGTGATTTCGGTCTTGAGCTGGTTGATGGCAGCGCCCCGGGTCTGGCGCTCTTCCGGCGTCATGCTGCCAAGCGTCTTCAGAAGCTCCGAAACCGAGCCTTTCTTGCCAAGTGCGGAAACACGCACGGCCTCGATGGCCGGCTCATCGGCAGCAGTGGCGATCTCCGACATCAATTGCGATTTCAAGGTATCAAGTTCAGTCATCTTTTCCTGCCTTGCCGGTATTTTTAACAGCGGCTTCGGGGTTCACAGCATTCATCAAATAGTCGGTCGCCATGATAAAGCGTCGCAGATCACTACCCATCCGCACGCGCCCGATCAACCGGGCAACCGGTAAAAAACGCCCCAGAATGCCGGTCAGACGGCACAATTCTTCCAGCGCCCTGGGCGGGGCGTTTTCGCGCCAGCGGGCAAAGGCGGCATCACAGGTTTTCGGCGCATCGCAGGCGCGGGTCGCGACCTGCAGAAACAGCAGCCAGATATCGCGGGCCTGCGCCGTCTCAAGCGGCATGACGTCCTGCGGGCGTTCCTCGAAATCCATGAAACCGACACGGCCTTCTGTGAGAAAGAAGTCACGCACATGCGGACGTCCATGGCAAAGACCTGCTGCATGCAGTTCGCCGAGCGCCTCGGCGGATTTTACCAGCAGGGCGTCATGCTCCACCGGCATCGCGGTCTTTATCGCGTCCATGCGTTCCATGATGGTGGGACCGACATCCCCCAGGACAACGGCCGTCAGCGAAGAATAGATGATGGGCGGAACAGGAAAACCACGGGCCTTGAAAGCCTGCAGCGTTTCGAGTTCACGGCGCATCAGGCCGGCGCCATCGAGCGGAGGCGACGGGCGCATAAAAGTGTAGGGGAGCAGCTTTGCGAGAAAGGTCTGCAGCTTTATCCACCAGGACGGCGTTTCCGTGCCCTGGCGCTTGATCCAGACGGTCGTCGAAGAAAGTTCGAGTTTCTGCACACGGCGCTCGCTTTTAAGCAAAGCCCGCATCAAGGCTGCGATATCGCTATCTTCCAGATGGACGTGGAAACCCTTCGCCTTTTCCGCGTCGCTTGCGGCAACCAGCATTTTCTGCCCCCAATGGAGCCTGCCGGCCAAAAGCCGGATGCCCCACCCTTTTGGCAACCTCGGCGTAAAAGCGTTACGC
The DNA here is from genome assembly GCF_030209895.1 of Agrobacterium sp. CFBP2214. Lineage (NCBI taxonomy): Bacteria > Pseudomonadati > Pseudomonadota > Alphaproteobacteria > Hyphomicrobiales > Rhizobiaceae > Agrobacterium > Agrobacterium sp. CFBP2214. The sequence continues at coordinate 189,547 of NZ_JARVRC010000001.1, read as the reverse complement.
ACTTCTGCCGAAACTGCCGTGAATTCCAAAAAACGAAAACCCGCGCCGGAGGACCGGCGCGGGTTTCAAATGAACAACAGATTGTCCGCGCCGTAATTACTTTACAGCGGTTTCAAACTCGTTGGTCGTACCAGCATCCTTGAGGTACTCAAGCGCCTTCTTCGCTGCTTCGACGAGCGCGCCGAATGCTGCCGGCTCATGGATAGCCATGTCGGACAGAACCTTGCGGTCGACTTCGATGCCAGCCTTGTTCAGGCCGTCGATGAAGCGGCCATAGGTCAGGCCGAATTCGCGAACAGCAGCGTTGATACGCTGGATCCACAGAGCGCGGAAGTTGCGCTTGTTGACCTTGCGGTCGCGGTAAGCGTACTGCTTGGAACGATCCACGGCAGCCTTTGCTGCGCGGATGGTGTTCTTGCGGCGGCCGTAGAAGCCCTTGGCTGCCTTGAGTGTCTTGGTGTGCTTGGCGCGGGAAGTTACGCCACGTTTTACGCGTGCCATGTCATGATCTCCTTAAAGTGTCCAAAAGTGCGGAAAAGTCTCAGAGACCGTTCGGCAGGTAGTTCTTGACGACTTTCTTGCCGTCAGCTTCGGCGAGAACCATGGTTCCACGCGCGTCGCGAATGAACTTGTTGGTACGCTTGATCATGCCGTGGCGCTTACCGGCGGCGGCTGCAACAACCTTGCCGGTGGCGGTGATCTTGAACCGCTTCTTTGCAGCGGACTTCGTCTTCATCTTGGGCATTTTGCTACTCCGTTTTTGTATCGAAACAGGCAGACGAGGCCTATTTCAAGCTATTCAGGAACGGCCACGGCATGCCCTGCCGGACCGTTCGGACGCGCGCTTATAACCGCAGTCGGCTAAAAGCGCAACGGGGAATGAGAATTTCCCCTTGCGGTGGGATACGCGCCAGTGATGTGAACGCGTAAAAAGATTATTTCGGTGCGAGAACCATCATCATCTGACGGCCTTCCAGCTTCGGCTCGGCTTCAACCTTGGCAATCGCCTGGGTGTCTTCCTTCACCTGGAGGAGAAGCTTCATGCCGAGTTCCTGGTGGGCCATTTCGCGGCCGCGGAACTTCAGCGTTACCTTCACCTTGTCGCCATCATCAAAGAAACGGCCCATCGCCTTCATCTTCACGTCATAGTCATGCGTGTCGATGTTCGGGCGCATCTTGATTTCTTTAACTTCGACGATCTTCTGTTTCTTGCGCGCTTCAGCGGCCTTTTTCTGGGTCGAGTACTTAAGCTTGCCGAGATCGAGGATCTTGCATACCGGCGGTTCAGCGTTCGGCGAAATCTCGACGAGATCGAGACCGGCCTCTTCCGCCATTTTCAAAGCCTGATCCGTCGGCATGCTACCGAGGTTCTGGCCCTCTTCATCAATAAGCTGAACTCTGGGAACCCGAATTTCCCGGTTGGAGCGCGGGCCCTCCTTGACGGGGGCATCGGCTTTGAAAGGTCTGCGAATGGTCGTATTCTCCTGATCTGTTTCTGGATCACGTCAGCAAAAAACAGCTTGTTTGGTACAAGCGGCGGAAATGTCGTTATTGCCGTGGCGAAGTCAATAGCATATCTGCCCGAAAAGATCACCTGTTGCCACGGTTTTTGCAAATACGCCGCCGATATTGCACGAAAATCAGGAGAATTGCATACACATGACCGAACAAGCTGCTGAATTCCTGCATATAGGAGCGGGTGACGACGCCCGCAACATCGCTTTCCTCCATCGCTCCCCAACATCCCAGCCGAACGCACCAACGCTCGTCTGGCTCGGCGGCTATCGCTCCGACATGACGGGAACCAAGGCGGTTGAGCTCGATCGTTTTGCAGCGGAAAACGGCCTTGCCTGCCTACGGCTCGATTATTCCGGGCACGGGGCTTCCGGCGGTGATTTCAACAAAGGCACGATCTCGAGATGGCTCGAAGAGGCACTTGCGGTGGTGCGTGCAAAGGCGCCGTCGCGCGTCGTTCTCGTCGGCTCGTCGATGGGCGGGTGGATTGCGTTGCGCATGGTCGAGGAGCTGCGCAAGGCGGGTGGCGCGCCCTCCGTCGCCGGTCTGGTTCTCATTGCGCCTGCGCCGGATTTCACGCAGGAACTGATAGAGCCCAGCCTGTCGGATGCGGAAAGGACCTCTCTCGCAGAACGGGGTTACTTCGAGGAACATTCGGAGTATAGCCCCGAGCCCAACATCTTCACCCGCGCGCTGATGGAAGACGGAAAGCAGAACCGGGTGCTCACCGGCATCATCACGACCGGCTGCCCGGTTCATGTTCTGCAGGGCATGCGCGACCCCGATGTTCCCTATCAGCATGCTCTGAAGCTCATCGAGCATCTTCCCGCCGACGACGTCGTGCTGACGCTGATCCGCGACGGAGACCACCGGCTTTCCCGGCCGCAGGATATCGAGCGGATGCTCGCGGCGGTCAAAGCCCTTGCAATATAGGCATTTGCGCAACGCTCTTAACCATATTCAACGAGTCTTGCGCATCGCCGATTGCTAGAGATTGACTCAAACCCCCTATCCCTCTTAACTTTTCGTTAAGAATTAAGGGACGGGTTTCATGATGAACGCACCGCTGGCGCGTGCTCTGCTGTTTGCAGTTGCTGCCGGGCTAATGACTGCTGCCTCCGCCATGGCGGAAATCAAAGGAAGCCCTTCCATGGTGACGGGCGGGATCACGTCCCAGCCGATCGGACATTACGAGTTCTGTCAGAAATACGCCGACGAATGCAATATTCGCAGCAAGGCGACACCGCCCCCGCGCGTCACAGATTATGGCTGGGATGTCATTCGCGAGGTTAATACGTCCGTCAACACCACGATCGTGGCGATGACCGACCAGGAAATCTACGGCAAGGACGAAGTCTGGGAATATCCGACGACCGCCGGTGACTGCGAAGATTTCGTGCTGCTGAAGCGCAAGAAACTGGTCGAGCGCGGTTTTTCCGTTGCCGATCTGCTGATCACCGTCGTGCGTAAACCGGATGGTGAAGGCCATGCGGTGCTGACGCTTCGCACCACTGATGGCGACTATATTCTCGACAACCTCACCGACGATGTGAAGCTCTGGACCGATACTAACTATACCTATCTGAAGCGGCAGGCGTCCTTCAATACGGGCCGTTGGGTCTCCATCGAAGATGGTCGCGACGTTCTGGTTGGCGCATTACGCTGACGCTTGGCCCACGTCTGACAGATTGAGAGCCCGCCATCGCGGGCTCTTTCTTTTTTCATCCGTTGCCGATGATAATGCCGGCCGCCAGCACCAATGAGCCGCCGAGGACCACCTGAAACACCGCGCGCAGGAACGGCGTTTCCATGAAGCGGTTCTGAATGAAGGCGATGGCCCAGAGTTCCACGAAAACGACGACGGCCGCAATCGCCGTTGCTGTCCAGAAATGCGGGATGAGATAGGGTAAGGCATGGCCGAGACCGCCGATGGCCGTCATGATGCCCGAGGCCAGACCCCGCTTTACCGGAGAACCGCGACCCGAAAGCTTGCCGTCATCATGGGCCGCCTCGGTGAAGCCCATGGAGATACCAGCGCCGACGGAGGCTGAAAGGCCGATCAGGAAAGTCTGCCAGGTATCCTGCGTGGCGAAGGCGGCCGCAAAGATCGGCGCGAGCGTCGAGACGGAGCCATCCATCAATCCCGCAAGACCCGGCTGCACATAGGTCAGAAGAAACTGCCGCTTTGCGGTTTCCGCCTCTTCGGTCTTGCCATCTTCATCGAGATGTTTTTCTTCCAGCATTTGCGCGATCTCTTCGTGACCCCGCTCCGCCTCGGCCAGATCGCCGAGCAACTTGCGCGTATTGGCGTCGCTGGTGCGCTTGACGGCCTCATCGTAAAAACGGATCGCCTGTGCTTCCATCAATTCGGCCTGGGCACGGATTTTCTCGAGCGACAGGTTCTTCACGAGCCAGTCTGGTGTGCGCTCGTAAAAACCGCGTACATGTTCTCGGCGGATCAGCGGGATCGTCTCTCCGAAACGGCGACGATGCATGTCGATCAGGACATTTCGATGCTGCTGCTCGACCTCCGCCATATCGTCGAAGACTTTGGCCGATTGCGGATATTGCGCGCGCAGGTGATCGGCATAGGAACGATAGATGCGGGAATCGTCTTCTTCGGACGAAATGGCGAGTGCGAGGATTTCCTGTTCGCCGAGAGAGGAAAAGGGGCGTTTGGACAGGGAAAAAAGACTGCGAAACATGGCTGAAACCTTTTTAGAATAATTCTAAATACATCCGCCCTGCGCCGAGATCAAGTCATCTTAGAATAATTCTAATAAGGCAAAGGGTCGCATTGCAGGCCGCCTCGCAGCGGGGTAAATTCGCGGAAAAGGAAGCACCATGCAGGAAGACGTTGCGGCGAGAGCCGCCCACAGCGCGGAAATTCAGGACAGGGCGGAAAAGGCCATGGCGGAAATCGGCGTGGATGCCGGTTTCATCGACCTGCTGGTGGAAACATTCTACGGCCGCGTTCTTGAACACTCCACGCTTGGCCCGGTTTTTGATGCGCGACTCGCCGGGCGCTGGCCGGAGCATATGGCCAGGATGAAACAGTTCTGGACGGCCGTCGCCTTCAAGAATGGCGGTTATGGCGGCAAGCCCGTGCAGGCCCATCTCGGGGTAAAAGGCATGTCGGCGGAGCTTTTTCCGCAGTGGCTCACGCTGTTTTCCGCCACGCTTGATGATATTGCGCCGAGCAAAGAGGCACATGACTGGTTCATGGAAACGGCGCAACGCATCGCCAGAAGCCTGACGCTTTCGCTGTTTTACAATCCCGCAATGGATGACCCGGCCTTAAAGCGCAGCATGCCTTAGCCGCAGCCGCGCCGAACAGCGAAAGGCCGGTACAAGCAACAATTGCCAAGCCGTGCGTAAGATCACGCAAGTTTCAAACATTCCCTCTTGATGGCCGCGGGGATAAATGTTTAGTAGCCGACGGGAGGCGTACCGTGCGGTTCGCCTGTAATATGCAGACATATCAGGGCTTATCGACATGGATCGCAGATCATTTATCCGCAAGGCGGGCGCCGTTGGCGCCGGTGTTACCGCAACGGCGCTGGCCGCTCCGGCCATTGCACAGGAAAACCCCAAGATCACCTGGCGCATGACGTCGTCCTTCACCAAGGGCCTCGACATTCTTTTCGGCGCGGGCCAGATCGTCGCAGATCATGTCAAGGAAGCCTCCGGCGGCAACTTCGTCATTCAGCATTTCGCCGGCGGTGAAATCGTACCGGCGCTGCAGGCAGCGGATGCGGTGACGGCCGGAACCGTCGAAATGGCGCATACCTGCTCCTATTATTACGTCGGCAAGGATCCGACCTTTGCGCTCGGAACGTCGGTTCCCTTCGGCCTTAACGCACGCCAGACGAATGCCTGGTTCAACCAGGCCGGTGGCAACGAGCTGCTCAATGAATTCCTTGCCCAGCACAATATCTACTCGATCCTGCTCGGCAATACCGGTGCCCAGATGGGCGGCTGGTTCCGTAAGGAAATCAACACCATCGACGACCTCAAAGGCCTGAAGATGCGTATCGCCGGCCTCACCGGCCAGGTCATGCAGAAGGTTGGCGTGACACCGCAGCAGATCGCCGGCGGCGACGTCTATGCCGCGCTGGAAAAGGGCACGATCGATGCTACCGAATTTGTCGGCCCCTATGACGACCAGAAGCTCGGTTTCTACAAGGTCGCAAAATATTACTACTACCCCGCATGGTGGGAAGGCGGCCCGGCCGTTCATGCCTTCGTGAATCTGCAGAAGTTCAATGAGCTGCCCGAAAATTACAAGCGCATCCTGAAAGACGCCTGCGCTGCCGGCAGCGCCAGCATGCTGGAACGCTACGATGCGCGCAATCCGAAGGCGCTGAAGGAACTCGTGGCGCAGGGCGCTATCCTTCGCCCCTTCAGCCAGGAAATCCTCGATGTCTGCCACAAGGCGGCGCAGGACACCTATGCGGAGATTTCGGCCAAGAACGAGAGCTTCAAGAAGATCTACGAAAGCCAGCAGGCCTTCAAGAAGGACGCTTATCTCTGGGCGCAGATCGCCGAATATACCTATGACACCTACATGATGATCCAGCAGCGCAACGGCACGCTCTGATCCCCATCATTTCCCGACGATCTTCAAACGGTCATCCGGCATCTGCCGGGTGGCCGTTTTGTTTGGTGAGACCAGTTTCCACACTTCACGCTCCCGCCAGTCAACCGGGCTCATGCCGGTGACGCGGCGAAATTCGCGGTTGAAGTTGGATTTGGTCTGAAAGCCCGAGGACAACATGATCGCGGTTACCGATTGCTCCGTTTCCTCAAGCAGCCGGCAGGCTTCGCGGATGCGCAACTGGTTGACATATTGCGAGACATTGACGCCGAGCGAGCGATTGATCGCGCCTGATATCTGCCGGCTCGGCAGCCCGAGGCGTCTTGCAAGCCGCGACAGGTTGAGGTTCTCATCACGGTAAAGCGCCTGCGCCGCCATCAGCCGATCGACCCTTGCAATGATGTCCCGGTCCTGCTCGGATGGCTCCGGCGGCGGCGGCAATTCCGCGACCGGATCCATGGCCGTTTGTGGTGCTTTGCTTTCACCGGCCAACGCAGCCATGAGGCCAATCAACAACAGTCCGAAAAGATTGGCATTGCTGACGAGCGCTGCAACATTTTGCCCGTGCGCCCATTCGAAATCGAAAAACACCAGAAGATCGAACAGGGCGGAAACGCACAGGGCTAAGGCAGCGATAATCAGCGCCCGGTGCGCGGAGGCGACGCTGGCGAATTGCGCCTCATCCAGCCCATCCGGCCCTTTTCTGCCAAGAAGAAGCAGGGCGACGGCGTGGCCGACGAAGATGACGATCAGTGCAAGATCAATCGCCATCGGCAAGGTGAATTCCATGATGACAATGAGCAAAGGCGACAGGACGAGATTGGCGAGCATCACTCTCCTGCTTTCCGCCGCCACTCCCATCAGTCCGCGAAAGGCAATGTAGACGAGCGGCGGCAGGCAGGCTGCGAGGATCGGCAGAACATAACGCGTTTCGATGACGCCATACCCCCAGCGCAGGCCGACAAGGACGGATTGCACGGCACAAAGCACGATCAGCGCCAGAAAGGCCCGGTTGGTCCGCACATCGTCTCCACCTCGAAGGAAAACGATGAACATGACGACCAGCAGAAGCGCCACGACGAAAGGCAGCGGAATGAACAGCACGAATGATATCCCCGGAACACAACGACTTATATTGCCAGTTCATGGACCAGATCGCGTTTCGGGACGACCTTTAACGTGATCAAGGACGCGAAAAATATGTGGCGGCGCAGATTGAACCCCGTTCTTCCCAACCGCACGAGGTTTTCATGCGCCCTATCAGCACCATCACGACCATACTGTTTTCCGCTCTCGTCACCCAGCCTGTTTTTGCGGGCGGGGTGGTTGGCGCCAGTGAAACCACCATCCATTCGCCGGCACGCGGCAAGGACCTTGCAGTCACTGTCTGGTATCCATCCGACGGAAAGGGCACACAGACGCTTTCCGGCGAGGACCGGATTTTTCAAGGCACGCCCGTGTTCAAGGATGGCGCGGTGAAACCGGGTCGCCTGCCGCTTGTACTTCTGTCCCACGGCTCGGGTTCAAGAGTGTCCGGTATGGCATGGATCGCCGCAAAGCTTGCGAGCGAAGGTTTCATTGTCGCCGGAACCAACCATCCCGGCACCACCAGCGGCGATTCCACGCCCGCCGATACGCCGAAAATCTGGGAGCGAACGGACGATCTCTCCACGATCGTTACGGCCTTGACGGCAGAGGGCAAATGGTCGAATGCGATCGACACGAAGAGGATCGGCGTTCTCGGCTTTTCGCTGGGCGGCAGCGCGGCGATGGAGATTGCGGGTGCGCGCGCCGATCTCGATGCCTATGCGCGCTATTGCGAAGACCATGCCACGATGATGGATTGCCAATGGTTTGCTGGCGGCCGGGGTTATCTCGATAATGAGCCGGTCAACGTGCCGAAGCTTGACCTCAGAACCCTCGACAAGGCCCGTTTCGAGCAGCAGAACCGTGATCCCCGCATCCGTTCCGCCGTACTGATCGATCCGGGCCTGGCGCTGGCCTTCAAACCGGACAGTCTGAAAGAGATCGATATTCCGCTGACCTTCATCAATCTCGGCAGCAAGGGCAAAATTCCCGCGGCTGTGCTTGCGGATAAACTCGCGGACGAAGTACCCGGCGCAACCTACCAGCAGGTGGATGACGCCAATCATTTCAGCTTCCTGCCGCTGTGCAAGCCGGATGCCGATGCGTTCCTCAAATCCATCGGCGAGCGCGACCCGATCTGCGAGCCGGCCGGACCACGGGACCGCGCCGATATTCACGCACAATTGGAGGCGATGATTGTTACCGCCTTCAACCGTATGCTGAAGCCGGGCCAGTGAGACGGCAAGTCTGAAAAAACTAGCCGATCCGCTTGTAGAACAGGGTGGTGCCGCAAAAGCGACCATCCGGAAACAGCGCGTAATCGGGAATAACGCCGATCCGTTCCCAGCCGAGGCGAGGATAAATCGCCTCGGCATCGCTACCCGTGGCCGTATCCAGAACCAGAAGGGTACGGCCACGTTTTACCGCCTCCTCCTCCACCTTTTGCATGAGCATACGGGCAAGTCCGAGGCCGCGTGCGGATGGGTGCACGAGAAGCTTCATCAGATCACCGCGATGCGGCTGATTGGGCTTCGAGGCAAGACCGACCTGCACGGTGCCCACCACCTTGCCATCCACCTCCGCCGCCACATGAATGGTCGCACCCTCGCCTGTCGTTTCCGCCACGGATCGCCAGAAGGGTTCAGCATCCTGTGGGGAAAAGGGCAACATGAAGCCGACGGACGCGCCGCCGTTCACGCAGGCGGCGAGGACTTCGCAGAGTTCAGGCAGGGCATCGATCGTCCCTTCCCGGTTCAACACGCGGATAGTGGCCATAAGAACTCCTGTAGGGAAATCAGCGCTGTCTTTGATCCAGCACGACGGCGTAACGGGCAGGTTTTTCGGAAGGATTGTGGAAGACGTGCCCTTCTCCCACCGGCATGAAAAGGCAATCGCCGGGCTCCAGCCGGTGAACGTCTCCGCCGCTTGTCATTTCCAGCACACCTTCGAAAAGCCAGACATATTGCGTCATCCCACGGCTTGCCGCATGCGGCGGGAAACCGACGCGCGCACCAGCCGGAAATTCCACCTCGACGATATCGACATCGGAACCCACACGCGGCGGGGAAATGGCGCGGCGGACATAGCCTGTCTCGGGATCTTTCCAGACCTGCTGGTCACGCTTTCTCACCAGCGGGGAAACAGCCTCTTCGTTTTCGGCGAAAAAGCCTGAGAGCGACAGACCAAGGGCTGCGCAGATGTGGGCAAGCAGCGACGCGGTTGGGCTCGCCTCCCCGCGCTCGATACGGGAAATCATGGCGCGGCTGACGCCGGATTCAGACGCAAGCCTGTCCAGCGTTAGGCCGTTTTCAGCCCGCAATGTTTTGATCCGCTCACCGATCGAGCGCTCAAGAATATGATCTTCGTTTTCCATCATACGAGAATTGCATTCTCGTATGATGGAGTCAATATCCATGATAATGGAAACAAGGATTATCTCTTGCCCGCCGATTGCGGGCGAGAAATCACGCCTTAAGCGCCGACCTGGGCAATCCAGTCGTTCAGATTATAGTAGTTCGTTACTCGGCTAACTTTTCCATCCTTCAGGTCGAAGAAGGCGCCGGCCGGCAGTACGTATTTCTGGCTACTCGCCTCGGGCAATCCCTCATCGGTCTTGAGATATTCACCATTGACGATGAATTCGGCGGAAACACGCTTGCCGTCATCGCTCGCCATGATGACCATATCGGTGAGGTTTTCCTTATAGCAGCGGTTCATATGGTCCATAAAGGAGGCGAAGGCGGCCTTGCCGGTCTGGCGCTCGCCCTGATTGATGTCGTGCACCACCTCGTCATGCAGAAGCGCCAGAAAGGCATCCATGTCCTGACGGTTGAAGGCTTCGTAATAGGCGCGGATGGTCTCGGCAGCGGTCATCGTCTTCTCCGTTCAATGCTTGCGCGGGTTTTCCATGACGGTATAACCAGTGCAACCGAAAGTGAAATGCCCATGACCGTCGAAATCAAGTCTCTTTCCGGCATTGACGCCACACCCTATTTCGATGATCTCGCGCGCCTGCGGATCGAGGTGTTTCGCGCTTTTCCCTATCTCTATGACGGTTCGCTGGATTATGAGCGCAAATATCTCGCGACCTATGCCGATACGGACGGCGCGGTCTTCGTGCTGGCGCTCGATGACGCCAGAGTGGTCGGCATGTCCACCGGCATGCCGATGGCGGCAGAGACCGATGAGGTGAAAGCACCGTTTGCCGAAGCGGGCTACGATCCGGACCGGATATTTTATTTCGGTGAAAGCGTGCTGCTGCCCGGCTATCGCGGTCACGGCATTGGAGTGCGCTTCTTCGAGGAGCGGGAGGCGCATGCAAAGAGGCTCGGCTTTAACCGATGCACCTTCTGCGCGGTCGAGCGGCCTGCCGACCATCCCCGCCGGCCGGCGGATTACGTGCCGCTCAATGCCTTCTGGGAAAAGCGCGGTTACCGCCATCACCCTGAACTGCGCACCAGCTTCACATGGCAGGACCTCGACGAGAGCGCCGAGAGCCCGAAACCCCTGTCCTTCTGGATGAAAACCATCGGTGCAGGAGATGGAGACAAATGACACGCCTCGCCGCCAGCCAATATGCCATCGAACTGATCGAGACATGGGAGGCTTATGCCGCGCATCTTTCCGCCATCGTCCGCGAGGCTAAGGAAAAAGGCGCCGAACTGCTGCTGTTGCCGGAATATTCGGCTATGGCGCTGACCGGGCAATTGCCACCCGACGCGCGTTCCGATCTGCATCGTTCCATCGAAGAGATACAGCCGTTGATCCCTTCCTGGGTGGAGCTTTGCGAGGAACTGGCGCGGCAACATCAAATCCTCTTCCAGCCGGGCAGCGCGCCAGTGAAGGACCCGGACGACAAGTTCCGCAACCGCGCATGGCTGTTCGGCCCGGATGGGCTGATCGGTTATCAGGACAAGCAGATCATGACCCGCTTCGAGCGGGAGCAGTGGAACATTCATGCGGGCGTCGAGGGACTGAAAGCCTTCGAGACGCCGATCGGCAAGCTCGGCATTCTCATCTGTTACGACAACGAGTTCCCGATGCTGGGCCGCAGGCTGGCGGAGCTTGGCGTCGAACTCGTTCTCGCCCCCAGCTGCACCGACACGCTGGCAGGTGCCTATCGAGTGCGGATTGGTGCGCAGGCTCGGGCATTGGAAAACCAATATGCCATCCTCTCCTCTCCCACCGCGGGCGAGGCCCCTTGGTCTCCTGCGGTTGATGAAAATCGCGGCCGCGCCGCACTTTATGTGCCTTCGGATTACGGCATGCCGGCATCCGGCATCATCGCGGAAAGCGAGAGTGATGCGGTGACGCAAAGCAGCCTTCTCATCGCCGATATCGATCTTGCCGCCGTTGCAAGGCTCCGCACCGAAGGGCAGGTTGCCACCCGCCGCGACTGGCCAGAGCAATTTGCGATCTAAAAAGCCCATTTTAAAAGGCTTTTAACCAAATTCCCGCTTTGCGGCATGAGAAGCCCCTGCTATAGCGCGGGACATGAGCACAAATTCGACCCGCACGCCCCTGGACCATATCCGCAACTTCTCGATCGTTGCCCACATCGATCACGGCAAATCGACGCTGGCCGACCGGTTGATCCAGTCGACGGGCGGCCTTGCCGAACGCGACATGTCGGAACAGGTTCTCGATTCGATGGATATCGAGCGCGAGCGTGGCATCACCATCAAGGCTCAGACCGTGCGCCTGCACTACAAGGCGAATAACGGTGAGACCTATGTGCTGAACCTCATTGACACGCCCGGCCACGTCGACTTCGCCTACGAAGTGTCCCGCTCGCTTTCGGCCTGTGAAGGTTCGCTGCTGGTGGTCGACGCATCGCAGGGCGTCGAAGCCCAGACGCTGGCGAACGTCTATCAGGCGATCGACAATAATCACGAGTTGGTCACCGTGCTCAACAAGATCGACCTGCCGGCGGCCGAACCCGACCGCATCAAGGAGCAGATCGAGGAGGTGATCGGCATCGATGCGTCCGACGCCGTGATGATTTCGGCGAAGACCGGGCTTGGCATTCCCGATGTTCTGGAAGCCATCGTCAATCGCCTACCGCCGCCGAAAAGCGAAGTCGGTGAAAACGGGCCGCTGAAGGCGCTGCTGGTTGATAGCTGGTACGACACCTATCTCGGCGTCATGGTTCTCGTGCGCGTCATCGACGGCGTGCTGAGCAAGGGTCAGCAGATCCGCATGATGGGTTCGGGCGCGAAATACGGCATCGAGCGCGTCGGTGTGCTGACCCCGAAGATGGTCAATGTCGACAGCCTCGGCCCCGGCGAGATCGGCTTCATCACCGCCTCGATCAAGGAAGTCGCCGATACGCGCGTCGGCGATACCATCACCGACGACAAGCGCCCGACGGCGCAGGCCCTGCCCGGCTTCAAGCCAGCACAGCCCGTGGTGTTCTGCGGTCTCTTCCCGGTCGATGCGGCCGACTTCGAAGACCTGCGCGCAGCAGTCGGCAAACTTCGTCTCAACGACGCCTCCTTCTCCTTCGAAATGGAATCGTCCGCCGCCCTCGGCTTCGGTTTCCGCTGCGGCTTCCTCGGCCTGCTGCATCTCGAAATCATTCAGGAACGCCTCGAGCGCGAGTTCAATCTCGATCTCGTCGCCACTGCCCCGTCGGTCGTCTATGAAATGACGCTGACCGATGGCACGGAAAAGGAACTTCACAACCCGGCCGACATGCCCGACGTTGTGAAGATCAAGGAAATCCGCGAGCCTTGGATCAAGGCGACGATCCTGACGCCCGATGAATATCTCGGCGGCATCCTGAAACTCTGTCAGGACCGGCGCGGCCTGCAGACGGAGCTGACCTATGTCGGCAACCGCGCGATGATCACCTATGAACTCCCGCTCAACGAAGTGGTGTTCGATTTCTACGACCGGCTGAAGTCCATCTCCAAGGGTTACGCCTCGTTCGATTACAACATCATCGACTACCGCGAAGGCGACCTCGTGAAGATGTCGATCCTCGTCAACGGCGATCCGGTGGATGCGCTGTCCATGCTGGTACACCGCTCGGCGGCCGACCGGCGCGGACGCGGCATGTGCGAAAAGCTGAAGGAACTCATTCCGCCGCACATGTTCCAGATTCCGATCCAGGCCGCCATCGGCGGCAAGGTCATTGCCCGCGAAACCGTGCGCGCGCTGCGCAAGGACGTGACGGCGAAGTGCTACGGCGGCGACGCAACGCGCAAACGCAAGCTTCTGGACAAGCAGAAGGAAGGCAAGAAGCGCATGCGCCAGTTCGGCAAGGTGGAAATTCCGCAGGAAGCCTTCATCGCCGCTCTGAAGATGAACGACGAATAAGCGGCAATCACTTGCCATCGTTCTTGAAGGGAGGCCCACAGCCTCCCTTTTGCGTTTTAGGGTCCGATCACCCGTGCAGCTTCGCGCCCTTGGTGATCTTGTCGACGATCTTCTTGTCGGCCCTCAGCGCCATGCCGACCACCTTGGCGTTGTCAGGAGAAAACTCCGAAAATACCTGGCGATTGGCGACGTCGTGCCCGGTAGCGAACATTTCCTCGATATAAAGCGATGTCGTGACGTCACGCTCGAGGGATCGCTGGTGGATTTTGCGCAGCGCCTCCTGATCCGTGGCCATGACGACGACAGGCTGGATGGACAGGGGATTATAGACGTTGCCTGCCCCGTCGCGGTATGGTTCTCCAATGATCTCCTTGGTCTGGGCGACGATCCCGGACATGAGGAATGCGGTAACGTTCAGTTTTTGCCACACGGCAAGGTCATCGCGAAGGATGACGGCGATCTTGGTATCAAACATGCGAACTCAATCTGGCTGTGGTTACGAAAGAGAAGCGACCCTAACGCCTCGGGGCGTCGGCGATCTTGAACGTTCGTGCAAATTCGAAGGGATCGTGCAGGCGCCCTCCAGCGAGGGCATCGAACGCATAGACGCGCGTTTTCACGGCAATGCCTATGCCCCGCATCGCCATGATACTTATGCGATTGGCGTCACGCTTTCCGGCGTCCAGACCTTTTCCTATCGTGGCACATCGCATTTCAGCATGCCGGGAAATGTCATCGTCCTGCATCCCGACGAGGTTCACGATGGCGGCGCGGGCACTGACGAGGGCCTGCACTATCGAATGCTCTACCTCCCGCCGGAAAAAACGACGGAGGCGGGATATAACGCGCTGCCCTTTGCCCGAAATGCCATCATCGAGGACGAAGAATTCCGGCAATGCCTCATCGAGGCACTCGGCAATCTCGAAGGCGAACCGGACAATCTACTTCTCACCGACTGGCAATCGAGACTGGCGGATCTGCTCTGGAAACATTCAGACGGAAGCACCAGAACCATCAAGCGGATTGACCGCATCGCGGTTTTGCGATGCCGGGACTATCTGCTGGAGAATAGCGCCGACACCGTCGGTTCTGAAGAACTGGAACGGATAAGCGGGCTCGACCGCTTCACGCTTTTCCGGCACTTTCGTTGCCTGTTCGGCACGAGCCCGCACCGTTATCTCATCATGCGGCGGCTGCAGAAATGCAAGGACATGATGCGCGCAGGTACGGGTCTTGCCGAAACGGCCTTTGCCTGCGGTTTTGCGGATCAGGCGCATTTCACCCGGCATTTCAAAAATGCCTTCGGCATGCCTCCGGGCCGCTGGCTGAACCTCGTCTCACCCTAGAGCATTTCCGGAAAGAGGATCGACCGGTGAGCCGCAGCGCCCGCCATCGCGCCGTCACCCACCGCAAGGGCGACCGAGCCGGCGGGTCTTGCCACATCGCCGCAGGCGAATATGCCGCGTGTGGTAGTCTGTTTCATCGGGTCTGTGACGATGGTTGATCCCATCGGTCCCTCCTCCACCGCGCAGCCGAGTTTTTCGATCCAGTCGGCGGTGATCCGCAATATCGGCTGGGTGAAAAGGCCGGCCAAGGGAATGCTGCGTCCATCTGTCAGGACGACATCCGCATGCCCCGCAATTTCCCTAATGCCGGTTGTTTCCATCCGGACGCCGCGCGCTGCCAACAGCATTTGCTGGTCCGCATCAGGCTCGAATATGCCGTTGGTGAAAAAGGTCGTCTCACCCCAGTCCGGAAGCATCAATGCGTGGTGAATGGCCAAAGGTGAAGCGGCGATAACGCCAATCTTTTCCTGATTGAGCTCGTAACCATGGCAATAGGGGCAATGGAAGACTGAAGAGCCCCAACGCTCCTTCAGCCCGGCGATACCAGGCAATTCATCGGTGACACCAATGGCGAGGATCAGCCGATCCGCAGTCTCACGGCGGTTGCCATCGATCTCGATTGCAAAATCACCAAAGGAGCCTTCGGCATCGGTCACCCTGCCTTCGGCCCATTTTATGGTCGGGTAACATTCGATCTGGCGGCGCGCCTCGGCGATAATCTCGCCCGGCGCCTTGCCGTCCTGGCCGAGAAAACCGTGGGAATGGTTGGCGAAACGGTTTCTCCGTTCACCGGCATCCACCATCAGAATGTTTTTTCTGGCGCGTCCAAGCTGCAGGGCGGCTGAGAGACCGGCATAGCTGCCGCCGATTATGATGACGTCGAATTTCATGATGCACCCATCGTTTCAGGAGGAGGCGGAAGTGCCCGTTAATTTCACGATACTTATATTGTTACATGATTTTGAGAGTCAATGGTCACGCAACTTATATTGTTACGTCATCTTGAAGGTGATAGCGTCGATGCAAACAGACGGGTTTGGGCAATGAGACACGACACGCGCCTTTCACGGGTGCTGCATATTCTGATCCATATGGAAAAACATGAGGGCGCCGCGACCTCCGAGAGCATTGCGGCGATGCTTCAGACCAATCCGGTGGTGGTGCGCAGAACCATGGCCGGCTTGCGCGAGCATGGTTATGTATCGTCGGAAAAAGGCCATGGCGGCGGGTGGGTGCTGGCGCGGCCGCTCAGCGAAATCACGCTGCTCGATATTTACCGGGCGCTTGGCGCACCGGAACTGTTCTCGATCGGGCTGGCAGGCGACAATCCGAACTGCGTCATCGAACAGGCCGTCAACACGGCGCTTTTTGACGCCATGAAAGAGGCGGAAAACATTCTGCTGTCGCGCTTCGGAAGCATTGCCCTCTCGCAACTGGCACAGGAGTCCATTAGCCGCTGGTCCCGTCTTTCCAACGACCCTTCCGCGATGGAAAGGCTCTAACGGCGGGTGACGGTCACTCTTGCAAGGAAAAACCGCCTGCGCGGAGGCAGGCGGTTTTATCCTATCAATAAGCCTATTACGGCTGGGTCTGCGTGCCGCCGGTAGTCGGGCTTGCCGGTGCGGTATTGTTCGCAGGCGGTGTTGCCGGAGTGGTCGGAGCCATCGGCGCCGGTGCCTGATCCGTTGCTGCAGGCGGCGTGGTGGAGGATGTCGTTGCCGGATCGGTGGTCGGGCCGCTCATCTGCGACCAGGCGAAAACGCCTACCAGAACGACAACGATGATCGCCAACCACGGCACCCAGGACGACGACGTGCGGGCACGCGGTTCATTGCTGATATTCACTTCCGGACGAAGATCGCGGTCCGGACGCGGGTTGTTGGGATCGAATGTCATGGTATTTCCTCCTCTTCATTCTGCGGAGAAAACGACGTTCACGGGATTTTGTTCCGATTCCTTCCAGAACGCTTACAACCGACGAGGTTCGGGCCCTTGCTGAAGTGCCTCCGCCAGCACCGTCATGACCTGCGGATCTGCCATTTGCGACACATTGAAACGCATGAAACCGGAGGCACTTTGCGACGAGCTGAACACATTGCCGGGGGCTAGCACCACCTGCCGCGAAAGCGCCCGGCGCGCAACATCGGCGGCATCGCTCCCCTCTGGCAGGTGACACCACAAAAACATGCCCGCCTGCGGCTCGATCCACGGCACACATCCGATCGATTTCAAACGCGCCGCCACCTCCGGCATCGCTGCCGCAAGACGCTGCCTGAGTGCCTCGACATGCTTGCGGTAACTGCCATCGGTCAAAAGCGAGAGGATCAGCGCCGCCGAAAAATGCGTTCCGCCAAAAGCGGTGGCGATCTTGAGATCGGTCAGGGCTTCCACCCACGCGACAGGTGCTGCAATGAAACCGCACCGTATGGAGGCCGACAGTGTTTTTGAAAAACTGCCTATCTGGACGACACGGTTCAGACCATCGAAGGCCGCCAGCCGGGGCGCAGCCTGGGTTTCGAAATCAGCAAAAATATCATCCTCGATGATGGTTAGCCCCACCTGTTCGGCAAGCATCAGCATCCGATGGGCGGAAACGGCGGAAAGCCTTGCACCTGTCGGATTATGGATCGCGGAATTGGTGATATAAAGACGGGGCTGATGGTCTTTCAGCGCCTGTTCGAACAGCGCTAAATCCGGTCCGGTTGGCGTATAGGGTACGCCGATGATCTTCACCCGATGCGCCCGCAGGAGGGCGTGGAAATTGAAATAACAGGGGTCATCAACAACAACCGTATCCCCCGGCTGCAGCAGGAAACGGCACAGAAGATCGATCGCCTGCGTGCCGGAGTCGGTGAGCATGATCTGGCTGGCGCCCGCCTGCACCCCGTGTTCGGCCAGCCGGCGCGACAGAAGCTGGCGCAGCGGCAACAGTCCCATCGGGCTGCCATAATCCGTCAGCAGGGCGGCGTCGGCGCGGGCGAGCCCGCGCATGGCCCGCCTCAATGCCTCCTGCGGCATCCACGATACGGGAAGCCAGCCACAACCGGGTTTGGCGAGAACGGAACTTTCATCCAGCGCCTGCCGCGAAACCCACAAGGGATCCACCGCCCTGTCGAGCTGCGGCTCGATATCGGCGAGCGAGAGGGGTGCAAGCGGACCTGAAACGAAAAAACCGGAGCCGGGGCGCGAGCTTATCGTACCCTCCGCCACAAGCCGGTCGTAGGCCTCGACGATGGTGGAGGTGGACACCTGCATGGTCTTCGCCAGAGCCCGCACCGATGGAAGACGCGCGCCCGGCACGAGGCTGCGCGAGGCGATGCGTTGCCGAACGCTTGCCATCACCTTTTCTATGCGCGTGCCAACAGCGACCTGTCCATCCATGATTCTCTCCAACCGTACCACTCATGAAACCATAACAGTTTGTTGAAATTGTATATGATTGTCGCTGTTTTCGCCAGCCATTCGGGATCATGAAAGGCAAAACGCAGGAGTTGACGATGGACAAGACGACGAGCGGCTGGCTGAGCGGCCTGACAGGCGTGGTAATATTCAGCGGTTCGCTGCCCGCGACGCGCATCGCGGTAACGGGTTTCGATCCCGTGTTCCTCACCGTCGCCCGCGCCAGCATTGCCGGCCTGCTGGCGCTGGCGCTGCTGTTTCTGTTCAGGCAAAAACGCCCGGCGCGCAATGACCTGACATCGCTTTTCATCGTCTCGCTTGGTGTCGTGGTGGGTTTCCCGCTATTGACCGCGCTTGCTCTGCGGCACGTCACCTCGGCGCATTCCATCGTTTTCGTGGGGCTGCTGCCGCTCGCAACCGCGATCTTTGCGGTGCTGCGCGGCGGAGAACGCCCACGCCCGGTCTTCTGGCTCTTTTCCTGTCTCGGCAGTGCGCTTGTTGCGGGTTTTTCGCTCTCGAATTCGTTTGCCGCCGGGATCGAGGCATCGCTTGCCGGCGATCTTCTGATGCTCGGCGCAATCATCGTCTGCGGGCTCGGTTATGCGGAGGGTGCTGCCCTTTCCCGCAAGCTGGGCGGCTGGCAGGTCATTTCCTGGGCGCTGGTTCTTTCCCTGCCGGTGATGCTGCCGCTTGCCTTTTTCAGCGGGCCGGAAACGCTTGCCGGCATAGACCCGCAGGCCTGGGCTGGCCTTGCCTATGTTTCCCTGTTCAGCATGCTGATTGGCTTCATCTTCTGGTATCGCGGGCTGGCCCTTGGCGGCATCGCCGCCGTGGGGCAGCTGCAATTGCTTCAGCCCTTCTTCGGGCTCGCGCTTGCCGCCACCCTGCTGCACGAAGAGGTGAGCCCGGCCATGATCGGCGTGACGCTGGTTGTGGTGCTGTGTGTTGCGGGCGCGCGAAAATTCGCGCGCTGACCATCAGCTCGAGCGGCGATCCACCCAGCGATGCCATGCGTCTTCGCTGCCATTGAAGACATTGAGATCGATACGGCCATCGACGCCATGCGACAGGCCGGAACCGGAATATTGCCAGAACAGCCACTTGCGACCGGGATAAACCACCGACGGATGCTGGGCGACGGCGCGCAGCCAGAAGGGATAATCCTGGAATTCGCCCTGGAGGTTATCCTTGTAAAAATCGGGCGCCGTATAAATGATCGGCCGCTGGCCGTAATGGCGCTCAAGCTTGTCCATGAAGACCCGCATCTTTTCCAGCACGCGTTCGCGGGAATGGCGCATCTTGCAGCTCGATTCGCCGTTATATTCCACGTCGATGACGGGCGGCAGCGCGTCCGGATCACGCGGTACATTACGAATGAACCAGTCCGCCTGTTCGCTGGCGTTGCGGCACCAGTAGAAGAAATGGTAGGCGCCGCGGCGAATGCCCGCTTCCTTTGCGCGCTGCCAATTGGTGCGGAACATCGGATCAAGATGATCACCACCATCCGTCGCCTTGATGAAGGCGAAATTCGCGCCGCGCGTGCGCAGCTGCGGCCAGTTTATATTGGCCTGCCAGCGGGATACATCCACCCCGTGGACCTGGAAATGACGGGGCTGAACCCTGCCGAAATTGATGGGCTTGGCATCACTGAAGCTGGAGCGGAAAATGCGCGAACGGATCTGAGCACCGGCGCTTGCCGCCGGGGCCGCCGCCATGGCCAATTGCACCGGACGCTCCATCTGGTTGATCGTGGGGCGCTCCGCCGGCCGCACCATTCCGGCCGCCTGTGGCGGAACCGGCAAACGGATTTCAGGCGCATCCTGCGTTAAGGACGCTTTGGGGGTGACGGCGGAAAAGGCCTTGGGTTCGTCAGGCACCGGCCCGCCCCATGCCAGAACTTGCTGCCGCGGCTGGGCGGCGATGGCCTGGGTGCCGACGCCTGCCTGCGGCACCGGCGCGGATGGCGTGACCGAACTCGTCGTTTCCTTCGAAGGCAAGCCGGCCATCAGGCTTTCCGGCCCGGAACTGGACGTGCAGCCTCCAAGCAGGAGGCAACCGAAGAGAAGTGCTGGCACAGCCGATGAACGCATGAGAACCCGTACGCAAAACAAATCGGGGGCACTCTGATGCCGCCCGGAGACCTCGAAATACAAATGCTAACGGAAGATTATCAAAAAAGACTGAATCTTATCTTTACGTCGGCACCTGTCGATGCGCCCATCATTTCTGGCAGGCGAAACGTTTCGAGTTCTCGCGCGGCGCCGCGGCTCAGGCCGTCATGGCGGTCAGATCGACAGTGTCCGCACCGGGAGAATTTCTCTTTATCGATTCGATCGCGTGAATAGCCGATGCCTTCGCCTGGTATCCTTCCGAGGAGAACATCGTTTCGCCGTTGGAAGCCTTGAAGCGGAAACGATATTCGCCGGCCTTGTCCTGATAGATTTCGAATTTGTACATGATCTCTGCGCCTCCTTGCGCACGATAGTCCGTCCGCTGCAACTTTGTTCGGCCTCGATCACTTTCGCAACGGAAAATCGCCGCTCTGGATGAGGCGTACCCAGGCTCGGGCAATTTCCAGCCCGGCTGCATCGGCCATTTCTGCGCGCAAGCTGCGATGGTCGCGATAATTCTCCAGCCATCCCGGCGACATTCTTTCGACGGAAGTGGGGAACGTCTGACACCAGCCGTCAACCACGGCAGCGGAGGCTTCGAAATGGAATTGTGTGCCATAAACCGCCCGGCCGATGCGAAAGGCCTGGTTTCGCGTCGCGCCATTGGTCGCAAGTCGCGTGGCGTCCGGCGGAAGCGTAAATGTATCGCAATGCCACTGAAAAATGGGGAATGTCTTTTCGAGCCCAGCCAATAGCGGATCGGACACGCCCTCTTCCGTCAGGGACACCTCTTCCCAGCCGAACTCCGGCGGGCCGGAGAGAATGTTCTCTCCGCCATAGGCGCGCGCCAGCAACTGGCTGCCAAGGCAGACGCCCATGACTGCCTTGCCCGCATCGCCAAAGGCTTTCATGAGAAGGGCAAGATCGGGAAGATAGGGATAAAGCGCATCATCGAGCGCGTTCTGTTCGCCGCCCAGAACGACAAGCGCATCATGATCGGCCGCATCCTTGGGGAGAGGCTCACCCGCATAGGCGCGGATGATATGGACTTCCGCCGCCGCTTCTTTCAGCGCGACGCCGAGCTGCCCATGCGGCGTACCCGCCATGTTTTCTATGATTGCAACGCGCATAAAACCTCGTGGCGACGACAAAGGATTCAATCGGCAAGAAATGCCGATCGAATCCAGCTTCACCACGAGAAAAATCGATTCTCAAGAGCCGCTACATCATCATTGTGACAATAGCGGATAATCTGACGCGATACGCCCTAGAATTCACGCGCAAGCTTGGCGTCTGCCGAATGCCGGTTGCCGCCGCGAACGGCGAAGAACAGGAAAATCGCCGCCCAAAGGATCGACTTTTCCGCCCCGCCCAGACCTTCCGCCTTTACGATGCCGTGAAAATAAACCGTTACCAGAAGGACGATCATGGCCGCGAAGGATGCCGGCCGCGTGAACAGGCCGATAGCGACCAGAATTCCGCCGAAAAATTCCGTGGCGGCAAGCAGCGGTGACCAGAAGACGCCGGGGTAAAAGCCGAGGCTTTCCACCATGCCGACAGCACCAAAAGGATTGACGATCTTTCCGAACCCATGGGTGACGAGAAGAAGCCCGGCCGTGACGCGCAGAATGGTCTCTACCAGATCATGCGTCGCATTATAAAGCGGTGCGACCGCCGGAACGAAAAGACGCTGACGATTATTCTCGAACTGGGCCATAGGATCTCCACGTTTCAGCCTTCGACAGCTTCTCTGTTCGCAAAGCCGCATGATAAGAACAAGCATGCGCCCGGTAAAAACATGAGTATTATAGTTGACATTATCGTGAACATTATTGTCGCCGGGCGATGAAGGAGACCTGAGGATGACCAAGACCAAACCCCGCATAACCATCCGCTATTGCACGCAGTGCAACTGGCTGCTTCGGGCCGGCTGGATGGCGCAGGAAATCCTGCAGACCTTCGCTTCCGATATCGGCGAAGTCAGCCTCATCCCCTCGACCGGCGGTCTGTTCGAGATCTCCGTGGACGGCACGATCATATGGGAACGCAAACGCGATGGTGGTTTTCCCGGCCCAAAAGAACTCAAACAGAGAATCCGTGACATCATCGACCCGGAGCGTGACCTCGGTCATGTGGACAGAACGAAGCATGAAGGGCTCGACACCTGACCCGGCGACATGTTTCAACAGCCATAACCAAGTTTTTTCCCTTTAAAATCAATGATCGTCATAAAAGTTCAAAAAGTCTGTTGACACCGGGCGGCTGCCCTCGTACATCGCTCTCCGTCGCCCAGATGGCGGAATTGGTAGACGCGCCAGCTTCAGGTGCTGGTACTCGCAAGGGTGTGGAGGTTCGAGTCCTCTTCTGGGCACCATTCCATTTTTGATCTTAGCCAGATCAAGAACTTAGCCGAAAAAACAGCAACATATAGCCGACCGGCAAACGCCGGGAAGCGTGTTGCTTTTTTCGCTTTTAGCTACTCCCAGAAAAGCTGCAGGCACTCAGGGACAAGCGGCCTTCGTCCTCTTCGGAAGACCTCTCTCTACAGCACAGAACTCTGATGTGACATGCTTCGTTACGGCTGAGCGTCTTTGTCGCCACTATTTTGCGAATGCTGCTCGCAGTTCGGCGTACAGGACAGAACGGTCCGCTCCGTCTGGCGGAAAACTCGCACCGTATTACCCTCGTCGATAGAGACGAGAATGCGTTCATCCACGATTGGATTGCCGTCGGCATCCAGAAGCACGAGATTGGTCGTGCCGAAACTGCGACCCGTCAGAACAATCGTGGTGGCATCGGCAACCGTGGCATCGGCGACCTTGGAGTTGCCGACAATAACCTTGCTGACGGCGCGGTCGAGACGAAGGACACGGGCGTGATTCATCGAAACACGCAATATGTCATCCTCAGCAAAAGCCGGCTGCAGCGAACCTGATAGAAAGACGGACAAGCCGACCACAATTTTCGCCAGTTTTCCGGATGACACGCGTTTGGTCCTTGCTCACTACCCGCACTTATTGCTCCGCAGAATGCGCGGTTTTAGTGAATGAAGCGTTAAATGGCAGAAATCCGCGAGGCGGATGGTAACCATGCGTAATGTATTGATATTGCCGCGTCTCCCCGCCCCGCCTCAAAACTGAACATCTGCACCTCTTCCCAAGGAAACTTGGTCGGAAAAGACAAACTGCCAGCAGTTGAATATATTTGTTTATCGGCAAATGTAAAAATGCAGGCAATACTTTTTTGTTTTATTTACCAAAAGAAACTCATCCTGCCGTTTACTTTGAGTTAATCGTTTTTTTTAAGCGCTTGGAAATCGCTCGGCTGTAGTTTGAACGCAACCGAACAACGGAGAACAGTTGTCGGCGTGCTGAACCAACACAAGTTAGGAGAGACCCTATGACCAAGATTTTCGCTCGTTTCCTCAAGGATGAATCCGGTGCTACTGCAATCGAATACGGCCTGATCGCTGCTCTGCTTTCAGTGGCAATCGTAGGCGGTGCAAGCATGGTCGGTACGCAGCTCGACGCACTCTTTGACGGCATCGGTACGACGATGCAGACGGCCCGAAACACGACGTTCTAATAGTTTTCGACCGCTGAATTGGGAATGCCGCTCAACCGTGAGCGGCATTTTCGTATTATACTGAATACCCGGATTCGTCTTCAATCCGCCTGGAATTGGCCGAGTAAAAAGGGAGTCTCCCTCGTGGTTATAGCCGCCATTTTTCTGACGCTTCCGCTCTGCCTTGCCTTCGCGGCATTCACAGACCTCTTGAGCATGACGATACCCAACCGGATATCGCTCATTTTGCTGCTGTCATTCATTTTGATCGCGCCTTTTTCCGGTATGGACTGGCAGACTTTTGCAATGAGCCTTGCAGCTGCCGCCGCCGTGTTTTTTGCCTGCTTCGCACTCTTTGCAGCCAATGTTATGGGTGGAGGAGATGCCAAGCTATTGACTGCCGCAGCAGTATGGTATGGCTTCAACCCGTCCCTCATAGAATTTTTACTTTCGGTGACCTTCGTTGGCGGCCTGTTGACTCTCGGCATTCTGCTCTTGCGGTCGCGCTCGCAGGAAATCATGGCCAGCGGCATTCCCCTCCCCGATTCCTTGCTCGCAGCAAAAAAAATTCCCTACGGGATCGGCATCGCCATCGCCGGTTTTTTGACCTATGGCAACGCACCGATCGTAGAAGCTGCCATCGCCAGTCTTTCCTGAGCGAATACTGTAATTGCCGAAATTAAAGGCCTGTTAACCACAAATCCACGCACAATATTAACCATAATTATACCAATAGCGCGTCATCCTGAGGGGAGAAGAATCTGATTCCTTCAAGGATCGAGCATGAAACCGTCGCGTATCGTCATTCTATCCGTTGCTTTGGTAGCCGCCGGTCTTGCCGGTCTTGTCGCCATGAAAATTTCCGGCACAAAGCAGGTTATCGAAAAAGCAGAAACGATCATCCAGAAAGAACCGACGGTCAACGTTCTCGTTTCCTCGGTCAACCTGCCGGTCGGCAGTCGCCTGAATGATAGTTCAGTGCGCTGGACTCCCTGGCCACAGGGCAACGTCGTCGATAGTTTCATAACGGAAACGAAAAGCCCGAACGCAATCATCGAACTTTCCGGTGCCGTCGTACGGCTCCCGTTATTCGAGGGTGAGCCGATCCGACCGGAAAAAGTCGTCGATTCCAGCGCTCGCATCATGTCCTCGCTTTTACCCGCCGGCAAACGCGCTGTTTCGACAGAGATTTCGGTTTCAACCGGGGCAGGCGGTTTCGTGCTGCCGAATGACCGTGTTGACGTGATCATGGTCCGCAAAGGCGACAACGGTAACTTTTTGACCGAGAATGTTTTGAATAACGTTCGTGTTCTGGCCATCGACCAGCAGATCAAGGAAGGCGAAGACGGTACGTCGGCAGTGGTTGGCGCAACCGCGACACTGGAACTGACGCCGGACCAAGCCAAGATTATGACCGTGGCGCAACAGATGGCGGATCGTCTCACGCTGGCTCTGCGCTCGGTTGCCGACGCGCAGGAAAACGACACGCTTTCGGCTGATTATCTTCTCAATGGCGGCGCCGGGCAGCCCGAAATTCAGGTGATCAAATCCGGCTCGATCGTCAAGGGCGGTCAAGGAGCATCACAATGATCAAGGGGTTCATGGCAAGGCGTTTCAAACAACACCTGCGTTCGTCGATGCTCGGCGGGCTTGCGTTCTGCGTGGCTTTTTCCGGCATTCCCGGCCAGCGTTCATCCGAATTTTTGGGTATCGGCGAAGCCGAGGCGCAAAGCGCGAGCATTGTGCGCATTACTGAGAGCGGATCAGGCATTCGCAAGCGCCTGAAGCTTGGTCTCAACAAGGCGCTGGTCATCGACCTGCCCGAGGACGCGCACGACATTCTTGTCGCCGATCCCAGCCTTGCCGATGCGGTAACGCGCACGTCCAGACGGATCTATCTCTTCGGAAAAACGGTAGGACAGACAAATATCTTTATTTTCGGCGATGGTGGGCGTGAAATCGTCAGCCTCGATCTGGAAGTAGAGCGGGATATCGTTGGTCTTGAAGCCAATATTCGTCGCTTCATTCCTGAATCCGACATCAAAGTCGAGATCGTCTCCGACAACATCGTTCTCACCGGATCTGTGCGCACGCCGCAGGATTCCGCGCGCGCAGTGCAGCTTGCCGAAGCCTTTTTGAAAGGTGGTGAAGCCACCACCCGCAATATCTCGCTGACGGGCGGCGACAACGGGGGTGACGCCGCGATTTTTGCCGAAAACCGCCAAGTATCGCAGATCGTCAACATGCTGACGATCGAGGGCGAGGATCAGGTGACACTGAAGGTGACCGTCGCCGAAGTCAGCAGGCAGGTGCTGAAGCAGCTGGGCTTCAACGGTTCCATCAGCAGTTCGACAAGCAACAACGGTTTCGAGTTCTCAAATCCTTCCAATCTCGGAAACGCAATCGACGGCGCGACGCGCATAGCCAGCGGAGCTATAGGCTCCGGCTCACTGAGATTTGCCTCTTACCTCAACGCCATGGAACAGGCAGGGGTGATGCGGACATTGGCGGAACCGAGCCTGACGGCGATCTCCGGCGAGCAGGCTAAATTTTATGTCGGCGGAGATTTTCGAATTGCTGCCGAACAGGATGTTTCGCTCGACAAGGAAACAGGCGTCGCGACCGTCAAACGCGAAACGGAAACAGTCGACTACGGTATCACGTTGAACTTCAGGCCAGTGGTGCTTTCACCCGGCAGGATAAGTCTCAAGATCGAGACGAATGTGTCCGAGCCGACCTATGAAGGCAATGTCGTAACCGGAAATTACGGTCGGGGCATTCCGGGCTCAACCTACATGTCTGTCCGCAAGCGGGAAACATCCACAACGGTCGAGCTTCCTTCTGGTGGCTCGATCGTGATCGCAGGGCTCGTTCAGGACAATATCCGTCAGGCCATGTCCGGGCTTCCGGGTATGTCAAAAATCCCGATTTTCGGCACGCTTTTCCGCAGCAAGGACTTCCTGCGCAACGAAACGGAGCTGGTCATCATCGCAACGCCTTATCTGGTTCGGCCCGTGGCCCGCAACCAGATCGCCCGGCCGGATGACAACTTCAACCCGGAAAACGATGCCGCCATGTATTTCATGAACCGCGTCAACAAGGTCTATGGCCGCAAGGACCAGGTTCAGGCGGCGCCCTATCAGGGGTCAGTGGGGTTCATCTACAAATGACGACACGCACACAAAATCCCCTCTTCACAGTAAGCCCGGTCAGGGCAGGAAACGTCATGAAGGAAACCTATTCCTCCTTTTTCCCCTGCCAGTCCGGAAGAAGGACCGGCCTCGTCGTCATTGCCGCGCTTGCCGCCGGCCTGTTACAGGGTTGCGCACGCGATCCGATGACCACCAACGCCATTCCCGACGATTATCGCACACGCCACCCGATCACCCTGTCGGAGGCGGAGCATTCGCTGGACATTCCGGTCTCGGCCAGCGACAGCCGGCTGACCACGGCGATGACGGATAACGTCCGCGGCTTTGCTCAGAATTATGCGTCGATGTCGACTGGTATCGTTAATATTCAGACCCCGTCGGGATCGGCCAATTCAGCGGCCGCATCACGTATGGCGAAACAGATTCGCTCGACGCTTTCCGGTGCGGGTGTGGCACCGGGCAAGATCATGGAAACGCGCTATGCCGCTTCCCCGAATGGCGACGCCGCCCCTATCCGCCTGAGCTATGTCGCCGTTACGGCCATGACTGGCCAGTGCGGTCAATGGCCAGAGGACCTGTCAGACAATACCTTCGCAAACAAGAACTGGTACAATTTCGGGTGCGCTTCCCAAAGTAATCTCGCGGCGCAGATCGCCAATCCAATGGATCTGGTCGGTCCGCGCGGTATGAGCGCAATCGACGCGGAACGTCGCGCGGTAGTCATCGACAACTATCGACAAGGCAAGACAACGGCGACGCCGAATTGATGCGGCTCCAACAATTGTTACGGCAGGAAAGACCATGAGCGCTGTAGAATACGATATCAAGCCAAGTGGCGGCGGCGAAGCCGAGCCGCCATTGCGCGCTGCCGATATGGACCACCTCCGGCCCCTGCCCCGCATTTCCGTTCACGCTTTCTGCGTCAGCGACAATATGCAGGCCGTCATGGATGCACTGTCCAGCGACCGGCGCATGAGCAAGGTTACCCTGCGGGTGACGAAGGGCGATATCAATGCGGCCGCCACGATGTTTTCCGCGTCGCCCACGCCCAATCTCATCATTCTTGAAACGGCAAGCTCAACCGCCTCGTTGCTGAACGATCTCGCGCCCCTGGCGGAGGTTTGCGATCCCTCCACGCGTGTCATCATCGTCGGCCGACACAACGACATAACACTTTATCGCGATCTCATCCGCAACGGCATTTCCGAATATCTCGTCGCGCCGATCAATATGGCCGATCTCCTGGCTTCGATCGCCGCGATCTTCGTCGATCCCGAAGCGGAGCCGCTGGGCCGCAACATCGCTTTCATTGGCGCCAAGGGCGGCGTGGGTTCGTCGACCATTGCGCATAATTGCGCTTTCGGTATTTCGAGCCTCTTCTCCACCGAAACCATTCTGGCGGATATGGATCTTGCCTATGGCACTGCCAATATCGATTTCGATCAGGATCCGGCCCAGGGCATGGCTGAAGCGGTCTTCTCGCCGGAGCGGCTGGACGAGGTGTTTCTCGACCGCCTGCTAACCAAATGTTCCGATCATCTGTCGCTGCTCGCGGCACCGTCGCTTCTCGACAGGACCTATGATCTCGATCGTCAGGCATTTCTGCCGATCCTCGAGGTTTTGCAGCGCAGTGCGCCCGTTGCGGTTCTCGATCTTCCACACCAATGGTGCGACTGGACCCGGGCAGTCCTTGCGGAAGCCGACGAGGTGATCATTACGGCGGTTCCCGATCTCGCAAATCTGCGCAATACGAAGAATCTCTTCGACGCGCTGATCAAACTGAGACCCAACGACAAATTGCCGCATCTCGTTCTCAATCAGGTCGGCATGCCCAAACGTCCGGAAATCGCGCCGGCGGACTTCCTCGAGCCGCTGGAAATCGAGCCGATCGCGATCATTCCATTCGACGCACAATTGTTCGGAAATGCCGCCAATAGCGGCCGCATGATCAGCGAGATGGATGAAAAATCCCAGACGGCGGAAACCTTCTCGCAGATCGCCCATACCATCACAGGCCGCTCCGTTCTGCGCAAAAGCAAACGCGGCGGCCTGGAAAAACTGAAGAATATTCTCAAGCGCAAGTAGGTCTTCTGCCTGCGTCCTTAGACGGAAACGCCGATGTTCGGAAAACGCGGGCCTGAAGGCCCAGCCAGAAGCACGAAGCCGGAACCTGTTGCACCTGTGCCCATGCAGGTGGCGACGGTGTCTGAGCCTCGCTCTCTTGCAATTGACACTCTTGAGCCCGGCCAATCACCCATCACTCGTCAGGCTGCGGCGAGCCCACCGCCAGCGCAGAGAAAACGCACCCGCACGGAAGACTACTATAATACCAAGAGCCAGGTATTTTCCGCCCTTATCGATACGATCGATCTCTCGCAGCTCGCCAAGCTCGACGCGGAAAGCGCGCGCGAGGAAATTCGTGATATCGTCAACGATATCATCACGATCAAGAACTTCGCCATGTCGATTGCCGAGCAGGAAGAATTGCTCGAAGACATCTGCAATGACGTTCTGGGCTACGGGCCGCTGGAGCCGCTTCTCGCACGCGACGACATCGCCGATATCATGGTCAACGGCTCTGGCCAGACCTTCATCGAAGTCGGCGGCAAGACGATCGAGTCCGATATCCGCTTTCGGGACAATGCACAGTTGCTCTCCATCTGCCAGCGCATCGTCAGCCAGGTCGGCCGCCGCGTGGATGAGTCGAGCCCGATATGCGACGCGCGCCTGCCGGACGGATCGCGCGTCAACGTCATCGCGCCACCGCTTGCCATCGATGGCCCGGCGCTGACGATCCGAAAATTCAAGAGGGACAAGCTGACGCTCGACCAGCTCGTGCGTTTCGGAGCGATCACGCCCGAAGGCGCGACATTGCTCAAGATCATCGGTCGCGTCCGCTGCAACGTCGTCATCTCGGGCGGCACCGGCTCAGGCAAGACAACACTTCTTAACTGCCTGACGAGCTTCATCGACAAGGATGAACGTGTCATCACCTGCGAAGACACCGCTGAACTGCAGCTGCAGCAACCGCATGTGGTGAGGCTCGAAACGCGTCCGCCGAATATCGAAGGGGAAGGTGAGATCACCATGCGCGATCTCGTCAAGAACTGCCTTCGCATGCGACCTGAGCGCATCATCGTCGGTGAAGTGCGCGGGCCGGAAGTTTTTGACCTGCTCCAGGCCATGAACACCGGCCATGACGGTTCGATGGGAACGCTGCATGCCAATACGCCGCGCGAATGCCTCAGCCGTATCGAATCGATGATCGCCATGGGCGGCTTCACCCTGCCGGCCAAGACCGTGCGCGAAATCATCTCAGGCTCAATCGATGTCGTCATTCAGGCCGCGCGTCTTCGCGACGGCTCGCGCCGGATAACGCAGATCACGGAAGTGATCGGCATGGAAGGCGACGTCATCGTTACCCAGGATCTGATGCGGTACGAGATCGAAGGCGAGGATGCCCAGGGTAAGCTGATCGGCAGACACGTATCAACCGGTATCAGCAAGCCGCATTTCTGGGATCGTGCACGCTATTACGGCGAAGAGAAACGCCTGGCGACCGCGCTCGATGAGATGGAAAAGACATCCTAAGGGAAAGTGACTGCCATGGACCCGACAATAATATTACTGGCCGTACTCGTCGCCATCTCGGCAGGAGCGCTCGCCTATGCCTTTCTTTTCCAGCAGATAGAGGTCGAAAAAAAGACCAACAACCGCTTCAAGCGAGTGCAGGCCGCCGAGACGGATCATACAAACATCAAAGCTGCACGAGACCGGGTCCAGGAACTTAGCAAACGCCGCAAATCCATGCAGGACAACCTGCGGGAAATGGAAAAGAAACAGAATGAAAAGGCGAAAAAAGCGAAGAATATCGGCCTGCGCGACAAACTAGTTCAGGCGGGGCTGGTGCTTTCCGCTCGGCAATTCCATCTGTTGAGCGCCGGCGCGGCTGTTTTCTTCGCTCTCATGGCCCTTCTTTACGGCCTGTCGTTGCTTCTCGCTCTGCTCATAGGAATTGTCGTGGCGCTGGGGGTACCACGGTGGGCGTTGGCGTTTATTCTCAAGCGCAGGCAGAAAAAATTTCTTGAAGAGTTTCCAAATGCGCTTGACGTCATGTGCAGGTCGATCAAATCCGGCTTACCGCTGAACGACGCGGTACGACTGATCGCATCGGACGGCCAGGAACCGGTGAAAACGGAGTTTCAGCGCGTCGTCGATGCGCAACAGGTCGGCATCGGGATCCCGCAGGGGATCGAGCGTATGATGCTGACCATGCCGCTTTTTGAGGTAAGCTTTTTCGGCACGGTCATCAATATTCAAGCACAAGCCGGCGGCAACCTCTCGGAAGCGCTGTCCAATCTTTCAAAGGTCTTGCGTGACCGCAAGAAGATGCGCGCGAAGGTAAATGCCCTTTCGATGGAGGCGAAGGCTTCCGCAGTTATCATCGGCTCGCTGCCCTTCGTCGTCATGCTGCTGGTGCATTTCACATCGCCCGACTATCTGTCGGTACTTTTCACCGACTTGCGCGGCCACATTATTCTCGGAGCATCCGCGATCTGGATGCTGATCGGAATATTCATCATGCGCCAAATGATCAATTTCGATATCTAGGGGCGTGGTATGACAGGAAATCTTCTTTCTCGCCTGACTGACCCACAAACGATCATCGCTATTCTTGTGACGCTCGCTGTTTTTGCGACCTTCTATACCCTCATTATGCCGGTTTTTGAGCGGAAAGATTTCGCCAAGCGCATGAAAGCGGTATCATCGGAACGCGACCTCATCCGTAGTCGCGAGCGCGACCGCATGGCGACCGTCACCAGAGACGGCAAAACCTCCCTGCGAGGCAACAATAACAAATCCGCCCGCCGCATCGTCGAGAAATTCAACCTGCAAGAAGCGCTGGCCGATAAGAACACAATGAACCGGCTCCGGGCAGCCGGACTTCGTTCACAAAACGCGTTCAACACGTTCCTTGCCGCACGGTTCGTCTTGCCGTTTATTTTTCTGGCCATCGCCTTCACTTGGATCTTCATTCTCGGAAACCTCGCCGACAAAGCGTTTATCATCCGGCTAATGGCTGTGCTTCTTTTCGGTTACATCGGTTTTTACGCTCCCAATATTTACGTATCAAATCGCATGACCAAGCGTCAGGCATCAATCAAGCGGGCCTGGCCGGACGCGCTCGACCTCATGCTGATCTGCATCGAATCCGGGGTATCCATGGAAGCTGCCATGCGCCGCGTGGCGGAAGAGATGGGCGAGCAGTCACCCGAACTGGCGGAAGAAATGATGTTGACGACGGCGGAATTATCTTTCCTTCAGGACAGACGTGTCGCTCTTGAGAATTTCGGCACGCGTACCCAACTCGAAACCGTCAAAAGCGTGGTACAGGCGCTTATTCAGGCGGAGCGATACGGCACGCCGCTCGCCCAGGCGCTCCGCGTTCTCGCACAGGAAGGCCGCGATGAGCGCATGAATGAAGCCGAAAAAAAAGCTGCCGCGCTACCACCGAAACTGACTGTGCCGATGATCGTCTTTTTTCTGCCGGTACTGATCGCAGTCATTCTTGGACCGGCTATTATCCGCGTTCTGGACACATTCTGATAGAAAAATACCGCAAGGCGATTTGGGGCGATATTTGCGCCCCGGAGGCGACTGCTTGTCAGCCAGCCGCTGCACGCGGATGCTCGAACGCATCAACCAGCCGGTTTGCCGTCTTTTTTCGCCAGCTGCTGCCAGGAGTTCTGCTGCGAAAGCATCGCACGCAGATAGGTGAGGTTCGCCTGTGCCTGCTGCGCAGAGAGTTCCTGAACCGCGATGCGTTCGGCCTCGGCAAAGCGGCCCTGAAGACCGACCACGAGCGCGAGGTTCTGGCGGACACGGCTATCGGCGCCCGGCTGGGCGATGGCCGATTGCAGATATGTTTCGGCAGTGCGCGGATCGCTCGACAGGACATAGGACATGCCGAGGTTGGACAATACGCTCGGATCGTTCGGCTTCAGGTCAAGCGCCTGCCTGTATCGGGAACGTGCCTCGTTCGAGCGTCCAAGCTGATCAAGCACGGCACCCTCGGCGGAATATAGCCGCCAATCCGGCCGGTCCGGCGTCTGTGCCCGCTGGATGGTCGAAAGCGCCTGCTCCAGCTGGCCGGCGGCGGCCTGCGACTTGCCATAGGCGGCAAGGACATCACGGTCCGCCGGATTGGCGATGGCGATCTGCTGCATGACGGCGAGAGCCTGTGTGTTCTTGCCGGTCATCATTAGCACGCTGGCATAATTCATGCCCACCGATTTATCCTTGGGGCTGCGTTCATAGGCTTTGCCGGCGCTCTCTTCCGCCTGGCGAAGCTGCTCCATGTTCATGTGATCATAGGAGCGTGTGGCGGCGGGAATGGAGCCGGTGGACATGCGATCCGGCTTGTTGGTGCTCGCGCATCCTGAAACCGCAAGAACCAATGCGGCAAGACATGCTCCCCGCAGCAACCCTGTCCGGCCCGTCTTGCCTAAAGAAAATGCAGTCATGGCAGCGCCCCCGCCCAAGAATGATCAATCTTGCGCCCGACACACGACAGACTCACACGACGCAACTTTCGCTTAAGCAATAATCTGTTAACCCTAACAGAGCGTTAATCGCATCGATTCTCGACATTTACGGAAGCATACAATGGCGCCCTATCAGTTCATCGAACGCCCGACCCCCTTCAGCTCCAAGGCCGGCAGCACATTGCCGGTTTTCGCCGTCACGCCGGCCCATATCGAACAGGGTGCTATCGACCCAGTCGCGCTGGACTGGGCAAAGAAGGCGGGTTTCAAGGCAGAGGCAGGCGCCATCCTGCTCGTTCCTTCCGCCGATGGTTCGCTGGGCGGCGTGCTTCTCGGTCTCGGCAGCAATCCGTCCGAAATTCCCTTCATCACCGGGAAACTCGCCCGTGAGCTGCCGGAAGGCGAGTGGCACATCGAGACCGCACCGCTGACGGCAAATCGCCTCGCTCTCGGCTTCGGTCTCGGCAGCTATCGCTTCGACAAATACAAGACCACGAAGACCAGCGGGGCAAAGCTTCTCATTCCGCAGGATGCGGAAGACGGCGAGATCAAGCGCGTTCTGGCCGGCGTTTTCCTCGCGCGCGACCTCATCAATGTCCCGGCCAACGATATGGGGCCGGACGAGCTTGAAATCGCCTTCCGTGCGCTTGCCGCCCATTACAAGGCGAAGGTGAAGGTCACCACCGGCGACGATCTGCTCAAGGAAAACTTCCCACTGATCCATGCCGTCGGCCGGGCCAGCGAAAGCGCGCCGCGGCTTCTGGAGATGAACTGGGGCAAGAAGGGCAATCCTCGCCTCACCCTCGTCGGCAAGGGCGTCTGCTTCGATACAGGCGGCCTCGACATCAAACCCGCCGCTTCCATGGCGCTGATGAAGAAGGATATGGGAGGTGCGGCCAATGTCCTCGGTCTTGCGCTGATGATAATGGATGCGAAGCTGCCGGTCGATCTTCGCGTTCTCGTGCCCGCTGTCGAAAACTCCATCTCCGCCAATGCCTTCCGTCCCGGCGACATCTACCGCAGCCGTAAAGGGCTCACCGTGCAGATCGACAATACCGACGCCGAAGGCCGTCTTGTTCTGGCGGATACACTAGCCTATGCGGACGAAGATGCGCCGGACCTGATGATCGATATGGCGACGCTGACCGGTGCTGCCCGCGTCGCGCTCGGCCCGGATCTGCCGCCCTTCTACACCGATGACGAGGATCTGGCGCATGACATCGCCGAAGCCAGCATCGATACGGACGATCCGCTGTGGCGCATGCCGCTTTATATGGGCTACGACAAGGATATCCGCTCACGCGCGGCCGATATCACCAACGCGCCTTCGGGCGGCATGGGCGGATCAATCACCGCCGCCCTGTTCCTGAAGCGTTTTGTCACCAATACCAGACGCTGGGCGCATTTCGATATTTACGGCTGGTCTCTGAGCGAGAGGCATCATTCATCGATCGGTGGGGAGGCGCAGGGTATCCGCGCACTCTTCCATTACATCGCACACCAGTTCGCGAAGTAATCTGCTGATAGGTCAGGCTTCCACGGGCGCTTCCTCAACAGAAGCGCCCGTTCTCAATTCAGAGCTTTTCCGGACGGAAAACCGGGCTCCACTTTTCCTGGAAAAGCTTTAAACCAGAACCTTCTGTTCCTTGTGGTCCTCTTCACCAAAGAACTTCAGGTAACGCTCCACTTCGGCCGGGTCGCCGGTTGCCTTTTGCGGATTGTCCGAGAGCTTCACGGCCGGACGGCCATTGGCGTCGCTGACCTTGCAGACGATGGAGATCGGCTTGAGGCTGGCGATGGTCTTCGGCGCGCAGCCGGCAAAATCATTCGTCAGATTGGTGCCCCAGCCGAAGCTCATGCGCACGCGGCCTTCGAAGTGCCTGTAGGTGTCGATAATGGCGTCGACATCGAGACCGTCGGAGAAGATCAGCATCTTCTTGCGCGGGTCGCGGCCCATCTTCTGCCACCACTCGATAATCTTTTCCCCGCCTTCGATCGGCGGCGCGCTGTCGGGGCGGAAACCCGTCCAGTCTGCCACCCATTCCGGCGCATTGCGCAAGAATGCGGCGGTTCCGAAGGCGTCCGGCAGCACGATCAGCAGGTTGCCGCCGTACAGCCGGTTCCAGTCCTTCAGGACCTGATAGGGTGCTGCGGCCAGCTCCTCATTCGTTTGCGCCAGCGCCGCGACCACCATCGGCAGTTCATGCGCGTTCGTGCCCACGGCTTCGAGATCGGAATCCATGGCGAGCAGAACATTGCTCGTACCGGTAAAAGCAGGCCCGATGCCTTCCTTCAGCGCCTCGACGCACCAGCGCTGCCAAAGGAAGCTGTGGCGGCGGCGGGTGCCGAAATCGGAAATGCGCAAGCCAGGCAGCTCCCGCAGCCGCTCGACCTTCTCCCACATCTTGGCCTTTGCGCGGGCATAAAGCACATCAAGCGTGAAATAACCGAGCGAGCGCATGGCGCTGCGCGAGCGCAGTTCGTTGATGATCGCGAGCGCCGGGATTTCCCAGAGCGTCGTATCCATCCAGCGGCCATGAAAATTCAGCTCATATTGCCCGTCGCGCTTGAAAAGTTCGTATTCCGGCAATTGATAGCTCGAAAGCCAGGAGAGGAATTCCGGCTCGAAAATCTGCGAGCGGCCGTAAAACGTGTTACCCGCAAGCCAGATATTTTCTTTCTTGGAAAGACGCAGGGTGCGCGCATGATCCAGCTGTTCGCGCAACTCCATCTCGTCGATCTCTTCCGCCAGCCGCACTGTCTTCGTGCGGTTGATCAGCGAAAACGTCGCGTCGACTTCCGGATAGAGCTTCCAGATCATCTGCAACATCAAGAGCTTGTAGAAATCCGTATCAATCAGGCTGCGGACGATCGGGTCGAGTTTCCAGGTATGATTATGGACACGGGTGGCTATATCGGTCTTCGTCATACTCGCATTCCCCAATATCGGCCAAAGGTCAGAACAGCCGATGTCACTCCGCACCCCGGCAGGTATCAACCTGTCATGCGGAAAGATTTATCTGAAAAAGCGACAACAAGTCCAGAGCACTGGCCCGGCAAATGCCCGCCGCGACCGCCCGCGCATCGATTTTCCGAAGACCACAATGGGGTTTTCGGTCCGGTGTTCAAACATGCTGCTTCAAAAGGTCGGGTCTACGGGGTTTATGCCGGGATACCAGTCCTTGGAGACGGGATTTCTGCCGCCGAAACTGGAAATGCCGTTTTCGTCGGTGCAGCGATATCCCTGAACAGGAAGCCCACGGCTGCCGAAAACATCCCTGTAGGGACCTCGGGAATATCCGGTCACGCCGAGTGCGCTATGGCAGTTGTAGCGGACCTTTGGCTGCAGCGTGCGCGGATCCTTGACGCCGGGCAGGTTTGCATAGGCATCCGGAGCGGGGGCAAAACCGTTCTGGAAAACAGTCTGTGCCTGCGCCGACGCGCTCAGCAAAGCCGCCGTGAGGATCGCTGCCAATCGTGTCGCCGTTCTTGTCTTCATCGATGCCGGTCCCGTACCATCATTCAACCGATGTAGGCTGTCGGCGACCTCCACACAAAGGGCGTGGCAGGCACAATTTCGTGAAAGCCGCAGTCTCAGTCCTCCAACCGGCGGTAAGCAGTTGGCTTTTCATAAAGCCAGCCAATGCGCTCGATGGCCGCATCGAGATTTTCGCGTGCGACATTCATCGTATGGCCATTGGCATGGAGCAGCGTTTCCTCGTTTTCCATTAGGCCGACATGACCCTTCCAGAAGACGAGATCGCCGCGCCGCAATTCATCCCGCTCTATTTCCACGCCGAGCGACTTCACCTGCATGTCGGTATCGCGCAGGACCCGCCGGCCCGTCATGGCCATGGAAAGCTGCACGAGGCCGGAACAATCGATACCAAAACCGGAGCGGCCGCCCCAGAGATAGGGCGTTTCGATAAAGCGCAGCGCCACCGCCACATAATCTTCCTCAAGCGCCGCGTCGACGACCTGGCAATGGGCAGCGATGATGCCTTCGCCCTTTTCGGTCAGCAGGTAACGGGTGCCGCGCGTCTCCGCTTCGCCGACGATGCGGATCAGGCTACCCATGGACAGCGCTGCGACCGGCGGTTTGCGCAATTCAGCGGCTGGGTAGAGAAAAGTGCGCGGTGCAATCACCCTATGGGTGGCGACAACGACATCGCCGATCGCCGTTTCCGGCACGTAACCGGCATACCCGTCCGCATCCGCCTGCACCCATGCCCAGCCGCTGGCCCTGTCGAAAACACGGATGGTTTCGCCAAACAGCAACTCGGTATCGATGCCGGCGGCAAGATCGGGCGTCGGCCGCAGGCCAGTAACCGGCAACACGATCTGGGCGGCCGTGCCGCTGACAAAACGTTCGGCCTGCACCACGCCCTGCAGTTTTTCATCGGCGAGGTCGGAGCGGAAGACATTCAGGCGGCGGTCGAGCATCATGGGTTTCACATCCAGAGGTTAGATCTTGCGCGCCTGATCAATAATCAGATCGCCGATTTTTTCCAGATAAAGCGCACCGGCCACCGTGCGTTTTATCACAACATTGCGCCTGTCCCGCTCATCCCGAACCCGATCGACCAGCCCGAGCGCGCCGAGACTGTCGAGCGCGCGGGTAATGACCGGCTTGGTGACCCCCAGCATGGCGGCAAGACCCCGGACAGTGTGCGGCGGCGGCACGAGATAAATCTGCAGCAGGATGGCGGTTTGACGCAAGGTCAAATCCGGCTGATCGTCAACGACCTGCGCCGTGGATACACGATGCCAGAGCCCCAAGGCCTCCGTGGGCGACAATTGTGCAGGCAAGCCGTGACCCTTCCAGTCGTTGTCCTACCGTTTTCATTCAACAGAGCGAAAAACTCAAGAACCATCCCGCACAAACAAAACCGCCGCACGGCGCAGATCCGAAAGATCGCGCGGCGCGGCGGCGTTTGTTGACCCGTTTTCGAGCCATAATGTCCCCTCTGGACTTGCAGAATGAGATGCAGGAAGCGTGCCAGTTTGCTGCGGCGCACAAATATTCGTAAAAACAGCGACTTAAGGAGCAGCTTCTGATTATGGCGAAATTTTCCGCAAAGAATGAATCGCAAGAAAAACAGGCAAAAAAGAATTTAATGCTTAAAAACTGCCTTCCGCCACGACGGCGGAAGGCAAGGGCAATCGCGGATCAGATTTCCGCGCCGCGTGCGGCATCGACCGCATCGGCATTTTGCTGCCGGTTATAGCGGATCGACGACCAGAGCGAGATACCGATCAGGCCCGCACCGCCAAGGCCCGTGATGACCTCGGGTATATGCACCATGGTCTGCACGTACATGATGACGGACAGGATAAGGATCGCGTAGAAAGCGCCGTGTTCCAGGTAGCGATATTCGGCCAGTGTTCCCTTCTCGACCAGCATGATGGTCATCGAACGGACGTACATGGCGCCGATGCCGAGACCGATGGCGATGATGAAGAGGTTTTGCGTCAGCGCGAAAGCGCCGATCACGCCATCGAAGGAGAAGCTGGCATCCAGCACTTCGAGATAAAGAAACGCGCCGAAGCCGCCCTTTGCTGCACCTTCCAGCATTTCCTGGCTGCGGTCGAGAATGCCGCCAACGACTTCCACCAGCAGGAAGGTCAAAAGACCCCAGATCGCCGAATGGAAGAAGGTGTTGGCCGCGACCGGACCAAGCGCCGGATCATCGCTTGCGCCGATGATGCGGGAAAAGACCAGCATGACGACAAGCACGAAGGCGATCTCGATGCCCTTGACAGAGGAATAGATCGCCGCCTTTTCTTCGATCCAGCGCACCCAGTGCACGTCCTTTTCATGGTCGAAGAAGAAGTTGAGGCCGACCATCATCAGGAAGGTGCCGCCGAATGCCGCAATCGGCAAATGGGCGTCCTGCATGATTTCCGCGTAACGTTCCGGCTGCGTGGCCGCCATCACGATTGCCGTCCACGGGCCGACATTCGCGGCAACGACGACGATGAGCAGCGGGAAGACGATACGCATGCCGAAAACGGCAATCAGGATACCCCAGGTCAGGAAGCGGTGCTGCCAGACCGGCGTCATATCCTTGAGCTTGTTGGCGTTGACGATGGCGTTGTCGAAGGAGAGCGAAATTTCCAGCACCGCCAGAACGACGCAGATGAAGAAGATCGTCGCCGTGCCGCCTACCGTTCCGGTCATTTCCCAACCGAGATAACCGCCGAGGATCAGACCGACCACGGTGACGATAAAAGCCCATTTGAAGTAGGAAAGCGTTTTTTTCTGGGTGGCGCTCATGTCCGGTCACCTCCCAAAACGAGGGCGTTTGCGGACCGACGCGGGGCGTCAGGCCGCACGCAGAAAGCACGCGCGCGAAGCACATTCAGGTTTTTCATAGTTTTTAATCCGCCGGCCAATTTTTGCAGGCGGTACCGACATCGCGAGAGCGCCGTAAAACTCTCGCCAGAGGGGCCCGGCACCTTTGTTTCCTCTGCCCTTGCGAGACAAATCATCGCAGGGCCCCTTCTTACTCCCTGAAGATCACGCCCTCGTCAAGTCCCGTGATTGTGACCAAAGATCAAACCTGCTCCGCAGCCAGTCTTTCGGCGGTGTCAAGACGACGCTTGAGCGTATTTTCGCGAAAGAAGATGTAAAGACCCGAAAGAACAATCAGGCCCGCGCCGACGACGATACTCGTCTGCGGCACATCACCGAAGAACAGCCAGCCGAAAATCACCGCCCAGAGCAGCAGCGTATATTGCAGCGGCGCGACGGTGGCGGCATCGGCGAGTTTAAGCGCCCGGTTGACCAGCACATGCGCCGCCATGGCGACGACACCGAGCAGGCCGAGGAAGGCCAGATCGAAACTGGACTGAACCGGCAGCCAGCCCGATGGCGTGAGGAACACCGCGACAATGCCCGCAAGTGCCGCACCAATGATCTGCCAGAAGGCGAGCACCGTATCGGGCGTATTGCGCAGCTGGCGGCCGGACAACATCATGAAGGCGAAGGCGGCGCTGCCGAAGATGGAAAAGAGCGCGGCGGAGGTGAGGCTTGCCGAGCTGGGTTTGAGCGCGATGAGAACACCGACAAAACCGATGGCGATGGCCGTCCAGCGACGCCAGCCGACCTTTTCTCCGAGCAGAAACGGCGAGAGCGCCGCCACGTAAATCGGAGCCGCGAGCCAATAGGTCATGACGTCGGCCAGCGGAAGAGACGCGACCGCGAAATAGAAACAGAAAAGCTCTGCGGTGGAGAAGAAGACACGCGCCACCTGAAGGCCGGGCCGCTCGATTTTCACGAGGCCGGAAAGGCCGGCTCTCCAGACGATCGGAACAAGGATGACAAGCGCTGCGGCGCTGCGGATGAGGATCACCTGACCCTGACTATAGGTAGAGACGAGCCATTTTCCCATGGCGTCGTTCAACGCGAAAAGCAGCATTCCAAGCAGCATGACGGCCACGCCGAGGCCCGTCGGCGAAAGCTTTCGTATCATAGTCGACATGTCAGTTCCGATCTCCCAATGGTTGCATTGGTCGTCCAACCAGCCGTCCTTTGTCAAGCCCCGAACGGCCGGGTCGGTACAATTAATAGTACTAATATATCGGCATGCAGATATCAGGTGAAGATGCGCCGCTCTTCGGCCACGAGTTCCTGGAGAAAATCGACCACCGTTCGGACCCGGACCAATTGACGGGCGGATTCGTGATAGGCCGTCCAGTAGGATCGGCTGATGGTGAGATGGGGCATGATCCGCAGAAGCTCGGGATATTGCCCGGCAATGTAATTATGCAGGATGCCGATACCCGCACCTGAACGTACTGCCTCGGTCTGACCGGTAGCGCTCGAGATTTCAAAGGCGGCGTCCCAGTCACGCATGATCTCGCCGGTAAAATTCAGCGAGGGCGAGAAGATCAGGTCTTCCACATAACCGATCCGCCGGTGGCGCTTCAGCGCTTCAATATCCGCCGGCGTTCCATATTCAGCCAGATAATCCGCCGAGGCGTAGAGACCCAGCGAATAATCGGTGAGCTTTGAAAACATCAGCCTGCCCTGCTCCGGCCTTTCGATGGTGATGGCGATATCGGCCTCACGCTGTGACAGGGAGAAAGAGCGCGGCACCGGAACGAGCTGGATTTTCAGATCGGGATAACGCGCCGTCAGCCGGCCAAGTCGCGGCGCGAGGAAGGAAACACCGAGGCCATCTGGCGCGCCGATGCGCACCGTTCCCGCCACTGCCGTGTCAACGCGGCCGAGATTGGCCTGGGCGTTCAGCATTTCAGTTTCCATGCGCTCCGCCCCGGCAAGCAGACGCTGGCCTTCCTCCGTCAGCTCGCAGCCATTGGTGCTTCGCAGGAAGAGTTGCGTGCCGATCGCCGCTTCAAGTGCTGAAATCCGCCGGCTGAGGGTGGCGTGGTTGACGCCGAGCTTTCTGGCGGCGGAAAGAAACTGCCCGCTTCGCGCCACGCTTAGAAACAAACGCACATCATCCCAGTTCACGGCACTCTCCTTATGTGCATTTTTGCACAATGGATGCTTATTTCAGGCGATTGATTTGTGCAAATCGAAAGGTAATGCTGCGCCATCACATTCTGGAGGAAAACCCATGAAGGAAATCGGTCATTTCATTAACGGCAAGCATGTGCCCGGCACCAGCGGCCGCACATCCAATGTCTACAACCCGGCCACGGGGGAAGTGCAGGCGACTGTCGCACTTGCGAGCGAAGCCGAGCTGCGCGCCGCCGTGGAAAGCGCCAAGGCTGCGCAACCCAAGTGGGCCGCCACCAACCCGCAGCGCCGCGCCCGCGTTTTCTTCAAGTTCGTCGAACTTCTGAACCGCGACATGAACGAGCTGGCGGTGCTCCTCTCCAGTGAGCACGGCAAGACCGTCGAGGATTCCAAGGGCGATATCGTCCGCGGCCTCGAAGTCTGCGAATTTGTCTGCGGCATTCCGCATCTGCAGAAGGGTGAGTTCACCGAGGGCGCAGGCCCGGCCATCGACATGTATTCGATCCGCCAGCCGGTCGGCATCGGCGCGGGCATCACGCCCTTCAACTTCCCCGGCATGATCCCGATGTGGATGTTCGCCCCGGCGATTGCCTGCGGCAACGCCTTCATCCTGAAGCCATCTGAACGCGATCCGTCGCTGCCGATCCGCCTTGCCGAACTGATGATCGAAGCCGGTCTTCCGGCCGGTATCCTCAACGTCGTCAACGGTGACAAGGGTGCCGTCGACGCCATCCTGACCGATCCTGACATCGGCGCGGTCTCCTTCGTTGGCTCGACGCCGATCGCCCGTTACGTCTACGGCACCGCCGCCATGAACGGCAAGCGCGCGCAGTGCTTCGGCGGCGCGAAGAACCACATGATCATCATGCCGGATGCCGATCTCGATCAGGCCGTGAACGCATTGATGGGCGCCGGTTACGGTTCGGCCGGCGAGCGCTGCATGGCTGTTTCCGTTGCGGTTCCGGTTGGCGAGGAGACGGCAAACCGCCTCGTTGAAAAGCTCATCCCGCAGATCGAAAGCCTGAGGATCGGCCCCTATACCGACGACAAGGCCGATATGGGCCCGCTCGTTACCAAGGAAGCGCAGACGCGCGTCAGGGGCCTGATTGACAGCGGCGTTGAACAGGGCGCGAAGCTGCTGGTCGATGGCCGCGACTTCAAGCTGCAGGGTTATGAAGACGGTTATTTCGTCGGCGGTTGCCTGTTTGACCACGTCACCCCTGACATGGACATCTACAAGACCGAAATCTTCGGACCGGTTCTGTCCGTCGTTCGCGCCAAGAATTACGAAGACGCGCTCGAACTGCCGATGAAGCATGAGTACGGCAACGGCGTTGCGATCTACACCCGTGACGGCGACGCTGCCCGCGACTTCGCAAGCCGCGTCAACATCGGCATGATCGGCATCAACGTTCCGATCCCCGTTCCGCTCGCCTATCACTCCTTCGGTGGCTGGAAGGCTTCGAGCTTCGGCGATCTCAACCAGCACGGCACGGATTCGATCAAGTTCTGGACGAAGACCAAGACGATCACCTCGCGCTGGCCGTCGGGCATCAAGTCGGGTGCCGAATTCGTCATGCCGACGATGAAATAAGCCGAAAATCCGGCAATCGGAAAAAAGCCCCGCTGTTTTTGCAGCGGGGCTTTTTTGATTAAAAGAAAACCAAAATCATCAAGTTTTTCCTTCAAAATATTTCCACTTAAAGATGTTATGGCGTAAGACAGCCGTTGCGGCGTGGGGACGCCGCCAAACCGACGATAGCGGGGAAGCCTGCAACTCAATCTGCCCGGAGAGGGGCATGCCATGAGGGACCATTATGAGTGACATCTCTGTCAGCGTGGATCAGCGCGCAATCGAACGCGGCTCGTTCAGCGGAAATGCCAAGGAATATTTTGGAATCTGGATCGTCAATATTCTCCTGACGATCGTCACCATCGGCATTTATTCCGCTTGGGCGAAGGTGCGCCGCAAGCGTTATTTCAACGGCAACACCGTGCTGGCCGGCCGCGCTTTCGGCTACCACGCCACCGGCGGGCAAATCTTCAAG
Source organism: Agrobacterium sp. CFBP2214 (assembly GCF_030209895.1). NCBI lineage: Bacteria > Pseudomonadati > Pseudomonadota > Alphaproteobacteria > Hyphomicrobiales > Rhizobiaceae > Agrobacterium > Agrobacterium sp. CFBP2214. The sequence continues at coordinate 145,375 of NZ_JARVRC010000001.1, read as the reverse complement.
GGCCGCCTGATCGCCTTTGCCTTCATCGTCATCTCGCAGCTCATCGGTCTTATCCATCCGTTCCTGGTCTTCGTGCCGGCAATCCTGCTGATGATCTTCTTTCCATGGCTGATCACGCGCAGCATTCGTTTCAATGCGCGGGTGACGAGCTATCGCAATGTGCGTTTTGATTTTGTCGGCACGGCGTGGGGCGCTTTTGTCTCCATCCTGCTTGGCAGCCTCGTTGCGTTCTTCTCCTTCGGCATTCTGGCGCCGCTGTCCAGCCGCTGGGCAAACCGCTATATTTTCGGCAACCTGCGTTATGGCGACCGCCCCTTCAGCGCCGACCCCAAGATTGGCAAGCTCTATCGCGCCTGGATCATTCCCGCGATCATGGTGGTGATCGGCGGCATCGTGGTCGGCTTCTTCGGCCTTGCAGCCTTTGCGGCGAACAGTGCGATGCTCGAGGACGAGACTACCGCCATGGCCACGGCGCTCGCATCGCTCTATGTGGGCGTTTTCGGCGCATTTCTGGTCTATGGCCTGGCCGGCGTGGTTTATCGCACCGGCGTTCGCAATGTCGTCATTTCCTCCATGCTGCTGGATGGAAAGCATGACCTGCACAGCGACCTGCATCGCGGCCGCTATCTCTGGATCGTCATCTCCAACCTGATCGTCACCGTTTTCACCCTTGGTCTGATGCGGCCGTGGGCGGCGGTGCGCGAAGCGCGTTATACCGTGGAGCGCACGGCAATCCGTTTCAACGGCGATGTGGGCGAGGTCCTCTCCTCGATGGAAGCAACGGGTGCCGCCGTCAGTGCCGAATATATGGATATGGAAGGTTTCGAATTTGGTTTCTGACACCGGAGAAACCGTTTCGGGCGAGTGGCATGCCGCTCGCTCCAACCTTTCCAGTGCCGCCAGGCTGAAGCTTGGCGGCACGGTCCTTCTCGTGCTCGATGCGAAGGACAACCACGTCAGAACCCAGGCCGAGATAAAAACGGTCGAGATCAGCCACCGGGTCGGCACCATCCCCCGGGAGTTGCATTTTCCCGACGGGTCGCTGTTCGAAACCCGCGACAATGACGGCGTGGACCGGCTGCTTGGCCAGCACATTACCAAGCGATCCGGTTTCGTGCACTGGCTGGAACAGTTTCGCCCGCGGCTGATCGGCATCACCGCCGCAGCCGTTCTTCTGGCTTACGGCACCTACAAGCTGGCGCTTCCGGCACTCGTGGAACTGGCGGTCGCGGTAACCCCGCCGATCGTTCCGCAGGTCATGTCTGCCAGTACCATGCAGGCCCTCGACCAGGCAGTCTTCTCTCCAAGCGAACTTCCGCAGGAAGAGCAGGACGCCATCCGCTCTGAATTTGCCCGGATCGCCGCCCATGCGGAAGGTTCGCCTGACGACTACAAGCTGAATTTCCGCAAGGGCGGTTACATCGGCCCCAATGCCTTTGCACTGCCGGATGGCACGCTGGTATTGACGGACGAGCTGGTGGAGCTGGCCGGCAACGACAGGCAGATGATCACCGGGGTTCTCGCCCATGAAATCGGCCATGTCGAATATGAGCACAGCCTGCGGCAGCTATACCGCGCCGCCGGGGTTGCCGGTCTTGTCATGCTGATTGCCGGCGATGTCGGTTCGGCCATGGAGGACATTCTTACCCAGGGCGGCGGCCTTCTGGCGCTATCGCACTCGCGCGATGCCGAGCGGCAGGCGGATCAGCGCTCCGTGGAACTGATGCGCAAGGCCGGGCTTGACCCCACTGCCATCGAACGCTTCTTCGCGCTGCTGGAAGAAAAACTGGGCGACAAGGGCGGCACCAGCATTGTCTCCACCCATCCCGGAACGCCGGAAAGGCGCAAGGCTATCCTCGACTACAACGCTTCACTGGACAACAAGCCGGCGGGTAACTGACCCGCCGGTATTGCGAAAACGACGTCAGTTGGTCGGGCCGTCGTTGAAACCCACCTCATCCACCAGCTCCGACGCCTGTTTGCGATGGGCGGCAATATCCGTCAGCGGCAGCTTGTCGGGATGGATGGGACCGAAGCCCTTCACCACGTCGGAAGGCTCGGCACCGGGCAGCACCGGATATTCGAAGACCTGCTTGGCATAGATTTCCTGCGCCTCGCGAGAGGCCAGGAATTCCATGAGCTTCAGCGCGTTGTCCTTGTTGGGTGCGTATTTCGTCAGCGCCATGCCGGAAATATTCACATGTGTGCCGCGATCACCCGCATTGGGGAAGATCACCCGCACCGATCCCGCCCATTCCTTTTCTTCCGGCTCGCGATCATTGGTCAACATCAGGCCGACATAATAGGTATTGCCAAGCGCGATATCGCACTCGCCGGAAAAGATCGATTTCGCCTGGCTGCGGTCTGTTCCATCAGGCTTGCGGGCGAGATTGTTCTTCAGACCCGTCAGCCACGTGCGGGTATAATCGACGCCGTGATGGGCGATCATCGAGGCGATCAGCGCGATATTATAAGAATGCTGGCCATCGCGAATGCAGATCTTGCCCTTCCACTTGGGATCGGCAAGTTCCTCATAGGTGATGTCCTTCTGGAACACCCGCTCCTTCGAAGCGTAGACAACCCTACCGCGCGTCGTGAGACCAAACCATTCGCCCTCGGGATCACGCAGGTTGGCGGGGATATCCTTTTCGATGACGGGATCGCCCAGAACCGGCTGGGTAACCTTGCCTTCCTTCGCCTCGACGAGGCGGGCGATATCAACCGTCAGCAGCACATCTGCGGGTGAATTGACACCCTCGGCCTGGATGCGTTCGACCAGCCCCTTGTCGAGGAAAAGTACATTCGCCTCTATGCCGGTTTCTTTGGTGAAGGCATCGAGCAGCGGCTGGATCAATTCAGGCTGGCGATAGGAATAGACGTTAACCTCCCCCTCTGCCAGAGCGGCGGGCGCGAAGGAAAGGATCGTCAGCCCTGAAAAAACGGCAGCGGAAAAGTATGATTTCAAGCTTGCCATTATGAATGCCTCCATTACATTCCGATTCTTGACTTGTTTGTTCATGAATCATCAGGACGGTCAACAAGGCTGTTTAAGAAATATCTGATGGGTGCCAGTTTTTTCAGTTTCTGGAATTGTTCTAAACTGAAAAAGAGACTATATAACTCCACATTGAGAGTTAGGAGACCAGCATGCGCTTGACCAAACAGACCAACTATGCCGTTCGCATGTTGATGTATTGCGCCGCCAATGAAGGCCATCTGAGCCGCATTCCTGAGATCGCCAGAGCCTATGGCGTTTCGGAGCTGTTCCTGTTCAAAATCCTGCAGCCGCTCAACAAGGCGGGCCTGGTGGAAACCGTGCGCGGCCGTAACGGCGGCGTGCGCCTTGGCAAACCCGCTGAAAAAATCAGTCTGTTCGACGTGGTGAGAGTGACTGAAGACAGCTTCGCCATGGCCGAATGCTTCGAAGATGGCGCTGTGGAATGTCCGCTTGTGGACAGCTGCGGCCTCAACTCGGCGCTTCGCAAGGCGCTCAATGCGTTTTTTGACGTTCTGGCGGAATACTCGATCGATGATCTCGTCAAGGCTCGGCCGCAGATCAACTTCCTGCTTGGCCTGGACACGGAAATGCCGAAGGTCGCTGCCCTTCCGGCTGCCTGATCATCCCATTTCCTCCTCGGCAATTGTCATAGCCCGTGTCCTTGAGGTCACGGGCTTTTCTTTTATGGAAGACGCGCGAAATATAATATTTTTGATCCCGCGTGTTGACGTCGCGAACGGAAGCGGCGCATTTGGTCACGAGCTTTTTCAAGCAACCAATCAGCGTCGCAATGATCATCAAGCCTGAATTCCATACATTTGCGCTTACTGCGCTCATCGGCAGCATAGGTGCGCTGCTCGCCAGCCTCATCGATATCCCGGCACCCTTTCTGTCCGGCCCGGCGCTTGCGGTGACGATCACGGGGCTCGCCGGCATAAGGCTTGGCGTTCCCGCTTTCATCCGCAATGCCTGTTTCGTCGTCGTCGGCATTTCGATGGGAACGAGCGTGACGCCCTCCGTGATAGACGCCGCCAAGACCTGGCCCGTGAGCTTCGTCGTCGTGCTCGTCGCTGTCGTCATCATGCTCTATGTCGCTTACTGGATCCTGCATTACGGCTTCGGTTACGACCGGACAACGGCGATGCTGGGCGCCTCTCCCGGTCATCTCAGCTATATCATCAGCCTTGGTGCCGAGACGAAAAGCGACCTTGCAACCGTCAGCATCGTGCAAAGTGTGCGGGTGCTGGCGCTAACACTTTCCGTGCCGCTGATCGTGGAATATTTCGATCTCGTCAGCACGGAACCGCTTGTCACCAACCCGCCAATGGGCCTGTTCACGCTGGCGCTGACCACCGGCGCCTCGCTTCTGACCGGCTGGCTTTTCCTGCGCTGGAAGTTTCCGGCCGCACTGCTGCTGGGCGGCGTCGCCATTTCCATCAGCACCCACATTACCGGCCTTACCGAGGGTGGTGTTCCCACCTGGCTCAGCCTGCCGGTTTACGTGCTGATCGGTTGCCTTATCGGCACACGCTTTTCGAATGTCTCGCTGATGGACGTGCGGAAAGGCTTTCTGGCGGGTTTCGTCGTCACAATCGCCGTGATGCTGATTGCCGGCAGCATTGCCTGGATGATTTCCGGTGTGACCGGCGTCCCGCTCAATGCCGTCATGATCGCCTATTCACCGGGTGGCCTGGAAACCATGGCGGCGATGGCAGTGATGATGCATGCCGATACCGCCTATGTCGGCTCCCACCACGTCATCAGGCTTCTCTTCCTCTCCGTTCTCATGCCGCTCGTCATGGGCAAGGATGCGCGCAAGCGGGACGACGAAGCCTGACGAAAGCGGCCATCGGCACCGACGGGAGCCATCGACGCGAAAATGCGGATGGCGTGCAACCTTTTTTCTTTCCGGTCGTTGATACTTCGCCGCAATTGCGGCGGCGATCTTTCGCCTGTTCGGCAGGCTGACCCACCGGAGGAACATTCATGAACCGCTTGATGACGTTGACGGGCGCCGGACTTGCGCTTGCCTTTTCTGTTTCCATCGCTCAGGCGCAGGTGGTGGTGTCGTCGAAGATCGACACGGAGGGCGGCGTTCTTGGCAACATCATTCTCGCTATCCTGAACCAGAACAAGATCGAAACGACAGATCGCATCCAGCTTGGCGCCACACCGGTTGTGCGAAAAGCGATCACCGCGGGCGAAATCGACATTTATCCTGAATATACCGGCAACGCCGCCTTCTTTTTCTCCAAGGCGGACGATCCACTCTGGAAAGATGCCGCCAAGGGTTATGAAGAGGCCAAAACGCTCGATTACGATGCCAACAAGATCGTCTGGTTGACACCATCTCCGGCCAACAACACCTGGGCAATTGCGCTGCGCAAGGATGTCGCCGACAAAAACAATCTGAAGACGCTTTCCGACTTCGGCAAATATGTTGCCGGCGGCGGCGAGGTGGTCCTTGCCGCTTCTTCCGAATTCGTCAATTCCGCCGCTGCGCTGCCTGCATTTCAGACCACCTATGGCTTCACCATGAAGCCTGACCAGCTGATCACGCTTTCCGGCGGCGACACCGCGGCCACGATCGCCGCCGCCGCCAACCAGACGAACAACGCCAATGCAGCCATGGTCTATGGCACGGATGGCGGCATCGCCCCCTCCGGGCTTGTGGTGCTGGAGGACGACAAGCATGTGCAGCCGGTCTATCAGCCTGCACCGATCATTCGCGAAGAGGTTCTCAAAAAGCACCCGAATATTGAGGAACTGCTGAAACCGGTGTTCGAAAAGCTCGATCTGGCAACGCTGCAGGATTTGAACGCCCGCGTGCAGGTGAGCGGCGAACAGGCCAAGACCGTGGCGCTCGACTTTCTGACCAAGAACGGTTTCGTCAAGTAACACTCGCAGCGCTGCAGCGGGCTGCGGGAACGGAAGCGTTCTCCTGGTCCCGCCCTAACCCAGGGGAGGGAAGCTGGATTTGACGAAATGGCCTGACAAGGTGGGCGTACTGATTTCGTGCCTGCTTCTTTATGCGCTTTTTATATCGCCCTTCATGACATTCCGCGCAAACCGGATCGTTCAGGGCGAAACAAGAACGGTCTTCGAAGCCCTTCCGGCTGCGGCTGCCGCCGTTCTCACCACCATCATTCTCCTTGCGGCTTTCATCGCATTTTTCCGCTTTCCCGCGCGACTGAAGCTCACAGTCGCGCTGGCCGGCCTTGCTGCACTGGCGGTTTTTGTCGGCCAGGCGGCGTCTTTCCTCACGCCGCAGGGTAATGGCTTTGCCCGCGTTTCGCCCGCCAGCGGTTTCTGGCTGATATTTGCCGGATTGGCTCTGCTCACCACGGATTGTATTGCGCGTCTCCAGCCGAAGCCCGCCGTTCGGATTTTACTGTTGCTGGTGGCCATGGCCGCGCTTGCGGCGGTGCTGGCAAGCGGCCTCTGGAACGATCTCTCCATCATCAAGGAATATACCGGCCGGGCCGATATATTCTGGACCGAGGCCCTGCGGCACGTGGAGCTTGCCATCGGCTCGCTGATCGCGGCGACCATCGCGGGTATTCCGCTCGGCATCCTCTGTTACAAGGTCGAACGGCTGCGGGCGGGGGTGCTGAACACCCTCAATATCGTCCAGACCATCCCCTCCATCGCCCTTTTCGGTTTGCTGATCGCGCCGCTCGGATGGATCGCGGCCACGGTCCCGGGTGCAGCGAAGATCGGCATTGTCGGCATCGGCATGGCGCCCGCCTTCGTGGCGCTGTTTCTCTATTCGCTGCTGCCGGTGGTTTCCAACACGGTGGTCGGCCTTGCCGGGGTTTCGCAGGCGGTGCGGGAAGCGGCGCGCGGCCTTGGCATGACACCGGTGCAACGGCTGCTGCGGGTGGAATTTCCGCTGGCCATGCCGGTCATCCTCACCGGTATTCGCATCGTGCTGGTGCAGAATATCGGGCTGGCGACGATCGCGGCCCTGATCGGCGGCGGCGGTTTTGGCGTTTTCGTGTTTCAGGGCATCGGGCAGACGGCCATGGATCTCGTGCTGCTTGGCACCGTGCCCACCGTTCTTCTCGGCTTTGCCGCCGCGATCACCCTCGATGCCCTCATCGACAGCAATCTCTTCAGCGCAGGCGGAAGGCAAAAGGCATGATCGAGATCGACACCATCACGAAACGATATGGCGATACGACCGTCGTGGATCAGGTATCGCTAACGGTAGCGCCGCGCACCGTCACCGTCATCGTCGGCACCTCGGGGTCGGGAAAAACCACCCTGCTGCGCATGATAAACCGGCTGGTGGAGCCAACCTCCGGCATGATCCGGATCGACGGAGAGGATGTCAGTACGATACCTGGCTTCAAACTGCGCCGCCAGATAGGCTATGCCATTCAGGGCCACGGCCTGTTTCCGCACCGGACGGTCGCCGAAAATATCGCGACCGTGCCGCAGCTGATCGGCTGGGACCGCAAGCGCATCGCGGCCAAGATCGATGCGCTGATGCACCTCTTCCAGCTTGACCCCGCGCTCTATGCCGACCGTTTCCCACATGAACTCTCAGGCGGTCAGCAGCAGCGTGTCGGCGTGGCGCGTGCGCTGGCCGCAGAACCCAACATTCTTCTGATGGACGAGCCCTTCGGCGCCTTGGACCCGGTGATCCGCGCCAAGGCCCAGAACGATCTTCTCGATATCCAGAAGAAGCTCGGCGTCACAGTCGTTCTTGTCACCCATGATATGGACGAGGCTTTTCATCTGGCGGATCGTATCGCCGTGATGGACAAGGGCCGGATCGTGCAGGACTGCCCACCAGCTGAGCTCGTGCTGAAACCGGCGACGGATTTCGTCGCCACCATGATCGGCGAAAACGAACGGGCCCTGAAACTGCTTTCTGTTCTCTCCGTTGCCGATGTCGTGGAGCCGGGAAACGCAGAGGGCGAACCGCTCAACGAACATACAAGCCAGCGCGACGCCCTATCAGCAATGTTATGGGCGGGCTGCGACGCCTTGCCGATAGTCAAAGACAATGGGCAACCCGCCGGCCGGGTACGGCGTGACGTTCTCCTCCAGCGTGCCGCCGGAATTCCATGAAAAACGCATTATCCTTCCTTGCTCTCGGTTTTCTGACGCTGGCGCTGATCATCTTCCTTGCCGTGCCGCAGATCTTCGCACCCCTGTTCCGCCCTCTCGTGCAGGCCAATGCGCCGGTAATCTACACGCAGGCAAATCTCTTTTCCCTGACGCTGTCGCATCTCACCACAGTCGCAATTGCGACCGGGCTCGCCACACTCACGGCGGGCGCGCTTGCGGTTCTCGTCACCCGGCCATTCGGGACGGATTTCCTGCCGCTCTCGCGCAGCATCGTCAATATCGGCCAGACTTTTCCGCCCGTGGCAGTGCTGGCGCTTGCCGTACCGATAATCGGTTTTGGCGAAAAACCAACGCTTATAGCGCTGTTTCTCTACGCGCTGCTGCCGGTTTTCGAAAATACGCTGACAGGGCTGACCACCCTGCCCGCCACCGTGATGGATGCCGCGAGAGGCAGCGGCATGACCGGCTGGCAACGGCTTCTCAAAGTGGAATTGCCGCTCGCCCTTCCGGCCATTCTGGCGGGCATCAGGCTTTCGGCGGTCATCAGCCTTTCCACCGCTACCATCGGCTCGACAGTCGCGGCGCATACGCTCGGTGAAGTGATCATTGCCGGTCTGCAATCCAACAACCTCGCCTTCATTCTGCAGGGCGGGCTTATCGTTGCGGCGCTGGCGATCCTGATTCACACCGGCTTTTCCGCGCTGGAAAAAGCCGCGGCCCGCAAAACCGGGCACTGACATGGGCAAGCCCCGCATTTTTATATTCCCGATATCTGCCGCACATGTTAGGGGCTGACCGTCGAAACAGAAATATCAGAGGTTCGGGTGACACAGGCAATTGTCGTGATGGGAGTGAGCGGCTCTGGCAAGTCCACGGTCGCAGAGGAACTGGCGGAAAAACTGGGTATTGCCTTCATCGAGGGCGACAAGCTTCACCCTAAATCCAATGTCGATAAAATGTCCGAGGGTATTCCCCTGACTGACGAAGATCGCTGGCCCTGGCTCGATCTGATCGGCGCGGAACTGCGCAAGGGCAGCGAAAATAACGGTGTCGTCGTTTCCTGCTCGGCGCTCAAGAAAATCTATCGCGACCGGCTTCGCAAGGCTACCGGCGGCCCGCTTGCCTTCGTTTATCTGGATGGCAGCCTGGAACTTCTCAGCCGGCGCATGGGTGAACGCAAGGGCCATTTCATGCCGCTTTCGCTGCTGCAGACCCAGCTTGCCACGCTGGAAGTGCCGACTGGCGAACCGGGCGTCGTAACCGTCAGCATCGACACCACACCCGAGGATATTGCGAAGAACGCACTTTCCGGTTTGAAGGCGGTAACGTTCTAAAATCCGAGCCTGTCGCGCATGCCGTACCACCATGCACCAAGCACGGTCAGCGGCACGCGGAACGTCTTGCCGCCCGGGAACGGATAGTTCGGCAGCGAACTCCAGATATCGAAACGTTCAGCGTGACCGGCAACGGCCTCGCCCAATATCTTGCCAAGCAGATGCGTGGTCGTGACGCCATGGCCGCTGTCGCCATGCGAAAAATAGATATTGTCCGAGAGCCTGCCCATATGCGGGATGCGCGTCAGGGTCAGCGCGAAATTGCCGCTCCAGGCGAAGTCGATCTTCGTCTTTTCCAGTTGCGGGAAGGTCTTCAGCATGTTCGGCCGGATCACGCCCGTCAGATCGGCAGGGTCGCTGCCGCCATAACCGATGCCGCCGCCATAGAGCAGGCGATTATCCGAGGTGCGGCGGTAATAATCGAGAATGTAATTGGCATCCTCGACGCAATAATCGGCGGGCAGAAGCTCCTCAATCAGGTCGGCATCGAGCGGCTCCGTCGCCATGACCTGGCTTGAGACGGGCATCATCCGCTCGCCGATTTCCGGTAGCAATGTGCCGAGATAGGCATTGCCGCAGACGAGAACATATTTCGTCCTCACACTGCCCGTCGCGGTCCGCACGACGGGGTTCTCCCCCTGCTCTACCGCAATGACCCGCGAATTTTCGAATATCCGAGCACCGAGGCTTTCAGCCGCCGCCGCTTCCCCCTGCACCAGATTGAGCGGGTGGATGTGGCCACCGAGGCGGTCGATCATACCGCCGGCATAACGGTCCGTCTTCACATACTGGCCGACATCCGCCTTGGAGACCATTTCGAGCCCGCCATGGCCGTGTTTTTCCCAATGGGCCTTGTGAGCTTCCATTTCGCGGATCTGTTTCGGCGTAAAGGCGGCAAAGAAACCGCCATCGACAAGATCGCAGTCGATGGCGTATTTCGCGATGCGGCTGCGGATGATCGCGCCGCCTTCAAGCGACATTTCTCCGAGCTTCACCGCCTTTTCGTGCCCGTAACGGCCGGCGATGGTCTCGAGATCACGGCTATAGCCGTTGACGATCTGGCCGCCATTGCGACCCGAAGCGCCGAAGCCGACCCGCACACCTTCAAGAACGATGACGGAATAGCCGCGCTCACTGAGTTCAAGCGCTGCGGAAATGCCGGTGAAACCGCCGCCGATGACGCAGACATCCGCTTCCAGCGCGCCTTCAAGTGTCGGCCGCACGGATTTGACATTGGCGGAGGCCGCGTACCAGGAGGATGTGTGGCCGGGATTGGGAATGTTCGTTACCTCAGCCATCTCACACCGTCCTGATATAGGCGTCATATTCGACGTCGGTTACACGCAGGGAAAATTCGGAAAGCTCCTGCTGTTTGCAGGCGGAAAATAGCGTCCGGTACTTCTGGCCGAGCGTCGCATAGGCAAAGCTCGATCGCGTGAAGCGCTGCAATGCATAGTCCCAGTTGGTGGGCAGCGGCTCGTGGTTGATCGCGTGGCTGTCGCCGGCAATCGCGCCGCCGGGTTGGCGTTTCTCCTTCATGCCGGCAAGCGCGGCGCTCAGGATCATCGCGACAACGAGATAGGGATTGGTATCGGCACCGGCGACGCGATGTTCGATACGCGTCGCCGCCTTGCTGGCAACGATGACACGCACCGCCGCCGAGCGGTTGTCGATGCCCCAGGAGGCATAGGTTGGCGCATGTTCGCTGGGGGTCAGCCGGCGATAGGAATTGGCATGGGGCGCGAAGATCGCCATGCTTTCCCCCATGTTTTCCAAGAGGCCGCCAACCGAATGCATCAGCGCATCCGACGGGCCATTTTCCCCGGCGTAGATGTTCCTGCCGTCCCTATCGAGAACGGAAAAATGCACATGCATGCCGTTGCCGGCCTGCAAACCGTAAGGCTTGGCCATGAAGGTCGCGTCGAGATCGTGCCGGCGCGCCACGCCCTTGACGATGCGCTTCAGGAAAACGGCAAAATCGGCGGCCTGCAAGGCATCCGGCACATGGTTGAGATTGATTTCATATTGTCCGGGGCCGTTTTCGCGCAGCGTCGTATCGGCAAGAACGCCCTGCGCCCGGCAGGCTGTGGCAATGTCATGGAAGACATCCTCGAAATCCTGCAATTCGGAAATCGACAGAACCTGTGTCTGGCCCGTATGCCACCGGCCCTCGCGGCTATGCGGCGGACGGACCGGGTCAAGTGCAGAGCGGACGGGATCGATCAGGTAAAATTCGAGTTCGGTCGCCACGACCGGCGTGAGGCCGGCCTTTTTATAAGCGCTCAGAACCTGCGCCAGAACGTGCCGGGGATCGCCATAAAAACCGGTTCCATCCGGATTTTTCATCGCCAGCAGAACCTGTGCTGTCGGCCTGCCAAGCCATGTGACCCGCGACAGCGTGCCGGGAACGGGAAAGCAAAAACCATCGGGATCGCCCGTGCCCTCCGCAAGACCTGCGGCATGCACATCCCGCCCCCATATATCCAACGCATAAACGGAACGGGGGATAGCCATTCCCTTTTCAAGAACGTCGATTGCCCGTTCGCGCGGAATCCACTTGCCGCGCGGCACACCATTCGCGTCTATGACGAAAGCTTCAAGTATTTCGATATCGGGGTTATCGGCGAAAAATTTCTTTGCGTTTTCAATATCATCCATCATGCACCAGCAAGCCGTTTCCATCTCGTTTCATGCGCAGCGAAGGTCGCTAACGAAAATCGTCCTGCTGCTGATAGATGAGAAACCTCGCCACCATGATGACGTTTGCCCCTTTTCCCCTTTGCACTTGACCATGTTACGTGGCCTGTCCCCGGAAGGCCAGCGGATTTAGCTATCAGGGATTGAACCTTTCCGGGCGATAGGCGTCGATGGCGATAACAGGCGTTTCGCCCAGCATGGTTTCCGCCAGCACACGGCCGGTGATCGGCCCAAGCGTGAGGCCGTGATGGGCATGTCCGAAAGCAAACCACAATGTTTTATGACGCGGTGCCTTGCCGATGATCGGCATCATATCCGGCGTGCAGGGCCGCGCGCCCATCCACGGTTCCGCATCCAGCCTGCCGCCAAGAGGAAAGACGGTGCGCGCCACCCGTTCCGCCCGCTCGATCTGCACGGGAGATTTCGGTGCATCGCGCTCGGCAAATTCCGCACCCGTCGTCAGGCGGATACCCTTGCGCATCGGCGCAAGGAAATACCCACGCTCGGCATCGATCAGCCAGTTATTGAGCTTCGTGCCCTCCTGGGGCGCATAATGCATGTGATAGCCGCGCTTCACGCCAAGCGGGAAACGGTAACCCAGCCGTTCCGTGACGGTATCCGCCCAGGGACCGAGCGCCACGACGGCATGTTCGGCCTCGATTGCGCCGGTCTCGGTGCGCACCGTCCAGCCGCTTGTCGTTTGGCTGAGGGTGAAGGCATCGCCCCGGACAAAAGTTCCGCCGAGGCTTTCAAACAGTTTGACATAGGCAAGCGTCAGCGCGTGCGGATCAAGCACCGACCACGGGTCATCCCATTTCAGCCCGCCGACGAAATCCCGGCTGAGATGCGGTTCGGCCGCGGCCAGCTTTTCGGCATCGAGTTTGGTGTGGGATATGCCGTGCTCGCGCGAAAGACGCTCGGCAAAGGCATAATCAGCGTCCCGCCTTGCGGCGGTCCTATAGGCCTGCATCCAGCCATTTTTCACGATCAGATCGCCGGCCTTAGCCTCGTCGATCAGGATGCTGTGCTCGGAAACTGAATGTTCGATCAGCGGCGTATAGGCGCGAGCGATCGTGGCATGCCGCATGGCTGCGGAATTATACCAGTAACGGCCGAGGAAAGGCGCCATTCTCGGCAGGGCAGAGGGCCTATAACGGACATCGATCCTGTTGTTCAGCGAATAGCGCAGCAGCAGCGCAAGGTCGTGCGTGAAGCCATAAGGTACCACGCCCTCTCTCTGGATCAGCCCCGCATTACCGAAAGAGGTCTCTTCGCCCGGTCCGCGCAGGTCCACCAGCACTACCGATTTGCCCCTCCGGGCCAGTTGCAAAGCGACAGAGACCCCGATGATCCCCGCTCCCAAAACGACCACATCCGCTGCCATCGCAATCAATCCGTTTCCATGTCACGTCCATCGCAACATGGGTCGGCATTTTCCGCGAAGCAACAGAAAAATCATTGCCTTAATGGAAAATTCGACGCGCCCTACTGGCTGACCGCTTTCGTTTTCACCGCCTCGATATTGAAGGCCGCCGCCAGCAGCGCCTTGGTATAGTCCTGCTGCGGGTTGGCGAAAATATCCGCCGCCGGACCGCTCTCCACCACCTTGCCGTGGCGCATGACAATCAGGTCGTTGGCAAGCGCCTTCACCACCTTCAGATCGTGGCTGATGAAGAGATAAGCCAGCTCGTGCTTTGCCTGGAGATCGCGCAAGAGATCGACCACCTGCGCCTGCACACTCATGTCGAGCGCGGATGTCGGCTCATCCAGCATGACGAAACGGGGTTTAAGCACCATGGCGCGGGCAATGGCGATGCGCTGGCGCTGGCCTCCGGAAAACTCATGCGGATACCGCCAGCGGGTGGCCGGATCGAGGCCGACCTCTTCCAGCGCAGTGGCCACACGGGTATCGCGCTCGTCGGCCGAAAGAGATCGCTCATGCACTTTCAGGCCCTCGGCGACGATCTCGCCTACGGACATGCGCGGGCTGAGCGAACCGTAAGGGTCCTGAAACACCACCTGCAGCCGGTTTCTGAGCGGCTTCATCATTTCATAGGAATAGTGGTCGATCGACTGGCCGATGAAGCTGATACGTCCCTCAGACGCGATCAGCCGCGAGAGAGCCAAACCGAGCGTCGTCTTGCCCGAGCCGGATTCGCCCACCACGCCCACCGTCTGGCCTGCACGCAGGGTGATATCGATACCGTCGACCGCTTTCACATGGTCGACCACCCGACGCATCAGCCCCGCCTTGATCGGGAACCAGACCTTGATATCGTCGCCCTGCATGACCACGGGTTTGCTGGCGTCGGAAAGCGGCGGCTCACCCTTCGGTTCGGCAGCCAGAAGATGGCGGGTATAGGCGTGTTGCGGATCGGTAAACACCTGCTCCACCGTGCCGGTCTCGACGATCTTTCCCTTGGTCATGACGCAGACGCGGTCGGCAAATTTGCGGACGATACCGAGGTCATGGGTGATGAACAGCATGGACATGCCGTGCTGCGTTTTCAGATCACCGAGCAGCTCGAGAATCTGGGCCTGAACCGTCACGTCAAGCGCCGTCGTGGGTTCATCGGCGATGAGCAGTTTCGGCCGGTTGGCAAGCGCCATGGCGATCATCACACGCTGCCGCTGGCCGCCGGACAATTCATGCGGATAGGCCTTCAGGCGCTTTTCCGGTTCGCGAATGCCCACTTGAAGCAACAGTTCCAGCGTACGCGCCCGCGCCTCCGCGCCCGTAATCGCCTGATGCAGCTCCAGAATCTCACCGATCTGCCGCTCGATGGTGTGGAGCGGGTTGAGCGAGGTCATCGGTTCCTGAAAGATCATGGTGATGTCGTTGCCGCGCACGGCGCGAAGCGCACGTTCCGGCAGGGTCAGCATATCCTTGCCGTCGAACAGGATTTTCCCCGAAGGATGGCTCGCTGCCGGATAGGGCAGCAATTTGAGGATGGAATTCGCCGTGACCGACTTACCGGAACCGGATTCGCCAACGAGGGCGACGACTTCGCCCGGCATCAGGTCGAAGGAGACCTGATCGACGGCGATGCTGGTCGCGCCGCCCTGATGGAAGGCGACGGAGAGATCACGGACAGAGAGAAGCGGCTGAATATTTGTTTCCGTCATGGCGATCACCGGAACGTCTTGCGTGGGTCGAAGGCGTCTCTAACCGCCTCGCCGACGAAGATAAGGAGGGAGAGCATGATGGACATGGTGAAGAAGGCGGTGAGACCAAGCCAGGGCGCCTGAAGATTGTTCTTGCCCTGCGCGATCATCTCGCCCAGCGACGGCGATCCCGGCGGCATGCCGAAGCCGAGGAAATCGAGTGAGGTCAATGTGGTGATCGAACCGGACAGGATGAAGGGCAGGAAGGTCAGCGTTGCCACCATGGCGTTGGGCAGAAGATGCCGGAACATGATCGTCCAGTTGCCGACGCCAAGGGCGCGGGCGGCGCGGACATATTCGAAGTTTCTGGCACGCAGGAATTCGGCCCGGACGATGCCGACGAAGCCAACCCATGAAAAGAGCAGCATGATGCCGAGCAGCACGAAGAAGCCCGGCGGCAGGATGGCCGCGATGATGAGCAGGATGTAAAGCACCGGCATTGACGACCAGATTTCGATGAAACGCTGCAGAAGCAGATCCGTCCAGCCGCCGAAGTAACCCTGAATGGCGCCGGCCGTGACCCCCACGAGGGCGGACGCGATGGTGAGCGTCAGGCCGAAAAGAACGGAAATACGGAAGCCGTAGATCATCCGCGCCGTGACGTCGCGCGCCTGATTGTCCGTTCCAAGCCAGTTGAGATTGCCGAGCGTGCAGCCGGGATCGGCATTGCCCTGCGGATAGGCCGAGCACCGTTCCTTTTCATCCATCAGCCAGAAGGGCGCGGTGGGAGCGGAATGCGGAATATTGGAATTGACCGTCTGATAGGAATAACGGATCGGCGGCCAGATCATCCAGCCATTGGCGTTGATCTCATCCTGAATGAAGGAGGATTTGTAGTCGGTCTGGGCCAGGAACCCACCGAATTTTTCCTCCGGATAATCGACCATGACCGGCACCAGAATCTCACCCTTGTAGGAGGCGAGGACGGGTTTGTCATTGGCGATGAATTCCGCGATCAGGCTCAGGAAAAACAGGATCAGGAACAGCCAGAAGGACCAGTAACCGCGCCGGTTTGCCTTGAAATTCTGCCAACGGCGCTTGGTGGTTGGCGAAAACCACGGGCGCTTCGGTTTCACCAGCGTTTCCGTTTCTGCGGTATGGGCAAGTGTCATCACACGTCCCTCCGCTCGAAGTCGATACGTGGATCGATCCATGTATAGATCAGGTCGGAAATCAGGCCGACCACGAGGCCCATCAGCGAGAAGATGAAGAGTGTGCCGAACACGATCGGATAGTCACGGTTGACGACCGACAGATAACCAAGGCGGCCAAGGCCATCCAGCGAGAAGATATTCTCGATCAGCAGCGAACCGGTGAAGAAGGCCGAGATGAAGGCACCCGGAAAACCGGCGATCACGATCAGCATCGCGTTGCGGAAGACATGGCCATAAAGAACCCTGCGTTCGGTGAGACCCTTGGCGCGGGCGGTGACGACATATTGCTTCTTGATCTCGTCAATGAAGGAATTCTTCGTCAGAAGCGTCGTCGTCGCAAAAGCCGAGAGCGACAGCGCGATCAGCGGCAGGGTCAGGTGCCAGAAATAGTCTATGATCTTCTGCCACCAGTTCAGCTGCGCGAAATTATCCGACACCAGACCACGCAGCGGGAACCAGTCGAAGAACGAGCCGCCGGCGAAGAGAACGATGAGAAGAATGCCGAACAGGAAGCTCGGCACCGCATAACCGATGATGATGATGCCTGATGTCCAGACATCGAAAGTCGAGCCATCGGAAACGGCCTTCTTGATGCCGAGCGGAATGGAGATGATGTAGGAAATGATCAGGATCCAGAAACCGAGCGACATCGACACCGGCAGCTTGTCGATGATGAGATCGATGACAGAGGAATTTCGGAAGAAGCTGTCGCCGAAATCGAAGCGGATGTAATTCCACATCATCTCAAGAAAGCGGGTGAGCGGCGGCTTGTCGAAACCGAACTGTTTCTCAAGCTTGGCGATCAGCTCCGGATCGAGCCCCTGCGCGCCGCGATATTTCGAGCCGCTTTCATCGAAGCCGCCGGACTGGCCGAGAAGATCGCCGCCGCCGGAGAGACGGTCGGAAGCACTGTCGCCCTGCCCCGTCAGCTGCGCGACGACCTGTTCCACCGGCCCGCCGGGCGCGAACTGGATGACAAGAAACGAAATGCCCATAATGCCGATAATGGTCGGGATCATCAGCGCCAGACGTCTGAGGATATAGGCGCCCATCAGCCCTTGCTCCCGGCCGATACGTCAGCGGTTTTCGTTTCTGTCAAACCCGGTCCTTTCCTGAAAGCGCTGCCTGCGCGCTTTAAGCGATTCGTCTCGCCCTATGTGAATCAAGCCTTTGCCGCGAAAGCAAGGCCGGCGTCAGTTTCCGGCCTGGCTGGACCACCATGCATCAGGAAAACCGACACCATATTCGGGCAGGTTTTCCGGGCGAATGAGCGTGTTCCAGTAAGCGATGAACATCTCGCCACGGTAAAATTGCGGTATGACGTAGCTGTTGGCCAGCAGCACCCGGTCGAGCGCCCGTGCCGCAGCCACCTGCTCATCCCGGTTGGGCGCGAATATGACCTTCCTGACCAACGCATCAACGGCCGGGTTCTTGATTCCGGCAATATTATTGGATCCCTGCCGATCGGCGGCGGCCGAGCCCCAGAAATCCGCCTGTTCGTTACCCGGGTTCGCCGAGGTCGCCCAGAGCTTGACGATCACGTCATAATCGAAACTGCGGGTGCGGTTGGTATATTGCGAGGCGTCGACCGTGCGGATCGTCGCGTTGATGCCGATCTTCTTCAGGTTCTGGACATAGGGCAGGATGGTTCTTTCCATGCCGGCGGAATCGATCAGAAACTCCATATCAAGCGGCTGTCCGCTCGCCGCATTGACCATGCGGTTGCCGCGCAGTTCGTAACCGGCCTCCTTCATCAGCTTGACCGCCTCGCGCAGATTGTCGCGCTGCTTGGCCGGATCACCGGCGACCGGGTTGCGATATTCTGTCGTGAAGACTTCCGGCGGAACCTGATCCTTCAGCTCCTGCAGAATTTCCAGCTCGCGACCGGTCGGCAGTCCGGAAGAGGCCAGTTCACTGCCCATGAAGAAGCTGTTGATGCGCTGGAATTGACCATAGGCCAGAGTCCGGTTCAGCTCCTCGAAATCAAAGGCGTAATTGAGCGCCTTGCGCAGTTTCGGGTTCTGGAACTTCTCCCTGCGCATGTTCGGCACGAAGGCCTGCATGATGCCGACGGAACGATAGATGTTCGGCAGCTCTTCCTTCTTGACGCGGCCCTCCTTGACGGCCGGAAAATCATAACCGGTGACCCAGCGGCTGGAGGAGGCTTCCTGCCGGAAATCGACGGTGCCGGACTTGAAGGCCTGAAAGTCCACATCCTGATCGGCAAAGAAGGTGTAGGCGATGGTTTTGAAATTATTCATCCCCACATTCACATTGACGTCCTTGCCCCAGTAGTCGTCGCGGCGTTCATAGGTGATTGTGGAGCCGGGAGAGACTGACGCAATCTTGTAGGGGCCCGAGCCCATGACCGGCTCCAGCGTGCCGCGCGAGATGTCGCGCGGCTTGCCGTCCGGGCCGGCGGCTTCCCACCAGTGCTTGGGAACGATCAGCAATTGGCCGACGATCTGCGGCAATTCGCGATTGTTCTTTTCATCGAAAGTGAAGGTGATGTCCCTTTCGCCGCTCACCTCTGCCTTGGTGACATGGATGTAATAGGTCGCAAGCTGCGGGCTGAGGTCCTTCGCTTTTTCGAAGCTGAAGACGACATCCTCTGGCGTCACCGGCTTGCCATCAGCCCATTTGGCCTCCGCGCGCAGCCGGAAGGTGGCCTTCGAAATATCGTCGGGATAGCTCACCCCCTCGGCCAGCAAGCCGTAGGAGGCAGACAGCTCCTCTTCCGTCGACTTCATCAATGTATCGAAAACCAGCGAAAGGCCCGTTGCCGCCTCGCCCTTGGCGAGCAGCGGATTGAGCGTGTCGAAGGTGCCCGTCGTCGACAGGCGAAGCGTGCCGCCTTTTGGTGCCTTGGTGTTCACATAGTCAAAATGATCGAAGCCATCTGGATGTTTCAGTTCCCCGACCGTCGAAATCCCCTTTCGCCATACATCGGCCGATTGTGCGGAGGCCGCCGCCGGTATCAGCAGGGCGGATGCCGCAAGAGCGATGAGAAAGCGGGCTTTCAGTGGTGCCAATATCATTGGGGGAATGTCCCTGTTTTCGTGTTTGTTGGAGAGAGCATAAAACAAAGATTGGCAAAAAACAGATGCACCGCCTCACAAGCTCTTTATCGGCGTCTTTATCCTCATGCTTTGGCGACAGTGGCCGAAACATGGTTTCAACAAAATCCCGTTCCAGTTTATCCTGAGGGGAAGAGAATCATCTGATCGAACGGGCACGACTATATGACGGCGGGATCATCGAGAGTTTTCAAGACGGCCATGCTGGCGATTTCGGTCGTCTCCGCACTGCAGTTGCAGATGGAAACCGCATCGGCCGAGGACAGGCCCGCGAAAGAAGTGTTCGGCCATATGGCGCTGCCGTCCGCCACGGGCTCGCAGCCGATCGGCTCCTATGCCAAGGGCTGCCAGTCCGGCGCCATCGCCATGCCGACTGATGGTCCCGGCTGGCAGGCCATGCGCCTTTCCCGCAACCGGCGCTGGGGCCAGCCGCAGCTTATTTCTTTTCTCGAGCAATTTTCGCAGGACGCCCAGAAGATCGGCTGGCCGGGATTGCTGCTCGGCGATATTTCCCAGCCGCGTGGCGGCCCGATGCTGACAGGCCATGCGTCGCACCAGATCGGCCTCGATGTCGATGTGTGGTGGCGACCCATGCCCACCCCCCGGCTGACCGTGGAGCAGCGCGAAACGGTGCCTTTCGTTTCCATGCTGGACAAGAGCAAGTTCCTGACGGTCGATGACCGCAAATGGTCGCCGCTCAATGCCCGGCTGGTGATGATGGCGGCAAGCTATCCGCAGGTGGAGCGCGTCTTCGTCAACCCGGCCATCAAGCAGAAACTCTGCCAGACCTGGACCGGCGACCGCACCTTCATGGGCAAGATCAGGCCGATCTATGGTCATGACGAGCATTTCCACATCCGCCTCGAATGCCCGCCCGGCGCGCCCAATTGCGAACCGCAGGCGGCCGTGGGCAAAGGTGACGGCTGCGACAAGTCGCTTGCCTGGTGGTTCAGCAAGGAACCATGGGCGCCGCCGAAAAAGGACCCCAATGCCAAGCCGGTGAAACCGCGTCCGGTCATGGTCTCCGACCTGCCTTCCGCCTGCGCTGCCGTGGCTGCGGCCCCTTCCGCCAACCGCCAGGGCATTGCCGCCCAGGCCTATTCTCCAGCGCCGGTTCAGGCCCCGGCCGCGCGCCAGCAAAGCGTGGAACAGGTCATTCAGGCCGCCCCCGCCCTGCAGCCGCCTTCGGATATTCCGCTTCCGACCCAGCGTCCGACATTGAACTGAAACAGAAATGAGGCATTCAACAGCTTCCCTTTTCAAATGGCGGCAAGCTGTTATAGAAGGCTTCAAATCGATTTAATTCTTTGAGGACAGGCTGGGACCATGGAAGGACAACGCTGTATCGCGCTCATCGCTCACGACGAGAAAAAGGACGATATGGCGGATTTCGCCCGTCATCACCAGAAGGCGCTTGCCGGTTTCAGGATCGTCGCCACCGGCACAACCGGCGGGCGGGTACAGGAAGCCTGTCCCGGACTTGAAGTCACTCGCCTCAAAAGCGGCCCCCTCGGCGGTGACCAGCAGATCGGCGCGATGATCGCGACAGGCGAAGTCGACATGCTGATCTTCTTCACCGATCCGCTGACAGCCATGCCGCACGATGTTGACGTGAAGGCGCTGACCCGGCTTGCCACGGTCTATGACATTCCCATGGCGCTCAACCGCGCCACCGCAGAAAACCTCATCGACTTCCACGTCGCCAATTGACACTCCGACAATGGAACAGGCAATGCCGAAGACGTCCGATACCGAATATCTGTCCTTTCCGATCCTTCTTGGCGACATCGGCGGTACCAACGCCCGCTTTTCCATTCTGATCGATTCCTTTGCGGAACCGGTGCACCTCACCACCGTGAAGACGGCGGAATATCCGACGATCGACGACGCCATCCAGCAGGCGGTTCTGGACAAGACCTCGCTTCAGCCGGTCTCGACCATTCTTGCGATTGCCGGCCCGATCGAAGGTGACGAGATTCCGCTCACCAACTGCCATTGGGTTGTCAAACCGAAGGACATGCTGGCCAATCTCGGCCTGAAGGACGTCATCGTCATCAATGACTTTGAAGCGCAGGCTCTCGCGATTGCAGCACTGGACGACGATAACCGCGACGCCATCGGCTCCGGCAAAAAAGATGTGCTGGCTTCGCGCGTCGTTCTTGGGCCAGGCACAGGGCTTGGTGTTGCCGGACTGGTTTATGCCCGCCATATGTGGTTTCCGGTGCCTGGCGAAGGCGGGCATATCGATATCGGCCCGAGAAGCGCGCGCGACTATGCGGTTTTCCCGCATATCGAAACCATCGAAGGCCGCGTCGCCGGCGAACAGATCCTCTGCGGGCGTGGGCTGGTCAATCTTTACCGTGCCGTCTGCAAAGCCGATGGCATCGAACCCGTCTTTTCCGATCCGGCCGACATCACCTCGCACGGGCTTTCGGGCAAGAACCCGCAGGCTAAAGAAACACTTTCGCTGTTCAGCACCTATCTCGGCCGGGTGGCAGGCGATCTCGCGCTGATCTTCATGGCCAAGGGCGGCGTCTATCTGGCCGGCGGCATTTCGCAGAAGATCGTTCCGGCGCTGAAAAGCCCGGAGTTCCGGGCCGCCTTCGAGGACAAGGCGCCGCACAGCGCGCTGATGCGGACCATCCCGACCTTCGTCGTCACCCATCCGCAGGCCGCCCTTTCCGGTCTCGCCACCTATTCAAGAACGCCATCCGATTTCGGCCTGTCGCTGGACGGGCGACGCTGGAGAGCCTGATCGCTCGGGCTGTTCTTATGTGATGCTTGCGAAGCGGGCGGACGGTCTTTAACGTCGCTGCGTAAACATCCAACATCCGATACCGGCGGGTTCCGATCCGCCCGACATGAAAAGTGAGTGATAGCATGGGCAGCAGCGGCATGAAACTTGTGGTGGTCGGCGCGGCGGGCCGCATGGGACAGGCGCTCATCCGCCTCATTCACCAGACCCCTGGCGTTCAGCTGCATGCCGCCGTCGCACGCGAAGGCTCCGCTTTTGTCGGCCGCGACGCCGGTGAGATCGCCGGTCTTGGCCCGATCGGCGTCGAGATCACCAGCGATCCTTTGCAAGCCTTCCTGCATGCGGAAGGGGTGATTGATTTCACCTCTCCGGCAACCAGCGTCACCTTTGCGGGCCTCGCCGCGCAGGCTCGCATCGTGCACGTCATCGGAACCACGGGCTGTTCATCGGAAGATGAGGAAAAATTCAAGGCGGCGTCGCGCCATGCCCGCATCGTCAAGTCGGGCAATATGAGCCTCGGCGTCAACCTGCTCAGCGTTTTGACGCAGCAGGCGGCGCAGGCGCTGGATGCGCAGAACTGGGATATCGAAATCCTTGAAATGCACCACAAGCACAAGGTGGATGCGCCTTCGGGTACTGCATTGCTGCTCGGCGAAGCAGCAGCGGCCGGTCGCAAGGTTGATCTCGCGGCCTCTTCCGTTCGCGTGCGCGACGGGCATACAGGCGCGCGTGAGACCGGCACCATCGGTTTCGCCACGCTGCGCGGCGGTTCCGTAATTGGCGAACATTCGGTGATCTTCGCCGGAGAGGGAGAGCGCGTGGAGCTTTCCCATTATGCCGGCGACCGCTCCATCTTCGCACGCGGGGCAATTGTGGCAGCGCTCTGGGCCTTCGACAAGAAGCCGGGCTTCTATTCGATGCTCGATGTGCTGGGCCTATCGCAGACGGAATAAGCTTCCGCCGCGGCTTTCACCTCAATTTTCCACCGTGAATTCGACCGTATCGGCCGAAAAACGGCTGATGGCGTATTGCACCGGCACGCCATCCATATCGGCGTTCAGCGCCTGGGTGACGAGCAGGATCGCGCCCGGCGACAATTCGAGATCGGCCAGATCCTGCGTATCCGCATGGCTGGCGGAGATGACGGTGGAAATGCGCACGTAATCCGCCACGCCGAGCATCTGGAAAGCGGCCGTGATCGAGCCGCTTTTCTGATAGGCCTCGCCTATTCCGGCAAAACGGTCGGCCGGGAACCATGTGGTCGAGCGGGATACAGGGCGGTTATCCGCCTTGCGCAGCGTTTCGAGGCGCACGAGAGGCGCGCCTGATGGCACTTGCAGTCGCGCCGCCAGATCGGCATTGGCCGGCTCGGTGGTATGGGACAGAAGCAGCGCCTCCATTTCCTTCACCTGATCGCCAATGCCCTCCGTAAATCGCGTGCGCCGTGAAATCGGAAAACTCAGGCGCTCCTTGCGGGCGATCATCGTGCCACGCCCCTGCATTGGCTCGAGAATGCCTTCACTGGCCAATGCGGCAATGGCGCTTCTCACAGTATGGCGGTTGACGCCGAATTTTTCAGCCAGCGCCATTTCCGGCGGCAACATGCCGGTTTCGTCGTGATCGCCTGCCGCGATCTCGCCTCTGATCCGGTCGGCGATCTGCCGCCAGAGCGCCACGCCGTTCTTTCTTTTCATCGCTGCCGCAGGGCTCATGTCACACGCTTGTCATTCATCGACGTTAATTGTAGCTTATATTGTATAGTTGTCTATATCAATAGACATTAGAGGTCAAGCGATGAATAACGAAGCTGCGAATATACATGCGGAGAGAAAGCGAGTGGCGGCCCTTCTTGCCCGCGCCACCGTTCTGGAACTCGAAACGGTGTGGAGCCGGCAGGACGCCAGCCCCCAGACGGAAAATGTGCGCGGACCGGAAATCGGCCTCGTCATGGTCAAGGGCCGTATCGGCGGCGGCGGGGCACCTTTTAATCTCGGCGAAACCACCGTTACCCGGGCAACGATCAAGCTCGCATCCGGCACCGTCGGCCATGCCCATGTTCTCGGCACCGGCCGCAAGAAGGCCTGGTATGCCGCCGTTTTCGACGCCCTCTGGCAGGAAAGCCCGACGCGGGACTTTATCGAGACCGAGCTTCTTTCCCCGGTCGAAAAAAGGCTGACCGCGGAAAAACAGCGCACGACCAAGGAAACTGCCGCCACCCGGGTCGATTTCTTCACCATGGTTCGAGGAGAGGATTGATGAGCGTCAAGGCCGAAGCACTGACCGGCGGTTTTTCTGACGCCGTCTTCGATTCCCAACGGATTTTCAAAAAGCTGATGGACGGCATGGCCCGTCCGGGCACACCGCAGACCATCGAAACGGCGGTCGCCCCGCCGCTACCGCTTGGCGTTGCAACAGGCGCGGTTCTGCTGGCGCTTTGCGACCATGATACGCCGGTCTGGCTGAGCGGCCCGCTGCGCAAAACCGCGGTGCCGGGCTGGATCGGATTTCACACCGGGGCAGTGGCAACGGAAGAAAAAAGCGCGGCGCATTTCGCCGTCATCGAGGCGGGAAGCGCCATTGCCTCCTTCGGCCTCTTCGCCCAGGGCAGCCAGGAATATCCCGACCGCTCCACAACGCTTATCGTCGAGTTGCCTGATCTGGACGGTGGACGGGAACTGCTGCTCTCTGGCCCCGGCATTCGCCACGTCAACATCATCAGCCCCACCGGCCTGCCGGACATATTCCCGAGGCTGTGGGCGGAAAACAATGCCGCTTTCCCGCGCGGCGTCGACGTCATCCTGACATCCGCCGACCGATTTGTCTGCCTGCCGCGCACGACGCGCATCAAACCCGTGGAGGCATAGGATGTATGTTGCTGTCAAAGGCGGAGAGACCGCCATCGCCAACGCCCACCGGCTTCTGGCCGACAAGCGGCGCGGAGACCGCGACCTGCCCGCGATGACCGTTGCGCAGATCGTTTCGCAGCTTTCGCTCGCCGTCGACCGTGTAATGGCGGAAGCGTCCCTTTATGATCAGTCGCTTGCAGCCCTTGCCGTCAAGCAGGCCCGCGGCGACATGATCGAAGCCATCTTCCTGCTGCGCGCCTACCGCACCACGCTACCGCGTTTCGGTTATTCGGTTCCGGTGGACACCGCCGGCATGACGGTCCAGCGCCGCGTTTCCGCAACCTACAAGGATTTGCCCGGCGGACAATTGCTGGGGCCGACCTTCGATTATACCCATCGCCTGCTTGACCCCACTCTTTTGGAAGACGAAGCCGTCGAGACCGCCACCCAGCGGGAAGGCGAGCCTGATTATGTCATGCGCGTTTCCGACATTCTGGCCGAGGAGGGGCTGATCGAAAGCGACGGCGATATGCCTGATGATCATATTGCCGGCGACCTGACGCGGGAGCCGATGGAATTTCCGATGGCGCGTGACCTGCGTCTGCAGTCGCTGGCGCGCGGCGATGAGGGCTTCCTTCTCGCACTCGCCTATTCGACGCAACGCGGTTACGGCCGCACGCATCCCTTCGTCGGCGAAATCCGCATCGGCGAGGTGGAGATCGAACTGGACGTGCCGGAACTCGGCTTCTCCGTTTCGCTCGGCGACATCCAGGTCACCGAATGCCAGATGGTGAACCAGTTCAAGGGCTCGGCTAAGGTGCCGCCGCAATTCACCCGCGGTTACGGTCTGGTGTTTGGCCAGAGCGAGCGCAAGGCAATGGCCATGTCGCTGGTCGACCGGGCGCTGCGTGCGGGCGAATTCGGCGAGGATGTCGTCGCCCCCGCGCAGGACGAGGAATTTGTCATCTCACATGCCGACAACGTGCAGGCGACAGGCTTCGTCGAACATCTGAAATTGCCGCACTACGTAGATTTTCAGGCCGAACTCGGTCTGGTCAGGAAAATGCGTGCCGATTTCGAGGCGATCAACGCCGATGGCGCGGAGTGGATGGGCGATGCGGCCGAATAGCTCAGCGGCTGCCCTGCTCACCAAACCAAAGGGCGCAAAAGACGGTCGATGCTGCAAAGACAGCAAAGAACACGGCTGCAAGAATTCCAATCTCCATGAGCTTGTACTCCTTTTTTCACAAGGCTAACGCGCAATGCTTAAAGAAGTTTCATTTGACGACGGGCTGGCCGCCTACAACTTCGCCTATCTGGACGAACAGACCAAGCGGATGATCCGCCGGGCGATCCTGAAAGCCATCGCCATTCCCGGTTATCAGGTCCCCTTCGCTTCCCGCGAAATGCCCATGCCCTATGGCTGGGGCACCGGCGGCGTGCAGCTGACCGCCTCCATCCTCGGTCCCGACGATGTACTCAAGGTCATCGACCAGGGCGCCGACGATACCACCAACGCCGTCTCCATTCGCGCCTTCTTCCAGAAGGTGGCGAATGTTGCCGTCACCACCCGCACGAAGGATGCGACCATCATCCAGACGCGGCACCGTATTCCAGAAGAGGAGCTGCATTCGGGCCAGGTCCTGGTCTATCAGGTTCCGATTCCCGAGCCCTTGCGCTTCCTGGAGCCACGCGAGACCGAAACCCGCGTCATGCACGCGCTGGAAGAATATGGCCTGATGCATGTCAAGCTTTACGAGGACATCGCCCGCAACGGTCGCATCTCCACCACCTACGCCTATCCGGTGAAGGTTGCCGGGCGTTATGTTATGGATCCATCCCCGACCCCTAAATTCGATAATCCGAAAATGCATCTCTCGGACGCATTGCAGCTGTTCGGCGCCGGGCGCGAAAAACGCATCTATGCCGTGCCGCCCTATACCGACGTCGTCAGCCTCGATTTCGAGGACCATCCGTTCGAGATCCAGCGCTTTGACAAGCCCTGCGCGCTGTGCGGTGGCGAGAATGTCTATCTGGACGAGGTGGTGCTGGACGACAAGGGCGGGCGGATGTTCGTCTGCTCCGATACCGACCATTGCGAGGACCGCCGCGCCCATGGCCACAAGGGCCATCTGCTGGCGGATGTGAAGGAGGCCGCAGAATGAGCGACGCACCGCTTTTGAAAGTCAGGGACGTTTCCAAGTATTATGGCGACCGCGCCGGTTGCCGCAACGTCTCCTTTGAGCTTTATCCTGGCGAGGTTCTGGCAATCGTCGGCGAATCCGGCTCCGGCAAAACCACGCTTCTCAACTGCATTTCCACCCGTCTCATGCCAACGGCGGGCAGCGTGGAATATCGCATGCGCGACGGCTCGGTGCGTGATCTCTACCATATGGGCGAGGCCGAACGGCGTTTTCTGATGCGGACCGACTGGGGTTTCGTGCACCAGAACCCGGCGGATGGACTGCGCATGGCGGTTTCGGCCGGCGCCAATGTCGGCGAGCGACTGATGGCTGTCGGCAACAGGCATTACGGCAATATCAGGCAATCGGCCAGCGAATGGCTGGAGCGGGTGGAAATCGGCACCGACCGTATCGACGACCAGCCCCGCGCCTTCTCGGGTGGGATGCGCCAGCGCCTGCAGATTGCCCGCAACCTCGTCACCTCGCCACGCCTCGTCTTCATGGATGAGCCGACCGGTGGCCTCGATGTCTCCGTGCAGGCGCGTCTGCTCGATCTGGTCCGCGGCCTCGTCAATGATCTCGGTCTCGCCGTTGTCGTCGTCACCCATGATCTCGCAGTCGCGCGGCTGCTGTCTCACCGCATGATGGTGATGAAGGGCGGTGATGTCATCGAGCACGGCCTGACCGACCGCGTGCTGGACGATCCACGCGAGCCCTACACGCAACTGCTTGTTTCCTCCATTTTGCAGGTCTAGCCGCGTGATTCCGAAAAGTGGACCCCGGTTTTCGGATAAAATCACGCGCAGGAAGAAAGAACCCACCATGACGACGCCTCTCATCGTTTCGGAAGTCTTCAAAAGCTTCACCATGCATCTTCGCGACGGCATCGAGCTGCCTGTCGTCCGCGACGTCAATTTCTCAGTCTGCAGCGGCGAATGTGTCGTGCTCGGCGGTCCTTCGGGCATCGGCAAAAGCTCGATCCTGAAAATGCTCTATGGCAATTACGCCATCGACAGCGGGCAGATTCTCATCCGCCATGAGGGTGAGATCGTCGATATCGGCAATGCCTCCCCGCGCAAGATCCTCGATATCCGCCACCGCACCATCGGTTATGTCAGCCAGTTCCTGCGCACCGTGCCGCGTGTCGCGGCCATCGACGTGGTTGCCGAGCCGCTTCTGGCGCGCAAGGTTGCCACTGAGGATGCGCGCGAACAGGCGGCGGCATTGCTTTCGAAGCTCAACCTGCCGCGGGAACTATGGTCGCTGCCGCCGGCAACCTTTTCAGGCGGTGAGCAGCAGCGCGTCAACATCGCGCGCGGTTTCATCACCGATCATGCGATCCTGCTTCTCGATGAGCCGACGGCTTCGCTCGACACCACCAACCGGCGCGTTGTGGTGGACATGATCCGGGAGAAAAAAGAAAAAGGCACGGCGCTGCTCGGCATCTTCCATGATGAGGAAGTGCGCGAAGCCGTGGCCGACCGAATTCTCGACGTTTCGCAATTCTCCCCCCGGAAGGCCGCAGCATGAGCGTGAAAGTCGGTCTCGAACCCGTCATCCACGAAAGCGCACGCGTCACCAATTCCTCGATCGGCCGCTACACCGAAATCTCGGAACGCTGCCGCATCGAGGAAGTCGAGATGGGCGATTACTCCTATGTCATGCAGGATGGTGCGATATGGTGCGCCACCATCGGCAAATTCGTCAATATAGCCGCTTCCGTCCGGATCAACGCTACCAATCACCCGATGCAGCGGGCGACGCTGCATCATTTCACCTATCGCGCTCACAGCTATTGGGACGACGCCGAGGATGAAACGGACTTCTTTGCCGCCCGCCGCGCCAAACGCGTGGTGATCGGCCACGATGTCTGGATCGGCCATGGCGCAACGATCCTGCCCGGCGTCACAGTTGGGAACGGCGCGGTGATCGGGGCGGGTGCGGTCGTCTCGAAAGACGTTGCGCCCTATACCATTGTCGGCGGCGTACCCGCACGGCTGATCCGGGAACGCTTCCCGACGGAGCTGGGCCGGCAAATGGATGATCTGAAGTGGTGGGATTGGGATCACGGAACATTGCGCGTCGCTCTCGACGATTTCCGCAACCTGGATGCCAAGGATTTCGTTGCAAAATATGGTGGGTGAAATCTCACCTCTGGCAAGGCAAGTGCAAATCCCGGGGCGAAACCCCGGGATTTTTGTCGATACACTCTAAAATGCCGGCGAATTTCAACGCCCTGACATGCCTATCGAGAGCTTCGTCGGCGAACAGGTGGACGCCAAGCCCGGGGAAATCTGTAATATTTTATTCATCAAACTGACATCCCCACTTCACGCGCCGCTGTTACGTCGAACCCCGTCAAAAGAAGATTGGACGGGGAAATGAGCTTTCACCTGAAGCAAGTCACGCGCCGTTTCGGCAAGCACACTGCGGTCGATTCCGTTGATGTCGAGATACCGCAAGGTCAGATGGTCGGCGTGATCGGACGCTCGGGTGCGGGAAAATCGACGCTGCTGCGCATGATCAACCGCCTCGTTGACCCCTCCTCGGGTTCCATTCATTTCAACGACACGGAAGTTTCGGCGTTGAGGGGCGCGGCGCTCCGCAACTGGCAGCGCGACTGCGCCATGATCTTCCAGCAGTTCAATCTGGTGCCGCGCCTTGACGTGCTGACCAATGTCATGCTCGGCCGCCTCAATCACCGTTCGACGGCGCTCAGCCTTTTCAACATCTTCACCCATGAAGAGCGGCTGATGGCGATCGCCGCGCTGGAGCGACTGGGCATCGAACATGTGGCCATGCAGGCGGCGGGCACGCTTTCCGGCGGCCAGCAGCAGCGTGTCGCCATTGCACGTGCGCTGATGCAGTCTCCGAAGATGGTGCTGGCCGATGAGCCGATTGCTTCGCTCGATCCGCTGAACGCCAAGATCGTGATGGACGCGCTGCGTGACATCAATGAGCGCGAAGGCATCACCGTCATCACCAACCTGCATACGCTGGATACGGCGCGCAATTATTGCGAACGCATCATCGGCATGTCTCAGGGCCGCGTCGTCTTCGACGGAACGCCCGCCGAACTGACGGCTGCGGCCGTTACAGAGATTTACGGAACCGATTCTCAAGGCTCCGGCATCGACGAGACCATGACCTCGACCAGCATCAACATTCCCGGCGCGCAGCTTGCCGCGCGTCCGGTGCAGCAATCTGCCGGCCCCGAACCGCTCGCTCTCGCCGGGCTCTGAGGAACCGCTCAGCATCGTTTGCGCCCGCGTCAAGGGCCGAATACTTCACAACAAACTCCGGCTTGCCGGGAAACAGGAGAAAGTCCATGTTGAAGAAAGTCCTTCTTTCGGCAGTCGCCCTTGGCGTTCTGGCCGGTTCCGCCATGGCTCAGGACGTCAAGGTTCTGCGCATCGGTCTCGACGGTTCCGAAAACGAAGCCGACCAGATCCGCAACACCAAGTGCGTTGCCGATGGCCTCAAGGCTGCAACCGGCGTTTCCGAAGTTCAGGTTTTCCCGTCGCCGGACTATAACGGTGTCATCCAGGGTCTGCTCGGCGGCACCATCGACATCGCCTCCATGGGCGCTTCCTCCTACGCCAAGATCGCTCTGGCCGATCCGAAGGCCGTCGACCCGATCCTGACCACGGCTGGCGCTGACGGTTCGACCGGTTATTACACGATCATGGTTGCCCGCAAGGACAGCGGCATCAAGACGCTGGCAGACGCCAAGGGCAAGAAGATCGGCTTCGCCGACCCTGACTCCACCTCCGGCTTCCTCGTTCCGAACGTGGCTATTCCGAAGGAAACCGGCGTTCCGGTCAAGGAATACTTCTCCGAAACCGGTTTCGGCGGCGGCCATGAGAACCTCGTTCTCGCCGTTCTCGACAAGAAGTTCGACGTCGGCACCACCTTCGGTTCGGGCGTCGGCAAGTGGGAAGAAGGCTACACGGCCGGCAACCTCTACCAGATGGTCAAGAAGGGCAACCTCGACATGGACGATATCGTCGAAGTCTGGAAGTCGCCGCTGATCCCGAACGGCCCGCTCATGGTCACCAACAAGCTCGGCGACGCGATGAAGCAGAAGGTCGAAAACTTCTTCATGGAACTGCCGAAGAAGGACCTCGCCTGCTTCCAGGGTTTCACCCAGGGCAAGAACACCGCCTACATCAAGGTCGACCCGTCCTTCTACCAGACGATCATCGACGCCCGTAAGTCCGTTATCGGCGGCTGATCCTCAGATCATATCCGGAAGCGGCGGTGCCCAGCGGCACCGCCGCTTTTGCCAATAAAGGAAAAGCGGCATGGCGACCACACTGCACCATGGCACCCTCTCGCCCGAGAGGTTGAGCGCATCGTCCCAGACGGTCATGCGCCACTATCAACAGCAGCTTGCGACACGGCGGATCTATACCGTCATTTCGCTCGTGATCTTTCTCGCCATCCTAGCCGCCTCGCTGAATTTCGCCAATGCGGCCAATTCAGGCAAGTTCTTCGAGCGCCTGCCCTATTTCTTCGATTTCATGAAGACCTTCGTGCCCGATAGTCCGCTGGAAATCTTCCGTGCGATGTTCGACCTGCCGTCGCCCTATGCGGATGGTTCGCTGAAATACAACTATGTCGCGGACCGCGTTTACATCACCGATGGTTTCTACATCCCCCACTTCATCTACCAGCTGATCATCACCCTCAATATTGCACTGGTCTCGACAATCATCGGCACGGGTTTTGCCTTCGTGCTCTGCTTCTTCGCCTCCACCAATCTCGTCGGCGCCGGCCTCGTGCGCTGGGTGGTGCGCCGGGTGATGGAAGTGCTGCGCGCCTTTCCGGAAATCGTCGTTGCCGGGCTGCTCACCGCCATCCTGTCGATCGGTCCGATCGCGGCGATCATCGCGATTTCGGTCCACACGATCGGTGCGCTAGGCAAGCTCTTCTTCGAAGTGGTGGAAAATGCCGACATGAAGCCGGATGAAGGTCTGCGCGCCGCCGGCGCCAACTGGCTGGAGCGGGTGCGTTTCGCCATCGTGCCGCAGGTTCTGCCCAATTTCGTTTCCTACGCCTTGCTGCGCGCCGAAATCAACGTACGCGCCTCCACCATCATCGGTGCGGTCGGCGGCGGCGGCATCGGTGAGGTCTTCCGGCTGTCGATCGGAAACGACCATGCGTCGAAGACCTATGCCATCATCATCCTCCTGCTGATCACCATCATCGCCGTCGACCAGTTCTCCAGCTGGCTGCGCCGTAGGCTGATCGGCCAACAATCCTTTGAATTCGGACGGGGAGCGGCCTGATGTCGTCCAGCTTCATTCTCAACACCGCCGACCGCGAAAGACTGACGGCTGCACATCCGCAAGTGTTCAACCGCAGTTTCATTCAGCGATATGGTCTGCTCGTCGGCCTTCTCGCCGTCACCGTCTATCTCATCGGCTGTTTTTTCTTTTTCAATGTCGGTCCGGCTTTCATGCAGGGCCGCTGGGATCGCGCCTCGAGCTATATTCAGGACTGGTACTCCTGGCGCGCGCAGCCACGCCTTCGTTTCGAAGACGGCAAGGTTCAGCCGCAATGGTCGAGCCGCGGTCAATATCCGACAAATGCAAAGATCGACTGGCTGCAGCCTTTGCCGGATGGCGGCTATAGCGTCGTTTATGCGGGCTCGGACAACCGCCTCGACGTGACGCCGACACGGGTGGATGTTTATGTCGACGGCAAGAGCTACCCTGTTGTCATCAACGACGATGCAGCGGTCGCACCACAGGGCCTGCCCGACGAAATCCAGCAGGACGGCAAGAAGGTCCTCGTGCATTACGGCTTTGCTGGTCAGGCGGAAATCCGCGCCAGCCAGGTCTATGTGCAGCGCCGCTTCCTCGGATGGGCGAACTTCCTGTTCGACACCAAATCGGAATTCTGGGGCAAGGGTTATGGCGAACTCGCCGCTCTCGCCCTGTGGGGAGAGAGGCTCGATCCCGAGCGCTCCAATATCGGCCACATGGTCGATGATTTCCTCGACAACAGCGTCTGGCAACATGCCGATATTCTTTCCAAGCTGATGCAGACGCTGGTCATGGCCTTCGTCGGCACCCTGTTCGGCACAGTCGTCGCCCTGCCGCTCGCCTTTATCGCCGCACGCAACATCACCGCCAACAAGGCCGCCAACTGGGGCATGAAGCGCCTGTTCGACTTCCTTCGCTCGATCGACATGCTGATCTGGGCGCTGTTCTTCACTCGTAGTTTCGGCCCCGGACCGATCCCCGGCATTGCCGCGATTTTCTTCACCGATACAGGAGCGTTGGGCAAGGTCTATGCTGAGGCGCTGGAGAATGTCGATGACAAGCAGCGCGAGGGCGTCAAATCGGTCGGCGCATCCCCGATTGCCGTCAATCGTTTCGGTGTGCTGCCGCAGGTTCTGCCGGTCTTCATTTCGCAATCGCTTTATTTCTGGGAAAGCAACACGCGCTCCGCCACCATCATCGGTGCGGTGGGTGCGGGCGGCATTGGTCTTAAACTACTGGAAGCGATGGGCACCAATGCCGACTGGGACAAGGTCGCCTATATGGTTCTGCTTATCCTCCTGGTCGTTTTCCTGTTCGACCATATCTCCAATTCACTGCGTTCGCGCCTGATCGGAAAAACACAGCACTGAGCTTTGATGGGATGGGATGACGAAAGTCGCAACGACGGTCGTCATCCCATCAGGACACTCGCGCAGTCCTTATTTCTGCCAGCCGCACCGCCTCATCATGTCCTTCTGAGTCCTCGGCATGTTCTGAAGATTTGCCGCATTTCGAATGCTCTTTTTTTCCTCCGCATCATCATTCTGTCACGGAAACCGATTACCTCGCACTCCTGACCTTGCGGGAAGCGGGCGAGTCACGCCAAATAGCTTCTCATCCCTGGTTTCCCATGACACTGAAGAGTGCTTGCCGTGCGCTACGCCATCTATTTTTCTCCGGCTAAAGATCATCCGTTGACCGAGGCAGCGTCACGATGGCTGGGCCGCAATGCATTTTCCGGCACATTGCATGACGACCACGACGACTATGCCGACCTGACGGAGGAGCCTCGCCGTTACGGTTTCCACGCGACGCTGAAGGCTCCTTTCGAACTTGCCGAAAAATACAGCGAAGCGGAGCTGCTCTCGGCCTTCGAAGATTTCGCAGCCAGCCAGTCCGCCTTCGAAATTCCGCGCGTCGTTGTTGGTGCGCTAGGGCCTTTTTACGCACTGGTTCCCGACCGCATCTATCAGCCGCTGCAGGATTTTGCCGCCGAGATCGTCGACCATTTCGACCGGTTTCGTGCACCCCTCTCGGAGACCGATATTGCCCGTCGGCGGCCACAGATGCTGACGGAAAGCCAGCGGCAAAATCTGTCGCTCTGGGGTTATCCGCATGTCATGGACGATTTCCGTTTTCACATGACGCTGACCGGCCGCATCGATGAAACCGAACAGCCCGCCATGCAAGAGGTGCTTTCGGCGCGATTTTCCGAATTCGTTGACAAGCCTCTCACCATTTCCGGCCTCGCCTTGTTCATTGAAGAAATGCGCGGCGCACCCTTTACCGTTCATAGCTGGCACCCCCTTGGCCAGCCACCAAAGAAAGATGCGAACCCATGACCGAGCACGCCCTTTCCAATGCCCGTATCGTTCTGGAAGACGATATTATTCTGGGATCCGTCCTGATCCGTGACGGCAAGATTGCCGATATCAGCGAGGGCGCTTCCAAAACCGGCGAAGACCTTGAAGGTGACTTTCTGATCCCCGGTCTGGTGGAACTGCATACCGACCATCTGGAACAGCATTATTCGCCGCGTCCCGGCGTGATCTGGGACAAGATTGCCGCCATTCAGGCGCATGACGCGCAGGTGGCCGCCTCCGGCATCACCACCGTGTTCGACTGCCTGCGGCTTGGTTCGGATGAGGATGGCGGCTTCGAGAAGGGCGAAATGCGGGAGATGGCTGACGCCATCGAGGCGGCAGCGGATCAGAACCGCCTGCGCGCGGACCACCTGCTGCATCTGCGCTGCGAAGTGGCGTCCGCCGATGTGCTGGACCATTTCGAAGACTTCGAAACGGATCCGCGCGTACGGCTGATTTCGCTGATGGACCACTCCCCGGGTCAGCGCCAGTTCCAGTCCATGGATCAGTATATCTTCTATTATCAGAAGAAGCGCGGATTGAGCGACGAGGCCTTCGCCGAATTCGTGCGGCGCCGGCAGGCCGCGTCAGCGGAATATTCCACCAAGCACCGCGATTATCTGGCCGCCCGCTGCGCCGAACGCGGCATCACCGTTGCGAGCCATGACGACGCCACCGAAGCACATGTAGGCGAAGCGATCGGCCACGGCGTGAAGCTGGCGGAATTCCCGACCAGCGTCGAAGCCGCAAAAGCCTCACACAGCGCCGGCATGAGCGTACTGATGGGTGCGCCGAACATCGTTCGCGGCAAGTCCCATTCCGGCAATATCGCCGCCCGCGATCTCGCCGAGATCGGCGTGCTGGATGTTCTTTCTTCCGACTACGTGCCGTTCAGCCTGCTCTTCGCACCGTTCCTGCTTGCCGACCAGGTGGAAGCCATCACCCTGCCGGAAGCGCTGCGCATGGTCACCGCCACGCCCGCCCGGACGGTTGGCCTACTTGATCGCGGTCGTATTGCGACGGGATTGCGGGCCGATCTGGTCCGGGTTCACCGCGAGGATGGCGTGCCGGTCGCCCGTTCCGTCTGGCGTCAGGGCAAGCGCGTGGCATGACCGACGATGGGCAGGATAACCGGCGCGAACAATCGCCCGGTACGATGATCGTGGTTGTCGGGCCGAGCGGGGCCGGCAAGGACACGCTGATGGATTATGCGGCGACCCAGCTTTCCGGCCGGCCGGGTTTCCACTTCACGCGTCGCGTCATTACCCGCAGCGGCGACGCGGGCGGTGAAAATCACGATGCCGTTTCGATGCACGAATTCAATCGCCTGAAAGATGCAGGCGCCTTCGCGGTTTCCTGGGAGGCACATGGGTTGAAATACGGCATTCCAGCTGCCGTCTATCATCATCTCGACGCGGGAGACGTGGTCATCGCCAACGGGTCACGTTCCGCCCTGCCCCATTTCGGCACCGCCTTTTCCCGTCTCAAGGTCGTGAACATCGTCGCACAGCCGGACGTGCTGGCAAGGCGGCTGGAGCAGCGCGGACGGGAAAGCCGGGAAGATATTCTCCGACGGCTGGAACGCAGTTCCCTGACGGTCGTCGGGGACTTCGACGTGACGACCGTCGATAATAGCGGCGCAATCGAAGACGCCGGCAGAACCATCCTGCGGCTATTGCAGCAGAGTGTCGGCTCCAGCCGTACTTAGAATCCCGCAGCCGGGCTGCTCGACAAACGCTGTCTCAGGGCTTACCATCAGGCGACAATTTCCAAACATGGTACGCCAAGGCGAGGGATGCCTGAAAAAAGGGTCAGTGACGAGATAAGTGTGGTGGCCGGTCTGGCTGCCGGCGTCAGCAATTATGCCCGTTCACGGGGCATCGATATCACTCCCATCTGCAAGGCTCTTGATATTGATCCCGCCACATTCAGCAGCCTGACGGAACGCATCAGCCTCGATAGATTTTCCCGTCTGCTCGAAACCTGCGCACTGATTTCCGGTGACGACGCCTTTGGCCTGCAATGCGCCTCCGCCTTTCCAGCGGGCGCATCCGGCGCGTTCGGATATGGCCTGATCAGCGCGCCGACGGTACGGGCCTTCCTGCGCTTTCTTCAGGACCATGTCTATTACGCCACCAACAACAGCAATTTCACCATGGTAACGGATGCCACGCAGGTAACCCTGTCATGGTCCTTCGCACCGGTGATTGCCAAACGCGATCAATATGTGGATTTATCGCTCGCCGTCCTGGTACAGCGCCTCCGTGATATTCTCGGAGATCGTATCAACCAGATCGAGATCGGTCTGGAGCGGCCGAAACCGAATAATATTCAGCTATTTAAAGAAAAAATGACCCGGCGCGTCAGTTTTTCCCAGCCGATCCATACCATGCGTCTTCCGGTATCGCTTCTCGATGTGGTCAATCCGAATACGGATGAGCGGCTGTTCGAACTGATGAATCTGCAATGCCGCATGTTGCGACCGGAGACATCGGCGGATGCGACCCATTTCATCGACCAGGTGAAGCGGTATATGCAGATGCGGCTCTCGGATGCCGAGCTTTCGCTCAGCGAGATCGCTCCCTATTTCAACCTGTCGGAACGGAGTTTTCAACGGCGGCTCGCTGAGCTCGGCACCAATCTCAACGAGATAAAGGATGCCATTCGCAAAAACGCCGGTTTTAAACTCCTCGTGGAAAGCGATCTTCCGGTATCCGACATCAGTTACAGGCTTGGCTATTCGACGCCAGGTGCGTTTTCGCGTTCCGTTTCCCGCTGGTTCGGGGCAACACCGACGGACATTCGCAAGAAACACGCGCATCATTCCACCGGATGATACATGTTTACGGTATCAATATTTCGGAATGACGCATTTAATTTGAGAAATATGTCGCCCCTCATCGCAATATGTGCCGAAACATAACAATAAAACGAAAAACTTGGCGCGAGATGTTATTCTATCGGCGTAGTACATCGCCTATTAGAGCGCCGCATATCCCTAGGGTGTGGCCAAAAACATTCCAGAGCTTGGAAGCTCCGCGCCGCGGCCTTTTACTGCATAATTCCCGATGCCAGATGAAACCTATTGGCGAAACTAACGTTTCTGTTCGCGTCTAGACAGAGCGGTTAGCGAGCTGGTTTCGGGGAATGAACCATTGCCTGATCGTGCCCCGGGAAGGTCAATCTCTTTTGAGGCTGAAAGAAATGTCTTCAAATACGCCGCATGAACATCGCCAGACACGCGAAATCATCCTTTCGGAGCGTGAGCGGCAATATCTCGGGCTGGTGGCGAGAGGCAAGCATCCCTCCCACGTCGCCTTGATTACAGGTGCGGACGAAGCAGACGTGAAGGATACTCTTGAACGCGTGCGCCAAAGGCTGGGCGCGGCCAATCTGCTGAATGCCGTCAGCATCGCACTGCTGCGCGGCCTGATCGAACAGGAAGCGTAGTCACCACCTGCTCAAGTCCAAGCTTACGCGAACGTCCCCTCCCGTAAGCTGAAAACCGAATGAGCGGCTTTCTGCGTCAAAATCCTTCCATATCAATGGCGGGATGGCGGACCAAAGGTGGGCTGGACATGATGTCCCGCCCTATCGACGCAGATGCAAAGCAGCCATTTACGGTTTGCCCGGCGGGTCCTATTCGACCCGCCGGGTTTATTATTGTGGGGACTTTAGAGCGATTGAATTTCGGCCAGAATATCGCTTTCGATCACGATGCCGCTTTCCAGCGCCTGTTTGCGAATACCCTGACTACGACGACCGGGCAGACGCACATTTTCCTGTTTTTCGATCTCGCCGGCGATAAGCGCCAGCCGCTCGGTAAAGGCCGCGCCGCCCGACGATACCGGGTCAATGGCGATGATCGTGTGGCCGAGGGAGGGCGGAGCGCCCTTGTCGTCCAGAAGCGAAGAAGCCTGGAATGCGAAGTTCCCGCCGGTAATCGCGGCGGCCATGATCTCTACCATCAACGCCAGCGCAGCACCCTTGGCCTCACCTGCGGGCACCATAGTACCCTCTATGGCCTCTTCGGGATCGGTCGTCGGCCGGCCGTTTCTGTCGAGCGCCCAGTCGCCGGGGATCGTTTCACCCTTCTGGCGGGCGGCCATGATCTTCCCGCGCGCGACCTTGGAGAGCGCGAGATCGATGACCAGCGGATCGGCGCCGCCGACGGGGGTGGCGAAGGCGATTGGATTGGTTCCATAAAGCGGTTTGCTGCCGCCCCAGGGCGCCATGGATGCGGGCGCGTTGGCGAACATGAGCGCTACAAGACCCATTTCGGCGAGCCGCTCGACGGTCAGCGCCATAACACCGGCATGATGGGAGCGGTGGATCGCGGCGAGCGCGATGCCCTGCTGCCGGGCCATTTCAGGCAACTCCCCAAGGGCGCAATCGATCGCCGGATAGGCATAACCGTGATTGGCGTCGATGGAGAGCACACCCGGCTTCACGCGCGTCGCCACCGGACGCGCCTTGCCATCAACCTTTCCAACCCGCGCCTGGCGGACATAGACGGGGATGCGACGAAAACCGTGGCCACCCTGGCCAGCCGCCTCGGAGGCGACAAGCGCCTTCGCCACCGAACGGGCGTTTTGCGGCAGAACGCCGTTGCGCTCAAAGATAGAGGATACGAGATCCTCCGCCTCTGCGATTGAGAATTTCATGATTTTCGTGATTCCTGTTGGCTTGCATGCGATGGGACGGATTGGTCCTACTCTGCGGTATACGGTCGCTGCAAATCAACATGGAAAATAAACCGGGCATCCCATCCTCTCCCGAGTCGGGATGCCCTTTTGCAGTCGGGCTGTTTCACCTTACTTGAAAAGAATCGGCAGCGTAAAACTCGTATTTGCCCCTGGAGGCGGCGGCGAGACGGACGCTTTTTGTATGACGGCCAGAAGCTTCTGGTCCATTGCCGAGTCACCGGTAGATGAAATAATCCTCGCACCGCCGACGGAACCACCGCTGTCTATCTTGAATGAAACCGTAATGGCCATTCCCGAATTTCCAGCGGAACGGGCCAGTCGCCGTCGCATCGCCGAGCGCACTTTCGCATCCCAGGCAGCATTTGACACGGACGAGGACGAGAAGGAGCCGGCATTACTGCGCGATGCCGCCGTTCGGTCGGACTGCTGAGCCTCTATCTTGGCCGTTTCCCGAAAGTCTGAGGCCTGTTGCGGTTTGGGACGCTGGCGCTCGACCTTCTTTTTCTCTTCCGGCTCTTTCTTTTCCACCTTCTTTTCGACAGGTGGCGGCGGAGGCCGTATGACGGGCAAGGGAACCTCGACATTTTCGAGTTCCGCCATCATCTGTTCCTGAACGGGATCGATCGGCTCCACCGGCTCGGGAATTTCCTGCGGTTCGACGATCTCCTCGACCGGCGGTTCCGGTGGCTGCACGGGCTCTGGCGGCGGCGTTTCCGCCACCGGCTCTGGCGGCGGCGTTTCCGCCACCGGCTCCGGTGGCGGCGGCTCTTCGGGGGCTGCTTCCTCCACCGGTTCGCTGCTGTCGCTCTTTACCTCTTCGGCGTCTTCGACATCCTGCGCCTGCGTCGTTTCTTCGGTGTTGACGGCTTCCGGTATCGCCGCCATTTCGATCATGATCGCGGCAGGCGGCGGCCCGCCAGCATCCAGCTCCTCCGGCTCCTGCATCAGATAATAGGCAAACCCGGCATGAACGCTCAGCATGAGCACCGCCGCGGCGGACCACAGCGTCACTTCCCCGAGACGGGAATGCCGGGCCTGCGGATAGCCGTTTTCACTCATGGCGCGGTTCCCTGCCCCGCCGGCGCTGCTGGTTGGCCAGCGGCAGCGGGCTGCGATGCGGCAGCCGCGTTTTCCAGCCCTACAAGGGCGATCTTCAGATAGCCGGCATCTCTCAGCAGGTTCATGATTTCCATGAAGTGACCA
Organism: Agrobacterium sp. CFBP2214; assembly: GCF_030209895.1. NCBI lineage: Bacteria > Pseudomonadati > Pseudomonadota > Alphaproteobacteria > Hyphomicrobiales > Rhizobiaceae > Agrobacterium > Agrobacterium sp. CFBP2214. The sequence continues at coordinate 104,545 of NZ_JARVRC010000001.1, read as the reverse complement.
TAATCAACCGCTTTATCGGCGCGCAGGAAGATGCGCGTATCCTTCTTGCCACCCGTCTGCCGGTCGATAGCTGCCGCCAATGCTTCGCGGGCAACCGCATCATTGCCGAGATTGAGCGACAGATCGTCCTTGACAGTCAGATAGAGCGGCTCTTCCGGGCGCTCCGCCGGTTTGGCGGTGGATGCCGGCAGATCGACATTCACATCAACGGTGGCGAGCGGTGCGGCCACCATGAAGATGATGAGCAGAACAAGCATCACGTCGATGAAGGGCGTGACGTTGATCTCGTGGTTTTCGGAGAGATCGTCTCCGCTATTTTCGCGAATGCCGCCAGCCATGACCAATCACCGTCCAACCAGCGACACGGCGGGCTTGCTCGCACTGCCCGGCGGAATGCGGCGGAAATCGAGGTCGCGGCTGACGAGGCGTTCCACGCCGGCTGCCGCATCCGCCAGCAGATGCCGGTATCCGGTAATGGAACGGGCGAAGACGTTGTAGATCACCACGGCCGGAATAGCGGCGACGAGGCCGATGGCGGTGGCCAAAAGCGCCTCGGCAATACCAGGCGCGACGACGGCGAGATTGGTGGTCTGCGATTCCGAAATACTGATGAAGGAGTTCATGATGCCCCAGACGGTGCCGAACAGGCCGACAAAGGGAGCGGTGGAACCGATGGTCGCCAGAACACCCGTTCCGCGCGACATGCGGCGACCGGCATGGGTTTCGATACGCGACAGCGCCGAGGACACACGCTCCTTGATGCCGCCGCCGTCGGTATGTTCGACCACCGCATCGGAAAGCTGCATTTCGTGGGTTGCCATGCGCAGCATCAAGGCTGCCGGACCGCCCCTCTTTTCAACTGCCTCGGTGGCCTCGTTCAAGGTTTTTGCCCTGCGAATGACCTTGAGCGTCGCACCGGCCCGCACCCGTGCACCCGCAAGCTCGATGGACTTCGCCACCCAGACCGTCCAGGTAACGAGCGATGCGAAGGCAAGCCCGATCATCACACCCTTCACGACCCAGTCCGCCGCCATGAACATGCCCCAGGGGGACAGGTTGTGCGGGATATCAGCACGATGTTCGGCGCTCGCGGGCTCGGCGCTCACAGGCTCCAGCGGGGTGGAGGTTTCACTCGGCGCGACCGTCTGGTTCGTCTGCGCGGGCTGTTCGGTCTGCGTCGGCTGCGGCGCGGCACCTTCGGACACCGGCGCGGGATCAGTTGCGGATTGAGCGGGAGCAGGCTGGGCCGGTGCGGGCTGAGCTGACTGAGGCTGAGCTGACTGGGGCTGCGAGGGCGCGGTGGCGGCCGGCTGTTCCGGCGCTGTCGCAGAAGGCTGAACGGGCGCGGTGGCCGGAGCACTCGGCGCTGCAGGAGCCGCCGGTTGGGCGTGCTGAGCCGCTTCCGTTTGCGGTGCCGGCTGTATCTGGGTTTCCGATGCCGTCTGAGCGAAAACCGCGCCGGCGCTTAAGCCGGCCAGCAAGGTGACAGCCATGGCAAGGGAGAGATGCCGTGTTGTATTTGCCCTGTTGAAAGATGCGGAGGAAGTTGAGGTCTCAGCTGACATAATTTTTATCCCGGATTTCCGTCGATGAACTCATCCGCAGATTGACCGGATTTTAAACCGGGGCCATCAACGGATGCCGTCGTGAAAGCTTGACGTTCCGATAATAAACCTGAGTTCTTTTGACAACTATTATATTGCCAAAAGACAACCCGTAAACTCTTCTTTACAAAAAATTGACCGATCGACGGTATTCAGCTGTTCTGTGAGGGTGAAAACTGCGCAATGAGCGCATGTCGATCGCCGGGATAGGTGACCCGGACGCGGGTAATATGATCCGCCCCATGCCAGGTCCGCCGATCAATGACCAGACAGGCCGCACCGGAAGCGATACCCAGCGCCATCGCATTTTTACGGTCGGCGGAAACGGCGCTGATCCGATGTTCGGCAGCGCTCCAGGGCACCATCTTCAGCAGCCACGTTCCTGGCCCAACCTGCGAAAAATCCGCAAATTCGGCGTCAGGAACGGCGGTGGCATTGATGATGCGTTCTTCAAGGCAAAAGGGAACGCCGCCGGCAAAATGCGTGCAGGTGAGTTCCAGAACCGGGGCATCGGCCGCAAGGGCCATGGCTGCGCCGTCTTTTTCCCCTGCAGGGCGCAGATGTCGCTTGTCGAGACGATAACCGTAAACGAGACCGAGCGCCTGCACCTCCCGTTCAATGTCATGGATCTCCAGCACGGCCGATTGCGCATGGGGCTGGCGAACGAAAGTGCCGAGACGCCGGCGTCTTTCAATCAGGCCCCGCTGCACCAGTTCGCCGAGAGCCTTGTTCACCGTCATGCGCGAACAGGCATATTGCCGGGTCATCTCGTGTTCGAAGGGAATACGATAACCCGGCGGCCATTCGCCCGACATGATGTGGCGCTCGACATCATTGCGGATGCGCTCGTGTAGCGATTTCTCCTGAAGATCGGCGTCTGTGCTCCTCATCCCGATGCTTCCATCCTCCTTTTTGCCGGATCGACTATCCATGGGCAGCGGCGGCAATCGCCTCGCTGCGTATTTCCTCCGTAAGCTTGGCGCGCAGCTGCGAAAATTCCGGGCTGGCCTTGACGGTGTAGTGGCGCGGATGCGGCAGGTCGACCGGTGTGATCGACTTGATACGGCCCGGCCTTGCGGACATGGTCACCACACGCGACGCCATGAAGACCGCCTCCTCGATATCATGGGTGACGAAAATGACCGTCTTCTGCTCCCGCTCCCAGATACCGAGCAGCAATTCCTGCATCAGCCCACGCGTCTGGTTGTCGAGAGCGCCGAAAGGCTCATCGAGCAGCAGGATTTTCGGGCCGTTCGCCAGAGCGCGGGCAATGGCCGTTCTCTGCTGCATGCCGCCGGACAATTGTTTCGGCCAATGGTTTTCGAAGCCGCGCAGGCCGACTTTGTCGATATAGCTATCGACAATCTCCCATTTTTCCTTCTCGGCCGCGCCGCGTTCGCGCAGGCCGAAGGCGACGTTTTCGCGGATCGTCAGCCAGGGAAACAGCGTATAGGACTGGAACACCATGCCGCGATCCGCCCCCGGGCCCGTCACCGCCTTGCCGGAGAGAAGGACCTCACCCGTCGTCGGGCGGTCGAGACCGGCGATGATGCGCAGCAGGGTTGATTTCCCGCATCCCGACGGGCCGAGGATGGTGACGAAATCATTGCGGGGGATTTCCAGATTCGTCGGCTGCAAGGCCAGCGTCGGCTGCCCACCCTGAACGCCGGGAAAGATGCGGCTGACGCCCTTGATAACGAGTTCGCTCATCAGGCAAGCCTCCAGGCGAAAAGCTTCCGGTTCAGCGATTTGAACGCGAAATCGGAAATGAGGCCGATAATGCCGATGACGATGATGCCGAAGATGATCTGGCCGGTCGCCATCAGCGCCTGGCTGTTGATGATCATATAGCCAATCCCCGAGGAAGCGCCGATCAGTTCCGCCACGATGACATAGGTCCAGGCCCAGCCAAGGACAAGGCGGAGGATTTCGGCAATATCGGGCGCATTGGCGGGAATGAGGACACGGCGCACCACGCCCCGGTCCTTCGCGCCCAGCGTATAGGCTGCCTCCACCAGATCCCGGCGCGTGCCGGCAACCGCTACGGCCACCATCAGGATGATCTGGAACACCGCACCTATGAAGATAACCAGCAGCTTCTGCATCTCGCCGATGCCGGCCCAGAGAATGAGCAGCGGCACGAAGGCGGAAGCGGGCAGATAGCGCGCGAAGGAGACGAAGGGCTCAAGCAGCGCCTCGATGGGCTTATAAGCTCCCATGGCGATGCCAACAGGCACGGCAACGACCGATGCCAGTACGAAACCGCCCACCACGCGCCAGATCGTCATGCCGATATCGCTGGCAAAACCCTGATCGGTCAGGAGATAGATGCCGTCCTTCAGCATGGTGATGGGGTCGGCCAGAAAGGTCGGCGACACGAAACCGCCCAGCGTGGCAAAGCCCCAGGCGGAGAAAAACAGCACGAAGAACAGAATGCCGAGAGCAATTCTCGTGCTGTTCCTGATGGGTTGAAGAGGTTGCATCTGTCGCCTGTCCGGAAAACCGGCGCGGCACTTTCGCCGCGCCATCAGAACGCCCTGCGCCTTTCGTGACACACAATCGACGCTCTCACTTATTTTTGGCCGCAATATTCCCCGCAGGGAATGCGGCCGCCTTTTTCTGTCACTTGATGAAGGAGGTATCCGCGAGTGTCGAAAGATCGGGTTTCGACTTTATCACGCCGATTTCCAGCAGCAGATCGGCCGATTTTTCAGAGAAGGTCTTGAATTCACCCTCGAAAAACTTCTGGTTGGCGGCCTTGTTCTGCCATTCGAGGAACTTTGCCGAAGCGGCAAAAGCCTCGCCCGCCTGCTTCACATCCGCTCCCATCGTCTCATAGGACTTTTCGGGGTCGGACTTGATGAGGTCGAGAGCCTGGAAATAGCTGTCCGCCAGGGCTTTCGCCGCCTGCGGATTGGCCTTCAGGAAATCCGGCGTGCAGCCGAACGTATCCATGACGGCGGGGTAATCCAGCGTCGTCGCAAGGATTTTGCCCTTGTCGGGCGCGGCGCGCACTGTGGAGAGATAGGGCTCATAGGTCATGGCTGCATCGTTCTGACCGGCGACAAATGCCTGCGCGGCCGGTCCCGGCTCAAGGTTGACGACTTTAACGTCTTTGAGCGTCAGACCATTCTCCTTGAGAATCCAGGCAAGGAAGAAATAAGGGGACGTGCCCGGCGCAGACGCTGCAACCGTCTTGCCCTTGAGATCCGTGATCTTCGAGACATCGCTGCGCACCGCAATGCCATCGGCGCCGTGAGACTTGTCCATCTGGAAAATCTGCGTGGATTTCACACCATTGGCATTCCACGCGATCCATGTCTCCACCGTGGTGGCGGCACACTGGATATCACCAGAAGCAAGGGCCAGATGCCGGCTGGCCTGCGGTATCTTCTTGATATCGACCTTCAGGCCATTCTTTTCGAAAATGCCGGCCTGCTTGGCAAGCGTCAGCGGCGCAAAACCAGTCCAGCCGGACATGCCGATCGTTACCGACGTCTCGGCATAGGCTGAAGCGGATGAGACGAGCGCTGCAATGGTGGCGAGAACCCACGTTTTTCTCATGATCTGAACCCCTTTTGATTTATTTTTGTGCGATGTTGTTTTTCGCTTTATTTGAGGCATGGTAGGCAGGGATTTTATATTTGTCTAGACAAAATAGAAGCTTCCGAGCGCCTCCAGAACGATTGCAAACGCACCGCCCGGCATTCTAGACATAGGATAACACGGCCCTCTGCACGGGCATGCTGTTTTTCCATATCGAGCTCTTACCATGACCAGACAAAGACGTCGCAGTATCATCAGAGCAAGGCGGACCGGAACTGGAATTGCGCTGGTTGCCGCCATTTCCTTCATCGCCGGCATGACGGATGCCGTGGGCTTGCATATTTCAGGCGACTTCGTGTCCTTCATGACCGGCAACACCACGCGCGCCGCCGTTTCGGTGGAGGCCGGCCTCTATTCCCATGCCGCAAAACTGCTTTTCGCGATCATCGCCTTCGTGGCGGGCAATGCCGGCGGCATCGTGGTGGCGCATAAGTTCGACCGGCGCATCTTTGCCGTCCTGATGGCGGTGGGATCGCTGGTGATCATTGCCGCGCTGCTCGGCGACGAGGCCTCCGCTCTCGCGCAATTTTATTGCGTCGTTTTCGCCATGGGAATGGTCAACGCCGCCGTCGAACATATAGAGGGACTACCGATCGGGCTTACCTATGTGACAGGCGCTCTTTCCCGCTTCGGCCGCGGCATTGGCCGTTTTCTTCTGGGCGAACGGAGCCTAGACTGGGGCATTCAGATCGTGCCCTGGCTCGGGATGATCAGCGGCGCGATCTGCGGCGCCATTCTGGGCGCCACGCTGCAGTCCAATGCCCTGTGGGTGGTTGCGGCCACGGTTTTCGCCGTCGCCATCGCCACCTTCATCATTCCGCGCTCGCTTCGGCAGCGCTACAATCAAAGGGTCAAAATACGGCGGATTACGCCATGACAATCGTCGCCGTCACTTTCGCGAGATGGTGACGAATTTCGTGCCGCGCACCCGCACCGTCATCAGGCAGGGCTCCTTGTCGGTCCGCTCGCAATAACGCGGGTGCATCTTCAGCACGAAAACCATGTTGCCGAAACGCTTGATGAAATCATAACCGTAAATCCGGGCCGTCGCGATCATCAGATAACCGCCCTCTTTCACCTGGACGTAAAAATTATAGGGGCATCCCTCTTCGTCGCAGGCACGGCCTTTTTCGCCATCGCAATCGAGAACGCCATGATTGACGACGGCATCCATCAGCCCGTCATTGTTGATATCCAGCCGCGTGACGAAATCGTCGCCGAAGGCCGCCACCTTGCACTCGTTGCGGAAATGGTCCTTTTCATAAATCTCGGGGTCACTTACCAGCTGCTGCTGCGCCGAGAGTGTCACCGGAAACATCAAGAGAACCAGCGCCTGAAGAGCGGCAACGAGAGCGATTCGCACGGCATTTTCCTTTGCATCCGTTTCGGTTATGGATGTTGCGATCATCCGGGCGGCCAGCCTAGAGTTTAGTGCTTGCGCGACACTGACGTGTTCGCAGCCCGTGTTTCCGGGGGGAACCTTTTCATGACGCTTCTAGGTTTTCTCGATTATGCCGGGGTCGCCGTCTTTGCCGCAACCGGCGCGCTCGCCGCCTCGCGCAAGCAGCTCGACCTGATCGGCTTCCTGTTTTTCGCAGCCGCGACCGGCATTGGCGGCGGCACGGTGCGTGATCTCGTGCTGGGCAGGACGCCGGTGTTCTGGGTGATAAACCCCACCTATATTCTCGTCTGCGTCTCGGTCGCGGTGCTGCTGTTCTTCACCGCGCATCTCTTCGAATCCCGTTACCGGGTGCTGATCTGGCTCGATGCGCTCGGCCTTTCCGCCTATTGCGTCATGGGAGCAGCCAAGGGTCTTGCCGCCAGCGGTTCTGCAACAGTCGCCATCGTCACCGGCGTTTTGACGGCGACATTCGGTGGTGTACTGCGCGATATTCTCGCCGGGGAACCTTCCGTGCTCCTGCGGCCGGAAATCTATATCACCTGCGCGCTTTTGGGCTCCTCCACCTTCATTGTCGTCTATTTTTTCGGCGCGCCGCTTTATGCCGCATCAGCGGCGGGTTTCCTGACGGCATTTGGCATCCGGTCCGGCGCGCTGATCTTCGGCTGGACTTTCCCGCCCTACAAGGCCAAGCCAGGCAGGCGGCCAGAAGATGTCATGAAGTGACATATAAAAACGACCGATGAAAACAGAAATGGCGCCCATGGGCGCCATTTTCACATCCGTTATCGGACAAAGAGCTTCAGCCACGCTTGCGGCGAAGGCGGATGACCACGTCCACATGGGCGATTTCCATGCCTTCGGGCGCTTCCGGCAGATTGTCGATCTGGAGGTTATTGACGGGAATATCGAGAACCTCGTTCTCGCCCTCCACGAAGAAGTGGTGGTGATCCGAAACGTTGGTGTCGAAATAGGTGCGGGCGCCTTCCACAGCGAGAACGCGGATAAGACCGGCCTCGGTGAACTGGTGCAGCGTATTGTAGACCGTGGCGAGAGAAACGGGCACGCCGGCTGTGACCGCCTCGTCATGCAGTTCCTCGACCGTCAGGTGGCGATCGCCCTTTGCGAAGAGAAGATCGCCCAAAGCCACACGCTGTCGCGTGGGGCGCAGCCCCGAGCGCCGCAGCCTCGTTCCGATATCCAATGTGGCGTCAAATGCCATGCAATCCCATTCCGAGCACAGGAGTAAAACTCATCAATTGCATTAGCATATATCTTTTGCAGCGAGCGCTTTCAATAGTTTCAGCGCCGTCAGGCGCGGCAAATGGCGGCAAACCGGCCATTCTTGCAAATTTCCTCTGGTTCCAGCCGGATGGTTCCTGTATGCGGACGGCATATTGAGGTAATGACTTCTGCAAAGAAGGTTCGAAGACAAAGAATGACGCCCGAGCGGCCTCTGCCCTTGCAGCGCTTCATTTTGAACCTAACTTGCTCTAGTGAAGTCGATCAACACCAGTAACTGGGGAAGTGAAAGCGGTATGGCAACGAGGCAATCAAGTTACAATTATGAGGAGATCCTGTCCTGCGGTCGCGGCGAATTGTTCGGCCCGGGAAATGCACAGCTCCCATTGCCCCCCATGCTCATGGTCCATCGCATTACCGAAATTTCCGAAACCGGCGGCGCCTTCGACAAGGGTTTCATCCGTGCCGAATATGATGTCAGCCCCGACGACTGGTATTTCCCCTGCCACTTCCAGGGCAACCCGATCATGCCGGGGTGCCTCGGCCTTGACGGCATGTGGCAGCTGACGGGTTTCTTCCTTGGCTGGCTGGGCGAAGAAGGCCGCGGCATGGCGCTTTCCACCGGCGAAGTGAAATTCAAGGGCATGGTTCGCCCTCACACGAAGCTCCTTCAATATGGTATTGATTTCAAGCGCGTGATGCGCGGTCGTCTGGTGCTCGGCACCGCCGACGGCTGGCTGAAGGCGGACGGCGAAACCATTTATCAGGCGACGGACCTGCGCGTAGGCCTGTCGAAGGAAAAGGCTGCCTGAGGCAGACGGAATAGTCCTGACAAACGCCGGGCGGCTTCGGTCGTCCAGCCGAAATCTTAAGAAAAGGTCCCTTTCATGAGACGAGTTGTTGTCACCGGCCTCGGTATTGTTTCTTCCATCGGCGGTGATGCCGCTGAAGTCACCGCATCCCTGCGCAATGCCAAATCCGGCATTTCATTTTCGCCGGATTTTGCCGAACACGGTTTCAAATGCCAGGTCTGGGGCAAGCCCTCTCTCGACCCGACCGATCTGGTAGACCGCCGCGCCATGCGCTTCCTGTCGCAGGGCGGCGCGTGGAACCATGTGGCCATGAAGCAGGCGATCGCCGATTCCGGTCTCGAAGAGAGCGATATCAGCGGTAATGAGCGTACCGGCATCATCATGGGTTCGGGCGGTCCTTCCACCCGTACCATCGTCGAAGCCGCCGATATCACGCTGAAGAACAACAGCCCGAAGCGCATCGGCCCCTTCGCCGTGCCGAAGGCCATGTCCTCCACCGCTTCGGCCACGCTCGCCACCTGGTTCAAGATCCACGGCGTCAACTATTCCATCTCGTCGGCCTGCTCCACCTCGGCGCATTGTATCGGCAACGCGGCTGAAATGATCCAGTGGGGCAAACAGGACGTGATGTTCGCAGGCGGCCATGAGGATCTCGACTGGTCCATGTCCAACCTTTTCGACGCCATGGGTGCCATGTCGTCCAAATATAACGATACGCCGGACGTTGCCTCGCGCGCCTATGACGTCAATCGCGACGGTTTCGTGATTGCCGGCGGTGCTGGCGTGCTGGTTCTCGAAGAGCTGGAACATGCAAAGGCGCGCGGCGCCAAGATTTATGCCGAAATCGTCGGTTACGGCGCGACCTCCGACGGTTACGACATGGTGGCTCCCTCAGGCGAAGGCGCGATCCGCTGCATGCGGCAGGCGCTTTCCACCGTCAAGGGCGATATCGACTACATCAATACCCACGGCACCTCGACGCCGGTTGGCGACAGCAAGGAAATCGGCGCGATCCGGGAAGTCTTCGGCGACAGGATCCCGCATATCCAGTCGACCAAGTCGCTCACCGGCCATTCGCTGGGTGCCGCCGGCGTTCAGGAATCGATCTACGGCCTGTTGATGATGCAGGAACGCTTCATCGGCGAAAGCGCGCATATTTCCGAGCTCGATCCGGAATTTGCAGGCGTCCCGATCGTTCGCAGCCGCATCGACAACGCCAAGATCGACACCATCCTTTCCAATTCCTTCGGCTTCGGCGGCACCAACGCCACGCTCGTCTTCCAGCGTCATAACGGATAATTGCCAATGAACGGCATCATGCAGGGTAAACGCGGCCTCATCATGGGCGTCGCAAACAATCACTCGATCGCCTGGGGTATCTCCAAGGCGCTTGCGGCGCAGGGCGCGGAACTCGCCTTCACCTATCAGGGCGAAGCACTCGGCAAGCGTGTGAAACCGCTCGCCTCCGAACTCGGATCCGATTTCATCGTACCATGCGATGTCGAGGATATCGCCTCGGTCGACGCCCTGTTTGCAACGATCCGCGAAAAATGGGGCTCGCTGGATTTTATCGTCCACGCTATCGGCTTTTCCGACAAGAATGAGCTGAAGGGTCTCTACGCGGATACGACGCGGGAGAACTTCAGCCGCACCATGGTCATTTCCTGTTTCTCCTTCACGGAAATCGCCAAGCGCGCCGCCGAACTGATGACGAACGGCGGCTCCATGCTGACGCTGACCTATAATGGTTCACAGCGCGTCATTCCGAACTACAATGTCATGGGCGTCGCCAAGGCGGCTCTTGAGGCATCGGTTCGTTATCTCGCCGCCGACTACGGCCCACGCGATATCCGCGTCAACGCCATCTCGGCCGGTCCGGTCCGCACGCTGGCGGGCGCCGGCATCTCGGATGCGCGGGCGATCTACGCATGGAACCAGAAAAACGCGCCGCTTCGGCGGACGGCGGATATCGATGATATCGGCGGATCGGCACTTTACCTGCTGTCCAGTCTCTCGCGTGGTGTTACCGGCGAGTGCCACTATGTGGACTGCGGTTATAACATCACCTCCACGCCGACGCTGGAGGTTCTCTCCAGAGCGGATGCGGAATAATCGCCCGTTTTCAATTTCGACAAAAGCCCGGCCATGTGCCGGGCTTTTATATTGCGGGTCGTATCAATTTCGGAATTCACTAAAGTATAATTCATTGGAGTAACTGAATTTAAACATCGGGTGGTTATGGTCCGCAACAAATTCAACGGTTGCGCTTGCCGCATATTCTTAGAGATAGACACCACCTCATGCGACTGGCCAGACTGAAGCCATTGCTGGAAAAATTCGGAGTCTCACGCGACGGGACCGCAGCCATCGAATTTGCGATCCTCGCCATTCCCTATTTCCTTGTTGTTTTTGCGATCATCGAAACCTTCATCGCCATGATGGCAGAACAGGTGGTCGTCAATGCCACTGAAAACATGGCCCGGCGTCTGAGGACCGGGCAGATAAGCAGTTCGATTTCGAAAGAGGATTTTCGCAAGAGTTTCTGTAATGAAGTTTCAGTGATGATTACCTGCTCGGCGGATGAGATCAAAAAGGAACAGAAACTCTATATCGATCTTCGCTCCTTCACCGCCTTCAAGGATATTCCGACCAAGATACCGCTCAAAGCCTTTGGCGAATATTACGATCTTGATACGGCCCAATTCGGCTTCAAGCCGGGTGGACCGGAAACCATCAACATGTTGCGCGTCTATTATCGCTGGCGTGTGATCGCCGATATCATCCGGCCGTATCTGACCAAGATCCGACCGGCCGACGGGTCGATGCCCTCGCATTTCCTCATTGTCGCGACCGGTGCTTTCATGAACGAGAAATACATCACAAGCGGGGGCTCATGATGGCAGGGATGGTGTCCGTCGCGACGAAGTGCAAACGACGCCTGATGGCGCTCGCCTCAAGCTTTGCAAAAGACAAGCGCGGCGTGGGCGCGGTGGAGTTTGCGATCCTCTTCCCTATATTGCTCGCGCTTTATGTGACCTCTTTCGAGTTGACGATCGGCTATAATACCTACAAACGCGCAAGCAGTGCCGCCGCCACTATCAACGACCTGATATCGAAGACGGGTTCCGTCGACAAAACCTATCTTGCGGGCATGCAAGATGTCGCATCCGCCGTCTTTGCGCCCTACAGCACAAAGGGTCTGCAACTGAAGATCAGCGGCATCAAGATCGACGCGCAGAAGCAGGCCAAAATTGTCTGGTCCTGGAATGAGAAAAACCAGAGACCCTACGCGGTAGGATCAGCGGTCGCGGTTCCGACACGGCTGCTCGCGGAAAACAGCTTCCTCATCCATGTCGAGCTTTCCATCCCGCATGAATTGCTGATGTTCATGACAGATATTTCCTCATCCGGGGTAAAGTCGATCACCATCGGCCGTGATTATTTTTTCAAGCAGCGCGATACAGAGACCGCCTGCACCAATTGCTGACGCAGTTGGGCGCAGACGGTAATCTTTCATCCAGGGAAATCTCTAGTAGACATCGCGCAGATAGCGTTTTTCGCGCTTCAGCCGGTTCACATAATCGCTTGCCGCTTCGGCAGAAATGCCGGCCTCATCGCTGACGATACTATGCAGGGCATCATCGACATCTTTCGCCATCCGGGTCGCATCACCGCAGACGTAGAAATAACCGCCCTCTTCAAGCCATTGATAGAGCGCCTTGCCGTTCTGCCGCATACGTGTCTGGACATAGATCTTCTCCACCTGATCCCGTGAAAAGGCCAGGTCGAGACGGGTCAGCACGCCGTCGCGGCTCATGTCGGCAAGTTCGTTTTCATAGATGAAGTCCGACTGCCGGTGCTGATCACCGAAAAACAGCCAGTTCTTGCCCTTGGCGCCGCGCGCCTGTCGTTCCTGCAGAAATGCCCGGAAGGGCGCGATGCCCGTGCCCGGTCCCACCATGATAACAGGCGCATCATTGTCCTGCGGCACACGGAATGACTTGTTCGGCGAGACGAAAATTCTGGCATTCCGCCCAGCCTCCACCCGGTCGGCGAGATAGGTGGAGCACACGCCGCCACGCTCACGGCCCTCGGCGCGATAACGAACGCTGGCAATCGTCAGATGCACGCTGTTTTTCGCAACCAGAGGGCTGGAGGAGATGGAATAGGCCCGGTGCTGCAGCGGCTTCAGCAATGTCACGAATTCAGCGACATCAAATAGCGGCTTTCCGCCGAGATTGATGAGGTCGAGAATATCCTTGCCCCAGAGAAAGGCGGCCATCTGCTCCCTGTCTCCGTTTGCGATGATGTGGCTGAGTTCCTCATGCCCCGCACGCTTGCCGATTTCGGCGACGAGTTCGCGCGAGGGAGTCGATATCTCGAACATGTTGAGAAGCGCATCACCAACGGGCCGGTCCAGCCCGCTGATTTGGCTGTCCGCGGCCGCTCCGAAGTGTTCCAGCAGCGCGCCCGCCAGTCTCGGATCGTTCAGGGGCACGACGCCAAGAGCATCACCCGCCTCATAGTCGAGCCCGCTTTCGCCGAGACCGAATTCGTAGTGACGAATCTCCTTGGACGATCCGGGACCGGACAGGCGGCGATTGACGCTCACCTCAGCCGAATAGGGATTCTTGCGGTTCCAGCCCTGCTTTGTCGGCACAGTAGGTTCGGCGACATCGGGCATGACAGCTGCCGCATTGCCGCCGTCGACAGCAAGCGCAAGCGGCAGGGTCTCGCCGATCCATGCGGCGGCCGCATCCTCGAAGTCGATATCGCAGTCGATACGCGTCTTCATCCGCTTGCCGCCAAGTTGCTCGAACCGCGTATCGATGAGCTTGCCCGCCTGGCAGAAGCCATCATAACCGGTATCGCCAAGCGCAAGGACGGCGAAATTCATCTCGTCCAGACGCGGGGCGGTATCCGCGGCAAGCGCTTCCCAGAAAAGCTGGGCATTGTCAGGCATTTCACCTTCGCCGTAAGTCGAGGTGACGACGATGACCCGCTTCATGGCACCGAGACCGTCCATCGAGACATCATCCAGCGCAGCCACCACCGGCCGCATGCCCTGCGCACGCGCTGCGGCGGCGATATCCATCGCCAGCGCCTCGGCATTGCCGGTCTGGGTGCCGAAGAGAATATTCAGCAGGCTGGCCGCCGCCTTTGGGGCGGCGGCGGCAACAGAAGTCTCCATACCTATGGCGGCGCGGGAATGGAGCCCGGCCAGAAAACCGGAAAGCCATGCGCGCTGATCACCATTGAAGGGCGCGTCTTCGGGAATATAAGGTATCTTCATCATGCTGCCCTGTGGCTGGATGCGGTGGCGAGATCTGGAATGGCACGCACCGCGAAAAGCTCCTCGAAGCCCGGCAGACGGCCGATCCTCTCGATGTTTTTCCGGTTCTGCTGAATGATCCAGCCATAGGTGCCGGGGCTGTCCACCGACCAGATGTTGCGGCGCGCCAGCGCCTGCTTGTAGTCGTCGAGACGCTTGGCGGCGATCATCACCGCAAGCTGTTCATCGCTATGATCGGAGAGCGCCTCGCGGGCGTATTTCAGCAAACGCTGCATCAATGCGTAGTCTTCCGTGAGGATGAGATTGCGTACGGCTTTTTCGATTGCGGGATCGGAAGGGCCCGCCGCCATCGGCAGCCGCTGCAGGGCGATTGCCTGCGCCATGCTCAACACCGTGTAGTTGTTGAGAAGCGCATACATGTCCTCCGTGTCCGTCTCGCCATAACCCGGTACGGTTCCGTTCAAAACGGCCTTACGGTCGCGGTAAGCGAGCTTGAACTTCCGCACCTGATGGGCGGCAAGCGCAGATGCCAGTTCCTCCAGCAGCTCCTTGCGGGGCTTCGCCTTCAGAATTTCATCGCTGTCCTGATAAAGCAGCAGGGCGCGCGGCATGCCATAGACGAAATTGTGCTGTTCGCTCTCCCAGTTTTCCAGAAGCCATGCGGCCTTGGCCGAGCCGGTCTCCGCGACATGCCAGGTCAAAAGCTGGTGGACGGCCTGATTGTGGATCGCGGCCTGTTCGTCCTCACCGGTGATCGAACCGAGCAGGATGGAATCGTGGCTGACCTTCTTCGGCAGATCGCCATAGGGATCATACTGATAGACGAAACCGCCGCTCATGCCGTTGCCGAAACCCTTGCCGAAACTGCCAAGGTTGAGAACGGCACCGTTGGTCATGTATTCGCAGGCGAAATCGCCCACGCCTTCGACCACGGCGGTCGCGCCGGAGTTACGCACCGCGAAACGGTCGCCCGCCTGACCCTCGACGAAAGTGCGGCCGCCAGTGGCGCCGAACAGCGCGAAATTGCCGACCAGCACATTGCCGCCAGCCTCTTGCGAACCGCCGCCCGGAGAGCGTACGACGATGGTGCCCCCGCAGGCGCTTTTGCCAACGCCGTCATTGCAGGTGCCGGTATGGACCATGACCATGCCGTCATTGCAGAAAGCGCCGAAGGACTGCCCGGCCGACCCTGAAGTATCGATGCGCACCGACCCAGCCTCGAGGAACCGGCGGCCACGGCTGTCCTGCTTCACTGCCGGCAGCGCATCCGCCTCTTCGTCGGAAAGCTCGTGGTTCAGCATGCGCTCGATATCGACGGCGAGCTGGCCGCCGACGCTCTTGTTGCAATTGTTGAGGAAACGATTGCCGCCAAGCTCGATGTTTTCCCGTCTGCTGTCGATCAGTGCCGAGCGGACGAGTTCGATGAAGGCATCGTCCAGCGCGAAGTCCTTTTCCATATAGACGGGGTTGTCGATCTTCACTTCCTCGACCACGGCAAGCATCGCCCGGAGGTCAAGCTGGCCGACGCTGGCCGAATGATCGAGAAGGTGAAGAAGATCGGAACGGCCCCGTGCTTCGCGCAGCGAGCGCAGCCCGAGTGCGGCCAGGATCTCGCGGGTCTCATGGGCGATGTTCATGAGATATTGCGCCAGCGCGCGCGGATCACCGTTGAAAGCTTCCTGATTGGTAGTGAGACCCGCTGGGCACTTGATGTTGCAGTTCTTCGCCATCACGCATTTCAGCATCATCAGCGCCGTGGTGCCGAACTCGAAACTGTCACCGCCGAGAAGTGCTGATTTCACCACGTCGCTCGCCGTCTGGTGCGCGCCGGAGCAACGCAGCAGCACCTTGGCGCGCAGGCCGGTGGCGCAAAGCGCCTGATGCACCTCGGCAATGCCGATTTCCGCCGCACGGCCGGTATATTTGAGGCTGGTCACGGCGGCTGCACCCGTGCCGCCGGTATTGCCGGCAACGTTAATGACATCCGCCCCAGCCTTGGCGACGCCGACCGCGATCGTGCCGATACCTTCCGACGAGACGAGCTTGACGATGACGCGCACACGCGCCGCCTTGGCGTCATGGATGAGCTGGGCCAGATCCTCGATCGAATAAGTGTCGTGATGCGGTGGCGGCGAGACAAGCTCGACGCCCGGCGTGCCGCCGCGCGCGGCGGCAATTTCGACCGTCACCTTGGGAGACGGTAATTGCCCGCCCTCGCCCGGCTTTGCACCCTGGCCGATCTTGATCTCGATTTCCTCCAGCATCGGATCGGCAAGATAACCGGCCCAGACGCCGAAACGGCCGGAGGCGAACTGCTTGATGCGGGAGGCGCGGATGGTGCCGTAACGGGAAATATGCTCGCCGCCCTCACCCGAATTGGACATGCCGCCGACCATATTGGTGCCATGCGCCACCGCCTCATGGGCAGCCGCGACCAGCGCGCCATGGCTCATGGCGCCCGATGCTAGGGTCTTGGTGATCTCGCTGGCCTTCTGCACGGCATCAAGCGGAATGCCTGCCGGCGCGGTACGGATGAGAGACAGGTAGGTGAATGCCTCGCCCTTTGCCTGAACCAGCAGCGCGCCGCCTTCCAGCCAATGGCCGGGGATATCCGTTCCGAAGCGGTCGAGCAATGACTGGCCGAGTGCGGCAAGCCGGGCAAGTTCATGACCCTGCGGGCCGGTCAATTGTAGCCGGAACGCACCGTCTCCCGCGCTCTCGCAAAGCAATCCGCGCACCATGAAGCTGTTATTGCCATGCCGGGAAAAGCGACCCATTTCCCGGCGGAACTCTTCTGCCGAACCGGCGAATGTCACATCGGCCGGCAACTCCAGAACATCGCGTAGGGCGGCAGGACGGCGCGACCTTTCTTCCGCCATCATGCGGGCGAAGGCGCGATAGCCGGGCGTTACCTCGAAGGCGTCGATCGCCTCCGGGGTCAGCCGGTCAAAGCTGTTGTGATAATAGGCCGCATCGTTGAGACCGAAGGCATCCTCCAGCCGGTTGAGCGGCAGGAGGCGTAGCGCCTCTTCATTATCGGTTCCCTTGTCGAAACCGATCTTTTCCTCCGTCATGTCCACGAAGCCGCGCACGGCCGTCGTGCCATAGGAATGGCCGGCCCCTTCGGCGCGCTCCTTGAAAAGACCGAGCAGGGGAATGTCATTTTCACCCTTCACGGACAGCGCCTTCCGGTGCCAGTCAGCCACCGCCTGCGCAATGACGGCGAAATTGACGCCGCCGACCGGCGTCTTCACATTCGGGAAATAACGCTTCAGCACCACGTCGTCGGTATCGAGGAAGTTCGGCTCGAAGAACTCGCCGCCAATATAGCTTTCCGCCGTACACAGCCCGACCTTGCCCATGGTCTTCATCAGCGACTTTTCGGCCGCCTTGGCGAAGCGCTTGAAGGCCTTGTCGGCATCAGCACCGAATTTCTCCTCGGCGCGGAATTGCACGCCGAGCGGATAGACGGCCGAAGCGCCGAAGCCGAGGCTCGCCGCAATGTGATGCGAAGAGGAAAACTGCCCGCTTTCAACGATCAGCGAAACGCGCAGCCGCAGGCCTTCCTCGATCAGCCGCTGATTGATGGCGGAGACGACCATGATCATCGGCAAAGCCGCACGGCCTGCCGAGACATGCCGGTCGGTGATGATGGCAACGCCGCCTTCCTCAGCCGCAAAAGCCACAACCTCACCGCAGAGGCCGTCGATTGCCTGCCGCAGGGCCGTTTCATTGGCGTGCGCAACGTCGAAGACCGGCGAATAGAGCATTTCGAAACGGCGAACGGGCGTCTCCGGCTGCTCGCGAATGCGCAGCATGTCGAGGTGGGTCAGGATCGGCGAGCGCACGACGATCTGGCGGGCCTTCTTTGCACCGCTGTTCGGCTTTGCGCCGAGAGCCACGCGCAGCGTCATGCCATCGGCCTCACGAATGCTGTCGAGCGGCGGGTTGGTGACCTGCGCGAAGCGCTGCGAGAAATACTTGGCAACCCCGCCTTCCTGATCGGAAAGCGCGTTGATGGCGTTGCCGTAACCCATGGCCGAAATTTTTTCCGCGCCGGAGGCTAACATCGGGTCCATCAGGAACTTGAAGCTTTCCTGATTGTGCGAATAGGCGACGTAACGCTGGTGGCGTTCCAGATCGCCATTGTAACGAAGCGGCGAGCCCTGCTTTTCCGCCGGCACTTCCGGTAAGTCATCAAGCATTACCCGGGATTCGGACAGCAGCGACGGATAGTCCCTCCGCGCTGCCAGAAGCTCCAGCGCCTCGACGGTGGAAAAGGCGCGACGTTCGGCGTGGTCGTAATAGAGCATGCCACCCGCCTCGATGCGGCCGCGGCGGATGACGCTTTCTGCCGGAAAGGCGATCTGCCCCGCCTCCGACATGACGCAGAGATAATCCTCCGTCTCGACGGTGCGCAGCGGGCGCAGGCCGAGACGATCGAGACGGGCACCGATGATGGTGCCATCGCCGAAGATCAGCGCGGCCGGACCGTCATTCTTCTCCTCATAGAGCGAGAAATATTCCAGCATCGCTTTGACGCCCGGCGACAGGGTATCATCGTTTTCCCATGCCGGCGGCATCATCGAGACCACGGCGGTGACGAGGTCGAGACCATCCTCCATCACCCGCGCCTGCAAGGTCTGGTCCAGCCGGCAGCTGTCCGACTGGCCCTTGGGCCTGACGATGCTGGCATTCTTCGCCAGCGCCACGGCCGCTTCCGACAACCGGTTCTTCTTGTCGGTGTTGAGCTCACCATTATGCGCCATCAGGCGGAAAGGCTGCGCCATGGAGGGGTGTGGATCGGTATTGGTTGAAAACCGCGTGTGGAAATACATCGTATGCACTTCATGGCGCGGATCGGTGAGGTCGCAGAAATAGGGCATGACCTCGTGCGAGTTCAGACGCCCTTTGAGCACCTGCGTCCGCGCACTGAGCGATAGCGGATAAAAACCGGTGAGTTCCGGCACCGTATAGGCAAGCGCTTCAATGGCAAGCAGCGCCTTGTGGATGCGCCAGTCGAATTCGACGAGAGTTGCGCATTCCACTGGAGCCGAAAAAACCCATTGCCGGATCGGCAACTGGTAAGGGATGGCAGCCGGGCGGATGGCCGCGTCATTCACCGGCACGTCGCGGACGATGAGGATCGAAAACCCCTGCTGCTGCAGCGCGCTGCCGATAATGCCAACCGCCTGTTCATGGAAAGCTGGGTTCTGCGGCAGGAAAAAATTGCCGACGCCAAACCGGCCGGCCTGCAAGGTATCGTTGCCCGTCAGCTTCTGGAAAAAGGAGAGCGAGATGTCGAGCGACACGCCGGCACCGTCACCGACACCTTCCGCCGACATGCCGCCGCGATGCGGCACAGCACAGAGCGCCTCGTGGCCGCGCTTCAATACATCATGTGTCTGCGCGCCATCCTTGCGGGTGATGAAACCGACGCCACAGCTGCTTTTTTCAAAAGCGGCATCGTAAAGGCCGAATTTTTGCTCCGTCACACTCAAGGCACTCTCCTCTCGTTGCGCATTTCGCGCGGCATCACCCTCTTTTCCCGAAATTCGGCGCGGCAACCGGCACTCTGCGGGCGGAGCCGCAGGCGACCTGGCTGCTCCTCTTCTTCTGCTTATCGGCGTTTAATGGCGCGAACGGTCGTTTTGCGGCCGGCAAACGGCGTGGCGGCGATGGCCGCTTTCTCGCAAATAATGATCGTCATCGTTCGCATCGCGTTCCCTGATGGCCGGCTTTCCGGCGGTGAGATACACTGAATTACGTCAGTAGTACTTACATAATATTTCATGATCGACCGAGTCAAGATTAAAATCGGCCTTGCGCAATAAAAAAACAAAAACGCCGCGAAATCCGACAGGATTCCGCGGGTCGATGGCTGCAGGAATTTTTAAATTGCCGAGATCACTCAGACGGCATGTCCAGCGTACGGCTGAACCAGAGGGCAATCAGGGTACAAAGAGCGCCCGACATCAGATAGATGCCAACCGCGAAAAGGCCGAATTTGGACGAAAATCCGAGTGCGACCAGCGGTGCGAAACCGGCCCCGATCAGCCAGGAAATATCCGAGGTGAGCGATGCGCCGGTATAACGGTATTCCCGACTGAAGCGGGAGGCGAGTGCGCCGCCCGCCTGACCGAAGGACAGGCCAAGCAGCGAGAAGCCGATCAGCACGAACAGATAGCGACCGATATCGCCCGAACTCAGGAGAACGGGGGCCACGAGGCTGAAGAGGCCGATCAGCACCGCCGCGACAGCCAGAAGCTTCCGCCGGCCGATCCTGTCGGCCAGTATGCCTGAAACCACGATCATGCCGCCAGCGATGATGGCGCTGACGAATTGCACGAACAGGAAGTCCGAGACACGCTGGCTGGTGTTGAGCGAAACCCAGCTCAGCGGAAAGACCGTGACGAGATGGAAGAGCGCAAAGCTCGCCAGCGGCACGAAGGCACCGGTGGCGACCACCGGAAACTGCGAACGCAGCATCTTGAACATCGGGCGTGGTTCCAGCTCATGCTGCTCCAGCATGGCCTGGAATTCCGGCGTCACGATCATGCGAAGACGGGCAAACAGTGCGAGAACATTGAGCGCCAGCGCCACGAAGAAGGGGAAACGCCAGCCCCAGGCAAGGAATTCCGCATTGGAAAGCTGCGTGACGAAGACGATGAAGAAGGCGCTGGCGAGGCCAAAGCCCATGGCCGCACCGATCTGCGGCATCATGGCGTACCAGCCGCGCTGCTTCGGCGGCGCATTCATGGCGAGCAGCGAGACTAGACCGTCCCAAGCGCCGCCAAGGCCAAGACCCTGGCCGATGCGGAATACCGCCAGAAGACAGGGGGCAAGCACGCCTGCTTCCGCATAGGACGGAAGAAAGCTGATCGCCATGGTGGAACCACAGAGCGTGAAGAGGGCGGCCATCAGCTTCACGGCGCGGCCGAATTTTCGGTCGATCTGGAGGAAGATCAGCGAGCCGATCGGCCTTGCGATAAAGGCCAATGAGAAAACCGCAAAGGAATAAAGCGTGGCCGTCAGCGGATCGACGAAAGAAAAGAAGACATGCGGGAAAACGAGCGCGGAGGCGATGGCATAGATGAAAAAGTCGAAAAATTCCGTCATTCTCGCGAGAATGACTGCAATCGTGATGCGATCCGGATCGACCTTGACGGGCCCGGCCCCATGTCCGTTCGCTTCCGGCGCCTGCCCAAAGGATGGAGCAGCATTCGTATAACTCATAATATCCCTCCTGCGTCATGGACGAACCATTTCCTGTAACGCCCCGGCTCCTCTTCCGTTGCGTTACGATGCGACGGATTGTCACACGCACCCTACGTAACGTCAATTGAAGTTTGGCAATAAAGGGTTGCCCAGTCGGTCGACCATGCGATAATGCACGCGCTCCGTCTTCAAACGCAGCTCTGCCCGAGACATGGTGCATCGCGAAGGTTTCGCTGCACCGCGACAATATACCTCATTTGAAAAATGATGTTCGGCAATTATTCGCGGCATAATCCAAACTGTACGAGTTCAAAGAACGTGCGCACGATCAAAAAAATCCTATCCGCCCTTCTGGCAATCCCGGCTCTGCTGCTGCTCAGCGGCTGTAACCTCGTGGTGATGAACCCTTCGGGCGACGTCGCCATCCAGCAGCGCGACCTTATCATCACGTCCACGGTTCTGATGCTGCTCATCATCGTCCCGGTCATTGCCCTGACACTGTTCTTCGCATGGAAGTATCGCGAATCGGGGAAAGCCGAGGATTATGATCCCGAGTGGCACCACTCCACTCGCCTTGAAATGGTTATCTGGTCGGCTCCGGTCGCCATCATCCTGATGCTCGGCACCGTGACCTGGATTTCCACCCACCGTCTCGACCCCTATCGCCCGCTGGAGCGTATCGATGAGAACCGCCAGGTGACCGCCGAGACCAAGCCAATCACGGTCGAAGTGGTGGCCATGGACTGGAAGTGGCTGTTCTTCTATCCCGAACTCGGCATTGGCAGCGTCAATGAATTCGCCGCTCCGGTTGATGTTCCGATCAATTTCAAGATCACCGGCACGACCGCGATGAACTCCTTCTTCGTTCCAGCGCTTGCGGGCCAGATCTATGCCATGGGCGGCATGCAGACCAAGCTGCACGCGGTCATCAACAAGGAAGGCGTCTATGACGGCTTCTCGGCCAACTTCTCCGGCCCGGGCTTCTCCCACATGCGATTCAAGTTCCATGGTCTGAGCCAGCAGGGCTTCGACCAGTGGGTTGCCAGGGCGAAGGAAGGCGGCAAGGGCTTTGGCCGGCAGGAATATCTGGAATTCGCCAAGCCTTCCGAGCGTGAGCCGGTGCAATATTTCGCTTCGGTCGATCCGGAGCTCTACAGCGCCATTCTCAACCGCTGCGTTGAGCCAAACAAGCTCTGCATGCGCGACATGATGCATATCGACGCCAATGGCGGCGGCGGCAAGGAAGGCATCGACATCGCCAAGGCGCTGAACTCCGTCGTCTGCACACCGCTTGCGCCTTACGGCGTCGCCAGCGGCCCCCAATCCACTCCGGCTGCGATCGAAGGTCAGACTTTCGAGCCTGCGGCGCTGCCGGAAAAGAAACAAGTCGCTGGCTGACGATACGTCCCGGCATTCTGCGGCGCGGCCTGTCCGCGCCGAATTTACGTTTTCGAATCGCAAGAGGCTAAAATGATCGTCAATTCCGATCAAACGTCGTTCCTGTTCGGGAAGCTGACATGGGAGTCCATCCCGCTTCACGAGCCCATTCTTGTCGCGACCTTCGCGGCCGTGGCTCTGGGCGGCATCGCCGTCGTCGGCGCCCTTACCTATTTCCGCCTGTGGGGCTATCTCTGGAACGAATGGTTCACGAGCATCGATCACAAGAAGATCGGTATCATGTACATCATTCTGGCGCTGGTCATGCTGTTGCGCGGTTTCGCCGACGCGATCATGATGCGCGTTCAGCAGGCGATCGCGTCGGGCGGATCGGAAGGTTACCTTCCGCCGCACCATTACGACCAGATTTTCACGGCCCATGGCGTCATCATGATCTTCTTCATGGCCATGCCGATGATCACGGGTCTCATGAACTTCGTCGTGCCGCTGCAGATCGGCGCCCGCGACGTTTCGTTCCCCTTCCTCAACAATTTCTCCTTCTGGATGACCACGGCCGGCGCGGTCATCACCATGATCTCGTTGTTCATCGGTGAATATGCGCAGACCGGCTGGCTCGCCTATCCGCCGCTTTCCGGTATCGACGGCAGTCCGGGTGTGGGTGTGGACTATTACATCTGGGGTCTGCAGATCGCCGGTGTGGGAACGACGCTATCGGGCATCAACCTGATCGTGACGATCATCAAGATGCGCGCCCCTGGCATGACCATGATGCGCCTGCCGATCTTCGTCTGGACGTCTCTGTGTTCGAACATCCTGATCGTGGCTTCGTTCCCGATCCTGACCGGCACGCTCGCCCTTCTGACCCTTGACCGTTACGTTGGCACCAATTTCTTCACCAACGATCTCGGCGGCAATCCGATGATGTATGTTAACCTCATCTGGATCTGGGGCCATCCCGAAGTTTACATCCTGGTGCTGCCGGCTTTCGGCGTCTTCTCGGAAATCGTTTCGACCTTCTCCAACAAGCGTCTCTTTGGTTATGCCTCGATGGTTTACGCCACGGGCGTCATCACCATCCTCGCTTATATCGTGTGGCTGCACCACTTCTTCACCATGGGTTCCGGCGCAAGCGTCAACGCTTTCTTCGGCATCACCACGATGATCATCTCGATCCCGACGGGTGCGAAGATCTTCAACTGGCTCTTCACCATGTATAAGGGCCGCATCAAGTTCGATGTTCCGATGCTGTGGACGATCGGCTTCATGATCACCTTCGTCATCGGCGGCATGACCGGCGTTCTTCTCGCCGTTCCGCCTGCGGACTTCGTGCTCCACAACTCGCTGTTCCTCATCGCCCACTTCCACAACACCATCATCGGTGGCGTGGTGTTCGGTGTGCTTGCGGGCATCGTCTACTGGTTCCCGAAGGCCTTCGGTTATCGGCTCGATCCGTTCTGGGGCAAGCTGTCCTTCTGGTTCTGGTTCATCGGCTTCTATTTCGCCTTCATGCCGCTCTATATTCTCGGCCTGATGGGCATTACCCGCCGTATCAGCCAGTTCGAGGATAATTCCCTGCAGATCTGGTTCCTCATCGCCGCCTTCGGCGCCTTCCTGATCGCGCTCGGCATCGCCTCCTTCGTCATCCAGCTCATCGTCAGCTTCCTCAATCGCGAAAAGCTGCGCGACGTGACCGGCGACCCCTACAACGGCCGTACGCTGGAATGGTCGACCTCGTCGCCGCCGCCGGCCTACAACTTCGCCTTCACGCCGGTTGTGCATGACGTCGACGCCTGGGCGGACATGAAGAAGCGCGGTTACAACCGTCCCAAGGAAGGCTTCATCCCGATCCATATGCCGAAGAACACCGGCGCAGGCATTATTATCAGCGCCATCAGCGTGGTTCTCGGCTTTGCGTTGGTGTGGCACATCTGGTGGCTTGCGGCTCTGTCCATGCTCGCCATCATCGCGGTCTCCATCGCCCATACCTTCAACTACAATCGCGATTACTACATTCCTGCCTCCGACGTTTCGACGGTCGAGGCGGAACGTACGAAGCTGCTTGCTGAACAGGCGTAACGAATATGGCTCATACACCTGCACAAAGCGTCGACGGCGCTGAACCGGTCTTCTACCTGAAGGAAGACCACCACCCGGAGAACGGCACCTCGCTGGGCTTCTGGCTCTATCTGATGAGCGACTGCCTCATCTTCGCAACGCTGTTTGCCACCTATGCCGTTGTCGGCCGCAACTATGCGGCCGGTCCTTCGGGCGCCGACCTTTTCGATCTGAAGCTGGTGGCGATCAATACCGGCTTCCTGCTTTTCTCCTCCATCACCTATGGCTTCGCCATGCTGGAAATGGAAAAGCAGAAGGTGAAGGCCACGCTGGTCTGGCTCGGCGTCACCGGTCTCTTCGGCCTCGCCTTCCTTGCCGTGGAACTCTACGAATTCCACCACCTGATCGCGGAAGGCGCCGGCCCGCAGCGCTCGGCGTTCCTGTCAGCCTTCTTCGCGCTGGTCGGTACGCACGGACTGCACGTCACCTTCGGCATCATCTGGCTCGTCACGTTGATGGTTCAGGTTACCAAGCATGGCCTGATCGCGGCAAACAAACGCCGCCTGATGTGCCTGTCGATGTTCTGGCACTTCCTTGACGTCATCTGGATCGGCGTCTTCTCCTTCGTTTATCTCATGGGAGTTCTTTGATGAGTTCCGAAGCACACGCACACCACGACGCGCATGGCGACGACCATCATCACCATGATGGCGCCAGCCACGGCACGTTCAAAAGCTATATGATCGGCTTCGTCCTGTCGGTCATCCTCACGGCGATCCCGTTCTGGCTGGTCATGGGCGACGTTCTTGAAAACAAGACGCTGCTGGTCATCGCGATCATGGGTCTCGGCGTCATCCAGATCTTCGTGCATATGATCTACTTCCTGCACATGGACACCAAGTCCGAAGGCGGCTGGACCTTCATGGCGCTGATCTTCACCGTCGTGGTGCTGCTGATCACGCTCTCCGGCTCGCTCTGGGTCATGTACAACATGAACAAGAACATGATGCCGCTGCACATCGAGGATGTGAAGAACCTGCCCTGAGCAGCAGATATCAGCGGCCTGCCGGTTTTCCGGCGGGCCGCGTTCCGCGCCAACACATAACCCCATGAATCCCGGTGCGATTTATGGGGTTATTTGCTGGAGGAAGCCCCCGGTGGACGCCAAAGCAGATGGCCTTTCCCGCCAGCCGCGCTTCGCAAGGACCGTGACATGAGTGACACCACACCCCACAACCGGCGTATCCGCCCCGCCGCGATCATCGTTCTGTTTCTGACCGTTGTCCTGACGGGTCTGCTGCTGGTGCTCGGCACATGGCAGATCAAACGCCTTTCCTGGAAGCTCGATCTTATCGAGCGCGTCGAAGCCCGCGCCGATGCCGACCCCGTCGATGCCCCTGCCGCCGGCGAATGGCCAGCACTCAACGACCCCGCGGGATACGAATATCGCCGTGTGAAACTGTCCGGCACCTTCCTCAATGACAGGGAGGTTCAGGTCTATACGGTCACAGACCTCGGTCCCGGCTATTGGGTGATGACGCCGCTCAAGCGCGACGATGGCTCCAGCATCATCGTCAATCGAGGCTTCGTGCCGTCCGACAGGCGTGACCCGTCCTCCCGCCGGGAAGGCGAACCAGCCGGCAACGTCGAGATCACCGGGCTGATGCGCGCGCCCGAAACCGGCGGGCTTTTCCTGCGCACCAACAATCCGGCAAATGGCCGCTGGTATTCCCGCAATATTCCTCAGATCTCGCAGGCATCCGGCCTTTCCGATGTCGCGCCGTTCTATGTCGACGCCGACGCAACACCCAATCCGGACGGCCTGCCGGTCGGCGGCAAGACCATGCTCACCTTCCCCAACAACCACCTCTCCTATGCCGTTACGTGGTATATTCTGGCGGCCATGGTGGTGGCCGCGGGCTGGTATGTCCTGCGCAATCTCAACGCTCCCAAACCGAAACGGGGCGAGGATTGAACGGCCGGTTTTACCGGATGGTTCATAAAAGCACTTCCTTCTTCACGTTTTGCTGATCTATAACGACAGTTCGGCCTGACATTGCCCGTCGGCGCATTTTGTTTCGGTGAGTTATGGCAAGAGCATTTCTTCTCGTTCTGGATTCCTTCGGTGTCGGCGGTGCACCCGATGCGGAACACTATGGCGATCTTGGCGCGAACACGCTTGGCCATATCGCGGAATTCTGTGCCGCAGGCGCTGCCGACAAAGCCGGGCTTCGCTCCGGTCCGCTGAAACTGCCGAACATGTGTTCGCTCGGCCTGCTGGAGATCGCGAAACAGGCAAGCGGCGACATTCCCGCGGGCATGGAACCGCCTGAGCGTATTTTCGGTCTTCACGGTTCCGCCAGTGAAATCTCCAAAGGCAAGGATACGCCTTCCGGCCATTGGGAGATCGCCGGCACGCCGGTAACGTTCGATTGGGGATATTTCCCGACGGAGGGCGACGCCTTTTCTCCCGATCTGGTGGAGGCCATTTGCGGGCAAGCCGATATTCCCGGCATTCTCGGCAATTGTCATGCTTCCGGCACAGAGATCATCGCGAAGCTCGGCGAGGAGCATATCAGGAGCGGCAAGCCGATCTGCTACACCTCTTCCGATTCCGTATTCCAGATAGCCGCGCATGAAACACATTTCGGGTTGCAGCGGCTCATCGCGCTCTGCGAGACGGTGCGCAAGCTGCTAGATCCGCTGAATATCGGCCGCGTCATCGCCCGCCCCTTCATCGGCGAAACGGTCGCAACCTTCGAACGCACCGGCAACCGCCGCGATTTTTCCGTTCTGCCACCGGAACCGACCCTGCTCGACAGGCTTGTGGAGGCCGGCCGCAAGGTGCACGCGATCGGCAAGATCGGCGATATCTATGCCCATCAGGGTATCTCGCGCGTCATCAAGGCAAATGGCAACAGCGCCCTGATGGACGCAACGTTGCAGGCCATCGACGAAGCTGAAAACGGCGATCTCGTCTTCACCAATTTCGTCGATTTCGACATGCTTTACGGCCATCGTCGCGACGTTGCAGGTTATGCGGCGGCGCTTGAGGCCTTCGATGCGCGCATCCCCGAAATCCATCGCAAGATGGCGCCTGGCGATATCGCCCTTCTCACCGCTGATCACGGCTGCGACCCCACATGGCGGGGCACCGACCATACGCGGGAAAGGGTGCCGATCATGGCATTCGGACCGGGTATCCGTTCCCGTGATGTCGGCATCCGTTCAAGCTACGCCGATATCGGCGAAAGCATCGCCCACCATCTTGGCATCGAGGCCGGTTCACACGGCAGGAGCTTCATTTGACATCCCATTTGCTGAAAGCGGAAATCCACTGCCATCTTGAAGGGGCGGCATCGCCCGCGCTTGTCGCACGACAGGCGGAGAAATACGGCATAGACACCAGCGGCTTTTTGCGCGATGGCCAATATGTCTGGTCGGATTTCGCCGAATTTATCCAGTGCTACGATGCGGTGGCGCAGGTGTTCAAGACGGACGAAGACTACGCGGTTCTGACGGAAACCTATCTGACTGAACTTGCCGAGGCCAACACGATCTATAGTGAACTGATC
The DNA here is from genome assembly GCF_030209895.1 of Agrobacterium sp. CFBP2214. Taxonomy (NCBI): domain Bacteria; kingdom Pseudomonadati; phylum Pseudomonadota; class Alphaproteobacteria; order Hyphomicrobiales; family Rhizobiaceae; genus Agrobacterium; species Agrobacterium sp. CFBP2214. The sequence goes on along the minus strand of NZ_JARVRC010000001.1, from coordinate 76,343 downwards.
GTCTCGCCCGACCATGGTGACCGCATCGGGCTCGGTGCAGACGCCTATCTCGCCGGCATTGCCGAGGGCATCAGGATCGCCAAAGAAAAGACCGGCATCGAGACCCGCATCATCGTCACCGGCGAGCGCCACTTCGGTCCTGAACGGGTGATCGCAGCGGCGGAATATGCAGCACGCGCCCGGCATCCACTGGTGACCGGCTTCAACATGGCGGGCGAGGAGCGCATGGGTCGGGTCGCCGATTATGCGCGCGCCTTCGATATCGCCCGCGATGCGGGTCTCGGGCTGACCATTCACGCGGGCGAGGTTTGCGGCCCTGAAAGCGTTGCCGATGCGCTCGATCTCGTCAAACCAGCCCGCATCGGCCATGGCGTGCGCGCCATCGAAGATGCCGGCCTCATCGCCCGGCTGGTCGAGACGGGAACGGTTCTGGAGGTCTGCCCCGGATCGAACATCGCACTCGACGTTTATCCCGATTTCGGCAGCCATCCACTCAAGGCGTTGCACGACGCGGGGGTGCGCGTCTGCATCAGTTCCGACGATCCGCCATTTTTCTTCACCTCGCTTGCACGGGAATACGCGCTGGCCGCGGACGAGTTCGGTTTCAGCGATGCCGAGATCAACCGCATGACCCGAACCGCGCTGGAATGCGCCTTCGTGGACGAGGAAACGCGCAACCAGCTGCTCGCAAAACTCGATTTTGCGTGACGCTGCGGTTCGCGGGGTAAAACCGCGAAGAAGGCTTGCGAAAAGCGCACTTTCGGTGAATGACAAGGACACAAGATAAAAAAGGAAGGCCAGTTTCATGGACGGCGTCACAGTCATCGAACATCCGCTGGTGCGGCACAAACTTACCATCATGCGCAAGAAAGAAACCTCGACGGCCGGCTTCCGCCGCCTGCTCAGGGAAATCTCGACGCTGCTCTGCTATGAAGTGACGCGCGACCTTGAAATGACGATGGAAACCATCGATACGCCGCTCGAAACCATCGAGGCTCCGGTGCTGGAGGGCAAGAAGCTGGTTTTCGCCTCCATCCTGCGCGCCGGCAACGGCCTGCTGGAAGGCATGCTGGAACTCGTGCCTTCGGCGCGTGTTGCCCATATCGGTGTGTATCGCGATCACGATACGCTGGAGGCCGTCGAATATTACTTCAAGGCCCCCGAAAGTCTCGATGCGCGCCTTATCATCGTTGTCGATCCGATGCTGGCAACCGGAAACTCCTCGATTGCCGCCGTGGAAAAGCTGAAGGAACGTGGTGCGAAGAACATTCGCTTCCTGTGTCTGCTGGCCGCCCCCGAGGGCATCAAGAATTTCCGTGAAGCGCATCCCGATGTGCCGATCTACACCGCCGCAATCGACAAGCAGCTGAACGAAAAGGGTTACATCGTTCCTGGCCTCGGCGATGCCGGCGACCGCATGTACGGCACCAAGTAATACCGTTCATCATTGCTTAACCGCTTGAGCCATTCGCCGCACGCAACGCGGCGGATGGCTTTTTCTTTTAAGATTTCAGCATGTTTTGCGCCTATGCTGCATGTGGATAAACCTTGCGATTAGGAGCAATCACTTGCTGGCGCGTGCGATTTTTCTGCTTGTCGGTCTTTCGGTCAGCGCCACGCAGATCCCGGCGCTGATGGAAAAATTTCAGCCACGCCCGGAAACCGGCGCGGCAAAATCCGATGCCACCGCCGAACTTGCCAAACCGCAGCCGGTGTCGCTGGGCAGCGTCAGTCTGAAGGCGGATGCGCGCGGTCATTTCAATGCCACCTTCCGTATCAACGGCAAATCTTTCGACGGGCTTGTCGACACAGGCGCCTCCACGGTCGCCATCAACGAGACGATCGCCCGGCGGCTCGGTTTCGGCGTCAACAGCCTCGACTTTAAATATGCGATCTCAACCGCCAACGGCCAGACCATGGCGGCCTATGTGAAGCTCGACCGCGTGGAAATCGGCACGATCCGTGTCCAGAATGTCGATGCCATGGTGCTCAAAGACAATGCGCTGAGCAACATGCTGATCGGCATGAGCTTTTTGAAGCAATTGTCGTCATTCAAGGTGTCGAACGGCGAAATGCGGCTGGTCAGATAATCCGCTCAAGAACCACGTTGCCGGTCTCTGTCACAGAGTCCCCAATCCCGTAACAGGCCGCAATCCTTTCGGCGGCGCGTTCCGCTTCTTCTTTCGAAGCCGCGTGGACGAGGGCGATAGGTTCGCCCTTTTCTAGTTTTGTGCCGAGCGGCAGGATGTCCGAAATACCGACCGCAGCGTCGATGGTATCCGACGGTTTTCTTCTGCCGCCTCCAAGCTCCACGACGACCATACCGAGATCGCGCGTCGCGCAGGATGAGAGCCAGCCGCTGTGCGGAGCCGGAACAGGGAGAATGACCGGAGCGGACGGCAGGTAATGAGACGCGCGCTCAACGAAATCCGAAGGTCCGCCGAGTGCTGAAACCATCCGCGCAAAGACCTCCATCGCCCGGCCGGACGAAAGAGCGGCCACAGCGAGCGCCTCGCCTTCATCCAGCGTAGTCGCGCTTCCGGCCTGCACCAGCATTTCTGCAGCGAAAGCGAGTACGACCTTTTCGAGACGGGTTCCCGCCTTGCGACCAGCCAGAAAATCCAGGCAATTGACGATTTCGACCGCATTGCCTGCGGCATCGCCAAGCGGCTGGTTCATGTCGGTTATCAGGGCCGTCGTCGGCAAGCCCGCACCATTCGCCACATCGACCAGCGCGCGGGCGAGATTGCGGGCATCCTCCACGCTCTGCATGAAAGCGCCGTTGCCGACCTTCACATCCAGAACCAGCGTTTGCAGCCCGGCTGCAAGCTTCTTCGACAGGATGGAGGCGGTGATCAGCGGTATGGAATCCACCGTCGCGGTCACGTCGCGGATGGCATAGAGGCGCTTGTCGGCGGGGGCCAGATCGCCCGTCTGGCCGATGATGGCGCAGCCGACCGTTTTCACCGTCTGGCGAAACAGCGCCTCGTCCGGCATGACGTTATAACCGGGGATCGCCTCCAGCTTGTCCAGCGTGCCGCCGGTATGGCCGAGACCCCTGCCGGAGATCATAGGCACGGCGAGACCGCAGGCGGCAACGATGGGAGCAAGCATCAGGGAGACATTGTCGCCGACACCGCCGGTCGAGTGCTTGTCCGCCACCGGCCTGCCGATATCGCTCCAGGACAGAACATCGCCGCTGTCGCGCATGGCGAGCGTCAGCGCCACCATCTCGTCCCGGTTCATGCCGCGGAAAAACACCGCCATGGCAAAGGCCGCCGCCTGGCCTTCCGATATGCCGTCTTTCGAAAGCGCGCTTATGAAAGCGGCGATCTCCTGCGGTTCCAGAGACAGGCCATCGCGTTTGCGGCGGATGATTTCCTGCGGGATCAAGCTCAATACCCGCTGGCAGCCTTGGCCGGCTCACCGCCAGCCAGCACGTTCAATACGTCGTCGAGGACGCCGGAAGCGCCGAAACGGAAGGTGGACGGCATGGCCCAGTTAGGCGCCATGATGGTTTCCGCCAATCGCAGGTAAAGCGTGGCGTCTTCCACCGTGCCGATGCCGCCGGCGGGCTTGAAGCCAACCTTCTGCCTGCTGTCGCGGATCGCCTGCAACATGATGTCGGCGGCTTCCAGCGTTGCGTTGACGGCGACCTTGCCGGTCGAGGTCTTGATGAAATCCGCCCCTTCGGCAATGGCGAGTTCGGAGGCGCGACGAATGAGGACCTTGTCTTTCAGCTCACCGGTTTCAAGAATGACCTTGAGAAGCACGGGCGCTGCGCAGGCCTTGCGCACGGCGGCCACCATGGTGGAAACTGCCGATTCATCGCCTGCCATGAATTTGCGATAGGGAATGACGAGATCGATTTCGTCGGCGCCGTCGCGGATTGCCGTTTCGGTTTCCGCAACTACGGTTGCGACATCGAGATCGCCCGAAGGAAAATTGACGACCGTGGCGATGCGGATCGCGTGGTCCTTTCCGAACGCCGCACGCGCCTGCGCCACGAAGCGCGGCCAGATGCAGATCGCGGCCGTATTGCCATATTCCGTATGCGCTCTCTGGCACAAAGCGGCAATCTGCTCAGGCGTGCAATCTTCCTTGAGGTTCGTCAGGTCCAGCAAGGACAGTGTCAGGGCAGCCGCTTCGCGCGGACGCTGGAGTTCCATGGTCACGCTCCTCCTGCGATCATTTCCTTCAGAATGGCGGCAAGCCTCTTGCCACCTACGGGAGCCATATCCTTGGTTTCTTCATGGCTCAGTTCCGCGCCGGTCATGCCGGCACCGTAGTTGGTAATAACCGATGCGGCGGCAACGCGCATCCCGAAAAAGCGGGCGAGGATGACTTCCGGCACGGTGGACATGCCGACGGCATCCGCCCCCAGCAGCCGCGCCATGCGGATTTCCGCCGGTGTTTCGAAGCTCGGGCCGGAAAACCACATGTAGACGCCGCCAAACAGGGGCACCGTCGCGCGGATCGCGGCATTGCGCATGGCAAGCATGAGGTCAGGGTCATAAGCCGTCGTCATGCCGACGAAGCGGCGGTCGCTTTCCTCGCCGATCAGCGGGTTCATGCCGGAATAATTGATGTGATCGGTGATCTGCATGACCGAGCCGGGCGGCATATCCTGCCTGACCGAACCCGCCGAATTGGTGAGGATGAGCGACTGCACGCCGAGACCGGCCAGAGCCCCGATGATCGCGCGCATGGCGGAGGGGTCGCCCTTTTCGTAATAATGCACCCGGCCGGAGAGCATCATGACAGGTTCACCACCGAGATAACCGGCCACCAGCTCACCCGCATGGCCAGAGACGCCGCTTGCGGGAAAACCCGGAAGTTCGGCATAGGGTACGCGGATCGGATCGCTGACCTCTTCCACCAGAGAACCCAAACCCGAGCCGAGGACGATGGCCACGCGCGGCATCAGGCCGTTCAGGCGCTCCACCAGAATGTCGATCAGCATATCCGGCATCAGGGCAGCTCTGTCTTGAAGCTGAAGGGCAAAAGCTCTTCCATGGTCATGACCTTCTGGACGCCGGTTTCGTCACACAGATAGACTCGCGTTTCCGGCGTGGCGAATTCGGCGATCTTCTGCCGGCATCCGCCGCAGGGAGGGCAAAGAGCAAGCTTTTCGGCGATGACGGCAATCTCGCTGATCTTCTTTGCCCCACCCATGATCATGGCGCTGATGGCGGAAGGCTCCGCGCACCACCCTTGAGGGAAGGAGAGGTTCTCGATATTGGCGCCCTTGTAGATCTTGCCGTCTTCGGCGCGGATCGCTGCACCGACCGGGAATTTCGAATAGGGCGCGTGGGCAAAGGCCATTGCCTCCACCGCTGCCTCGAACAGGGCATGGGATTGGGTATCGGAGGACATAAGCTTAACGCTCCTTCGCATAGGCAACGCCACCGGCCTTTGGTGGCTTGGCGACGCCGATGAAACCGGCAAGCAGGATGCAGGTCAGAATATAGGGCATGGCCTGGAATATCTGCACCGGCACCTCGCCGATGCCGGGCACGGATTTGCCCTGCATGAAGTTGGCAAAGGCATCCAGAAAACCGAACAGCAGGCAGGCGAACATGACCGGCACCGGCTTCCATTTTGCAAAGATCAGCGCCGCCAGCGCGATATAGCCCTTGCCCGCCGACATGTTGGCAATGAAGGCCGCCGATTGCGCAACGGCGAGATAGGCGCCCGAAAAACCACAAAGGAAACCGGCAACGATAACGGCGCGGTAGCGCATCCACGTCACCGAAATGCCTGCCGTATCGACGGCACCCGGATTTTCACCGACAGCGCGCAGACGCAGGCCGAAACGGGTGCGATAAAGCACCCACCAGGACAGCGGCACCGCCAGAAAGGCGAGATAGGTGAGGATGTTATTGCCGGAGATTACGTTAGCGTAGAGCGGGCCGATGAAAGGCACCTCCCGCATCGTATCCGCACCGGGCAAGATGATCGGGGCAAAACGGCCCTCACCCGGCAATTGCGGCGTGCGGCCGCCCTGCCCGAACCAGGCCTGCCCCAGAACCACGGTCAGACCGGCAGCAATGAAGTTCAACGCCACGCCCGATACGATCTGGTTGCCGCGATTGGTGATGACAGCGAAACCATGGATCAGCGAGAACAGGATGGAGACGGCAATGCCGGCCAGCAGACCGGCCCAGGGATTTGCGGTGATATAGGCAACACAGGCGGACGCGAAGGCCGCCGCCAGCATCTTGCCTTCAAGGCCGATATCGAACACGCCGGCGCGTTCGGAAAAAAGCCCGGCAAGCGCGGTGAAGAGCAGCGGGATGGTGAGACGGACGGTCGAGCCGAGGATGCTGACCATCATATCGAAGAAATCCATATCAGCTCACCCCTTTGCCAAGCGCTGGTAGATGTGGACGATCGCCGGCCGGTACATATATTCCAGCGCGCCAGCGAAGAGGATCACCAGACCCTGAATGACCACGATCATTTCGCGGGTAATGTTAGGCATTTCGAAGGAAAGATCCGCGCCGCCCTGATAGAGAATGCCGAACAGCAATGCCGCGAAGATGATGCCGAGCGGGTGGCTTCGCCCCATCAGCGACACGGCGATGCCGACGAAACCTGCGCCACCGACGAATTCCACCTGCAGGCGGGCGGAAGCGCCCATGACAGGGTTCAGCGCCATCATTCCCGCCAGACCACCAGAAATGAGCATGGCGATGATGACGGTGCGCGCATAGGGAATGCCGGCATAAACGGCCGCTGAAGGGCTGACGCCGAGCGTGCGCATCTCGTATCCGAGCTTGGTGCGCCAGATCAGCACCCAGACGAGGAAACACATGACCAGCGCGATGATGAAGGAGACGTTGAACGGCGCCGGCCCGAGCTTGAGGCCGAACAGCGCCATCAGCCAGTCCAGCTTCGGCAATTGGCCACCGGCCAAGAAGGTGCGCGTTTCCGGGGCCATCTTGCCTGGCACGATCAGCACATTCACCAGCAGATAGACCATCAAGGCCGCGGCGATGAAGTTGAACATGATGGTGGTGATGACGACGTGGCTGCCGCGTTTTGCCTGCAGCCATGCCGGAATGAAAGCCCAGGCCGCGCCGAAAAGTGCAGCACCGATGACGGCGAAGGGCATCGTCACATACCAGGGCACATAACGGTCGAGCGCAAGCGCCACCAGTGCGGCACCCAGCCCGCCAATATAGGCCTGACCTTCGGAGCCGATATTGAACAGGCCGGCATGGAAAGCGACCGCAACGGAGAGGCCGGTGAAGATGAAGCTCGTCGTGTAAAACAGCGTGAAGCCGATGGCGTCGCCACGACCGAGGGCGCCTTCGACGAGCAGGCGAAGTGCCGCCAGCGGATTTTCACCGATGGACCAGACGACGAGGCCGGAAATCAGAAAGGCGGTGACGACGTTCAGCAGCGGCAGCAGGCCGTAGCTGATCCAGTTTGGCAGGGGGGTGGAAGCGGTGCTCATTCATGCCTCATGCGGCGATGCCGGCCATCATCAGGCCCAGCGTCTGTTCTTCGGCTTCCGCCGTTTTTTCTCCAACGACACGCCCGGCGAACATGACCATGATCCGGTCCGAAAGGGAACGGATTTCATCGAGTTCGACCGAAACAAGCAGGATAGCCTTTCCGGCATCGCGCATTTCAATGATGCGGCGATGGATGAATTCGATGGCGCCGATATCCACGCCGCGGGTCGGCTGGCCGATGATCAGCATCTTGGGGTCACGTTCGATTTCGCGGGCGACGACGATCTTCTGCTGGTTGCCGCCGGAAAAATTGGCGGTCTTCAGCTGCGGGTTCGGCGGACGGATATCGTATTTCTCGATTTTTTCGACCGCATCCTTGCGGATGGCTTCGGGGTTGAGGAACGGTCCCTTGCCGTAGCGCTCATCGTGGTGATAGCCGAGGATGGAGTTTTCATATTCCTCGAATTTCAGCACCAGCCCCATATGGTGTCGGTCTTCCGGAATATGCGCGAGACCGAGCTCGCGCAAAATGGCCGGATCGGGACGGTCGACCTTCTGTCCGGCCACCCATATCTCACCCGAATGGGGCTTGCGGATTCCCGCGATCGCCTCGAGAAGTTCGGACTGGCCATTACCCGCCACACCGGCGATGCCGACGATTTCACCGGCACGGACATCGAGCGAGACATCATCCACCATGGTGACGCCGCGGCTGTCCTTGACAGTGAGATTGCGGATGGAAAGCAAAACCTCGCCCGGCGTCGTCTCACCCTTTTCCACCCTGAGCAGCACCCGGCGGCCGACCATCAGTTCGGCCAGTTCCTCGACGCTGGTTTCGGAGGTCTTGCGGGTCGCCACCATTTCGCCGCGGCGCATGACGGAGACGGAATCCGTTATCGCCATGATCTCGCGCAGCTTGTGGGTGATAAGGATGACAGTCTTGCCCTGCTCGCGCAGGACGCCGAGGATCTTGAAAAGGTGATCGGCTTCAGCCGGAGTCAGAACACCGGTCGGCTCATCGAGGATCAGGATTTCCGCGCCACGATACATGGCTTTGAGGATTTCGACACGTTGCTGCAGGCCAACGGGCAATTCCTCGATCACCGCATCGGGATCGACTTCCAGCCCGTAATCGTCCTCGAGGCGCTGCAGCTCCTTGCGCGCGGCTGCCCGACCCTTGGCGAGCGATGCTCCGCCTTCCGCGCCCAGCATGACGTTTTCAAGCACGGTGAAATTTTCCACCAGCATGAAGTGCTGATGCACCATACCGATGCCCGAACTGATCGCGGCCTGACTGTCGCGGATCGAGACCGGCGCACCATTCACCCGGATTTCGCCGGCATCGGCCTGATAAAAACCGTAGAGGATCGACATCAGGGTCGATTTTCCGGCGCCGTTTTCCCCGATGATGCCGTGGATCGTGCCCTTGGCAACGGTCAGATTGATATTCTTGTTGGCGTGAACGGCACCGAATTTCTTGTCGATGCCCACGAGTTCGATTGCTGGGTCCATACTCAAACCGAAACCTCTCCGAAGGCTGGATATGAAAAGGGCGCAAGATGAAAAATCATCATGCGCCCCAGTCACATATCATATCATTTCGGGCAGGAATTGTCCGCCATATAGTCATGAACCTTGACGTTGCCGGCAATGATGTCGGCCTTTGCCTTGTCCACGGCGGCGGTCATTTCCGGTGTGATCAGGGCCTTGTTGTTGTCGTCAACAGCGTAAGCGACGCCGTCTTCCTTGACGCCCAGCGCAACGATGCCGGGGGTGAACTTGTCGTCCTTGGCATCCTTGTAGGCATTGTAGACAGCCAGATCGACGCGCTTGACCATCGAGGTCAGAACCGAACCGGGATGCAGATGGTTCTGGTTGGAATCGACGCCGATCGAGAACTTCTTGTTGTCGGCGGCGGTCTGCAACACGCCGATACCGGTCGCACCAGCTGCCGCGTAGATCACGTCAGCACCCTGGTCGATCTGGTTCTTGGTGAGTTCACCACCGCGCACCGGATCGTTCCAGGCAGCACCCGTGGTGCCGGTCATGTTCTGGAAGACTTCGATCTTGTCGTTCGCGGCCTTGGCGCCCTGCGCATAACCACAGGCAAACTTGCGGATCAGCGGAATATCCATGCCGCCGATGAAGCCGACCTTACCGGTCTTGGAGGCCATGCCAGCCAGCAGACCAACGAGATAGGAGCCTTCGTGCTCCTTGTAGACAACGGAGCGTACATTCGGCAGCTCGACGACGGAATCGACGATGACGAACTTGGTATCGGGGAATTCGGCTGCGACCTTTTCCATGGCCGAGGTCCAGGCGAAGGAGACAGCAACAACCGGGTTGAAGCCCTTGCTCGCGAAGTTGCGGATAGCCTGTTCACCCTGCGTGTCGCTGGTCGGTTCGAAGTCGCGGTAGTCGATGCCCGTTTCCGCCTTGAACTTTTCAGCGCCGGCCGCAGCGGCTTCGTTGAACGACTTGTCGAACTTGCCGCCCGTGCCATAGACCAGTGCCGGCTTGATATCGGCGGCGAGCGCGGAAGCCGACATTGCGGCAAGCGCAAAAAGCGTCAGAAGGGATTTTTTCATTGTGCAGCCCTGTTGTTGCAATTGATATTTTAAGGGTCCTCCCGCAAACCCGTTGACCGGGAATGTCTGCGGAACCGCCAGCCGTGTTTCCCGGCTGTGCTTGGCTCATATCCTTGCATGGCTCAATGAAAAATTCATCCGGTTTTTTTGACCCGGTGGAAAAACTTTATTCTGGCGCTTTTTTGGTCTTTCCACCGGGGCGACCTGCAAAAAATCTAGTCGATATTGCAGCTTACGCCCGTTCCCCTGAGGCCGCAGTAGCCACCCGGGTTCTTGGCAAGATATTGCTGATGATAGTCTTCAGCGTAATAAAACTTTTCAAGCGGCCCGATCTCGGTGGTGATGGCACTGCCATGGCCAGCCTCCTCCAAAGCCTGTTGAAAAGCATCGCGGGCCTTCTGCGCCTGCTGCAACTGGCCTTCCGTCGTCGCGTAGATGGCGGAACGATAGGTCGTGCCGACATCGTTGCCCTGTCGCATGCCCTGCGTCGGATCGTGCTCCTCAAAAAATATCTTCAAGAGGCCCGAGAGCGAGATCACGGCCGGATCGTAGACAACCTTGACCACTTCCGCGTGGCCCGTCTGACCTGTCGTCGTCTCCTGATAGGTGGGATTGCGGGTGAAACCGCCGGCATACCCCACCGCCGTCACCCACACACCCGGCGTTTTCCAGAACAGCCGTTCCGCGCCCCAGAAGCAGCCCATGCCGAGATAGATGGTTTCAAGGCCGTCGGGATAAGGCCCCTTCAAAGGCCGGCCATTGACGAAATGGGCCTCCGGCACCGCAAGCGCCGCTTCACGGCCAGGCAAGGCGGTTTCTTGCGTCGGCATCGTCGTCTTTTTTGAAAGCGTATCGAACAGGAACATTCGGTCCTCCATGCGGCCAGCTCCGCCGCTTTTCATGGTTCACATCTGCGGGCGCGCGCAATTCGGCTGACACAAGTCAGGCTGACAAACGCCTCATCGGCCTGTGTTTCCTGTACCCCGCCATCCAGCAGAGCAGGGAAAGCGCCAGGGAAACGGCAAATGCGGGCACCGCCGTCAGGGCATTTTCAATGAAGCGCCACGCTTCAGGGTGAATATAGTGAGCCAAGGCCGCTTCCACCATGGTGCGGGAGGCAGGAAGAAGATAGTTCCAGACGGACAGGATACCGGTGATGTCGACCGAGGATGTGGAAACCGAGCGGATCGAATCGAGCACGCCCAGAAAAACCGCCGCAACGAGGAAAAGAAAGCTCAAAAACCGCAAAAAAGCTTTCATTGGTATACCTCGCTCACGATCTGCCCGTCGGACAGCCACTTTTTGAAACCTATAATGCATCGATAAAGGTGGGAAAACCGGTTTGCAATCGCGTCGGAACACAGGAAATTGCCGACATTTCAAAAAACTGTCAGATTCGTGTTGATCCCTGCGAATTCATCGGTATATATCGCGCCGTTCCAGTGATTTGCATTCTTCATGACATGCAGACTTGAAAAAGGACAGGTGGCCGAGTGGTTTAAGGCGCACGCCTGGAACGCGTGTGTGCGTGAAAGCGTACCGTGGGTTCGAATCCCACCCTGTCCGCCATTTCACCTCATCTTCACCGACTTACATATGAACCTTGGTGTTGCCGACCGTGTTGCAAGGACGTAGCGTCAAAGTCGCGTTTTTCCGCTTCCGCATGCGTTGATGGCGATGCTTCTGCACAGACAGGGGTTTCTTGCGCTTTTTTGCTGCGCTTCCCCCTCTCTTGCGCCTTGCAGCAGGAAAAATCGCTCCTTATATACGCCGCATAACTGCAGCGAATACTGCAAATCCAAGTCAAGGAGTTGTCAATGGAATGCCTCACGGGGTTCCGACGGCTCGCTTCAAGGAGAGAAGAGCATGGCAAAAGTAATCGGTATCGACCTTGGCACGACCAATTCCTGCGTCGCAGTGATGGACGGCAAGGACACGAAAGTAATTGAAAATGCGGAAGGCGCGCGCACCACGCCGTCCATGGTGGCATTTTCCGACGATGGCGAACGCCTTGTCGGCCAGCCGGCCAAGCGCCAGGCGGTCACCAACCCGACCAATACCCTGTTTGCGGTGAAACGCCTTATCGGCCGCCGTTACGAAGACCCGACCGTCGAAAAGGACAAGGCCCTCGTTCCCTTTGAAATCGTCAAGGGCGACAATGGCGACGCATGGGTGAAGGCTCAGGACAAAAATTATTCCCCGTCGCAGATTTCCGCGATGATCCTTCAGAAGATGAAGGAAACGGCTGAATCCTATCTCGGTGAAAAGGTCGAGAAGGCCGTCATTACCGTTCCGGCCTACTTCAACGACGCCCAGCGCCAGGCTACCAAAGATGCCGGCCGTATCGCCGGTCTGGACGTCCTGCGCATCATCAACGAGCCGACCGCGGCAGCGCTCGCCTACGGCCTCGACAAGAAGGACGGCAAGACGATCGCCGTTTACGACCTTGGCGGCGGCACCTTCGATATTTCCGTTCTGGAAATCGGCGACGGCGTTTTCGAAGTGAAGTCCACCAATGGTGATACCTTCCTTGGTGGTGAAGACTTCGACATGCGTCTGGTTGAATATCTGGCCGGCGAGTTCAAGAAGGATCAGGGCATCGACCTGAAGAACGATAAGCTCGCCCTTCAGCGCCTCAAGGAAGCTGCCGAAAAGGCGAAGATCGAACTGTCGTCCTCGCAGCAGACCGAAATCAACCTGCCGTTCATCACGGCTGATGCTTCCGGTCCGAAGCACCTGACGCTGAAGCTGACCCGCGCCAAGTTCGAAAGCCTGGTCGATGACCTCGTGCAGCGCACCGTTGCGCCTTGCAAGGCAGCGCTCAAGGATGCCGGCGTTTCCGCTTCCGAGATCGATGAAGTCGTTCTCGTCGGTGGCATGAGCCGCATGCCGAAGGTGCAGGAAGTCGTCAAGCAGCTGTTCGGCAAGGAGCCGCACAAAGGCGTGAACCCGGATGAAGTGGTTGCCATGGGCGCCGCCATCCAGGCCGGCGTTCTGCAGGGCGACGTCAAGGACGTTCTGCTGCTCGACGTGACGCCGCTGTCGCTCGGCATCGAAACGCTGGGTGGCGTCTTCACCCGTCTGATCGATCGCAACACGACGATCCCGACGAAGAAGAGCCAGACCTTCTCGACCGCCGAAGACAACCAGTCGGCCGTGACCATCCGCGTTTCGCAGGGCGAGCGTGAAATGGCCCAGGACAACAAGCTGCTCGGCCAGTTCGACCTCGTCGGCCTGCCACCGTCGCCGCGCGGCGTTCCGCAGATCGAAGTCACCTTCGATATCGACGCCAACGGCATCGTGCAGGTTTCGGCGAAAGACAAGGGCACCGGCAAGGAACAGCAGATCCGCATCCAGGCCTCCGGCGGTCTTTCCGACGCCGACATCGAAAAGATGGTCAAGGACGCCGAAGCCAATGCGGAAGCCGACAAGAAGCGTCGTGCAGGTGTGGAAGCCAAAAACCAGGCCGAAAGCCTCATTCACTCCACCGAAAAGTCGGTGAAGGAATATGGTGACAAGGTTTCCGAGACCGACCGCAAGGCAATCGAAGACGCCATAGCCGCCCTGAAGACCGCTGTCGAAGCCGCTGAGCCGGACGCAGACGACATTCAGGCGAAGACCCAGACCCTCATGGAAGTTTCCATGAAGCTTGGTCAGGCCATTTACGAAGCGCAGCAGGCCGAGGCCGGTGATGCTTCTGAAGGCGGCAAGGACGACGTCGTCGACGCCGACTATGAAGAAATCAAGGACGACAAGAAGTCCGCTTAATCGCGCGGCTTCCCGTCTCCTGACAACATATGCAAGACATCCGGCTGCCGAGTGCAGCCGGAAATCCATTTGCGGGGCTTGTTAACTTAATGGCGAAAGCAGACTTTTACGAAACACTCGGCGTCAGCAAGACCGCGGACGAAAAAGAGCTGAAAAGCGCCTTCCGCAAACTCGCGATGAAATACCATCCGGACAAGAACCCGGATAACGCCGAATCCGAGCAGAAATTCAAGGAAATCAACGAAGCCTACGAAACGCTGAAGGACCCGCAGAAGCGCGCGGCCTATGACCGTTTCGGCCACGCCGCATTTGAAAATGGCGGCATGGGCGGCGGTGGCGGCTTTGGCGGCGGCGGTTTCGCCAATGGCGGCTTCTCCGACATCTTCGAGGACATCTTCGGCGAGATGATGGGTGGTGGCCGTGCGCGCCGCTCTTCCGGCGGGCGCGAACGCGGCGCCGATCTTCGCTACAACATGGAAATCACGCTGGAAGAAGCCTTCACCGGCAAGACGGCGCAGATCAGGGTTCCTACCTCGATCACCTGTGATGTCTGTTCGGGCTCTGGCGCCAAACCAGGTACACAGCCGAAGACCTGCGCTACCTGTCAGGGTTCCGGCCGCGTGCGCGCAGCACAGGGCTTCTTCTCGGTGGAACGCACCTGCCCCACCTGCCATGGCCGCGGGCAGACGATCTCCGATCCGTGCGGCAAGTGCCATGGTCAGGGCCGTGTAACGGAAGAGCGCTCGCTCTCGGTCAACATTCCCTCGGGTATCGAAGACGGCACCCGCATTCGCCTGCAGGGCGAAGGCGAGGCCGGCATGCGCGGCGGTCCGGCGGGCGATCTCTATATCTTCCTGTCCGTGCGTCCGCATGAGTTCTTCCAGCGCGACGGTGCCGATCTTTATTGCACCGTACCGATCTCCATGACGACGGCAGCGCTTGGCGGCACCTTCGATGTCACGACACTCGACGGCACCAAGTCACGCGTCACGGTTCCGGAAGGCACCCAGCCGGGCAAGCAGTTCCGTCTGAAGGGTAAGGGCATGCCGGTATTGCGTTCTGCGCAGACGGGCGATCTCTATATCCAGATTCAGATCGAAACCCCGCAGAAGCTCAGCAAGCGCCAGCGCGAGTTGTTGCAGGAGTTCGAGCAGCTCTCGTCGAAGGAGAACAATCCGGAATCGACGGGCTTCTTTGCCAGGATGAAGGAATTCTTCGACGGCTGATTGCCGCCGGTCCCAAGCTTTTAGAACGCCGCCATTCCCTTGGGACTGGCGGCGTTTTCGTTTTTGGGCTCAGCCGGAAAAGCCGCCTTCTTCCAGATATTGCCGTTCCTCCGGCGTCGTTTCCCGCAGCAATATGTCGTTGCGATGCGGAAAGCGGCCGAAACGTTCGACGATATCCCGATGCTCTTCGGCATGATGAAGATAAAGCCCGCCAAGCGGCTGGTTCAGGTCGCAGGCACGCCGCTGGGCGGCGATATCCTCCGCATGGGAAAAGGGCAGGTAGAAGAAGACGCGCAAATCCTCGCTCACGGCCTGATCATGGCCACGGCGAATGGCCTCGTCGGCGAAAAGCCGCACCAGGGGGTCTGTGGCATACATGTGGGCGGTGCCACGAAAACAATTGCGCGGAAACTGATCCAGCAGAAGCATCAGCGCAAGGCTGCTTTCCGCACCCTCCAGCCAGTCATCCAGTTCGCGCCGTGCTGCCGCGAAATGGGTATCGCGGAAACGGTCGTGGAAATGACTGTCGAAGGCGGCATCCTTGTCGAACCACTTGTCCGGCCCGGCCTTCTTCCAGAAATCGACGATATCGGCGGCAAGCGCGGCTGTGTCGTTTTTCATCTGCTCTTCCCTGTCAATAATGCGGCGGCCGGGTGATCGCAGGCGCGTCCAGAGATTGCTCCTCAAGGCTAAGGAACCTCTCCGTCAAGCGGTCGAGCTTGGCGCGGGTCTGCTCCACCACCTTCCACTGTTCCGCCAGCTGGTCGGACAGTTCCTCTATCACCTTCACCTGATGCGCGACCGTCTCCTCGAGCGCGATGATCCGTTTTTCGGTTTCCGACGTCATATCGACCTCTCTTTCCAGCCCTTCCTTGGGCCTAAAAGCTTGCGAGTCAACCATATGTCGCTTTCGTGAAGCGAATTCGTCATGGTGATCCGGAAACGGAAAAAGCCGGCGATGTTTCCATCGCCGGCGTCGGGAAGTTTGATATTGCTTAGTCTTCTTCTACGAAAACCTCTTCTCGTTTCTTCTTCACGCTTGGCAGGAAGACGACGATCAGCACGGCCAAAGCGATGAAAAGCAGTGTGGCGCTGATCGGCCGGGTGACGAAGGTGGTTGGATCACCGCGGGACAGGATCATCGCGCGACGCAGGTTTTCCTCCAGGAGCGGGCCAAGCACGAAACCGAGGAGCAGCGGCGCCGGCTCGCAGCGCAATTTCACCAGCACGTAGCCGATGAAGCCGAAGAAGGCGACGGCATAGAGATCAAAGACGTTGGAATTGACGCTATAAACCCCGATGGCGCAGAAAGCCATGATGATGGGGAACAGCACATAATAGGGCACCGTCAATAGCTTAACCCACAGCCCGATCAGCGGTAGGTTCAGGACGACGAGCATCAAGTTGCCGATCCACATGGAGGCAATGATGCCCCAGAACAGCGCCGGCTGCTCGATCGCAACGTTTGGACCCGGCACGATCCCCTGAATGATCATCGCCCCAATCATCAGCGCCATCACCGGATTGGCGGGGATGCCGAGCGTGAGCAGCGGGATGAAGGAGGTCTGGGCGCCGGCATTATTGGCCGATTCCGGACCGGCCACACCGGCCACCGCGCCATGCCCGAATTCCTCCGGGTTCTTGGAGACGCGTTTTTCCACCGTGTAGGACGCAAAGGCCGCGAGGATGGCGCCGCCGCCCGGCAGGATGCCGAGCGCGGAACCGATGGCCGTGCCGCGTAGCACCGGGCCGACCATTTTCCTGAAATCCTCCCGCGTGGGCATCAGCCCGCTGACCTTGGCGATCAGCACCGAACGGGTGCGCTCGTTTTCGAGGTTGCGCAGGATTTCGGCGATACCGAAGACACCCACAGCCACGGCGACGAAGTTCAGACCATCGGCATATTCGCGGATGCCAAGGGTGAAGCGCGGCGTGCCGCTGTAGATATCCGTGCCGACCAGACCGAGCAGCAGACCAAGCACGACCATGGCCAGCGCCTTGACGATGGAGCCATGGGCAAGGGCGATGGACGAAACGAGGCCGACGACCATCAGTGAGAAATATTCCGCCGCACCAAACTCCAGCGCAATTGCGGTCAGAGGCGGCGCAAAGATCGCGACGAGGAAGGTGGAAACCGTGCCGGCAAAGAACGAACCGATGGCGGCAATGGCGAGAGCAGCCCCTGCCTTGCCCTTGCGCGCCATCTGATAACCATCGATGGCGGTGACGGCAGAGGAGGATTCGCCGGGCATGTTGATCAGGATGGCCGTGGTGGAACCGCCATATTGCGCGCCATAATAAATGCCGGCGAGCATGATCAGCGACGAGACGGGCTCGAGCTGAAAGGTGATGGGCAGCAGCATGGCAATGGTCGCCGTCGCGCCGATGCCGGGCAACACGCCGATCAGGGTGCCGAGCAACACGCCGATCAGGCAGAAGAACAGGTTTGCCAGCGATGAGGCGGTGACGAAACCGAGAGCAAGATTATCAAGCAAATCCATCGCAGCACCTCAAAATTTAAGCCAGGGGCCGAAGCGCTGGAACGGCAGGCCGAGACCGTAATTGAAAACAGCGACGGAGAAGGCCGTGATGGCTGCGGAAAGAATAATCGCCATGATCGGACTCATCTTGTGCGAGGCAAACGAGGCGATGAGCGCGCTAAAAAACAGCGCCGGCACGAAACCAAGACCCCGGACAGTAAAACCGAAGAAGATCGGCGCAGGCAGGATGAAGAATATGCCACGCCATGCGATCGCTCCGATCCCTTCCCCGGCCGGGCGGGCTGAGCGGAGGAATATGATGCCACCGAGCAGAATGAGGATAATTGCCAGAACGAGCGGGAAATAGCCCGGCCCCATACGAAAGGCGGTTCCGATCTCCAGCCCATAGGACTGCAAGGCGAAAAAGACGCCAAGTCCCATAAAAATTGCCCCGCAGACTGCCTCGGCAGGGTCATTAAATAATGACTTCATGAAAGATGCCCCTCCACCGCGGCCGGCATCACACCGGTCCGCCTGTTAAAATGATCACGGTCGACCGGCGGCGATGCCGCCGGTCCTTCCGCGTTCATCAGTCGGCATATTGGCCGGCAGCTTCGATCACCGGCTTCCAGCGGGCGATTTCGCTTTCGAGCTTGGCCTTGAGTGCCGCCGGCGTCGCATCGCTTTCCGAAGAGGGCGTGGTGCCCAGTTCTGCAAAACGAGCCGCGACATTCTTGTCCTTCAGCGCGACCTGCAGCGACTTGGAGAGCTTTTCGTTGATTTCAGCCGGCGTGCCCTTGGGCGTATAGATGCCGTGCCAGATGCCAACCTCAAGCTTCGGCAGGCCCGCCTCGACGACCGTCGGCACGTCAGGCAGCACGTCCAGCCGCTTGGCCGTGGTTACGGCATAGGCTTTCACGGTTCCGCCCTGAATCTGCTTGGTGGTGTTGGTGGTCTGGTCGCACATGATGTCGACCTGGCCGCCGAGCAGATCGGTCATGGCCGGCCCGGTTCCCTTATAGGGAACGGTGACCAGTGGCGTCTCGATGGCGCTCATGAACAGCATGCCGCAGAGATGCGAGGCAGCGCCAATGCCGGCATTGGCAACCGTGACCTTGTCCTTGTTCGCCTTGGCGTATTCGATCAGACCCTTCAGATCCTTCGTCTCAAGGGTCTTGCGCGACAGGATCGTCATCGGCACTTCGGTGACGAGACCAACATATTCGAAGGCGTTCAGCGTGTCATAGGCGAGCTTGCGGTAGAGCGTGGCGCTGGTGGCCATGCCGATATGGTGGAGAAGGACGGTGTAACCGTCCGGATCGGACGATGCCACACGACCAGCACCCAGCGTGCCGCCTGCGCCGCCGACATTTTCGACGATGATCTGCTGACCGAGATCCTTCGACATGGATTCTGCGACAAGACGCGCGACCGTATCCGTCGGGCCGCCGGCGGCAAAGGGCACGACCATGGTGATGTTGCGCTCTGGATAGTTCTGAGCGGATGCGGACAGCGCAAAAAGGGAAACGGCAGCGGCGGCAGCAAGGCCGGTGACTGTCTTCAGTATTTTCATCGATTCCTCCCGGATGAAAATGTTCGCCACTTCAGCCGCGCATGCTCCTCCATGGCGACCGGGGTGACATATTTGCGATCCGGGATTGCCGTTCAGCAATGGCGGTCTTGCAGTAGGATGCGCTTTTATCGCTATCGCGAGAGGCAATGGGTGGATTTCGACCCATAAGCACCTATTCATGGGTGGAAATCCACCCACTACACCTCGGTCATGTGCCGGTGCAGCCCGTATTTCTGCATTTTTTCATAGAGCGTTTTGCGCGAAATGCCGAGCGCCTCATAGACGGATTTCAGATTTCCGCCGTGGGCGGCAATTGCATGTGCGATCAGGCTTTTTTCATAAGCCGCAACCCTTGCAGCAAGAGCCGCTTTTCCGTCAGCCTGAAACGGCAACGACCCTTCGGAAACATCGCTTTCCAGGCCGAGAACGAAACGGTCCGCGGCATTGCGCAATTCACGCACGTTGCCCGGCCACTCACGAAGGGAGACGGCCGAGAGCAGATTTTGCGGCACCTCCATGTCTTCCCGCCCGTAGCGCGCAGCAGCTTCCCGCACGAGATGCAGGAAGAGGAGCGGTATATCGGCACTGCGCTGCGAGAGAGATGGCACGAGAAGTGTAGCCACGTTGAGCCGATAAAGAAGATCGGCACGGAACCGGCCAGCCGCGACTTCCTGTTCCAGATCCACCTTGCTTGTGGCAATGAAGCGAACATCGAGTTCGACCGTTTCATTCGAGCCCAGACGGGTAATCACCCGTTCCTGCAGGACACGAAGGAAACGGCCCTGCAATTCGAAGGGCATGGAGCCGATCTCGTCCAGCAGGATGGTGCCGCCGCGGGCATGTTCGAACTTGCCGTAGCGCGGGCGAAGCGCGCCGGGAAACGCACCCGCCTCATGACCGAACAATTCGCTTTCGATCAACGTCTGCGGGAGGGCGGCGCAATTGATCGCAACGAAGGGCCGGTTGCTTCTGGCACTGATATCGTGAAGCGCGCGCGCCACGACCTCCTTGCCCGCGCCGGTATCGCCAACGATCAGCGTATCGGCGTCCGTCGCGCCAATCGCGCGGATGCGGTATCGCAGATCGACCATGATCTGGGTTCTGCCGGGCAGACGTGTTTCGAGATCGTCGTGCTTGCCCGCCACCGCCTTGAGGCGGCGGTTTTCCAGCACCAGCGCCCGCCGGTCATTCGCCCTTTTGATGATGCCGGCGAGATATTGCGGCGTGAACGGCTTTTCGATGAAATCATAGGCGCCGTTGCGCATGGCGTTGACCGCAAGCTGCACATCACCATGGCCCGTCATCAGGATGACAGGTATTTCCGGATCGAGCTCGCGCACCTTCTGCAGCAACGTCATGCCATCCATGCCGGGCATCCTGATATCGCTGACCACGACGCCATCAAAGCTGTAACCGATGAGTTCGAGCGCATGCTCGGCACTCGCGAGCATGGTGACGGCAAAGCCGGAAAGCTCCAGCGCCTGCGCGGTGGAAAAGCGCAGCTCCTCCTCGTCATCAATCAACAGGACCCGCGACATGGTCATTCCGCAGCCGCCTCCACACGCCAGGCGGCGGCTGGCAATTCGATCTCGAACTCCGCCCCACCCTCTTCATGGTTTCTCACCCGCAACTGGCCGCCAAAATCCTTGATGATATTATAGGAGATGGACAGGCCCAGACCGAGGCCGCGTCCCACACCCTTGGTGGTGAAGAAGGGATCAAAAATGCGCTCCGAAATCGCCGCCGGCACGCCGGGACCACGATCGCGGATAAAAATCGATACCATCTGGCCATGCTGGACGGCTTGCAGCGCAATATGGCGATCCTCGCGCCCTTCCACAGCATCGGCCGCGTTGGAGATGATGTTGACGAGCACCTGCTGCAATCTCACCGGGCCGGCTTTCACCGCAAGCTGCACCGGCCCGAGATCAACATCCAGCACCGCATCGGCGGCCTTCAACCGCGCACCGACAATTTCGAGCGTATCCCGAAGCACCGCCTCCAGACCCACCGCTGCCATTTTTTCGTTGGGCTTGCGGGCGAAATTCCTGAGATGCTTGCTGATCGACGCCATGCGGTCGATAAGGCCTGAAATACGCCTGAGGTTTTCCGTCACCTCTTCCAGCCGCTCGCGCTCCACGAGAAGCGAAGCATTTTCGGCATAGTTCTTGGCCGCGGCAAGCGGCTGATTGAACTCATGCGACAGCGCCGCCGACATCTGCCCGAGGGCTGCAAGCTTACCGGCCTGCACCAGATCGTTCTGCATCTTGCGCAGCTGTTTTTCCGTCTGGCGGCGTTCGGCGATTTCGTGTTCGATCTCCTGGTTCACCCGCGCCAGATCGGCAGTGCGCTCCTCCACCCGGCGTTCCAGTTCCGCCTGCGCCTCTGCCTGATGGATCAGCCGTTCGCGCAGACGCCGCCGTCTTTGCAGCATGGCCGCAATCACGGCGGCGGCCAGACACAGGCACAGGATTATCGCGATCATCGCGGTCTTGACCTGCGTCCTGAGCGAACCTGTATCCATCAGCACGCTGACCGTCCAACCGGCATCGGGCATGGGCTGTGACAGGAGCATATATTCCCTCTCGCCGTCGTCCTGGACGATCGTCATCAGCTGATGCGAACCGAAATTGCCGTTTTTCAGCGGCAGTTCCTTGAGGGTGGCATTGGCATACCGGCGGGAAGCCTCCGTTCGTGCCAGCCGTTCGGGCGTCAGCGGCATCAGACCGGAATAAAGCCATTGCGGCGTTCCAGTCATGAAGATGATGCCCTCAGGGTCCGAGACCAGAATTCGGTTCTCACCATCGCCGAATGAGGCCTCGATGCCTTCAATATCGACCTTGAAGACGATGACGCCCTTGATTTCCTCATTGAAGAGGATGGGCGCGGAAAAATAATAGCCGCGCTTATGGGAGGTGGTGCCAAGCGCGAAGAACCGCGACTGCAAGCCCTTCGCGGCATCCTGAAAATAAGGGCGGTAGCTGAAATTCTCACCAACGAAACTCGTCGGACCATCATAGTTGCTGGCGGCGATGGTCTCCCCGTCGAGCGTGATGATGTAGATATCGGAGGATTCCAGCAGGGTGTTAATAGATTTGAGGTAGACATTGGCGCGCTGGCGCAGCTCGGCATCCTTGGGATGTGCGACCAGTTCCTCAATGTCGTCGTGATCGGCGATCAAGGCGGGCAGCGGTTCGTAACGGTTCAAAAGCCCGCCGAGAGCGGAGACAGCCAACCGGAGGGTCGTGCGGCCCTGCTCGGACATTTCGCCGAAATAGCTTTCCGCAATGATGCCGCCGCCTCTCGTCACGGCGCCATAACCGAGACCGAAGCTGAGAAGCATCAACAAAATCCAGCGATATTTCACCGAAGCTCCCCTCCTGTTGCAGGCATCAAACCTGCTCTCCCTAAAAGAGTGTAGGTGGAGCGGCCGAATTTTCCAAGTGAGCGGAAAAGGCAGCCAGACAGTCCAAAAAACAAAAAACCGGCCACGAGGACCGGTTTTTTGCAAAGATGATTTCAGAAAAGCTTATGCGCTTTCCTTCGGCGTCAGAACCTGACGACCGCGATACATACCGGTCTTCAGATCGATATGGTGCGGACGGCGCAGTTCGCCGGAGTTCTTGTCTTCAACGTAGGTCGCAGACTTGAGACCGTCAGCCGAGCGGCGCATGCCACGCTTGGACGGGCTTGTTTTTCTTTTTGGTACAGCCATTTTTGTTACTCCACTTAAGCGGCGAAACAACGGAACCGGCCAGAACCAAAGGCCGAATGTCGGATGTCTCGATATCGGAAATTTGGCGCGCTTATACATGCCCAAACGGGCTTTGACCAGCCCTGACGCGCATTTTTTCCGATTCAGCGGAATAAGCGCAACAAGCGATCGTCAGGCATCGCAAATCATGGCTCACGTCTTATCGAAAATGACGCGCTCCTTGAAGTGGTTCATGTCCCGGAATTCACAGAAAGCCGGTTCGCCGATCAGTGCGCCTCATCCCAATTGTCGGCCGCGCGAGCATCCACTTTCAGCGGCACCTTCATCGAAATCGCCGGCATGGCCGCGTTTTCCATGACAGAGACGACGACGGGCAAGGTCTTTTCGATCTCCGCTTCCTCGACTTCGAAGATGAGTTCGTCATGCACCTGCAACAGCATGCGGGCGGAAAGTTTTTCCGCCTCCAGCGCGGGCTCGATGCGGACCATGGCACGGCGGATGATATCGGCAGCCGAGCCCTGGATCGGCGCGTTGATGGCCGCGCGCTCGTTGAATGCTTTTACCGAAGGATTGGAAGAGCGAATTTCCGGATAATGCGCGCGGCGGCCGAAAATCGTTTCGACATAACCGTTTTCGCGGGCGAAGGCCTTGGTCGCCTCCATGTAGTCGCGAATACCGGGAAAACGCTCGAAATATTTCTTGATATAGTCGCCTGCTTCGGAGCGGGCGATGCTGAGCTGATTGGCAAGGCCAAAAGCGGAAATGCCGTAGATGATGCCGAAGTTGATGGCCTTGGCGCGGCGGCGCACTTCCGACGGCATGCCTTCGACAGGCACGCCGAACATTTCCGATGCCGTCATCGCGTGAATGTCGATGCCGTTTTCGAAGGCGTTGCGAAGCTGCGGAATATCGGCGACATGAGCCAGCACACGCAGTTCGATCTGGCTGTAATCGGCCGACAGAAGCTTGTGACCCGGCGTGGAGATGAAAGCCGTGCGGATCTTGCGCCCTTCGGCAGTGCGGACCGGGATGTTCTGAAGGTTCGGTTCCGAGGAGGACAGGCGTCCCGTGGTGGTGGAGGCGAGCGCATAGGATGTGTGCACCCGCTTCGTT
Organism: Agrobacterium sp. CFBP2214; assembly: GCF_030209895.1. Taxonomy (NCBI): domain Bacteria; kingdom Pseudomonadati; phylum Pseudomonadota; class Alphaproteobacteria; order Hyphomicrobiales; family Rhizobiaceae; genus Agrobacterium; species Agrobacterium sp. CFBP2214. The sequence goes on along the minus strand of NZ_JARVRC010000001.1, from coordinate 52,417 downwards.
TCGGGATGGATATATCCCGGCAGCGCATCCGTATAGGTCGATTTCAGCTTCGTCAGCTGCCGCCAGTCGACGATCTTGCGCGGCAGTTCGATACCTTCCGCCGCGAGATCTTCCAGAACCTGTGCCGATGTCGACCATTGACCGGTCTTGGTCTTGGAACCACCCGGCAGACCCATCTTGCCAAAAAGGATATCGCCGAGCTGCTTTGGCGATCCGATATTGAAACGCTCGCCTGCCAGCTCGTAGATTTCCTCTTCGAAGGACGCAGCCTTCTGCGCGAGTTCGCCGGAAAGGCGCGAGAGAATCTGCCGGTCGATGGTGATGCCGCGCTCTTCCATATGCGCCAGAACCGGCACGAGGGGGCGCTCCAGCCGCTCATAGACCTTGGTCAGCCGTTCCGACACAAGCCTCGGCTTCAGCGCCATCCATAGCCTTAAGGTGACATCCGCGTCTTCCGCCGCGTAGGCTGTCGCCTTGTCGATATCGACAAAATCGAAGGTGACGCTCGACTTGCCCGATCCCGCCACGTCCTTATAGGCGATCGGCGTGTGGCCAAGCCAGCGTTCGGACAGCGAATCCATGCCGTGCGTGGCCTTGCCGGCCTCGAGAACATAGGAAATCAGCATCGTGTCGTCGAAGCTCTGCATGACGACGCCGTGGCGTTTCATCAGCAGATAATCATATTTGAGGTTCTGGGCGACTTTCAGGACAGCTTCATCTTCGAGCAGGTCCTTCAGGCGCGCCAGCGCCTCGGCAAAGGGCACCTGCCCCTCCGCCATTCTGATGCCATCGCTGAAGAGATCGCCGCCGGAGCCGGTCTTGTGCGTCAAAGGAACATAAGCGGCCCGGATATCGGTGCCCGTGGCATCCTTGCCGTTATCGGCAATCGCCAGAGAGAAACCGACAAGTTCGGCCTGCATCGGATCGAGCGAGGTCGTTTCCGTATCGAAGGCGACAACGCCCGTCTCCCGGGCCGCCGCAATCCAGCGGTCGAGCGTCGGAAGATCCCTGATCGTTAGATAGGCTGTCGTATCGATCTTGGCGGCGGAAAAAAGCGCCTGTCGCGCTGCGGCCAGATCGGCGGGCGCGCTGCCCTCCCCCGTTACTTTTCTTGCCGGAGCGGCGGGCGAAGCCGCGGCGCCAGCGGTGTTAGTGGCCACTTCACCAGCCTGAACGGCAGGGGCTGGCGCATCAAGATCGGGACCATGGGCATCGGCACCCCATTGCACCGGCACATTGGCAGGGTCGATGGCAGAAGCGTCGGTTTCGGTCGCTTCGGCCACCCGGCGTGTCAGCGTCGTGAACTCCATCGCCTTCAGGAAGGCGATCAGTTTCGGCCCGTTCTGCGGTTCGAGCACCAGCGCTTCAAGCGACTGCTCCAGCGGCACATCAGTCCTGAGCGCCACAAGCTGTCTGGAAAGGCGGGCAAGTTCCGCATTGGCGATGATATTCTCCCGCCGCTTCTGCTGCTTGATTTCGCCAGCACGGGTCAGGAGGGTATCGAGATCGCCATATTCCTCCAGCAACTGCGCCGCCGTCTTCGGGCCGATGCCGGGAATGCCGGGCACATTGTCGGTAGAATCGCCGGTCATCGCCTGCAGGTCGATCATCTTTTCAGGGCCTACGCCCCACTTCTCGATGACATCAGGAATGCCGATCTGCTTGTCCTTCATGGCGTCGTACATGTGTACATTGGCCGTGACGAGCTGCATCAGATCCTTGTCGGAGGAGATGATGGTGACATCGGCGCCGATCGCTTCGGCCTGCCGGGCATAAGTGGCGATGATATCATCAGCCTCGAAGCCTTCCGTCTCGATGCAGGGAAGGTTGAAGGCGCGCGTCGCCTCGCGGATCAGGCCGAATTGCGGAACCAGATCTTCCGGCGGCGCGGTGCGGTTGGCCTTGTAGAGATCATAAAGCTCGTTGCGGAAGGTCTTCGATGAATGGTCGAAAATCACCGCGAAATGGGTAGGCGTCACGCCGACATCGGTATTGCGCGCATCCCTCAAGAGCTTCCACAACATGTTGCAGAAACCGGAAACGGCGTTGACCGGCAGCCCGTCCGACTTGCGGTTCAGCGGCGGGATTGCATGGAAGGCCCGGAAAATGAAACCGGAACCGTCAACGAGGAAGAGATGATCGCCTTTTTTCATGGGTAGCATGGATAGCGCGGGGCCGTTTTGACGTCTACCGAAACTTCGCACAACGCACCGTAAAGCGCGGGGAACGAGGCGTCAGCACAGGCCCGCAAAATTCACCGGAACGTTACCGATTTGTAATCCGCTCTTCCCTTGAAAAGCCGCATTTGCAGACACATTTCATAAGGGACGGCGCCTGATCACGCCGTAGTCTGATAGCTGGCTCGTCCCCCGCCGCGTCAGACCGGACAAAGGCCTTTCCCCCTCTCCGGGCCTTTGTCCTCCAATATGACCGCCATGGCCGACCCCTCCCGGCCATGGCGGTTTTATTTTATGCGCCGTTTCGGGCTGGCCTAAACATATCATGCGATATATATTGCGCTATTGAATTGCCGGGCTAAGCCGGCCGTGATGTTTTATGGGCGGAAAAATGGGTTTTTCCCGGGACGAATCGGCGATCTATCTCGCCTCGAAAATGGCGCGGGAATTCACCATGGCGCTGCAGAAAAGAGCCGCCGCCCTGGGTTTCTCGCCCGGACAATTCCCCATTCTCATCGAACTTTGGCATGAGGACGGCCTGACGCAGCGACAATTGCTTGATAGAATCGATGTCGAACAGGCGACGCTCGCCAATACGCTCTCACGCATGGAACGCGACGGGCTGATCATCCGCAAATCCCATCCAAGCGACCGCCGTGCCCAGATCATCGAGCTGACACAGCGCGGCAGGGATCTGGAAGCCAATGCCATTGCAGCTTCCGAAGCCACCGAAGATGCACTGCTCAAGGATTTCCGGCGTTTCGAGAGACAGCTTTTGCTGGAATATATGCGCCGGGCGATCGAAAGCGCCAAAAAAGCGAAATAGCATTTACAGCCCGAAACCACTTCGCACTTTCCCTGAACTGCTCTATCGTTCCGGCGGCCGCACGTTTGCCGATTCACGACGCGCCGGCCCCCTTGTTTCCCGCGATGCGCGATGCCCGGATGTTTCGTCTTATCGCCGGGTCACGACAGACATGACAGGATCAGCGATGACAGACGTTTCCCCCATTCTTTCCACCGCCGACGACAATCTCACCTCCAGCCTTGAGCGACTGTTCGAGCTCGTACGCATTCCGTCGATTTCGACGGACCCCGCCTACAAGGCGGAATGCCGCAAGGCGGCGGAGTGGCTGGTCAGGACGCTTTCAGCGCTCGGCTTTACGGCCTCCGTGCGCGATACGGCCGGCCACCCCATGGTGGTGGCGCATCATGATGCGGCCACCAAGGACGCGCCGCATGTGCTTTTTTACGGCCATTATGACGTACAGCCGGTTGATCCGCTCGAGCTCTGGGAAAACGATCCGTTCGAACCCGCCGTCAAGGATATCGGCGCCGGCCGCCAGGTGATCACGGGACGTGGTACGGCAGACGACAAGGGCCAGCTGATGACCTTCGTCGAAGCCTGCCGCGCCTATAAGGCAGTGAATGGCGGCCTGCCGGTGCGTGTCACCATTCTTTTTGAAGGCGAAGAGGAATCCGGCTCGCCGTCGCTGAAGCCTTTCCTCGAAGCCAATGCGGAAGAACTGAAGGCCGATTATGCGCTGGTCTGCGATACCGGCATGTGGGACCGGGATACGCCAGCCATTGCTGCGGCCCTTCGCGGCCTGGTCGGCGAAGAAGTCGTCATCACAGCAGCCGACCGCGATCTGCATTCCGGTCTGTTCGGTGGGGCGGCGGCAAACCCCATCCACATCCTCACCGATATTCTCGCCGGCCTGCATGACGAGACCGGCCGGGTAACTCTTTCAGGCTTTTATGACGGCGTGGAAGAAACCCCAGCCAACATCAAGGCCTCCTGGGAAACGCTGGGCCGCACGGCCGAAGCCTTTCTCGGCGAAGTCGGCCTTTCGGTTCCCTCGGGCGAAAAGGGTCGCTCCGTGCTGGAGCAGACCTGGGCGCGGCCAACGGCGGAAGTCAACGGCATTATCGGCGGCTATACCGGCGATGGTTTCAAGACCGTGATCGCCGCGAAAGCCTCCGCCAAGGTGTCTTTCCGTCTCGTCGGTGAGCAGGACCCTGCGGCCATTCGCGAAAGCTTCCGGGGCTATGTGCGCTCGAAAATACCCGCCGACTGCTCCGTGGAGTTCCACGAACATGGCGGTTCACCCGCCATCCAGCTGTCCTACGACTCGCCCGTACTGACCAAAGCCAAAAATGCGCTTTCGGAAGAGTGGCCAAAGCCCGCCGTCGTCATCGGCATGGGAGGCTCGATCCCGATCGTCGGCGATTTCCAGAAGATGCTGGGAATGGATTCGCTGCTTGTGGGCTTCGGACTTACCGATGACCGCATTCATTCGCCGAATGAAAAATACGACCTGCAGTCGTTCCACAAGGGCATCCGCTCCTGGGTCCGCATTCTCGACGCACTCGCGGCAAAATAATCCGAAAAAAGAGGAGGCGCCGAATATTCGGCACCTCCTCGGTACATAAACAAAAAGGCCGGGCAAGCCCGACCTTTCCATCCGTTTTTCGTCAATGCCAGTACATCCGTGGTCAAAGCGTTCAAACGGTCTGATGCTCCAGAGCGCGCCAAAGATATCGACGCTGCTTTCCGGCTCAGGATCGGCTGCTTTGGTTAATCTTTGGTTAACGCAACAGCAGCGGCACTTTTAAAAGCGCCATTCCCGGCAGTTCCGATCCGGAGCACTGTTGAACCCTATATTGGTATGTCGTCCGGCTCTTTCAAGAGTGGCCGGCCCAGTCCCTTCCTGCAAAAGAAAAAGGCCGGAAAAATCCGGCCTTTCCATTCATGCGAATGACCCTTTCGGGCCAAAGCGCTTATCAGGCAGCAACGAGGTTGCCTGCGGACATCTTGCCCGAGCGACGATCCTGCATCAGCTCGTAGGAGAGCTTCTGGCCGTCGTTGAGGGCGGTCAGACCAGCGCGCTCAACAGCGGAGATGTGAACGAATACGTCCTGCGAACCGTCGTCAGGCTGAATGAAGCCGTAGCCCTTGGTTGCGTTGAACCACTTTACTGTACCAGTCGCCATAACGATTTCCTTCCGTTGGCAATTGTATTTGCACTGCGAGCAGTGCGGACTTAGGTCGAATTTGAAGGAAAGATCGTCGTGTGCACCCAAAAAGGCGCCGAAGCTCTGGTCGTCAAACAAATATCGATGGCCGAACACCTAGGTTGGCAGGGGCGAAAAGTCAAGTTTCTTTGAAAAACGCGGCGATCTTTGTGAGCCGCCGGCCACCCAAATCCGTTGGAAACAAGGCCCTAAACAGCAAAAACCCGGCGCGGGAGGAGGTGCGCCGGGTTCTTGAAACTGACTGACAATTGGGAGGAGGAGTATTGTCAGTCCAATCGGGCGACGCTGGGAGGAGGAGTGCGTCGCTTCGATGGTTTGAAGATACAGGATATCAGCTTAAAAAACAGACGTTTCATCGCAGCGCAGCATTGCGCATAATGCATAGCTACTTCAGGGTGACTTGAAGCTTCTCCGCGTAACGCCTAATAAATACGCATGTCTATCGAATCCGTCAGAGCCTTCTTCACCGAAAAGTCGCCCGAAGTGACCGTGATTGAAACGGAAGCGAGTTCAGCGACGGTGGCGCTGGCCGCCGAAGCACACGGCGTCGACCCCGACCAGATTGCGAAAACGATCTGCCTGAAGGCGGGCGACACCATTCTTCTCGTCGTCGCCGCCGGCACGAAACGCCTCGACAACCGGAAATTCCGCGATCATTTCGGAGCAAAGCCGCGCATGCTTGGACCGGATGAGGTGGTTGCGGTGACCAGCCATCCCATCGGCGGGGTGTGCCCTTTCGGCCTGCCCTCGACCCTCCCGGTGTTTTGCGACATATCACTGAAAAACTATCGTGAGGTAGTTCCCGCGGCCGGCGCCACCAATGCGGCGGTGAAGATTTCACCCGATGTGATGGCCGAACTGACGGACGCGGAGTGGGTCGACGTCTGCCAATGACGCTGATTTGATGCGGCCGGGACTTAACCCCGCCTTAAATTGCCGCATTTAAACTCTTCATCCTGGATTAAGGATCGCGCAGGCATAGAAGCCTGAAACCCGAATGGGATGCGCGCGGTTTCGCGAATAGGAGCGACTTCGGCTGGATGGCAGGCAAGGGTAAATCACGCGAACGGGTAGAACCTTCCTTCGGGGATTTCCATGAGTCCGGTGACGACCTGCGCCTTGACGCCAGCGAGCGCATCAGCGGAACCACAAAGCAGCAGGCCAGGAAACCGAAGCCGGCATCCGGCCGCACCAAATCCAGCAAAAAAGAAAAGCGCACCCGCAGTTCCGGCCGTGGCGCGACGGGCTTCCTCCGCTCCCTCGTTTATTGGTGTATCGTACTCGGCATCTGGGGCGGCATCGGCGTTGCCGGTCTTGTCCTCTATTATGGCGCGCGCATGCCGAGCGCCAGCAGCTGGTCCATTCCCGAACGCCCGCCGAATGTGAAGATCGTTTCGGTGAATGGCAGCGTGCTTGCCAATCGCGGCACCACCGGCGGCGAGGCGCTCGCGCTGGAGGACATGTCACCCTATATTCCGCAGGCCGTGATGGCGATCGAGGACCGGCGGTTCTATTCGCATTTCGGCGTCGATCCGCTGGGTCTTGGACGCGCTATCGTAACGAATGTCCTGACGGGGCGAACGGTGCAGGGCGGCTCGACGCTGACACAGCAGCTGGCAAAAAACCTGTTCCTCTCGCCGGATCGCACGCTGGAGCGCAAGGTTCAGGAAGTGCTGCTGTCTTTCTGGCTGGAGCATGAATTCACCAAGGACCAGATTCTCGCGATGTATCTCAATCGCGTCTATTTCGGCTCCAATGCCTATGGCGTCGAGGCGGCCTCGCGGCGCTACTTCAACAAATCCGCGCGCGACGTCAATCTGGGCGAAGCGGCAATGCTGGCCGGGCTTCTTAAAGCGCCCTCGCGCCTTTCGCCGGCGCGCGATCCGCAGGCGGCGGAAGAGCGGGCGCAGGTCGTGCTGCAATCCATGCGCGATGTCGGCTTCATCACGGACGACGAAATCAAGACCGCCATGTCGCAGCCGCCAACCAAGGCGAAACGTTTCTGGTCCGGCGCCGAACATTACGCCGCCGACATGGTGCTGGAGGAGGTGCGCAACCTGGTTGGCGAGGTGAAGCAGGATATCGTCGTCGACACGACGATCGATCCCAATCTCGAGCGCGATGCCGAAAAGGCGCTGACCCACGTGCTGCAGGGCGACGGCAAGAAACAGGGCGCCTCGCAAGCGGCCCTTGTTTCCATTGATGGCACGGGTGCAATCCGGGCCGTGGTAGGCGGGGCTGATTATGCCGAAAGCCAGTTCAACCGCGCCGCCAAGGCAAAACGGCAACCCGGCTCCGCATTCAAGCCCTTCGTTTACGTCGCCGCGCTCGAATCCGGGCTTACCCCCTATACCATCCGTAATGACGCGCCTGTTCGTATCGGCAACTGGACCCCGGAAAATTACGAGAAGAAATATCGAGGCGAAGTGACACTCGCCACCGCGCTCGCCAATTCGCTGAACACCATTGCCGCGCAGCTGGTGATGGAAGTGGGTCCTGATCGTGTGACCCAGGTGGCGCATCGCATGGGCATCGAATCCGAGCTGCAGAACAATGCCTCCATCGCGCTCGGCACCTCGGAAGTGTCGCTGATGGAGCTGACGGCCTCCTACGCCCCCTTCATGAATGGCGGCTACAAGGCGACGCCGCATATCGTCAAACGCATCACCGACGCCGATGGCAAAGTGCTTTACGAAAACAAATACGACAATCCGCCCCGCGTTCTGAGCGAAGAGATCGCCGCGACCATGAACAGCATGCTGTCGCGCGTCATCACCGAAGGTACCGGCAAGGCGGCAAGGCTGCAGGGCTGGCAGGCGGCTGGAAAATCCGGCACGACGCAGTCCTTCCGCGATGCACTTTTTGTCGGCTACACAAGCAACCTGACCACCGGTGTCTGGTTCGGCAATGACGACGGCACATCAATGAAAAAGGTCACCGGCGGCGGGCTTCCGGCAAAGGCGTGGAAAGATTTCATGACCGCCGCCCATTCGGGGCTTTCACCCTCGCCGCTCTTCGGGCTTGGCGCAGGCGGCGTGCCGCCGCTTGGGGAAATGCAGCAGCCGGCACCGGAAAACCCGCCCTCCTCCATCGGCGATATCATTTCCAATGCGCTCGGGGGCGGGACGCCGGATACGCGCGCCTATCCCCAAGCCCCCATTGCGCCGAACCCGAATCAGCCGGATGTGCCGATGCCGCCGGCAAATATCCCTTCCCGCGATATCGAGCCCGGCTATTCAGCCGGCAACGGGCCTGTACCACCCGCCGATATCGGCGGTCAGGCGCCATCCGGACCAAAGCAGACGACCCTGCTCGATATTCTGATGGGAAACTGACGGCATAGCGTGGCCGGCAGGCGCTGATCTCACGGCCGGTGACGATGACGTCATTGTCGCGCTAAATTCCCGATTTAGCAGGATTTGGCTCCATGGAGACTGGTCGTCTCGGCAGCTACGAGCGGAGAGGATGCTCGCCCTGCAACATCCGCGTGCAGTCGCATTAACCGTAGATTGCCATTTGCTCCGGAGCGGTTACATTTCGGATGACTTTTTACGGTAAATGAATTATTAATCGTTCATATAAATTAATTTTCTTCTATCAAAATAACTTTTCAGGGCTCTATATTATGCTGGGTACTAAAGGCTCATCGCATGCCGTTTTTTACGGTGCCTCCTATTCCGCAGCCACAACTTTCGAATCGTCGGAAACGCAACCTTCCTCTTCGGAAAAAACCGTCTCCGCATTTTTGCGCGGCCAGTTCGCGCTCAAAAGAACGATGGATATTGCAGGGGCGTCCATCGCCCTTGTCGCGCTCGCGCCGGTGTTGCTCACCGTAGCGGCTCTGGTCAAACTCGATAGCAAAGGGCCGGTCCTGTTTTCGCAGGTCCGCTGGGGTATGAACGGGCGGAAAATCCGTGTCTATAAATTCCGCTCCATGAGAACCGACCTTTGCGATGCCACCGGTGTGGCGCAAACGGTGAAGAACGATCCCAGAATAACCCGGATCGGCGCGATTCTTCGCCGCACGAATATCGACGAACTGCCGCAGCTTCTGAATGTGCTGAAAGGCGATATGTCGCTGGTCGGGCCCCGCTGCCATGCCATCGGCATGCTGGCGGCCGGCCGTCTTTATGAGGAACTGGTGCCGCACTACCATATGCGGCACCGGGTGCGGCCGGGCATTACCGGCCTCGCACAGATGCGGGGATTACGCGGCCCGACGGATCGCAGCGACAAGGCGCGCGCCCGAATCGTCTCCGATCTTTATTACGTCGACAATTTTTCGATCTGGCTTGATATCAGGATCATGGTCGGAACGGTGATTTCCGAATTGCGCGGCGGCAAGGGTTTCTGATTTTTCAGACGCCATTCCCGCAGCTGCAGTCCATCCGTTATAAAAACAAAAGCCCGGCAGCGATGCCGGGCTTTTATCATGAAATCATCATGACAATCAGTTTGTCGGCGCGGGAGCCGCTGCCGGATCCGGAAGCGGTGCCGGGTTTGCCGAAAGCGTGCGCAGATAAGCGATGAGATCGGCGCGTTCCGTCTCCTTCTTCACACCCGCAAAACCCATGGCCGTGCCGGGAACGTGTTTCTTGGGGGATTCGAGGAAGTAGCTGAGATGATCGTAGTCCCAATGCACGGAACCGCCCTTGGAGAAATCCTTCATCCCGGCGGAATAGCTGAAACCTTCATGGCTGGCGATCGGCCGGTTGACGATATCGAAGAGATTGGGGCCGACCTTGTTTGCACCACCACTCTCTCCGGTATGACAGCTCGTACACTTCTTGAAGACTGTTTCGCCCTTGGCGGCATCGGCGCTGGCAAGCAATTGCGCGATCGGCGTCGCCGCGGCAGCGGCTTCACCGCCACCCGCTTCGCCGCCGCTCTCTGCCGCAGCAATGGCGAAACCTTCCTTTTCGGGCGCAGGCGCATGGAAAATGCCCTCAGACGCAATCGACACCGACATCAGGACGAAAACCGTGCCAAGCAACGCCCCAACGCCCATATTTACATAAGAATTCATCTATATGCGCTCCCTCGCATCCGCTTGATATAACGGGCATCTTGAAATTGCTCGAAAGCTATGGCTTTTGCACAGCCTGCGCAACTTGAATAATGCTCCCCACACCGTGACGTTTTGACACTTTTCGGGCGGGATTTGAAGGGTGTCGGATGAAGAATCGGGAATTCGAGAAAGCTGTCGTCCTCATACCGGCGCGGATGGCATCCACACGCCTGCCAGGCAAGCCGCTCGCCGACATAGGCGGCAAGCCGATGATCGTGCAGGTTGCGCTGCGGGCACGCGAGGCCGGTGCGGAACGAATCGTTGTTGCCGTTGATGACGAACAGGTGTTTTCGGCCGTGCAAAATGCCGGTTTCGACGTGATGATGACCCGCGACGACCACCAGTCCGGCTCGGACCGCATTTTCGAAGCGCTGCAAAAGGCCGACCCCTATGGAAAGGCGGAATATGTCATCAATGTTCAGGGCGACCTGCCGACCATTGAGGCGGAAACGATCCGCGCTTCGCTGCGCCCACTGGAAAATACAGAGGTCGATATTGCGACACTGACGGTCGAAATCACCGACGAGGAAGAAAAAACCAATCCGAACGTGGTGAAAGTGGTGGGCAGCCCGCTTTCCGAGACGCGATTGCGCGCGCTTTATTTTACCCGCACCACCGCACCCTATGGCGATGGCCCGCTTTATCATCACATCGGGCTTTATACCTATCGCCGCTCTGCGCTCGAGACATTCGTGAGCCTGCCGCCCTCGCCGCTTGAAAAACGCGAACGGCTGGAACAGCTGCGCGCACTGGAAGCGGGGATGCGCATCGACGCTGAAATCGTCCGTTCCGTGCCGCTCGGCGTCGACACGCCGCACGATCTGGAAAAAGCCCGCAAAATTCTCGCAAGCAGAACCCTCTAACGGACAGTCCCATGACCTTGAGCACAAATCGTATTGCCTTCCAGGGCGAATTCGGCGCGAATTCCGACATGGCCTGCCGCGACATGTTCCCGGATATGGAGCCTTTGCCCTGCCCGACCTTCGAGGATGCCTTCAACGCCATTGAAAACGGCGAAGCTGATCTCGGCATGATCCCGATTGAAAATACACTGGCCGGCCGCGTTGCGGATATTCATCACCTGCTGCCGGAATCGCGCCTGCACATCATCGGCGAATACTTCATGCCGATCCGCTTCCAGCTGATGGTGATGCCCGGCGTGAAGAAGGATGAGATTCGCACCGTCCACAGCCACATCCACGCGCTTGGCCAATGCCGCAAGATCATCCGTTCCAACGGCTGGAAGCCCGTCATCGCCGGCGATACGGCAGGCTCCGCAAGGCTCGTGTCCGAACAGGGCGACCGCAGCATGGCGGCCCTTGCGCCACGTCTTGCCGCCAGCCTCTACGGTCTCGATATTCTCGCTGAAAATGTCGAGGATTCGGAAAACAACGTCACGCGCTTCGTGGTGCTTTCCCGCGATGAAAACTGGGCCAAGCGCCAGTCGAGTGACGAAATCGTCGTCACGACCTTCGTTTTCAACGTTCGCAATATTCCGGCAGCACTTTACAAGGCCATGGGCGGCTTTGCGACGAACGGCATCAACATGACGAAGCTCGAAAGCTACCAGCTCGGCGGCAAATTCGTGGCGACGCAGTTTTATGCCGATATTGAAGGCCACCCCGATGACGAGCCGGTGCGGCATGCGCTGGACGAGTTGCGTTTCTTCTCGGAAAAAGTCCGCATTCTCGGCGTCTACAACGGTCACGCGATGCGCGGCAAGCTCAACCAAAGCTGAGCCTGCCGCAGCCCATTATTTTAGCCATTCCACCCAGTCGCGCATCAGCCGATGCGCGATGGCTCCCATTGGCGGCGCGGAAAAACCTTCACCCGTCGGGGCCTCCAGCATCTTTGCTACCTCTTCCCGCGTGAACCAGCGGCAATCCTCAAGCTCGATCTCGTCACGCGCGATCTCAAAAGAGAGCGCCTCGGCATAACAGCCTATCATCAGCGTATGCGGCATCGGCCAGGGCTGGGAGGCGTGATACCGCACACGACCGATTTCAACGCCGGATTCCTCATGCGTTTCGCGGCGGACGGCCTGTTCGATGGTTTCGCCCGGCTCCACGAAGCCGGCAAGGCAGGAATACATGCCCGGCGCAAAATGCGCACCGCGGCCAAGCAGGCAGAGATCACGCTCGATATCGATGGTCATCATGATGACAACGGGATCGGTGCGCGGAAAAATAGTGTGGCTGCAGGCGCCGCAGATGCGCTTGTAGCCGCCGATTCGCAGCTCCATGGTTCCGCCGCACTTACCGCAAAAGCGATTGTCACCATTCCAGTGCGTCAGGCTGACTGCCTGCGCAACCTCGCTCAGCAGTTCCTCGTCGAGAAGATGATCGCGATAAAGCGTGCCGGCATCGGCCAGCTTGTAATGGCTCGCCAGCTGATCCTCGGCCACGGCGACCGGCACCGCAATTCTCGGCTCGCCGGTTTCGCGGTATCCGAGCAGCACGGCATTGTCGAAATCCGGCTGCAATTCGGCCAGCTCATAGGCGGAAAACAGGGGATCGATGACCTGCTCATCATGTTTCAGGACCAGCCGGTTGCCCGAGAAGGCAAAAATATGGGTGCCATCGACTTTCAGTGCATCGGCAACACACTCCTCCGTCCGCTTTTCGGCGAAACGGTCGAGGGCATTTTTGGAAAAGGCCGTCAGCAGGCTTGCTTCAGGATGGGGGGCAGTGGTTTCAAAAATTTTCATGGAAATCATCAGAGCGCGCCGGAGATTTTTTTCATCAAAGTTTCCTTTTCGCCCGCAGCATAGGGCACCGCCGTTCCGTAACCCCAGATGGGGCCGGGCCAGCAGGTGTCGCCTTCATTGCGGGCGATAATATGGACATGCAATTGCCGGACGATATTGCCCAAAGCACCGACATTTATCTTGGTGGCCCCCGTGATCTCCTTCAAGGCGGACGCGACGAGATTGGTCTCGAATGTCAGCACGGCCTGATCAAGCGGGGTGAGATCGAACAATTCGCTGACGCCGTCTCGCTGCGGCACCAGCACCAGCCAAGGCCAGCGACTGTCGTTTTGCAAACGCAGTTCACATAGCCCCAAACGCGTCACAAGCACACTGTCGCGCGCCAGCCTGTCGTCCAGCCGGAATGTCTCCAAGGTGTCCTCCATGTTTGTTTTCATCGTGATAGCAGTTTTTTGAAGGCTTGGCTTGCATTTGCTGTCGATATTGCCGATATGTGGCCCCGGGAGGTTGGTGGTGGACGAGCCACTCGCCAACCGGGTCAGGTCCGGAAGGAAGCAGCCCTAACGAGCCCGGCACGGGTCGCCGTGCCAGCCTCCCACCTTTTTTAAAAGACGTGCTCAGCTTTCGCCGGGCCAGTTCAGCGCCCCGAGACAAACTGGCAAAACAAACTGGCGAGGCAATGAGCGATACCGTACCCACCACAACAAGCGAATCCCAGGTCGGGACCGGCTACCGGGTACTGGCACGCAAATATCGCCCGAAAGATTTTTCTGATCTGATGGTCGGCCAGGAGCCGATGGTCCGCACGCTGACCAACGCGTTTGAGACCGGCCGCATTGCCCAGGCCTATATGCTGACCGGCGTTCGCGGCGTGGGCAAAACGACCACGGCACGCATTCTCGCCCGCGCGCTGAATTACAAGACCGACACCATCGACAAGCCGACCATCGACCTTCGGATCCCCGGCGAACATTGCCAGGCGATCATGGAAGGCCGGCATGTCGACGTGATCGAGATGGACGCCGCCTCCCATACGGGTATCGACGATATTCGCGAGATCATCGAGCAGGTGCGTTACCGCCCGGTTTCGGCGCGCTACAAGGTCTATATCATCGACGAAGTGCACATGCTGTCGACGCAGGCGTTTAACGGTCTTCTGAAGACGCTGGAAGAGCCGCCGGAACATGTGAAATTCATCTTCGCGACCACCGAAATCCGCAAGGTTCCAATTACCGTTCTGTCGCGCTGCCAGCGCTTCGACCTGCGCCGCATCAGCGCCGCCGATCTCGTCGGCCTGTTCACCGCCATTGCCGGCAAGGAAGGTTTCGAGGCCGATCCGCAGGCGCTGTCGATGATCGCCCGCGCTGCAGAGGGTTCCGCCCGTGACGGCCTTTCCCTGCTCGACCAGGCGATTGCCCATGGTGGCGGCCGCGTGGAGGCCGAAGCGGTGCGCGGCATGCTCGGCCTTGCCGACCGTGCGCGCATCGTCGATCTCTTCCAGCACGTCGTCAAAGGCGATGTCGCGGCAGCCCTTTCGGAGTTCAACGGGCAATATGAGGCAGGCGCGAACCCTGTCGTCGTATTGAACGACCTTGCCGATTTCACCCATCTCGTCACCCGCATGAAATATGTGCCTGATGCGGCGGAAGACCCCTCGCTTTCGGAAATAGAACGCGTGCGTGGTGCGGAATTTGCCGAGACGATTGCGGTAACCGCACTGTCACGTATCTGGCAGATGCTGCTGAAGGGCATTCCAGAAACGGAAAACGCCTCGCGGCCTGCCGGTGCTGCCGAAATGGTTCTGATCCGGCTTTCGCACGCCGCCAATCTGCCCGCACCTGAAGATGCCGCGCGGCGCCTGCTCGAGCTTTCGAGCGGCGACGGCGGCGGTTACGCCAATGGCGGACCTTCGGGCGGCGGCAATGGCGGCGGTGCGCGCGCCTATTCGTCAGGACAGACCGTGGCCGCGGGAAGACCTGTCGATCTTCCCGCCCAGCGCCAGACGACGCCGCAGACCTCCGCCATGCTGCGCGCCGTTCCAGACAGCCGCCCGCAGGAGATGCAGGTCGTAGCACCCAAAACCGAGGAGCGGCCGGAGCCGAAGGTTCCCGTCAATTCGGTGCAGGATATTGCCGATCTCTGCCAGAAGAACCGCGATCCCGTCATGCGGGCGAAGGTGCGAAACTTTGTGCGGCTGGTGCGGCTGGAGCCCGGCCGGCTTGATATGCGCCTCGGCGAAGGCGCGCCCGGCTCTCTGCCCGGCGAGCTTGGCGTCAAGCTCAAGGAATGGACCGGTATCCACTGGATCATAAGCCTCAGCAAGGAACAGGGGGAACCTACCCTCGTCGAAGCTGAAGGCAATGCCCGGGATGCCCGCCTTGTCGATGCGCGTCAGGATCCTGACGTTGCCGCCATTCTGGCGCAGTTTCCCGGCGCAAAAATCACCGACGTGCGCATCCGTGCCGCCGCACAGGATGAGGCGGAGGATATCGCGCCGCCATCGGTTGCCGAATCGAGCGAAGGTGACATCCTTCCCGGCGACGACATCGAGTTTTAAACAAAAAGAACAGGAGATTGGCACATGCGTGACATCATGGGCATGATGGGCAAGGTCAAGGAAATGCAGTCCAAGATGGAGAAGGTGCAGGAAGAAATCGCCGCCCTCGAAGTCGAAGGCAGGGCCGGCGGCGGTCTGGTGACCGTCATTCTCAACGGCAAGGGCGAAATGCGCGGCCTGAAAATCGATCCTTCGCTGTTCAAGGAAGACGAGGTGGAAATCCTCGAGGACCTGATCGTGGCTGCCCATAAGGACGCCAAGGAAAAAGGCGAAGCGCAGGCACAGGAAAAGATGGCCGGCCTGACCGCGGGTCTGCCGCTGCCGCCCGGCATGAAATTCCCGTTCTGATATAATCAACCCGAAGAGGATGGCGACACGCATGGCGTGGTCGCCGTCCCTGTCTCGAGGCGAGATTCAGGCTTCCAGCATCGCACGGAACCGGCTTGCAAGCGGTGTTTCGAGATAGGTCCTGCGTTCGGCTGCGTCGAGCTGCATGGGGCGGAAGCGCTGCAGAATAGTTGGTATCGGCAGCTTCGTTCCCTGATAGGCTTCAAAGGCGATATCCTCCCCGGCAGCGAGCATTCCGCCCTTCAACACCCGGCAATAAAAACCCGGATGGCCTGCCTGCCGGAAGCGCGGTGCGAAATCGGGATCGCCGATCCGGGCCGACAGCGTGGCGCAGGGAATGCGGGCAGCGGTCACCTCCAGCAAGACTTCGCTTGCCGAGAACCTGTCACCCACATGGAGTTTCGCGCTGTCGACACCATCAAGCACGAGGTTCTCGCCGAAAAATCCGGGTTCGACCACGAAACCCAGAGCGCGGGACCAGAAGTCGAGATCAACGGAGCCCATCACGTAAATTGCCTGATCCGGCCCGCCGTGATGTTTGCGATTGCAGACGGCATCGCTGACGATACCTTCGGCATCCACCATGACCGGCCCCTTCACGGGATGCTTGAAGATGCCCGTCTTCGTCGTCTTTCCCGGCAGGCTTTTTGCCTCGCCCCGGCATACCGCCTGTATTTTCATGGCCTGCCCTTCGTGCTTCATGATTCCCGTTTCCCGATTTATGCAGTAGAAAGCGCTCATGGCAAAACGAGTCACCGGTCCCGAAATTGAAAAACTCATCCAGCTTCTGGCAAAAGTGCCGGGGCTTGGGCCCCGCTCGGCGCGGCGGGCAGCGTTGCATCTCATCAAGAAGAAGGAGCAACTTCTCGGACCGCTGGGCCATGCCATGGGCGAGGCCTATGACAAGGTGAAGATCTGCTCCTGCTGCGGCAATGTCGATACCATCGATCCCTGCACCGTCTGCACCGACGATCGGCGCGACCAGTCGGTCATCATCGTGGTGGAAGACGTGTCGGATCTCTGGGCGCTGGAGCGGACGGGCGCGATGAACACCGCCTACCACGTTCTCGGCGGCACGCTTTCGCCACTCGATGGCGTCGGGCCAGAGGACCTGAATATCAAGGGCCTGATCGACCGTGTCAGCGCGGGCGGCATTCGCGAGCTTATCATCGCCGTCAATGCGACGGTGGAGGGACAGGCAACCGCCCATTACATCACCGACCGCCTATCCGGTCTCGACATCAAGATCACCCGTCTTGCGCATGGCGTACCGGTGGGCGGTGAGCTCGATTATCTCGACGAGGGCACATTGACGGCGGCGCTTCGGGCGCGCACGACGATCTGAAGTCCCCCTCCCTCCCCGTCATTCAAAGAGGAGACCGAATGCGAATCCATTTTGCCCCGAAGGCACTGGCTGCACTTCTTTCCGTTTTTTCAGCAACGACAGCTCTAGCGCAATCGGCACCGACAGGAGCAGCGGCAGCCCGATATGACGCCGAATTTAATGCCTGGCTGAAAAAGGAAATCTGGCCGGAAGCCCGCAAGGGCGGCATTTCGCAAAAGACGCTTGAAGCTATGCTCAGTGGTCTCTCCATCAGCTGGGACCTGCCCGATCTCGTCATTCCCGGCCAGAAGCCGCCGAAGGAGCAGAGCCAGAGCCAGGCGGAATTTTCCTCACCCGGCGCTTATTTCTCCGAAAAGCGGCTGCAGGGGCTGGCCAGCACCGGCCGTTCGCTTGCAGCCACCCATGCGGCGACGCTGCGCAGGATCGAGGCGAAATACGGTGTGCCGGGTGATATCGTCGTTGCGATCTGGGGTCGCGAATCCGGTTTTGGCCGGGCAAAACTGCCGCATTCCGTGGTCGATGTACTCGCCACAAAAGCCTATATGTCGACCCGCAAGGAGATGTTCCGCGCCGAGCTGATCGATGCGCTGAAGATCGTCGAAAGCGGCGATATCGCGGCCTCGCGCATGATGGGTTCCTGGGCCGGCGCCCTCGGCCAGCCGCAATTCATGCCGTCGAGCTATCTCAAATATGCCGTGGATTTCGATGGCGACGGCCACCGCGATATCTGGAACTCCGTGCCGGATGCGCTGGCATCCATAGCAAACTATCTTTCCCAGCGCGGCTGGCAGCGCAATCGTGACTGGGGTTTTGAAGTCTCTATCCCCGCCAATGTCTCCTGCGCGCAGGAAGGTCCTGATCTTGCCCGGCCGGTGGCCGACTGGGCGAAGATGGGCATTACCCGCATTTCCGGAAAAGCCTTTCCGGCCAATGACCTATCCGCCGACGGCATGATGCTGGTGCCGGCCGGGCGGCACGGACCGGAATTTGTGGTGACGCCGAATTTTTACGTCATCAAGGAATATAACAATTCCGATCTCTACGCGCTCTTCATCGGCAATCTCGCCGACCGCATCACCCATGGAGCAGGACCGTTCAAGGGTGAATGGGGCAATGTCGGGTCGATGCTGCGCTCCGACGTTCTCGCCATGCAAAAGGCGCTGGTCACCAAGGGTTATGATGTCGGCAAGGCCGATGGGCTGGCGGGCTTCAAGACGCGCCGCTCGCTCGGCGACTGGCAGGCGAAGAACGGGCTCGCTCCGACCTGCTTTCCCGATGCGACGCTGAAGGCGAAGCTGAAATAGCAGGTTGCTGGCGAAGCACAAACCTCTCCTCCGTCATGCTCGGGCCTTTCCCGAGCATCTGCAACTGATTGATTTGACGATACGTATCCTCGGGACAGGCCCGAGGATGACGGCACGTGGGGGGTAAAAGCCGCCACCACTCTCCCAGCGCATCGTCTTTCAGTGCTGATCGGTATGCGGCTTGTGAAAGATATCGTCGGTCGGCGGGATGGTCTGCCGCTCGATCATCCGGTGTACCCGCGGCCGCGTCTTGCCCCGGTGAAGCTCAAGCAGCCGGTCCCAGGCTTCCGCATCCGCCTGGGTGCGGCGGTGGTTGTGGCGGACATATTCCACCCATGTCGGCACATGGTAGCTTTCCGTCCAGATGTCGGGGTTTTCGAGATCGCGCATCAGGTTCCAGTTGCGCGCGCCGTCGCGCAGGCGGATACGGCGGCGCTCGGCCATCAGCGGCAGGAATTCGCCGAGGTCCTCGTCATGGATTTCATAATCGATGAGAATGGCGATGGGGCCGCTGCGCGGCTTGATGTCCAGTCTCAGCGGCGGTTCCACGAAACGGTTGAGCGGATCGAGATTGAGCGAGGCGAAGGCCGGCATTGCGAGTTTGAGGCCGACGACGACGCCGAGCAGCATCAGCACGCAGGAACAGAGAAGCGAATAGGAAATGCCGTAGTCTTCCGCCAACTCACCCCACAGCCAGCTGCCGACCGCAATGCCGCCGAAGGTCAGCGTCTGGTAAAGCGACAGTGCCCGACCCACCACCCAGCGCGGCGTGGAAAGCTGGACGATGGTGTTGAAGAGCGACAGCGCCAGAACCCAGCAGGCGCCAGCAACCGTCAGGACAAGCGAGGTGATGATCGCGCTCGTGCTCACCGCCGTCACGCCGGAGCTGAAAGCGAAGCCTAAAAAGGCGACGCGCACGATCCATTCGCTGGACAGGACCTCACGCAGTCTCGCACTGACCAGCGCGCCGGCTATCGCGCCGACACCGAATGCGCCGAGCATGACGCCGTAGGTCAGCGGACCGCCCTCGACCAGATCGCGGGCGACGATGGGCATCAGCGCCAGGATGGCGCTGGCGGAAAGGCCGAAGAGGAAACCGCGCACCAACACCTTGCCGATATTGGGCGACATCGCCACATAACGCATGCCGGCCGAAATGGCGGCCAGAAGCTGCTCGCGCGGCAATGTCGAGGCATATTTGGGCGGCTGCCAGCGAAACAGGGCGTAGATCAGGGTGAAATAGCTCAGCGCATTCACGAAAAACGCAGCGGCAGCACCGGCGGCGGCGACGATGATACCACCGATGGCCGGGCCGACGCTGCGGGTGATGTTGAAGCCGACGCTGTTCAGCGTCACGGCGGCGGGTAAATCCTCGCGCGGCACCATTTCGCCGACCGATGCCTGCCAGGACGGATTGTTGAGCGCCGTGCCGCAGCCGATCATGAAGGTGAAGAAGAGCAGAAGCCAGGGCGTGAGCCAGCCGGACCAGGCAAAAACCGTGAGCAGCACGGAGGCCGTCAGCATCAGCAGCTGCGCCGAAATCATGATGCGGCGGCGGTCGAAACTATCGGCCAGCGCGCCTGAAATCAGCGAGAACAGCATGATCGGCAAAGAGGTGGAGGCCTGCACCAGAGCGATCATGTTTTCCGAACTTGAGAGCGACGTCATCATCCATGCGGCGCCCACCGCCTGGATCAGGCCGCCGAAATTCGAGGCAAGGCTCGCGACCCAGATTCGTCTGTAAGTCAAATGCCTTAAAGGCGCGAGTGGCGATTTACGGTCAGGCACGCTCTGTCCACTTGATGCAACTGCGATTTGTCAAACGGCAACTATAGACAGTGCCGGTAATCATGCCAGCCTTTCCGACAAGGTAAGGGTGAAAATGTGGCGAAGGCAGTGACCGAAGCGGAGGAGCCCGCTAAAACCTTGCAATCCCGCCCCGATGGGTCTATATGACCCCTGAAATTCTTGATCGCTTGATGAAGAGTGGGGCCGCAAGGCTCCGCTCTTTTTCGTTAGGCGAACCGGAAACCACGGGCAGAAAGCCCGGTGAAAATCAAAGACCGGAAGGCCAGATGGCAGACACCGCACAAGAACCGCGACTGATTACCGAAACAGGCATCGACCAGCGCATTGCCGAGATCATCGAGCCTGTTCTGACGGGCATGGGCTATCTTCTGGTGCGCGTGCGGCTCTCCAACCAGAACGGCATGACGCTGCAGGTGATGGCCGAGCGCGAAGACGGAACCATGACCGTTCAGGACTGCGAAGCCATTTCGATGGCGATTTCACCGGTTCTTGATGTGGAAGATCCGGTCGATAAAGCGTATCATCTCGAAGTTTCCTCGCCCGGCATCGACCGGCCGATGGTTCGCAAATCGGATTTCACCCGCTGGCAGGGCCATCTGGTGAAGGTCGAGACCTCCATTCTGGTCGAGAACCGCAAGCGGTTTCGCGGCAAGATCGTTGAGGTTAATGCTGACGGCTTCAAGCTGGAACGCGACCAGATCGCCTACGGCGAAGAGCCGACAGTCATCATTCCGTTCAGCGCGCTTTCCGATGCGAAGCTCATTCTGACGGACGACCTTATTCGTGATGCGCTGCGGGCAGACAAGGCCGCCAAGGCCGCCGCCGCAAACCAGAACGACGAAAACGAAGCAGACGAAGAGTAATTCCAACGTAAAGCCCGAAAAAACGGGCGATCAACGCAATTATGCGACTTACGGAGATAGAAAAATGGCAGTGAGTGCTAACCGGCTTGAGCTTCTGCAGATCGCCGATGCTGTGGCGCGCGAAAAGGTCATCGACCGCGAAATCGTGCTTGCCGCAATGGCCGACGCTATCCAGAAAGCCGCCCGCTCGCGCTATGGTTCGGAAACCAACATCCGCGCCGACATCAACTCCAAGACCGGCGAAATTCGCCTGCAGCGTCTTCTCGAAGTTGTCGAAGCGGCCGAGGACTATTCGACCCAGATCCCGCTTGAGTTGGCCCGCGACCGCAACCCGGACGCCAAGCTCGGCGACTTCATCGCCGACCCGCTGCCGCCGATGGATTTTGGCCGTATCGCCGCCCAGTCCGCCAAGCAGGTGATTGTGCAGAAGGTGCGCGAAGCCGAGCGTGACCGCCAGTATGACGAATTCAAGGACCGTATCGGCGAAATCGTCAACGGCACCGTCAAGCGCGTCGAATATGGCAATGTCATCGTCGATCTCGGCCGTGGCGAAGGCATCATCCGTCGTGACGAGATGATCCCGCGTGAAAACATGCGTTACGGCGATCGCGTGCGCGCTTACGTCTACGACGTTCGCCGCGAACAGCGCGGCCCGCAGATTTTCCTGTCGCGTACCCATCCGCAGTTCATGGTGAAGCTGTTCACCATGGAAGTTCCTGAGATCTACGACGGCATCATCCAGATCAAGTCGGTTGCCCGTGACCCGGGTTCGCGCGCCAAGATCGCGGTTATCTCGAACGACTCGTCTATCGATCCGGTCGGCGCCTGCGTCGGTATGCGCGGTTCGCGCGTTCAGGCCGTCGTCGGCGAACTCCAGGGCGAAAAGATCGACATCATTCCGTGGAGCCAGGAGCCGGCATCCTTCATCGTCAACGCCCTGCAGCCGGCAGAAGTCGCCAAGGTCGTTCTGGATGAAGAGTCCGAGCGCATCGAAGTGGTTGTTCCGGATGAGCAGCTGTCGCTCGCCATCGGCCGCCGTGGCCAGAACGTGCGTCTGGCATCGCAGCTGACCGGCTGGGATATCGACATCATGACCGAGCAGGAAGAATCCGAGCGCCGTCAGAAGGAATTCAACGAGCGTACGGCCCTCTTCATGGAAGCGCTGGATGTCGACGAAATGGTCGGTCAGGTTCTGGCTTCGGAAGGCTTCGCGCAGGTTGAAGAACTGGCCTATGTCGATCTCGACGAAATTTCGTCGATCGACGGCTTCGACGAAGACACCGCCGATGAAATCCAGACCCGCGCCCGCGAATATCTGGAGCGCCTGGAAGCCGAAATGGACGCCAAGCGCAAGGAACTCGGCGTTTCCGACGAGTTGCGCCAGATCGACGGCCTGACCTCGCAGATGATGGTCGCCCTCGGTGAAGAAGGCATCAAGACCATCGAGGACTTTGCCGGCTGTGCCGCAGACGACCTGGTCGGCTGGAGCGAGCGCAAGGACGGCGAGACGAAGAAGTTCGAAGGCATCTTCTCCAAGCTCGACGTTTCGCGCGTCGAAGCCGAGAACATGGTGGTGCAGGCCCGCCTTCTGGCAGGCTGGATCACCGCCGAAGAGCTCGCTTCTGAAGAGGAAGCCGATGCGGAAGCTGCCGAGGAGGCGGATACCGCCGAACAGGAATGACATCGCAGGCGCATGAGCCGGACGAGCTGCCCGAAACGGATGACGACGGGCGGCTCAAAGGCGACGTCAATGGACGTATGTGCATTGTGACACGGCAAAGCGGATCGCCGGATGAGCTGATCCGCTTCGTCGCAGGCCCGGACGGCAGCGTCGTGCCGGATCTGAAACGCCAATTGCCGGGGCGCGGTTGCTGGGTAACACCCGAGCGCGCCCTGATCGAGAAGGCCATCGCGAAGAAGCTCTTCGCGCGGGCGCTCAAACGTGACGTCAAGGCCGGACCCGAGCTTCTTGCTATTCTCGACCGGCTGATGGCGCAGCATGTGGCTGGTATGATGAACATGGCGCGCAAGGCGGGCCAGTTCATCAGTGGCGCGACGAAGGTCGATGCCGCCGTCCGATCCGGGAACGCGATCGCCGTATTCCACGCGACCGATGCTGCGGCCGATGGCGTGAGAAAACTGGACCAGGCCCGCAAGGCCTGGGCGCTCGGCAGCGATGCCGGCAATGAAATTCCGTCCTTCCGGCTCTTTAGCGAAGCCGAAATGGACGAGTTGATGGGCCAGAATGCTTTTATCCATGCCTGCGCGCTTGCAGGGCAGGCGGGTGAAGGTGTAGTGAAGCGCGCAACGATGCTTGAGCAGTACCGCCTTGGCGGTCGATCTCAGGCGGAACGCGACGCTGCCCGGACAGAACAATGACGCGGTTGCCCGACATGAACGGTCGCCGCGTTCCGATGCAGCAATTGAACGACGAGACCTGATGAACGTCATCCGGTTCTCGTCCGAAGGAACGGGAACGGAATGACCGACAACAACGACGACAAGACACTCAATGCGCCGGCCAAGAAGACTCTTACCCTGAAACCGGGCGGGATGAATCAGGGCACCGTGCGGCAGGACATGGGTCGAGGTCGCACAAACGCGGTTGTCGTGGAAACACGCAAGCGCCGCCCCCTGCGTCCCGAAGACGAGAAGCCGGTTCAGCCTGTTGCGGCAGCACCAAGGCCGGTGGTAGCAGCCCCTGCGCCTTCGGCACCGCGTCCGCAGGCTCCCCAGCAACGTATTCACCAGCCAAGCGGCCAGCAGCAGCGTCCGGGCTCTTCCCAGTCGCAGCAGCGTCCAGGCTCGTCCGCACCCCAGCAGCGCCAGCCTGACCGACCGCGCGGCAATGTTCTGCACGACCTTTCAGCAGGCGAGATGGAAGCCCGTCGCCGCGCGCTGATGGAAGCGCAGGCTCGTGACGTGGTGGAAGCCAAGCAGCGCGCGGAAGATGAAGCGCGCCGCAAGGTCGAGGAAGAACAGCGCATCGCAGCCGAAAAGGAAGAGGCGGCACGCCGCGCCGTCGAAGAGGCAGCGGCTGCAAAGGTGGCCGCAAGCCAGCCTGCCACTGAAGCAAAATCCGAACCGGCCGATGAAACGCCGGCTGCGGCCGCAGCACCTGCGCCACGAGCCGACGCCCGTCCTCAGCCTGCAGCCGCCGCTCCCCGTTCTGCTCCTGCCACGCCTGACGCCGTCGCTCCGCGCGGACGTCGTACCGGTGGTGACGACGAGGACGATCGTAGTGCGCGCCGCGGTAGCAGCCTTCCGGCTCGCGGCAAGGTCGCGGCTCCGGTTCCGGCCAAGCCCGCTGCGCGCCTGAAGACGGAAGAAGAACGCCGTCGCGGCAAGCTGACCGTTACCTCGTCCAATCTGGATGAAGACGGAACGCCGCGTGGCCGCTCCATGGCATCCATGCGCCGCCGCCAGGAAAAATTCCGCCGCAGCCAGATGCAGGAAACCCGTGAAAAGGTCATGCGCGAAGTGATCCTGCCTGAGACCATTACCATTCAGGAACTGTCGCAGCGCATGTCCGAACGCGCCGTCGACGTCATCAAGTTCCTGATGAAGGAAGGCCAGATGATGAAGCCGGGCGACGTGATCGACGCCGATCTGGCGGAACTGATCGCGGTCGAATTCGGCCATACCGTCAAGCGCGTTTCCGAATCCGACGTTGAAGAAGGCATCTTCAACCAGGCCGACGACGCAGGCGAGATGGTTTCCCGTCCGCCGGTCGTGACGATCATGGGTCACGTCGACCACGGCAAGACCTCGCTGCTTGACGCCATTCGTCAGGCAAATGTTGTCGCTGGCGAAGCCGGTGGCATCACGCAGCATATCGGCGCCTATCAGGTCGAAAAGAACGGCCAGAAGATCACCTTCATCGATACCCCCGGCCACGCCGCCTTTACGGCCATGCGTGCCCGTGGCGCGCAGGCAACCGACATCGCCGTTCTGGTTGTCGCCGCTGACGACAGCGTGATGCCGCAGACGATCGAGTCGATCAACCATGCCAAGGCTGCCGGTGTTCCGATCGTCGTTGCGATCAACAAGATCGACAAGCACGAGGCAAACCCTGAAAAGGTGCGCCAGCAGCTGCTGCAGCACGAAGTTTTCGTGGAATCGATGGGTGGTGAAGTTCTTGACGTCGAAGTGTCGGCCAAGAACAAGCTCAATCTCGACAAGCTGCTCGAAGCGATCCTGCTTCAGGCGGAAATCCTCGATCTGAAGGCAGATCCAAGCCGCACCGCAGAAGGCACGGTCATCGAAGCCGAGCTGGACCGTGGACGCGGCGCCGTCGCCACGGTTCTCGTGCAGAAGGGTACGTTGAAGCCCGGCCAGATCATCGTTGCCGGCGACCAGTGGGGCCGCGTGCGCGCACTCGTCAACGACAAGGGCGAACACGTCAAGGAAGCCGGTCCGGCAATGCCGGTCGAGATTCTCGGCCTTTCCGGCACGCCTTCGGCCGGTGACCGTTTTGCGGTCGTCGAAAACGAAAGCCGCGCGAGAGAGATTTCCGAGTACCGCCAGCGTCTGGCCCGCGACAAGGCTGTCGCCCGTCAGACCGGCCAGCGCGGTTCGCTGGAACAGATGATGAGCCAGTTGCAGACTTCGGGATTGAAGGAATTCCCGCTGGTCATCAAGGCGGACGTGCAGGGTTCGGTCGAAGCCATTATCGCTTCGCTCGACAAGCTCGGCACAGACGAAGTCCGCGCTCGTGTCGTTCACTCTGGTGCTGGTGCCATCACGGAATCGGATATCTCGCTTGCCGAGGCATCGAACGCCGCGATCATCGGCTTCAACGTTCGCGCCAACGCACAGGCACGTACGGCGTCCGAACGCGCCGGTATCGAAATCCGTTACTACAACATCATCTACGATCTGGTGGATGACGTGAAGGCGGCGATGTCGGGTCTGCTTTCGCCGGAACGTCGCGAGACCTTCCTCGGCAATGCCGAAATTCTCGAGGTGTTCAACATCACCAAGGTCGGCAAGGTCGCGGGTTGCCGCGTCGTCGAGGGCAAGGTGGAACGTGGTGCGGGTGTGCGTCTGGTGCGCGACAACGTCGTTATCCACGAAGGCAAGCTCAAGACCCTCAAGCGCTTCAAGGACGAAGTCAACGAAGTGCCTGTTGGTCAGGAGTGCGGTATGGCATTCGAAAACTACGAAGACATCCGCGCCGGCGACACCATCGAGTGCTTCCGCGTCGAACACATCACGAGAACGCTCTAAGCGTTCTCGCCGCAAAACAGGAATTTACTGTCGGGCGCCGGCTTACCGGCGCTCGCTCCGTTTGAGGCATAACCAATGGCAAAAGCTACATCATCGGCCCCTTCGCAACGCATGCTGCGTGTTGGCGAACAGGTGCGCGCCGCCCTGACCCAGATTCTCCAGCGCGGTGAAGTCCGCGACGATCTGATCGAAGGCACCGTCATTTCCATTTCGGAAGTGCGCATGTCTCCCGATCTGAAGATCGCGACCGCCTATGTGACGCCAATTGGCGTTGCCGATCACACCGACATCATCACGGCGCTCAACCGCCATGCCAAGTTCATGCGCGGCCGCCTCGGCCCGCAGCTGCGGCAGATGAAATACATGCCGGAACTGCGTTTCCGCGACGATACGAGTTTCGACAATTACCAGAAGATCGACGCCCTTCTGCGCTCGCCCGAAGTGCAGCGCGATCTTGGACCTTCAAACGAAAAAGACGACGAACAGAACTGAAGCATGTCCAAACCACGCAAACAGCAGAACCGCAAACCCAAGGGCCGCCCGATTTCCGGTTGGCTCATCCTCGACAAACCGCTCGATTTTGGCTCCACCGAGGCCGTTTCCAAGATCAAGTGGCTGTTCAATGCCCAGAAGGCGGGCCATGCCGGCACGCTCGATCCGTTGGCCTCCGGCATGCTGCCGATCGCGCTCGGCGACGCCACCAAAACCGTGCCTTACGTCATGGACGGTCGGAAGATCTACGAATTTACCGTCACCTGGGGTGAGCAGCGCACGACCGACGATCTGGAAGGCGAGGTGCTCGATTCCTCCGAGCAGCGCCCGGACGAACAGGCGATCCGCGATATTCTGCCCAACTATACCGGGGTGATCCTGCAGACGCCGCCGCAATTTTCGGCCATCAAGATCGCTG
Source organism: Agrobacterium sp. CFBP2214 (assembly GCF_030209895.1). Taxonomy (NCBI): domain Bacteria; kingdom Pseudomonadati; phylum Pseudomonadota; class Alphaproteobacteria; order Hyphomicrobiales; family Rhizobiaceae; genus Agrobacterium; species Agrobacterium sp. CFBP2214. The sequence goes on along the minus strand of NZ_JARVRC010000001.1, from coordinate 25,064 downwards.
GCGAGCGCGCCTATGATCTGGCGCGCGAAGGCGAGACGGTGGAAATCCCCGCACGCGAGGTCGAAATCCATCGCCTGACGCTGCTTGCCTGCCCGGACGCCAATACGGCCCATTTCGAAGTGGAATGCGGCAAGGGCACCTATGTGCGGGCGCTGGCGCGCGATATGGGCCGCGATCTCGGTTGTTTCGGCCATATTTCGGAACTGCGCCGCACCATGGTTGCTCCCTTCGGCGAAGACATGATGGTGCCGCTCGGAACCCTGACGGCACTGGAGGCCGTGGAGGACCGCGACGAACGGCTGGAGGCGCTGGACGCCTTCCTGATCGATACGGCCGAGGCGCTTTCCGCCCTTCCCCGCCTCATCATCAACGACGACCAGGCGCACCGGCTGAAGATGGGCAACCCCATCCTGCTTCGCGGGCGTGATGCACCGGCCAACCACCCGGAAGCCTATGCCACCGCGCATGGCAAGCTTGTCGCTATCGGCGAGATCGGTGAAGGCGAGTTCCGGCCGAAGCGGGTTTTCGGCTGAGCCGGGCAGCGCGGGCAGGAATCAATCGCCTCTTTCCATCGCACCCGGAATAGTTTATAGGCAGCGCCAGCTTGGGCTTTGCCTATGCTGCTGAATGGCCTGAGCTGGACGACATCCCGGCTCAAGGCGTCCCATTTTTCCTTAAAACAGAAAGGATCGTCCGATGTCGATTACTGCAGAGCGCAAAGCCGCCCTCATCAAGGAATATGCCACGAAGGAAGGCGACACCGGTTCTCCGGAAGTTCAGGTCGCTATCCTGACCGAGCGGATCAACAACCTGACCGGTCACTTCAAGGACCACAAGAAGGACAACCACTCCCGTCGTGGCCTTCTGACGCTGGTTTCGAGCCGTCGTTCGCTTCTCGACTATCTGAAGAAGAAGGACGAAGCCCGTTACAGCAAGCTGATCGGTGCTCTCGGCATTCGCCGCTAATAACTTCTCCGGCGGGTTTCGCAACGATGCCCGCCGGTTTTTATATCCGGCCTTTCAAAGGCTATATGAATTTCCGGGCGTTTGCCGCAGATGTGGCCCCCGGACGATAAGGTAGACCCGGATGGGCCGGTGTCGCCTTTTCAACCGCAGACCTGTCATGGGGCAGGATTGCCGGATGCTTGCTTGTCGAAAGCCTCCCGCTGTCTTGCCCGTGATTGAGTCACCGCGTTGCCACCGCCGGCACGATGCTGGAGCGGCAACCACAACCAAGGACAAGATATGTTCAATCAACACTCCGTGGAAATCGAATGGGCAGGCCGCCCGCTGAAGCTCGAGACCGGCAAGGTTGCCCGTCAGGCCGACGGCGCCGTCATCGCAACCTACGGCGAGACGATGGTTCTCGCGACAGTGGTTTCCGCAAAGTCTCCGAAGCCCGGCCAGGACTTCTTTCCGCTGACCGTCAACTACCAGGAAAAGACCTACGCGGCCGGCAAGATCCCCGGCGGCTACTTCAAGCGCGAAGGCCGTCCGAGCGAAAACGAAACTCTCGTTTCCCGCCTGATCGACCGTCCGATTCGCCCGCTCTTCCCGGAAGGCTACAAGAACGACACGCAGGTCGTCGTCACGGTTATCCAGCATGATCTGGAAAACAACCCGGACGTTCTGTCGATGGTTGCGGCTTCCGCAGCGCTTACGCTCTCTGGCGTTCCCTTCATGGGCCCGGTTGGCGGCGCGCGCGTTGGCTACATCAACGGTGAGTATGTTCTTAACCCGCATCTGGACGAAATGGACGAGTCTGTTCTCGACCTCGTCGTTGCCGGTACGCAGGACGCTGTTTTGATGGTTGAGTCCGAGGCCAAGGAACTCAACGAAGAAATCATGCTCGGCGCCGTCATGTTCGGTCATCGCGGCTTCCAGCCGGTTATCGACGCGATCATCAAGCTCGCCGAAGTTGCCGCCAAGGAACCACGCGAATTCGAACCGGAAGACTTCTCCGCGCTCGAAAACGAAATGCTGGCGCTCGCCGAAGCCGAACTGCGCGACGCCTACAAGATCACTGAAAAGGCTGCGCGTTACGCCGCCGTCGACGCCGTGAAGGCGAAGGTCAAGGCGCACTTCCTGCCGGAAGAAGGCGAAGCCAAGTACACGCCGGAAGAAATCGGCGCTGTCTTCAAGCACCTTCAGGCGAAGATCGTTCGCTGGAACGTTCTCGACACCAAGAGCCGCATCGACGGCCGCGACCTGTCGACCGTTCGTCCGATCGTTTCGGAAGTCGGCCTGCTGCCGCGTACCCACGGTTCGGCGCTGTTCACCCGCGGTGAAACCCAGGCGATCGTCGTTGCGACGCTCGGCACCGGCGAAGACGAACAGTATGTCGATAGCCTCACCGGCATGTACAAGGAACGCTTCCTGCTGCATTACAACTTCCCGCCCTACTCGGTCGGTGAAACAGGTCGCATGGGCTCCCCGGGCCGTCGCGAAATCGGTCACGGCAAGCTCGCATGGCGCGCTATCCGTCCGATGCTGCCGACTGCGGAACAGTTCCCCTATACGCTGCGCGTCGTTTCCGAAATTACCGAGTCCAACGGCTCCTCGTCGATGGCAACGGTCTGCGGCACCTCGCTTGCACTGATGGACGCCGGCGTTCCGCTGGCAAAGCCGGTTGCCGGTATCGCCATGGGCCTGATCCTCGAAGGCGAGCGCTTTGCGGTCCTCTCCGACATCCTGGGTGACGAAGATCACCTCGGCGACATGGACTTCAAGGTCGCCGGCACCGCCGACGGCATCACCTCGCTGCAGATGGACATCAAGATCGCCGGTATCACCGAAGAGATCATGAAGATCGCTCTGGAGCAGGCACAGGGTGGCCGCAAGCACATCCTCGGCGAAATGGCCAACGCCATCACCGAAAGCCGTGGCCAGCTCGGCGAATTCGCACCGCGCATCGAAGTGATGAACATTCCGGTCGACAAAATCCGTGAAGTCATCGGTTCGGGCGGCAAGGTCATCCGCGAAATCGTCGAAAAGACCGGCGCGAAGATCAACATCGAAGACGACGGCACCGTCAAGATCGCCTCCTCGTCCGGCAAGGAAATCGAAGCGGCCCGCAAGTGGATCCACTCGATCGTTGCAGAACCGGAAGTCGGCCAGATCTACGAAGGCACTGTTGTCAAGACTGCTGACTTCGGCGCTTTCGTCAACTTCTTCGGCGCCCGTGACGGCCTCGTTCACATCTCGCAGCTCGCTTCCGAGCGTGTCGCCAAGACCTCCGACGTCGTCAAGGAAGGCGATAAGGTTTGGGTCAAGCTGATGGGCTTCGACGAGCGTGGCAAGGTTCGCCTGTCCATGAAGGTTGTCGACCAGGCCACCGGCCAGGAAATCGCTGCCGACAAGAAGAAGGAAGACGGCGAAGCCGCTGCCGAATAAGGCAGCGCCGCCAGACCCTATCGAGGCGCGGGTTTTGCCCGCGCCTTTTTTCTATTCTACCTTGAGGATGCTCCCATGAGCCGTGACGCTGTGAAAACCCTTTTCCACCCCTTTGCCTCGGAAATGCTTCCTATGCCGAAAGAGGGCGAGCGCGTTCTGTTTCTGGGAGCTGAGGCCGGTCCGCGCCTTGATGGTTTCGACGCCGAGATCGTCGCGGTTCAACATCTCCGGCCGCTCTACCGGGCCTTGCAGGCTCAGGGCGCAGAAGTCACCCCGGATGTTTCGGGCGAGGACTACGATGCGGCGCTTTTGCTGTGCGGCAAGCACCGTGGCGAAAACGAAAACCGCGTCGCCGAAGCACTTTCGCGCGTGAAGGCCGGCGGCCTGATCGTCGCGGCCGGATCGAAGGAAGACGGTATCGTGACACTGCGCAAGACGCTGGCGAAGCTTGGCATCGAGGCGGAATCGACACCGAAATATCACGGCGTCGCCCTCTGGTTCAAACGTCCGGACGATATTGCATCTGCCGTGTCGAAACTCGCCCAGAAACCGGCGACGGTGGAAGGCCGTTTCACCGCCCTGCCCGGCATGTTCTCGCATGACCGCGTGGATGATGGCTCAGAACTGCTCGCATCGCGCCTACCGACCGATTTTGACGGCAACGCCGCCGATTTCGGCGCGGGCTGGGGTTATCTCTCAGTCATGCTGGCCGAGAAATCGCCGCGCACGGCCCGTATCGATCTGTTTGAAGCAGACTGGAACGCGCTGGAATTTGCAAAGACCAATCTTCTCGAAAACAATCCGCGACTGACGGCGCGTTTCTTCTGGCAGGATCTGGCAAACGAGCCGCCGAAGGAAAAATACGACCTTATCATCATGAACCCGCCTTTCCATGCGGCGGGACAGGCAGCAGAACCTGCCCTCGGTCAGGCCTTCATCAAGGCTGCCGCCGGCGCACTACGCAGCGGCGGCAAGCTGCTGATGGTCGCCAATCGCGGCATGCCCTACGAGCCAGTGCTCGCGGCTGAGTTTCGCACCAGCACTGAAGTGTGCCGCAACGCCCGCTTCAAGATTCTGAGCGCCCAGAAGTAATCAACGCAGCAGAATAATCAGCTCAACAGCCATGCCCATAGCGACACGGAAAGAACACCGGTCGCTGTGGAAATGCTGATGGTGGAGGCGGCAACGCTGTGGCCGATGCCGAAGCGGTTGGCGATAAGCCAGGCATTCACCCCAGTCGGCACCGACGAGGTAAGCACGAGCGCCGCGGTCCATTCCCGGCTAAGACCGAGCGCATGACCCATTGCCCAAACGCAGGCGGGCAGCAGCAGCAGCTTGAACACCGTCATGGTGACGGCAATGCCCATATTGCCGCGGATGGTGTATTTGGTCAGCGCCATGCCGAGCGAAATAAGCGCCGCCGGCCCCGCCATGGACGCGATCTGATCAACCACGGTTTTCAGAATGGGCGTCAGCGCTACACCGGAAACATTGGTCGAAAGCCCGATGACAAGCCCAATCACCAGCGGATTGGTAATGAGATTGCGGCCTACCTGCTTGAACACCGCAGCCATGCTGCGCTTTTCACCGCCGACCGCCTTATGAGTAGCATTTTCCATCAGGATCGTGCCGGCGATCATCATCACAGGCAGATGGATGGCGAGCAGGATGGAGAGAGCGACCAGCCCCTCATCCCCCACGGACCGCCCGACCAGCGGTAGGCCGATGAAGATATTGTTCGCAAAGGCCGAGGAAATGCCGGCAATGACGGCGATGCGGACATCCTGCTTGAAGACATAACGGGTGACGATATGCCCAACCGTCCAGGTGACGGCTACGCCGGCGAAATAGGTGATCCACAGTCGGAAAGGCGAAGCACCGTGAAAATTCGCTTCGGCAAGCGTGCGGAAGATCAAGGTCGGCACAGCAATCTTGAACACAAAGTCGCTGAGGATATCGCCGGCATCGGCCCTGAACAGACCGGCCTTGACGGTGAGCCAACCGATCAGGATGAGAATGAAAATCGGGGCGACATTCGCGGCAACGGCAGACATGGAGGGAAAGCTTTCGCGGCTTTTGCGGGGAGATACTCCGCTTTAGAGCCTTTTCAGCGGGAATGGAATCACGAATACGCTTTCGCTCCGCGTTTTCGTCCGATGAGGTATGCCGTGAAGGGGAAGAACGTGGTGAGGCGCTTGGGCGGAAACGCCCTTAGTGGCCACGTGGTGCCATGGGCGGGCGTTCTCCAAAAAGAAAAAGCGGGGTCACCCCCGCCTTTTATGTCCGTTATATACCGCCAGTACATCCGTGGCGGAGATAACGGTTGAGCCAGAAGACCATCATGTCTTCCATTCCGGTACGCGTTCACACACCTTTTGCTCTGGTAGAAGGAATAGCTTAACCACATTACAGGCAGATGACGCGTTTTCGCCCCGTCCTGAGAACCGCATATTTTCTCTTTGGGCTTTTCTTGCCGCGAGAAATGTTTAAGACCTTTCGAAAAATATGCACACCCCGTGCGAAACGGATAGGGCCTATGACGAAATTCGACGTACTGACTGTCGGCAATGCCATCGTCGACATTATCTCCCGCTGCGATGATCGCTTTCTCAACGACAATGCCATTACCAAAGGTGCGATGAACCTCATCGACGCGGAACGCGCCGAACTGCTTTATTCGCTTATGGGGCCGGCTCTTGAAGCCTCCGGCGGCAGCGCTGGCAACACGGCAGCAGGCGTAGCGAATTTCGGCGGTAAGGCCGCCTATTTCGGCAAGGTGGCGGAAGACCAGCTCGGAGAAATCTTCCAGCACGATATCCGCGCCCAGGGTGTCTATTTCGAAACGAAACCGGAAGGCACCTTCCCGCCGACCGCCCGCTCCATGATCTTCGTGACCGAAGACGGCGAGCGCTCGATGAACACCTATCTCGGCGCCTGCGTCGATCTCGGTCCGGAAGATGTCGAAGATGATGTGGTGGCGGATACGAAAGTCACCTACTTCGAGGGTTACCTGTGGGACCCGCCGCGCGCCAAGGACGCCATCCGCGAATGCGCCCGCATTGCGCATGAAAACGGCCGCGAAGTCTCCATGACGCTTTCCGACAGCTTCTGCGTCGGCCGCTACCGCGAAGAGTTTCTCGACCTGATGCGCTCCGGCACGGTGGACATCGTTTTCGCCAACAAGCAGGAAGCGCTGTCGCTCTACGAAACCGACGATTTCGAACTGGCGCTGACCAAAATCGCGGCCGACTGCAAGATCGCGGCGGTGACGATGAGCGAGGAAGGCGCCGTCATTCTGCGCGGCACGGAGCGTGTGAAGGTAGAGGCCTATCCGGTGCATGACGTGGTCGACACGACGGGTGCGGGCGATCTTTTCGCCGCCGGATTCCTGTTCGGTTATACGCAGGACCGGTCGCTCGAAGATTGCGGCAAGCTCGGCTGCCTTGCGGCTGCCGCCGTCATTCAACAGATCGGCCCGCGCCCCATGTCATCGTTGAAGGCGCTTGGCGAAAAACACGGCCTTATTTAAAGGCTTCGCCCGGGTAAGCACCCCAGATTTCGCCCTGCGAAACCCAGCCCGAGGCCTGACCGGCCTCGGCGCGGCACCAGTCGCCATTGCATTCGCCGATCCTGAAGACGACGCCCGGCTCAAGCCGTGCAACAACGGAAGCGCCCGACTGCGCTTCGCGGCGCATGTTCACAAAGACTTCCTTGCCCTTGCCACGCATCCACGGAGCCGCAACGGCCGTGCGCTCACCTGACAGCAGGGCCTGATTGACCCAGCCTTCCGTGCCGTCGGCATCGCGGATACGCCGCCAGTTTTCATATTCCTGGATGATTTCGACGGGCATTCCCGATTTCAAATACATCCATGACACGGCATAATCCGTGCTCGGGCCGATGCGCATATTGACGCGCTTTGATTTCAGGCTGACAAAACGCGGCAGCGGCAGACCGCTTGCGCCTTTTGCGGCACCCTGCGCCATGGCTTCGCCGGCCGCACCGAGAAGGCCCAGAGACAATGCAATGCAAACGATAGAAACCACACTGCGCATGCCCATTTCCGTTTCCCGCCTTCTGCAAACCGGATGATATTTAAGGAGGCTCGTTTCCACATGCCTCAAGCTTCAGCGAGTTTTATTTGTCTTCGCCGGTGGGTCTGGTAGAAACGCCCTGATTGAAAGAAATTATCGCTCTTTCTGGTTAATGACTTCTGAACAAGGCAGCGGCAAACGATGACCCACAAGAAGAGACCGACAGTCTATATCACCCGCAAATTGCCAGACGTCGTCGAAACCAGAATGCGCGAACTCTTCGATGCCGAGCTGAATATCGACGATACGCCGCGCAGCGAAGCGGAGCTTGTCGCCGCCATGCAGCGAGTGGATGTGCTGGTGCCGACCGTCACTGACCGCATCACCGCCGCGATGATCGATCAGGCGGGGCCGCAGCTGAAGCTGATCGCCAGCTTTTCCAACGGTATCGACCATGTGGATGTGGATGCCGCAGCCCGCAAGGGCATCACCGTCACCAACACACCCAATGTGCTAACCGAAGACAGCGCCGATATCACCATGGCGCTGGTACTGGCCGTGCCGCGCCGCATGATCGAAGGCACACGCGTGCTCGCCAATGGCGCAGATGAATGGCTTGGCTGGTCACCGACTTGGATGCTGGGGCGGCGTATTTCCGGCAAGCGCATCGGTATTGTTGGCATGGGCCGCATCGGAACGGCGGTTGCACGCCGCGCCAAGGCCTTCGGGCTTTCCATTCATTATCATAACCGCAAGCGCGTCAATCCGGCCACCGAGGCGGAGCTTGAGGCGACCTATTGGGATAGCCTTGACCAGATGCTGGCGCGGGTGGACATCGTCTCCGTCAATTGCCCCTCGACGCCTGCAACTTATCATCTGATTTCGGCGCGGCGGCTCGCGCTGATGCAGCCGACCAGCTACATCGTCAATACTGCGCGCGGCGATATCATCGATGAGGCGGCGATGATCCAGTGCCTGCGCGAAGGCAAGATCGCCGGCGCCGGTCTTGACGTCTATGAGAACGAGCCTGCGGTGAACCCCAAGCTCATCAAACTCGCCAAGGAAGGTAAGGTCGTTCTGCTTCCGCACATGGGTTCCGCGACGATCGAAGGCCGCATCGAAATGGGCGACAAGGTCATCATCAACATCCGCACGCTGTTCGACGGCCACCGTCCCCCGAACCGGGTGCTGCCGGGGCGGAACTGAGCCGGCACAGGCCACCGTCATTCGATCATAGGGAGGGAAAGTTCAATGGGTATCCAGACGAAGTTCTTAACGTTGATCTCCATCCTGCTCATGCTGGTCGGCGGTTCGGCCCAGGCCGCTTCGCCCTCCCCTGAAGAGACTGCGGAACTCTATTATCGCGCCTGGCTGAATTTTGATCGCGCCAGCATGTCTCGTTTGAACAAGGAATGGGGATCCTCGGGTAGCAGCCCGCGCTACACGGATATGGAACTGGTTGCAGACCCGGTCGCCTGGCAACGCAAAAACAGAGGCATGCATTCACCCAAGGGGACAACGAAAGAACAATCGGAGCAATTCGCAAAGCTCTGGGTGGCGAGCACGGAGCGGGTGCGTTGCAAGGCGGAACCCGCACGTATCGGTGCAAAAACGCCCACGGGTGTTGTTGTGGCGCGGATCAAGATGAACTGCTCTCTGCCGGATGTCGCGCCGGCCTTCCAGCGGCTGAAGGCTGGTGCAAATGCGGACGAGATCGGCGACAGAACGCGCATGCCGTCCGCAAGACTGATGAAGCAGATGGTGGAAGCGACAAAGGCGGCTCCTCTCACCCACAAGGTCAGCACGGAAATCCAGCTCTTCAGCGGGCAGGGGAAAGCTGTGTGGCGGGTCGGATCGGCAGAAAACCAGTCGCAGACCGGCATTGACCGCGTCTCCTCGGTATTTCTCTCCCAGATGGTGCAATCCGGCCTTTTGCAATAGGCTCTGTAATCGGCCAGGGAAGATAAATTCCGGACTTTACGCAGCCGGGTCGGCTGAAGACGATTTCAGCCGAGGACCTTGGTCATCTCGATCGAGGTCGTGCGATCGTAACCGGCATGGGCGTTTTCAGCAGTCTTGACGAAACCCCAGGCGGCGAATCTGGCGTGATTGGTGATCAGCTCGATGCGGGTTTCCAGCCGCAGCGCCGGCAGCGCCAATTCGCGCGCCAACGCTTCGGACCTCTGCAGCAGCATCTTGCCTATGCCCTTTCCCTGCGCCTGGGGTGAGACGCACAGCTTTCCGACGTAAAGACAGGCGGGTGGCTCCGGCCGGCAGAACAGGCAGCCCAACAGTTCGCCTTCGTCCACCGCAACGAAAGCAATTTCCGCCCTCGCCTTTTCGGAGAGATTATCCAGCGTCAGGCGATGGGCCGAGGACGGTGGATCGATGACGCCGTCCATATAGGCGAAGGACGACATGATGAGCGCCAGCAATTCCTGCCAGCGATCGAAGTCCTCTCCGATCTCGATAATCTCGGTCACGACTTCCCTCCCGTTGCCCGCCGCTTGTATCGCACGGTTTCGAAACGGGCAGACAGGGCCTCATAGAGGAGCAGGCGGCCGATCAGCGGTTCGCCGGCACCGGTGATCACCTTGATCGCCTCCATGGCCATAAGCGTGCCGATAACCCCGGTCAGCGCGCCGACAATACCTGTTTCCGCGCAATTGGGAATAAGCCCCTGCGGAGGCGGCTCGGGAAACAGGTCACGATAGCCGGGCAGCAGAATGCCCTCGACATTTGTCTCGTAGGGTTTCAGCACCGTTACCGAGCCGTCAAAACGGCCGACAGCACCCGTTACCAGCGGTCTCCTGGCAGCCTCCGCCGCATCGGCGGCGGTATAACGCGTATCGAAATTGTCCGAGCCGTCGATAAGGAGATCGAAGGATTGCAGATGGTCATGCGCCCAGACCTGCGAAAAGCGTTCCTCATAAACAAGAGTACGGACATACGGGTTGAGACGGGCGATGGCCTTGCGGGCGCTTTCCGTTTTCAGCTCCCCAATCGTGCCGGTATCGTGGATCACCTGTCGCTGGAGGTTGGAGAGGGAAACCACATCGTCATCGATCATGCCGAGCGTGCCGACACCGGCGGCGGCAAGATAATGAAGCACGGGCGCACCAAGACCACCCGCTCCGATCACCAGTACGCGCGCCGCCTTCAGCCGCTGCTGTCCGGCGCCGCCGATTTCCGGCAGCAGGATGTGACGCTTGTAGCGTTCGATTTCTTCCGGGCTCAGCGGGTCCATGTCGCACTCCATCTCTCTGCCGTCACGCCGTGATGCTCCCGTGGGAGACATTGAAGAACTGCGCCCGCTCACCAAGGGCCGAGAACATGGCCGCATCCGTTCCCGTCATGAAGCTCTGGCCGCCAAGCGCGTGAATGAGATCGAACAGCGCCGCCCGCCTGCCCTCATCCAGATGGGCGGCGATCTCGTCCAGCAGCAGGACCGGCGCATGGCCGGTCATATTGGCGGTGAGCTGCGCATGGGCAAGCACCAGCCCCACCAGCAGCGCCTTCTGTTCCCCGGTTGAACAGCGTTCGGCCTCCATGTCCTTTTCCGCATGACGCACGAAGAGATCGACGCGGTGCGGCCCATCCAGCGTACGGCCGGCAGCGGCGTCGCGATACCGGCCATCGCGCAACATAAGCCTGTATTCATCCTCCAGATCGACGGCAGGGCGGTTGAGCCCATCGTCCATGAAACCGGAGAGCGAGAGCGCTGCCGACGGGAAAGCGGCATTGCCCGCCCGCCCTTCGATCAGGCTCTTCAGAAGGCCGAGCATCTCATAACGGGCAACGGCCATGGATATGCCGAGTTCGGCCATCTGCTTTTCGATACCGTCCAGCCAGACCGGATCAAAGCGGCCTTCCGAAAGCAGGCGGTTGCGGCCGCGCATGGCCTTTTCAAAATCGCTTGCCCGCCGTCCATGAGCTGGATCGAGCGACAGCACCAGCCGGTCGAGGAAACGCCGGCGATCCGATGATGAGCCGGTAAAGAGGCCATCCATGGCGGGCGTCAGCCACAGCACCCGCAGATGGTCGGTCAATTCGTCGACGGATTTGACGGGCGTGCCATTCAGTCTCAGGCGACGCGACACCACCTCTCCGTCACCTTCGATCCCGGTGCCGATGGCGACTTCGCCATCCATGCCTTCGACATCGGCAAAAATCGAGAAACCGGCAGCCTCCGCCCCCACCCGTGTTACGTCGGATAAAGTGGCCCGGCGCAGGCCTCTTCCGGGTGAGAGAAAGGAGACAGCCTCAAGCAGATTGGTCTTGCCGGAACCATTGTCGCCCGTCAGCACCACATGGCGGTCATCGAGCGTGAGCGCAGCCGCCGCATAATTGCGGAAGTCCGTGAGTTTCAGCCGTAAAAGCGACACCTTGTTCGTCATCTTTACGGCCTAAAACGAACATGTCCGGATAGCAAGGTGGGGAATGCCTCTCCACATCGAAGACCACCGCAGCAGCGCAATTCATTCTCCAGTAGCAACTTTTTTGACGGCCGGTTATTTATCAGCCGTTCCTTGTCATCGGTAGCCCATTCATGCGCCTGATTTTTTCGCTCCTTCTCACCCTCAGCGTTCTTTCATCCTGCGCGGGCAGACCGGGGGCGGATGTGCTGCAGGCTGTGGACACCAGGGCCAAAGGCACCAAAATCGTAACCGCCTATGTGGCGAGTACACGCGAGAGAAACAAGGACGCAAAAAAGGGCTTCGGGACGGAACGGGCGGCCGAGCCGAATTATGCGCGCTTCGATATTTCCATTCCTCCTACCCATAAAAGCGGAAAAATCGAGTGGTCCAGCGGCAAGCCGGACCCGAAGAAGGACTTCGTTGTTACCAAGGCCGATATGTTGACGAAGACGGCCTTCAACGCTGATCTCGGCGATATTGCCCGCTCTGGCAAGCAGATCGCACTTTTTGTGCATGGCTATAATTACAGCTATCAGGAAGCCCTTTTCCGCGCGGCGCAAATGGCTGCCGATGCCAATATGAATGGCGTGCCATTAGTCTTTTCCTGGCCTTCGCAGGCCAATGTCACCGGCTACGTCGCCGACAAGGAATCGGCGACCTATTCGCGTGATGCGCTGGCCGCCCTATTGACCGACCTCACCCGGCAGACACCACGAAAAAGCGTCGTCGTGTTCGGTCACAGCATGGGCGGCTGGCTGGTGATGGAAGCGTTGCGGCAATTGCGCTTCGAAGGCAGGAACGATGTCATCGCCAAGCTGCAGGTGGTGCTGGCTGCGCCCGATATCGACGCCGATGTCTTCCGCAAGCAGATCGAGGTCGTCGGCCGGCTCAATCCGCCACTCACCGTGCTGGTGTCCAAGGACGACCGGGCCTTAAAAGCATCCTCCATACTGGGTGCCGATGTCACCCGCATCGGTGCGCTTGACGTCACCGATCCGCAGGTTCAGGAAGCGGCCCTGAAAGAGGGCGTGCAATTCGTCGATATCTCCAATCTGGAGGCGTCGGACCCACTCAATCACGACCGTTATGCCGCGCTGGCCTCCATGGTTCCGCAACTGGAGGCAAGCAGGCGCGGCGGTGATATCAATAGTGCAGGAGCCTTCGTATTCGATGCGATCGGCGCAACGGTCTCCAGCCCCTTCCGCCTTGCGAGCCAGGTGGTGAACCCGCAATAGGCTTTGCGGGTTCCTGCTGACATCAGGGTTTCAGAAATCCCAGTCTTCATCTTCAGTCGCGACCGCCTTGCCGATGACATAGGACGAGCCGGAACCGGAGAAAAAGTCGTGGTTCTCGTCGGCATTGGGTGAGAGTGCCGACAGGATCGCTGGATTGACCCGGCAGGCCTCGGCGGGAAACAGCGCCTCGTAACCCAGATTCATAAGGGCCTTGTTGGCGTTGTAATGCAGGAACTGCTTGACATCCTCGGTCAGGCCAACGCCGTCATAGAGGTCTTCGGTATATTTCGCCTCGTTATCGTAAAGTTCGAGCAGGAGATCGAAGGCGAAGTCCTTGATCTCCTGTCTCTCCTTTTCGCCGAGGCGCTCCACCGCCCGCTGGAACTTGTAGCCGATATAATAGCCATGCACGGCCTCGTCGCGGATGATGAGGCGGATCAAATCCGCCGTATTGGTAAGCTTGGCGCGGCTTGACCAGAACATCGGCAGGTAGAAGCCGGAATAGAACAGAAAGCTTTCCAGGAAAACGCTGGCGATCTTCTTTTTCAGCGGATCGCCGCTGTCATATTCGCGCATGATCAGCGCGGATTTGCGTTGCAGGAACTCGTTTTCCTCAGACCAGCGATAGGCATCGTCGACATCAGGCGTGGAGCATAGCGTCGAGAAGATCGAGGAATAGGAGCGGGCGTGCACGGCCTCCATGAAGGAAATGTTGGAGAGCACGGCCTCCTCATGCGGCGTGGCCGAATCCGCCATCAGCCGCACGGCGCCGACGCCGTTCTGGATGGTGTCGAGCAATGTCAGCCCGGTGAAGACACGGATGGTCAGTTTCTGTTCTTCCGGCTTCAGCGTTCCCCAGGAGGGAATGTCGTTGGAGAGCGGCACTTTTTCCGGAAGCCAGAAATTCGAGGTCAGGCGGTTCCAGACTTCGAGATCCTTGTCGTCCTCGATGCGGTTCCAGTTGACCGCGCGAATGCGGGACGCGGGTTTTACGGCGATGTTCATTGTCTTGTCCCTCAATTCAGAGCGTGCAGGAAACGCAGCCCTGAACCTGCGTGCCTTCCAGCGCCATCTGGCGCAAACGGATGTAGTAGATCGTCTTGATGCCCTTCTTCCAGGCGTAGATCTGCGCCCGGTTGATATCGCGCGTCGTTGCCGTATCGCGGAAGAACAGCGTCAGAGACAGGCCCTGATCGACATGCTGGGTGGCCGCCGCATAGGTGTCGATGATCTTCTCAGGACCGATCTCATAGGCATCCTGATAATATTCGAGATTGTCGTTCGAGAGATAGGAAGCCGGGTAATAAACGCGGCCGATCTTGCCTTCCTTGCGGATTTCGATCTTCGAGACGATTGGATGAATGGAAGACGTCGAGTGGTTGATATAGGAGATCGAACCTGTCGGCGGCACGGCTTGTAGGTTCTGGTTATAAAGACCTGATGCCATGACGTCCTGCCTCAGCGCCTTCCAGTCCTCCTGCGTCGGAATGGCAATGCCGGCCTTTTCGAACAGTTCCTTCACCTTCTCGGTCGCGGGCAACCATTCCCGGTCGGTATATTTGTCGAAATAGTCACCCGAGGCATATTTCGAATTTTCAAAGCCCTTGAAGCTCTGGCCTCTTTCCACCGCCAGCCGGTTGCTGGCGCGGATGGCATGATAGGTCACGGTGTAGAAATAGATATTGGTGAAATCGACGCCCTCTTCGGAACCGTAGAAGATGCGTTCGCGCGCCAGATAGCCGTGCAGGTTCATCTGGCCGAGCCCGATGGCGTGGCTCGCATCATTGCCCTTTTCCACCGAGGGGACGGAGGAAATGTGGCTCATATCAGACACTGCTGTCAGCGCCCGGATGGAGGTCTCGATGGTCTTGCCGAAATCGGCCGAATCCATTGCAGCGGCAATGTTGAGCGAACCGAGATTGCAGGAAATATCCTTGCCCATATGGCTGTAGGACAGATCGGCATTGAATTCACTCGCTTCGCTGACCTGCAGGATTTCCGAGCAGAGATTGCTCATGCTGATGCGGCCGGCGATCGGATTGGCGCGGTTCACCGTGTCCTCGAACATGATGTAGGGGTAACCGCTCTCGAACTGGATTTCGGCGATCACCTGAAAGAATTCGCGCGCCTTGATCTTCTTCTTGCGGATGCGGCTGTCGGCGACCATTTCGTGATATTTTTCGCTGACCGAAATCTCGGTCAACGGCACGCCATAGACCCGCTCCACATCATAGGGCGAGAACAGATACATGTCCTCGTTGTTGCGGGCGAGTTCGAAGGTGATGTCGGGGATCACCACGCCGAGCGACAGCGTCTTGATGCGGATTTTTTCGTCGGCGTTTTCGCGCTTGGTATCAAGGAAGCGCATGATGTCAGGGTGATGGGCATGTAGATAGACCGCGCCAGCACCCTGGCGTGCGCCAAGCTGGTTGGCATAGGAAAAAGAATCTTCCAGCAGCTTCATCACGGGAATAACGCCGGAAGACTGGTTTTCGATCTGTTTGATCGGCGCTCCGAATTCGCGAATATTGGTCAAGGACAGCGCCACGCCGCCGCCGCGCTTGGAAAGCTGCAAGGCCGAATTGATGGAGCGGCCGATGCTTTCCATATTGTCTTCCACCCGCAGCAGAAAACACGAGACCAGCTCGCCGCGGCTCTTTTTGCCGGCATTGAGGAATGTCGGGGTGGCCGGCTGGAAGCGGCCTGAAATGATTTCATCGACCAGATTGCGGGCAAGCTGCTCATCACCACGCGCAAGGGCCAGCGCCACCATGCAGACGCGATCCTCATAACGCTCCAGATAACGTTTTCCGTCGAAGGTCTTCAGCGTATAGGAGGTGTAATATTTGAAGGCGCCGAGAAAGGTCGGGAAGCGGAATTTCCGGGCATAGGCCTCGTCGTAGAGGTCACGAACAAAATTGAAGGAATACTGGTCCAGCACCTCCTGCTCGTAATATCCCTCCGTCACCAGATAATCGAGCTTTTCCCTGAGGTTATGGAAAAATACCGTGTTCTGGTTGACGTGCTGGAGGAAATATTGCCGGGCGGCCAGCCGATCCTTGTCGAGCTGGATCTTCCCGTTCTCGTCGTAAAGGTTCAGCATCGCGTTCAGCGCGTGATAGTCCAGCCCCGCATCAAGCGGTTTCTGGCTTGCGGCTGCCGGCTGTTTGGCGTCCTTGCGCAGCGCGCTCGAGGTCAGCGTGTCCAAAATCGTTCCAATCCATGTTTGACGTTGGCGACGTCTTCTTCCGTGCCGAGAAGCTCGAAGCGATAGAGAAACGGCACCGCGCATTTGCGCGAGACGATATCTCCGGCGGATGCGAAAGCGGCGCCAAAATTCGTGTTTCCCGCCGCGATGACGCCGCGAATGAGATTTCGGTTGGAGGGCTCGTTCAAAAACCGGATGACCGGCTTAGGCACGGCCCCTTTGGTGCCGCCGCCCCCATAGGTGGGGGTGACCAGCACATAGGGTTCCGACACATGAGGCACGTCGTCCTCAGCGCCGAGCGGCAGGCGAAACAAACGCCGCCCCAGTTTCAGAAGGAAACGATGGGTGTTTTCAGAGCGGCTGGAATAATAGACGATCAGGCCCATCGCCTTACCGCCTCAGCTGATCGAGCCGATCATATCCGGCCGGAAACCCGCCCAATGGCGTTCGCCGGCGACGACCACGGGAACCTGCATGTAACCGAGACCCCGCACGTGATCGAGTGCATCCGCATCTTCGGAGATATCGATGATCTCATAGGGAACACCGATGCGGTCGAGCGCACGATAGGTGGCGGTGCACTGGACGCAGGCGGGTTTGCTGTAAACGGTGACGGTCATGATTTCCTCTCTCGAAGCCGATTTCGGACACGGCTCAACATTGCCGATTACAATCGCAATCGGGTGGCGGTGGATCTGTCATTCAGGTGAGGCGCGTAGCCCAGGCAACTCTTCGCATTTTCGGATGGAAACCGGGCTCCGGTTTTCCCAAAATGTTGCAAGCCGCACAAAATCACTCTCTACGCTGACGAGCGCAGCAACTTAAAGAAATGCACTGGCATGACTTCACCCCGAAGCTTGTTCTGGAGGGGGCAGAAAAGGGCGCACGCAAATCATTTGCGTCAACACCTTCCTCCGGACACCCCGCCCGTGGACGTTTGCGCTCAAGGCAGGTCTCCTGACTTGCGGGTCACAACATCTATTCCGGCCTTCCCGGAGCTTTTGGCTCCAGTGACCCAAATCGGAACGATGCTCGCCGCTTACAGTTGCGGGGGCAGTTTCGGCCTTGTTCCGCCATGATGGCGTTACGCACCGAATTCCCGTCTTAGCTCCCAACCCTTGCGAATCGGAAGAACCTTGAACACCACATATAGTATATGAGGAAATTTTTACGTCAATGAATAGACACACAAAAGCCCCACCCTGTGGATCAAAAAGATTCAACACATGGTCAACAAAGGCTTAACGGCAAACGCGCTTTGCCGGTAAAGAACTGGAAAGCGTTAATCTATTCCCAGATATCGATATGAATATCGGCTGGACGGGCGTTTTCGATCACCCTTTTTCCGTTGGGAAGATCGTTTTCGAAAAGCTTGGCATGGATCTGAGCGGCATCGAGACCATAACCCTGCCATCTGTTCCGCAGCCTCTCTTCCAGCACGGCGAAGGACGGACCCACGAAGATGGTGAGGTCAAAGCTCTCGGAAAGGCTTGTCCAGGGCGCTTCGTTCAGCAGCAGATAATTGCCTTCGGCAAGGACAAAGCGCGTTTCCGGCGCAATCGCCCGGGCGGACGCAATGGCAATTTCCCGGGAGCGGTCGAAAACCGGAACAAGCACCTCCTGCCCGCCCTTGCGGACGGCGGAGACGATATCCAGGAAGCCGCGCACGTCGAAAGTTTCAGGTGCGCCTTTTCGCGGCAGCAATCCCCGTTTCTCAAGAATGCCGTTATCCATATGGAAGCCATCCATGGGCAGGACGGCGGCCGTTTCGCCTCGCGCCCGCAAGGCCTCAAAAAGAGCATCCGCAAGCGTGGATTTGCCGGCCCCAGGGGGACCGGCAATGGCTATGATGAAACGGGATTGACCCTCTGCCCGCCGAAGAACGTCTTCGACGATCGTCTCAAGCTTCAGCGTCATGCGGCAAGCGTTTCCTTCGGCGCTTCCTTGGCGCCGGTCATGAAGGCGACGGCGTCGGACATGGAATAGTCCTTCGGATTGATGACGCACAGGCGCTTACCGAGCCGGTGGATATGGATGCGATCCGCAACCTCGAAAACATGCGGCATGTTATGCGAGATCAGGACAATCGGCAGACCGCGGGAGCGCACATCCAGAATAAGCTCGAGAACGCGACGGCTTTCCTTGACGCCGAGTGCCGCCGTCGGCTCGTCGAGGATGACGACCTTGGAGCCAAAGGCTGCCGCACGCGCCACCGCCACGCCCTGGCGCTGACCGCCGGAGAGGGTTTCCACCGCCTGATTGATGTTCTGGATCGTCATCAGGCCGAGTTCCGACAGTTTTTCGCGGGCGAATTTTTCCATGGCCGGGCGGTCGAGCGCCCGGAACAGGCTGCCCTGAATGCCGGGCTTGCGGATTTCACGGCCGAGAAACATATTGTCAGCTATGGACAATGCGGGAGACAGCGCAAGGTTCTGATAGACGGTTTCGATGCCCGCCTTGCGCGCCTCGATCGGCGAGCGGAACTGCACCGGCTTGCCTTCCAGCCTGATCTCCCCTTCATCGGGTGTCACCGCACCGGAAATCGCCTTGATGAGAGAGGATTTGCCGGCGCCGTTATCACCGATGACGGCAAGGATTTCGCCCGGATAAAGGTCGAAATCGGCATTGTCGAGGGCGGTCACACGACCGTAGCGTTTGACGAGATTGCGTGCTGTGAGGATAGGTTCTTTTGCCATCAGCCTGCTACCTTTCTGATCCACTGGTCGATTGCGACAGCCAAGATGATAAGGACGCCGATCAACAGATAGGTCCATTGCGGGTCTGTGCCGATAAGCCGGAGACCGAGTGAAAAGACGCCGACGATCAGCGCACCGAAAATCATGCCCATGATGGAGCCGCGTCCGCCGAACAGTGACAGGCCGCCGATAACCACCGCGGTGATGGATTCGATGTTGGCGAACTGGCCGGCGGTCGGCGAAACCGAGCCGATACGGCCAATGAGGGCCCAGCCGGCAAAGGCGCAGATGAGACCGGACAGGGTATAAACGGTGGTCAGCATACGCTTGACATTGACACCAGCGAGTTCCGCAGCATCAGGATCGTCACCCACGGCATAAAGATGGCGGCCCCAGGCGGTGCGGTTCAGCACATACCAGAGCAGGGCGACCAGCAGAACCATGGCGATGACGCCATAGGTGAAGACCGCGTTGCCGAAACGGATATTGGCGCCGAAGAACTGCAGGATCGGCGCCTGCTGGGCAATGTCCTGGGCCCGGATCGTCTCATTCGCGGAATAGAGGAAGTTGGTCGCAAGCACGATCTGCCACATGCCAAGCGTGACGATGAAGGGCGGCAGGCGCATGCGCGAAACCAGCACGCCGTTGATGAAGCCGCAAAATGCGCCGACGGCGAGACCACAGAGAATGGAAAGCTCCGCCGGAAGACCGTAACGGAAGGTAAACTGCCCCATGACGACGGAGGACAGAACCATGATCGCGCCGACCGAAAGGTCGATGCCCGCCGTCAGGATGACAAGCGATTGCGCGGCGCCAACGATGCCGACGATCGCAACCTGCTGCAGGATGAGGGTCAGCGAGAAGGCGGAGAAAAACTTGCCGCCTAGGAGCAGGCCGAAAATAACCAGCGACAGCACCAGAACGATAAGCGGTACGGCCGCCGGGCTGGAATGGAGAAAATGCTGGAATTTTTCCAGCGCACTCTTGTCGTGCGTATCGAAAGCGGCGACCTGCGTCGAACTTCCCGAAAGCACCTTTTCAAATTCATTATGCGGCTGAGCCCGCACCGGCTGATCGCTCATTGGATTTTCCTCCCGATCGCTCTATCGCATCAGCCCTGACACCTGGGTCTATCTCCAAAGAGAATGATGCGTAGATTTCAAAGTGTTGTGAAGCGGCCTGTGTCATCCCCGCAGGGGCGCGCAACGCGCTCGTTTATTCCTTTGTCCGATCCCCCGGATCGTGCCTGATATTCATTCTGGTCCAAGGGCGGGGGCACGAATGCCCCCGCGGGTTTCAAAGGTGAGGCATCAGCCCCAGCACTTGTTGAGACCTTCCTTCGTATCGATCGAGTCGAGGCCCTTGACCGGCTTGTCGGTTACCAGCGTCACGCCGGTATCGACGAAGTTCTTGCCTTCGGTCGGCTTCGGCTTTTCGCCCGTATCGGCAAACTTCTTGACGGCTTCGACGCCGAGCGCCGCCATCAGCAGCGGATATTGCTGCGAGGTCGCGCCGATCACGCCTTCCGCCACGTTCTTGACGCCCGGGCAACCACCGTCGACGGATACGATCAGAACATCCTTTTCGCGGCCGACCGCCTTCAGCGCCTCATAAGCGCCGGCAGCTGCGGGCTCGTTGATGGTGTGGACGACGTTGATGGTGGGGTCCTTCTGCAGCAGATTTTCCATCGCTGCACGGCCGCCTTCTTCGTTACCATTGGTGACATCGTGACCGACGATACGCGGATCGCTCTCGTCGCCGATCTTGTTGATGTCCTTCACGTCGATGCCAAAGCCCTTCATGAAGCCCTGGTTGCGCAGCACATCAACCGTCGGCTGGGAGGGGGTGAGGTTGAGGAAGGCGATTTTCGCATCCTTGGCCTTGTCGCCGAGGCTGCCGGCGGCCCATTTGCCGATCAGTTCGCCGGCGAGAAGATTGTCGGTGGCGAAGGTGGAATCGGCGGCATCAACGGGTTCGAGCGGCGTATCAAGGGCGATGACCAGAAGACCGGCATCACGCGCCTTCTGCACGGCCGGAACGATGCCCTTGGTGTCCGATGCGGTGATCAGGATACCCTTGGCGCCATCGGCAATGCAGGTCTCGATGGCGGCAACCTGGCTTTCGGAATCGCCGTCGATCTTGCCGGCATAGGATTTCAGCGTCACGCCCAGCTCTTTGGCCTTGGCGGTCGCGCCTTCTTTCATCTTGACGAAGAAGGGATTGGTATCGGTTTTGGTGATGAGGCAAACCGAAGTATCGGCCGCAGACGCAACGGACGCGAAAGAAACGCCAAGCGCAAGGGCGCCCAGAAGAGCGGAAACAGTGGTCTTCATGAGATCCTCCCAATGGATATTTGAGCACCGTGACGGTTACCCGACGATCCCGTCTCCTCCGAGAACAATGATCGTTGACCCAGATGGAACCACCAAAGGAAACGGCTGTCAATAAATAAATCCGATTGAATTATTAATTCTCTATGGCATTCTAATAGGCGGCAGGGAGGAATATCGCCGCGTCGTTTAACGTTGCGATAGCAAGATTGCCATAAAGCCTGCTGTATCGGTCGCGACGGATATTGCGGGCGGGAGGATGACATATGAGACAATCTGTCGAGACGACGCCGCCGGCGTCGCCCACCACCATGGATATAAGCAGCGGCGCCAACCAGATCGGGGTGCGCGCCTATAATGAGCGGCTCGTGCTGTCCCTCGTTCGTCGCCACGGCGGACTGTCAAAAGCCGAAATATCAAGACTTTGCGGCCTTTCGGCACAGACCGTCTCCGTCATCATGCGGTCGCTTGAAAAGGACGGGCTTCTCATTCGTGGTGAAAGACTGCGCGGCAAAGTCGGCCAACCTTCGACGCCGATGCGGCTTAATCCTGACGCCGTCTTTTCTTTTGGCGTAAAGATCGGCCGGCGCAGCGTCGATCTCGTGCTGATGGATTTTGTCGGCCGGATCAGGCTCAAGCTGCGCAGAACCTATCCCTATCCCCTGCCGGAATGGATATTGCCATTCGTAATCGACGGCATAACGGAGCTCGAATCGAAGCTTTCGCCGGCCGAGCGAGAGAAAATTGCCGGCGTCGGCATCGCCGCGCCATTCGAATTGTGGAACTGGGCGCAGGAAGTGGGCGCTCCGCAGATTGAAATGGAGCGATGGCGGGGCGTCGATATCCGGTCGGAAATTGCTGAAAGCGTCAGCTATCCCGTTTTTCTGCAAAACGACGCGACCAGTGCCTGTGGCGCTGAACTGGTTTTCGGGACAGGCCAGCATTATCCGGATTTTCTCTACGTCTTCATCGGCTCCTTCATCGGCGGCGGCGTCGTTTTGAATTCGGCGCTGTTTTCCGGAAAGACCGGAACGGCCGGCGCTATCGGCCCCCTGCCGGTGCAGGGGCAGGACGGCAATACCGTCCAGCTTCTGAAAATCGCGTCGATCTTCGTTCTGGAAAACATGCTGCGAGAAAGGGGCATCGATCCTCGTCCCCTGTGGTTTTCTCCAGACGAGTGGATCGATTTCGGCGAGCCGCTGGAAAGCTGGATTCGAAAAACTGCTGCAGCTCTGGCGCAGGCCGTCATTGCCGCCGCCTCCATCATCGATTTTTCGAGCGTCATCATCGACGGCGGTTTTCCCGATTGGGTCAGAACAAGGATCGTAGCCGCCACCCGCCTTGCCCTTAAACACCACGATCTGCAGGGTGTGACGCTGCCTGACATCATCGAAGGTGCGGTGGGTAGCCAAGCGCGGGCAATCGGCGGTGCTAGCCTACCGCTGTTTTCGCGCTACCTCATCGATCAGAACGTTCTGTTCAAGGACACGACCGGCTGAGCCTTTGTCAGAGCCCACCGATTTTTGCTTACCCGGCTCTTCATTCGATTTCTGCCGGTCACTCGCCAGCGGCGTGCTGCATGATCGCCGCCAGAAAGGCTGGCCCGTAGCGCTCCAGCTTGGTGTCTCCGACGCCGGGAATCCCAGCCATTCCCTTCGCGGAGACCGGTTTTGCCGTGGCAAGTTCTATCAGGGTCTTGTCATGGAAAATCACATAGGGCGGAACGTTCTGCGCACGGGCAATTTCCATGCGCTTCGCACGCAGAGCCTCAAAAAGACTGCGATCAGCTTCAGGCAAAATCGTCGATACCGTGTTGCGGGGCGTCTGTTGCCGGGCAGAACGCGGAGCAGATGGTATCCTCAGCATCAACGCAGGTTTTTCGCGCAGGAACCGCCGTCCATCTTCGGAAATGGACAGACCACCATGCCCGGACAGATCCACTTCAATCATGCGTAACGCAACCAGTTGACGCAGAATGGCGCGCCAGGTGCGATTGTCATGTTCTTTACCTATACCGTATGTCGTGATGCGATCATGTCCGAAGCGGGAAATCCGCTCATCCTCGACCCCCAGCAACACACGGATGACATAGGCTTGGCCAAAACGTTCACCGGTGCGATAAATACAGGACAGAAGCTTCTGTGCGGCGATGGCCCCGTCAAACAGGTCCGGCGGCTCGGCGCAGGTATCGCAATTACCGCAGGGCTCACACCGGTCGCCGAAATAGGACAGCAGAACCTGCCTGCGGCAACTCGCGGTTTCCGCAAGGCCGAGCAGCGCATCGAGCTTCTGGCGCTCCATATATTTGCGCTGGTCCGCGGCATCAGACTCTTCGATGAAACGATTACGCAGGGCAATATCTTCGTAGCCATAGAGCATGAGTACGTCCGACGGCAGGCCGTCGCGGCCGGCTCGGCCCGTTTCCTGATAATAGGCCTCGATGCTGCCGGGCAAATCGATATGAACCACGAAGCGCACATCGGGCTTGTCTATGCCCATCCCAAAAGCGACGGTCGCGACAATGATGACCGCCTCGCCGTGCTGGAAACGAGTTTGGTTCTCCTCGCGGGCCGCCTTGTCCATGCCAGCGTGATAGGGCAGCGCGTCGCGCCCCTCCTCCCGCAGCCATGCGGCCGTTTCATCCACCTTTCGTTTGGAAAGGCAATAGACGATGCCGCTTTCACCGTCGCGGTCCTTCAGAAAGCGCTTCAACTGCGCGCGTGGATTATCCTTTTCCAAGATCGCATAGCGGATATTGGGCCTATCGAACCCGGCGATGAAGGCGTCGTCCTCTTCAATTCCGAGGTGACCGAGAATTTCGGTGCGCGTGGGGCCGTCGGCCGTGGCTGTCAGCGCCATGCGTGGCGTGTCGGGAAAACGCTCGATCAGCGTATCAAGCTGGCGGTAAGGTGGCCGGAAATCATGCCCCCATTGAGAAAGGCAATGGGCTTCATCGATAGCGATCAGCGACAGGGCAATGGGCTGGAGGGCGTCCAGGACATCCGGCTTGAGAAGGGTTTCCGGTGCGGCATAAAGAATGTCGACTTTACCGGCCCGCATATCCCGCCAGAGCGCGCGCCGCTCTTCAGGAGAGAGATCGGAATTAAGAGCCTCCGCACGCACGCCCGCCTGACGCAGGGCAGCGACCTGATCGACCATCAGCGCGATGAGCGGCGAGACGATCAGCCCCATACCCTCGCGTGCAAGCGCTGGAATCTGGTAACAAAGCGACTTCCCACCACCAGTCGGCATCAAAACGAAAGCATTATTGCCCGCCACCACGTGCTGGATGATTTCGGCCTGCCGCCCACGAAACACATCGTAGCCATAGACGGTCTTGAGGATATGCAAGGGATCAGCGGTCACGGCAGCTTTTATCCGAACTGGAATGATGGCGCATCATCACCGTTTTGGGGTCCATGGCAATCCCGAAGATGGAATTGGTCATGGAAGTGCGTAGCGGGATTGATTTTATGACCAGCAACCCTGTTTTACCGTTGGCAGCGGTACGGGTCCGATTTTATATTCCGGACGCAAAAAAGGGCTCGGAGTTGTCTCGGAGCCCTTTTTATATTGTGTGACTAGATTTGGTTGCGGGGGCAGGATTTGAACCTGCGGCCTTCAGGTTATGAGCCTGACGAGCTACCGGGCTGCTCCACCCCGCGGAATGATTTATTATAGCATAAAGGCCGCTTTTGGCGGCCTTTTGATTTGGGCTTGTTGCCCATTTTTGTGATTGAGAAGATTTTG